>CAWDOH010000028.1:0-262918 GCA_963803725.1 Bryobacterales bacterium | reverse complement strand
CGCTACGCGGGAATTCGGTTGCCACGACCTGCGGGTCGCAGATGCCGGCCGATCAGCGTGAGTGAGGGTTCGCCAATCTGCTCTTCGGACGAGGTTTCTCCTATCGTTGCTCGCTATGAGCAACAGAACACCCTCTGCATACTCCATTCCGCCCGCCCGCAAGGTTTCTGCCTTGCGCCAGCGGATGATCGACGACATGACGGTGCGCAACCTGGCCCCCAACACCATGTTGTGCTACCTGAAACAGGTCAGCTTCTTGCCCGCTATTTTGGCAGGTCGCCGGAGCAGTTAGGTCCGGAAGAGATCCGGGAATACCAGCTCTACCTGGCCCAGGACAGAAAGGTATCGGTGAGCAGCCGGTTGGTGGCCGTCACCGCCCTACGGTTTCTCTATGGCGTCACTCTGAAACGGGACCGGACTTTCTCGAAATGCTTCCCGCCCCGCCAGGAACACCATCTTGCCGGTGATCCTCAGCCCGGCAGAAGTCCTGCGGTTCTTGCAAGCGGCTCCCTCCTTTTCTCACCACGTCATCTTCAGCACCATGTATGGCACCGGGATGCGCGTCAGCGAGGCGCTGCATCTGCGCGCCGCTCACATCGACAGCCAGCGCATGATGATTCGCATCGAACAAAGCAAGGGGAATAGGGACCGTGACGTCCAACTCTCCCCCAAGCTACTGGAACTGTTGCGCAGCTATTGGCGGAAGGTCCGACCGCAGGAATGGCTGTTTCCAGGGCAAGATCCCAATCAACCGCTGAGCCGAGAAGCTGTCGGCCAAGCCGTAACGCGAGCCACCCAACGCGCCGGTCTGACGAAGGACCCAAGTCCCCATTGCTTCCGCCACGCCTTCGCCGTCCACTTTTGGAGGCCGGGACGGACCTCCGCAAGATTCAGCTCCTGCTGGGTCACCGCAGTTTGGCTACCACCGCCCGCTACCTTTATCTGACCACCAACACCGTCTGCGCCATCACCAGCCCATTAGATCTACTCCCTTGCCCATCGTTGATCCAAAATCCTAGGGCGCTTCTTCCATGCGGCCTACCCTGGAAGTCGCCGATATCGTGCGCGCCCATGGCGACGAGTTTCGCCAGGCGCATGCCGCGTCTCTGTCCCAGAGGCAGAAACGGGTGCTGCGTTCCATCGAATGTGCCGTACCGCAGCGCTCGGCGGCCATCTGGAGCGATGCGACCAATGCGGCCACGAGCGCAATGCCTACAACTCGTGCGCGGACCGTCATTGCCCCAAGTGTCAGTCTTTGGCCCGAGCTAAATGGTTGGCGAAGCGGCAGGCGGAACTCTTAGAGTGCGAGTATTTTCATGTGGTGTTTACACTGCCAGCAGAACTGGCCGCGCTGGCCCTCCAAAACAAACGCCAGATGTACGATCTATTGTTTCGGGCTACCGCCGATACCTTGCAGTCGATTGCGGCCGATCCGGAACACCTGGGGGCACAGATCGGATTTTTCTGCATCCTGCACTCGTGGGGACAAGCCCTCAATTTTCATCCCCATCTGCACTGTGTCGTGCCCGGCGGCGGAATCTCCCTGGACGGCAGCCGTTGGGTGGCTTGCCGTCCCGGCTTCTTTTTGCCGGTAAAGTCCTGTCGCGCCGTTTCCGCAAGCTCTTCCTCCGCTATTTGGAGCAAACCTACGGGGCAGGAAAGCTGCGTTTCTATGGCGATCTGCAGGAACTGTCCGACCCGAGTTCGCCCGCTATTTGACTCCGCTCCGAAATGACAAATGGGTGGTCTACGCCAAGACGCCGTTCGGCGGCCCGGAAGGTCTTCGATTACCTGGGCCGCTATACCCATCGTGTCGCCATCTCCAACAACCGGCTGCAACACTTCAAGACGGACAGGTCACCTTCGCCTACAAGGACTACAAACACGAGCAACGGCATAAGGTGATGACGTTATCGGCCGACGAGTTCCTGCGGCGCTTCTTGCTGCATGTCCTCCCGGATGGCTTCCAGCGGATCCGCCACTATGGCCTTTTCAGCAACCGCCACCGCGCGGAAAACTTGGCTCGTTGCCGAGAACTCCTCGGTGTTTCGGCTCCTGTTGCACCGCCCCCGCAGGACTATTGCGAGCGCTACCAGCAACTCACTGGACAGGATCTTTTGCAATGCCCGCATTGCCAGAAAGGTCAGATGCGGCGGATCGGTGTTCTCCCCGTCTGTGCCGCAACCGCCGGATGGGACAGTTCATGAGCGACACTATCAGTTGTGTCACTACTGGCGAAGGCTTCCTGTCGCCCCGGTCGGCGCAGAAGTCTGTCTCGACCAGGTTTCGGCAGCGCCAAGCAGTGTCTCTATCGCTTCGAAGATGCCGTTTTCCTCGACGCACGCCATTGCGGACATATCCTGAGTGCTTCTCTCGCCTCCATTCCTTACCATCGCCGATTCTTTCTCCACCTCCTCTCCAATACCGTGACCAATCCAAAACACATAGATCGAGGCATTCTGCAGCGGCTTAGCACAATGGAATTTTAAGCAGAGTGCCCACGCACCCTCCTCGACTCACTGAAGCTTTGGCTCACTTGGCACCCTGCTTAAAATCCTCTGCATGATGAAAAAGATATCCGAGTAGAGCTGTGACCATCGAAGACAAGACAACGTCTTTATGTTTTAGACCTATGCGAGGAAAAGACACTCAACAAAGCGCGATGTTCAGTTACCTTTCGCCGGAACAGCGCGTCCGGCGAAACACCCTTTGCGGCCGATTCGGACGATGGTGGACAAGGCGTTGAAAGCGCTGTCGCGCTCTTTCGATCAGATCTACGCGGATTTCGGACGGCCTCGATCGCGCCGGAGAAACTGCTGCGTGCGCTGCTGCTGCAATTTGTACACGATTCGCAGCGAAGGATGCTGATGGAGCAGTCTGCAGTACAACCTGCTGTTCCGCTGGTTCGTGGGGCTGAACATGGATGAGCCCGTGTGGGTGCCCACGGTGTTCAGCAAGAACCGGGAACGGCTGATGAATGGCGATGTGGCGGAGAAGTTCTTCGCCCAGGTGTTGAAGCAGGCCCGAGACAGCGATCTGATTTCGGATGAGCATTTCAGCGTGGATGGGACGTTGATCGAGGCGTGGGCGAGTCAGAAGAGTTTTCAGCGGAAAGACCGGAGCCCGCGCCGCCACCGGAGGACCCGGGCAATCCGACCGTCAACTTTCACGGCGAAGAGCGCCGCAACGATACGCACGAATCGATGACGGACCCGGAGGCGCGGCTGGCGCGAAAAAGCGGAGGGCATGAGTCGAAGCTGGCCTACTGCGGCAATGTGCTGATCGAGAACCGCAACGGGCTGGTGGTGGACACCGAACTGCTGCAGTGCAGCGGGACGGCGGAACGCGATGCGGCGCGCGAATGGCAGGGCGCATCGCAGGCGCGAGCGTGACGCTGGGCGCGGACAAAGGCTACGACACGCGCGGATTCGTACAGGAGATGCGCGTCCGAATGTGACGCCGCACGTGGCGCAGAATATAACGACCCGGCGGCAGCGCCATCGACGGGCGCACGACGCGGCACGCCGGTTATCAGGTCAGCCAGCGCAAACGGAAACGGATTGAAGAGGTGTTTGGCTGGATAAAGACCGTGGGCATGCTGCGCAAGACGCGGCATCGGGGCGTCTTTTAAAGTCGGTTGGGTGTTCACCTTCGCGGCCGCCGCCTACAACCTGGTGCGGATGCGGAACCTTGCGGCAGTTCCGCCGCATAAGCCCGGGGAGAAGTGTGTCCGGACGTCGAAAAGCCGCCGATTGGGACCTGCCCCCTCCGGGGAATGCCCACTACAACTTCGGCGGCGAAAACCATTAGCTTTGCCTATGCACGATTTCAGCAGCCTGTTAGGAATGTAACGCCGCCTCGCGGCCTTCGTCAACAGAGAGAGTCCCAAGTCTGGTGGGCTGCACATAGTAATTGGCCATCCTCTTTGAGGGACATCAAGTCCTCAAGGAGAAAAAATATCTGATTGCGTAGCGGCGACCTCCCTGGTTTGCTTGTATTCGGCCACTCTAAAGGATCGTGGATATCGGCCGTTGGTCATCCAGGCCTACACCCGGAGTGTGGAGCATTTCATGGATTGGCTTGGCATCCGCGCCGATCATCTTCCGATAGATGAACCATTGATTGGAAGCTTCCTAGTATTACTACGTTAAGTATTGACAGAACAGAGAAGCGCTGATATGTTTGGGCATGACGGATGCTCAGGCGATGCGTTGCCGGAAGCGGCTGGAGCGGTTTCTTGTGGATCTGCTGGAGCCGGTGGGCCGAAGCGAGCGGCGGCATTGGGGAGAGGTCTACGTGCGCAGCCTGTTGCTGGATGGTGAACGGAAATCCATTGACCGGCCCAGATTACTAATCCGACGACCGCCAAACAACTGGGTTACGATGCGGTCATCCAGGGGCCCAATTCCAGCGCTCCGGTAGACCAGGGGATTGGCGGCATCGACTATGTTTTCAGCGACCGGGATCGCCTCAGCGGAAAGTATTATTACCAGAACAATCCCATCGACAGCCCGTTTGGCCCGGTGGGGTCGCTGCTCGGTTTTGCTCAGCAAATGTCCGCGGGCAGCCAGGTGGTATCGCTGAACAACACCACGATCTTGTCTCCCAACCTCACCTGGACGCAGCGCATCGGCCTCAATCGCCTGAGAGCCTACGCCCACACCAGCCAGGATTTCGGTCCCAGCCAGTTCGGCATCAATTTGCTGGGTTCGCAAGGTTTCCCGCAGATTGAGATCGGATCCGACGATCCCACTTTGGCAAACGAATTGGAATTCGGCCCTAGCGCGAGCTTCGGGAACGCCGGCATGTTCCAAGACCAGGGCGAACTGGGAACCACGCTCAACTGGGTGAAGGGACGGCACACCCTCTCCTTCGGCGCGGAATACGTAGGAACTCAGCTCAACATCGTGAACAACAACACCGACACCGACATCCTCGACTTCAAAACCTTCCTCCTCTTCGCCGAAGGTTCGGTCAGAACCGGCGGAACATACTCACTAGCTTTCAACGGTTCGGCCAGCCGCTACTATCGCTCGAAGAGTCCGAGTCTGTTTGTGAACGACAATTTCAAACTGCGCAGCAACGTGACCATCACCGCCGGTCTTCGCTGGGATTATGAGGGCCCGCTCGCCGAAAAGTACGGCAGGCTGACCGGGTTCAACCCGAGCGCCTATTCCTTCAACGAGTCCACCGACACAATTACCAATTCGGGGTTTGAAGTCGCCTCGGGAGCCGGCGATTCGCTGCTCACCCAGCACCAGTATGGCTTCGCGCCGAGAATTGGCCTGGCCTGGTCCCCGCGTCCCAGGTGGACAGTGCGCGCGGGGGTTGGCCTGTATTACGACCGCGGCGAATTCTTCAGCGAGTTTTCTCCCAGCGCCGGCGCGGGATTCAGCGGACCGTTCGGCGTGACCCTGGAGCAGCCGTTTGTGGCCGCGACCGCCGCCGCCACCGGCGCCACCTTCGCCAATCCCTTTGGCACCGCCCCTTTCGCCGCGCCCGCGGGGACGGCTGCCGCGTTCAGCGCTCAGTTGCCCAACATCGCCCAGACCGAATCGGGCAAGTTTCCGGCCGGCAACCTTTACGGTCCGGACCTGTTCGGTGGTTACGCCCTCAACAACAAACTCCCCTACACCGAGAACTGGAGCTTCGACGTGCAATACCAGCCGTCCAATAGCTGGTTGCTCAGCGCTGGTTACGTGGGCAACCACGGGGTGCATGAAGTGTTGCCGATCGCCTTCAACCAGTCCAATATCGCCACGCCGCAGAACCCCGTCAACGGCCAGATATACTCTTACGGCTTGAACGAGAATGACCTCGAAACGGTGTCTACGTCGGAATTCGCCGGTAATGCGCCGATTCGCGTGCCCTACATCGGCTATGACATGAATTCGGCGCTCTATGAAGCCGAGGGCATCTCGATGTACAACGCCCTGCAGCTTCAGGCGCGCAAGCGGTTTTCCATGGGCTTGCAATTCACGGCCTCCTACACCTGGTCGCATTCGCTCGACGAGCAGAGCGGCCTCGGCCTGTTTTTCACCGGCAACAACTCGTTGTATCCGAAGCAAAGTTACGGCTCTTCGGATTTCGACCAGACGCACGTGTTCCTGATCAATTACAGCTACACAATTCCCAGCCTCACGCACAGCAAATCGCTGGGCAGGCTGGCGAATGGATGGACTATCGCCGGCCAGACGGTGGCGCAGAGCGGCGAACCCTACAGCGTCTACGATTACAGTGGCTCAGTGGGAAGCCTGTACTACGGGACCGATATCGAGATCGACAATCCCATCGTTCCCCTGAAGCCCGGCGTCTCGGCGAACCAGGCCAAGCTACAGGGCACTACTGGAATCAACGCCAACAACCCGGTGCTCAATGAGAATGACTTTTCGCCGGCATTCCTGGCGCCCGGCCAGGATGGAGTGCCGCCGTGCGACGCCTCCGGATGCGATAACTACGAATCCGTGTTCGGCTATTCCGGACGCAATATGTTCCGCGCTCCTTTCCAGGTGCGCTTCGACATGTCTCTGCGCAAGGACATCCCGATCAACGATCGCGTCAAGTTGTATCTGAACGTAGATGCCTTCAACCTGTTCAATCATCCGGATTTCGATGCTCCCAACAGCGACGTTCAGTTCTTCCCCGGCTACTCGCCGCCGCCGGCGTTCCCGCCCGAGGGCAGCCTGGGCTACATCCAGCACACCATCGGCAGCCCGCGCTTCCTGCAGTTGCAATTGCACCTGGCGTTCTGAGGGGGCGCTTCGCCGCGGAGCCTCCAGGCCGCCGGGCGTCGTGGTTGATGGAACTGGCGTGCGAGGTGCATCCCAATCGGGCTGCACCGTCAGCCTACAGGGGAGGCGTACCGCACCGATGCCCGTATGGTCCGCCATTTCCTGAAGCGTTCGATGTGAACGAGAAGTCGCCACGCCGAAGTGACGGTGGGTACCCGGGAGGAGATGGACAAGTGCATGGCCACGGTTTCGACGATGATGGCCTGACGGCAGCCCTAAGGTAGCCGGAAGGTGACTCCGGAACAGGTTCCGGGAGGGTGCCAGCGGGAGCGATAGATAACGGTCTGGCCGGAGAGCACGAGCGCATCGGACCCACGCAGACGGTCTGCATAGTTGGCTAGTGTGCCGGCGTGCCCGGCTTCATCGTCGAAGCGGTACAGGAAAACCGTGCTCCAGTCCTGAACGGTGCGCACCGGGAATCCCCTGGTGAGGAATGCGTCCATTGGAGAGATAGGGGATGGCGGCCGCCGCCAAAGCTCCTCGGCGAATGCCGGTAGGGTTTCGAGGGGCGTGGAACCGGCGGAACCGAGAATCCTGAACATATCCTGCCGATATCTGCGGGTACTCAACAGGAGGGCCCATCGGGCGGCATCCCCGGGAGAGAGCCTCTGGCCGCTACGGAGGGCCGCCTGGAGAACGCCTGTCTGCGTGAACGGCACACTGGCGAAATCAAAGGGGTTGTCGATGTAGAGGATATCGCCGCGATACGAACCGAGAAAAGTCCGGCGGACCGGCGCCATACTTTGAATCGGCAGGCCGGAGTAGAAAGTAAAGATCAGGTGATCGTTCGGAGATGCGTAGAGGCGGGTGGTGTTATCGAGGTGTTGGGCACCGATGTAATCGAGAACCAGAGAATCCTTCTCCCACGACCGGCCATAGGACGAGTGCACGAAGCCCAGCCTGTGGTCCGTGAGGAAGAAGAGGACCAACATGATGAGGAGCGACGTGAGCAGTGAATGGCGGGGGGTGGCAATCCGCGCGAACGCCGCGCACACGATCGAGGATAAAAGGAACAAGGGACCCCAGTAGACGAGAAACATGCGTCCTCCGAAGCTGGCCGCCGGGATGAATCGCAAGAACAGGATATAGCCGCAGATCATCCAGACGCAGATGAAGGTCTGAACCGGAGCGAGCCGAAGGAAGGGTGCATACACGGTGGAAGGCAATCCTTTTCGGGTACCGATCAGCCAGGCAGTGATGGACAAGATCAAAACGCCCAGCCACATATAGATGGTCTTCAGCGGAGGATAGAGGAAAAGGTCAGCGGGCATTCTGAGAAGCGTCCAAGCGGCCGGAATGCGGGCATGATGGCGGTAGAATCCCGTAAGGATCAGCCAGGGCAAGGTACCAGAGGCTACGATCACGCCCAGCACGGCGATTTTGCGTATGCCAGACTCATGACGGAAGAGAATGTAGGGAGCAATGAGCAATCCCACTGCCGCGGCAGTACAAAAACTCAGGAGGTGGGTGTGGAAGAGCAGGACGAAGGCGACCGAAGACAGATAGATGTGTTTCCATTCGCAGCGTGTGAGCAGGAGCCAGAGCATGATGCAACAGACTGTCGTCAGGAGAACCTGCAATGAGTAATAACGGGCCTGGCGAGAAAGTTCCATGTGCCACGGGTAGACAGATCCGATGATCAGTGCTGTCCAGGCGGCGTCGCGTCCGTACAGAGTTTTTGCGCCGGCAAATACCACCATCAGAAAAATCGAGCCGAAGATGACAGCGGGCATGCGGGCCGCCCGGGTACGACGCTTGCGTTCGGCCAAATCATGCTTGACCGAGCGGGTGCCATCGTCGGTGTCCGGCTGGACGCCGTAGAGCTTGAACGCCGCGGCGATGGAATACAAGGGGAGCCAGCCGTGGTAGACGGCGACGTGCCGGTCCGAGTAGCTCACATCGCGGAACTCATACTCCGTGCTCTCCGGCCACCTCCAGACCATGGTGTTTTCGTAGAGGGGCAGGCCGAGATAGGTGTCGGTGGGGTAGCCGTGTTCGAGAATGGTGAGTGCGTTGATGGAGGACTCGGCTTCATCCACCCAGAAGGGGTCTTCATCGAGCGCGTGGATGCGGAGGGCAAAGCCGAGGGCCAGGAAGATCAGAACGAAAACGGCTTCGACGATACGGTATCCGCGGCTCGCGCTTTGCTCCGCGTGTCCCATAGCCGGGCCTTCAGGAAGGCTCTTCGGAGCCGAGGCTGGTTTTGAGGGTTGAGGCCACGGGACCATGTTGTTTGAGGAGGCGGGCAAGGTAGATATCCATGAGCCACGGCGCCAGTGTTCCAGCCAGAGAGAAGATGGCGCCGATTCTGGGAACGTACACCGTCCGGCGGCGGCGCTCGACCGCGCGAAGAATCCGCTCGGCCACAAACCCGGCAGATACGATCCAACGGATGTCGCGCACGGAGGGAGGCGGCGACCCGGCGAGTACATGGTCGCGGAATTCCGTATCCACGATGCCGGGAAAGACCTCGATCAGGTGCACGGGGGAGCCTCGCAGCTCGCGGCGCAAGGAATCGTGAACGGAGTGCAGGGCGGATTTGGAGGCGCAATAGACCGCGCACCACGGAAGGGAGACAGCAGACGCTACCGAACCGACGTTTACAATGACACCGCCGGCCTGTTGGCGCATGAGCGGAATGACGAGTTGTGCGAGGGCTAGTGGAGCGATGACGTTCACCTCGAACAGACGCGTTAGATTTTGGACAGACGATGCCGTAGGAAGAGAGTAGAGGCCGATGCCGGCATTGTTGATCAAGACGTCGATGCGCCCGTAGCTACCGAGAGTGCCTGATACGGCCCGCTCGCGAATTGAGGGAGAGGTGACATCGCCTCCGAAAGTCAGTAAGCCACTCGAAGCAAGCTGGTCCAGCTCCGGCGAAGGTAGAGCGAGGACCGAGACACGCCAACCGGCCGCCCGGAATCTGGAGACACAAGCGGCGCCGATGCCTTGAGACCCGCCAGTTACGAGAGCCACACGATCCGGTGCATTTTTGCGTGAGTGGGGCCTCGCAGAACTGGGCATAAACTTGTCTTGAAAAGCACGTTTAGGAGGGCCTATGAAACAGCTATTGAAGGGGCTGCAATCAGGCGGCCAGTGCTGAAAACGATAGTTCTATTGGTACCGACGCCTTTAAAAGTCGAAAGATTCGAACTAATTATCAAGAAGGGAGAAACATCTTTGTTCCATCGGGCACTGCCCCAATACGGGCGTGGCCATCAAACCCGGTTAGCCGATTGCGTGATTGCTGCGAGCAATTTCGGGCTGAGCGGCATTTCCCCGCCCTTGCGGCCTTTGCCTTGGCGGATGTTAACTACCATGCGCTCCCTGTCGATGTGTCGATGTCCTCGGGTCCAGGGTCATGAGGACCGTACGGCTAGCGGAGCTTGTCAGCCCCCCAATGAGGCGCTCGACTTCTTCGGGGCTGAGGACGACTGGCAGTCGCTGCGGTGTCTTGGGCAGCGGCAGATCGTCACGCTGGAAGGGACGTTTTGAGAACCTTCAGGTACAGGAACCGAAGGGCGCGCACATCTGCAACATGACGCTGTGTGATGCCTGCTTTTCTTCGACCAGATGGAGTTGATCGTCGCGCACCTGCGGAACACCGAGATGATCGGGAGACCGGTGAAAGTGCCCGGCGAGTCTCCGGATCGCACCGGCATATGCCCGTGAGAGGAATAGAAAGTCTTCTCCACGTGTTTCTTCGCGTCTCTGCGCCCGGAGGACAACCCTCCGCGTCCCGCGCCACCGCGAACGAGGGGCCCTTCAAGAAGTGGAACGAGGTCCTGCCCCAACGCCGCCTGCATTGTGACGCTGCTCAACCGGCTGTTGCATCACGCCTGATGCGGCCGGTCGACCGCTCGGGGGCCGACCTTCCACCGCTTCCGCGAATTCGTTTTCCGGTGATCGCTAACGCTAAGCAAACAAGAAGGGCGGAAGCCGGCTCGGGCACTGTGGTATCAGTAATAGAGCCGGTCAATTCGAAAAACGTATTGTCAGAACTGCTCTTGAAGGTTCTAGTCGCGCCCAGGATACCGCTGCCCGTATTGTTAACGATTACTACCAAACTATTTTCCCCGCCGATATTAAATCCGGTTGTAATGGTTCCAGAGATTTGATTGGTGAAATCGAAGGCCTGCAGCGCGCCCCCATCCGTAAAGTTGAAGCTGCCCTCGCCAGGAGCACCGTTTCCGGAATTCCCGATGACCACGCCATTGAGTTCGAGCACCGCTCGATCATCGGAGCTAAAATGAGCGAACGAAAGGGAGACATTGCGTGCACTCGGCGGAAGATAGAACGACTCCGTCGCTTCCCAAAAGCCGTCAAAGTCGGCCAAACTTCCGCCTGCTATGAACGTGCCAGTTTCGTTCTCGTTGCTCGTAATGCTTAGATGGTCACCCGTCAGAAGAGGAACTGCGTTCGACGCTCCGGCGCCAGACACCAGCCAGAATGCCGGTTCGCTGGCGATATTGATTGCACCGGCCTGTGCGAGAGGCGAGCAAACAAACAAAGGGCCTATGATGGCGGACGCGAAAACAAAGGAGCGAGACAGAAATGAGCGCGAGCGCATTTGAAAGGCTTCCTTAAGCCTTAAAGGATAGAATCTCACAAATCTTCATCGACTAACCAGGATAAACCAAGGCTTTTCTTTAGTAATATTTATTGGAATGTTTAACCGATGGGTAATTCTGGGTAGTGGCGGAAGGTGGTTTTGCATAAATATATATTTCAGCCAAGTGCCTTACTTTTCAATAGCTTACAATCAAAAACTCGAAAAATCGCCGGCTCAGATCGCATAGCAATTCCTGATAGCCAGGCTGGCATCGATTTGATCAGGTCGATCACGCCCTGGAATAGAGAAGTGTGGACCTTCTTGAGATGAGGCGAGCGTTCTTCAGATCCGAAAGGGAACATTGCAAATTGCAGTAATCTCTTGGAGGATTGGCCCGCCCTTCTCCTCGAATTCGACAAGCCTAACCCCCATTTAGCCAGCTCCGCGCTTAGGTCCCCCGATCCATTCCCTCTCCCCCGGCTCGCCGGAGGATGATAGGCGCTCCACCAGTTCGGTAAATACCTTCGTGGCGGCCCGGAGTTGCCTGACCTCTTCCTGGATATCCCTGAGCAGACGATTATTTTCCGCCGTGTAGTCACTGCGTCCTTTATACACAGTCATTAAGTTCTTGCCATTCCTGTGGGATTTGGCTTCGGATGACAAGATCCGCGAATGCCTTCAACGCTTCCAGAAAATCCGCCCGGTTTTCGTCCGTTCGGTCTGCTTCATATCGTGACTGGGCTTCTGCCAGCCTGCCGCGCCAGCGTTCGTGCAATCGCCACGCGGTTCCATCGGGAAAGCTGATGACCACGCTCCAAGGATAGCTGGAAAACCCTACAGCCTCACCGGGTATTGTGTAGGGAAATACAACACTCAATTGGGGGTATCGCCACTTAAAAGACCTATTTGTCTGGTAGACTGAACACAATTAAAGGGAAAAGAGTCCATCAGGCGGAACGGCGGGCCGGGATCTGAGTCTTCCGGCCCTGCCGCCGCCCAGCCGTCACCCTGGCGCGGCGTTATCCTTTCCGCATCCGCGATTTTGGATTTGGCGGCGGATGGAGAATGGTCATTGTATCCTGTCAGTTACGATATCGCGAAAAGAACCACGATTATCCGAATTTGGCAAATGCGGCGCTCCCGCCTGCCCAGTTACATAGCACCCTTGGCGAGACCTTGTGGAACTACCGATCCCGCCCATACCTGCTGGCTTCGATCCGGCAGTTGTGGCACGTCACGCCGCCCAAATCCGGCGGCCTACGATCCGCAAGCTTGCAAGGAAATGATGCGGGGATGGAAGGCGCAAGTGGGGCGATGTCTTTTGTACTCCCCGCAAAAGAATCTAGTTCGCGCCTCCCCACAAAATAGTTCCAGGGTTAAGGTCTAATTAGAATGACTTCGGGTATCGCATTTGATATTCTTCCAATAGTTTCATTTATGGCGGTGGAATTCGTGGAGAAGCTTCCGGCAATTCGCGAGCCGCAGCCAGCGCGATTACCCAGCGCTGCCTATTACCCGCAACCGAACGCCGGCCCAGGCAAAAGTCAACAGAACCGCTTAGAGGAATATTTATGGAATTGAACAATATCGACGATGCCCAACAACGGACTGAAACGTCGGGATCGTCACCCTGGGCCGCCCCACCGGTGAAGATACCGCGCCGCGCGATGGCCCGGCGCTGCTCATGCGGAAGGTGCGCTTCCTGCCTGGACAACGCCCGCTGGGAGCGCATCTTTCAGGAGAAGTTTGCCGATCAAACGTACTACACGCGGCGGTTGGTCACACAGGGGTCGGCTCTGTCTGGTTTTGAGGGGATATGATTCCAGTGTGGAGGTATCAGGGCACTCGCCTCGTGCCTTGCGCTCAATGTCGGGTGCAAGTCGAAACCAGCAACCTGGCTCGGGGAGAGGTTTACTACGCGGATTGCCGGTTGAAGCGCCGCCAGGGGTCGCGGGAGCGAGCCAACCGGAAAGCACGGATGCGAAGGGGGCAGGATTCGCTTTGCGGTAGCATCGCGGGGTCAGAGATTGATCGGGGGTGAAGAGCGAATCGTCCTGGTTGCGGATGATGAAGCCGCAGTGCGCCGGTTTATTGCTCTCGTACTAAGGCGAATCGGATGCAAGGTGCTCGAAGCAGCGAACGCCATGGAGGCTCTTGAAGTTTTTCGCATCCACTCCCACCAAATCAATCTCGCGATTATCGATTTCGTTATGCCGTCCACCAGCGGTCTGGATCTGGCTGCGGAGCTTGGCCGGCAGCGCCCAGGTTTGAAAATTCTGTATACCTCGGGATACATCGACACCGTCGCGATGAAGTGTATTGCTCACCAGCAGCCCGAGCTAGTTCTGTCGAAGCCGTTCAGTCAATCACAACTAATCGCAAGAGTGGAAAATCTGATGGCGAACCCCTGAGCCTTTCTCGGGAAGCCGAAGATCTAATAACTGACCAACTGACCGGCGACGCCGCCGCCCGTGACTCAGATGGCGAGGTTGCCTTCCATGTTTCGACTTTGCCTTCCACGTTCCTGCGACCCAGTTCCTGAACCAGTGCCAGTCCGATCCCCGTGCCTTCGTACGTCCTTGCAGCGGCGCCCTCGATGCGATGGAAGCGTTCCAACATCCGCTCGCGTTGCGCTTCGGGGATTCCCACGCCCGTGTCGCGGACCCGCAATTCCACTACGCCGTCCACCGGCTTTAATGTGAGGTCAACCTCTCCCTCGAACGTGAACTTCAAGGCGTTGGAGAGAGGATTCAGGACGATCTTCTCCCACATGTCGCGATCCACGTACGTCCCTGCCGGCCAGCGAGAGCATAATGTGAAACCAGTTGCTTTTGAGCGGCAGGAAATTTTCGGGTTTCGGCATTTAATAGAAATATATACATACCGGATTATACAGAGTTGTCAATCCGGCCGGCGGGTGATTTCGCATGTGTGAACTGCAAGTGCGCAAATGAGAGGGAGCTGCCGCTCGAAGCCTACTTCACGCTTTCAACCGGCTGCCGGTCCTGATCGCGGCGCGCCAGCAGCACCCGTACGGCCTCCAGCAGCTCTTCGCGATCCAGCGGCTTGGCCAGCGCGTAATCGGCGCCGAGCAGCTTCGCCGCCTTCAGGTATTGCCCGCCGAAAGCCCCCGAGATCGCCAGAATGTGAGCTTCCGGGCGCAAGGCCCGCAACTTGGGGATGGTCTCCAGCCCTTCTCCCTCGGGCATTACCAGGTCGGTGATTACTACGTCGATGGCGTGCTCCCTGGCAATCTTCAGCCCCGCCAAGCCGTTCAGCGCCAGAAAAACGTGGTATCCGGAATCGGTCAGCAACCGTTCGATCAGCGTGCGCACGGGCGCCTCGTCATCGATCACCAGGATCTGCCCCGTGACGCGCTCCCCCAGCACCTCGCGAGTCTTGCGCGAAAGCTCCGCCGGGCTGAACGGCTTGGCCAGGTAGGCCATCCCCGGCGCCAGCACACCCTCGGGCGCCAGCACATCGGCCGAGTACCCGGAGATGTACAGAATCTTCATCGCCGGCCGGAGCCGCAGCATCCGCTCGGCCAATTCCCGCCCGTTCATTCCCGGCATCACCACATCGGTCACCATCAGGTGGATGGATCCCTGGTAGCGCTCCGACATCGACACGGCTTCGGTTCCATCGGCGGCTTCCAGCAGCCGGTAGCCGTTCTGGCGCAGAATCGCCAACACCATCCGCCGGACCTCGCCCTGGTCCTCCACCACCAGGACGGTCTCGGCTCCGTGGGCGTCCGCCGGCGCCGCGCCCGCCGGAGCACTGGTTCCGGATTCGGCCGGCGCCACTTCCACCGGCGCCGTGGTCAATGGCAGGTACACGCGGAATGTCGACCCGTGGTCGACCTGGCTGCGCACCTCAATCCATCCGCCCGAATGTTTGACGATCCCATACACCGTGGACAACCCCAGGCCGGTGCCGGCACTGCGCGGCTTGGTGCTAAAAAACGGCTCGAAAATCTGCCGCATGGTTTCCGCGGTCATACCGATTCCGTCGTCACTCACGGACAGCGTGACGAACTCCCCGGGCCTGGCTTCCGGATGGCCGGCGGCGCCCTTCGCATCCACCTGCGCATTGGAAGTTTGAATCGCGATCGTTCCGCCATCGGGCATGGCGTCGCGCGCGTTGACCACCAGGTTCATCAGCACCTGGTGCATCTGGCCGCGATCCGCCAGCACCATCCCCAGGTCCCCGGCCAGCCCGGTGGCGATCTGCACGTTTTCGCCGATCAGCCGGCGCAGCATGCGTTCGGACTCCTGCACCACCCCATTCAGGTTGAGGGACCGCGGCTCGGCAATCTGTTTGCGGCTGAAGGCCAGCAGTTGCTGGGTAAGCGAAGAGGCCCGCGTTCCCGCCGCGCGGATCTCCTCTAGCGCCTCGCGCGTGGATTCCGTGAGGCCCTCCTCCGCCAGCACCATTTCGCAGTAGCCATTGATGATGGTGAGCAAATTATTGAAATCATGCGAGACGCCCCCGGCCAGGCGGCCGATGCTTTCCATCTTCTGGGAGTGCTGCAACTGGAGCTCCAGCCTCAGGCGCTCTTCTTCATCGCGGCGGCGCTCGGTGATATCGCGGTAGAACACCAGGGCGGCCGCCTGGCCATCGTATTCGATGGGCGCCGCGGAAACCTCCACCACAATCGGCCGGCCGGCCATGGTGGTGCCGTGCAGTTCGCTGGGGGGCACCGCTTCGCCACGCATCAATTGCTGCCACAGCCGCTCGGCCAGCGCCCGGGCGTCGGGCTGCAACCGGTCCACCACACCGCGGCCCAGCAACTCCGCGGCGCCTTCCCCGAACAGCCGGCAGAGCGCCGGATTCAGGTAACGGTACCGCAGGTCGCACACTACCGCGATGCCCTCGGGGGCATGCTCCACCAACTGGCGGAGGCGAGCTTCACTCTGGCGCAGTTCCTCCCGCGCCCGCACCCGTTCGGTAATATCCTGTACCACGGCCATGAAATGCAGCGGCTCCCCCGATAGCGCGCGCACCACCGACGCGGTGCGCTGCACCCACACCGTGGAGCCATCCTTGCGCAGGTAGCGCTTCTCGCGGCTATGGCTCGCCTGCACATTGTCGAGCAATTGGCGTTGGTGGTCGTCGTCGTCCACGAGGTCCGCCGGATGGGTGATGTCGCGGTACCCGAGCTGCAGCAGTTCCGCTTCCGGGTATCCCGTAATTTCGCAGAACCGCCGGTTGACGCGCAGGAAACGGCCCTCCAGGCTCACGTGGTTCATCCCGACGGCGGCCTGGTCGAAGGTGGCCCGAAACAGCGCCTCGCTGGCCTGCAAGGCTTCCTCGGCGGCCTTCTGGGCGGTGATATCGGAGAGCACCGCCATGTCGCCGGTGACCTCTCCGCGTTCGTCGCGCAGCAGGGACCGGGAGAGGCTCAAGCGAATCCTCGAGCCGTCTTTCCGCAGCCCTTCCACCGGACGCCCGCACACGGTGCCGCCCTGGCGGAGCTCCTGCCTGAGGGCCTCGATGTTGCCGTGAAGCTCGGGGGGAACGCACGGGAGGGGGTGTCCGATGACCTCTGCCGCAATCCAGCCGAACAGATGTTCGGCGGCCGGGTTCCAGGCCACCACGCAATTCCGCGGATCCAGCGCGATAATGGCCGCCGGCGAGGCCTCCAGGAGGGTTCGCAGGGTCTCCTCCGCCTGCATGTGGCTGCGATAGAATCGCAATTCGCGGAGCCGCCAGAGCCATCCGACACCGCCGGCGGCCGCCAGGATCAGGGCGATCGCCAAAGACCCCAGCGAGATCCATCCCCGCATCACCGGCGCCAGCGCCTCCCGGCGGTCCATTTTGATTATCAGGAACCAATCCGTACCGGAAACCGGAAGCGCCGCCGCCAGCACCGGCACGCCCCGGTAATCCACGCCCTGGAGGGTGCCGCGGGCGCCGCCAATGGCCTGGGCGGCTACGGTGTTGCGGTGCGCCAGCGGCAGACGCAGGCGCAACGCCGAATCCGGCTGATAGCGCAGCGGGTTGAGGGACAAAGCATCCGTACCATCGCGGCGAATCAGCAGGGTCTCGCCGGTGGATCCCGGTCCGAGCCAGGTCTGCAAGACAGGATAGACCTCTACGGCTGGGTCGATGGCGGCTGCCAGGATGCCGAACATGGGGGCGCCGGGCGCCTTACGCAGTGGCGCGAGCAACCCCAGGTGAATCGCGGATCCTTCGGCATCGAAATGAAAATCGGAGAGAGCCGGCTGCTGCCAGGCGGCGGCTTCAGCGGCCAACCGGGGCCACTGCCGGTCGTCGCCGAACCGCCTGCCCATCGCCGCTACCACCTTGCCCCGCGCGTCCGCCAGGGTGATGTTGGCGAACGGAAGATCCCGGCACAATGCGGCAAACCACGCCTGCATGCGTTCCCGCTCCGCCGGGCTGCCTTGCCCGCCGGCCAGCCGTTCGAAAGCCTCCATGGCGCCCGGGCTGGCCACAACGGCCTCCATTTCACCCAGCCGGTGCTGGCGCCATGTGGAAAGCAGCTTCACTTTCACTGTGGCAACATCCAGCAGATGGGCGCCGACTTCTTTTTCCACTGCGGCTTTTTGGTCGAGGCCGTAGCGGTACTCGATGCCGAGGAAGGCCAGGGCGAGGAGCAGGAACACACCGAGCAGTTGGTAAGGAGGCCGCGGAGCGGACACCGCCATGGAACCTCGCAGCAATGGAAACGCGCCTCACCCCATTACAGGAGGACCGAGCACCGAAGTCAGGCGGCCAAGACCCGGCTCTGTCCGTGTGAGCTATATTCAGGATAACCGGACCGCTTATAAAGGCACAACCCTTTACCCGCAAAGTTGACGCCCGGGCCCCCTACGCGGAGCAGTTCTGCCGGCCCCGGCTGCCTCGGACGGGCCCGGCGCCATGGCAACTGGAGGGGAGAGCCGCCGCCCTGCACCGTCTCCGCCCGCGGACACCCACCGGCGCTAAGATAAGGCCGTTGGCAGAATGACCTTGCCTGCGCGCGATCTAGTTTCGGGTTCGCGTGTGGCATACAACTTACCAATACCACAACGGCGTATCTGAGGAGTTGGCCGGAAACCGTAGTTCAACGAGTCGACTACGCGCCAACCTGGGTGCAGTGGCTGACGATACCCATGGGAGATCCTGCGAGTGGCCGCGCTCTGCCCGGCCCCCGAATCGTGTTAGCACTTTCGCTTCGGAGTAGCGCCTTTATGATTAGAGGGGCGGATTTCCTACCAACCCTCGGGAGGATACGATGCAGGCTGCTGCTCGGGCGATGTCCGATTCGCTGTGCCAACGGTGCGCGGAGCGCGCTCCGATTTTTGACCGGGAGAACCGGTTCTTCACCGAAGATTTCGAAGAACTCCGGATCGCAGGATACTTGCTGATGCCGGTGCCATCCGAGTTCGGAGGATCGGGGATGTCGCTGCCGGAAGTTTGCCGCGAGCAACGCCGCCTGGCTTATTACGCGCCCGCAACCGCCCTGGGGCTAAATATGCATCTTTATTGGGTGGGCGATAGCGGCCGATCTGTGGCGGCGAGGTGATAAATCTCTCGAATGGCTGCCTACGCGACGCGGCGAACGGCGAAGTTTTTGCAGCGGGACATGCCGAGAGCGGCAACGATGTTCCCGTTCTCGCGTCCACGACAAAGGCCGAGCGCGTCGAAGGCGGGTACCGGTTCACGGGCAGGAAGCATTTCGGCAGTCTCACGCCCGTGTGGACACGCTTCGGCCTGCATGGCATGGACCTGAGCGATCCAGGCAAACCGAAGGTCGTTCATGCGTTTCTGCCGCGTGACAGCGCCGGGTTCCGGATCGAGGAAACCTGGGACGTGCTGGGCATGCGCGCGACCCGCAGCGACGACACGATCCTGGAGAACACCTTCGTTCCCGATCGATACGTAGCTCGCGTTGTGCCGGCGGGAGCAGCGGGAATCGATCTGTTCGTGCTGTCGATCTTCGCGTGGGCTTTGATGGGCTTCGGCAACATTTATTACGGCTTGGCGCGGCGCGCGCTCGATCAGAGCATCGCCGCGGTGAAGAGCAAAAAATCGGTGGGGCTTTCGCGTTCGATGGCGTACCACGCCGAGGTGCAGCACACGATCGCAGAAATGGTGATCGAGCTCGAATCGATCGGACCACATCTCGAGAAAATCGCGGAGGATTGGTCCAATGGTCGTGGATCACGGCGGGCAATGGCCGATGAAGATTTTTGCCGCGAAATACCGGGCGGTGGAAGGCTCCTGGCGCGTGGTGGATCAGGCGTTAGAGGTCGCCGGCGGGTTCGGCATCTTCCGGTCCGCGGGTTTCGAACGAATGTTTCGCGACGCGCGGTTGGGCCGCATCCATCCAGCCAATTCGTTTCTTACGCATGAAGTGGCTCGCGAAAACCGCTCTCGGGATCAGCCCTGACGAGCAGCCGCGCTGGGGATGATAGAATCTCCATTCGGAGGCGATGATGCCGGAGTACGTAATTGAACGTGAGGTTCCCGGCGCGGGGAATCTGACGGAGGACGAAATTCGGGAAGTCTCGCTCCGGTCGCTCGCCGTACTGAAGGAACTGGGATCCAGTATTCAATGGCTTCACAGCTACGTGACCAATGAGAAGATCTACTGCGTGTATTTTGCGCAGGACGAAGAGAAAATTCGTGAGCACGGCCGGCGCGCCGGCTTGCCGGTGAACCGGATCTCGGCCGTGCGGCGCCTTGTGAATCCCGAGAAACTGAATTCCGCGGGGGGAACTTAGGCGCTCAGAACGAATGTCAGGAGCTGATCGGTGGTCATGGAGCGGCCCTCGGCCCAGGCTTTGGTCTGTTCTGCGGTGGGCAGGTTCTCGCATGCCGCGCGGATGGTGCGGTCGAGTTCGTCATGTTCCGTCGGCGTAAGTAGGATGCCCAGCTTCTCCCGCAAGGCCGCCGCAGCGCCGGCTAATTTAATGGCGCAATCGGGACTGGTGTTGAAGGTGGCGCAGGCGGCGAGGTGCTCGAGCACGCGCGCCATGCCGCGCCGGTTGCCTAGTTTGTGAAAAATGGCCAGCGCCTTTTTGTAGAAGCCGGCAGCGCCGGAATGGTCGCCATCGCGGCAGCTTAAGTCCCCCAGGTCGCGCAGCACGGCGGCGGCGCCCCACTCGTCGCCAATCTGTTGAAACTGCCGCAAGCAATCCTCATAAAGACGGCGCGCTCCCGACAAGTCGCCCTCAGCGGCGGTGACGTCGGCCAGACCGTTCAGCGCGGCGGCCATGCCGCGAGGATCCCCGGTGGCGCGAAACGCTTCCAACGTGGACTCATACGCCGTGCGCGCGATCGCATAGTCTCCCTGCTTCTTGGCGATATTGGCGAGGTTGTTGAGCCCGAGGACAAATGTGCCCGAGCCCAGCTCCTTCCAGAGCAACAACGCCCGCTCGATGTGTGCGCGCGCGTCAGCGTATTGGCCAGCCTTGTTTGCCACCACGGCGAGAGCGCTCTCCACGGTGGCGATCCCCTGCTTGTCCCCAAACCGGAGCTGGATGTCGAGGCTGCTGGTCATCACCTCGATGGCCGTGTCGAAATCGAGTTGAGCATCGGCCAGGACTCCGGCCGCGTACAAAGCGCGCGCCTTGTGGACGGCTGCCAAGTCGGCTCCGGGCAGTTCGAGCAGCGCCGCCAGCGCCTGCCGGCCTTCGCTAAGGTGTTCGCGCGCTTCCCAGTACCGGAACAGGGCGGACCCGAGGCGCAGCCCCCATTCGGCATTTCCTGATCTTAGAAGATATGCGATGGCGGCACGAAAATTGTCGTGCTCGGAGTCGCAACGATCGAGCCACGACTCGCGCTCGGCAGGGGTCATGTTGGCCGTTCCTTCTTCCGCCAACACCAGGAAATAGGCGGCGTGCGCGCGCTGCACATCCTGACTCTCGCCGTCCCGCTCCAGTCGCTCTCGGCCATACTCCCGGATGGTCTCCAGCATGGTGAAGCGCGGCTCGGCGTCGGTGGGTTCCGTCTGGCTCAGCAAACTTTTGTCCAGGAGTGACGTTACGCCTTCGAGCAGATCCACCCCCAAATCCTCCTGGGTATCGCAGACGGCCTCGGCGGCCTCGAGCGTGCAGCCACCGACGAAGATAGCGATGCGGCGAAAGAGCTTCTGCTCGGGGAGCGTCAGCAGATCGTAGCTCCAGTCGATTGCCCGCCGGAGGGTGCGCTGACGTTCCGGCAGGTCCTGAGCCCCGCCGGTGAGGATCTCCAATCCACCGGCGATCCGCTTCAACAGCCCGGCAGGCGGCAGAACCTTGATGCGTGCCGCCGCTAACTCGATCGCCAGAGGCAGTCCATCCAGGCGCTGGCAAAGCTGCACCACGCTCTCAGCGTTATGCATGGTGAGGGAAAAATCGGGCTTTACCGCCGTGGCGCGCTGTACGAATAGGGCGATGGATGGAAAATCGAGCAGACGGCCCGGCGAAAGCGCCAGATCGGACTGCGGAACCGGTAACGGCGACACCGAGAATTCATGCTCGCCGTATATGCGAAGAACCGTGCGGCTGGTCACCAGCGCCTTAACGCCGCCACACGCGTCCAGGATCTCCGATATCTCCGGAGCCGCCGCCGCCACCTGCTCGAAGTTGTCCAGCACCAGCAGCATCTGCCCGGTCCGCGACAGGTTTTGTTTCAGACCCTCGATGAGCGGCTGCCCGGCAATTTCGCGGATGCCCAGCGCCTGGGCCATGGCTGAAACCACAAGCTTCGCGTCGGAAATGGGGGCCAGGTTCACGAAACGGATTCCCCCCGGGAAACTGGCGGCCGTGTCTGTGGCGACCTGAATCGCCAGCCGCGTCTTGCCGGTTCCGCCCGGACCCGTCAGAGTGATCAGGCGGATGCCGGGATCGAGTAATAAGGGTTGCAACGCCCACCGTTCCGCGCGCCGGCCGATGAGCGGCGTTCTTTGCGGCGGCAAATTATGCGGCGGCATGGCGCGGGGTTCCAGGCGAGCGGAGAGAGGGCTTACCGAGCCTCCCCCAGCATCTCGTCCACTTCCGCCGCGGTGGGCCGCCGGGATGCATCCTTGTTCAGCATGGCTAGGATCAGCTCCGCGAGCGGACGGGGAATGCGCGGGTCCACACTATCGGGTGAAAGCGGCTCCCGCGAATGGATGGCATGCAGCGTCGCGATCAACGAGTCCGCGGGGAACGGATGCCTGCCCGTGGCCAGTTCGTAGAAGATGATCCCCAGCGAGAAAACGTCGGAAGGCGCCCCGGTGTGCTCACCGCGAGCTTGCTCCGGAGACATATACGCAACGGTCCCGAGTAGCTGTCCCGGATTGGTGACGTCGAGCGAACGGCGGTCGTCCGATTCGTGAATCAATCGGGCCAAGCCAAAATCCAGGACCTTAACGTAGCCGTCCTTCCTAACGATGATATTGGCAGGCTTGATGTCGCGGTGAACAATTCCGGCGGCGTGCGCCACAGCCAGCGCTTTGGCGATCTGGCCGCCCACCGGGGCCAGTGAAGCCATCGACGGACCGCCAGACAGGACCTCCCGAAGGGTCTGGCCTTCCACCAGTTCCATAACGATGAAGCGGCCCGCATCGCAGGCTCCGATATCGTAAATCGTGACGATGTTCGGATGATTTAGCGCCGATGCGGCGCGCGCCTCACGCTCAAACCGCCGTACGCGTTCCGAATCCATACGGTGGCCGCCGGGAAGCAGCTTGATCGCTACACTCCTCCCCAAACGCGAGTCACGAGCCAGATAGACCTCGCCCATGCCACCTGCTCCTAAGCGCGCGACCACTTCGTAAGAACCAAGAACACGGCCAGAGAGATTCGCACCCGTGGGTCCGAGCGGTTGTGTTTCCGATGCTGTCTCGGGCATGGCAAGAAACGATCCGGCCTCTTCGCCGGCTGCCAGCAGCGATTGGATTTCGTCCCGCAAGGCGGCATCGCCCGAACAAGCCTGCTCCAGGAAAGCAGCGCGCTCGCCGGACGGCCGGTCCAGCACCGCGTGATAAACCTCCCTCACGCGTTCGAACCGCTCGGGGTTCACAGCTTCTCCCCCTTGAGTTCGCGATAGAGCCACGCCCGCGCGAGACTCCAGTCCCGCCTCACAGTTCCCACAGACACCTCAAGCACTTCGGCAGTTTCTTCCAGACTCAAGCCGCCGAAAAAACGCAGCTCCACTATGCGTCCTTGCCGGGGCGCGAGCAATTCCAGCGCCTGCAACGCCTCGTCAAGGGCTGAGATATCGTTGGAATCGTGGTACGGCAAATTCGCCGCTTCGGACAGTCCCACCTGGAGTGCGCTTCCCCCGCGCCTCTGGCGATGTTGGGCGCGCGCGTAATCCACCAGGATGTGCCGCATGATACGGGAGGCCATGGCGAAGAACTGCGCGCGGTTCTGCCATTGCACGCTCTTCCAGTCGATCAGCTTAATGTAAGCCTCGTTGACCAGGGCGGTGGTTTGCAGAATGTGGCCGCGCCGCTCGCCCGCGATGTGGCGCGATGCCAGGCGATGCAACTCCTGGTCGACTACCGTACCAAGCTGCCCCATGGCCTCCTGGTCCCCGCCACCCCAGGCGATCAACAACCGCGTGATGTCCCGCGATGCCGAGAACTGCCCTCGCTCAGGTGATCCCATGCAACACCCCTCCGTTCGCATTACATTATCATAGGAGCGGAGAACTGGTCCCGCTGCCGAGGCGCGAAGCGTCGGAGACCCTGTGAGCAACCGGATTACCTCACGCTTATTTGCGGCGCCCGGTCCTTCTCCGATGGGCCAAGGCACGTATCAAATGGAACCTGGCGATTCCGCGTCAAGTTGACGGGAAGCGCGACTCGGAAGTGAATCCATGCGGGCTAAGTCCGGTTCGGTGAAGTTGCACGCAAACGCGGCTCGCAGCGCAGAATCGCGCAACAACCGGGGCATGTTCGAATAGCCTCATCTTAACGCCTGTGCCGGCACCCCACCAGCGCGCCGCGTTCCGGCGCTGCGTTGCCTCACCATCCCGTCCCATCCTATGGACATTCCACAGGGCCTCGTGCTATCTTCTATGCAATGTCCACAGGAAAGGCCGGAACCGCGCGGTCGGAGGTGTTGCAGGGCACGCTCGACCTGATGATCCTCAAGACACTCCAGGCCCTCGGGCCGCTGCATGGGTTCGGCATCGCCCGGCGCATTGAGCAGGTCAGCGAAGAGGTGCTGCAGCTGAACGAAGGCACCGTCTACACCTCTCTGCTGCGGCTCCAGCAGCAGGGCTGGATCGATTCGCATTGGGGCACCTCGGAAAACAACCGCAAGGCGCGGTTCTACGCCATCACCCGGAGCGGCTTGAAGCAATTGGCGCGCGAGACCGAGAACTGGAACCGCATCGCCGGGGTGATCGGCCGAGTGCTGAGCCTCGAAGGGCAGAAGTAACATGCTCCGCCGGCTGAGGATTCTAGCGGCCAAACTGCGGGGCCTCGGCGGCAGGCGCGCCGCGGACCGGCAATTCGATGACGAGATGCACGCACACCTGCGCCTGTTGGCCGAACGCTTCATTCGCCAGGGCATGACGCCGGTCGAGGCCGAAGCCGCGGCGCGGAGGCAGTTCGGCAACGTCGCCCTGTTGCAGGAGGACCGCCGCGAAATGCAAACCATTGGCTGGTGCGAAACTCTCTGGCGCGACCTGCGCTACGGCGCCCGCCAGCTTCGCCTGCACCCGCTCTTCACCGCCGTGGCGGTGCTCTCGCTGGCGCTGGGAATCGGGGCCAACACGGCGGTGTTCACGCTGCTCGACCAGCTTGTGCTGCGGCGGCTGCCGGTGGACGATCCGGAGCGGCTGGTGATGATCTGGTCCACCGGCCCGCACTTCGGCGGCAACAGCGGCGCCCGCACGGCCTCCTACCCCATGTACCAGGATTTCCAGCGCCAGGCGCCGGCATTCGAATCGGTCTTCTGCCGGTTTGAGACGCCTTCCTCAGTCACCATCGACGGCAGCACCGAGCGCATCGACGCGGAGCTGGTCTCAGGCAATTACTTTCAGGCCCTGCGCATCGGTCCGGCCGTGGGGCGGGTGTTCTCGCCGGAGGCCGACGACCGGGTATATAAAGGACACCCGTCGGTGGTGCTGAGCTACCCGTACTGGCTGCGCCGCTTCGCGGGAGATCCAAACGTGGTGGGCCGGAAGATCCTGGTCAACCACTACCCCATGGAAATCGTGGGCGTCTCGGCGGCGGGCTTCGCGGGGCTGGACCCGGCCCGTTCGCCGGATATCCGGGTGCCCATCCAGATGGCGCCCGTGATGACTCCGGGCCGCGACGATCTGGGCAACCGCCGCAGCCAATGGGTACAGGTGTTCGCGCGGCTGAAGCCGGGGTACACCGTGGAATCGGCGCGCGCCTCGTTGCAGCCGCTGTTTCACCAGATCCTGGAAGAGGAACTCAGCGAACCGGCGCTGCGCGGAATTTCGGCGCACGATCGCGACCGGTTTCTGCAACGCACCGCGCTGGTGGAGACGGCCGCCGGCGGCTACTCGGGCATGCGCCAGCAGTATTCCACGGCGCTGATCGTGTTGATGTGGATGGCCGGGTTGATCCTGGCGATTGCGTGCTCCAACGTGGCCAGCCTGCTGGTTGCGCGGGCGGTGGCGCGGCAGAAGGAAATGGCCGTGCGGCTGGCGATCGGCGCGGGGCGGAGAGCCCTGATCGCGCAACTGCTGGTGGAAAGCGCGCTGCTCTCGCTGGCGGGCGCGGCGCTGGGGCTGGCCTTGGCCGTGGGGGCCACGCGCGCGCTCTTGCGCATGCTGCCGGCGACGGGCGCCACGCTCATGCTGCGCGCCGAACTGGATGCGCGCATCCTGCTGTTCGGCATCGGGCTGGCGCTGGCCACCGGGCTGCTGTTCGGCGTGGCTCCGGCGCTGCAAGCCACCCGGCTCGAACTGGTCGCCACCCTGAAGGACATGGTGGGCGCGGCGACCGGGAGCAGCGGCTCGGCGCGTTTCCGCAAAGGGCTGGTGATGGCCCAGGTGGCGTTGTCGTTTTTGCTGCTCATGGGCGCGGGACTCTTTGCCCGCACGCTGGCCAATCTGAAGAACACCCGCACGGGCTTCGAGCGCGCCGGAAACCTGGTCTCGTTTCAAATAGACCCGGCCAAAAACGGCTACCCGGTAGGGCGAACCCGCGAGTTCTATACCGACGCCCTGCGGCAGATTCGCGGCACGCCGGGGGTGCAATCGGCGGCCTATGCCATGTGGCCGCTGCTCAACGGGCGCGAGTGGGACCTGACCGTTGCGGTGGAGGGCCACCCGGCGGCGCCGGGCGAAGACATGCAGGTGTTCTACAACCTGGTTTCGCCAGGCTACTGGCAGGCCATGGGCATCCCCCTGCTGGAAGGCCGCGATTTCGACGAACGCGACCGCGTGGATGGCGGCAGCGATCCGCAGCCGTGGAACGTGGCCATCGTCAACCGCGAGTTTGCGGACCATTTCTTCCCGGGCCAGGACCCCGTAGGGCGGCATATCGGCTGCTGCCACGGCACGGCCACCCGGCCGGTGATCCGAATCGTCGGCGTGGTGGGGAACTCGCTATTTGCAGGACCGCGCGCGGGTGTGCGGCGGCAGGTGTTTCTGCCGTACCTGGAATCGGCCAGCCCGGCGGCGGTGACGGTTTACGTGCGAACCAGCCAGCCCTCGGCGGCCATGTTCGCCACGCTGCGAGGCATTGTGGCCCGGCTGGATGGCTCGCTGCCGATGTACGATCTGAATACGCTGGAGAACCAGCTCGATGAGACCTTGTCCACCGAGCGGCTGATTGCCTCGGTGGCGGTGGTGTTTGGCGGTCTCGCGACCGTGCTGGCGGCGCTGGGCCTGTATGGCGTGATGGCGTTTGTAGTGGCGCGGCGCACGCGCGAGATCGGGCTGCGCATGGCGCTGGGGGCGCCGCGCTCGTGGGTGCTGTGGCAGGTGATGCGCGAGGTGGCGGTTCTGTTGGGCGAGGGACTGGCCGTGGGCGTGCCAGCCGCTTATGGGCTGAGCCGCTACGTCTCTTCGCAATTATTCGGGGTGACGCCGACGGATGTGTGGACCGCCGCCGCGGCCGTGGCGGTACTGGCGCTGGTAGCGGCGGTTTCGGGCTTTGTGCCGGCGAGGCGGGCCAGCGCCATCGACCCGATTACGGCGCTGCGGTACGAGTGACCGTGCGCCGCCCACGGCGCACCAAACTTTTCCACAGCCTCCTGGCGCTTTGAACCGCCAGGAGGCGCCGGAAACTCCTTTCACATTCAAGGCCGCTTAGGGATTTCCTTCAGCCGAATGATTTCCAGGGGTCGGTTGAAAGATATTTCGAACTCGCTGAAGAACCCACTCTGGCCGAGGATGGGAACGATGCTCGGGGCATCGCTGAAGCCGGCGTACAGCGGGATACGCCACTTCCCTACCACGAGGGTCACATTCCCGAAGGTCGCGGCGATGCTGCCGGCTCCGATCCCGCCGTAGTGGTGGACGGCATCGCGTTTCAAGGGAAGCTTGAGGAAGTGCGCGACCTCCAGCGGAAAGAGGCAGTCGTCGGCGCCGGAGTCAACGAGGGCAAGGAGTTTCAAGAACGATCGCCGTGGATGAGGCGCACCCCGATCCGCGCCCGGGGAATATGGTGGCGGTTCGGGTAAACCGGGCTTGGCGATGTAGGCTCGGCACGATACGGGAATCTTTGGGATGCAGGCCGCGTCACAGAAAGAGCGGGATGTAACCTTGGTCGGGCGGGATGACCTTTACGAAGACAGCATCGGGTACCCCATGTTCACGCGCCTGCTCGTGAGCCTGTTGGAGAGTTTCGCCGGCGCCCACAACCCGAGCACTCGTCGTCGGAGAGCGCAACCCAGCCGGAAGGATACGGCTTGAGCAGGGTGGCGAGGCCGGCCTTATTTTTCTTGGTCATAGTCTTCATGGTCAGTCCTGTGATGGGCAGCGCTCGTTTTTTATGATACTGGGAGTGAGCTAATCCGTCAAACGACCCAGCGGCTATCGCGGCTACCGCCGCAGGCCGCGTACCCGGGGGCGGGTTTGGCCGAAGCCAGTTGAGATTTTTGAAAATGTGGGGGTGGCGCGCCATTAATCGGCTGCCCTACGCCACCGAGTCTCTTCTCACGCGCGCGTCTCGTAAAGCCGTCACGCTCCGCCGACGGCGCACCTCAGTTGGTGAAGTTCTGCACGTAGGTTCCGTGCGGCATCCCTTTCGCCAGGGCTTGCCGTTGCAGGATGCGGGCCTGGTCGCGGGTCATTCGGCCCCCTAAGGCAACCAGATAGGGCGCCTGGCCGCCTCCCTTGGGCGAAAAGACCTCCGGCACAAAGCCGGGATAACGGGCGTTGATCTGGGCCACTTTGTGGTCGGCATCCTTGCGGTGCATGTAGGTGTAGGCAACCACGCGCCAGTTGGCCCGTTCGAACGGCAGGCTGGCCTGCTTGACCGTCGGGGCTAGGGGGACCCCTGCCGGAACGTAGGCCGCAACCGGCTGCGGCGGACGCATCTGCGCCGATTTGGGCCGCACCATCACCACCAGCAAAAGCAGCACGGCACCGGCGATTGCGGCGTAGCCCCACACTGGCAGGGTACGGCGAGGTCTGGGCGGTTCCAGATCGTCTGGCGGAATGGCCGGGCCGCCGGCTTCTCCCAGCAGCCGCCGCCGCAGGGCGCCGCAGGCCTTCCAATCGCCGGCTTCGGTGGCTCCCAATCCCAGCGGCTTCACCGTGTCGGCGGAAAGCAGAATCCGGTCGCCCACCGCTACGATGTGGCGCGCATCCACGGAGGTGTGCGCCAGCCCGTGGGCGTGCAGAAATTCCAGGGCCGCTTCGACCGCCGCCAGCACGTCGCGGGCGTCGGAATCGGGCAGCGGGGCGGCTTCCACTGCTGACTCCAGGTGGTCGTCCGGGTATTCGAATACGGCATAAAGAAAGTGACTGCCGTGGGGACCCAGCGGACCCGCGCGGCCGCAATCAAGAATTCCCTGCAAGTTCGGATGCGACAGTGCCATGAGCCGCTCCCAAACCGTCAGTTGGCCAGGCACGGCTGAATGGCCGGACACCAGTTTCAACAACGCCTGACGGGCGACCGGCGGCGCCGGTGGCGGGCTGTCAGATTCCTGGGGGCCAGCAGCCGGATCGGCAGGCTGGGCGTACGAGGTCAGGTAAAGAGCCGCCCCTTCCTCTTCCTCCAGATACTTCTCCAGAACATATCCCCGCGGCAGTGACAATCCTACAAGTTGATCCCATGCACCCATAAACCAACTCGATAACCTTCGTTATCTGCGCTTGCTTTCATGTTAAATCAATCCGCCCAAAAAGGAACACGTAAAAGTTACCGTCCGAGCGGGAAAAGAATGCCCTTTCGGGCAGCGGATGGGCAAACCGGACGGCTTGCCACAATGCCGCGAGAGCCTCCTGCACGGGTTGGGCCGAGAGCCAATGCCGCGCTGCGCGATGGCACTCCACATGCTCCGATTGCGTCACTGAAGCTGCCCCAGGAGGAAACCGCATTTGTGGAATAAACGTGAGGAAGGAATGCCTGTAAGACCGCAACCGGAGCCGAATCGCAGTCCCACGTTGGCCGGGCCGGCACAGCCCGCCGCGCCCCCGCCGCGTCCCGAACCTGCCCCGCCCGCGCCGCGCACCCAGCCGTCCACACCGGCACAGCGGGCGCAACCGGCCGCCATTGGTTCTTCGATGCACATCAAGGGGGACATCCGCACCCGTGAGGAACTGCTGGTGGATGGCGAAGTGGAAGGCACCGTGGAATCGCACAGCCTGCTCACCGTGGGACCGAACGGGAAAGTGCATGCCGACATCAAAGCGCGCGAGGTGGTGATCTTCGGCGCGGTGGAAGGCAACGTCGAGGTGGCGGAGAAATTGGCCATCCGCGGGCAAGGCAGCCTGGTAGGCAACATCAAGACCGCCGGAATCAGCATCGACGATGGAGCCTACTTCAAAGGCAGCATCGATATCGTGCGGCCGGAACCCCGCGCGGCCACCCGCTCCATGCCGGTCGCCGAAAGCGACGTGGAAGCCAAGGTAGGGTAGGGCGGAACGGAACGCGGCGCCGGCTCTCCGCCGGAACGCGGCCTTCGCACTCCCGTCCGCTCGGGCGTCCGCTTCGCGCTGACGCCTTGCCGTTGAGGCGGGCGTGCGGCCAAGTCCTCAACTGTCGCCGAACCAGCGCTGGCGGTGAGGCGGTCTGCCACAGCCCCGAGTCTGCCAGAGACCGCAAGCCGCCGCCGCTAACCGGCTCGAAACCGATCTGCAACCAACCTGATACCCGCCCGTCATCGCATCGAAACCTGCCGCGTGTAGCCTGAATTTTCATCCCCATCCCCAGAAAGGAACCAAACTGAATCGCTATGCGCCGCTTCCTGTCTCTGTTGGCCGTTGAACTTCTGTCGTTTCAAGTGCTCCTGATCCCCACGCCGATCCGTGCACAGTCCATCCCCACCAGCACGCCGATCCAGCACATCGTGGTGATCTTTCAGGAGAACATATCTTTCGATCATTACTTCGGCACTTACCCGAACGCCACCAACCCGCAGGGTGAGCCGCAATTCACTCCCCTGGCAAATACCCCCACCGTTAACGGGTTGACGGCGTCGATGCTGACGCAGAACCCCAACTTCCTGAACACCACGAATGGCAAAGGCGCCTCCAATCCCTTCCGCCTCGACCGCTCGCAGGCCGCCACGGCCGACCAGGACCATAACTACACCCCCGAACAAATGGCCGTTCACGGCGGCCTGATGGATGAGTTTCCCGCCAACACGGGCGTTGCCGGTCCGCCTCCGAGTCCGGCGCTCGCTTCCACCCAAGGCGCCACCACCGGCCTCACCATGGGCTACTACGACGGCAATACCGTCACCGCTTTGTGGAACTACGCCCAGCGTTTCGCCATGAGCGACAATTCCTACGGGACCACCTTCGGTCCCTCCACCCCGGGCGCGCTGCACCTGATCTCCGGCCAGACCAACGGTGTGACCGGCAACATCAACGGCACCGCATCGGTCACCGATGGTAGCGGCGGTTCGATGACCGCCATCGGCGATGCCGACCCCGTCGGCGACGTCTGCTCCACCACCACCGGCGAGGCCTACAGCATGACCGGTACGACCATCGGCGACTTGCTCAACGCCGCCAATGTGACCTGGGGCTTCTTCGAGGGCGGGTTCAACCTTAGCCTGACCAATGCCAACGGCACTACCGGTTGCGCTCGCAGCACCACCTCCGCCGTCACCGCGACCACCAAAGCGGATTACATTCCCCACCACGAGCCTTTCCAGTACTACAAGACCACGGCCAATCCGACCCACGCGAGGCCGTCGTCGACTCAGATGATTGGTTATACCGACGCCGCCAATCACCAGTACGACATCAACGATTTCTACGCCGCCCTCAACGCGGGCAACTTTCCCGCGGTCAGCTTCCTGAAGGCCCCCGGCTACCAGGACGGCCACGCCGGCTATTCCGATCCGCTGGACGAGCAGAACTTCATCGTCACGGTGATCAATTTCCTCCAGCAGACCGGCAACTGGGAACACACTGCCGTGGTCATTAATTACGACGATTCCGACGGATGGTACGATCACCAGATGGGCCCCATCGTCAACCAGTCCTCGAGCGCCGCCGATGCCCTGAACGGGACCGGTTCCTGCGGCAATGGAGCGAGTGCCTTGCCCGGCGTGAACTCCAGCGTCACGCACGCGCAGGGCCGCTGCGGCTACGGCCCGCGCATTCCGATGATGGTCATTTCGCCCTACGCCAGGCAGAACTTCGTTGACCACACCGTCACCGACCAGACCTCCACCATCCGCTTCATCGAGGACAATTGGCTGAACGGCCAGCGCATCGGCGGAGGCTCCTTTGACGGCATCTCCAATTCCATCGCCAACATGTTCGATTTTGACAAGGCCACTACCAAGCACCTGATCCTCGACCCCAACTCCGGCGAGGTGGTGAAGAACTAGTGTGCTGTCCCGATTACCGCTTGACGAGCGCGGCGCAGCATCGAAATCGAGCCGCGACCGTCAAGGAGCGGTTGGAATTCTTACGTGGGACGCGGCACTAGCGTGACTGTATCCCGCCGGCTTTTCCTCCAGGCCGCCGCCGCATCGGTGGCGGCCGCCCGGGCGCCCGCGCTCGATCCTGGTAGCCTCGCCCGGTTTGCCGATCCCTTGCCTATTCCCCCCGTGGCGCGTAGCGCGGGCCAACAAACCGTCACCGGGTTCAAGGCCCCCGCGCCCCTCTATCGTCTGGCGATGCGGGAATTTCAGTCCAAACTGCATCGCGATCTGCCTCCCACGCGCCTGTGGGGTTTCAACGGTTGCTTCCCGGGCCCTACTCTCGAAGCGCGGGGCGAAGAGGCCCTGGCCGTGGAATGGATCAACCAGTTGCCCGAGCGCCATTTTCTGCCCATCGACCATACCCTGCACGGCGCCGAAGCCAGCCTGCCCGCAGTCCGCGGCGTGGTCCATGTGCACGGCGCCAAAGCCCCGCCGGAGAGCGACGGCTATCCGGAAGAGTGGTACGTGCCCGGCAAATCGGCGGTTTGCCATTATCCCAACCGGCAGGACGCCGCCACGCTCTGGTATCACGACCACGCCATGGGCATCAACCGGCTCAATATCTACGCCGGCCTGTTCGGCCTGTACCTCGTCCGCGACGCCGCCGAGGACGCGCTCCACCTGCCCTCCGGCGCTTATGAAGTGCCGCTGGTGCTGTGCGACCGCCTGCTACGCCGCGACGGCCAACTGGATTATCCCGATTCCGGCAAGCCCGGCGCGCCCTGGGTGCCCGAGGTCTTCGGCAACGCCATGCTGGTGAACGGCAAGATATCCCCCTACCTGGCTATCGAGCCGTGCCAGTACCGCTTCCGTTTCCTCAACGGCGCCAACGCGCGGTTCTTTCACCTGTCTCTCTCCAACGGACTGGAGTTTCAACAGATCGGCACCGACCAGGGCCTGCTTCCGGCGCCCGTTGCGCTGCGCGATTTCGTGCTGGCGCCGGGCGAGCGCCTCGACGTGGTGGTGGACTTCAAGGATTGCGCGGGCGAAAACATCGTCCTGGCCAATGACGCTTTCCAGATGATGCAGTTTCGCGTGGCGCGCGGCAAATCGTCCGGCGCGGGAAGCCTTCCCGCGCGGCTGCGGCCGGTCCCGCGGCTGGCTGAATCGGACGCCGTGCGCGAACGCTTCCTTACCATCGACGAGTACCAGAACAAGGCCGGCGAGAGCGTCCGGATGCTGCTGAACCGTTCCCACTGGGCCATGCCGGTGACCGAGAAACCGGTTCTCGGCTCCACCGAAATCTGGAGCATCCTCAACTCCACCGATGACTCGCATCCGATTCACCTGCACCTGGTGCGGATGCAGATTCTGGACCGCCGGCCCTACAATGCGCTGCTCCACCACATGACCGGCCAACTGCGTTACCTGGGCCCGCCCCAGCCGCCCGAGTCCTATGAAGCCGGCTGGAAAGACACCGTGCGGGCGCATTCCATGATGGTCACCCGGTTCATCGCGCGCTTCGATGGCTACCCTGGCCGCTACGTGTGGCACTGCCACGTGCTGGAACACGAGGACAACGAAATGATGCGGCCGTTCGAGGTTGTGGCGCCCTGAAAAAACGGCGGCGCGCCAAACGATCTGCGACATCTGGCGATTACTTATTACGCCGCCGGTGCCGCTGAGGCGCGGAGGACCGGAGAAAGCGCGGAGAAAAACAGCGAGGGAAACGAGAAGGATCCACGGGGGCGGAGGCAGGCGTCCCAGTTGCGGCCGCCTGCGCCAGTTCGGTGGGCCGCTTTTGGGTGCAACCTCGCGACCCGAGCCCAGAGATTCTGCGCGCCGCCGCGGTCCGACATGAAGTAGAGGCTCTTGCCATCGGGCATCCACATGGGCCACACATTGCGGCCTTTCAAATCGACAATTTTTTCGTAAGTGGCGAGCGGCCCCTCTTTGCGCAGCCAGATCTCCGACTCGTCGAGATGGCTGTGTCCGTGCCGCCACCATTGCGAATCGCCATTGCCACGCGCAGCGAAAGCAACCGTCGAGCCATCGGGCGCGGGAGCGCCTTGAAATTCGTTGGTGAAACGGTCGGCGCTTACCGGCATGGGCGTGCCGCCCTCGGCGCTGACGCGGAACAGGTCGTTCTTGCCGCCGACGTCCTGCGAGCCGTTGGAGAAATAGATCCACCGGCCGTCGCGCGACCAGGAATCGAGCTGGTCCAACCGGTCGTCGAAGGTCAATCGCTTGAGTTCGCCGGACGCCAGCGTGAGGATGTAGATGTCGCCGCCGCCGGTGCGCGTCGAAACGAAGGCCAGCTTCGTCCCATCGGGCGAATAGAGCGGGCGCGATTCCTCCGCGGGGTCGGAAACCAGCAGATGCGCTTCGCCGCCCTTGGCCGGGGCGACCCAGATGTCGCCGCCCGAGACAAAGGCCATTTCCGGACGGGTGGGGCACAGTGCCGGTTCGGAAAGATACGGCACGCCCGCACAGAAGGCGGCCGAGGATAGGGTGAGGAGCAGCAAGGAAGTTCGCATATCAGAAGACTTGGCGGCCATTATACTGCAACCGCGCGCGGCGGCCGGCTGATGCCGACCTGTTCGCCAACTTTGGTCCCAGAGGCGCATACCCGATCCTCCTCCCGTAAGCGGAACCCCCCTTGCAGGAAGCCGGACGCCGGGCGGAAACGCTCGCCGGATGGCCGCCGCGCGCACTACGCATCGGAGCGGCCCGGCAGTCGCACGCCGCGGGTCGGCCGGCCCGACGCGCACCCTCGACGCCGGTGACGGTCGAGCGGCGAAGGTGGTGGCCGTCGGCTCGCGCTCGGGCATGCGCCTGCATCTCACCGGCTACCACCTTGCCTCCGCCCGCCTCGCTCCCGCCAACGGCGACTCCGCCAAAGCCCGCGACCACTTCGAAAAAGGCGTCACCCGCATTCACGAAACCGGCTATCACCGTTGTGATCGTGAACTTGAGGAACTCCGTTTACGGTTGGCCTGCGGGTTTCTCCCGAGGGCGCATAGTACGTTAACCAGTACTAACGATACTCTCAATTCCGTTCCGCCGGCGCTCCTGTTGGGGAATATGGAACACGCCACGCAATGGCAGGTGGGAGCGCTGAAACGGGAGGTGCTTGAACGCCGTTTGAGCACCCGTTTTCCTCTGGACCTGAAATTCGACTACACCATCCAGGACATCTGCGGTCCGCGGATCAGCGGATCGGGCCGCACCCTGGACATCAGCGGCTCCGGGTTGAGCTTTACCGCTGACAGGCCGCTCCAGATCGGACAGACGCTGGAGATCTCCATCCAGTGGCCTGTTCTGCTTGACGGCAGCGTGCAACTGCAATTGGTTGTGTCGGGCGCTGTCGTCCGGATCAATGGCGACATTGCCGCGGTCCGGTTTCGGCGACGCGAATTCCGAACTCGTGCCGCCGCGCCGCCCGCACAAAAGGCGGCATGGACCGCCGCAACTCCGGGTTTGGGCTTGCGGGATAGCTGATCCCCAAACGATACAGACGGACATGGCCGCCAGGCGACGCCACGAGTGCGAATGGGCAGGGATGCGCCTGGTGGTTGAAGCCCGTTCCGATCATTTGGCAGGCGCTCGTCTACGATCCAGCCGCCAGTGAGGTTTTCCTGGGCGTCGGCAAGGGACAACTTGCGGCTCTGGTCCTTCGAGGTTGTGAACCGTCAAAAGATGACGTTTGTGCGGTCTCGATCTCGCCCGACGGTCCCGTTGCTTATCCGGGCCGATGCTGAGAAAGACTAAGACGACCGACAGCAGGATTCCTACAGAACGCCCTCGCGCAGTCGCCGGGCGTTTCGCCCACCGCACCCAGGGCGCCGGCTTGGCAGACGAGGAGGATCGTGAATGGCAAGCAAAGTGCAGCGTCAAGCGTAGGCCGCTCCCGGAAGCGGTGGCAGACGGATTGAAGCAGCGGGCGCGCGGTGCGGGATCGGACGAGAAGAAGGGCGGGCCGCCGTTCGAATACCGATGGGGGCTACGCGCAGCTTGCCGCGCATACATGCAGGTTTCGCTATGAGGGGGCCGAGGATGAGGCGTAGAAAAACCCGGCGGTGGATCGAAAACATTCTCATGCTGGCCGGTGCGGTGGGAATTAGTGTCTGGATCTGGTCGGTGGCGAGCCGGGCGGTCTACCAGGATTGGGAGAGCTGGGCCTTCGAGCACGAGGCCCGCGGTGAGCAGACAACCATCCGCGAATACTTGGCGGAAAAGGGTGCGCGGCTCGAAGAGAGCCTGCGCGGGGATCGGAAGGTGCCCGCCAAATCCCCGCAGCCGGCTCCGGAGGTGACTCCCGCACCGCGAGCGGAGGGGCCGCCCCCGATCGGGAAGGACGGCCTGGTGGGCAGGCTGACGATTCCCAGTCTTCATCTGAGCACGATGGTGCGCGAGGGCGTGGGCGAAGCGACCCTGCGGGTGGCGGCCGGACACATTCCGGGCACCGCGTTTCCCGGACAGAACGGGAATGTTGGCGTGGCGGCACACCGCGACACGATTTTTCGCGCGCTTCGCAACATTCACGAGAACGACGTCATCGAATTCGAGACACTCGGGGGGAAGTACGCCTATCAGGTGGAAAGTACCGACATCGTGAGGCCACGAGACACGTATGTACTGAAACCCGGCAAGCAGGATGAGTTGACGCTGGTGACATGCTACCCGTTCTATTACGTTGGCTCCGCTCCGGACCGCTTTATCGTTCGGGCACGCGAACTAAGCCGGACGCCGATGGGCCAGGAGCTTTCCGCGGCGGCCGGGCAATCCAAGAACGTTGCTGCTTCCACCCAAACGGCGGTCCCTGACGACCCCAAGCCGGCAACCAGCCCGCCGGGTCCGAACCAGAGCGGCCGGCTTGCACGCGCTGCCACCAAGACGAATCGGCGGTCTGGTGAGCGGAAAATCGTCTTTGCCGTAAGCAAGGACCACAGCCGGCAACTGGCGCCCGGGATCTCCTTCGGCTTAACCGGCACGGATAAAGCTGACCGCCGCCTGGATGGCTGGATGTGGCTGATGCCGGAGCGCCGCACAATCTGGGTGCGCGACCGACATGTGCTCGATCCGGTGGTTTTCTATGGCGGTGCGGAGGGCAGGAGGCGCGAGTTGGTGATCACCAGGGTTACCGAAGATGCAGTGACAGGGTACCTGCTGCTCACGGATTGACCCGGGCGCCCTGAGGCTCGGGCGAGATTGCCAGCCAGGAAGAGTGTCCGCGACTGCGGACGGTGACGGGAACGTCGCGACTGAATGGACGGACTCGACCGGGCAGGCAGGAGCGGTCCGCGTTCCAGCAGCATTAGACGATTCCCCGACCAGCTTGCGGTGCAATAGGCACCGGGCCGCGCCGCCGCGCGGATGGGCGATCTTGGCCCTCGGGCGCAGGGCCGAGAAACCGGCGGCGCCGGCCGAGTCAGGCGGCCATCAGGGACGCACAGCAGGCGAGCACGACCGCGCAGGACTTCATATGGCGCGAGTGCGCATCTGCTCGGCGCAGTACTCGGAGGCGCGCATGGAAAGCGCGAGGATCGTCATGGTGGGATTCTGCCAGCCGCAGGTGACGAAGGCGGCGCCATCCACCACGAAGAGGTTCCGGATGTCGTGGCTCTGGTTGCACTTGTTCAGCACGCTGGTCTTGGGATTGTCGCCCATACGGCAGGTTCCCAGCTCGTGAATGCTGTAGCCGGGCGGATTGTAGCGCTCGGTGCGCGAGACCATCTCCCATTGAGCGGCGTGGAACAACTCCTCGATGGTGTCGGCGGCGTCCTTGGCGAGATTGCGCTCGTTGTCGGAATCACTGGCTACGATGTGGAGGACCGGGATGCCGTAGGCGTCCTTCACATCCTTATTGATGCGGACGTGATTTTCGAAGCGCGCGACGCGCTCGCCGTAGATGCCTCCCGAAACGCACGCCCCGGCGTAGCTGTCGAGTTTCTTCTGGAGGGCTTCGCCGTAATCGGCGAACCACTCGGGGTTGGCGCCGCGGCCGCTCGCGATGCGGACGCAGTAGCCCTTGATGAAGTTGCGCTTTTCGTCCTTCTTGAGATTGCGGAAGCGCGGCATGAAGGTGTTGCCGCCCATCAGTCCGGGCGTGGCTTTGCCGTCGCGCGCTTCGGGAACGGCGGCCACCACGTTGATGCCGTAGATCTGATCGATGAGGTAGTGGCCCATCACGCCGCTCGAATTGGCGAGGCCGGAATTCAGCAGCAGGCGCGTGCTTTCGAGACAGCCGGCGGCCAGGATCACGACGCGCGCCTTGACGTGCATTTCGCGGCGCGAGTGGCGGTCGATGAAATAGGCGCCGCTGGCGAAGCCGGTGTTCCTGTCGGTGGTGATTTCGCGCGCGATGGCGTTGGGGACGATGGAGAGCTTGCCGGTGGCGAGAGCATCGGGCAGCAGCAGGTTGATGGAGCTGGCGAAGCCGTTCTGGCCCTGCGAGGAGCGGCCCTTGGAACAGCCGATGCCGCGGGCGGTGGCCAGTTCGATGACCTTCTTGATGGTCTGGCTGTCGGGCGGATAGGTGGTGTCGACGAAGTTGCCGTCGGGAAATTGCGGCCAGCCCTCCTTGCGCCCGGCCACGCGGAAGATGCCTTCGACGCGCGAGTAATAGGGGTCGAGATCGGCGTGGCTGATGGGCCAACTGTCGCCCGTGCCGTCGATTTCGGCGGCTTTGAATTCGTAATCGCTGAGGCGGAAGGATTCGCGATCCCAGAACAGCGAGCGGCCGCCGAGCAGGCGCACGCGCACCCAGTTGTAGGGCTTGCCGGGGTCGCAGGTGTAGGGGAACTCGCGCTCGTCCACCCACTGGTTGGCGTTGTATTCGTTGGCCTCGTAGATGTGCGGATGGCGGCCGGGTTCACCGAAACCGCGATAGGGCAACTCGTAGGCGGATTTCGAGACGCGGTCGCGGGCGAAATCGGCCTGCGGGCCGGCGTCCAGCATGAGGCAGGAGATGCCCTTTTGCGTGAGTATATTGGCAGCCATGCCGCCGGAGTGGCCGGAGCCGACGATCAGAACATCGTATTCCTGGACAGGCATGAGGTCATCCTTTCAGCGGATCGATGGGCAGCCAGTACAATACCATGCCGCCACCGAAGCAGCGTCTGCCGCGGCGTCCGGAAGAGGATGTGGCGCTGGCCCATTCGCGCGAGTTCCGGGTGGCGGTGCGGAAATCGCGATGCGCCCGCGCGAGGAAGTGGCGCGTCTTTTCGCGAGGCAGGTTCTCGGACCACGCGATGACGAAGGGGAGCGGGCGCACAATGGCGCCGGCCTGGGCGTCATCGAGATTGGCGAAGGGCTGCCGGAAATGCTTTTGGCCTGAGCGTTGAGGACGTCGCGGACGTCGCGGTAGAGCATCTGGCGGTATAGTTGACAGTTCGCGCTGCGGAAAATCGCTTGCAGCGCTGGCCGCGGTTTTCTTTGCGCAGGCCAGCGCTTTGTTGATTGGGTCCGTGACAAACTAGGTCCGCGACCGCGAGATCCGGCTCCCTGTGGTCGCGGCTCAGTTTCGATGTTGAGCCGCGCATGTTGGCAGGCTGGCGAACCTAATCACGCGGTCGCAGACCTAGAACCGTCTTCAGGGGGCGACGACCTGTCTCCGTCGCTGCTCGCTTGCCTTCATGACTTCGCTCATGTCCCCGGCTGGCCGAATCTCGAAAATGTTGCCATACGTCATAGCCGGATGCTGGCCAATGAGCTGTACAGCATGATTCATGTCCCTCGCCTCAAGGACGAGAATGCCGCCGAGTTGTTCCTTGGTTTCGGCATAGGGGCCGTCGGTGGTTGCCACCTTGCCGTTCTTCCAATACAGGGTCAGGGCGGTTTCCGGCCCCTGAAGCGCTTCTCCACCGGCCCAGTGCCCGCTGGCGCGAAGATGGTCGTCATATTCAAAGCATGCATCGAACATGGCGTTTCGCTCGGCTCTCAGTCATGCCATCGAATTTGCCTTTGTCGTAGTAGCCAAAACAGAGGTATTTCACTGTTCTTCTCCTCTTCCTTCCGGGTGGGAGCCAGCGGCGTAGCGTCGCGCTGGCTCGTTCATCCCCATGGTCAACACGGTGCATATTCCGAAGGCGCGGCGGGTGAGACTATTCCGTTGCTCCCTTCGGGTCCGGATGGAAAAGAAGCTCGCGCACCTCGCCCGACGCACGGCAGGCGACGGCAGCCCTTCGTCGCCCATGCCAGTGGCCTCGTCCAGATCAGCGGCTTCCAGAATCCAGAAACCGCCCATGTGCTCCTTGGTCTCGGTGTACGGCCCGTCGGTGACGAGCACCTTGCCGTCGGGCTGCGCCCGCAGCGACTTGGCGTTGGCGGGCCGGAGAAATGCCGCAGGCGAACTTCCTGGCGCCGGCAGCAATCATGTCGCGGTTAAGCGCGTGGATCTCTTCGATCATTCTCTTCGGTTTCGGAGGACGGGTCGAAGTCGTCGGGGTGATAGACAGCAACCAGATACTGTGGCATGATTTCTCCTTGTTTCCTGTGGCTTTTGTCCGATGACTCGTTTCCTGTTCACTCAGGAGCCGTAGCTCATCGTTCTTTTGTCCTATAGTCGTTGGGGAGACGGAAATCGACAGCGATGCCAATTTTTATTTCAGCTGCCGAATCCGCTCCTGCAGGAATTGCCGCTCCGGTTCCTGTTGGGTCAGCGCCAGGGCTTTCTCATAAGAGGACCGGGCCTCGGCGGTCCTGCCCAGCCTGCGGCACATATCCGCGCGGGCTGAATGCGCCAGGTAATAATTTGCCAATTCGCCATGTGCCAACACCGCGTCGATATGCGCCAGACCGGCCTCCGGACCATCGCGCATGGCAATGGCCACGGCACGATTCAGATGTGCTACTGGCGAAGGGTGAATTCGTACCAATTGGTTGTAAAGCGCAACAATCTGCCGCCAGTCGGTCGCAGCGGCCGATTCCGCCTCCGCATGAACGGCCGCAATCGCAGCCTGCAGTGTGTAAGCGCCGAAGCGGCGGGAGTTCAGGGCTTTCTCCACCAATGCCACTCCCTCCGCGATCTGCTCCCGGTTCCAGAGCGAGCGGTCTTGATTTTCCAGCAAAATCAGCTCTCCGGCCGGAGAGGTTCTCGCGGCGCGACGGGATTCCTGGAGCAACATCAGGGAAAGCAGCCCAATTACCTCCGGCTCTGGCTGGAGTTCGGTCAGCAACCGGCCCAATCGAATCGCCTCGCCGGTTAGCTCGGCCCGCGTTACCTCCGCTCCCGCCGCAGCCGAGTAACCCTCGTTAAAGACGAGATAGATGACCTGAAGCACCGCGTCCAGCCGCTCCGGCAATTCCTGCGGCGTCGGCACCTCGTATGGAATCGGTGTCTCTCGAATCTTTGCCTTGGCGCGCACGATGCGTTGGGCGAGCGTTGCCGGCGTAACCAGAAATGCCCGGGCAATCTCCTCCGTTGTCAGGCCGCAGATTTCGCGAAGAGTGAGCGCGACCTGTCCTTCCGGAGGCAGAGCGGGATGGCAGCAGGTGAAAATCAGACGGAGGCGATCGTCCTCGATCTCTTCATCTCCAATCTCTTCATTCCCGCTGGGAGCGACGGTTGACGCGCGATTCCATATGGGCAACAAGATCTCTCTGTGCTCCATCGAAGCGCGCGCGCCGGCGCATAGCGTCTATGGCCTTGAAGCGGGCCGTTGAAATAAGCCACGGGCGTGGCTTCTCCGGAATGCCAGCCAGCGTCCAGGACTCCAGAGCGGCAGCGAACGCCTCGTGCATCGACTCTTCGGCCAGGTCCAGGTCCCCGAGGAGGCGCACGAGCGTCGCTAGAACCCGGCCCGATTCCGACCGGTAGAGAGTCTCAATGGTCCTGCTGAGTTGTTCGGGCACAGGCGGCGGCATCTACGCCAAACTAGCAAACGGAGTGGCTCAATACAACTGCGCTCAGGTTTCCCCCACCCGCAATTCATCGGCGTTACGATCTCTTGCACGTCATCAATAGGCGCATTATCATCAATGCGCTTATCGAGGAGATGCGTAACGAGAACTCGGCTTGGCTCCACTAATTCGAAGCGCGGATGCCGCAGGGACGGAAACGCCTGTTACGAGGTCCGGCGGTTGTGACAACTCTGCGCATCTCCGCGGCTTGCAAATCTGAGACCTGGTGAGGAATGCCGGCGGCAATGGTCGCCTGCGTCTAAGATGGCAGCGCCTGCGGCGCCCTCGGCCGGCGAAGGCTGCGGCGTAGCGTCACGCGCCGTGGGTCGCCATCGCGGCGCCGCACACGCACGGGGCGCCCGGCGAGGATCTTTACCGGCCCCGCAGCCTGTCGGCATGGATTCGGACCGAATTACTATCGGCGAAATTGGGCGCCAGGAGCACATACGCATCGTACGCCTCGACGGCCTTCGGAATGTCCCGCGCCACCTCATACGCCTGGGCTAACTCGAGGTAGGTGGGCGCGTAGTTCGGATCCAGGCGGACCAGTTCGACGGCCTGCCGCTCCACTTCGCTGAGTTTCCCGAGCAATCGCTCGACGTGCATCAGGCTCCAGCGATTTCCCACGGAAAGCGGGCTGTATTGCACCGCCTTTTCCAGGTAGGGCTCGGCCTTTTTCAAATCCCCCGCGGCGAGGTACTGCGACGCAATCTGGAACTGCGGCAATGCCCACTCGGGCGTCAGCCTGGCTGCCATGTCAAACGCCTGCCGCGACTCCTTGCCGTGATTCAGCTTTCCCAAAGCGACCCCCAGCGCGTTATACGCGCAGGCAAAGGTGGGATCGAGCGCCAGCACCGACTGCAGGGTGGTGACGGCTTCGCGGAACTGTCGCTCGGCGATCTGCAGGCGGCCCTGGCAGAAGACCCGCCGCACCTCAATGCCTCTGTCGTAGGGACGCAGCATCTTCAGCCGGTCGTAGGCCTCGACGGCGGACTCCAGGAGCAAACGCTTCGGCCCGTTCGCGGTGGATTCCACGTAGTCCGAGACGCAGGCCTGCCCCTGCCGTTCCAGGGCGGCGCCGATCAGGCTCGCGGCGGCGGCCTCCTGGGTCCTCGGAAAGGTGGTGCTGCGATAGAATTCCCAAGCGCCGCCGGGTCCCAGCAGAAGGCCCGTAGTCAGCCGCGCCTTGAGCTGAGTCAGCAGGCTGGGGGGTGGCGGGGCGATCCTGACGGTGGCCGGGAGGTTGCCCAAGGTGACGGATCCCTGGAGCGTCGAACCATCGGTAAAGTCCGCGGAGAAGGCATGCGGCCCCGGCGTCAGCGCGTCGATCCGCAATGTTCCGGTGGCGCGGATCCTGCCGCGAAAGGCATTGTCGATGTAGACGGTGCTCGAGACAGGGCCGGACACATCCATAGTGACTGTGCGAGGACCTGGGGGAAGGGAATTGGGAGTCAGGGCCAGCACCACCTGGCCATCGAAGGTTCCCGCCACACGCGGATGTTGGAGAGCGCCCGTCAACTCGGGAACGCGCCGGGACAGGTAGTCGATGGCTTCGGAGGCATTGACTACGTGGTCTCCATTGAGGTCGGCTGCGCCATTGAGCCCCTCCAGCAGGACCTGGGTGAACACGCCGTGGCCGCCGCCAAACCTCTGGTCCTCAAAAGACCGCTCACTGGGTCGCGTGGACAGGAGCTTCAGAAACGACCGGTCGCCCTGGCCGATCTTCGCCAGCGGATCGGCGGCGCGGCTGGGGACGCTGGGGGCAAATGTGGACCAGCCCAGCCGGCCGGTGTGGCAGGCATCGGCGACCAAAACGACCAGGTTGGCCCGCAGGCGCGTGCTGAGGGTGCGGTCCACGTCTTGAAAGGCGAGCGCGGTGGCGTGGAGGTTTTGCGGGTCGGAATCGTGAGCCACGAAGTATCCGTCGTCGTTGTCGTCCAATACCCCGTGCCCGGCGAAGAACACGTACACGATGTCCTGCGGCCCCGCGGACGCCACCAGCCAGGTCTCGAGAGCGGCACGGATTTCCGCCAGTGTGGCATTTTCGTTTTCGAGGAGCTGGATGTGGTCGGCGGGAAGAGATCCGCCTGCATAGCTTCGCAGAAATCCGGCGAACTCCTCGGCGTCCCGATGGGCGTAGTGCAACTGCGCGGCGGGAGGGAGATACGCGTATGAGGAGATCCCGATGACCACGGCCCAGCGGGTCCCACGGTCCTTCATGGGATTCGATGGCTGGACGGCATCGATGCGAAGGTCGCGTGTCTGCTGGGCAAACAGGATGCAGGCAAGCCCGCCAAAAGCCAGAGTCCATCGCATAGGGTGATGGTATTACATCGGAGGGTTGGGCGGTTTGGCTGGCGGCGCGCCATCCCGATGAGTTTTTCGAATGAGCGCTGGTGGCTTGCCAGCTTCCCCTCTTTCAATTTTTGGAGCCCTCCCCGACACCTTCGACCAGCTCGCCAAGTGCTGCCGGCGCCTCGCGCTCGCCGCCGCCGACTGCCGCGGGAGAGCGCGCACGTCGTGGGTCGCCGCCCCGGCGCCCGGCGGCGGTTGGCGCCGGCAGCGCGGACTCGGAGAAGTACGGGGTATTCTATTGAAGAGGGAGACATGGCATGCCCGTATCATTCTCAAAAGATGTCAAGCCAATGTTTCGGGAAGTCGATATCAACCACATGAAGGTTCATGGCGTGCATCTGGACGATTACCAATACATGTCCGACGCGACGAACTCCTACGCGAATGCACAAGCAGTCCTGGATAGCCTGGTGGGTCAAACTATGCCTCCTGGTGGCCCATTCTGGACCGCAGAGCAGCTCGGTCTGTACGACAAGTGGAGGACTGACGGATATCAGCCCTGAAGATCTACCTCACCCTCTGCGCGGAGAGCGCGCGCAGCACGCGCGGCTCAATTCGCGTGCCTAAGCAGCGGTATCCGCTTGCGAAGCCGGTCACTCCGACGCCGGCCCCTGCTTTAGGCTATTGGACCTCCGTTCCGGTGAACTGCCGAAACGTGAGCGGAAAGTAGGCCTACCCGGAAAACGCCGGAACCTGGAACCTGAACCAGACCGGGGAAAACATCGGTTCTTTGACGATGTCCAGAGGAAGCTGTGGAAGCATGCGGCCTTTCGTTGGCCGAAGAACGCGGCAGGACGCGACATGCTCGCGGCGGCCAAGTCCGCGCCGAGATGTAATGCAACATCAGCCGGTCCGTCCACACCGCCGATCCACCTGAATCGTCCGGTCCTGAACGGCGATGAGGTGCTTTCCCGGATTGAGCTGCGGCTGTTCTCTGGACTTCTCCGAAAGCAGCCGGGCGGTTGCCTCGCCCGGCCCGCTGCTCGTGCCGGTCATAACGACCGTTTTTCCTGCAATGTTATCGCTTTGGTCGAATCACACGCCCGCGGCTTTCAGCGCGGCAAGCACGCGGTCGTCCCGGAAGGGAACCCTTCGGATGCGAACTCCGGTAGCGTCGTGGATCGCGTTCGCGATGGCGGCAAGCATCGGTTTGAGCGAGGCCTCACCGGCTCCGTAGGGCGGCAGGTCGGGACGGTTCGGATTCGGATCGCCGTTCACCAGCACCACCTCGATTCGCTCGGGAACGTCGGCGTGGCGGAGCGTCGGATGCGAGAACCAGTCCACGCTCGTCACCTTCTCGGTATCGAACCGGACTTCCTCGTGAATGGCGCGGCTCAGGCCGTGAAGCGTACCGCATTCCACGGTGTGACGAAGGCTCTGCGGGATTGACCACAAGACCGCAGTCATGCGCGCACACCAGCCGCTTCGCCCATACATGACCGGTCTGGCGGTTCACTTCCACTTCGGCGATCTGCGCAACCACGGTCTGGCCGCGGAACGAGTATGCGATGCCGCGTCCCGTCAGAATGTTTCCCTGTGCCGAGCGGTTTCGGCGAAGGCCGCGGATCCCAGCCATAGGTTTCCGCGGCGGCCTTGAGAACCGCAATCGACCGCGCGCGCCGGAACCCGCCGTCATCGTCCGTGCCGGCCTTCAGCATCTTCATGCGGAATTCCAGGGCATCGGTTTTGGCCGCCGCCGCCGCTTCGTCGATAAACGACTCGGCGGCGAATGTCGATTGCGGGCCATTCGGATCGCGCAGATTGCCGGTGCGAAGCGGCGTCTCCCACACCATCGGCAGGCCCACAACCTCGCCGGCCATTTTGCGGTTGGGGATCGCATACATGTCAGAAGGGGTCGCGGCACTGCCGCCGGCAGGTCTGGCGCGCCTCGATCCCATCAGTTGCGCGATCAGCACGGTATCCGGCTCGTTGTATCCGAGGTGGTTGTAGTCGCACGAACGCGCGTGGTAGTCGTATGCCGATCAGGCGCCCCTCCGCATCCAGAGCTCCGCGCACCTTCACCAGGAATGCCGGACTCTTGGTGTCCCACGCGGTCTCCTCATCTCTCATCCACTGCATGCGAACGGGCCGGCCGATTTCGCGCGCGATCCAGGCCGCCTCGCATCCGGCGTCCTCCGCCGCAGTGCGGCCGAAGCCCTGCGGCCCCTGCATCCAGACCACACGCACCCTGTCGTGCGGCATGCCGAGAAACGCAGCGACACCTCTCCGCATGCCGTAGGACTTCATGTCGTTCGAATAGACGGTCATCTGACCGTTCGAAGGGTCGGCCGTGGCATGCGCGCCGGCGAACGCGGTATGGCCCTGGAAGGGCACCTCGTACTCAGCTTCGATCACTTTTGCCGCGCCCGAAAATGCCGCATCGGGATCTCCCGCCAGCATCGGTCTGGCCGCTGAGGTGGGCGTTGCGGCGCGCATGTAGTTGAAAAGATCTTCAGATGCCGGGAACGGAGCTGTTGCCGGCTTCTCCCAGGTCGTCTTGAGCTGGCGGGCGGCGCGGATGGCCTGTTCTTCGCGTTCGCACACAACGGCAACGTAATTGCCTTTGCTCATCACCTTGATGAAGCCCGGCAGGCTCTTCACAGACGATTCATCGATGCCCGTCAGCCTCGCGCACGCGAAAGGAGGTTTCACGTTGCGCGCATGAACCATGCCCGGCAGCTTTACGTCGACGGCCCATTTCAGAGATCCATCCACTTTGGCGGGAATGTCGTCACGCTGCGGAGACTGGCCCGTGTATTTGAGGTCAGGCACCAGCTTCGTCTTGGCCTGACCGGTGACCGAGTTGACGTTGCCGCCGGTCAACGTGACATTGAACTTCTTTCCTGCCGATCAGCTCGCCATAGGTAACGCGCTTTCGAGGGATCGCCTTTCACGGTGATGACTGCGTCGCTGACGGCGAGTTGATCGACCGGCGCTCCCAGGCGGGCCGATGCCATTTCCAGCAGCACACGGCGCGCTTCCGCAGCGACGCGGCGCATCGGCCATGAATCCCTCTCCATGGCGCGTCGACCCGCCCGACCCGCACCTGATCGACGGTGATGTCGGTGCTTCCCATGATGCAGGTAGTCCGGTCGAAGGCGATGTCGAGTTCGTCGGACATCAACTGGCGGAAACCTGTTCCGGTGCCCTGGCCGGGGTCCGTTTTGCCGACATAAAACGTGGCCGTGTTGTTCTCATGAATGACGATCCATGAGTCGATTTGCCGGAAATCAGGATCGGGATAGGGGCCTGGTCCCTGAGCAGCGGCATTGCTCTGCGCATCGGCCTCCGTGATCCCGGTTCCGCCGTATACCAAGCTCACCGCGAGCAGGCCCGCATTTCTGAGGAAGCCCCTGCGATGCGTGACGAGGACTTCTTCGATCTGTTTCGGAATCCTGTCAGAGGCACTCATGCCACGACCTCCTTTCCGGAAACGGGCGAAGCGTCGGCAATGGCTTTGGCCGCGCGTTTGATGGCGGTCTGAACCCGGTAGTAACTCATGCAGCGGCACAACGTTCCGTTCATGGTTTCACGGATCTGCGCGTCGGTCGGATGCGGATTCTTGTCCAGCATCGCTTTCGCCGTCATGATCTGTCCGTTCTGACAGAATCCGCATTGCGGAACCTGCTCATCGATCCAGGCCTGCTGCAGCGGGTGCAACCTGCCGTTCTGGCGCAAGTCCTTCGAGTGTGGTGACTTCACTCTTGACGGAAGACACGGGCAGTGATGCAGGAGCGAACCGCCGCGCCGTTGATGATTACGGTGCACGCGCCGCACTGGCCAAGTCCGCATCCAAACCGGGGCCCTTGCAGGCCGAGGTCATTGCGGAGGATATAAAGCAGCGGTGTGGCCGGCTCGATATCCAGCGTGTGCGAACGGCCGTTCACCTTTAGCTCGATCTTGCTCATCGATCCCTCTCCTTTTCAGCCTAACTGATGTCGATTGCAACCATCCTACCGCCGCCCGGCCTCGGGATCGGTATTATTCCGGCGAAGCGGCAGTCCCGGCTGGCAAACGACAACACAATGAAGGGCGACCCGTTCCCCTCGCTGGATGTGTGGTGCGCAGCCAAGCGGGGCCAAACTTGAGGCATGCATACTGCTGATAGGCTGTAAGACGTCGACCCTCCTGGTCGGCCTCTGACGCCACCGCCTCTTCGCTGGGAGATCGGAGACTGATCACCGGTGGCGATTGGAAGTCAATTCGAAGCAGGCCACTGCTGGCTGAGAGTGTAGCGGTCCACAGGAAACCGACTGGGGCAGACGCGGCCAAAGCGGGGAACAAGAAAACCGCGGCGAGTCTGGCCCGATTGGACGCGTGATGCTGTCCATGGCTGCGCGTGGAACCTGACGGCGCGTTCTCTTGCGAGGCGCGGGCGTTATGTCTCATTTGCCATATTGGTGCGGACTGTTACCGATGCCTATGGAACCGTTCGCTAGCGCCCCTCAGACTCCAATTACTCTGAACAACTCTTTGTTAAACCGAGGAAGACCGTGCGTAGATTTGACTGTCCGCACCCGGGCTGCTCAGTGGGATTGGGAGAAGAGCCGAATGATGAAGAAACGATTTCTTCCGCGCGCGGGGTTAGCGCTGATCTTTTTGGCGGTCACGCCAATCGAGGCGTCAACCATTGCGTACATGGACCCCGCCGACGTTGGAAATCAGGTCTGGACCGGAAACCTGGGTGAGGACTTCACCGTGAACTCACCGATCCAGATCACCGCATTGGGCGTCTATGACAGCGGTCAAACGGGCGACATCGGCGGTACTCTCGAGGTCGCGATCTTCGCCAGTGATGGCACCCAGGAGACCCCCACGGTGGTCTTTTCAGGAACCACCGGCACGCTGATCGGGGGGGACCTCTTCCAGAACCTGGCGACGCCGATCACGCTCGGACCAGGCGACTACTCGTTGACCACCACTGGATGGGATGGCAATATTCTGGATGGTAACGCAAACTGTGTCAGCACTGGTTGCGGTCTTCCACCCGCTCCCTATCTCCCGCCAGCTTTGAACAGCGGAGGCGGAGCAATTACTTTTACCGGCGTGGGATACAACGCCACGCCCGGTTTGGCGTACGTGGGCCCGGTCGCGCCGTACCCGGCCAATCAGTTCGATGCCGGCTCGTTCCAGTTCAACCCCACCTCGGTCCCTGAACCTGCGACGCTTGCTGGCGTGACCCTGGGATTGGTCGCCCTCCTGGCTGCTCACCGCCGAGCCGTAAAGCGATAGGCTTTAAGGCTCTGGCTTCTGGTCCCGGAGGTCGCCAGACGGATGCGGCGCCGGGCGTCCAGGGTTCGCCGCGCTAGAGCGGCGCTAGAGCACATGAATCAAGACGGAAAAGGGGTCGGTGTCCTCGTCCGCTTTGCCGCTTCGGCTCAGCACGGTAGCTAAGCTAGCCCCCCACTTCTCCGAATAGGCCCACTTCACCGTCAAGTGGATCGTTTCCGGGTTGCCGATTCGCCCGAAATCATCGGAAAGCAACTAATTGGCTGTGGGAGTTTTGTCCACGTGATCAACAACGATTACGTCTAAAGGAATGTCTTTGACCTTCACGAGTTTGAGGCCTAGTTGCCGCTGGAGCGCCACGAAGATGTTCGGTAACCCACCGGAAGAATCAGAATCAGTCGGACCCGGCGGGGCGGCGAACGCTCCATTGGCCGCGCCAGACTGACAACCATTGCAAGAGAACCTGAGAGTAAAATCGTATTTCAGAGTTAGCCCAGTCTTGTCAAGGACGCGGGGCTTCCGCGAGGCGAAATCGTTAGGATTCTCTCCCAGCGATTCAGCGATCAGCCGCCCCATACCTTTCACCAGATCGCCGATACCCTTCTCCTGCGCCTGGACTATCACCATTCCTCGTCCGAGCGACGTGAACATCTGCGGTCCGGGCGGGAGCGCCAGGGCGCCATCGGCGCTTCTCTTCGGCATCTGCGGCTTGTCTGGAACGGCGACATCCGGCTTGGGCCTCGATTCCTTCAACTTCGGGCCTCCCTCAGCGACGACGAGTTCATAGCCGGGGAAGTTGCGCTTTTCACGGTGGGCTTCGAGGTGGAAACGCTCCAGCAGAAGGTTCCGCATCATGAGCTGGAATTGTGTCTTGGTCGTATCTGCGGGCATTGTCGCGTCGACCTGATAAAGGTTTGGCCCCATGTTATCCATGACCCAGGAGGGGCCGATGATTTGATCGAGATCCACATCGTAAGCTCTCATCAGCAGGGAAAACATTCCAATACAGCACAAATGAATTCTGCCGGGATCGGTGGTGCCAGGTCCACCGCTATTGGAGAAGACGGGATGGGATGCGAGTTGCACAACTTTCACGGATGCCGCATCGAAGGCTTTTGGTTGCCCCAACGTCATTGCGGCCGTGAGACAGGCGAAAGCGGCTGCCCGAGCAAAGACGCGCATCATACTCTCCTGAACGTGGGCATCGTTCCCTGCCGCTGAGCACGGTTCTGTGCATGGACCAAGCCTGACATCCCTGAGACGATCGCGAACAGGGGCGCATAGCCATTCAATCTCGCACCTTTGCGAAAGAGCCAAGGCTGCACACTTCGCGGATTCGCCCGGCGGCGGTTCTCGTTGGCCCACACAGGCATCAGTGTAGCTGTTCAGACCGCTGCCGGTCCATTTTGGCGGGTCCCCCGCGACTACTTCTTAGCAAACTGCTGAACTGCCTGTTCGGCCGCCGCAACCTGCCCGGCGGTGCCGCGGATGGCGATGGCCTTCGTCGGGTTAAACGCCGTGACCCGCTGAATACTGGCCGTGCGGATCAGGCTGACGAGGTGCTGCGTGGCTTGGGGTGTCTGGAGGCCGGGCACAAAGAAAACCCGCACTTCGCCGTCAGCCGCGAATTCCGGCGTCATGTAATAGCTATCCTCGGCGGCAGCCTTCGCGGCGGGCTTTTCCAGTTCGCTCACCAGCCACGCGGCCGCGTCAGCCTGGGAAGCGGTGCCGAGCACGCAGATTGCGCGCAGGGCGTTGAAAGATGTGATCCGTTGGATCTCGGTCACCGAGCGAAGCACGTTGACCATCTCCTGGGTCTGTAGCGGGGTTTCGTGGTCCTTCAAATAGAAGATGCGCTGCTGGTTGTGTCTCATATGGTAGGCGCGCGCGTCGGGATTTTCGAGGGCGAGGGATCCCGCGGGAAACGCCACCTCCGTGGCGGCAACGGGTGGGAGTGCCTGGCCAGGCGCGAGATCCAATGCCTTGATGATCCACTCGGCCTGCTCGACCTCAGCGTGCGCCCCGCGCAGTACGATCACCTTGGCGGGGTTATACACAGCGATTGGCCGGATCTCGGCCATCGACCGGATCACGTTGACCAGTTCCTGGATTTGCTGCGGGCTGCCCACGTGCGCCAGGTAAAACATGCGCGCCACGCTATCGGCGCCGCCGGGGGTGATATAGGTGAGGTCGGCGGCTTTGGTGGGCTGGTCCAACTCGCCGATTATCCAGGCGGCCAGGGCGATTTGACCGGGAGTGCCGGCGACCGTGATGGCCGCGTGCTCCGCATCGACGGGAGGCTTGGGCAGTTGCGTGATACTGCCGACCACGTACGCGATTTCCTGCAGGGCCTGCGGCGATTCTCCGCCGATCAGTTGGAACGCCCGCTCCTTATCCGGGCCGGACGCGGTTTGCCCGGACGCCGAAAGGGCGAACAGGGCGCTGATTCCCAGGGCGGAAAGTGCTTTGCGCATACCACTTATACTACCCTCCTGGACCGCTGACGAGAACAAAGCCGAAAGCGTGCAGAGCGTGAGGACGCCTGGAAGGACGCGCTTCGGTATCCCCAGAAGCCTTCGTTCCTGAGGCGGATGGCATCGGGTCCGTCGATTCGCAGTCTGATGAGGTCGCCGGCGCACTTCGCGAGACGAAATCATTGCGGCGCGCCCGCGCTACAATTGCCAGATAATGAAATTCCCGATCGCCGTACTGGCCATTGCTATTTGCGCGCCCACGTTTGCCGCCGACTATCAACTGAAAGCGTCGCCCTCCACCGTAGTTTGGGGATACTACTGGGCTGGCGCCAAACCGGCGTTGCGCATCCACTCCGGCGACACCGTCACCATCCAGACCCTCACCACCGGCAGCCCCACCTCGCTGGCCCGCGCGGGGGTCAAGGATTCCGACATCCAGCCAGAGCTCAAAGAGATCTACGCCACAGTCAAGCGCGAGCTGGGGGGGCACATTCTCACCGGGCCGGTGTATATCGAGGGCGCCGAACCGGGCGACACCCTGGAAGTGCGTATCCAGAAAATCCAGCTCTCCATCCCGTATGCGTCGAACGGCTTCAGCCCGCAGCGCGGCGTGCTGCCGGCAACCGATTTCGAGCGCGGCCGAACCAAAATCATCCCGCTCGATATGCAGCGCAATGTGGCGAAATTCGCCGACAACATCGAAATCCCGTTGCACCCGTTTTTCGGCAGCATGGGGGTGGCGCCGCCGGGACCGGATAAGGTGAACAGCGGCCCTCCCGGCGTATTCGCCGGCAACATCGATAACAAGGACCTGGTGGCGGGCACCAAGCTGTTCATTCCGGTGTTCGCCCCCGGCGCGCTGTTTTTCGTGGGCGATGGCCACGCCGGCCAGGGCAATGGCGAGGTGGATATCACCGCCATGGAGACTTCCCTGGTGGGCACGTTCCAGTTCGTGGTCCGCAAGGATCTCCACTTGAAGGGTCCGCGCGGCGAAACGCCCACGCATTGGATCGCCATGGGACTCGATCCCGACTTGAACCAGGCCGCTATCTTCGCCGTGCGCGATGCCATCGACTTCCTGGTGAATGAGAAACACCTCTCGCGGGAGGATGCCTATGCGCTGTGCAGCGTGGCGGTGGATTTCAACATCACCCAGGCGGTGGACGGCACGCGGGGCGTCCACGGGATGATTCCGAAGAGCATCTTTAAATAGGGGCGGCGCGTCGTCGCGGCAGCCGTGTGCCGTTCCGCTAACCGTTTGGTTTACGCGCGGCTCCGAAATTGGTGCCCGGAGCCGCGACGGTGATGAGGGAGCGTCGTCGCAGTGGGCGGGAGCAGCGGACTGGCGGCAAGCAGGTCAGGTAGGAATGGGCTACAGCGAGGTGCCGCGGGCCGGCACCTCGGGTTGGTGCGGGGAGGGTTGGCGCCGCAGGCAGCCGCGAGAGGCCGCCAAGCGGGCGGCGGCTACCAGGGACGCTCGCGCTGCCAGTTGCCGGGCGGGTTGTACTCGCAGACCACCACCTGGCGGCCGGGTTGGTGGGCGGCGGCGCAACCCACCTCGCGGGTGGTGCGCCAGACCAATTGGGTATAGTGGCCACATTTGCCGCTGCAGGTGTTGGTGCGGTAGCTGTAGGCGGAGGCTTCCGCGGCCCAGTCGGCCACCACGTCCAGCGGACTGACGTCGCGGCCGCGCGCCTCGAACAGGTTCTCGCCGTAGGAATTGCGGGTCTGGTGCTCGAAGCGGCCGCTGGCCAGCAGGTGGTCGGCCCATTTCTGCGCCACGGCTGCCAGCTTGCCCGACCACGCCAACGGCGGCACCGGCACCTGCGCGCGGACCAGGTTGTGGGCTGCCAGCATTTCGGTTGCGAACTCCCCCGCCCGGGGCGTTTGGGCTGCCGCCAGCACCACCAGGAACGCCGCGGAAATCGGATTCCGAATGGCGGCCAAGGGACGTCCTTTTATTGATCTTTTTTGCTGGGGTCGCCCGGGATGGGAACGTCGGGCGTCTCCGCATTGAAGGTCAGGGGGATATCGATGAGGGCGGCCTTTTCGCCAGTCTCGTCCTTGACTCGAATGGTGTAGTGGCGCGGAGGCGCGTCGAACACGGCGTTGCCCTGCGCCGATTCGGCCGGCTTCACCGACCGCAGATAGCCGATCCAATCCGGAACGCCATCGCCGTTTTCCAACTCCGGGTAGGCTTTGCCGTTATCGTCTTCCACCTGGAAGGCGGCCACGTTGGCGGTCTGGGAGCCGCCATTGCTGACGCTGATTTTCACCAGGAAGAAGCGGTTTTGGGGGATCCTCGGCGCAGGACCGTCGCCGATCTGGGTGAGGTATTCGGTCTCGAATACAGTGTAGGTGAGATTGCCCAGCAACACCTTTTCCCCCATCGGATAGGTGCGCACCGGGAAGCCGGCAGGCTGCGATTTGCAGCCGGCCAGCAGCAGAACGGCGGCGGTCAAAGAAGCGATCCGAAGGCTAGGCCGAAGGAGCATGGTCAGGAACCATTGTCCGCATGCCTTTGGGCGAGTGTCAACACCGCAGTCAACAGAGACGAGGTGGGGGCCCGGAAATGGTCCCATTTGGGCCCGCGGCAGTGCGCCGAAACCAGCAGTTTTCAGCTATTGCTTCCGGATGTCGTAACCGATCGACACAGGTGGCGGCCTGGCGACGGGCCGGAAGAGGGAGGGCCGGGGATCTAGCGGGGCTGGCGTTCCTGCAGCATGCGCTCGAACTTCTTACGCTGCTCTTCGTTGAGCAACTGTTCCACGCGCGCCTTGCTGTCACTGAGCACGGTGCGATAGTACAGCCAGAAGTCGTTCAGCACCGATTGGATCTGTTCGGACTGTGCCGGGGTCAGATCGAGTTCCTTTTGCAGGCGTTCGAAATAGAGGGCCTTGCCGGCGGCGGTGTCGAAGGCCGGTTGGTGCAGGATGTTGTGCGCCCCCAGGTTCATGGCTACCGCACCGGCCGCTACGCCGCACAGGAACACCAGCGTCAACGTGATGCCGACCGCCAGCTTGGGACTCCAGTAGGTAGGGGCCGCTTTGAGCATCAAATCAGTGCTGCTCATAGGCCGTCATCGTCACCAGCATGTTGTCTCGGCCCGGCCCGGAATCGAAGCTCGGCGAATTTTGTTCGGCCATCACGGTTTCCGGGGAAGGCCCCGGAACGTACTCGGTCTCGCGGGTCACCAGATAGCTGCCCAGCACGGCCAGCATCACCAGCGATGCGAACACCAGCCGCCGCCCAAATACGAAATTCAAACTGAACAGGCTGGCAAACGACGGCCTCACCACCTGTTCTTCCACGCGGCGAACCACACCCGCGTAGAATCCTCGCGAAGGCTGCCATTCCTCTTCGAGCCGGAGCGAGACGAAGAGTTGCGAGACTTCCCGCATCTCGTTCATCTCTTCCCGGCAATCTTCACAAGCGCTCAGATGAGCCTCGATATCCCGTTGATCCGCCGGCTCCAGCGTGCCGGCCAGATACTCTTCGAGGTTCTCCATCACAACCGCATGCATATGTTCTTCCCTTACAAGAGTAAATTACTACGCCTGAACCACCCCGTACGGGTCTATTGCCAAGATGGCCCGCCCGCTTCCAGGGAACCCATTGTTTCCAAACTACTTAAGACGTTGCGACCGCAAGGGCGCGTTCAACCAGGCACCAGTCCGGGAGCGCGATCCAACCGTTGCGCCGCTTTTACCAGTTTCTGCCGGGCGCGGAACAGCTTCACTTTGATGGTGTTCTCGTTCATCCCGGTCTTGGCCGCCAATTCTTCCACCGAGTACCCTTCGACTTCCTTGAGCATCAGAAGCGAGCGCTCCTCGTCGGAAACCCGCGTGAGCAGCTTCAAAACGTAATCCCGGCTGGCCAGCGAGGCATCCGCAGGCGCCTGCCGGTCGATATTGGGCTCGGTATTTTCGACTCGCCGGACCTCGTCCTCGCTCAGATCGCTCTCATAGACCAGTTTGCGGACCTTGCGCTTACGGAGGTAGTCAAAGCACTCGTTGACCGTAATTTTGTAGATCCAGGTGATCAGGGAACTGCGGAAATCGAAATTCTTGAGGGACAGGTAAACCTTGGCAAATACTTGCTGTGCAATATCTTCCACGTCGTTGCGCTGCCGAACGATCCCATGGATGATGGAAAACACCTTGGACTGGTAGCGTTCCACAATTTCGCGAAACGCGGCTTCCTCGCCGGCCTGCGCCCGTCGGACCAAGGCCCCTTCCGGGGTGCTTTCGTAATCCACTCTAGATTTCGCCGCAAGCCTGCTGCCGAACCCGGGAAGTGGCAAAGCCCCCGTCAGTGTTCCCATACACCGTTTCCGACGCACTACGCCGGAATCGGGTTTCAGCACAAACTGCTCCTGCTTGAACGATAACACGCGGCAAGACTGGAAAATCTCGCGACCGGAGCGCCCTTGGCTCATCTAAACACCCAGAGTGGTGGAATGCGGCCCCGGTTGTATACTAAGAGGGCGCAGTCCGCGCCACATCAGGAGCAAACCAGCATGGTTCAGTTAACGGAAAAAGCGGTTGGTAAGGTAAGAGAGATCATGAGCAGCCAGGAACCGGCGCCCGTCGGCCTGCGCATCGCCGTGGTCGGGGGCGGGTGTTCCGGCTTCAGCTATTCGATGGCCTTCGAAAATCAGCCGAACATGCTCGATAAAACCTATAATTACAATGGTTTGAAGGTATTCATTGACCAGGCCAGCCTGCTCTACCTGGATGGCGCCGAGGTCGACTACGTGGAAACCCTGGAGGGAGCCGGTTTCAAGTTCAACAACCCCCAGGTGAAGTCCACTTGCGGCTGCGGCAGTTCGTTCCAGGTCTAATCCCCCAGTTTGAGAACAGGCGGGCGTCCGGCGCCCGCCTGCTTGCGGTGTAGACTCGCGTCCCTGAGTGCTTCCCTTTGGCTGCGCCCTTTTCTCCTTGGTCAGCTAGCTTGTAAATTACTGTAAATTATATAGTTAGCTTGAGCTCGTGCAGAGCTGCGGTGGTGGCTAAGCCTTGGCCGCCGTCCAGACTCGCCGAAACGTTTCCTCGACATCGCTGTCACTTTCTTACCTGCCAGAGATCTTTATTTCCCTTCTTACCGGCTTGGGGGCAACCGCGAGCCGGTGGCTTATCCGGTCCCCCGCTCCCGTTGCGAAGTCGCGATTCCTTCCCCGAAATTGTGAATTGACCTGATAGACCGCGGTATGCACCGTCCGCACGTCCCTGCCAGGCTGAGGGCTAGTGGTGGCGGAGGGATGCGACCGGGTCGACGCGGGAAGCCTTCCAGGCGGGGAGAAGGCAGGCGACGGTGGCGGCGGCCAGGATGAGGACGGGGACCACGGCGAAGGTGACAGGGTCGAGGATGCGCACGCCGTAGATCAGGGTGGCGACCAGGCGGGCGACGGCGGCGGCGGCCAGGAGGCCGATGACGAGGCCGGCGGCGGCGAGGGTGAGGCCTTGCCGAAGCACCATGCCGACGACTTGGGGGCGGCCGGCGCCCAGGGCCATGCGGACGCCGATTTCGGCGGTACGCTGGCGGACGGCATAAGAGAGCAGGCCGTAGAGGCCGACCACGGCGAGGAACACGGCGATTCCGGCGAAGGCCGCCAAAAGCACGGTTTGGAAGCGGCGATGGGCGGCGGCCTGACCGGCGCGCTGGCGCATGGTGGCGATATCGGCGAGCACGAAGGGCGTGCCGGCGGCGCGCAGGGCGCGGCGCACGGAGGCGACCATGGCATCGGGCGGAAGGGCGGTGCGGATGGCGAGCGAGTCGACAAACCAGGAGGGGTCGTAGAGCGTCGGCGCGGGCGGGGTTTCGAGGCTGGAATGGCGGACGTCCGCGACCACCCCGACGATGGTGGACCAGTCAGCGCCGAATTGGCCGGGCTGGCCGGTTTGCACGTGGCCTCCCAGAGCGCTGCGGCCGGGGAAGTAGGTTCGGGCGAAGCTTTCGCTGACGTTGACTACGGGAGGCACGGGGACCGGGCGGTCGGGAATATCGGCGGAGGTGAGGTAGCGGCCGGCGAGCAGGGGGATTTGCATGGCGGCGAAGTAATCGCCCGCTACGCTGCGGCCGTTGACGGTCTGGCTGGGGAGGTTGGGGTAGCCTTCCACGCGGAATACTGTGACGCTTTCGTGACCGGCGAGGGGCAAGGCGCTGGTGCCGCCGGCGAAGAGGACGCCGGGCAGTGCGGCGATGTGCTCGACGGCGGAGCGGGAGAAGGCAGCCATGCGCGCCGGAGGAACGAAAGACTGGAGATCGGCAGCGAGATTCATGGTGAGGGTGGAAGGGGCGAAGCCTTTGTCCTCACCCTGGACGTAGAGGTAGCTGCGGATGAACAGCACCGCGCCGCCTAACAGGACCACAGCCAGGGCGACATCCGCGACCACCAGAGCGGAGCGCGCGCGGGAGGATGCGGCGGCGATGCCACGGCCGCCTTCGCGGAGCAGGTCGACGACATTGGAGCGCGATGCGGCGAGCGCAGGGAAGGCGCCGAACACGATTCCGGTGAGGAGGGAGACGAGCAGGGCGAACAAGAGCACGCGGGGATCGACGGAGACGTCTTCAAAGCGCGGAATATCGCCGGGGTTCATGCGGGCCAGAACGCGCACGGCGGCGAAGCACAGAAGTGCGCCCAGGGCACCGCCGGCGGTGGAGAGCAGCAGCGACTCAGTGAGGACCTGGCGGACCAGGCGGGAGCGGGGCGCACCGAGGGCGGTGCGGACTCCCATTTCGTGTTCCCGGGCGGCGGCGCGGGCGATCAGGAGGTTGGCGACGTTGCCACAAGCGATGAGCAACACCAGGATCACCGCCCCGGCGAGCAGGCGCATGAGCGGGCGCACCGGGCCAACGGCGGTATCGAGGAAGGGCGTGAGGTAGGATTGCTTGCCGCGGATGAGGGGAGGGTTGAGGGGGTCGAGGGCCTTTTCGAGGGCGGACATTTCGGCTTGCGCGCGCGGGAGGGTGACGCCGGGGCGAAGGCGGCCGATGGCGGCATCCGAATCGAGGAAGGGGTTGGCGTGGTCCCTTGCGGTGAAGGCCATAGGAATCCAAACATCGGTGCGCTGGCGGTGGGCGAAGGGGAAATCGTTCGTCTGCGGGTAGGTGAAATCGGGCGGCATGACGCCGATGATGCGGTAGGTGCGTTTGCCGAGTTGGAGGGTGCGGCCGAGCACGGCGGGATCGCGATGGAACTGCGTATTCCAGAAGCCGAAGCTGAGGACGGCCACGGCGTCCTGGCCGGGTCGGTCATCCTGGGCGTCGATGAAGCGGCCGAGCAGGGGGACGGCCTGCAGGGTTTGGAAGAAATTGCCGAGGACGAGCGCACCGCCGATGCGGATGGACTCGCCGCCGGAGGACCAGGTGAAGCATGCGCTGATCGAAGGCCGTGAGGGAGGTGAAGGACCGGCTGGAGGCGCTCCAGGCGGCGACATCGGCGAAGGACGGGGAAATTTCGCGGGGGACGTCTTTGTAGCGGGGGATAGGCGTCCACAGGTAGACCAGGCGATCGGGGTTGGCGAAGGGGAGCGAGCGCAGGAGAACGGTATCGATCAAGGTGAAGATGGTGACGGCGGCGCCGATGCCGAGGGCGAGGGCGAACAGGGCCGTGGCGGTGAAAGCGGGGGCGTTGGCGAAGAGGCGCAGGCTGTGGCGGAGGTCGCGGAGGAGGATGTGGAGGTGCTCTCTTGGCGCGTTGCGGAGGACGTCGGCGAAGAGGGTGAGCCAGAGGAGGGCGGGCGGTTCCGCGGCCAGACGGTCAGCGACGAGGCGGTCCATTTCCGCGCCGTATTCGTGGCGGAATTCGGCGGGGTAGGCGAGCAGCAGGGCGCGGTAGAAGCTACGAGAGTTTGGGCGCCAGACCATAAAGCTTGGCCTCCTGGAGGGATTCGGCGAGGCGCGCGGCTTCGGCACGGGCGACTTTGCGGCCGAAGGTGGTGAGGCGATAGTAGCGGCGGCGCTGGTCGTCGTGGGGCGCGGCGGGGCGGTCGCGGTCGCTGAGTTCGGCGATGACGCCCTGTTCGAGCATGCGGCGGATGGTGCCGTAAAGAGTGCCGGGACTGAGGCGGATTTTCCCGCCGGAGCGGGAGGCGACATCCTGCATGATGGCGTAGCCGTGCTGGTCGCCGCCGGCGAGCGAGAGGAGGATCTGAAAGACCGGCGGAGAGAGGGGAATGAGGTCTTGTGGTTGCGGATCGCGATGGGTGGCCACGGGGGTAGTATAACGCTTGTAAATGTAATGTCAAGCGATATAGTGTGGTGAGTGTAGTGAGGCCGGGGCGGGCCCATTCACCGCGGAGACGCGGAGGGCACGGAGAAAGCGCGGAGAAAAACCAGGAGAAAAACCAAGACCAGGCTAAAAGAAAGATGGTGGCTCGCAGATTGGTTGGGAGGGCCTCTGCGTGTTTCTCCGCGCCTCTGCGTCTCCGCGTCAAAGGGGGCGGGCCGGGATTCACCGCGGAGACGCGGAGGGCGCAGAGGTGGCAAGAGGGCGCGGAGATTGGTTGGGAGGGTCTCCGCGCGTTTCTTCGCGTCTCTGCGTCTCTGCGTCAAGATAGACGGACGCGGCTGAGTTAATGGCGGTCGGGGCGGTGATTCACCGGGGACACCGAGGGCGCAGAGGTAGCGGGAGGGCACGCAGATGAGGGTTGGGAGGGCCTCTGCGTGTTTCTCCGCGCCTCCGCGTCTCCGCGTCAAAGGGGTTGCAGGTTAAACGGCCGGGGGCGGAGGCGCGGACGGCGCGCTCGAAGGCCCAGCCGCGAATGTGGTTGATCTGCTCCTTCATGGTGCGCGAGAGCGGGACCATCTTGACGGCGACGCGTGATCAGATCCTGCTCGGTGAGCTCGCGGTCGGCCAGGCGCGCCTTGGTGATGGCGGAGATCGACGCACTGCTCGATTTCGGCGCCGGTCCAGCCGACGGTGAACTGCGTCAGTCTGCGCGAGATCGAAGCAGGCGACGTCGACGCCGCGGCGGGTGAGGTGGATCTTGAAGATCTCGATCCTGCTCGTCGTCGGCGGCAGATCGACGAAGAACACTTCGTCGAAGCGGCCTTTGCGGATCATTTCGGCGGGCAGCAGATCGATGCGGTTGGCGGTGGCGGCGACGAAGAGGCCGCGGGTTTTTTCCTGCATCCAGGTGAGGAAGAAGGCGAAGATGCGGCCCTGCTCGCCGCCGGATTCGGTGGAGGTGATGCCCATCTCGATTTCGTCGAACCAGAGCACAGCGGGCGCCATGTCCTCCATCATTTTGCAGGCCTCGACGAAGACGCCTTCGGGCTTGCCGTGGCGGCCGGAGAAGATCTCGATCATGTCGACGCGATAGAGCGGAAGCTGGAAATGCGGGGCGATGGCTTTGACGGACAGGCTTTTGCCGCAGCCGGGGATGCCCATGAGGAGCACGCCTTTGGGAACGATTTCGCTGGAGAGGCTGTCGCGCATCTGAAAGAGCTTGCGGCGCTCCAGCAGCCATTTCTTGAGCCCTTCCAGGCCGCCGACCTCGCCCAGGTCGGTGCCGTCGGCGACATATTCGATGACGCCGCTGCGGTTGACCAGGAGGCGCTTCTCTTCGAGCAGGCCGGCAGAGATTCGGGGCCGAGGCGGGCGTGGGCAGCGTAGGCGCGGCGCAGAGCGTAGCGGGCTTCATCGAGAGTCAGCCCCTGGAGGGCGCCGGCGATCTGGTGGAGAGTGGCGGCGTCGAGGATTCGGCTGCGCCGGCGGCGATTCGCTGCTCTTCCTCACGCAGAAATTGGGCAAGCTCGATGCAGATCGGGCGGGCGGAGTTCGAGGAACATCACGCTACGCTCGACTTCTTCGGGAATGAAGCGGACCGGGGAGGTGATGACGACGAACTTGCGCCGGTCGAGGGCAGCTTTCGTAGACGTCGCGAAGGCGGCGGCGGACTTCGGCGGAGTCGCGCAGAGGCTCGTGGAAGTCTTTGAGGTGGAAGATGGCGGGGCCGGGATGGGCGGCGATGAAATCGAGGGCGGCGCGCGGGTTCGTAGGTGCCGGCGTCGGCGGCTGCGTCGATTGCGGCGGCAGGCCTTCGGTGAGGCTCCAGGTCCAGACGGGGACGGGCGGGGTGAAGCGGCGGAGGGCGACCTCCTGGAGGATTCGGGCGACGCGCTGTTCTTCGGCGGAGCGGATGTAGACGAGGGGGCGGCCGGACTGGAAGATGTCCCAGATGGTTTGGGCGGCGCGGCTTTCGGACGGGGCCTCGGGGGGTGCGCCCAGGGCGAGACCGCCGGAGTGGGTAGGATCGGGCAAGGGTTGGACCTGCTTTTCATTATCGGTGAACGGTGCGCGTGGGGCCATCTGCTGTTGGGACGCGAGGGAGGGGGAAAAGGGCGGAAAATTGGACGCGGAGGCGCGGAGGCGGGCGTGGAGATGCGAGTGGTGCGGGGACAGAACCGAGGGGATTCAATGTTGGATCGTGAAGGCCGAATTTCTCGACGATAGCCTCCGAATTGCCGGCGATGCGGGAGGGGGCACCGGCTTGGGCACTTCGGCGGATAGGGCGTTTTTCGTCAACTCGGCGGGATAGGAAACGCCACGGGCTGGGTCCCGAACGACCTTTCTCGAGTGGCGGACGGTCCACCGAAATCGGCGTGAACAGGCGCGCCCGGAACGGAAGTCCTAAAACTCCGCAGACAGCAATCTTAGCCAAAGGCAGTTCGTTACTATTGGGAACGAATCGGAATGCGGCGGAAATCAGAAATTGGCGAACTGAAAGACCATGCGGCCGGAAACTTGACTCAGTTCCTCGATGTCCGTTCGAAAGATCAAAGTCCAGTGGAGTTGCGACACGTTCATCCCAGTCACATCCGGCGCGCGTGCCCTATGGTCCCGCATTCAACAAAACGCCGCTTCAGGCCCTCAGCCGAAGCTCTTGCGTCCAGAGTTTCGTAGCCGCCGGATCAGGTTTGGGCGCTTTAGGCCGCTGGTAGTCCTGGCTGATTCCGGCGGACCCTCCAGAGATCCGAAGCTGGGCTGCTGGTGAAACGCGGGGGGCCTATCAGTTCCCCGCAGGCCTCTCTATGTGGTCGATCACGAACGTTTCAACCGGTCCTTTCGCCGGTTCTAATTTCAAGCCGAGTTCTTCCTGGAGCGCAGCGAATATCGATTCTGTCGGGTCGGATGCCGGGGAGTTGCCGTCGGCGGCTCCGTCGCCCGAAGAGGGGAAAATATGGTTCCCTCTCGCGAGAACTCGATACGAATATCGAATCGGCCTGCGATTCCGGTCTTGTTGAATACCGGGCGGCCTGAGATTCCGAAAAGCATTCTGGAAAAGTCGTCGAGTGTGGTCCCTTGAGCTTCGATGGAGGCGGGCGATGAGCCGCTCATAATGTTTTTGCAATAGCTCTGTCCCGGCGGGAGCGGGTCTTGCGGAGCCGTGTCATGGGGCGTGCAGCTTCCTGCAACGAACGAGTGCAGCTTGGGCCCTCCACGCGCGACCGTTAAGAAAAAAACAGGGCCCTCGGCGATTTGCGGGTGGATCTTCAGGTGAAAATACTCTTCCAGTATCCCTCGCATCATTGGGCCGTTCATCGTCCTCACGCTCGGACTTCCCTCGGCCCTGGCATTGATCTCATAGGCGGCGGAGTGGACCCACGATGGAACACCGGTGATCGGAGTAAATGGGTTCGATGCATATGCGCCCCGAATCAGGCCGCGGCCAGTCGGATCGCTCAAAGGAAAGCAACCAGTCCTGAGATTTCCGGGCGTGGAATTGCCCTGAGGCGCCATATCGGAGGAATTTTCCTGATGAAACTCACAGGGTTTGATCGAGACCACTTCGAATTTCGGCGTAGCTACGGGCGCGCTTTGAGCGCGAATCGCAGGCGCGTTCAGAACGCCGATCAGAATGGGCGCCGCGACCACTGCCAGACCGATCGCCGTCAGAGTCATCTTTCTCACGGCGCTTAACTCGTCTGCAATGCTTCCCGCAAGAATCGCGCGGAGACGCTTCTTCACATCCGCGCCCGTTACTCCTGAAATGCAAGGTAACGGGGATTCCACGTAGAAGCGGCAGACCTTCAATATGCCTTCCACGTAGTCCGATGGTTCGCAGCCCATTCGCAGAACTTCTTCGTCACACGCCAGTTCGCGCTCCTCAACCATGCGCGATCCGATCCACCACACCAGCGGATGGAACCAGAAGATCGCCTCCACCATCATGTGCACGCCGGCGAAGAGATTGTCCCGGCGTTTCACGTGGCAAAGTTCGTGCGTGAGAATCGCGCCAAGCTGTCGAGGATTCAGGTGTTCCAGGAACTGGGCCGGTAGAACCAGGGCCGGACGCAGAAAACCCACGACGCCCGGTTCCTCCGCGCCAGGCGTGATAAGTGCCGGTATCGGGATCGGGAGTTCAACGGGCGTGCTGGTTCGCAGTGCTGCTCGAAATCCTAGCCAACTGCGGCATCTTCCCAGCATGATTGCCAAAAACCCGAGGACCCACACCACACCGATCGCAACCGGCGCCCAATCGAGTGGCGTATGCACTGAAACAGTTGGCTGGAGAGCCGGCGAAAACGGTTGCGCAATTTGAACCAGAGTGTTCGAGAAAACAGGAGCCGCAACCGACACCGGGTGCCGGGTTGGACGCTGAACCACACCTCCGAGGCTCACCAGCAACGCGAACGGTATGAGAAATTTTAGCGATGCGCTCAGCCAAACCCAGTAGCGTACCTTCGGCGAATTCTTGCGCAGGACGAACGCTAGCAATCCCGCCAAAAGCGCGAAGCATGATGACTGCCACAGATGGTTGATGATAAAAGATGTAGTCATTTCGATTTCCGCATCCTTTCCGCCTTCCGTTGGCGGTCCGCTTCGGCCGCGGCCTTTTCCATTTCGCGTATGTCGTCAAGTGTTAGCTTGCCGGACTCGATGAGTTGCGCCATCATGGGTTGCGGCCGTCCCCCGAAAAAGCTCAAGATCTCATCGAGCAGCCCATCCCGCGCGGCGTCCTTTGCGATCAGCGGCTCGAAAATATCGGCGTTTCCTATCTTCCTTACTCGCCGTACGGCGCGTTTGGCCTCCATCCGGTACACCGTGTTGGTGATGGTGGTATAGGCAGGGCGAGGTTCTGGAAACGTCTCCTGAATCTCCCGCATCGTGGCCCTTCCCTGGGCCCACAGGGCTTCCAGAATCCGAAGTTCGAGCTTGGCGAGTTTGGGCTTCTTCATATGCCGCTTCTGATCTTACTACTGCATGGTAAGGTCGTCAAGGGGAAAGCTTGGAAGGGGAAAGCTTGGAAGGCTCGGGTCGCCGATAATCCGGCGTTTTGTCAAATTGGCGGCAGAGTGGTCATCTCGCCAATTTGCCAGTGCGGGGTGGACTGCCTCGGCCGGATAAACGCACCACTCGGAGAGAACTCTGCATCCTGGTTAGAGCCGTGCACGGCGGTCACATGAGCGTATAGTCACCAAGCCGTCGAAGTGCCGCTCTGGTCGGGTCACGCATCCGGAGGCAATACTCCTTTTCGTAGCGCTTATGAGGGGAACAGGGCGACAGGAAAATCGGACGCGGCGGCACGGGGTTGGACGCGGAAATCCGAGGGAGGCGGCCGCCGCGGGGAGATCGACTATTCGCAGCGGCCGCGGCTGAGGGTTTAGGAAACGGTTTGGGCGATGCCGGCTTTGGAATACCAAGGCACGGCGGAGCGGATCGCTTCGTTGACCGCCTCGATGTTGCGGACGCCCTCTTTCTGGAGCCACTCTTCGAGCGCCTTGACGCCGTGTTTGGCGTACACGGGGATGCCTTCCTTCCAGGTGGCGCGTCCGCAGAGCACACCGGAATAGCCGGTGCCGGCTTCGGTGGCCATTTTGAGGGACTCGGTGAACTGGGCGTTGCCGACGCCGGCGCTCAGATAGATGAAGGGCTTGCTGGCAACCGCGGCGGCTTCGCGGAAATGGGTGAGGGCTTCGGCGCGGGTGTAGGCTTTCTGGCCCTTGTAGACGCTCGACCCTTCGACGAATTCCGCGTTGACGGGAACTTCCACTTTGAGCACGTCGACGCGGTATTGCGATTTGGTAAACTCCTCCATGCTGCGCTTGACGATTTCGGGCTTGGCTTTGGCGTACTCCAGACCCTTTTCGTCGCCGCCCTTGGGGTCGTAGCCGACGAATTCCAGGAAGAAGGGAATCTGGTAGGTTTCGCATTCGGCGCCGATTCGTTCGATGAAGGCGTGCTTCACATCGTTGATTTTGGCGTCTTCGTAAGGCGTGTAATAGATCAGGATCTTGACGGCGTCGGCGTCCCACCCCACCAGGCGTTTCACGGAGACATGCGGCAGCAGGTCGGGGAGGCGTCCGGGCTGGGTGTTATCGTAACCGCTGAGCTCGTACGCCAGCAGCAGGCCGGTGCCGGCGGCGCGCGCTTTGGCGGCCTCCAGGCCGAACTCGGGATCGAGCAAGATGGCGCTGGCGTGGGGCGTCAGCACCTTGCTCACCGCCACTTTGAACTCGCTCATCATGGCGGGAGTAATTTCTTTCACGTCCACGCCGCGGCCGGCGGCCAGAGATTTCTGCAGGCTGCCGCGCTGATCCATAGCGGCGGCGGCGATCACGCCGCGTTGGTTGGCCAGCGCCTGCATGCGCTTCTGTTTTCCCTCGGATAGTGTCATGCGAATATTATCTCGCAAATGGCGGCTCACAAACGCATGCGCTGGCCGTAGCCGGTCATTTCGAGGTATCCGGCGCCGGAACCCGATCCGGAGTAGGTGACGGCGCCCTCCCAGTAAGTGGGGCTGGCGGAGTCTTCGGCGACCAGTTCCTGGTTGGGGATAGCGGCGCGGCAGACCAGCGCGATGCCCAGCGAGGGGACGGTGATGCGCCAGGCTACGGGGTAGCGGATGTGGGTGCGCGGGCTGGTCCAGAACTCTTCGGGCTGCAGGTGGAAATCGTCGCGGCGGAGGTGGGTGGCTCGGCCATCGGGAGCGGAGTAGGTTCCGGCGGAGTAGGGGTCGAGAGTGCCATCGGTACGGCGCAACTGGAAGAGCATCAGTTCGGAAGGCGTGGGGCCGGAGGCGCCGAGTTGGATGCTGAACCAGTCCCAGCCCTGCTGGTTGTTTTCGAGTTGGTGGCTGAACCATTCGTGGTCCATCCAGGCGGTGCCGGTGACGGGGAAACCGTTGAGCGAGCCTTCGGCCGCGAGCAGCGGGAAGGACACGTAGTAGGAAGCCTTACCGGCGCCCTCGGCCTTCTGGCTGACACCGTTTTCGCCGTTGATGACGGGAGGGGTGCGGGGGGTGAGGCGGAGGGTGAAACGGACGCCCTCGGCCAGGGCAGTAAGGGTTTGGGCGCCCGAAGTTTTGTCCCAGAGGGCCTGCCAGTTGCCGTTCCAGATGCGGCCTGCGTCGAAGCTGACGCCGGCAAGGCCGGGACCGGCACGGTTGAGGCGCTGGAAGTAGCGGAAGCGCGCGGCGCCGATATCGGTGAGCGCGAGGTGCGCGAGGTAGAGGTCGTCCACGCGCCAGGCGGAGGCGTTGGCGGAGGGGCCGCGGCGCTGGGCCTGGCGGAAGAAGACCAGCTCGAAGCCGTAGCGGCGGCCGTTGGGGGCGTGAAGGTTGCCGGTGTAATACCACCATTCGGTGTGGAAATCGGGATGGTTGAAATGGTCGCGGGGGAATTCGAAGCGATAGCCGGGGAGGGCCTCGCGATAGCCGGGGATGCCGGCGGACAGGCACGCGGCGAGGCAGAGCGCGGCGGGCAAACGACGCAACTGCTGGGGGACTGTCAATTCGCCATGGTACTCCAGCCGGCGACGGGGCCGGCGCAGGGCGCGGAGGGCTGAATGGCGGACGGCCGGGGTGGAACAACCAAAAAAATACTTGAAAATGGACGGAAATTGTCGATTTTAGTACCTCCGGCTTTTCCCTGTTGCCGGGTAATAGCCGGTGGGTTTTTACCTCCTGCGAGGCAGCAACCGGGACGGGTTTTTACCCGCTCCCAGGCAACAGCGCGCGGGGGGAATTCCCTGTTGCCAGAGAGGGCCGGGGACCGGAGATTCCCCGCTCCCAGGCAGCATTTTCGCGGTCTTTCCCTGCTGCCAGAAAGAGGTCCGGATAGCGAAGTCCGAATAACTAAAGAGATATTGAGCGAGCAAGGTCGCAAATGCGAATCTCACCCAAGAGGCGCGGGAATGGACATCTTTGACGACAAGCTGATGAAGAACGGAGATCGCGAGCGGCGCACCAAGCGGCGCTTTCATATCGAACAGGAGGTGCGCTATAAGCTGCTGTACGGGCAGCGCATCGCCGAAACGGGGCGCGGCACCACCGTGAACATCTCAAGCGGGGGGCTGTGGTTCAGCACCGACAACGTGCTGACGACAGGCATACCGGTGGAGATTTCGATGAACTGGCCGGTGCTGCTGAACGACTCCTGTCCGATGAAGCTGATGATTTACGGCTGCGTGCTGCGCAGCAACGAGCGGGGCGCAGCCGTGGCTATCGAGCGGTACGAGTTCCGTACGCAAAGCATGAAAGCATTCCAGGCGGCCCAGCAACAGCAGCAACAGCCCGTTGAGATGCGGTATCACAGCTAACGGGTAAGCGCGGAGTTGAGGGGCTTTGACGCAGCCCGGCGGCTCCGCAAAAACAAGAACAGCCTCCCCCGTCCACTGGCAGCAACCTCCCCCTGGCCCCACCGGAGACTACGGTGGGGCAGCCCTTCCCCATGTGAAGTCCGGCGACAGCCGCCAGATGGGCAGCCACGCGCCCGGCTCGGAAGTGACGCCTCCGAGACCGGGCCAATAGGCCAGACTACGGCACAAGCTCCAGGTCCACAAACTGGATGGCGACGCGGGGCGTGCCGGCGGGGGCCAGCTTATCGGTGACGCCGAAGCGCATGACGTAGCGGCCGGGCTCGATGTTGGCCGGGAGGGTTATCCGACCGGTCATGGCAATGCGCCTGGGATCGGGCGCGGCGCGCAAAGCGACCTCCACAGGATCATTGGCGACGGTCATCTTGCCTTCACGGTAAAACACCATCTGAAGCTGGATGCGGGAAAGTTTGTCCGCACCGGCAGTGAGGTTATACAGCTGGCAGCGATAGGTGATGGGCTGGCCGACGCGGAAAGTGCGCTGGACGGCCGCGATCTCCGGTTCGCTGGTATGGGGGTGGGCGGGGTCCGCCCGGCCAGCCGGAGACGCATCGCCGGGGCCAGTGAGTTCAACGCCCGAGATCGCCAGGCGGCCATCTTCCACCGCGGGCACTTCCAGCCAGTAACCGGCCGAGCCCATGCGGCCGCTGCCATCGTCGCTGACCACAGTGCGGATTTGCAGCATGGTGCCGGCGGCATTCTGCGAAGGGTCAGACCCGGCGCTGCGACCGGCAATCCGCAACGGCAGCTCGCCGGTGACCACCACGCCGGTGCCCAAACCCTGCTGGTATTGGTCGTGGTTCCACGAGATGCTGGTGCCCCATTCCTGGTGTTGCAGGGACTGGCCGGTGGTGCCGAAGGATGCCACCAGGACCCTGGCCCCCGCGTGGTAGATGCCATTCAGGTCCTGGCGAAAGGCCAGGTCGCGGACATCCAGATGGACCATCACGGCTATGCTGGAACCTTGGGGAGTGTTGTAGAAGACGGGGGTGATGCGGGTGCGAATCTGGCCGGTGGAAAACGGTTGGGACATGGCGCGGGGCAGATCGTCTTCGCCCTGCTCGGGCGCGGCGAGCACCAGGTCGCCAGGGGTTTCGGATGGCTCCCGAGCGCTAAGGATCTGGATACCAGGCCGGGACACTTTGAGCCGCGGCACCTCCCAGGACTCGCCCTGCGGGTAGAGGATACGGTAGTAGCCGTCGGGGCCTCCCACGGCGCGCGCGAGCACCTGCGGCAGGGCCGGCCCGGCGGCCAGCAGTCCGCCTCCCGTGCGGCGGGCCACGGCGGCCATTCCTTGGGAGTCGAGGCGGGCGGGGGCGGGGCTCGTGGGCAGGGGCGCAGTAGCGGAAGGATCGATGCCGTAAACCGATATGGCGGCTTGTTTGGCCGCGGAGGCCAGGGTTTCGAGGGCGGTGATGGGCTGTTCGTGGAGATTGGGTGCAAACAGCACCAGCGATTTGCGGCCGGGCAGGCGGGTGAGTCCGGCGATGGCCACGCGGAGTGTGCCCATGGCACCGGTGTTGAAGACGCTGCCGCGGTCCGCCGCGGAGTTGAAGAAGGCGCGGCGGGGATTGTAGTAGAGGCGGGCGATGGCATCGCCGATCAGCTTTGGATCGTTGGTGAGTTGCTGGAGTTCGCCCTCACCGGAGCCGCTGCGGAGGACGGCGATCCGGTCATCGGGGTGCACGGTAGGGAGAAATTGCTGGAGCGCGGCGCGGACGCTGTCGATGGCCTCTTCGGTGAGAGAAAGGTCGTCGACCAGGAAGACCATGGTCCGGCGGGCGCTGGTATCGATGTAATCGCAGCTCGCGATTTTGAGGGGCTTGCCGGATTCGAACGAGAAATCAGCGGCGGTCAGGCCGGGGGCGATGCGTCCGGCGGCGTCGGTGACGATGGCATCCAATTCGACCATGGGGCTGCGGGCGTGGTGAAAAGACAGGAAGGCGCGGGGCGCGACCGGAGCGGGCGCGAGCTGCCCGTAACCGGCGCGGGCGAGCAGCAGCAGGACGGCGAGCCGTATCGTCATCTGTTTGGAATGTACCACCACCGGCGGGCGCGTGGGGCAAGCTTTAGCTCAGCTTTAGCTTGCCCGCCGGCGGGGCCGGTTTGAACGAAAGTGTGACCCGCCGCCGGCCGCGGCGCATTCATCGCCTGCAAGCTGCGGCCAACCAACTAAGCTATAAACTCGAGCCACAAACGGCCGCGTGAGGAGCCGCTAACTGATTGAGCGGCAATGGGGTCACAGATGAGCTTGCCCGCCGGCGGGGCCGGTTTGAACGAAAGTGTGACCCGCCGCCGGCCGCGGCGCATTCATCGCCTGCAAGCTGCGGCCAACCAACTAAGCTATAAACTCGAGCCACAAACGGCCGCGTGAGGAGCCGCTAACTGATTGAGCGGCAATGGGGTCACAGATGAGCTTGCCCGCCGGCGGGGCCGGTTTGAACGAAAGTGTGACTCCGCCGCCGGCCGCAGCCTACGAACAACGCCGCCAATCCGCGCGCATTCATCGCCTGCAAGCTGCGGCCAACCAACTCGGCTATAAACTTGAGCCACAAACGGCCGCGTGAGGAGCCGCGAACCTTTTGAGCAACAATGGGGTCACAGATGAGCCTGCCCTGGCATCCTCAAAAGCTTGAGAGAAGGTCCCGCTATTCAGCCGACTGTTTGGGCAGCGAAACTCCCGGCCAAGCGTTCGCCGGTCGGGATCGTGCGCTAGCCTGGAGCCAGGCTTTGGATGAGATCGGAGCGGGAGTTTCAGTGAGTTGCCGCCTATATCGAAGAGAATCCTCTCCGCCGCGCTGGCGGCAACGCCGGAAGAGTGGCGTTGGTCAAGTGCGACGAGGGCAGGCATGCCCCACATTCTGTAGTGGCGGGTGTGAGGCTTGGCTACTAACTTTGGATGGCTAACTTTGGATGACGACGATAACAGGTACCATATCTTGAGTTAGTAAACGCCAGTAAGCCAAAGGAGTACGCCGGCGGCGCTATCAACTTACATCTTGTAGAGGCCCAGGGAAATCGGCTTTAATGCGGGTGGAGGCCTTTGTATGTTGCAGCGGGTGCGCGTCTTCTGGCGGGATGAAACGGGGCAGGACATTGTGGAGTATTCGCTCCTCATCACGTTCATTGCGATTGCTACCATGTGGATCGTCGCGGGCGGGAGGCCGGCCGTGAACCAGATCTGGACGGGAGCCAACCAGACCATCACTAACGCGCAGACGTTTGCGGCGGGAAGTTAAGAGCGCAGTTTAGAGGACGTCCGCAAAGCCGCGCTTCATATGGCGGAAGAACAGGCCGCCGGCAATAAATACGGCGGCGCCGAAGGCCCCCACCACCACCAGATCGCGAAAATCCGGTAACCGGGAGTCAACAGCAGGACGCGGTAAGCGCGCACCAGGTAATAGAGCGGGTTGGCCGTCAGGAGGCCCCTCGCGCCCTTCGGAAACTGGCTGGCTGCCAGGAAGATGGGGGTGAGCCAGAACCAGAAGGTGAGCACCACCGCCAGAATCTGGGCGGTGTCGCGCAGAAACACTTGAAGACTGGCGACAATCCAGCCCAAGCCTACGGCCAGCAGTCCCAGCACGAAGATGTACACCGGCAGCAGGATCAGAAAGATGCTGATCTGGTTCTGATAGACGGCCATTACCCCGATCATGAGAGTGAGGGCGAGCAGGTGGCTGGCGAGCGAGGAAAGGAACACCGCGACCGGGATAATTTCGGCGGGGAAGACGGTCTTGGTAATGAGGTTGGCCTGCTCCAGAAGGCTGGAAGCGGAGCGGGTGAGGGTTTCGTTGAAGAGCATCCAGGGGAGCATGCCGGCAAAGAGGAAGAGCGGATACTTGTCGGTGACCTCGCCGGGGGGCACGGACTGCTTGAGACAGACGCTGAAGATGAAAACCCAGCTAGCCAACAGGACGAGGGGATGAATCAGGCCCCAAATCCAGCCCATGGCGGAGCCGACGAAGCGCTGCTCGAAATCGCGTCGAACGAGTTGAAAGAGCAGGCTGCGGCGCTGGACCAAATTACGCAGAAAAAAGGTTCCAGGTATTTTTGCAGCCACGCTGGTAATATAGTAGCTTATTTATCAATCACTTGCAATCTGCATTTAAATGTTGACAAGCAAAGCCGTTCGCTGTTACAGTTTCAGTTTCGCCAATTTGAAGTCGTTCTAAATAGCCCCACCGGCCCCGAGGCGCGTTGCCGCCCCGATTCCAAGAGGGCCGGCCGGAGAAGACTATGAAGCAAGAATATTTCGTAGTAGTGCTGGCGCACTCTCTACGCGGCAGATTGCGCCGGATTCACGTCCCCCACCAAGCCGTGTATGCCATCCTGTGCCTTGCGCTGCTGGGCTGTTTTTCGGTAGTGGGATTCGTGGCCAGCTATGCGCGCATGGCGTGGAAGGTGGCCAATTATAATGCGTTGCGGCGGGATGCGGACAGCCTCCGCGCACGCTACCAATACCTGCAGACGGTGGTCAACCAGCGCAATGAACAGTTGGCCAGCCTCCAGCTTTTCGCCAAAGAAGTGAGCGTGGCATTCGACATCAAGCAAAAGCTCGACGGTCCGATGGACATTTCCGAAGGCAAACTGGTGCCGACGTTCGACGAGAGCATGGAGGACTACAACTACCTGCGGAACGTCAACGCGCTCTCGCTGCCGAGCCGCCGTTCGTCGCGCTACTCCCTGCCGACTAACGGCACACCCGACATCTGGCCGGTGGACGGGGTGCTGATCGGCGGTTTCGGGATGCGCATGGACCCGTTTTCGGGGGAAGGCGCATTTCATAAAGGTGTGGACATTCGCGCCACCACGGGCACGCCGGTTCGTTCGACCGCCGATGGGATCGTGATCCACGCCGGGTGGGACATGAGCGGATACGGCCGGCTGGTAGTGGTGGACCACGGCGGCGGCATCCAGACATGGTACGCGCATCTATCGCGCATCAACGTGACGGTAGGAGAAGAGATGCATCGCGGCGACGTGCTGGGACTGGTGGGCAGCACCGGGCGTGTGACGGCGCCGCACCTGCACTACGAAGTACACGTCGACGGAGTGGTGCGGAATCCCTATTTCTACCTGAGCCAGGCTACCATCTACCACGCGCAGGCGAGACTGCAATTCTAGATTGCGGGTGGAAGTTTCGAAGGCCGGTTAAGTTTTCGATTCCGGATCGTGGGGCTGCCCGGGGCCTTTGCGGCGTGAATGGCGCGTCATGAAGTTCATCAGGTCCTCTTCGGTGATGCGCCAGGTGGAGCCGACCCGCAGACCGCGGAGCAACCCCGCGGAGAGCCAGTGGTACACAGTTTGACGCTCGACTTTGACCTTTCGGGCTACCTCCTCGGGCGTATACAAACTAGGCAGCGCCATAACTTCGGCTCTTCCAAGTGTATTGGATGCACCCCCCCGGTGGACGGTTTCGGCGTGCGAACCCACTCAATCGGGCCAGGAGCCACACCCGGCCCCACCAGCGTGTCTTGAGATTGCGGCGGATTCAGCCGATAATGGGTGAACTTCCGCGTGGAAACGAAATCAGTTACGGGTATCGACGCGCCCGGAAATCGCCCGCCGTGGGTGGTGCCCGAAGCCCTGGAGCATCTGGCGCGAACCGGCGCCGCCGATCTGGTGGCGGAGCTTTTGGACGATTTTCGCACAGATGTGGCGGCGCGGCTGGAACGGCTGCGCGGGGCGTTGGCCACGGGGGATGCGGCCACGGTGAAAATGGAAGTGCACTCCATTAAAGGGAGCGCCGCGCAAATGGGCGCAGGGGATCTGGCGGCGGCCTGCCGCAAATTGGAAGTGGACGCGGGTGCCGACGGTTGGAATCTGGCGGGCGCGCGCGTGGACACAATTCAGGCCGAGTTCGACAAGGTCTCCGCGGACATTGGACGCCATCCGCTCAGCCGGAAGGAAACACGGTTGGGCGACGGTATATAAGGGCTGGTGCGGCCGAGAGGACTTGAACCTCCACCCACTCGCGTGGACCAGATCCTAAGTCTGGCGCGTCTGCCAGTTTCGCCACGACCGCACGTTGCTCCCCGAATTATACCAGCCCGAGGAACCGCGGGTCGTAACCGGGGAAGACCCCTTTGAGGGAGGGGTTGCCCATGTGGCGCGCGACCATCTCGCCCAGGACGTCGCGGAAGTCGCTGGTGAGCGCCAGGTCGCGGCCTTCGTAGAGCTGTTCGGTCTCCAGGCCGGGCCAGCGGCCGTAGACTTTGCCGCCCTTGATGCCGCCGCCCATGACGAACATCGAGTTGGCGTGTCCGTGGTCGGTGCCGCGGTTGCCGTTTTCGTGGGCCGTGCGGCCGAATTCCGACATGGTCACCAGGGCGACATCGGCCATGCGGTCGCCCATATCGCGCCAGAAGGCGCTGAGGGCCTGGCCATATTCGCGCAGCAGCACGGCGAGTTGGCCTTCGGAGGCGCGCTGGCCGAGTTCGTTGACGTGGTGATCCCAGCCGCCGATATCGGCAAAGGCCATCTCCATGCCCACGTCGGCTTTGATGAGCTGGGCAATCTGCCGGAGGCTGTCGCCGAACCGGCCACGCGGATAGTCGGCGCCATCAGCCGGGGTGTAAGGCTGCTTCTGAATGGATTGTAGAATGGCCACGGCCTGGAAGGTTTCCTTGCCGGCGGCGCGCAGAAGCGGGTCCTTCGAGTCCATGTACATCTCCTGGAACTCTTTGGCAGCCTCGGGGTCGCGGACCTGGAAGCCGGCGATGTTCTGCAGGGCCACGGCGGGATTGGGTCCCGCCATGGAGCGCGACAGGGTGGCTCCCAGAGAGACGGCGCGCATCGGCGAGACCGGCGTGGAAGGTTGCGGTTTGGGCAGCGCGCGGTTCATCCAGCCATCGTGGGTGGCCTTGACGCCGGGGGTGCCCGATTCCATGTAGTCCTGCGCATCGAAGTGGGAACGGGTCGGATCGGGCGACCCCACAGCGTCGACGATGGCCAGGTGCTGCTGGTCGAACAGAGGCTTGAGGGGCGCCAGCGAGGGATGGAGGCCGAAGAAACCATCCAGGTCGATGGCGGCGTCCTGGCGATTGGCGCTGGAGGGAGGCGGTACGGCGATGGTCGGCCGCAGGCGGTAGTAGGCCTTTTCGCCGTGCGGCACCACGACATTCAGACCATCGGCGGCGCCGCGCTGAAAGATGGCCACGAGGATTTTTTTACGCGGCGCAGGCGCACCGGCAGCGTACAGCGCGCGCTGCAACCACAGGGGCGCGCTGCCCACTCCTACCATTGCCAACGCCGAATTCCGAAGGAAAATACGCCGTGTGCTCATAAGTGCTCCTTAATTATGACTCCGAAGAACTGGGTTGCCTGCGAACTGCGAAGAACGGACGCGGAGACGCGGAGGCGCGGAGAAAAACGCGGAGAGGCTTCGCCGCATTCCCACTGAGACTGGGGAAAGAAGGACGCCGCGAGAGAGCGTTTGAAGAGGGCTGCGAGAGGGCCACGAGTCTCCGCCGGAAGGGCGCCGCGAGAGGGCGTTTGAAGAGGGCCGCGAGAGGAGGCGCGAGTCTCCGGCCCGAAGAGCGCCGCTAGAGGACTCGCCAGGTACGCGGCGAGAAAGGGCGCATCGAGTCCCCGGGACTTGAAGAGCGCCGGCAGAGGGTCCCCCCGAACGGACGCCTGCGTGCCAGGTATTGGTTTGTGGTTCCACTTAATGTTTCTGGAACTCCGGCGACCCGAGGGTGATGCCCGCCAGATCTCCGGGTTTGGCCGCGAGCGCGGTATCGACTTTCACCCCCGGCACCTTGTTGTTGGCAAGCTGGAGGGCAAAATTCATGCGCGCCAGAAGGCCCGCGGTATTGACCCACTCCTCGCTGGAGTTGGAATAACCGGTCGGTTCCACCTTACGGTAGAGCGGTTCGCCGAGCTGAGCCACCTGGTTGACCAGGGGGAAGGCGAAATCCACGTTACCATCCACCGCGCGCACGGCACTGGCGACCATTTCGAGCGGCGATTTCATCTTCGAGCGGTAGGCGCCGGCGGACCAGAATTCCTTCGAGTCCAGCATAGTTCGCAGAACGTCGCGGATATCGCCGTCGCTCTTGAGGAAGGTCTGAGCCATGCGGTCTACCAGCGTGGCGGGCGGATCGTCGGCAACGAAGCGCTCGGCCAGCAGGCGGGAAATAAAGTGCGCGGTGGCGGGATGATGCGCCAGAATATCCAGCACTTTTTCGCCATCGCTTTCACCGCCGCCGGCCGGAATGGTCACGCCCAGCACGACCTTGGCGCCGTTGTCGTGCAGCCGCGGATTGAAAACGAATTTGCCCCCGCGCTGCGGCTGGTTGATGGTCCAGCCGGTGAAGCAGCGGGCTACTTCGGTGACGTCCTTCTGCGTGTAGCCGCCATCCACGCCCAGTGTGTGCAGCTCCAACAGCTCGCGGCCGTAGTTCTCATTGAGGCCCCGGCGCGCCTGTTTGGCATTATTGGGATTGCGCGGGCGCGGCGCATTGGGGCCTACCGACTGCCAGTTATCCAGGTAGAATAACATGGCGGGACTTTTGGCCGTAGCTTCGAGTAAGTCGCGGAACTTACCGAACACGTGCGGCCGGATGGTATCGCGCTCATACTCAGTTACCAGGTAACGGTCGGCGCCTTTGTCCAGGTAAATGTTGAAATGGTTGTACCAGAAATCGGTGAGCACCTCTTCGAGCTGGCGGTTGCTGTAGACGGCGCGCAGGATCTTGGCCTCCGAAAGATCGCGGGCCACCACCTGGGCGGGGCCGTTGGTGAGCTCGATGCGGCGGCGCAGATCCGGGGAAGCGAAGGGGAACATGCTCTGGCGCATCTGGGCCGGCATGGCGGCAATGGCTTCATCCTGAGTTTCCCTGGGGAGGGTTTCGAAGAAGGCCACGCGCTCCGGGGGAGTGCCGCGGCGCAGGGTGCGGATCTGGTCCACATTGAGGATCTCGGCCAGGGGCTGGCGTTGCGGCACGGCGGGATTGGCGGAGCCGGCATTTGCGGCATTCCCACCCTGCTTGGCCTCCGCTCTGGCAACCAGTTTGCGGATCATGGCCTGCCGTTCCGGATCGCTCGGGAAGGGCAATTGACCGGCTACCATCTGGCGGACAATCTGCGGGGCGGGATAATTCCGAACTAACTGGTCGCTGGTCATGCTGAGGCTGTCGAGATACTTGAGTTTGTCTGCGAGTACGGGATTTTCGGGAATCCGGCCGGGGTGCAATTGCCAGTCGACCCACTTTTTCAAGCCCATGGCACGGACTTGGGCGACATCGCCGGGCCGCGGGCCGAAGGTGAGGCGGTTGAGCGCCTGCAGGATTCTCTGATCGCGCGGAATCTGCTGGAAAAACTGCCGGGTCTCATCGGCCTGTTTCTTCCCGGTCTTCGCGGCTAAGGCCGCGACTCCGGTGACGCCCAGCAAACCGCACACCGCCGCCAGTGCAAGAAAACGTTTACCGCTCATTCTGAGCCTCTGTTCATATTAAACTCGACTCATGGGTAAGGAGTTGCGGCGGCGGGGCAGTAAATCTATGTAAAGGGAGCCGCGATTGTCCCCTGGGGCCGAGCGGCGGTCGCGGTAAGACAGCGCGGCGCAGGCCGGATCGGCGCAAGGCGAAGGGGCTACCGCTTGTTCACTCCCGTGTCTCAGACCGCGGGTTCGGAGCCCCGCGTGTAAGCTCGCGGCAGGTGGGACAGAATGCTGAGAATCGGATATATGCGACGTTTTCGAGTGTTTGGCCTTCTCTTGTGGCTGGCTGCCCCGGCGGTCGCGCAGATCGGCACCACTACCGGCACCATCCAATCGACCGGCACCGCCAGCGTGTCGGCCACGCCGGACCAGGCCCAATTCACCGTGTCAGTGGTGACCCAGGGCACCAGTGCGCAGCAGGCGGGCACGCAGAACGCCACCCAGACCACCACTTTGATCGCGGCGCTGCAAGCCGCCCTGGGGACGAATGGCAACGTGCAGACTGTTGGATACTCCATCTCGCCGGTCTATAACAACGCTTCGGCGATCGTGGGTTACACGGCCACTAATACTGTGCAGGTGACCACTTACAACCTCTCCAATGTCGGCAGCCTTATCGACACCGCCAACCAGGCGGGCGGCGGCAGCGTGAGCGGCATCAGCTTCGGTTTGCAGAATCCGGACCCATACGTGCAGCAGGCGTTGGGAGCGGCGGCCAAACAGGCGCTGGCGCATGCGGGGGCTATCGCCGGAGGGTTGGGGGCCACGGCCGGACCGGTGGTTTCGGCCCAGGAGGGCACGACCTATACGCCGGTGGTGGCCAGTACCAGCCCGGTGGCGGTGAGCACGCCGGTGGTGACGGGCACGGTGCAGGTGACGGCCAGCGTCACGGTGACGGTGCGTTTGACACAATAAGGGAAGGAGGGAAACATGGCGCAGGAAATCGCGACGTTGGGCGGCGGGTGCTTCTGGTGCATGGAAGCGGTCTACCAGGAGATGCAGGGGGTGACGCGGGTGGAATCCGGGTACATGGGCGGCCACCTGGACAAGCCCAGTTACGAAGATGTTTGCACCGGCCGGACCGGCCACATTGAAGTGGCCCAGGTGACCTTCGATCCGGAGATCGCCTCATACCGCGATATCCTGGAGGTCTTTTTCGCCACCCACGACCCGACCTCGCGCGACCGCCAGGGGAACGACTCCGGAACGCAATACCGATCGGCAATCTTCTATCACGGCGAAGGGCAGAAGGCGGCGGCCCAGGAGTTGATCCGCGAGCTCGAGGCGGAAGACGTCTACTCGAAGCCGATTGTCACCGAACTGCGGCCGGCGGCCACCTTCTACCGCGCCGAAGACTACCACCAGAATTATTTCCGCACCCATTCGGAGCAGCCCTACTGCGCCTTCGTGGTGGCGCCCAAGGTGCAAAAATTCCGTCAGAAATTTGCCGGCCGGATGCGTGTGACTTAAACCGTAACTTTGCCGTTTGGCAACCTTATGGGTTATTTGGACCCAACCCGGGAACCGCCGGGGTTCGGGATGAGGTCCGCCGTATAATAGCGATGGGAGCGAGCAGGTGGGTTGAGCGATGCGCATCGCAATTCTTTCCGACATTCATGACAACGTATGGAAACTCGCCGCGGCGCTGGACCGGGCTGCCGGCGCAGACGCCATGATCTGCTGCGGCGACCTCTGCTCGCCGTTTATCGTGCACCAACTGGGCCGCGGATTCGCGGGGCCGATCCACGTGGTGTTCGGCAATAACGATGGCGACCTGTTCCGCATCACCGCCAATGCGCGGCGTTATCCGCAGATCCAGATCCACGGCGAATTGTTCCAGGGCGAGTTTGACGGGCGCCGCGTGGCAGCCAACCACTACGATGGAATCGCCCGGACGCTGGCGGCTTCGGGCCGTTTTGAGGTGGTGTGCTACGGCCACAACCACGTGTTCGAGATCGCGCGGGTGGGCGAAACGCTGACTATCAACCCCGGCGCGATTATGGGAGCTACCTTCGCGGCCGATGGAACGCGCACGGACGTGCCGTCTACCTTCGTCATCTGGGACACGGTTACGGGAGAGACGGCGCGGGAAGATGTGTAGGCCGCGGCGGGGGCCTCCCGCGGGCCGGCGGGTTACTTCTTATCGGTCTGCTTATCGGCGTGCTTCAACTTCAGATCGAGGATCGCCTGTTTGCGCGAATCGAAGGAGCTGAGGGATTTGGTGGGGCTGGAAGCTTCATGATGGCTGTCGAACGCCTTCAGCTCGTAATCCACGTCCTGGCTGAGCTCGTGGAAGTAGTAGCTTCCGTTGTCCTGGGTGATGAACGACCGGACCTGCAAGGTTTTGGTGTTTTTGAGCTGCACGACGGCGCCGGAGACCGGCTTTTCATCCGCGCCGGTCACCACACCCTGTACGCTGCGGGTGTGGTCGTCGGTCTTTTTTCCGTAGGTATCCTTGTACGCCTGTAAGGAAGACCCCGCCGAGGACTGGGCCGAGGCCAGCGACGCGCACAGCATGGCCGCCGCGGCCAGCCATAGCAGCCACCGGACGCCTGCCGCCAGCGTACCGTGTATCGAAATGAGCGAAGAGCGCCTGTTAATCATGATGCCCGCTCCATTCATTCTAATGCCAATCTTCGTCGGTTTCCTCCTCCTCCTCGTCCTCGATGAAATCTTCCTCGTCCTCCTCTTCCTCGACTTCCTCGGCAGATTCCAATTCCAGAGGATCGGTGCTTACCACCTTCAGGTCCGCCCCACATTCATCGCAACTGAGAGTGTCGCCTTCATCCACGTCTTCCTCGTCGACATCGATGGCGCCTTCGCATACCGGACACGTGACCATGGAATTCAATTCCTCCCCAAAAATACTGTTATACGATAGATTTCCGTGTTTGCAACTGCTATCCAAAGACTGCTCACTTTTTTATTTGGCGGTGGCTTTGGCGAGCCTGCGACGCGTGGGTGCCGGTACAATCCCCTTCATACGAAGGTATACAAACAACTGCGCCCGGTGCGTCAATTCGTGTTCTTTGACCATTTGCAACATTTCCAGCCGGGTGACCTGCTGGCCATCCATACGGGTCATGATCTGGCCGTAGAATTCAGCCGGCTGGGCGGCCAGGGCCGCGGTGCGCTGGGCGATAGACTCCCGGAGGGCGGCGGCCAGTTCGGCCTGCCCGGCGCCGGGGGCGAGCGCCAGCGTCTGGCGGCTCATGCGCTCCCGGAAATCTGGGGTGGCAAAATTGACTTCGCCGGACAGCATCAGGCCCGTCAGCCCGTGGCCGGCGTTGAGTATATGGCGCGCGATCTCACCGAAGGTGGATACTTCGGGCACTGGGCGGAAATCGAATTCCGCGGCGGGAAAGTCTTCCACCGCCGCCACGGTGTCCTGCCGAATCGTCCGCCACGAATCCAGGACGTGTTCCAGTCTGATCATGAGCCCATTGTACTCGGCGGCAGGGGGCCTCAAGGGGCCCGTGGCGGACAGCAAGCTCAAGCCTTATGCGCGTCTTTCAATCCGGCCAGTCCTCCGACGTGTGAATCACCCTGAAGATATGGACCCGGTCTGGCTCTACGCCGTACACGATTATGTAAGGCAACGATGAGACGACTAGTGCTATGACCGCGAAATTTGTTCCCGTTCGCGGTCCACTCGCTCGTACTCGTGGCTCTGATCAGAGCCGCGGCCGTCAGGGAGTGCCCGATGGCCCGCGGCGGGCCTCCAAAAGCGATGAAGACGCGAGCGGCCGGCCTAATAGAATCAATGGCTTGCGGCGCGTCTTCAAAGGAGCGTCTAATTCGCGCGGACCGTCTTTTCGCCCACTTCGGCCCCGATGCGGAAACTCTTCAATGAGCGGGCGGCCCGATAGATCTTTCGCACGGTCGCCTCAACGAACGACGGGTGAAACTGGCGCAGATAATCGGAAATGCTCTCCAGGTCGTCCGCAGCAGCAGGGGCCCAGCGGACGCGTTTCAAGCTGTCAGCATCCGCCTGACGCGGACTTCCATTTCTTCCTCTTCGAGGAACTCACCCCGCGCAATCTGGTCAATACCAATCTGCACCTGCGCCTTGAACCATTCATTATGAGCAAGCAGCCTGGCGACCGCCTCTTGCAGGAGTTCATCGGTTCCGCGTCCTGTCTGAGCGGACAGCTGAGCCAGTTCGACTTCCTGATTCCTGGGCAGATGCACTTCCATACCCCAAGGGTAAGGAGGACAAGAGCCAAGTGTCAAGGAAGCGCCACAATACCAGGCGAGAAACAAGGCCCGCGCGGCGGACTCCCCCTGCCCTTTATAATAAAAGTACCGATGCATCAAAAACTGAACCAGAGGGTTGTGGATCTAGATCCGCGCGAAACCGCGGAGTGGGTAGAAGCACTGGACCAGGTGATCGACGAGGCCGGGCCGGATCGCGCGGCTTACCTGCTGGAGCAATTGTCGGACAAGGCCCGCGTCAACGGCGTCGACCTGCCGCCGCAGCTCAACACTCCTTACGTGAATACCATCCGGGTGGAGGATGAGCTGCCGTATCCGGGCGACCGCGCCATCGAGCGGCGCATTAAGAGCCTCATCCGCTGGAACGCCATGGCGATGGTGGTGCGGCAGAACAAGTACGATCACGGCATCGGCGGCCACATCTCCACCTATGCATCGCTGGCCACGCTGCTCGAGGTAGGCTTCAATCACTTCTTTCACGCCCAATACGGCGACCAGCCGGGCGACCTGGTGTACTTCCAGGGCCACGCCTCGCCGGGTGTCTATGCACGCGCGTTCCTGGAAGGCCGGCTGAGCGAGGAGCATCTGAAGAACTTCCGCCACGAACTGCGCGAGCACCCGGGTCTTTCGAGCTATCCGCATCCCTGGCTGATGCCGAATTTCTGGCGCTTCCCCACGGTCTCCATGGGCTTGGGGCCGATCAATGCCATTTACCAGGCGCGCTTTATGCGCTACCTGGAAAACCGCGGCATTGTGCCGGTCAGCCCGCGGCATATCTGGGCCTTCCTGGGGGACGGCGAAATGGACGAGCCGGAATCCATGGGGTCGCTCACCCTGGCATCGCGCGAAAGGCTCGACAACCTGATTTTCGTAATCAATTGCAATCTGCAGCGGCTGGATGGGCCGGTGCGCGGCAATGGCAAAGTCATCCAGGAGCTGGAAGCGGCCTTCCGCGGTGCGGGCTGGAACGTGATCAAGCTGATCTGGGGTTCGGATTGGGATCCGCTACTGGCCCGCGATACCACCGGCCTGTTGCAGAAGCGCATGGGCGAAGTGGTGGATGGCGAATTCCAGACCTACGTCACCAAAGACGGCGCTTACGTCCGCAAGAATTTCTTCGGCAAATACCCCGAGCTGCTCGACCTGGTCTCGCACTTGAGCGACGATGACCTGGTGCGCCTGCATCGCGGGGGCCACGATCCGTGCAAGGTGTTTAACGCCTACAAGGCGGCGGTGGAAACCAAGGGCCAGCCGAGCCTGATCCTGGCCCACACCATCAAAGGATACGGGCTGGGCGAAGCCGGCGAGGGCCGCAACATCACTCACCAGCAGAAGAAGCTCAACGAAGCCGAAATCGCGAACTTCCGCTCGCGCTTCGAAATCCCGATTCCCGAAGAGGCCGTTCACACCACCTCGTTTTACCGTCCGCCCTCGGATAGCCCGGAGATCGCCTACTTGCATGAGCGCCGCCGCCTGCTGGGCGGACCGATGCCCACCCGAGCGCCCAAGGCCGCTCCCATCACGGCGCCGCCGCTGGAATATTTCAAGGAATCGCTGGAGGGTTCGGCGGAGCGCGAAGTTTCCAGCACCATGGCGATGGTCCGGGTGCTCACGCTGCTGCTGAAGCACCCGGAAATTGGCAAGCACGTGGTCCCCATCATCCCCGACGAGGCGCGCACGTTCGGCATGGAATCGCTGTTCCGGCAGTTCGGCATCTACGCCAGCCAAGGCCAGCTTTACAAACCGCACGATGCCGAAATGTTTCTGTACTACAAGGAATCCAAGGACGGCCAGATTCTGGAAGAGGGCATCACTGAGGCCGGCTCGATGGCGTCGTTTACGGCCGCCGGCACGGCTTACGTGAACTACGGGGTACCGATGATCCCGTTCTTCATCTACTACTCGATGTTCGGATTCCAGCGCGTGGGCGACCTGATCTGGGCCTTCGGCGACGCCCGCGGCAAGGGCTTCCTGTGCGGCGGGACGGCCGGCCGCACCACACTTTCGGGGGAGGGCCTGCAGCACCAGGATGGCCATAGCATCGTGCTGGCCAGCGCCGTGCCCACTTGCGTCACCTACGATCCGGCATACGCTTACGAAATCGCCATCATCGTGCAGGATGGCGTGCGGCGCATGTACCAGGAGATGGAAGACCGCTTCTACTATCTGACCTTGTACAACGAGAACTATCCCATGCCGGCGATGCCGGAGGGCCTGAATCCCGAGGAAGTGCTGAAGGGAATTTACCGCGTTCAGCCGGCTTCCGAGGGAAAGGCCGTGGTGCAGCTTTTCGGCAGCGGGCCGATTCTCAACGAAGCTCTGCAGGCGCAGAAGATTCTGGACGAACAGTACGGCGTGGCGGCCGACGTATGGAGCGTCACCAGCTACAACGAACTGCGCCGCGAGGCTCTGGGCGTGGAACGCTGGAACCGGCTGCATCCCGCCGAGCCGGCGCGCACGCCTTACATCGTGCAGGCGCTGGCGGGGGCCGAAGGACCCATCGTGGCGGCCAGCGATTACATGAAGGCGGTGGCCGATCAACTGGCGCCGTGGCTGCCCGGCCGCCTGGTCACGCTGGGCACCGATGGATTCGGCCGCAGCGATAACCGCGAATATCTGCGGCGGCATTTCGAGGTCAACGCGCAATCCATCGCCGCGGCGGCTCTGTCGCGGCTCGCCCGGGAGGGCAAATTCGACGCCCAGAAGGCCGCCGCTGCCTTCGGCGAGTTGGGGGTTGCCACCGAGACCGGCGACCCGGCGCGCGCGTGATGCCGCGCGGCTTCTGAATGCGCACCGGGCAAGCCATTGCCCTTACCGGCATGGGGGTCACCGCCGTATTGGCGGTTCTGAAAATTCTCACTGGTATGGCAGGCCATTCCACTGCTGTGGTGGCTGATGGTTTGGAATCGGCGGGCGACTTCCTGGGTTCGGGGATCGTGCTGTTGGGGTTGACCGTGGCGGCCAAACCGCCCGATGAAGACCACCCTTATGGGCACGGGCGGGTGGAAATTTTAAGCGGCCTGCTGATCGGCCTGGCCCTGGCCGCAGGCGGAGCGCTGATCTCGGCCTTTTCCCTCGATCACCTGGGCCAACCCGAACCGCCGCTGGCGGGCTTCGTGGTGTGGCCGCTGTTGCTTTCGCTGGGGGCCAAGAGCTCGCTGGCGGGCGTCAAGTTTCGTTATGGACGGAAGATCAAAAGCGCCGCGCTGACTGCCGACGCCTGGCACGACGCCACGGATTCGATTTCCGCGATTGCCGCTCTCTGCGCCGTGGGGTTGACGTTGCTCGATCGCGCGCGCTTCGGCAATGCCGACCGGTATGGCGGCTTCGTGGTGGGCCTGATCGTGATCTCGGCCGGCGTGCGCGTGACCTGGGACACCAGCCGGCAACTGATGGACACCATGCCGGACGAATCCATGATGGCCCAGATCCGCGTTGCGGCGGCCACCGTGGACCGCGTGCGCGGGGTGGAAAAGTGCTTCGCGCGCAAGACCGGGTTGGGCTATCACGTGGACCTGCACCTGGAAGTGGATCCGGAGATGACCGTGCGGCAATCGCATGAGGTGGCGCACCAGGTCCGGCTGCGGGTGATGAATACGCTGGATTGGGTGGCGGATGTGCTGGTGCATGTGGAGCCGGCGCCGTAGGGGCTGCGAACGAGGAAGCCCGCGCTAAGCCGGCAGGTGCTGATCCGCTGGGAAATTGACAAGCGACCGTTGTCACGTTACAGTACAATCCTGATTGGAGGCTTTCGTCACCGCGGGCTGAAATCCCTGTACGACGGTCAGCCTCGCTTTTATCGGGCCGATCTTCGCGACCGTATTGCGGATATTCTTACTCTTTTGGACTCTGCCGAGAGAGCGCCGAGGATATGGACCTCCGAGGACTTCGGCTCCAGGAACTGAAAGGCAATCAGGAAGGCATCTGCCCATGAAGAATCCTTCTCACCCCGGCCGCCTGGTTCGCACCATGTGCCTGGAGCCGCTCGGAATCAGCGTCACCGATGCCGCTAAGGCACTCGGCGTAACCCGCCAGGCGCTGAACAATCTGGTCAACCAGAAAACCGGCGTATCCGCGGAAATGGCGGTACGGCTCTCCAAGGCGTTTGGAAGCACGCCGGAGATGTGGATGCGTCTGCAGATCGGCTACGAGCTGGCGCACGTCCGGCGGAAGAACATCAAAGTGAAGCGGTACCGGCTGGCATCGTAGCGGCGCCTGCGCGGGCGCCTGGCTGGCCGGGCAATGCCCGCGGTCATTGCTTCACGGCCACAAAGAAGGTGCGGCCTTCGCCCAGCTCACCGGCCATGCCGAGATCGCCCGCATCGTAGCAACAGACTTCGCCGAAGCCGGCGCCGGCGAGCGCGCGGTCGATTTCCTCGGGCGTGTAGCAGCGCTCCTGGATAGTCACATCGGACCGCTGCCAGGCGCCCTCAATGCGGCGGAACATGGTGATGGTGCAGCACGCCCGGCGGGTGCGAAAATCGTAGCCCGAGCCGGTGATGGTGAGCACGTGATCGTCGCGCACCAGCGCGAAAGACTCGCCCCAGTGAGTCTGGTAGGCGTCTTCCAGCAGCATGTCGAAAGCCAACGGAGCACCCGGCCGCAGGCTGCCGGCAATGTGGCGGAAGGCGGCCTCCAGGTCGGCGCGTTCAAGGATGTGGTTGAGGCTGTCGAAGCTGGAAACGGCGGCGTCGAAAGGGCCGGGCAGGCCGAAGCTGGCGGCATCGGCGACGTGGAATTCGGCTTGGGGCACGTTGCGGCGGGCGAATTCGATCATGCTCGGCGAGAGGTCGAAACCTGTGACGCGGTAGCCTTGGCCCGCCAGGAGGCCCGCCAGATAGCCGGTTCCGCAGCAGACGTCCAGAATGTGCGTGGCCGGGAGGCCTGCGGCAGCATCGCCGGACCCGAGCCGCGGCAGCCAGATTTTCTCCAGGATGGGGAAGGCCAGGGTGTGAAATTCCTCGTTCCAGTAGCGGTTGTAGAACCACGCGAAATCGTCGTAAGGCGCCATGCACGTTGCGGCCATCTTCAGAATGGCATACTGTATGGACGATGCGTGTAATCCCAAGCCTGTTAGCGGCGGCCGCCTGCCTGTCACTGGCCGCCTGTTCCTCGTCGCCGAATGAAGCCAAGAAGGAGGAGCCTGCGCCCGCGGAAGCGCCTCCCCCCAAGGCCGCCATACCGGAGAAGGCTCCGGATGTTTTCAAGGTGGACTTCGACACTTCCAAGGGGCCGTTTGTAGTAGAGGTGCACCGCGATTGGGCGCCCCAGGGCGTGGACCATTTTTATACCCTGGTGAAGCTGGGCTTTTACGATGGCAACCGGTTCTTCCGGTACGTGCGCGGTTTCATCGTGCAGTTCGGCATTAATGGCGATCCCAAGACCGACCGTACCTGGGCCAACACCAACATCCCGGACGATCCGGTGACGCACCACAACGTGCGGGGCACGCTGGTATATGCCAACGCTGGACCGAATACGCGCGCCACGCAATTGTTCATCAATTTGCACGACAACCGGCAGTCCCTGGACTCGCAGCCGGGCTTTGAGCCGTTCGGCACGGTGGTGACCGGGATGGACGTGGTAGACAGCCTCTACAGCGGCTACGGCGAGGGGCCTCCCAGTGGGGAAGGGCCTGACCAACAGCAGATCGAAATACAGGGCAACGATTACCTGTTGGCGCATTTCCCGCGGCTCGACTACATCAAGAAAGCCACAGTGGAGTGATATACTGGAGGCTCCCCGATCAGAAGGGGACCAGGAAGTTATCAATACAGGGTCAAACCCGATCGACGTGGCCCGGCGGGAGCAGCGCTTCCGCCGGGTTTTTCGTTTGAGGCCGGCAGTGACAACCAAAGAACACCTCGAAAAGCACGACCGGCAGATCGCGGCGATTCGCGACCTGGTGCAGCAAGGCATGCGTTCAGTCTTGGAAACGCGCAAGGACATCCGGGCGCTAACCGTCGCGCAGAGGCGCACCGACGCCAGCCTGAGGGCTTTCATCGACAGCCTGAAGGGCGGCGGCGACGATCACGCCACGGAAAAGATAGACCCGCGCTGACAGCCGCCCGGCAAGCCGCCTACTTCCGCATCCACTCCAGGGTCTGGCGAATGCCTTCGTCGTAGGGCGTCTTCTGCACCGTCCCCAGCTTCGCCTGCAGCTTGCTGTCGTCCAGGATCACGGGAGTCTCCTGCAGGTAGAGCATCTCCACCAGCTCGCGCATGACCGGGTTGAACCAGCCCATCATCTTTAATAGCCCGCGGCCCACCGTCCGGTACTTGGGCGGGCGGCCCACAGCCCGATAGACTCTGGTGATGAAATCCAGGGTGTTGATCTCACCCGGCCCGCCGTAGTTCCAGGCCTCGCCGTAACAATCCTCGCGGGCGGCCAGGTCAGCGATCACCGGGCCGGTATCTGGCACGAAGACGAATTCGTGCGGCGCGTTCACCGGTCCCACCCAGTTGGCGGTCTTGCCCGCCAGCGCGGCGCGGAAGATGGGATTAGCGAGGCTGTTCTCCGCGCCCGGTCCGTAAAAGTCGGACAGCCGCACAATCAGTCCGGCGATGCGGCCCTGGCGGTGCGCCTCCAGGACCAGGTCTTCCTGCTCCTTGCGGTATTGGCCCTTGCGCGAGTCGGGCTGGCGGGAATGCGTTTCGGCCACCCGCGCGGAACGCGGCACGCCGTAGGCATACACGCTCGAAACCAGTACCAGCCGCGCTACCTGCATAGCCGCGGCAGCCTCCAGGGTGGTGCGCATCAGGGCCGGGTGCAGGTTATGCAAGGGGTATGGCAGCCCCAGCGAGTACACGATGGTGTCCACGCCGCGCGCGGCGGCGCTGGCGGAGCGCAGGTCGGCCAGATCGGCTTCGAAGATTTCGGCTTGCGGCATGGCCCCGAAGGTGGATTCCAGGCGCGCGCGCTGGCGGCCCACCACGCGGAACGGGATCCCGCGCCGGTTGAACTCGGCGGCAACCTGCGGGCCGATGGCTCCCGCCGCGCCGAAAATGGCAGCCTTTTGGATGAGCGGCATTCCGAGGCCAGTATAAGGCTTATGCAACCACTTTGTAACGGGGTCACCGCGTTTGCGTTCGGCGCCAACGCGTCAAGCGGCCGCGCCGCGCTTGGCCTCCTCGGCCAGCACCAGCGCACCCAGCACGCCTGCCCGCTGCCCAAGCACCGGCGGCGCCAGGAAGGCCGGCGGGATGGCGATGTAGCCGTTCAGAATCCGGTGCAGCTCCTTCTCGATCAGCGGGAAGAGTTGCGCCTGCTGCATCACCCCGCCGCCCAGAATGACCCGCCGCGGCGACAGTGTGAACATCCAATTGGCTACCCCCAGCGCCAGATACCGGGCTTCCAGCGCCCACGCCGGATGGTCGGCCGGCAAATCGTTCGCCGCGCGGCCCCAGCGCTCCTGAATCGCCGGACCGCACGCGACTCCCTCCAGGCAGCCGGTGTGGTACGGACACCCGCCCGGGTACGGATCGCCCGGATCGTGGGGAATCTGGATGTGCCCCATTTCCGGGTGGGTGAAGCCGTGCAGGAGACGCCCCCCGGCCATCGCGCCCCCGCCAATCCCCGTGCCCACAGTCAGATAGAGGAAGTCGGAGAACCCTCGCGCGGCGCCCCAACGGGCCTCGCCCAGCGCCGCGCCGTTCACGTCCGTGTCGAAGCCCACAGGGACGCCCAGTGCCCGGCCCAACGCGCCCGCCAGGTCGCAGTTGCGCCACGCCAGTTTGGGCGTGGAGGTGATGTAGCCCCAGGTCGGCGAGGCAGGGTCCAGGTCCACTGGCCCGAAGGAGGCGATGCCCAAAGCTTCCAGTTCCCCGGCGAAGGGCTGGAAAAAGGCCATGGCCGCGTCCAGCGTTTCCGCAGGCAAGGTGGTGGGGATCTGGGTGGTGGTGAGATCGCCGGGGCCTGTGCCCGCGGCGCACACGAACTTGGTGCCGCCCGCTTCGATTGCGCCAAACATAAGCCGCTATGGTAGCGCAAGGCGGAATCGGGCGGGCGGCGACCCAGCCGCGCTGCCCCAAAAGCGTCAAAAGTACCCGAGTACCACCCAAAGAGGTCCGAAAATACTAGCCCCAAACCGTTCCGAATGCTGGAACGAACAGTACTTTTGGTTCAGTTTTTGCGCGGTTCTTTGCGTCACAATAAGTGCAGATGATTGGCGCGCGCTCAACATTACGGGGACCTCTGGATTGGCTGAAGTCCCAATTCGGCGGCCAGTCGAAACTGCCCGCGGGGGCCGAGCGGCGTTCCTCTCCACGCAAGCGCATGTGGTTCGAGGCCGAGATCCAGCGAATCGATGAAATGGTACCAGTCGTGGGTGTCGACGTCCATGAGGATGGCGCCCGGATCCTGTCCAAGAAGGCTTGGGATACCGGCACCGTACTGTTCCTGAAACTGAAAAGCGTCCAACTGGGTGGTTTTGCCGAGGTGCGGCACTGCACCCTGCGCAAGGACGGCAGATACACCATCGGCCTGGCCTTTCGCGGACCGCTCATCCCGCAAGGCGAGCAGTGGCAGATCCAGCGCGTTTGCCAGCCCGCCAACGCTGGCTGGACCCGATACGACGACCGCCCCGCCATTACCGAGGACCCGCCACCCCCGTCGCACCGTCCTCGCGAAGTGGCCTGAAAAAGCCAAACGCGGGTGGTGTCCTTCATGGCCCTCCGCGCCCTCGATTGTCTCGACACCGCGCCCATCCACCTTCTGTTTTCTCCGCGCTTTATTCTTCGCGTCTCCGCGTCGAGTCCCCCACACTGCACCTCCCGCCCAACCCGGCCAGCATTCTCGAAAACTCCGCTTCCTCACCGCGCCCTCGATTTTCCTTTCTCCCCGCGCCGCTGGCCCCGAGGTGGCCGTCCTCCTTCTCGACACTGCGCCCATCCACCTTCTGTTTTCTCCGCGCTTTATTCTTCGCGTCTCCGCGTCTCCGCGTCGAGTCCCCGCCGCGCACAGTCCACCACACCTCCCGCCCAACCCGGCGCATTCTCGAAACTCCGCTTCCTCACAGCGCCCTCGATTTTCCCTCTCCCCCCGCCGCTAGCCTCCGGCGTGGCCGCCCTCCTTCTCGACTCCGCGCCCATCCACCTTCGTTTTCTCCGCGCTTTTTCTCCGCCACTCCGCGTCTCCGCGTCGCGTCCCCGCCGCCCCCGTACGCTACAACTCCCTCCCCCCATTCGCGCCCGTCACCACTGGACATACTAGCCGGGCGGTGGCCCGCCGAGTACTTGGTTCCTCGGATCAACCCATTCACAATGAACACAGGATGATTACAGGCAATTCTTCAGGTCCGGCCCCTCTGACATGGTTGAGGTCCCGTTTAAGCGGATGGTTGCACTCCGCGCCCCAGGACGAGCGCCGCGCAGTCCCTCGCCAGCGCATGCGCTTTCAGGTTCAAATGGAAGGCCCGGCCAATCACGGGCTGGTTCCGGCAAATGGCATTGACATTCACCAGCAGGGTGCTATGGTAGTCTCCGAACGAGCTTGGGTGAAGGGTACCGTAATCTGGCTGGAATTGAAGTGCTTTCGATTGGCCGGCCATGCCGTGGTCCGGCACTGCACGCCGCAAAAGGGCGGGGGCTACGTTACGGGACTGGAATTTCACGGTCCGCTCCAGCGTCATGAAACGGGGACATGGGAGATCCGGCGGGTGCGCCACACTGCAGATACCTGGACTGAGACGGACGATGCCGAAGGGATCGCCGGCGACCTTTCCTGGGTGGCTTGAGTTCCTCGCCATTACACACCTGCCGGGGCTTCCCGGCGAATGAGTCTGCTCCGCAAGCTGCTGGGCGGCAAAAGCGATCGGAAAGTGGCCGTGGTTTTCGGCTCCCATCCGCCCGAGTGCCACCGCGCCGTCGTGCACCTCTCGCAGGGCACCCCTGATGTTCCGGTGTGGCTGTTCTGCACCCAGGCGCCCCTGCCGGAGACAGCCGCGCTCTGCCAAAGGGTCTCCGTCGCCCCCAATTCCCGCTCCCTGCTGCGGGACGCCGCGCGCCAGCTCGCCAGCCGCTGGGTAGCTCTGGCGGTGGCGCCCTGGACCGGCCAACGCCGCGCCTCGCTGCTGAAACTGGCGCCCTTCCTGATGCCGCCGTTCCGCGTCCTGGTGATGAACGAGCATGGCGATTTCTTCGCCGCCGCCCCCATCCCGGTGGCCGGCCACATCGGCCGGCGCGTATGCGACCGCCTTCATTCCCTCCGGAACACCTGCCGCGATCTCCAGGAAGGCTACTGGCGGCTGCTCTCCTATCACATCTGGCGATCCTGGCCTGTGCGCCGCGTCCAAGACGAAACCGCCGCGCTCCTGCTGCTGGCGGCTGCCACCGTGCTGCGCGGGACGGGCAATCCGCACCGTTGGATTTTCCACCACCTCCCCGGCCAGCGCCCGCTGGAACTACACACCGCCGAGCCGCCTGACACCGACCCCGGCCCCGCCACCGTGGACCGCTTCTGCCAGCAGCGCCCGGTCTGGGATGGCGCAGCCCTCGAAGATTTCGCCCGCCGCAGCCAAGCGCGCTGGATCCTCTGGCTGGAGCGCCCCGACTCCACCGTGGATTGCGAGGACCTCCAGCCGCTGCTCCAGACCCCACGCGCCTTCGCGGCCTCGCCGCAAACGCATTTCCGCGCCTGGAAGCCGTCCCTGCTGCCCACCGCGCCCTTTCGCCCCCTCCAGCCCGGCGAAGCCTGTCCGCTTCTGGCGCCCCTCTCGCACGCCATTCTGGTGGATCGCGCCAAACTGCTGGCCCTCGGCATCCCTCGCTGCAGCCTGCCGGGCACCGCCTGGATGCTCCTTTTCTGGAAGGCCGCCGCAGCCGGATGGCGCTCTTACAGCCTCGGGCAGCAGCAACCGCCCGTCCAGCAGCCCGACTTTCCCTTACAGGAAGCGGCCGTATTTCTGCGCGTCTCGGCCTCCCGCCCCTTGCGCCAGTTGGCCCCCGCCGATCCCGGTCTGGTCCACGGCAACATCGCGTGCGCGCCCGCCCTCCAGCGGAGATACCGGCCCGCCGGCGCGCGTCCCAAGGTGCTGCTGGTTTCGCCCTTCCTCCCGTACCCCCTCTCGCACGGCGGCGCCGTCCGCATCTATAACTTATGCCGCGCGCTCGCCGGCCGCGTGGACTTCCTCCTGGCCACCATGCGCGAATCCCACGAGACGGTGGACTACCCCAAGCTCCACGAAGTCTTCCGCCAGGTCTGGGTGGTGGACCGCGACGAAGCCCCTTCGCGCGACCCCTGCCTGCCCGCCCAGGTGCGGCAGTACCAGTCGCAAGCCATGCGCGCCCTCATCGCCGACCTCGCCGGCCGCTGGAAGCCCGACGCGCTGCAGATCGAATACACCCACATGGCCGGCCTGCGCGAGGCCGCCCCGGATATCCCGGCCGTCCTGGTGGAGCACGACCTCACCTTCAGCCTCTATCGCCAACTGGCCGAACGCAATCCCGCCAACCGCGCCGCGCGCCGCGAATACTGGCGCTGGCTGGCCTTCGAGCAGCACTGGCTGAAGCAGTTCGACGCCGTCTGGACGGTTTCCGAAGAGGATCGCCGGGCCGCCATCGGCGTGGGGGACCGCGATCCCCAGCGCACCTACACCATCGCCAACGGCGTCGACCTGGACCGCTTTCAGCCCACCCCTCACGACCACCCCGACCCCGAAATCCTCTACGTCGGCTCCTTCCGCCACCTGCCCAATTTGCTGGGGTTTGAGAAGCTGCGCACCGAGATCATGCCGCGCCTCTGGCAGCATTTCCCGGAATTGCGCCTGCGCGTAGTGGCCGGGCCGCAGCACGATCGCTTCTGGAAGCAATTCGCCCCTCCCGGCGGGCGCGCCCCCGTCGACCACCGCATTGTGGTCCACGGATTCGTCGAGGACCTTCGTCCGCTGTACGCCCGCGCCACCGTGGCGGCGGTGCCTCTGGAAGTTTCCGCCGGCACCAACATCAAGGTGATGGAGGCCATGGCTTCCGGTCGCGCCGTGGTCACCACTCCGGTAGGATGCGCGGGCCTCGACCTGGAAGACGGCCACGACGCCCTGATTCGCGCCGAAGCCTCCACATTCGCCGAAGCCCTGGCCGAGCTGCTTTCCAACCACGGGTTGCGCCGGGCCATGGCCGCCCGAGCGCGCCACACCGTGGAGCAGCGTTTCGGCTGGCAGGCCATCGGCGAAGCCGCCTTCCGCAGCTACCTGGCCGTGGGAACCGGCGAGTTCGCCGCCCCATAACCGCGGGCCACCCCGACGCAACGCTCTCGGCCGGCCGCACCGCGAGCGGCAACAGTCGGCCGCCGTGCCCCGCACCCTCAGTCACAATCCCTTCCGCGGGTGTAGTTGAAACCGCCCAGCCGAAGGTCTTTGAGGTTGAGCGAAGGCGCTAAGCTCCCGTTCCCCGGGTTCAGCGCCCTGGGGAAATCCCCCAAATTCGCCGGGTTCTTCGACGGCGCGGAGCCGTCCCAGAGCGGCCGTCGCGTCCGATTCTCTCGCCATTGCTATGCACTCGCAACCGGACTCGCCACCGGTGTGCGCCTCCTGCGCCACCATGGCCGGACATCCCGAGACTCGCCCTGCCCGCGCCAGCGGACCCCCTGCCGCCGCGGCCCCTGCGCCCAGCCCGCGCGATGCCATCCTCCTGAACGGCACCGCGGTTCTCCTGTTCCTGTGGATCGCCGCCCGCGCCGCCATCCAATCCATAACCATCGACGAGGCGGATACCTACCTTACTTATGTGGCCCGCCCTTCGCCCTCGCATTGGGAGGCCGCCGCCAACAATCACGTTCTGAATTCGCTGCTGATGCGCCTGTCCACGGCCGTATTCGGCGTCTCCGCGCTCAGCGCCAGGATTCCGGCTCTGCTCGGCGCGGCGCTCTACATCGGGGCGGCCCTGGTCCTGGCCCGGCTCATCGCCGCCGATCGCACCCTGCGCTGGTTCCTGCTGATCGCCCTCACCGCCAATCCGTTCGTCATGGACCACCTGGTGGCCGCGCGCGGCTACAGCCTGGCCCTGGCGTTTCTGCTCTTCGCGATCGCCGCCGCAGCCTCTTATGTCTGGCAGCGCCCCGATTCCAGCCCGCGCTCTTTGTATCGCCGCTGCGCCATCTGCTCAATCGCCTGCGGCCTCTCGTTCAGCGCCAACTTCTCCTTCGCCTTCGCCGATGCGTCCACCCTCCTGCTCCTTTCCGTCTGGCTGGCCGCCCAAGCCGGCCCGAGCCGCGGCCGAAAGCCGGCCACCTACGCCAAGGTGCTGCTCGCGTCCACCGTTCCCGGAGCGCTCGTGGCGCTGTTCTTCACCGGCTCCATCCTGCTCGCGTGGCAGCGCAGCGCCCTCGTGTGGGGCGCCCGGTCGATGAAGGAATGCCTGCACAGCGTCACCCAGGCCACTCTCTTCCAGCCCAACCCCTACCTGCTCAACCCACTTCTGCACTGTGCGCTGGCCGCCTGCCAGCCCTTCCTGTTTCCGGCGCTCGGAATCGCCTGCGCCTTCCGTCTGGTCACGCTCGCGGCGGGCGCCCGACAGCTCCGTGCGCGCTGCTCTCGCTTCCAATTGGCCCTCTGCGGAATCGGCGGCGGCGCGGCCATCCTGTCAATGGCTTGCCATTACCTGCTCTTCCGCACCCAGCACATCCTGCTCCCCCTCGACCGCACGGCCGTCTTCCTCGCGCCCCTCGGCGCCCTCTTCGCCGGCTCCCTGGCGGCCATTCCCCAGGAATCCGCCAGCGGCGCCGTCTCCCGCCGCCTGAGCCGCGCGGCCCTCGCAATTTTCGGCATCTATTTCCTGTGCTGCCTGCGGCTGACCTACTTCCGCACCTGGGATTTCGACGCCGGCATGAACCACGCCTACGCCGCCCTGGCCTTCTACAGCCGCAACTACGGTGTGACGGAAGTCTCCTCCAACTGGCGCTACGTTGCCGCGCTGAACTTCTACCGCGCCGCCTCCCCCAGCACCCTGGCCGAAATCCCCGGCGGCCCCACCACCGTCGGCGAATACCCTCCTGGCAAGGACGCCTACGTCCTCTACCGCCCATCGGACCAGGGCTTCATCGAACGCCGGCACCTCAAAGTGGTCTACTACGATTTCGAGACCGGCGTCGCCGTAGCCGTCCCTCCCACCCTCGACATCACCTCCTACCACGGCTACGTACACTGACCGCCGCGTCCCCGCTCCACCCCTTTCTCCCCAGAGTCCCCTTGGACCTCCACGGCTACGCCGTCTCCCAGCGCACCAGGGAGATCGGCATCCGCATGGCGTTGGGCGCCACTCGCCGCGCGGTCACCGGACTGGTGCTGCGGCAGTCCATGAAAGTGGCCCTGGCCGGCGCGCTGGCGGGCAGCCTGGCGGCCGTTGCCCTTTCCAAAATCCTGGCGTCCGTCCTGGCGATGATCGACACCTTCGACCGCCCCGCTTACCTCGGCGCCGTGGCCCTGGTGCTGGCCGCCTGCGCCGCCGCCGCCTGGCTCCCCTCCCGGCGCGCCTCGCGCATCGACCCGCTCACCACCCTGCGCCACGATTGAGCCGCTCGAAAGCCGCAGCCGCCGCGTGTCAAATTGCCTGCACCCAAGCCCGGCTGGATTATACTCTTTGGTACCATGGCTGACCCTGTATTGAAGCTTGGAGACAGCGGTCCCAGTGTGACCGAGGCTCAGGATCTGCTCAACCGCAATGGCGCCATTCTCGATGCCGATGGAGCCTTCGGGAAAGGTACCGATGCCGCCGTACGGGAATTCCAGGCCGGTGCCGTTCCGTCCCTGCCGGTTACCGGTGTCATCGATTCCGTAACCTGGCAGGTCTTACGGGCGCTGCCTGAGCCCTCGCCCGACCTCCCGGTGCGCGCCGTCGCATTCATCGGCCGCGAAGAGGTCGGCAGCCGGGAGTTGTACGACAGGATGGTCTGCCGCCCGGCCTGGCCCGGCGGCCCCAGCGGCGTCACCATTGGGGTTGGCTACGACCTTGGCCAGCAGAGCCTCCTTCGACGACGACTGGTCCGGCGTTCTGTCGCCCGCCCACTTGGCGGCGCTGCGGCCCTGGCTCCAGGTGCGGGGTACGGCCGCGGCAGGCGGACCCCCCGCTCTCAAGAACCTCACCATCCCGTGGCCCGCTGCCTGGCAGGTATTCATCCGCCGCACCCTTCCCGATCAGGTTCGCACCACGCGCACCGCTTTTAACGGGTGGGAGGCCATGCCGCCCCTCTGTTTCGGAGTCCTGGTGAGTCTGGTCTATAACCGCGGCTCCCGGATGACCGATTCCCCAAAAGCCCCCGGCGATCGCGCCGAGATGCGCGCCATCCGCGACGCCGTGGCTGGCGGCCAGTTTGCCGTCATCCCTGCCCAGTTGCGATCCATGCAACGCCTCTGGCCCATAGGGAACGGCCTGCGCGACCGGCGCGAGCGCGAAGCCAAACTGTTCGAGCTTGGACTGGCTCAGGTGTAACGATGACCAGCCGGGAGCATAACCAGCCCGGGCCGCCGCTGCGCAAGGATCCCGCTGAAGCCGGCAGCCGCCCGTAAAACCGCGCCGGCATGCGCTACGGAACCAGGTGACGCATCCGACCGCCATCGCTCCGGCCCAAAGGCCTTCCGGCATCGACAACGGTCCGCCACGTCGGTACGATCAGACACAAGCCGGCTTCTGGTTCCCTGTCCGGGCAAACCTCCCCGATCGCCGTTCGGAGATAATGGCAGCGATGCATGATTCATGCGCAAGTCAGGTGTATCGTAGGGGCATAGCACCGAAGAGAGCGCGGAGCGAGCAGGTAATGCCGGGTGCCCGTGCTACAAACCCTGCGCTCGATGTCCTGCTGGCGGCCGGCGAGATGGGCGAGCTCGTCCGCTCGCTGGACTGGTCAGCCACGCCTCTTGGCGCCGCCAGAGAACTGGTCGCCCGCGCTTCGTACCATAGTGCGCATTCTTCTGGCGAACCGTTTCCCCCAGCTCCTCTGGTGGGGGCCGGAATATATCTCGATCTATAACGATGCCTACCGCCCTATTCTGGGCCGCAAACACCCCTGGGCCCTCGGAAGACCGGTGCGCGATTGCTGGTCGGAAATCTGGGACATCCTGAAGCCCCTGATCGACACGCCATTCAAAGGCGGTCCGGCGACCTGGAGCGAGGATATTGAGCTTCAGATCAATCGTGCCGGATTCATCGAGGAAACGCATTTCACAGTTGCCTATAGCGCCGTGCCCGACGACACGGCGCCCGGCGGAATTGGCGGCGTGCTCGCCACCGTGCATGAAATCACTGAGAAGGTCGTGGGCCAGCGGCGCATCACTGTCCTGCGCGACCTCGGGGCACGTACGGCGGAAGCCAGGACCGCTGAGGAAGCCTGTGTGATCTCCGCCGCCATGCTGAGGCCGCATGTCAAGGACATTCCCTTCGCTCTGCTCTATGTGGCCGATGCGTCGGGCACCCAGGCCCGCCTTGCTGCTTCCTGCGGAGTCGACGAGGACGGGGACATAAGGCCGCCTGTCATCCCCCTTGATGATTCCAGCAGCGAAAGCTCGCCTTGGCCCCTTGCCGCGGCGCATCGCACCGGACAAATGCAGGTGGTCAAGGATCTGTCCTCAAGATTCGTTGCGGTACCGCCCGGCCCGTGGCCCGATCCGCCGCAATGCGCCGCCATTGTACCCATCCGCTCTCACGTTGCTCACCAGACCGCCGGCTTTTTGATTGCTGGCCTGAGTTCCAGACTTCAGTTTGACGAGGGATATCAGAATTTCCTCGAGCTCGCTGCGACTCAGATTGCGACGGCTATTGCCAACGCGCAGGTGTATGAGGAGGAGCGCAAGCGCGCCGAAGCGCTCGCCGAAATCGACCGGGCGAAAACAGCTTTCTTCTCGAACGTGAGCCACGAGTTCCGGACTCCGCTGACTCTAATGCTCGGGCCGCTCGAAGACGCTCTGTCTAACAGCCACGGCATTCTCCCCATGGGGGCTGCCGCGAGTCTCACCGTTTCGCACCGCAACGCGCTGAGGCTTCTGAAGCTCGTCAATACGATGCTCGATTTCTCCCGCATCGAGGCCGGGCGGGCTCAGGCTTGCTACCAGCCCGTCGACCTGGCCACTCCTAACGGCCGAACTCGCCAGCAATTTCCAGTCCCTCTGCCAGAAGGCCGGCCTGCGGCTGATTGTTCATTGCACGGCGCTCACGCCGGACGAGCCAGCCTATGTTGACCGCGATATGTGGGAAAAGATCGTGCTCAACCTCCTCAGCAACGCTTTCAAGTTCACGCTTCAGGGCGAGATTGAAGTGCGGCTGGAACCCGCGGAAGGGCAGGCCGTCCTGACAGTGCGCGATACCGGCGTTGGCATTCCCTTCGAAGAACTGCCGCGCATGTTCCAGCGCTTCCATCGCGTTGAAGACAGCCGGGGACGCACACATGAAGGCACCGGTATCGGCCTGGCGCTGGTGCAGGAACTGGTCAAACTTCACGGCGGAACGGTCAGCGTGGCGAGCGTAATGGGCCAAGGCAGCACATTCCGGGTCGCAATTCCCCTGGGAAAGGCGCATCTCGATCCAGGTCGTGTCGGCAAGGCGCCCGAGGCCGGGTCGACCTCTGTGACGCCGGCGGCCTTCGTCGAGGAGGCGTTGCGGTGGCTGCCGGACGAACCGCAACCGGATGGCCAGGTGCCGGACCGTCCTGACGTCGCGGCCTTCCCTGACAGGCCTGCGGCCGAGGCAGAACGGTTGAAAGAGAAGTCTCGCATTCTCTGGGCGGATGACAATGCCGACATGCGGGCGTATGTCCGCCGGTTGCTGGGAGACCGGTTCGACGTAGCGGCGGTCCCCGACGGCAAGGCCGCTCTGGACGCCGCGCGGGCCCGCAAGCCTGATTTGGTCCTGAGCGATGTCATGATGCCAAGGCTGGATGGCTTCGGGCTGCTCCGCGAGCTGCGCGCCGATCCGCAGCTTTGCGAGATTCCCGTGATCCTGCTCTCCGCCCGGGCCGGGGAAGAGGCGCGGATCGAAGGTATGGAGGCAAAGGCCGATGACTATCTGACCAAGCCATTCAGCGCGCGCGAGCTGCTGGCGCTAGTCGAATCGCATTTGAAGATGTCCCACTTTCGCCGCGAGGCGACCGAAGCCGGTAAGGCGAGCCGACCGAAATGCCAGTCTGCTTGCATCCATCGTCGAGTCGTCCGACGACGCCATCGTGAGCAAAAACCTTGACGGCATCATCATGAGCTGGAATCAGGGAGCGGAACGCCTGTTTGGCTACACGGCGGCCGAAGTCATCGGCAAGTCGATCAACATGTTGATACCGCCTGACCATATCGAGGAGGAACCTGAGATTCTCGCCCGGCTCAGGCGCGGCGAGCGCGTTGACCATTTCGAAACCATTCGCGTGCGCAAAGACGGATCGCGCCTCAACATCTCGCTGACGATTTCACCGGTGAAGGATGCCCAGGGACGGGTAGTCGGCGCCTCGAAAATAGCGCGCGACATCACCGAACGCGTCCGGCAGGAGCAGGCCTTGCAAATAGCCAATGCGGCGCTCCACCAGGCCAATGCCGACCTGCAGCTATTCGCTTATTCAGCTTCGCACGATCTTCAGGAGCCGCTGCGCATGATGAAGGTCTACAGCGAGCTGCTGCAAAAGACGTTTGGCGGGCAGCTGGGACAGGTCGGCGACGAGTTTATTCGTCACACCGTCGAGGGCGCAACCCGGATGGACAATTTGTTGCAGGGCTTGAGGACCTATATGCAAGTATCCGCAACATATCATCCGCCGCTCGAAGAAACCGATGCCGGCGAAGTCCTGAACAAGACTCTCCTGAACCTTCAGGCTGCCATAGAGGAGAGTGGCGCCTCAATCACCGTCACCGCCCTCCCGCGTGTCCGCATGCACGAATTTCAGATGGAACAGCTCTTTCAAAATCTGATCGGAAATGCGATTCGCTACCGCAACGGCGTGCCGCGCATAAAGATTGCCGCCACCTTGCAGGACAAGAATTGGCTGTTCTCCGTCGAGGACAATGGGATCGGCATCGAGCCCCAGTTCCAGGAGCAAATCTTCGGCGCCTTTAAACGTCTTCACACTAATTCTGAGTATCCCGGAACGGGCATGGGTCTGGCGATCTGTCAGCGCATTATTGAGCGGGCAGGAGGCCGGATCTGGGTCGAATCCGAACCTGAAAAGGGCTCGACGTTCTACTTTACGATCCCGACTTCTTAAATCGCCACCGTCGGCGAAGTGCACGCTTTCGACATCTCCCCAAAAACAGCAAGGCCCGCGCGGTGACCGGAACCGTGCGGGCCTCCAGCATCCATAACTGATCGCTTACCGGCGGAAATGGTCGAAGCGCTCCACGCGATGATCCACCCGTGCATGCACCAGCGGAGAGCACTCCGCACCACCGCGGGCGGCGCCCCCTACCCGCCAACCCAAACGCCAGTCGGGCCATAATAGCCGTTCACCCAGGTGTACCCAGGTCCCGGACAAGCCGGAACCACTGCCACCGGCGCCGGAACGCCAATTCCGATTCCTACCGCCACGCGCGGGGCCGCCAACAACCCACCCGCCAGAAGCACCATCACTGCGATTGCATTTTTCATTGTTCCATCCTCCTCACGCCCTTTGAAAGGAGCGTAACCGGCACGGGCCTTGCCCACCGCTGCGCAGTGATGATCCCCTGGAACCGGCAGTCGCCGTTAAAATCGCGCCGCCATCGACCTTGGCTGACACAAGGAAATTTCGGGACAGAAACCGCGCCGCGCACCTGCCGTCACCCAAGAGACTAAAGGTCCTCGCCTCATGGCGCCCGGCCCAGGACCGTGTAAGCGGCCACAAGCCGACTCGTGGTTCCTAATCCGGTAGTGAAGGCCCTGTTGGGGGTTGTCGGACAATTGCGGCGACTCAGCCGGTCAGTCCACCAGAAGCTCCTTCAAAGAATCGGACTTCTTCCTGTTGCAAGGCCGACAAAGCAGGCGAATATTGTCGACAGTTGTGGGACCACCTTTCGAATATGGAATCAGATGATCGAATTCCACGTCGGTATCAGGCACACATTGGAAGCAGACCTGGCAAACGTGGTTGTCCCGCCGGACAACTCTAAGCATGACGTCACGCGGAATTGCTCGACCTTCCCTGCGGCCCTCTTTCGTTTCAGTGGCACCGCTCTGAACAAAAAAGACGGGGCAAGCGTGACCCCATATCTTGCAGCCCACCTCTTCAGGTGGATACCCTCGAATCTGCTCGGTCATCCAGGGCTGGCGGGAATGTACGCGTTCTATTGCCTCCCACACTTCTTCTTCTGTCAACGGCGCCCCATTTGCGAGTTGGCGCAAGGCGTCCTCGTAGTCGACCTTGACCTGAGCAGGTGTGCGCACCGCGCCGGACCGGGAAATAGTTCGACCAATTCCCCGTAGGGGCAGTACTTTAGTTCCCAGCAGGGTTTGCAGACGGATCCTGACGGAAAACGGGGCTTTCGTGGCATAGCAGTCCAACCTCTCCTGGGCGGTCCTCCATATTGTCCACCCTCGTGGCTCGCGGCGGGTACGCCGGTATTTTAGTCTCGGCTTGCCGGAATCAGGTCAGCACGCCTCTTTCGAAAGCTACTCGAACCTCCATAATCGGGAGTTGAGACCGGCCGACAGCAACCGCGACGCGCCCTTCACACAGGTAGATCATCCCTTGGCCGCGGCTCTGGTCGGATGCCGACTTATCATTACTAAACCCAGATGCGCCTTTCTCCGAGTCGCCGATCCGCTCGCCATCGAGTGCGAGATCATGCCGCGAATGCGCGATTACAAGGCCAGAGAATCCAGGACGTTCCAAGCGCATTACTACGTATTCGGTTCCGCGTCGGCACGATCAGCGATGCAGCAGCCGCTCCAGCAGCGTCCGCGAACGGGGCGCAGGGAAGCCCTCCAGCAGCCAGATGTCGAATGGGAACTTTGAGAACGAAGTAAGAAACCGCTTGCCGTCTGGATGGATACTGAATCCCGCGAGGCTGTCGGCGGAGGCGGGAAGATCGACTGGCGCGAGAAATCTCTCGGCGCCCGTGTTCACATTTACGGAAAAAAGCTGCCACTGCGCGCCTTGGCCCGTGGTGTTCAGGAAAATGCCATAGATCTGGCTGCCGTCGCGCGAGAAGCCGTAAGCTGCGAACGTGCGTTTCGACAGCGTGCGCGTGGATCTTCCATCCGGTGAGACCAGATCGATGCCATCCCCGGATGGATATGCGATCCAATCGCCCGCCGGCGACCAACTTGTTCCCAGACGGAGATTGGCTTGCGGGCTGACGTCCGTCAATGCGACGGGAACTGCGCCAGGCCTGGGTCGCATCTTGACAACCTCGGTTTTCCCGCGGGCGGAAAGCAAGCAGGAGATCCACATTCCGTCGGGCGACCATGAGATGCCCTCGTACGATGCGCCGGCGTTCAGTATGACGGCGCCCCCTCCCGAGGCGTTCACTATCGTGAGGCTTTTGGTTCCGTCGGCCAGACTGCCAAAGACGATACGCTTGCCATCCGGTGACCAACGCGGATCATAGGTATAGCGCCCCGTCAATTGGCGGGAGAATCCTTCCTCGCCCGCCTGACGGTCCTCCATTACCGGTCGTCCGCCTTGAGGGGACGCATAGATAAAGTGCGTTCCGGAGGGAGCCCAATCGGGCCACCATGGGGCGCCGCCCGAGACCAAGGTGCGAACGTCCCCGCCGGGAATCGACACTTCGATCACATCCCATCCAGCCGCGCCGTTCCCGTAGGCGATGCGCTTTCCATCCGGAGAGACGGCGGGATAATGCATTGCGTTTGGACCGGAGGCGATCGTTCGCCGGGTTCCGTCTATTACGTCCAGGGTGGAAAGCGCGCCTTTATCCGACGGGGCTACCAACAAATGCCGGCCATCGGGAAACCAGCTTGTCGCGGTCAAGAGGCCACCGGTTTCGAGTTTCCGGGCCGTACCGGACGGGTACGGCAAAAGCCAGAACTCAATGTCGGAGACGGCGAGTTTGGAGCCGTCAGAAGAGAAACTGAAAAAAGTGGACATCGAGTTGACGGGGACAGACCAGAACTCCCTTTCTTCACCGCCGTTGAGGGATCGGATCCAGATCTTACCACCGCGCTCGAACGCGATGGTTTTGCCGTCGGGATGAATCGCGGCGAAATCGACCCCCTCCAACACCATTTGCGCGGCGCCGCCCGCCGCCGGTACAGACCATAAATTGCGGCCGGAGACATAATAAATAGTCGCGCCGTCCCGCGACCAGAACGGCGCGGTGCAATCGTGGTCGGCCTTGGAAAGCTGTACCCCATCGGAGCCGTCCAGGAGGCGTGTGAAGACTTGCATCCTTCCGCTGACCCGCTGGGTGTAGGCGATATTCTTTCCATCGGGCGACCAGTGGACAGAACGGTGTTCGGCCCCGTCTTGCGTTATGGGGGTGTACTTGTAATTCGCCAGGTCGGGCCCGGCGGAAGATTGCGGCAGCAGCAGCATTGCGCCGAGAGATCCCACGATCATACACGCGATGCCCGCCACCAGGGGAACGAGCAGCCGTTTTCTCCGCCGCATGGCGGCAAGCGGAACCGCTTGGACAGGGCTGGCGGTTTCGGAAAGCCGGTCCCGGATGTGCTTTAGTTCGCGATAGAGATCGCGCGTGGAATCGTACCGCTCCGACGGCTCTTTCGCGAGCAAGCGCTCAATAATCCAGCGCAGCGCCGTCGGCACTGAGGCCGGGAGCGGCGCGGCTTCCTCGCGGATGATGGCGGCCATCGTCTCCGGCGCACTTCCCCGGCGGAAAGGCCGCTTGCCGCTCGCCAGTTCGTACAGCACCAGGCCGAACGAGAACTGATCCGATTACGGCGTGAGATCTAACCCGCGCGCCTGCTCGGGCGACATATAGTTGACCGTGCCGATCGTGGTCCCCGGATCGGTGACGCCCATCGTTCGTGTCGCCTCCGCAGGGCTCGCGGCAGCCGCGGCGGTCTTAGCCAGGCCGAAGTCGAGAATCTTGACCCGGCCGTCCCGGCTGACGAGGATGTTGTCCGGCTTGAGATCGCGATGGACGATCTGCACGGCATGCGCCGCAGTCAAGCCATCGGCGATCTGCACGGCCAGATCGAGCAGTTTGCGCGTGCTGTCAACGGGCGCAGTCGGCGAGCCGTCTATAAATTCCATCACGAGGTAGCCCGGGGCTTCGGGCAATGTCCCGACGTCATAGACTTGGCAGATGTTGGGATGATTCAGCGCCGCCACGGCGCGCGCCTCGCGTTCGAACCGCTCCGAAAATCTCGCCTGCGAAATCTTGATCGCGACAATACGATCGAGACGCGTGTCGCGCGCCTTGAAGACTTCCCCCATGCCACCCGCCCCGATAGGAGCGACGATTTCGTAGGGCCCAGGCGGGTTCCGGGAGTCAATAGCATTGACTTCACTTTCCCCACGGCGCACGCTGGCGCAAATAATCGAAAAAGTTTTCGAGGAACACCACTTCGTGCTCCGGCTTCGGCGCTTCCGTGGATTCTTCCTCCGCCAACACCAGCGCGCGCTTGCCGTCTGGCGCTAGGTCCCAACGCCGGGCGTTGACCTTCGCGAGCCACACGCTGGGTTTCCCGGCCACGAACGTGTCACCGTCGGCGGTGTAACTCACGGCCATGATCTGGTTGCCCGAGAGGTAGAGCAAATCGTGCCCGTTCCGCGACCATTTGGGCGCCGAGCCGCCGCTGTTTGAAATTTGCCACTTTCCGCCTCGCCCCGCGGAGGGCTGGGGAAAGGCACGGACGTACACCTCGTTCTTCCCCGATTCGTCGGAATGATACGCCACCCAGCGCCCGTCGGGCGAGAAAGACGGGGCGAAGTCGCCGAAGCCGCTCTTGAGAAATTGCTCCGGCTTGCCGGCCTTCAACTGGGCTCCCTGCTCCTCCACCGGTACTGTCCAGATTTGCGCTCTGCCCTCGCTGAAATCGTTAAAAGCCAGTCGCTTGCCATCCGGCGTGAATGACCATGGACTCTGGTGCGCCTTGCCCTCCAGCAGCACTTGCGGCTGGCTGGCGCCGTCCGCGCGAGCCTGGAAGATGCCCTTGCCCACGGATGCGAAAACGACGTACCGTCCGTCCGGGGTCCAGGTGGGGGAATCATAAAAGCCGTCGCCGAAAGTCAGGCGCGCCGTGGCGTCGCGCTGGGGTTCGTAGACCCAAATATCCGTTCTTGCTTCTTTAACATCCAGCGCTATGCGCTTGCCGTCCGGGGAGACCATCGGGCGACCATAGGCGCCGGGCTTGAGCGGCAACGGTTCGTTTTTGCCGGCTGCATCGACCCATTCGAGCGTGAACTTGGCGGCGGCTCCGGCGCCGGCTCTGCGATATACTAAAACGCCGTGCCCGTCGGGCCCCTTCGAGACATCGAATTGACCGGTCCCGGTCAGCACGCTATAGGCGACGTCATCGAGAACCGGCATGGCCGTACCCCGCGTCGCCAGCTTGTCCAAATCGAACGGCACGGCGAACATCGCCGCTTTGTTGACGTAGATCAAATGGCCGGGGCGCCCCGGCTCGGCCACATATCGGGCCGACGCTGCCGCCTCGAGCCAGGATCTTCCGATGGCCATTGGCCAAGGTCAGAACCTCGATCGTGTACTGATCCACGTCCCTCAGCCGTACTAGCCGTAAATAGAATCGCTTTGCCTCCGGGCAGAATCTGTGGCGTGAAGAGCGGTTCTCCCTTGCCCATACCCGCGAGGGTCCCGGGTCCGCCTCCAGCAGCGCGAAACCACGCCAAGCCCTTCCCGAACACCTCGCTCACGATGATGTTGCCATCCTCGCCCCAGTTGGCGCCCCCAAAGTTGTAGACGTCCCCGAGTGGGACCACGGCGCCGCCTTCCACGGAGATCTTGTTCAGCTTGCCGGCCAACGAGAATCCGATCCACCGCCCGTCCGGCGAGAAAAAGGGGTAGTTCGCCCCCTGCGTTCCCGGGAGCTCAGTGGCCCTGGGTTGATCGAGGCGCCTGCTGAACAGCATGGCGGGCGTCCCGGAGATATAAGCCAGGCGCGATCCTTCGGGGGAGATGGCGACGCTGCTTCCGCTCGGTGCGGGGGCAGGCAGCGAAACATCCTCGCCCAGATCGACATCCAGCCGCGCCACGGGATGCTCCACCGGTTTCTCCATGCGCCACGGCGCCCAGAGGGCCACGCCGAGCGCGACGGCAAGCGCGCCGGTCGCCGCAATCCAGGGCGACGCGCTGGACGTCGGCGCCATTCTCGCCGCAGCCGGCGGCGGAAGCGTCTCCCCGAGCAGCAACTCCATGTCCCCGATATCGCGCAGGCGCTTCTTCGGGTCCTTTTCGAGACACCGCTCGATCAGCCGCCGCACCGGCGCGGGAACGTCGCTCAGGTCCGGCCGTTCCTTCACCACCGAGGCCAGCGTCTCCGTGAGATCCTCGCCCTCGAACAGCCGCTTGCCGGTGAGCATCTCGTGGAGCACTACGCCAAACGCCCAGATGTCCGCGCGCTTGTCGACGGGCCTGCCACGCGCCTGTTCCGGCGACATATACGCGGCCGTTCCCAGAATGATGCCGGCTTGCGTGGCCGCCATGCTGATGGTCGGCGAGGCTTCGGAACTCGCCGCGGCCGCCGGCTTCGGCAACCTTCGCCAGTCCGAAATCGAGAACCTTCACCGTGCCGTCCGGCTTGATCTTGATGTTGCCGGGTTTCAGATCGCGATGCACGATGCCCTTCTCGTGCGCGGCTTCGAGCGCGGCGGCGATCTGCTTCGCGATCCCCAGCGCCTCCTCCAGCGGGATTGGCCCCGTGCGCGATCCGCTCGGCCAGCGTCGGCCCTTCGATCAGCTCCATGACGAGGTAGTTCTCGCCCACGTCGTGCAGGGTGCAGACGTTCGGGATGATTCAGCGCCGCCACGGCATGCACCTCGCGCGAGAAGCGGTCGCTGAAGCGCTCGGCGGAGACTTTGATGGCGACGTCGCGCCCCATCCGGGGATCGGCGGCGCGATACACTTCGCCCATCCCGCCGGCGCCGATGCGTTCGGCGATCTCATATGGGCCAATTCGGTCGCCTGGTGACAGCGGCATAGCAGGGGTCCTGCTCAGTTTATCCAATGCGCTCTCGCGGCGGGCGCGATCATTTGTGCAAAGCCGCCTGCCAATTCAACACCACCACGATCGAGGGCTTCTGCGAACCCACCGGCTGCTGCACCAGCACCCGTTTTGCATCCGGCGCGAACGTGACTCCTCCGGCCGGAATCTCGCCCAACACCCGCGGGATGCCTGCCGCAAACGATGGCTTCAGAGTCACGTCGGCGGCCCACACCTTCAGATTGCCGGGGCTTCCTCTTGTCAGGTACAGAAGCTGCTTCCCGTCTGGGCGCCAGGCCGGTGAAGATCCGCCATGCAACGATACCTTCGCGCTGGCTGCATCGGCTGTCGGCGCATTCGGGGCAAACGGCCTCACGTAAACTTCGCTCACGCCCGATTCAGTGGATTCATACGCCACATACCGTCCGTCCGGAGAGAAGCATGCATCGCCCTGATGCCCGGTGTTCTGCAGGTACGGGCTCGCCTTTGGTTCGCCACCGGAGGCAGCCAGGTCTAAGGTCCACAGGTCGCCGCCTTTCGGCGTCTGCACTTCGAACAGCAGGAACTTTCCGTCGGGAGACCAATCCTGTGGAAACTTCCGGTCCCCATTCTTCAGCAAAAGCCGGTCGATCCCCGACCCGTCCGCCGCCCGCACATAAAGATTGGCCCCGCCGTCGCGGTTCGATAAGAAGGCGATTTGCGTCCCGTCGGGCGACCATACCGGATACCCGTTGCCGGCCGGACCGAAAGTCAACCGTGTTTCCGAGGCCCGAACCAGATTCAACACGAAAATGTCCGATCTTCCGGCCCGCTCATAGCGGGATGCCGCCAGCCGGGTTCCGTCTGGCGAGATCCGCCCTTCGGGATGGGCATTTTGAGGTGGCCCTACGTTACCCAGGAATTTCCCTTGCAGATCGAACCATCCAAGCTGCCTTTGGCCCGCTGGCGCTGCCACATAGACCAGCCTGCCGTCATCGGATGCTGAGAAATTGACCTGGCCTGCCAGATCTTCTCCCAAGGCCACAGGCTCTCCCTTGAGGTCCAATCTCTCGGGATCCAGTGTTTGCGCCATCAGCGTGCGTTCCCGCGCAAAGAGCAGCGTACCCACGCGGCGATTCGGCCCAGCCACAAACAGGGGAGCGGATGGATCGGGCAGCAAACGCCTGCGCGTCTGTTCCTCGGGCTTCGCGTCCAGAGATCCTGCGTAGATGCCCGACTGTGGACCGGCCTCTCTCCAGAACAGGAAGTGCCGCCCGTCAGGCAGCAATGTGGGGAAGCCTTGGAATTCATCGTGGCTTCCCGGCTCGAATGTCGTTACGGGCTTTACCTCCCCGCCTTCCGCGGGACACTCTTCAATCCCCAATCTGACCGTGCCGAAGACGATTCTATTCTCGGAAGTGAGGAAGCCGCCTCCGATGCCGGGGGCATCGCAGATCGCCTGCGGCGGTCCGCCTGTTACATCGATCTTACGCAATTTGCCGTCTGACGCAAAGACCAGCATCCGGCTGCCCGGCAACCAGATCGGTCCGCCGTCAGCGCCTTCCGTTCAGCGGGCGTAGATCGAGGGAATCCAGGTGGCGAATCCAGATTCGCGAACGCGTATCTCCGCCGCCGCTCGCCGCGAAAGCCACCATTCTTCCGTTGGGAGACATCCTGATATGCGCGGGCAGACTGATATCCGGCGGCACGGGAACCTCGAAGCGCACTAGTTCCGGCTTCACGGGTTCCGGGCGGCGCAAGTACAGGAACCATCCGGCCGCCGCCGCAACCAACAACGCCGCCGCGAGCCACGCGAGAGCGGCGGTTCGAACTCGAGGCGCTGCGAGCGCCGGCGGCGCGCCAGGCTCTTCGAGCAGCAGTTCCACCGAGCTGATATGGCGCAGCCGCTTGTTCGGATCTTTCTGCAGGCAGCGCTGGAGTACGCGCCGAATAGGTTCGGGAACGGCCGTCAGATTGGGATCGGTCTTGACCACCGCGGCCAGCGTATCGGTGAGATCTTCGCCTTCGAACAACCGCCTTCCGGTGACCAGTTCATAGAGCACCACGCCGAAGGCCCAGATGTCGGCGCGTTGATCCACCGGTTTGCCGCGCGCCTGCTCGGGCGACATGTACGCCGCGGTGCCGAGAATGACGCCCGCCTCCGTCATCCCCAGTGGGAGCGTCGGCGAAATGCTGGGGTTGCCCGCCTGCGGCGCCGCTTCCGATGCCTTCGCCAACCCGAAGTCCAGGATCTTGATTTGGCCGCCGCGCGTGACCTTGATGTTGGCCGGCTTCAAATCGCGATGCACGATGCCCTTTTCGTGGGCGGCTTCCAGCCCGTCGGCAATCTGGCGTGCGTAATCGATCACGGTATCGATCGGGAGTGGTCCAGCAAGGTCGGCGCCGTCGATCAATTCCATCACGATGGCGCCCTGCTCAATTCCGTATATGGCCGCGATGTTGGGATGATTGAGCGAGGCCAGCACCTGAGCCTCCCGCTCGAAGCGGGCCATGCGCGAGGAGTCCGCCGCGAACGCCGGCGGCAGAACCTTGATGGCCACGTCGCGATGGAGCTTGGTATCGATCGCGCGATAGACTGCGCCCATCCCGCCCTCACCGAGTTTGGAGGTGATTTGGTAGTGGGCGATCTGGGAGGGCGCGGCCATGTCTCCAAGTAGGCCAATCGTATCACTTCCAGCCCAGATGCAGAGCTCGTCCCTATTGGGCCTGATCACGCGCCATCCGGAGGTTGAGGGCGCGATCAAGTTGACGACGCTCAAGCCGCTGATGTGCAGCATTCGCTCTGTTTCTACCGATTAGGAACGAGAAACGCGCATCAGACCAGCGATCCATCCTACTCCAAGCGGCCCCCTCCCAAAAACACCAAGGCCCGCGCGATGACCGGCACCGCGCGGGCCTCCAGCATCCATAACTGATCGCTTAGCGGCGGAAATGATCGAAGCGTCCCACGCGATGATCCACGCGTGCATGCACCAGCGGAGGAGCAATCCGCACCACCGCGGGCGGCGCCCAATACCCGCCAACCCAAACGCCAGTCGGGCCATAATAGCCGTTCACCCAGGCGTACCCAGGTCCGGGACAAGCCGGAACCACCGCCACCGGCGCCGGAACGCCAATTCCGATTCCCACCGTCACGCGCGGGGCCGCCAACAACCCACCCGCCAGAAGCATCATCACTGCGATTGCCTTTTTCATTGTTCCAGCCTCCTCACGCCTTCTTAAAAAGCAAGGCCCGTGCCAAAGCGCAACCAATTGAAAATACGCCACTTCCCATCCGCCAGCCTACCGCGGTGGTGGATTACCGCCGCCAACTGGTGCTATCCAACCGCCCGCGCCTCAGAGGGTAGCCGCCGCCGCCCTCCCGACCCCGGTCACCAACTTCACTAATCGCAAATCATTTCCCTGCAACCACCTGCCGGTGGCATACCCATTCAGCCGCTGCCCTCCGTGCTACTGATGGAATAAGGGATCCGTGTTTTTGCCGCGCCCGCCACTTCCGTCCAGGCCGCCGTCTTCCGCCACAAAATCCCCAAACCATCCGTCCGGCTTTTTCTCCCGGCAACAACTCCCCGCACAGAAATTACCGAACGAACCCATTTTGGCGCCTCAACTCCTATCCCGTCAGCCCATTACCGGCCTCCAAACGAACCCTGGCCGCCCGCTGCCCTCGCGCCGCCATCGGACGCCTCAACAACCCCTCGCGCCCGCCCCGCGCAAAATTACGGAACGAACCCATTTTCCACCTCAACCCCTATCCTGTCAGCCCCTTACCGGCCTCCAAACGAACCCCTGTCCGGCCCGCTTCCCCGCCCCGCGCAAAATTACCGAACGAACCCATTTTTCCATGCCAACTCCCATCCCCTCAACCATTTGCCCGCATCCGAACGAACCCGCCCACCGAAGCCGCCGCGCTCGCCGCGCTGCCTCGACTACCCGCAACGGCGCCAATAGTATTACACTCGTGAAATCCAGGAGGTTTGCCACCAAATCTATGCCGCGCTCCAGCTTTGCCCGTCTCGCCTTACCCATCCTTTGCTTTGCGCTCGCGCCCCTCACCGCGCAAACGCTCGATTCGCGGCTCTATTCGGAGATGCACTGGCGCTCCATCGGCCCGCCTCGCGCCGGCCGCGCGCGCGCCCTCTCCGGCGTGCCCAGCCAGCCCAACGTCTTCTACATCGGCTTCGATAACGGCGGCGTCTGGCGCTCCACCGACTTCGGCTCCACCTGGACGCCGCTCTTCGACCAGCAACCCACCGGCTCCGATCGGCGCCATCGCGGTAGCCCCGTCCGACCCCAACATCATCTACGTCGGCAGCGGCGCCGGCATCATCCGGCCCGATCTCGCCACCGGCGACGGCGTCTACAAATCCACCGACGCCGGGCAAAACCTGGACGCACCTCGGCCTCCGCGATTCCCAGATGATCGCCAACATCGATGTCGATCCGCACAATCCCGAACCGGCTCTTCGTCGCCGCGCTGGGCCATCCCTACGGCCCCAATCCCGAGCGCGGCATTTTCCGCTCCACCGACGGCGGCGCCAACTTCGAGAAGGTGCTTTACAAGGACGAATACACCAGCGGCAACGACGTCCGCATCGATCCCAGGACCCCAACATCGTCTACGCCACCCTCTGGCAGCAGCAGCAGGGCTTCTATGAAAACGGCGCCTTCGGCGGCACCGATGGCGGCATCTTCAAATCCACCGACGGCGGCTCCACATTGGAAGCAAGCTGACTCGGGCGGTCTCCCGTCCGATCATCCAGGCGAACCTGGCCATCGCCCCGAGCAACCCCAAGATCATCTACGCCACCGTCGCTGCCGGTAGCGCCGGCGGCGCCGGGCGCGGCGGCAGCCGGCGGCGGCGGGCGGACGCGGCGGCCGTGGCGGTCGTGGCGGCGGCGCCATCGCCTTCTACAAGACCACCGATGGCGGCGACCATTGGTTCCTCGCCACCGACGATCCGCGCGTGGCCGAAACCGGCTCGCCAGCGCCATCCGCCCGATAACCGCCCGCTGGCCCGCATCGGCGGCGGCGACCTGCCCACCATCACCGTCGATCCGAAGAACGAAAACGTGGTCTATAGCTGCTCCACGGTCTTCTGGCGCACCGAAGACGGCGGCCTCACCTGGTCCGCCGTGCGCGGCGCGCCCGGCGGCGACGATTACCAGAAGAGCTGGGTCAATCCGAACAACCCCAACATCATCCTGCTGGTCAGCGACCAGGGCGCGGTGGTCTCCGCCAATCGCGGCGAATCCTGGAGCAACTGGTACACCCAGCCGACCGCGGCCATGTATCACGTCACCGCCGACAACGCGTTCCCCTACCGCCTGTGCAGCGGACAGCAGGATTCCGGCTCGGCTTGCGTCGAAAGCCGCAGCATGGACGGCGAAATCACTTTCCACGACTGGCATCCCGTGGGCATCGAGGAATACGGCGAAGCCGCTCCCGATCCCAAGAATCCCGACCTGGTCTACGGCGGCAAAGTGACGCGTCTATAACCGCGTGACCGGCCAGAAGGCCCAGCGTCGGCCCCGCTGCAGGACGCGGCGGAGGACGTGGCGGACGCGGCGGCGCTGCGGGACGAAGCAGCCGCCCGCGCGCACCGTTCGCACGCAGCCGCTGATCTGGTCGCCCAAAGACCCGAACGTGCTCTTCTACGCCACGCGACGGCGTCTGGAAGACCACCAACGGCGGCCATAGCTGGACCGCCATCAGCGGCGATCTGACCCGCCAGACCTGGGACGTCCCCGCCAACGCCGGCAAGTACGCAGCCACGGTTACGCCCGCGCCGCTGGGCTCCATCACCGCGCTCGCGCCCTCGCCGCTCGATGTCAACGTGCTCTGGGCCGGCACCGGCGATGGCCTCATCCAGGTCACTACCGACGGCGGCGCGAAATGGACCAACGTCACGCCGCCGCAGATCAAGGCCTGGACCCGCATCTTCAATATGGATGCCGGCCACTTCGACACCAAGACCGCCTATGCCGCCGCCAATACCCTGCGCCTCGACGACATGAACCCGCACTTCTGGCGCACGCACGACGGCGGCAAGACCTGGACCGAGATCGACAACGGCATCGCCGCCGGCGCGGTCGCCAACTCCATCCGCGAAGACCCGCGCAAGAAGGGCCTGCTCTACGCCTCCACCGACACGCAGGTCTGGGTCTCCTTCGACGATGGCGACCACTGGCAGTTCGCTGCGGCTCAACATGCCGGCCATCTCGGTGCGCGATATCGAAGTGAAGGACGACGCTTCCTGCATGTGCTCCGACCTGGTCGCCGGCACGCACGGCCGCGGCTTCTGGATTCTCGACGACGTGACCCCGCTGCGCCAGGCGGCCGAGGCCGCCGCCGCGTCCAACGCCTATCTGTTCAAGCCCGCGACCGGCATCCGCATCCGCTTCGGCACCAACGATCCCACGCCGTGGCCGCCGGAAGTTGCTGGCCGGCGAGAACCCCCCGCCCGGCGCCATCGTCGATTACTATCTGCCCAGTGCCGCCGGCGAAGTCAAGCTCGAATTCCTCAACGCCGCGGGCAAGATCATCCGCACCTACTCCAGCACCGATCCGGTGCTCAGTCCCGATCCCGCCACCGATCCGGTGGCCTACAACAAGCTCTGCCAGCAGACGCCGACCGCCCAGGATTGCAATCTTGCCGCTGTATTGGCCCGCGCCCCAGCAGGTGCTGAAGACCACCGCCGGGATGCACCGTTTCACCTGGGACATGCACTACGATCCGATCCCCGGCGCCGGCGGCGGTGGACGCGGCGGCGGCGGTGGCGGCGGCGCGGTCCCGCATCGCACCTACTCCGGCGTGAATTCGCCCTGGGTCGCCCCCGGCTCCTATACGCGTGCGTCTCACTGCCGACGGTCAGAGCCAGACGCAGCCGATCATCAGTCAAGATGGACCCGCGCGTGAAGATCACCCCCGAAGTGCAGCAGATCTTCACCCTCACCACCAGATCGAAGACCGCGCCCGCGCCGCCGCCGCTTCCTATAAAGAGGCTCGCGACCTGCTGGCCAAACTGCAGGAGCGGCCGCAATCCGCCGCCAATGACGCCCTCGTGAAGCAGGTAGAAGCCATTGCCCCGGTGATGGTCGAACCGCAGGGCGGCCGCGGAGGACGCGGCGGCCGTGGCGGCTTCGGAGCCGAGGAACCGGCCACCCCACCGAACCTGTCCAACATCGGCGCAGAGCTGGTAGCCGCCGTGCAGCCCATGCAAGCCTCCGAGATGCCCCCCACCGCGGTGGAACTGGAAGCCGTCCACCACGCCGAAGCCGCCTACGCCACCGTGATGGCTAAGTGGACCGCCCTGAAAGCCAAAACCGGCGCCCCGCCCGCCGCCACCGGTGCCGGCGCGGGAGCCGCGAAGAACCGGCAGTAACCCGCGGGGTCCCCGCTGGCCGCGCGAAGAGTTGCCCAAGGCGCCGCGCAATCCCGACCCAACCAGGGCCGCAGCGGTCAGGAAACACCGCCGGCTCGGGAGCATCGCCCCCCGCCGGCGGCTTGGTCACGCTCGACACCAGGGTGATCCGCGGAGCGTACGGAGAGACGAAGTCCGGAGCGCTGTTGAACTCTACTGCGCCGAAGGTTCCGGGAACTTTCCATTGACACCCTGCGTACCTCGATTTATACTCAGACTGCCTATGGGAAAGGATAAGCCGCACAACGACCTTCTGCCGGGCACGCTGGACATGCTGGTATTGAAGACCCTGACGCACGGGCACCTCCACGGGTACGCTATCGCCCAGCTTTTGCAGCAGATCTCAGGCGATGTCCTCCAGGTGGAAGAGGGATCTCTCTATCCGGCCTTGCAGCGCCTGGAACTCAACGGTTGGATTGAGGGGGAGTGGGGCTTATCGGCCAATAATCGCCGGGCCCGGTTTTACCAGTTGACCCCCGCCGGCCGCAAAAGGCTTTCGGCGGAAACCGAACGCTATAAACAGATGACCGGCGCGATCTTTCGCGTCTTAGGCATAGCTTGACTATGGGAAATGCAAACTGGGGACGCCGCTTTCGTTTCTGGCTGGAGCATCGCCGCCGCGCGAGCCTCCTGCGCGAAGAGATCGAAACGCACCTTTCTCTGAAGGCCGCCGAGCTGATGGAGGCCGGCATGGCCGAGCGCGACGCGCGCAACGAGGCCCGCCGCCGCTTCGGCAACCTGGCCCACAAGATGGAAGAATCGCGCGCCGTCTGGATTGCCCGCTGGCTCACCGACCTGGCGCAGGATCTCACCTTTGCCGCTCGCACCTTCCGCAAGCAGCCCGGCTTCACGGCCGTCGCGGTGCTGTCGTCGGCGCTGGGTATCGGCGCCTGCGCTACCATCTTCAGCATCGCCAACGTGGCCCTGTTCCGGCCGCTTCCGGTGGATGGTCCCGGGCGGCTGGTGAGCATTACGCGGAGCTTTCCCAAAACCGGCGAAGTCGGCGCCACGCTGTCGTATCCCGATTTCCTGGACATCCGGGCCGCCCGCAGTTTTCAGGGCATCGCGGGCTACTTTCCGGTGGTCGCCGCCACCATCAGTTCCGAAGGCGAGCCGCAGCGCTACTGGGGATCGCTGGTCACGGCCAACTATTTCGACGTGGTCCGTCCCCGCTTCCGGCTGGGCCGGGGCTTCGATGCGGCCCGCGACGATACGCCGGGCGCGCCGCCCGCCGTGGTGCTGAGTTCCCACCTCTGGCAGGGCCGCTTCGGCGCCGATCCGGAGATCGTGGGCAAGACCATCGAGATGAACAAGCGCAAGGTGAAGGTGGTGGGCGTGACCGCCGGCGGCTTCCGCGGCACCGAGGTGGCGCTGGTCTCCGATTTCTGGTGGCCGCTGTCGATGGTCAACCAGGTCTCGCTCCTGAGCGGGCCAAAGAATCACATGGGGGAACGCGACGACCAATGGATTTGGGGCGTTGGAAGGCTTCGCGACGGAGTGAGCCTGAAGCAAGCGGTGGCAGAAGCGGAGGTCATCGGCAACCGCCTGGCGCAGCAATATCCGGCCGTCAACCACGACGCCAGCGTACACTTGGAGACCGCGGGCCATGTCAACGCCGCCCTGCGGGGGGTCATGGAGACCTTCTTTCTGCTGCTGCTGGCGGTGACCATTCTGGTGCTGCTTACGGCCTGCGCGAATGTGGCCAACCTGCTGCTGGCGCGGGCCTCGGCACGGCAGAAGGAAATCGCCACGCGCCTCGCCATTGGGGCGGGCCGCGGCCGGCTGCTGCGGCAGTTGCTCACGGAAAGCATCCTGCTGGCACTGGCCGGAGGAGCGGCCGGTTTCCTGCTGGCCTGGTGGGCCGCATCCAACATCGGCAGGTTCCGGCTGCCTCTTCCCATCCCCGTCGATTTGAGCGTGACCCTGGATTACCGGGTGGCCCTGTTTTCGGCGGCGCTGGCGATGCTGACCGGAATCGTCTTCGGCCTGGCGCCCGCGCTGCGCGCCGCGCGCACCGATCTGACGGGCGCGCTGAAGGATGGAACGGCGCAAGGAGGTGTGCTGCGCCGGTTCGGCCTGCGCAACATTCTGGTGGTGGCGCAGGTGGCCGTCTGTATGCTGCTGCTGATCTGCGCGGGCCTGTTCCTGCGCAGCCTCGGGGCTTCGCAAACGGCCCAGACCGGCATGCGGAATCGCAACGTGCTGCTGCTGGAGTTCGATCCGTACCTGAACCGCTACACCGACGCGCAGACGCGCGAGTTCATGAGCGAGCTGCTGGCGCGCGTTCAGGCGCTGCCCGGCGTCCAATCCGCGAGCCTCACCACCAACGTCCCGTTGAGCTTCGGGCGGATTGGAAGCAGCATCGTGCCGGACGACCAGCCGGCTTATGCGGGCGGGAACGGCGTGAGCGTCGAACTCTACGCCGTGGCGCCGCGCTTCTTCGAGACCCTGGGAATTCCGCTGCGCGCGGGGCAGGATTTTCGCGCGGACATGCCGGAATCGGAGGATGTCGCGATCATCAACGACACGCTCGCCGCCAAGGCGTTTCCGCATGAGAATCCCATCGGCCGCAGCGTTACCTTTGAAAAGCGTAAGGTGCGGATCATCGGGGTGGTGGCAACCGCCAAGACGCAAACCGTCTCCTAAGCTCCGCGGGCTAGTTTCTATGTTCCGATTCTGCGCAGCCCCGCGGAGAACCTCTTCGGCGTGACCCTGCTGGTGGACACCCGCGGCGATCCGGCCGCCTACACCAACGCGGTGCGCCACGTGGTGCACGGCCTCGACGGCGCGCTCGCGATCTTCGACGTGCAGACCATGGAGTCGCATCTCAGCAATGCCCTGATTCTGCCGCGTGTGGGCGCGGTGATGTTCGGGCTCTGCGGGGCCATGGGCCTGGCGATCTCGATCGTCGGATTGTACGGCGTGGTGAGCTTCGCGGTGGCGCGGCGGACCAAAGAAATCGGCATCCGCATGGCCCTGGGAGCGGCGCGCGGGCAGGTGCTCGGGATGGTGCTGCGGCAGGGCCTGGGGCTGGCCGCCGCGGGATGTGGCATCGGCCTGGCGATGGCCCTGGCGGTAAGCCGCGTGGCCGCCAGCCTGCTTTACGGAATCAGCGCCTCGGACTGGGTGACCTTCGTATTTACGCCGCTGGTGCTGATCGCCGTGGCGCTGGTGGCGTGCCTCATCCCCGCGCGCCGCGCCGCGGGTCTCAGCCCCACGCGGTCGCTGCGGTACGAATAGCGCCGGCCTGGTTGGCGCAAGTTATCGCAACTGCGCGGACTGGTATTGATACCAGATGGGCATGATGCCTTGGCGGAGTTGCTTCGCCGCGAGGAGCAGATTCAGATCCTTGCGGTGTAGCGTCTTGCCGTACCTTTCCAGAAACTCGATGACGGCCTTACGTTCGTCGGGACCTCCGTACTTGAGCAGAAGCACCGGCAGCTTGAATGTGAAAGGAGCGAGGCTGTTGTCTGTGGGGTGTGCCGTGGAGGCGGCTAACAAATACTCCCGGGCGGCTTTCCGGTTGCCGTCCACGCGCATGGCCACCATCCCCAGAGTCATATTGGCCTTGTAGAAACTGTTGCCGTAGTTTGGGGCGCTGGTAAATCCGGGCGCCAGGCGGAGTGCTTCCTGCGCGTATCTGCGGGCCAGATCCCAGTCTTTCCGGGCGCCGGTGTGGTCGTGATTGTAGTAGTCCAGCATGTCTCCCCGCAGATAGGCATCCTGCGCCAGATAGGGCAGAAACTCGAAGCGGTCCTTGGCGGGAAGCGAGGAGACCTTTTGGTATCGTGTCTCGGGTGGCCCCTTTCCCACCGCCGGGTACATCCGTTTGTAGAACCGGTCGTAAAAATCCTGCTGTCGAATGCGCGCCAGCCCATCGTTCGCCTCTGCCGAGTTCGGGTCCAGTGCCAGCGCACGTTGCAGGTACCGCAGGCCCAAGGCGGCCGCAGCGGAGTCCTTTCCGCTGATCCCTCGCCGAATCGAAAGATCGAATCCCGCATCGGCAAGCAGGGTGGCGTCTTCGGAGTCTTCGAGTTTCTGGCGGACTTCTTGAGCGTAGGGACCTTGAGAGGCCGATTCCGCGAGGGCGGAAGCGTAAATGCGCGCCAGCAGACCGGTGCGGCGCGCGTCGGTGATGGGCAGCCGGAGAGCGATTCTCTCTGCGAGTTGCGGGTCGGTGGTTTCAAAGAACATGGCGGCCGAGATCAAGGCGCGAGGGTCGACCTCTTTCCGCTGGATCACGGCCAGCCAAAGCTTCTTCGCCTGCAGGTAGGCGGCCGGGTCGGAGAGAGGCTCGGTCATCGAAGCGCATTGGTCGTCTGGATGATGTTGAATGCACCACAGCTTGTGCGACCAGAACGCCGTTGCCGTCTTCCGATCTCCCAGCACCTTGCGGCCGCTGATCTGATAGACAATCATCAGTTTCCTGCGCGCTTCCAGGTCCTCTGGCTTCTGCCGCACCACGGCTTCCAGGTCGGCAACCTGGCGGGCACCCATCTCCCTGGCGGCGTGGTTCAAGTCCGCGTCGGCCTTCTGCCTGGCTAGCATTACGGTGTACTGCGGGTCTGGCTTCAACTCGACGGAGTAGATGGACGGTTGACGGCAGGCCGCGGCCCCGAAGATGGCTGCCGCGCAGGTCAGCGCGAACAGTGCTTTCTGAGCGCGGGACGCGGCGGGAACGGAAGCGCCGCGCAGGATCCGGTCGATTCGGCGGCCCAGCAGACCGGTTCCCTCCACGCCTACGCCCGGGCAGGCCAGCCGGTTGCCGCGGCGGCGCACCGCCTCTGCCATATCCAGCAGGACTTCGGCGTATCTGCGGCGCTCACCGATGGCGCGAACCCCGGCATCGTCGCAGGCTTGCTCGGCGGTGAGGGCCAACTGCCGCTGCAGCCACCACGCCAGCGGATGAAACCAGAAGACGCAGCGATTCAGGTGAGCGGCGAAGCTGGTGATGGTGTCGCGTCTCTGGACGTGCGCCAGCTCATGAGAGAGCACCGCGCGCAGTTTGTCTTCCGGCCAATCGCGCCAGTCCATCGGCAACAGGATCTTCTGCGCCGCGAGCCCAATGGTGAGGGGCGTGGACACCTCCGCCGATTCGTATACGGGCACGTGGTGGATGGAGATTCTCCGGCTGGCGGCGAGCACGCGGCCCGCCAGGAGCCAGCCCACCAACAGACGATAGAGAAAGGCCGCCACACCCGCTGCGTAGATGGCAAAAAAGATCGCCGGCCATAGCGCGATGGGAGCCGCAGCGCGCCCGGGACTTGCGGCGCCGGCGGCCACGGGTAACGGGGATGGATCGGCGGGGACCTCCGAGACAATCGGACTGCCGGCGGGCCCGGCGCCGGCCGGTGCGGCTTGGCCATCCTCCGCGGCTGCCACGGCCGGGACGGGGAGGTCCACGCGCGGCGCGAGGTGCGGCAATACCGGCATGGACAGCATCGCGCACAGCACCGCCAGCCATGCCCGATGGCGAACGGGACTGGAGCGGACCCTGGCCAGCAGCAGCACGATCCCGACCGCTAAGGCCACCAGGCTTATGCGGATGGAAGCATCCATCAGGCCGCCAAGGAAAGGAGTCATTTGGAGGCCTTCACCTTCCTGGCAAGACGCTGGAGCGCTTCGGCGGAGAGCACTTTTGCGTCTACCATGCCGGCTACAAACTGTTCCGCCGAACCCGCCCAAAACCGGTCGATCAATTGGCGGACGGTGCGGACCGCGAGCTTGCTGGCAGACGTCCTGGCTTGATACAGGAACGACTTTCCTTCCAGGCGGTGTACCAGGAGGCCGCGCGCTTCCAAACGCCGCAGGATGGTGCGGACGCTGGAGTCCTTGAGAGGGTATTTGGGCAGCAGGTTCTCGCGCACCTGGTCGGCCGTGGCGGGACCCTGGGACCAGATGAAGTCGAGGACAGCCTGCTGGAGGTCGGTAAGGGGACGGGCAGCCTTGTTACTTACTGTCACGTTACGGAGTGTAACAGAAAATCGGCCTGAGAGCAAGGCCCCATAGGCGTTAAGACAGGGCCACTCGCAGGTGCCCCGGGGTGTTGGGCAATTCTGCTCTGTTGGTATCGGATAAGCCTGTCATGAAGAGCCGGCCGTGATTCGACGGCGGTTAATTTTCCGTCGGCATCCTCTCACAGTGGTCTACCACCAAGACTTCCACCATCCCCTTTTTCGATTGCAGTTTCAGCCCAAGCTGCGACTGGAGCGCGGCAAAAACAGTGGCTCCTGCGCCGACGTACGGGTCGGCAGGTGTGGCGCTGTCAGATGGACCTGCAGGCATCAGCCAGTGCATCGCGAGATCATACTTCCCCTTCAACCCAGTCGCATCAGTGACGGGCCGGCCCCCAATCAAAGACCCGAGAATGGCTGCCAGCCTCTCCATAGTGATCTCTTCGTGCATTACCCCCCAAGACGACGTGCCATCCTTCCCCGGTAATCCCCACGCCGTCCCCCCTCCAGGAGGCAGGACAGGAACTCCGTCGGCATCAAAGGCCATTTTTGGCGCAGCAGTACGCGGCGGCACCGCTACCGCTTGGTTGAACTTAGCGCGTCCCTTGGCGACGACCAGTTCATAGACCGGCATTTCTCTCTTTTCGCGGTGTACCTTCAGCCCGAACCGCTCCGCCAGAAGGTTCTGGAGCATCATCATCTGCTGCGCTTGGGTGACGCCCTCCGGGACCTTGGCCACGATGTCGAACCGCGTTGATGTCAACCAGGAAGGGCCGGCATACTCGTAGGGCTTAAGCCGGTATGCCATGACGATCAAGATGGACAGCGGGATATCTCTCCGAGTGAACCGGCCGGGATCGGGGGGCGTTCGCATGGCTTGAATAGGCGGATCGATGGTGGTGGGCGACGACGCCTTCACGGACGCCACTTCGAACTTCAGGCTGGTAACGGCCTGCTGGGCGCTCGCCGCCCAAATGGCCGAAACCAGCAGCACAGGGCAATACATCTGGCGCATGGCAGTCTGTGCACCTCAAAAAGCGTGACGCGCAGATCCTTCAATGTGTTGATTTGTTGATTCCCATGCCAATTGCGCTGGCAGATCGGAGTACGGGCACGGTCTGGCATGCAACAAAAGGCCGTGTCGTCGAGGGATTCTCGTACACTGCCACGGAACGCCTTCCGGGAGTGAACTACCCGCGCGGCGAGATTCGATGGCGCCGGCGAAGGTCGTTTGGCCAACGGCATTATTTTAGGGCTTATGGGGCAAGCCCCGGGCAAATCAAGGTACAAAATGTGATGGTTAGAGCGCGGCGCGCACGGCAGCGGTCAGGTCGGCTTCGCTGGTGAGGCCGTCGAAGCGTTTGAGCTGTTTGCCATCGCGGCTGAAGACCACCGTTACGGGCAGGGCATCCAGCTTGAATTGCTGGTTCAGTTCGGGTACGCCGAGGGCTACCTGATACTGCATGGGGTGCTTCTTGAGGAACGGGGCGACGCGCTCGGCGCCCTCCTCGTCCATGGCTACTCCGACTACGACCACGCCCTTGTCGCGGAGATCCTTTTGCAGCTTATTGAAGCCGGGGATCTCCTGGATGCAGGGGACGCAGTAGGTGGCCCAGAAGTCCACCACCAGGACCTTTCCGGCGTACTGGGAGGGGGAGGCGAACTGGGGCAGGGCGGCGCCGTTCGCGGCCGGGACGCTGGCGGACTCCGTGGGTGGCGCGGCAGCTTCGGATGCCGGGGCGCCGGCCACATTGGTTCCGGGCGGCGCGGCGGAGGGCACCGTTCCCTTGGCCAGGAACGCCAAGAATTCCTGGGCGTTGCGCGTCAGGCCGGGGAAGGTGGCGAGCACTTTTTCATCGGGATCGAGGATCGCGTAATACGGCTCGGCGACCGTCGAGAACTTGGCAAGTTCCAGCTTCTGGTTGGCCTCAGAGACGGCATCGGTACCATCGGCGTAGAGTTCCACCAGTACGAAGCGGCCCAACTGCGAGGCGATTTCCGGGCGGGTGAACATGTTGGCCTTCATCCAGTGGCAATTGGCGCAGGCGTAGCCGGTGAAGTCCACCAAGACCAGTTTGCCTTCACGGCGGGCCTGGTCGAGGGCCTCGCGGTATTGGTCCTTCAGCCACACGGGGCCTGTGGCGACGGTGCCGCCAGCGGCGCTCTGGGTTTCGGATGGGGCGGGGACGTAAGCGTCCAGGTCGCCCAACGGCGCGCCCGACATACCCGGCGCCAGGGTGATGGCGAAGACCAGGAAGGCCATGCCCATCAGCAGGCGCACGATGCCCATGGGTTCATCGGGCTTGACGCCTTCGAGGCGCACGAACCCCAGCAGGTAGAGGCCGGCCATGGCGAAGAGCACGATCCAGGCGGCCAGGAAGCGCTCTCGGGTGAGGAAGCCCCATTGCATCACCTGGTCCAGGCTGCTGAGGTATTTCAGGCTGGCCGCCAGGATCACGAAGCCCATCACCACCTTCACGCGCGCCATCCATCCGCCGTGCGCGGGCAGCTTTTTCAGATACGACGGAAACAGCGCCAGCAGAAAAAACGGCAGAGCGAGGCCGGTGGAGAAGACCACCATGCCAGCCAGGGGGCGGACGCCACCCGACCCGACGGAGGCCGCCAGCAGGGTTCCGACGAACGGCCCTACGCAGGCGAAGGACGCCAGCGAAAAGGTGAGCCCCATGAGCAGGGTGCCGACGAATCCGCCCTTCTCCGAGGAGGCATTGAGCCTGGTGAGCACGGCCGAGGGGATGGTGATTTCGAAAGCGCCCAGCAGGCTCAGCCCGAAGGCGATGAAGAGCGCGGCGATGAAGCCGTTGACCCACGGATTGGAGCCGAGCTGCACGATTCCAAAGGGGCCCCAGCAGGGCGGTAATGAGCAAGCCGATGCCCGAGAACAGCACGATGATCCCCAGGCAGAAGACCACCGCCTGCGCCACGCCATCGCGCTTGCCGCCGGCCTGCCGATTGAGGAAGTACGACATGGTGATGGGGATCATGGGGAAGACGCAGGGGGTGAAGATGCAGGCCAACCCGACGCCGAAGGCCAGCAGCAGAAACTGCGCCAGGCCGGTATCGGCGGAGGCCGGCGACGCGGAACCCGAGGGCGCCGGCGTGGCCTCCTGAAAACCGGCGGGAATGACGACGGCCGCGGAGGCGCCCGGTTGCACGTCGACGGTGACCTGCCCACTCCAGCGGCCGGGTACACATTGCGTGTCGCTGCACGTCTGGAAGCGGCCATCCACGGTAAGCCCGGTGGGACCGGGCGGGGCGCCGGCGGCCAGTTGCACCTCGAGCAGGAAGGCGGCGTCGCCTTCGTAAGTTTCGGTGTCCGCCCCGAAGGTTTTGTCGAAGGCGCGCTTGGGTTTGGTCTGAAGGACGCGCACGCGGTCTACCAGAGACGCGGGCGAAATCTTAAATGAAGCGGGAATGCCCGTGCCCGGTGAGTTGGAAGCGGCGTATAAGTGCCAGCCGGGTTGGATTTGCGCTTCGGCGCGCAGGAGCACTTTTCCGCCCGGCGCGGCGGTGGCGGAGGCGGGATCGGTGGTGAGGGTCCAATCGGCGTAATGCGGCTGGGCCGAGGCGGCCGCGGCCAGCAGGAACGCGGCGCACAGAACGCGGGCAAGCGAGCCGCCGGCGCCGCCCCGGGTGCATCGTCCAATCGGCCACGAATCGCGCAACATCTCAGCTTTCAACTTCCTTAGACGCGGCCGCGGGCGGAAAGCTTCGGCGGCCCGTCAGTCTCCCGTTCCGCGCTCTTTGCCGCGCAGTTCTTCCTCGATCTGCTGGTTGACACGGCCCGCGGAGAACTCTTTGGCGACGCGGATGGCATTCTTGATGGCGTTGGCGTTGGAGCGGCCGTGGGAAATGATGCACACGCCGCGCACGCCCAGGAGCGGCGCGCCGCCGTACTCGGAGTAATCCAGGCGCTTCGGAAATGGCTGAAGGCCGGCCGCGAAAGCGCGTAACCGATTTTGCCGGCCATGGAGGCTTCGAGCGACTCGCGCAGCAGGTGCTTGACCATGTCCACGAGGCCCTCGCTGACCTTGAGCGCCACGTTGCCGATGAAACCGTCGCAGACGATCACATCGACGGTGCCGGAGTAGATGTCGCGGCCTTCCACGTTGCCGATGAAATTGAGGTTGAGGCTGCGCAGCAGGGGCGCGGCCGAGCGGGTCATCTCGTTGCCCTTGTGATCTTCCTCGCCGATGGAGAGCAGGCCGACGCGCGGCTTGGGCTGCCCCAGAATGATGCGCGAGTAGATTTCGCCCATGACGGCGAACTGGGCCAGCATTTGCGGGGAGCAATCGACGTTGGCGCCGACATCCACCACTACGACCGGAGAGCCGCTGACCACGGTGGGAAAAGCGCCGGCCAGGGCAGGACGGTACACCCCGGGCACCACGCCCTGCACCATCTTGGCGGTGGCCATGACGGCGCCGGTGTTGCCGGCAGACACGAATCCCTGGGCCGCTCCATCGCGCACCATCCGCGAGGCCACCCGCAGGGAGCTGTCGCGCTTGCTGCGGACGGCTTTGGCGGCGCTGTCCTCCATGGTGATGCGCTCGCTGGCGTGGACGACTTCGATGGGAAGCTTGCGGTAGTCGGCGTGCCGTGCGAGTTCCTGTTGAACCAGGGCCTGTTGGCCGACCAGAACGACCTTCACGCCCAGGCTCCGGGCGGCCTCGAACCGCCCCATCGACTTCCGCTTTGGGGGCATGATCGCCGCCCATTGCATCCACGGCAATGGTCAACATGTAGCGACCAGTTTACTCCTGTGCGACTTCGACGACTTCGCGTCCTTTATACTGCCCGCAGTGCGGGCACACGCGGTGGGGCAGCTTCGGCTCGTGGCAGTTAGGGCACTCAGAGATGCCGCTGCGCTTTAGCGAATCGTGGGCGCGGCGGTTGGCGGTGCGCCTCTGGGAGTGTCTACGTTTGGGATTCGGCATATCTCTACCTCAAGCAATCTCCAGCAAATGGCAATTTCGGTTCTAACGGGCGAGATTGCGGAGGGCGCCCCAGCGGTCGTCCGCGGTTTCCAGCCGGCAGTCGCACTCGATCTCATTACGGTTTCTGCCGCATACGGGGCAGATTCCCTTGCAATGGTCGCTGCACACCCTCTGCATGGGCAAAGCTCAACAACACCTGTTCCCGGAGGATGTCCTCCGAGTTCCAGGCCGTCCCTTTCATAAAAGCCGATCTCGGCCTCTTCCTCACCGATCTCCATCTCTTCGTCGCGGGCGATGAAGGAGGCGGGCCGGTAAAACAGGTCGAAGCCGCATCCAAGGGAAAGCGGGCGCGCCCCAGACAACGGTCGCATTCCGCGGCCATTTCCACGGTGTAGCGGCCCTGGATGCGCACTTCGCCCTCCGAATGCGGCAGCAACTCGGCCGACGCCGGTTGCCTGCAGGGGAGAAGCCTGCTCCAGAGCCTCCCCTGAGAAATCGATCTGTCCGGGCTGGAAAGTTTCGTCGAAACGAATCTTTCGTTGCTCCATCTCCTTGACACTGAGGAACATGGGAAAAATTGGAAGTTCGGGCAGAACCAATTCATTATAGCAATTCAGGCGGGGGGCGGGAGGGGCGGGAAGAGGGAGAGGGAGGCGTTAAGATGAGTGCCCCGAAGACGGCTCGCGGGCCCAGTGATCCTGTTTTGCCGGCCGGCCTTCGAGTGCGACCTCGCGGGACGCGACTTGTGGCCCGAGGGCTGGCAGATGGGCCAAGGTCCAAGTGGGGCGTGATCGGACGGAGCGCTTGGCCGCATGCTTCAGTTAAGAATTCAGTCAACAAGGATGGCGACTTCGCTGCCGACTGGAATTGCAGAAGCGAGAAGCGAGAGAGTCGGCGCCGGCAGAGCTAAACGAATGGATTTACGACGGCGGGCCCTTCTCGAATCGTGGTGCCCGCCAGATCTTCTGAGTACAGCGTCTTCACTCCGCAATCTATGCAGGCAGCAATAATCATTGCATCCCAGAATGAGACGCCTTCTTTTTCATGCAGCGATTGAGCGTAGCCGAAGACCTAAGCTACCAGCCTTTCCAAAGGATGTCTCTTTGACGATCGAATATTGCCTGGCATCCGAATCGATCATCTTGAACTCGGGGTAACACATCCCGCTGGCGACGTTGGTAGTAAGATCAGGGTTCGCTCATTGGCATTCACGTGAATCTCGCGCCCGCCAAACAGCAGCACCGGAAAGTAGCGCAAACGAGGTGCCCGGCTTTTGTGGCTGCGGCTCGGCCGGCCTCGAAGGATTGGAGGCGCAACCGAACAGGATCGACGGCAAGAACCTCAGCACGCCGATATGCACATCCCTTCGGTTGGGTTTGGTCACTCGACCACGCTATTGATCGTCATAGACCACCGTCGGAGCGCCCTCTTCGCAGGCATTCGTAGCGTTAGTGGTTCGCGCCAGTCTGCCGTGGTCACTTCCGGGCCGCCTGGAAACGGGCCATGTACGCCTCTCCGGGACGATGACTCCGGCAGAAGACCGGCCGCCTCGCTACGCTGCGCCTCCGTATTTGTGCTACAACTTAACCAGCAAGCGGTTATTGCAGAAAGGAGGGCGGGTATGCAATATCGCTCTAAACGTAACGTTTGGTTGGGAATAGGGGTAGCGCTGTTGTGCGTCTCATCGGCTTGGGCCGACACCGCCGCGGGCATGCGGGCTTTCAAAAACAAGGATTATGGCACGGCGTTCCGCGAATGGAGTGCAGCCGCCGAAGCCGGACAAGCGGAGGCGCAGTTCGATTTGGGCGTTCTGTACGCCCAGGGCAAGGGGGTGCCGCGCGATCTCACCACCGCCGAGCGCTGGTATCGCAAGGCTGCCGAACAGGGCAATGCGGAAGCCGAATTCGCCCTCGGCCAGATGTATTCGCTGGGCTGGGGAGTGCCGCGCGACGAGGCCGACGCGCTGCGCTGGTTTCAAATGGCCAACGATCCGGATTCCAACGGCCCATCCACCGATTGGAACCTGATCGACGGTTACGGCGTCCAGCAGGACCAGAAGCAGGCTGCCTACTGGTACGAACTGGCCGCCCAGAAGGGACACGCCGAAGCGCAGTTCGCCCTCGGCCGGCTGTACGCTGAGGGCAAAGGTGGCATCCCGCGCGACGAAGAGCAGGCCGTCCGCTGGGTGCGCGCTTCCGCCAGCCAGGGGTATTCCCCCGCGCAGGCCAAACTCGGCATCCGCTACGCCAACGGCTCGGGCATCCAGCAGGATACCCGCCGCGCCTATTTCTGGCTGACGCTGGCTTACCTGCACGGCGACAAGAGCGTAGAGAAGTTGCGCGCCGCGCAGGCCGCCAAGCTTTCGCCCGCCGAGGTCTCCACCACCGATCAGGCGGCTCAGAACTGGAAGCCGCGGATCGCCACGGTGGCGGCCAAGAAATAGGCGGACGATGCATTTGCCGATCCGCCGGTTTCTGCCTCTGCTGTTGCTGGTGGCCGCACGAGGCAATGCCGAGCGGGATCCCGGCGAAGTGCTGGAGCGGGCTCGCGCCAATTTGCAGTCCATGACCCAGCGGCTTTCGAAGTACGCCTGCATCGAGACGGTGGACCGCATCTACTATGAGCCGCCGCCCGAGGCGCCCACGCCGCTTTCCTGCAGCCAGATTGAGGTCGCGCGCAACCTCCGCACCGCGCCCCTCGCCGTGGACGTCACCGACCGTTTGCGTTTGGAGGTGACGGTTTCCGAAGGCCATGAGATCCACTCCTGGCCCGGCGCGACGCGCTTCGATACCCGCGATGTGGATGAGATCATCCACCAGGGCCCCATCGGCACCGGCGCGTTCGGCACCCATCTGATCGGCGTGTTCGACAATCCGGCGGTCGACTTCCACTACGTGGGAGAAAAAACCGACGGCAGCCACAAGGTGCTGGAATATCGCTATCATGTCTCCGCCGAAGCCAGCCGCTACCGCGTGAAGACCGGCAACACCTGGCAGATCCTGCCTTACGACGGCACTTTCTGGCTGGACCCCGACTCTCTGGATCTGCGCCGCTTCACCGTGGATGCCGCGCCCCTGCCACCCGGCAGTTTCATGTGCCAGTTGCACGCCGGGCTGGATTACGAGAAAGTGCGCATTGGCGACGGCGACGTGCTGCTGCCGCGCCAGGGCCAGCTCGCCATCGTGATGGACACCGGCCGCGAGACTACCAACCTCACCACCTTCTCCGATTGCCGCGAGTATCAGGCCGAATCGGCGCTGCGCTTCGATTCCACCTCCGATGTGGATGGCGCCTCGGCGAAACCGGTAGTGCGGACGCCGCTCGCCCTGCCTATCGGCCTGCCGGTGGAAATTGCGCTGGAGTCGCCCATAGACACCGGCAAGGCGGCGGCCGGCGACCCGGTTTCGGCCAAGGTGATCAAGCCCGTGCGCCGCTCCGGCTCGGGCGAGATCCTGATCCCGGCCGGCGCCATGGTGCGCGGCCGCATCACCCGCATGGAGCGGCATATTCTGCCGCGGCCTTATTTCCTCATTGCCATCTCCTTCAACCGCCTGACCCGCGGAGACATTTCTTCACCCTTCGCCGCCAAGTACGATGGCAGCGAGAAACTGGCCCGGGATCTGGGCGCCCAACTGCACCTGCGAAGCCGCGGCCTGGAGTTCTGGGATGTGGGTACCTTTCTGTTTCCGTCGAACAAGCCCACCTTCGTGCTCCCGGCCGGCTGGGAATCCAAGTGGGCCACGCTGGCCACGCCGTCGCGTTAGTCCGAAATCCGGTGCTTCGGCTGCGGAAAGCCGCCGGCGGGCATGCCGCAACGGCTTGCGGAGAGCCTGTTTTTCATCGCAAAGTGACCTGCGCCGCAATGGATGACTGCACCGCAGTGGATGACTGCACCGCGGTGGATGACTGTGCCGCAGTGGATGACTGCGCCGCAATGGATGACTGCGCCGCAGTGGATGACCGCGCCGCAGTGGATGACTGCGCCGCGGTCGATGACCGATGCCACGACCGGAGCGGCGGCGGGCGACCCGCGAGCGGAATGCGCAGGCCGAGGAACCCCGGGGCTTGGGATGGGGCAGGGGTTACCGCGGGGCAGGCCATTGGCCCGCCCCACCGCTTGCTGGTTGCTACGGCAGCGCTACCGTTTGAGCATTGCCGTAATACAACCCGTTGAACAGCAGCTTGTATGTGCCGTGGGGCTGATCGCGGAAATTCACCTCCGGTCCCAGCAGCACCACCTTACCTTCGCCCACCGTGGCCTCCGCCACCGTGGTGCCGCCATCCAGGTATTGCTGGCCCCAAGCCCAGCCGCTATCCAGCACCGTCGGACCGGAGAACCAGGCCACCGGCGAGGTGTGTTTCATCTCGGAGTCCGGCGCCATGCGGAAGACCGGGCTGCTGTCGAAGAACACGTCCACCTGGTCCGGCATGCCATAAGCCAGCGGGTTGTGGTTGTCCACATTGACCTTCAGCAGCGATCCCGGAATGTAGAACTTCTCGCGCGGCAGCGCCCGGTCGCGCCCGTCCGGTCCCACTTCGGTGAGATAGTTTTTCACCGGAATGCCGAACAGCTCAGCCACGCTGGTGGAGCTGCCGATGGTCACCACCGACCCGCCTGCCTCCACGAACTTCTGAAGCTGCGGAAACGTTTTGTCGTCGCTGAAGCGGCCGATTTCGGCGCGATACTGCTCCGGCACGTTCTGCGGGTTGGCGGCGAAACCGCGTCCGCCGCCGCCCCCACGTCCGCCGCCCGCGCCGCCGCGGCGAATCTCGCCATCGGTGAACACGATCACGTCGAACTTGTTCTTGCAGGTTGCCCTCGTCCAGGGTCGGCGGATAGACCATCTGGAACGGGAATTCGTACTGCTGGAAGAGCCACTGCGTCCATCCGGCGGGCATGTTGCCGCCGTAGGAATCGTACAAGCCGATGCGGATGGGCTTCAACTTGAGGGCCTCGCCGGAGGGGGCCTTGGCCACCGCGTGCACGGGCACTCCCAGCTCCTTAGCTCCCTTTTCGAGCACCGGGCGAGCGGCCGCGGAAGCCGGCACCCAGATGGATCCGGTGCCCAGTTCCTGGCCCTCGGCGGTCTGTTCCTTCTTCAGCCAGTACACGTCCGCGTCGGCCTTCAGGAGCCGGTTGATGAGGATGAAGGAATTGTTGATGCGATGGCTGATCAGGTAACCCGCCGGGCTGGAAACGCCGGTGACCGAATCGGCCGGCGGCGGCAGGATGCCGTTGATCCTGGTAAACGGCCCGTCGAAGCCATCGCGGATGCGGTCGAACTGCACGCCCATCTGCATGGCCAGGGTCCAGCCGGTGATGTCGTAGGGCGGGATGGGCGGGCCGCCGGGATAGCGGAAATCGTTGGGGTGGTCCTGCGGCTCGAACATGTCCATGATGTGCGGGCCGGAAGGCCTGCGCGGTCTTAACCACGTAAGAGCCGGAGGGATACTGCTTGCCGTTCACCGTGAAGGACCGCGGTAGCTTTCAGCACCGTGATGCCGTTCTTCAGGAGGGCATTGACGAACTCGGTGGCGTTGGCGAAATCGGCCTGGTCGGAGGGGAGAATGTAGCCGCGCGGATCGCGCAGCTTGGGGTCGTGCAGCACGGTGTTGTATAGCTCGGCCGGCAGGCCGCCACGCCCGCCGAAACCACCACCGCCGCCGGGAAGTGCAGCCATGTCGCCACTGGGCAGGCTCCGGCGCCCGCCGCCGCTCCGCCTCTGCCGCCACGCCCGCCGCGACCGCGTCCACCGCCGCCGGTCGCGCCTTCCGCCGCCGCCGCGGCTTCCAGGGCCGCGATGCGCTTGGGCGTCACCGTCCAATAATCCCTGCTGCCCCTCTCAATCGAGTTCATGCCCATACGCCAGATGTTGAACAGGAAGGTTTCGCGGTAGCGCGAGGCAAAGTCCATGATGGCGCGGTTGTTGGTCATTTCGTAATCGATGGACTGGCGGTAGTGCCACTCCTGCGGCGGGATGGGCATGGGCCAGTCGCCCTGCGGCAACTGCTTATCGGCCACCAGCGGGATGCGCATGGGGGTGGGAGAGCCGATGATTTCGGTGAGAATGCCGATCATGTTGTGGAAGTAGGTGATGGTGCGCAGGCCGCCGTTCCACCACGTGGAGTAAGTGGCGCCGCTGCGCATGGCGCTGCCGCCCTTGCCTTCGGCTACCAGCCGGCTGTGCATGGCGGTGCCCACCAGCTTCGATGCCCAGCGGCACAAGCGGGTCGAAATTGTAGTTGAACGGATCGCGGAAAGGCGGCATGAAGATCACCGCGCCGGCCGGGCCGGTCTGGTGGTGGTTGTACACGATCTGCGGAAACCACTCCTGGAACATGACCTGGTTCATGTTGGTGGTTTCCTTCATATTGGACATGTAGAAATCGCGGTTATCGTCGTGGCCGATGTACTTGTTGTAGAGGCGCGGCAGGGAGTTCATGCTGCGCTCGTTCTGGGGACGCAGCGGCGCGTTGGGATCTTCCTTGCCGCGCATGTACCAGTTGGCGATGAATTCCTGGCCGTCCGGATTGGCCTGTACGCACAGCACGATCACGTCACTGAGGAAGCGCATGGTCTCCGGGTCGGTGCGGCTGACCATCTGGTAGACCCACTCCATGAGCTGCTGCGAGCCGACCGACTCGCTGGCGTGCAGCCCTCCGTCGATCCACACCACGGCTTTGCCTTCGTGGGCCAGCGCGCGGGCCTGCTCTTCGGTAACCCCTTCGGCGTGCGCCAGTTTGCCCGAAATTTCCCGGTAGTGGTCCAGGTTCTTGAGGTTGGCGGGTGAGGTAATGATGGCCATGTACTGGCTGCCGGCCCTCCTCGGTGGGGCCGATATCGACCAGTTTCATGCGGTCCGACTCGCTGGCCAGCTTTTTCCAATAGGCTTCCAGTTGAGTGTAGTTGGCGACCATGTAATCGTCGCCGATATTGAACCCGAGGGCATCTTTTGGGGTAGTGATCTTGGGGTTGGTTTGCGCGGCCAGGGGCCAGGCGCAGAGAGCGGCGGCGAGCAGAAGGGCCGGGGGGTGTATCCAGTGTCTCCGTGAACTCATTTCGTGAGTGTACTACTGAGGAAGCGGTGATTGCACGGACGGGCGGCAGCAATCGGCCGGCCGGCCGCAAAACGGGGGCGCTCAGGGCGTGCCCGGTGTACTGCGGGCCGGCATGGTTGACAATAAGGCCCGTAAGACACTGTTCACCGATTCGGCATTCTGGAAAACCCGTGCGACATCGGGATCCAGCAAGACGGCCACGGATCCGGCACGCACGCGGTTGGCAAACCGGTTGGGCATGGATTTGGTGTAATCGAAGCGATACTCCGGCTGGAGTCCGTTGGATGCCTTCGGTTTCGCCTTAGTTTTAGGGTGTGAGGTGCTCTTCATAGTCGTGCTGTTCTCTCCTGGTTGCGCGCCGGGCGCTGATGATGCGGACCCGGCCCTCCTCCGGCTCGGTGAAACAGACCAGCGGGAGCCGCTTCGACCGGGATTGGCCGATGATGGTCTCCCGGTGCTCGCTGGCGGAGTGAGCTTCGTCCGCAAAAATCCGCGCCAGTGGATCGCCGAACACCGAGGTTGCCTCGGAAAAGGCGACGCGGTGCTTTTCCAGGTTCGCTCGATCTTTGCGCCGGTCCCATTCAAACACCAGATCCATTGCGTCTCTTTATAGAATAATCTGTATCCTAACCCGGCGTAGCCGGAACCAAAGAGGGCGTGAAGGTCCGATTCTTTTCGAACGGCGACCAAACCTGCATGGACAAAGGACCAAACGGCGCCATCGAAAAATATCTTGCCAGAAAAAACAACGATTTCATGATAAAGGTACTAAACTCTCCGATGCCGGCGCGTGGCGCGCCGACCCCAATCGACCTGCTACCAATTTCGCGCGTTGCGGCGACGGGCCAACTCCGTCACAATCGGAGATGATGCTGATCACCGTCATACGAACTTCGCCTGAACAGGCAGATTCCGATGCACTGATTGTCCCCGTGTTTGAAGGAAGCCGGGAGGAACGCTTTGGCGCGGGAGGGTTGGTCGAAGCGGGAGAGGTGACCGGAAAGGCCGGAGAGCTGACCCTTCTGTACCACCCGCCCACGGCGGCGGCCGCACGGGTGCTGCTGGCCGGCGCCGGCAAGCGCGAGAAGTTCACTGCCGCCGAGCTGCGGAAACTGGCAGGGACCGCGCTGCGACACTTGAAATCGAAATCCATTCGCAAGTTGGCCCTGGCGCTGGAGGGGGACCTGGCTACCGGGGACAACGCCGCGGCGGCCGTGGAAGGCGCCATCCTGGGCGATTTCGAACCGGACCGCTATAAGACCAGCGGCGACCACAAGACCGTCGAAAGTTTCACCCTGGTGGCGCCGCCCGAAGTTGCCGGCATCGAGGAGGGCGCGGCCCGCGGCCGGATCGTAGCTGAAGCCCAAAACTACGCCCGCAGCCTAGTCAACGAGCCGGCCAACCGGCTGACGCCGCTAAAGCTGGCCGAAGCCGCACTGGAGACGGCCGCCGAGTTTCACCTGGAATGCCAGGTTCTCGATACCGCCCGGATGACCGAGTTGGGTATGGGATCGCTGCTGGGCGTCGCCCAGGGCAGCGCCGAACCGCCGGCTCTGATCGAGATGCACTATCGCCCCGAGGGCGGTGGCGACGGCCTGCCCCACCTCGGACTGGTCGGCAAAGGCGTCACCTTCGACACCGGCGGCATCTCCATCAAACCCGCCGAAGGCATGGAAAAGATGAAGTACGACATGGGCGGAGGCGCCGCCATGATCGGCGCCATGCGGGCGCTGGCGCAGCTCAAGCCGCCCATTCCGGTCAGCGCCTACATCCCCGCCGTCGAAAACATGCCCGGCAGCCGCGCGCAGCGGCCCGGCGATATCGTCACCGCCATGTCCGGCAAGACCATCGAAGTGATCAACACCGATGCCGAAGGCCGGCTGATTCTGGCCGACGCTTTAACCTATGCGCGCCGCCAGGGATGCACCCACCTGGTGGACGCCGCCACCCTGACGGGCGCCATCGTGGTGGCGCTGGCCCATATCAACGTGGGGCTGTTCGCCAATGACGACGGCATGCGCGATCGCGTGCTTCAGGCGTCCAAGGCCGCGGGCGACCGCATGTGGCCCATGCCGCTCGAAGAAGAGTACAAAGATTACCTCAAGAGCGCCTTCGCCGACCTGGCCAACGTCGGCGGCCGGTGGGGCGGAGCCATCACCGCGGCCTGTTCCTGAAGGAATTCGCCGAAGACACCCCCTGGGTCCACCTGGATATCGCCGGCACCGCCTGGCTCGACGATGCCAAACCCTTCCTCGCCAAGGGACCCACTGGTGTGCCAGTCCGCACGCTCGTGCGTCTGGCTATGGACTGGAACGGCTAAGCATCAGCCGCTGGGCTCGGGAGGCGGAATCGCCAGGGTCATCTCGGCCCAGCCGCAGGGGGTATGGGCGCGAACCTTCAGGCTGCGCGCCTCCGGCGAGACCAGCGAATACCTGATTTCATAGCGCGACAGGAGCTGCAAATAAGCCTCCTCGATGGCTACCGCCGCCTCCTCGTCTCCCTGCACGCGGCGGAAAAGCCCGTGCGTCTGGCGGCAGAACTCCTCCAACCGTGGATTCTCTTCCGTGGAAATCACCTGCAGGTGGGTGGACGAACTAATGACCGACGAAAGCAGCGCCATCCCCGCCGCGCGGCTCTCCTGCACGTTGCTGAAGAGGATAATCCGCTTTTCGCCCCGCACCAGGCGCTTCAGGCACTGGACGGCATTCCAAACCGCATTCCATAGGTCCGCATTCCAGAGATCGGGCCACGGCCCCGCGCCGGTGGGATGCAGGAAACTGCTTCGAACGGCTTCGGGGATCGAACAGAACACCACGTTCCCGGCCTCGGCCGGCGGCGGCCCATGACCCCACGACGCTTCGGCGCAATAGGGCAATACGCCCCATAAATCGGGATTCCGTTTCCACCGCAGCGCCCGTAGCGCCCCTTCCACCCAGGGCGGCCTGCCGCCGCCCACGCTGGTGGGGAATACGAAGGCCACCGAAAGCGCCGGCGGTACCTCGCGTTCGGCCACCTCATAGAGGCTGACCGGGCGGCCCTCCTCGGCAAGCAAAAATTGCGTGGGCAGAAGAACGGGCACTTCCGGGCGGCCCTCGGAGGCGATGGCCACCCGCACATAACGGCTGTTCGAGCCGCGCTTGGGCCGGCGAAAATGCCCCACCATGCGCCACTCCGGGCACTGCGCCACCCTGGCGGCCGCGGCTTTGACCCGGCTCAGCGCCCAATAAGCCCGCCGCCGCACCGCCGGATCGGCATCGCATAGACGCTCCGCTATGGCAATCAAGAATCGCGGATCGGCGGTTTCACCCATCACCCAGGCGGCCGTGGATCGCCACGGCGGGGCATCGCTTTGGCCCATCTTCAAGAGTTGGGGAATGCTGGCGCAGTCGCCCAGCAGGTACAGGCCCAGGACCGCGTTGGCGGCGACCCGGTTGTTCGGATCGCGCAATGCTTTTTGCAGCAGGCTGCGCGCCTCCGGGCGATTCAGGCCCCACATCGACTCGATGGCGTTGGCCCGCACGCGAGAATCCGTATCCGCCAGCCGGCGCTCGATCCATCGCACCCCGCGACTGCCGCGGCCGATCATCAGTACGGCTTTGGAACGGATGTGGGGATCGTCATGGCGCAACAGGCGCAGCAGGGACGGCAAAATGCGGGTTCCGCTGGAGATTTCGTCCAGGATATCCATCAGCCGGGCGGGACGGGCCACGGTCTGCTCGTTCCGGTGCACCAGCGCCTTCGCCAGGGTAATATCGGCCATGGAATCTACTCGCAGCGCCCCGCGAGCCAGGGCCACGGCCTGCTCCCGGTCAAGCGACGGATCGCACAAGGCGGGCAGCAGCAATTCGTGGGCTACCAGCAGCGTGATTACATATTGAGCGCCGCGCGATTCCGGCTGCTCCCGCAAAACCGCCAGCGCTTTCGGCAGAAACGCCCGCGGATCGTCCCCCAGCATTTCGCGGATCAACGTGCGGCTGTTGGAGGGATCCTGGTCGAAGTGGCCAGGCAAGCGCCGCCTGGTCGTCCCGGCACCAGTCCGTGTTGGGCGATGGTGGCAACACAAGGGGTAGATCGTCAGAATTTCCAGGAACTTTAGAGCCGGCGCGCGATTCCATCTTTGGAAGCCCTTTATAATCGAATTGATGGCAAAAAATAGTTTCGGCGCGGCGGCGAAGTTGCGCGCGGGCGGGGCGGAATACGAATATTTCCGCCTGGCCTCCCTCGAAGAACGAGGCACGGCGTCCGTTTCGCGCCTGCCCTTTTCCACCAAGATCCTGCTGGAAAACCTGCTGCGCAACGAAGACGGCCAGCGCGTCTCGGCCGCCGACGTGGAATATGTGGCGCGCGGCGACGAGCGGCCCTAACGCCAAGGAAATCAGCTTCATGCCGGCGCGCGTGCTGCTCCAGGATTTCACCGGCGTGCCCTGCGTGGTCGACCTGGCCGCCATGCGCGACGCCCTGGCCGCCATGGGCGCCGACCCGGCCCGCGCCAACCCGCTCATGCCGGCCGACCTGGTCATCGACCACTCCGTGCAGGTGGATTAGTTCGGCACCAAGGACGCCTTTTCGCTCAACGCGCTGCTCGAATTCCAGCGCAATCGCGAGCGCTACATGCTGCTGCGCTGGGGCCAGACGGCCTTCCGCAATTTCCGCGTGGTGCCGCCCGATACCGGCATCGTCCACCAGGTGAACCTGGAATACCTGGCTTCCGTGGTCTTCCGCGCCAACGGGCAGGCCTATCCGGATTCGCTGGTCGGCACCGACTCCCACACCACCATGATCAACGGGCTCGGCGTGCTGGGCTGGGGCGTCGGCGGAATCGAGGCCGAAGCCTGCATGCTGGGCCAGCCCATTTCCATGCTGCTGCCGCCGGTGGTCGGCTTCAAGCTGCACGGCAACCTGCCGGAGGGCTGCACCGCCACCGACCTGGTCCTCACCATCACCCAGATGCTGCGCAAGAAGGGCGTGGTCGGCAAATTCGTCGAATTCTACGGCACCGGCTTGAGCGCCCTGAGTCTGGCCGACCGCGCCACGGTCGCCAACATGGCGCCCGAATACGGCGCCACCATGGGCTTCTTCCCGGTGGATCACGAAACCCTGGAATACCTCCGATTCAGCAACCGCCCGTCCGACCTGGTGGCGCTGGTGGAAGCCTACACCAAGGAGCAGGGCCTCTTCCGCACCGACGCCACCCCCGACCCGGTGTACGCCGACACGCTGGAACTCGACCTGGCCACCGTAACTCCCTCGATGGCCGGGCCGAAGCGCCCGCAGGATCGCGTCGAACTGGCGGAGGTGCGGAAGAATTTCCACGATGCCTTCCCTGGCCCCAAGAAGGCGGCTGAGGCGGAAATCGACGGCCACCCAGCCGAGGTGGAAACCGGCGCCGTGGTGATCGCCGCCATTACCAGTTGCACCAACACCTCCAATCCGTCGGTGATGCTGGCGGCCGGGCTGCTCGCCAAGAAGGCCGTCGAGCGCGGCCTGCAGGTGAAGCCGTGGGTCAAGACCAGCCTGGCGCCGGGGTCGAAAGTGGTCATGGATTACTACCAGAAGGCCGGCCTGCTGCCGTATCTCGAACAGCTTAAATTTCACCTGGTGGGATTCGGCTGCACCACCTGCATCGGCAACAGCGGGCCGCTGCCCGAACCGGTGGCCCAGGCCGTGCAGAAGGAGAACCTGGTGGTAGCCGCGGTGCTCAGCGGCAATCGCAATTTCGAAGGACGCATCAACCCGCAGGTGAAGGCCAACTACCTGGCCTCGCCGCCGCTAGTGGTGGCGTACGCCCTGGCGGGGACCGTCGATATCGACCTGACCCACGATCCGCTGGGCGAGGATTCCGACGGCAAGCCGGTCTACCTGCACGACATCTGGCCCTCGAACGAGGAGGTGCAGGCGACCGTGCGGGCCTCCGTGGAGCCTGAAATGTTCCGCTCACGAGTATGCCCAGGCCTTCGATGGCGACAAGAACTGGCAATCGCTGCCCGTCCCCACCGGCGGCCTGTTCCGCTGGGACGACGACTCCACCTATATCAAGAAGCCGCCCTACTTCGACCACCTGGTGGACCCGGCGACTTCCGTGCAGGACATCGGCGGGATGCGCGTGCTGGCCCTTCTGGGCGATTCGGTGACCACCGACCATATTTCCCCGGCCGGCATCATTGCCAAGGACAGCCCGGCCGGCCGGTACCTGATTTCGCTGGGCGTGCAGCCGGGGGATTTCAACTCCTACGGCGCGCGCCGCGGCAATCACGAAGTGATGGTGCGGGGCACCCTGGCCAACATCCGCCTGCGCAACCAGTTGGCGCCGGGCACCGAAGGCGGTTGGACGGTGCACCTGCCGGATGGCGAGCAGATGTCGATTTACGACGCTTCCATGAAGTATCAGAAGGATGGCGTGCCGCTGCTCATTCTGGCGGGCAAGGAGTACGGCTCGGGATCGTCGCGCGACTGGGCGGCCAAGGGCGTGGCGCTTTTGGGCGTGCGCGCGGTGATTGCGGAAAGCTTCGAGCGCATCCACCGCACCAACCTGGTGGGCATGGGGGTGCTGCCGCTGCAATTCGCGCCCGGAGAGAGCGCCGCCAGCCTGAAGCTGACGGGCAAGGAAGTGTTCTCCATCGAGGGCGTGCGCGCCTCGCTGAATGGCGGCGGCCGCAAGGCCAGCGTGCGGGCGGTGGGCGCGGATGGCGCAGAGACGAAATTCACCGTGGACGTCCGCGTGGATACCCCGCAGGAGGCCGAATACTACCGCAATGGCGGCATTCTGCCGTATGTGCTGCGGCAACTGGCGAGGTAAGGCGAGCGGCTTGGCGGCGAAGGCCACCGGTCTGCCTGGGGATTTGCCATAAGGCGGCCTTCAGCCCGCGGCGTCTGGCTGTCCAGCATCTTTTCGGCGCCGGCCATGTCCCGAACAAGGTCCTTCAGGTCCGCGGTTGGGCTGCCGTCCTGGCCAGGTCGCGCGGCGAGGCGGATGATGGGGGATCGATTGTCAGCACCGGGCGCTAACTATACAGCGCGATTTTCGTAGCAGAATTCGGCGATCAGCAGGTCCTCGACGCCCAAGCCGGTGAAGTCCCAGACGGTCAACTCAGCCGGCGGACCGCCGTGTTCCAAAAACGCACCCATCTCGATCGCGCGCCCCCATTCGGCCGGTGCGTGCTGCAATTCGCCCAGCTTTTCGCACTGCGCGCGCGAATCCACCAGGATACGGTCCGCGCGCCGCAGGATGGCGGCATCCAGTTCCTGCTTGCCCACGGTATCCGCGCCGACCGCCGCGATGAGCGTCCCCGGCTGCACATCGCCCTCCGCCAGCAGGGGCGCGCGGGAGGCGGTCGTGGTGACGATCAGCCGCGCCTGGCGTGCCACTTCGGCCGGGGAGGGCCGCGACGGCAATCTCAACTCCCGGCAGAGCCTGGCGTAAATCACGCGCGCATGTTTCGGCCCGCTCTGGCGTGCGGCCCCAGATCCACACCCGCTCCAGTGGGAGCACCGCGGCATGCCACTGCGCCTGGAGCCGCGCCTGGATGCCGGTGCCCAGAATCCCCAGGGTGCGGTCGCTCCTGCCCAGTTCGCGCGCCATGCTGGCCGCCACCGCGGCAGTCCGCACATCGGTGAGATGGCCGGCATCTGCCAGCAGCGCCACCGGCTCTCCGGTCTCAGCCGAAGCCAGCAGCATCATGCCGTTGCCGGTCGGCAGGCCCCGCGCCGCATTGCCCGGAAAGGTGCTGGCAATCTTCAGCGCGAAATACCTCCCGCCCCGGCGGTAGCAGGATTTGATGTGGATCTCGGCGTCTTCGGGCGCGATCCCCAGGTGCATGGGCATGGGCATTTCGCACTCGCCGCGCGACCACGCCACCAGCGCCTCCCGCATGCGTCCGATGACCGCGCGGTAATCGAGCGCCCGGCAAATCTCAGGAAGATTGAGAATCTGCATGTGTCTTGGAAGTTACCACCTTCGAAGAGGGCCGGGAATCACTCTAGCCGCTGATGAACGCCGATGAACGCCGATAAGATTCCAAATATCAGCGTTCATCGGCGTTCATCAGCGGCTAACTTATTCTCCCCTACCCTGCGCCCACGGTTTTGCTACTATTACCCCACGGGGTGTAGCAATGAATTATGTTCTATCGATTCGGGGAGGGGGGATTCGCGGAATCATCCCCTGTTGTTGTCTCATCAAGCTTGAGGAGCAGTTAGGCGGCCTCACGCGCGACCACATTCAGTACTGTGCGGGAACCTCAACCGGGGCCCTGCTCACTGCGGCAATTGCCGCCGGTGTGCCGGCCACCGACATGCTCACGGTTTACACGCAAAAGTCCCATCAGGTCTTCACGCCCACCGGCCTGATCGCGGATGCCAAGCTTCTGGCTGAGGGCTATATGTACGACCCCAGGCACATGCGCGACGTGGTGACGTCGGTGCTCGGCGCCAGCGCCGCGTGGGTGGTCAACGATGCACCCATCCGGATCCTGATTTCGGCCACCGCGATGGACGCCCACGAGTGGTTCTTCGTGCGCGACGAACCGCGGAATGCCCGCACCACCGGCACGGTCAAGCTGGTGGATGCGGCGGTGGCGTCGGCCTGTGCGCCCACCTATTTCAATTACTGGACCATCGACGGTCTCGCCGGCAAGACCCGGAATTTCTTCGATGGCGGTGTGGCCGGCACGGCCAATCCGGCTTACCAGGCCTGCGTTGAGGCTTTCGAGTACGATACCTTCGACCCCGCCCAAACCAAGGTCATTTCGCTGGGCACGGGCTATTACCCGGCCTCCCAGGATCCGCCCAAAGGCCTGGTGGCGACCATCGAATGGACCACCAATACACTGGTCGATAGCTCCGAGGATTGGGTGGACAAGGCCGTCCGCCGGCAGTGGCCGGGCGTGCTGGAAACTTTCAATCCGCTGCTGCCATCGGACATCGGCGAGGACGATCTTGCGGCCATCCCGGCTCTGGTCGAGGTAGGCCAGCAGCTTGCCGCCACCATGGACTGGCGGCAGATCCTGGGCGCGGCCGCACCGCCGCCGCTCGCCGCAACGCATTAGAAATCGATTAAAACCGGGCAGTACCGGCGGGCGCGCCGCGACCTCTAAAATCCGCACGTGTTGGGTATGATAGCCATGATGAGAAACCTTCCGCGAACTTCCCTGCTGCTGGCGATTGCCATGCTGGCTCCACTGGGCGCGTGGGCGCAGTTCCGCCACCCCCACTACCTATCGGCGCGCACCGACCTGCGGCGCGCCACCCTGCTGATGAGAATTCCCGACGAACCCAACGTGATGCGGGACATGGCCACGGCAACTGCCCAGACGGAGCGCGCCATCCACGAACTGGACCTTGCCGCCCGCTTCGACCTGCGCAGCATCAACGAGCATCCGCCGGTGGACGTTCGCATGGGGCGCGGAAGCCGCTTCCGGGAGATTCTACGTTTGCTAGGCAGCGCCCGCGCCGATATAGGCCGGGAAGAGGATAACCCGCTGGCGCGCGTCTGGCGCAACCGCGCGTTCGGATATATCGACTCGGCTATGGAGGTGGTGCGCCGCGGCGGATACGACAAATTCCGCGATGACACCGCGGGAATGGCGCCTCCTCCGCCGCCGGTAGAAGCCGCACCCCCGCCGCCGGTGATGCCGGTGGGCGCCCCGCATCCCCATTATCGGAGCGCCATTTCCGATCTGCGCTACGCCCGCGCCCTGCTGAACCGGTCGGACTGGCGCGACGTGATGCGCGACCAGCGAGCCGCGGTGCAGGAGATTGACCGCGCCATCGGAGACGCCCGGCAGGCCGCCATCGACGACGGCCGCAACCCCGATGCGCACCCTCCTATCGACGCCCGCATGGGCTGGGAGGGCCGCTTCCGCAAGTCCATCGAACTGCTGGATTCGGCCCAGCGCGACCTTTCCGCGGAAGTGGACTACGGTCCCAGCGCCGCCTGGCGCACTTCGGCCCTGCGCAATATCCAGAATGCCAAGGCCTACGTGGCCCGGGCCATGCGCGACAACTGGTGGCGGTAGTTCAGTAGCCGCCGGCCGGACTGTGGGGGGTGCGATTGCCGGACCGTCAAACGGGCTGGGCGCCAACCGATAGGCGGCCCTGAGGCGTTTGCCGCCGCCGGTTCGTCCGCCGGAAGGCGGCACCGCAGGAACAGCAGATTGCCGGGCCGTCGGACTTCCAGTACCTCGCCGGCATTGCCCCATGCCGCATCCTCCGTGTCACCTCGGCGAGGAGGCCCGCGGACCTCGCGAGGTCCGCGACCCCGAGGTCCTTTTATACCGGCCAACCCCTCAATGAGGACCTCCGTTGGACCAAGCGCTCGCCGTCCGATGGATAGGCGTTCATTTTTCTTTTCGTTCGAGTTTTCTTACCTGAGAGTGCCAAAAAAGCCTCGTCTGGGCTGGGCCCGGAGGTTTGGTGACGAGTTGTCGCGGAAACCTCTTGCCAGCCGCACTTTCATTGTGCAGAATGGTCCTGCGTGGTCTTCGGTGATTGGCCGCGGCACCGCGGCGAATCGGGCACAAATTAGCCGGTTAAGTCCGCTTCTTTGAAGACGCGCCGCAAGCCATTGATTCTATTAGGTCGGCAACTCGCGTCTTTATCGCTTTTGGTGGCCCGCCGCGGGCCATACGGCACTCCTCACGGTCGCGGCTCCGATTCGATGTTGAGCCGCGGATGTTGGCAGGCAGGCGAACCTAATCACGCGGTCGCGGACCTGGTCCGGCTAACCCGCGGCTTCCCGCTCATCCAGCATGCGCAGGAAAGACGCGGCTTCTGGATAGCCCGGGCGGAGCAGGAGGGCGTGCGTGAACTCGGCTCGCGCCCGCGCCGGGTCGGGCTTATAAAGTAAATGATACGTGCCCAGGAACAAGTGCGCCCGCGGGTCCTGGGGCCGCAGGCGTACGATGCGCTCGGCGATTTCGGTGGCCTCGTCGAACATTCCGAGCTGGTGATACTCGGCAGCGAGAAAATCCAGCCGCGTTTGGTCGCCCGGATCGGCGGCAATTTCTTCCTTCAGGATCTCAATGTACCAGTGGTTCTTCTGCCGGCGCGCCTCGCGGTCGGTGGCAAAATTGTGATCGATGCGAATGCCACTTCGGCACAGCCGCCCGCCTCCGGCGAGGATCGACGCGTCGATGGTTTCGTGCACCCGGCCGCGGTAGCGGTAGTCCGGCCGGTTGGGGAACAGGCGCACGACGTAGTCCGTGGTGGGCCGGGCAGAATCGGTCGCCCGGTTGCGCCGCTCCAGGAAATAGCCCGCGTTTTCTTCCCCGGCGGCGATCGATCGGATCAGGGGCGCGCCGGCGCGGTCCAGCGTCTCATCCGCGTCCAGCATCAGAATCCAGCGGCTGGTGGCTTGGGCGATCGCGCAATTGCGGGCGGCCGCGAAATCCACTCTCGCGAAATCGAATGGAATCACTGCAGCTCCGTATGCGGCGGCGATCCGCGGCGTCCCGTCGGCGGAGCCGGTGTCGGCCACAATCAGCTCGCGAGCCAGGTTGCGCACCGAGTCCAGGCAATCGGCCAGGCGGTGCTCCTCGTCCTTCACGATCATGCAGAGGCTGAGGCCCTCGGCTAGACCGGGCATGCGTGCTCCTGCCGCCTTCCGCCCGCCGTGCGGCGGAGAAAACGTTGAATTTCGGCCGCGGCTTTGGCCGGCCCGCCCGCAGCCCGCAGGGATGCACCGATGCGCGCCGCGGCGGCGGCATAACCGGCGCTGGTGAGGAGCTGCTCCACACTGGCGCGAATCGCTCCTGGCCGCATCTCCGGTTCCAGCACCACGCCGGCGCCAAGTTCGGCGGTACGCGCCGCGATCCAGAACTGGTCGGCTGCCTGCGGCACCATCACCATCGGAACCCCGTGGTATAGCGCTTCCTGGACGCTGTTCATGCCTGCGTGGGTGACGAACGCCGCCGCCCGCCGCAGGATCTCGATTTGCGGCACGCGCGGGCGCACGATGCAGTTTTCGGGGATCGGCCCCAGGCTTTCGACGGGTAGATCGGCACCGGCGGAAACAACAATTTGCCACGGCGCGCCCGCCAACTCCCGCAGGCAGGCACGCAGGAATTGCGGCTGATTGCCGTACACCGTGCCCAGAGCTATCAGAACCAGCGGCCTGGCGCCGGGCTGGCCGTCGAGGCGCTCGAACGGGAACCCCGGCTCTTCCGGGCGGAACGCGAAACACGGCCCGACGAATTGAAACCGCTCCGCCACGAAGGATTCCGCCATCGGTTGAAACAGGCGCGACGTGTACACCAGGTTCAGGTCGCCATAGGATTGCAGCAATTGTGGGGGAGCGGGCGGCTCCGCGAGGCCGTAACCGCGCAGGCTGTTGCGGCAGCGGGTGCAGAATCCGCTGTACCATTCGGGGGTCAACCACGGATCCTTGGGCGGGGCGCCGGTCCCGTAATGCGCGGCGATGGCGGCGTCGATCAGGATGCTGGGCACCGAGGCGATGGCGGGCAAGTCCAGCAATTCGGCCACCATCGGGCCCCATGGTGCGAAGCTGTCGAACATAATGGGGCCAGCGTGCAGGCAGCGCACCTCGGCCAGGTGATCGTCGAGCACCGCGCGGCTGAAATCGAGCAGCGTATCGAGCGTCGTGGAGACCTGGGCGAACGGCCCCGCCCCGTGCCCCGGCATGCGCAGCCGCGGCGAGTACGGGCGGAACAGGGCGCCGGTCGCGCGGATGGCCGGCTCAAACGGTTCGGTGGCGTAATACACCACCCGCTCCTGGCGTCGCACCAGTTCGCGAACCACCGAAAGGGTGGGGTTGACATGCCCGTGTGCAGGAAAGCTGAAATAGACGATCGGTCCCATGGCTCGCGATCATAATTAGTGCCCACGGGAACCGAAAGTTCTCGGATGGTTTGGCCGCGGCAGTCGGCCTGCAGCCCTACTCGTGCCGCAATCGCGTCGGGCGGATCCATCCGCACCGCCCGCCGCGTGGGCGCCACGCAGGCGAAAATCGCGGCCGCCATCAGCAGCGCGGCCAAGGCCGCAAACGCCGCAGGATCGGAAATCTCACTTCCCGGATCTCCGACGAAATAAACCGCGCCAGGCGTGGTGCGCACGCTCGGGCCGGTCGCCGGATTATTCCACCAGGCCGAAGGCCAGGATGTTCGACCCGGCGGCCACGGCGATGTATTGCTTGCCGTCAAACTGGTAGGTCATGGGCGATGCCTTCCAGTTCTGATTGGTGGGGAAGCTCCACAGGGGACGGCCGGTGGTGGCGTCAGCGGCCATCAGCGCACCCCCCTCTGCGCCGAAGATCACCAGGTTGGTGGCGGTGGCCAGCGTGCCGCCCCAGGAGACCGCCGGACCTGGCTGCGGCAGCTCCCAAACGATGCGCCCGGTGGCCGCGTCGATGGCTTTCAGAACGCGCTGGGGCGGTGTGCCGGGCGCGGTGCGCTGGGTCCCGCCCAGGTATTCCTTGCCCGCCTGCCACTCGCCGATATCGCGCTTGATGTAGACGCTGCACTTTTCGAAAGTCTGCGCATAAAACAGCCCGGTGGCGGGATTGTAAGACGGCGAAAACCAGTTGGTGGCGCCATCCTGCGAGGGGCAGACCCGCGTGCCGGCGGCAGTGGGTTCCTGGTTCGGGAGGCGGATCGGCCGTCCGTCGGCGGCGATGCCGCTGGCCCAGGTCAGGTTCTTGACGAAAGGCTTGCCCAGCAGCATGTGGCCATTAGTCCGGTCCCAGACGTAGAAGAATCCGTTGCGGTTGGCTTGCAGCAGCAGTTTGCGCGGCTGGCCCTGCCAGGCGGCATCCACCACCAGGGGCGTCTCGGCAGCGTCCCAATCCCACAGGTCGTGCGGGGTGGTTTGAAAGTACCACTTGAGTTTGCCGGTGCGGGCGTCCAGAGCCAGAATGCAGTCGGAATAAAGGTCGTCGCCCAGGCGGTCGTCGCCATTGTACTCGGCGCTGGGATTGCCGCTGGGCCAGTAGACCGTGTCGAGCTCGCGGTCGTACACGCCGGTGAACCAGGTGGGCGCGCCACCGTGTTCGATGCCTTTGCCCTGCCAGGTTTCCGATCCCGGCTCGCCGGGCTTGGGGACGGTCCAGAAGCGCCAGGCCTCTTTGCCGGTGGCTTGGTCGAAGGCCGCCACGAAGCCGCGCGCACCGTGCTCGCCGCCGGCCACGCCGCCCACCACCAGGCTGCCCACGGTGAGCGGGGCCGAAGTGGCGAAATAATTCAAATGCCAGTCGGCCATCTGGGTATCCCACAGCAGATCGCCGGTGAAACGATTGAGGGCGATAATGTGGGCGGCGTTGGTTTCCATGAACACCCGGTCGCCGGCCACGGCCGCCCCGCGGTTGATGCCGGAAGCCGGAATGCCCGGCGTTTTAGGCCGGCGAAAGTGCCAGATCTCGCGGCCGGTTCCGGCATCCAGGGCGTAGCATTCGTTGCCGGCGGTGACATACATGATGCCCTCCACCACCACCGGCGTCCCCTCCAGCGGCCCGGTGTTAGGGAGGGAAAACATCCACCGGGGGCCGAGCCGCGAGACATTGGCGGGCGTGATCTGGGAGAGCGTGGTGTAGCGGTTGCCGCCGGGATCGCCATTATAGGCAGGCCAACCGGTCTCGGAGGTGACCTCGCGAAAGCGGTCCCCCACGCGGCGCAGCAGGTGTACGCGCTGATCGGCCGTGCGCAGTTGCAGATCGTTGAAGCCCTGGTTGAGGACTTCGCCCTCCAGTTCGCGGTTGTCGGTGGTCTGGACCTTCAGGTGGATCGGCGGGCGCCGGAACCCGCGGGGCTGCAGCGTGCGCAGGTAACGGATGAGCGGTCCCATTTCCGTTTCGGTGACCGGAATCGGAGGCATGCCGCCGCCGGGCACGCCTTCGTGGATCAGGGTAGCCAGTTGCGCGTCGTCGTGGGAGCGCAGCCGGGAGGCGATCGGCGGTCCCAGTTCACCGCCATTGGCGTCCGAGCCGTGACAGCGGGCGCACCGGGTTTCAAAAACCGCACGGCCGGGGTCGGCATCTTGGCCAAGCAGGGTGCCCGCGCAAAGCAGGGCGATGAACAGAAATAAGGGGAGGCGCACGAACTAATTGTACTGTGAGAAGGGAAGGTTCGCCGGGCGTGGATGAGGAGCCGGGCGCCGGGCCGGTCACAGGGAACGCAGCCGCCAGTTCCGGTAATCCACGCGCATGGGCGGCCCCACATGCACCTGCACGCCGATGAGGCCCTTGGGCTCGCGTTTCGGGTCGTCGTCGATAGTGACGCTCATGAGCCGCCCGTTGATGTTGTGAATCATCATGTTGCCGCGGATGATCAGGTGGATCGAGTTCCACCCGTCGGTGATGAGGTGCGCCATTTCCTGGTTATCGCCAATGCGCGAGAGCACAATCGGTTTGCGGGTACCGGTCACATGGGTCACCTCGCCGCGCTCGGCCAGGAACAGGCGGCCTTTCTCCTCGTAATTATTGCCGGTGTAGCGGTTTTGCCCGTCGATATCGCACTGGTAGCCGCGCATGGCGAAGCGGTTGGCGGGCGTGACCTTGTCCGGCACCACCACGCTGCGGTAATTGATGCCGCTGTTGCCACCGGCGGTGATGCGGTAGTCCACCTTCAGCTCAAAATCCTGGGGCGCGCCGCCCCGCCAGATGACGAAGGTGTTGCTCTTGATGACGGTCTCCGGGGTGATTTCCCCGGTCATGATTCCGTCCGCGGCGCGCCAGTACTTCGGATCGCCCTCCCAGCCGTCGAGAGTTTTGCCGTCGAAGATGCTCTGGAACCCGGGTTCGTCGCCTTCGATAGCTTCCGGCCGGTCGCTCTGCTTGGGGACGAAAACCTGGCCATCCTGCTGCGCGGTGAGGGCGCGCGCCGAACAGGCGGCCAGGGAAGCGAGAAACAGTCTGCGGCCGCAGGTTTCCGCGGCCGGTTGGGGACAGCGATTCATGGCTCACACCTCCATGTCGGGTTTACCGGCTGCTGTTCATTATAGGATCGATTGCCGCCCCTGACTGCAAACACTGGCGGGCGGAGGGCCGCGACAAGCCTGATAGGTCTGCGACCATGAGGTCCGCGCGCCTCCGCGAGCGGGCGCAGACCGGGAAGCCGAAATGACTGCGACAATCCGTTCGGCCCAAAGGCCGACCTCGGCACGCTACGCTGTAGCGGTTTGCGCTGTGTGCCTGTCGCGACCGGACCCGACGCCCCTCGCCCCGCCGGGCCGGCTAAGCGTGCCCCACCCTTGCAGTGGTAGCGCACGCTTTAGCAGGGCCGCCGGCGGGGCCGGTCTGAACGAAAGTGTGACCCGCCGCCGGCCGCGGCCTACCAAAAACGCTACCAATCCGTGCGCATTCATCGCCTGCAAACTGCGGCCAACCAACTCGGCTATAAACTTGAGCCACAAACGCGTGAGGAGCCGCTAACTGATTGAGCGGCAAATGGGGTCACAGATGAGCGGTTTGCGCTGTGTGCCTGTCGCGACCGGACCCGACGCCCCGCCGGGCTGGCTAAGCGTGCCCCACCCTTGCAGTGGTAGCGCACGCTTTAGCAGGGCCGCCGGCGGGGCCGGTTTGAACGAAAGTGTGACCCGCCGCCGGCCGCGGCCTACCAAAAACGCTACCAATCCGTGCGCATTCATCGCCTGCAAACTGCGGCCAACCAACTCGGCTATAAACTTGAGCCACAAACGGCCGCGTGAGGAGCCGCTAACTGATTGAGCGGCAAATGGGGTCACAGATGAGCTTGCGCGGTCGCCCGCAAAGCCATCTCCGGCCCGGCGGCCTACGGCGTCGCCGCCAGCCACCGGTCCGCGGATCCGGCTCCCCGAAGTCGTTTCCGGCCCATCCGTCCACGTCGTTGCTCGCCGGCAACGATCGGCCTTCGTATCCCACCCAACCCGCCAGCGGTCAGCGGGTCCCAGTCCCGAAGCCGTTTCCGGCCTGCGGCCCCGAGGGCCGCGCAGGACCGCCGGGGCAGCCACCTGCCGCGCCGGCCGCCACCTGCCGCTGATCGCTAACAACGGCCGCGGGAATTTCGAGCATTTTAACCGGCCGTTTGCGCTATCAATAGTGAGAGGCCTTTAAGGGGATCTGCCGGACCGGCAGGTTGAAGTAGTTGGGGAAAATGAGGTATTCTAATCGCACTTCGACCGGCCAGGAAGGAACGTATCCATGCGTAAAATCAAGGTAGTGGCGGTTTCGTTGTTGGCGGCGCTGGCTTTTTCGGTCCACGCTGCCCCGCAGGCGGACAACCTGGCGCAGCAATTGCGCGCCGTTTACCCGGAAACCGAGATGGACGCCAACGGGCTGAAAGTGGTGAAACCGGGGGCAGTCCTGGTTGTCCAGGCCGACGGCTTGCAGGCGAACCCTATGAAATCCGGGCCGTTCGCGAATACCTTCGCCGAAGGCCAGTTCGTGCGGACGGAAAGCCGCTCGGAAAAGGCAGCCCGCTTCGGCATTGCCATCCCGCAACGGAAACAAGTGGAGCGCCCGGTCGCGGTAGGCGCCAAGGTATACCTGCTGAATACCGAATTCAACCCCGATTCGATTGTCTTCATGGTGCAGACCTGCGGCGACTGCGACCCCAAGGCGGTGGACCCCGGCTATCAGCCGTACCGCGCCAAGGTCACCTTTAGATTTGTGCGCGGCGCACTTGCCGACACCGACGTGAAGCACGTCCGGCAGACCATCGAACAGGTGTTCAAGCTCCCCGAAGGCGCCGCGCCGGCTGCGGAGCCGCAAGCTCCACCGCCGCCCGCGCAAGCCCCTCCTCCGGCCCAGGCACCGCCACCCCAGCAGCAGTTCGCCCCCATTGCCCCACCGGCTCCGCCTCCGGCGCCCTCCGCGGACCAGGCGCCGCGAGTGCTGAAACTGGGAATGACCGTGCAGCAGGTCAAGGATGGATTTGGCGAACCCGCCAGCATCGTAGACCTGGGGAGCAAAGTGATCTACGTATATAAGGACAAGAAGGTGACATTCGTGAACGGCAAGGTCTCCGACGTGGACGTGCAGTAGGCGCGGCCCGCGGGTAGTCGCTCGTTCTTTCAGCGGATTGAATTGGAGTTAATATGAAAGCCCCAAAATTTAGTTCTATAGCCCTGCGCGGGCTATTACCGGCAGCAGTGGCCGCACTAATCGTGGTGTGTCCCGCAGCCTATCCTCAAGAAAAAGAAAAGCCGAAAGCTGCGCCGGCAAAGCCCTCCAAGCCCTCCCTTCCGGGTAGGACGGGAGGTTCCCCCGGCGCCAGCCGTGGACCGGTGGGAGGGGGCAGCCATCCGAACGGCGCGCCTGTTGGAGGCGCCAACCATGGAACCGGAGCCCCGGCGGGCCGTGGACCGGTGGGTAACAACGGCGCCGGCCGTGGACCGGTAGGCAACAACGGCGCCGGCCGCGGAGCGGGGATGAACGGCGGCAATCGCGGAGCCGGCGCAGGCGCAGGCATGCGCGGAGGCGCCGCTGGAATGCATGCGCCTCCCGGCGGGCGTACGTTTGGCGGCCGCTCCGGTACGGCGACCTTCGATCGCGCCGGCCATCCGCGCGACGTCCACGCGGGCGGCATGGATATCCACCATGGTCCGGGAGGCTCCCGCACCATCGTGGCGGATCGCCCGGGCGGCGTGCGCGTGGTCAGCTACGGCCACGGCTACGGCTATGTACAGCATCCCTACGCCTATCGTGGGGTGTCGTATGTGAGCCGCACTTACTATATGAACGGCAGGATGTATAACAGCTTCTACCGGCCTTACATGTGGGGCGGCATCGGCCTGAACGTGTACGCTCCGGGGTTCTTCTTCGCTCCGGCGTTTTACGGCTGGGCCTATAACCCATGGGCGATGCCGGTGGTCTACGCCGGCTGGGGATGGGGGGGCAGCCCGTGGTATGGCTACTACGGCGGCTGGTTCGCGCCCTATCCGCGGTATATGGGACCGTCTTTTTGGCTCACCGACTACCTGGTCTCCCAGAGTCTGATGGCTGCGTACGCGGAGCAGCAGCAGGCAGCGGCCGCCGCTGCCACAGCGGCCGCTTATAACGCGCCGCCGCCCTACACCGCCGGGCTGACGCCGGAAGTGAAGGACATGATTGCGGCCGAGGTGCAGCGCCAGGTCGCGCTGGAAAATCAGGAAGCCGCGGCCGGACCGCAATCCATGCCGGATCCCGGTTCGAGCGGCATCGCCCGGATGCTCTCCGACGGTCAACAGCATATCTTCGTGGTTTCGGCGGGCCTGGATGTGACCTCCAACGCCGGCGGCGAATGCTTCGTGACGGACGGCGATGTGCTGCAACTGCGCGGCGTGGTGCCCCCCGGCCAGCCCGCCAGCCTGACGGTTCTCGCCAGCAAGGGACAGGATTGCCCGCGGGGCAGCATGGTCCAGGTGCAGGTGGCCGATTTGCAGGATATGCAGAACCATATGCGCCAGACCATCGACCAGGGCTTGAGCGACCTGCAGAAGAAACAGGGGCAGGGCGGGATTCCAGCCGCGCCGGCCACCGCCGACGCTCCGCCGCAGCAGACCGGCTTTGCGGCCATCGCTCCGCCGCCCGATCCGAACGTGGGAACCGAGTTGAATCAGCAGACCCAGCAGGCCGACCAGGCGGAAAAGGAGGTCTTACAGGAAGCCTCCGCGTCCGGCCCGAGCGACCCCTCGGCGCTGCCGCCTCCGATGCCGCCGGGTACCGGCCCGGCCGCTGCGCCGCCCACCCGGAAAATCACCATGGGGATGTCGGTGGATGAAGTGGTGGCAGCCTGGGGGCAGCCCAAGGACATCGTGGATCTCGGGAACAAGAAGATCTACGTGTACGACGGCATGAAGTTCACCTTCACGAACGGCAAACTGACCTCAGCCCAGTAACCGCGCGGGCGGGCCGCTCGAAGCTCGCCACGATCCTCACACGAGCCGGCAGGCCACGCTTCTCCGGGTGGCCTGCCTGTTCCACAAGGCCCGGATTTCCCTCATCCGGCCGGAGTTTCCTCCCACTGGCCTCTTTTCCCAGCCCTCTTGACAATCCCGTTAAAATCCCGCAAGTGATTGAGCGGCAATAGGTTAATGGCTCTTCGCGAGCCTCGAACCTATCGTTTTACGCACTTCTGTGGGATACTCAATTATAGAACAGGTTTTCAAGTCAGAAATGTCCCAGTTGGACGACGCAGTCACCAAATACAACAAGCTGGTAGAGTCCGGACCTTACCGCGACCTCGCCTGGGCGGAAGAGCTGCATGAACGCATGGAGGATGGCAAGCTCTCCGCAGGTGGAAGGCTGATTTGTCCCTTCCTGCGTCCGAATTTTCTTTCGCGCCGGCAATACGAGTCGCTGGTGAAGACCGGCGAGGCGCTGATTGGCGCCATTGACCGCATGGAACAGATGGTGCTGGCCAGTCCGGCGCTACTGGCGCGGCTGGAACTGCTGCCGGCGGAGAAGATGCTGGCGTCCATCGACCCCGGCTATCAGGCCCTGGAAGTGGCCGCGCGGCTGGATACGCATCTGAACAACGGCACCCTCCGCTTTGTGCAGTACAACGCCGATTCACCGACCGGCGCCGGTTACGCCGACGCTTTGGCAGATCTCTTCTACGAGATTCCGCCGATGAAGGACTTTCGCAAGAAGTACGCCTTGGCCAAGGTCGGCAGCCGGAAACATTTGCTGCATGCGCTGTTGAAATCCTACAAGCAATTCGGTGGCACCAGGAAGCCCAACATCGCCATCGTCGAGTTCCGCCCGGCCTACCATTCCGGACAAAGCGAGTATGAGCTCTTCCGCGACTTTTTTCCGCGAAGAGGGCTACCAGGTGGAGATCGTTTCGCCGGAGCAGCTCGAATACCGCAACCGCATTCTGCGCAAGGGCAACTTCGAAATCGACCTGGTCTACCGCCGTCTGGGAGTGCAGGAGTTCCTGATCCGCTTCGACCTGACCCATCCGCTGGTACAGGCCTACCGCGACCGCTCGGTCTGCGTGGTAAACAGCTTCCGTTCGGAGCTGGCGCACAAAAAGGCCATGTTCGGCCTGCTCACCGACGAAAGCGCTGACCGGCAAATTCCCGCTGGGCGAGCGCAAAGCCATCCGCGAGCACGTGCCGTGGACCCGCCTGGTGGGCGCCACCAAGACGACTTTCGACGATAAACCCATCGACCTGCCGGAGTTCATCGCCCAGAACCGCGAGCGCCTGGCGCTGAAGCCCAACGACGACTACAGCGACCTGCACAGCTATTTCGGCTGGGAGATGGACGGTCCGGATTGGGACCGCGCCCTGAAGCAGGCCATGCGCGCGCCCTACGTGGTGCAAGAGCGCGTGGAGCCGGTGCGCTCGATTTTCCCGCTGATGACTTTCGGCCACCTGGAATTCCGCGAGATGCAGGTGGATGTGCATCCGCACGCCTATCTGGGCAAAGTGCAGGGCTGCTCGAGCTGGCTTTCGACCGGCAATAGCGGATTTTCCACCGCGGCCGGCATCGTGCCGACCTTTATTCTGGACGCGAAGCCGTAACCCGCGCCCGCAGGTTGGCCACTCCGGCAGTGTAGCGATCGTCGCTGACGGCGAAGGCCACGGCGTCCTCCAGCCAATCGTGCCAGACCCCGTCCGGATCGTGCGAAGCCGCCGTGAGGGTGTATTCCCCCGGGCACAGGTCGCAGGCAAAGGTGAAACGGATTTCGCTGGTTTCGCCTGCCCGGCACGGTCCCAGCTTCACGTTTTCCAGCTCTGTGTTGGTGCCATAGACGTTGAGGCCGATGCGCGTGCGGATCATCATCCCCACCACCGGGTCGGCCACTTCGCGGTGGAAGCGCACCACCACCCGGACCGTGGCCTGCTCACCGCTACGCCAGACGATGGTGGGGCGGCCGTTGGCGCCGAGCGTTTCCACCTGCAGAACCTCGGCGCGGCCGTCGCCGCGGCGCATGCGGGGGGCCAGCGGTGAATCCATGGTTTCGCCCCAGGCCCGCTCGCATTGGGCAATGTGCTTGCGGTAGGCGGCCAGCATTTCGGCGGGGTCGCCGCGTCCGGCCAGGGAGCCGTGGTCGAGCCACCAGATTTCATCGGCAAGCCGCAGCAGCAGATCCTCCTGGTGCGAAACCAGCAGGATGGTGCTGCCGGCGCGGCGCAGGCGGTCGAGAGCCAGAGCCGCGCGGTGGCCCACCAGCGCATCGTGCCGGGCGAAAGTCTGGTCGACGAGCAGAACCGGAACCGGATCGAAGTCCAGCGGGTCCATGGGACCAAGCCGGCGGGCGCGGCCCGAGCGCTCGATTGACCCCGTTTCGGGCGTGTCGATTCCGGCCGCCAGGCGCAGCAGCCGGCTCTTGCCTGAGCCATCCTCGCCGATCACGCCGATCACCACGCCATCCGGCGCGCCGGCATCGAAGTCACGCAGCGGCGCGCTGGTCACCAGGCGGAAAGCGAGAGACATAAAGCTTAGGTTAGGGCCGCGAGAGGGCGCCGCGCAACGGGAAGAGGGCCAAGGGTGTTGTGCCTCGGTAGAAATGTCCCCCTTTTTGCCCCAGTAGAAATGTCCTGTTCTCAGGCCAAGAGATCCCATTCCCTCCTATTAGGGATGTTGCTTCAGCGCGTGCGGCGGATTCTGTCAAGGCCGCACGCGGTTCCATGCGTGCGCCGCAGGGGAGCCTTGATAGAATCCGCTGTACGCAGCACAATGGATCAAAGAGGGAATGGGATCTATCTCTCTGAAACCAGGGGGCATTTCTATCGAGGCACAACACGGGAAGGGGGTCAAGGGTGTTGTGCCGTGCGGCGAGTTGGGCGCGTCGGGGCGGGCGACGGAGGCGGCTGCGGGGCCGCGTAGTCGAACGGATTGTCTCGTCGCGGGAAGCCGCCATGGCGACGGGCCGCGAAAGTCGAACGGGCCTGTTGGGGGAACCGTGGGCCGGAGGCGGCTGCGGGGCCGCGTAGTCGAACGGATTGCCTCGTCGCCGGAAGCCGCCATCGCAACGGGCCGCGAAAGTCGAACGGCCTGTTGGGGGAACCGTGGGCCGGAGGCGGCTGCGGGGCCGCGTAGTCGAACGGATTGCCTCGTCGCCGGAAGCCGCCATGGCGACGGGCCGCGAAAGTCGAACGGGCCTGTTGGGGGAACCGTGGGCCGGAGGCGGCTGCGGGGCCGCGTAGTCGAACGGATTGCCTCGTCGCGGGAAGCCGCCATGGCGACGGGCCGTGAAAAGTCGAACGGGCCTGTTGGGGGAACCGTGGGCCGGAGGCGGCTGCGGGGCCGCGTAGTCGAACGGATTGTCTCGTCGCGGGAAGCCGCCCTGGCGACGGGCCGCGAAAGTCGAACGGGCCTGTTGGGGGAACCGTGGGCCGGAGGCGGCTGCGGGGCCGCGTAGTCGGACGCATTGTCTCGTCGCCGGAAGGCGCCATCGCAACGGGCCGGGAATGTCGAACGGCCTGTTGGCGGAACCCTGGGCCGCCGGGCAGTGCGTGCGGTCCCGGGCGGTTCGGATAGCCGGCCGGGGGGACTGGCTGGCGTGAGTCGCGTCCGGGCAGCCAGGAGGCCCAGGCAAAGATCCCTTAACCCTGGATTAACCCGGTTTGGAGGATGGCTCCCGCAGGGGAACCCAGTTCATTAGCGCATCGAACACATCATCCACCCGCACTGGTTTGACGATCCGGTCGTCCATACCCGCGGCCAGGCAGCGGTCGCGACTGCCGGCCATAGCATCGGCGGTCATGGCCACGATGGGCACGTGTTTCCCGGCGCCCTCGCGTCGGCGGATCTCACGGGCGGCGTCGTAACCGTCCAATTCGGGCATCTGGCAATCCATCAGGATCAGATCGTAGGGCGCCGCTTCTACCATGGCGACTGCCTCCCGTCCGTTGGCGGCCACATCGGCGCGGAAGCCCATTTTGTCGAGCATCATGACCGCTACCTTCTGGTTGACCGGGTTATCCTCGGCCACAAGGACCCGGATTGCCGTGCCTCCGGTCCTGGCGACCAGCGCGGCCTTCCGCTCCGCCGCGCGGTCCCGCGGCCTGGAAACGTCCCCCGGCTGCTCCGTCCGGCTATTCGACCAGACGGCCGCCAGCGTGTTCATGAGCTGCGATTGCCGCACGGGCTTATGCAGGCACGCCTCGATCGGCTCGTTGCGCGCCGCCCCCAGTTGGCTGGCGGAGGATAGCAAAACGATCCGGACGCCGCGGAGCGCCGGGTCGGCTTTGATCGCCCGCGCCACCGTGATGCCATCCACGCCGGGCAAATGATAATCCAACAGCACGAAGTGGTAGGGGTCGCCCTCCTGCTCCGCGGTCCGTAAGGCTCGCAGGGCTTCCTCGGGGGTCGCGAAGCTCCCGTTGCGCATGCCCCAACTGGCAATCTGTTCATGCAGAACGCGACGGTTGGCTTCATTGTCGTCCACAATCAGCGCCCGCAGGCTGCGCAGCTCGTCAATGGCGGCCGGGTTTTCCGGCAGCCCGGGATCCAGCTTGAGCGGCAGGGTAAACCAAAACCTGGACCCCTCCCCCGGCCGGCTCTCCACACCGATGGCGCCGCCCATCAGGACGACCAATTGCTTGGAGATCGCCAGGCCCAGCCCGGTTCCCCCATACTTCCGGGTTGTCGAGCCATCCACCTGGCTGAACTTCTGGAAAAGCACCGCCAGTTTGTCGCGCTCAATCCCGACTCCGGTATCGGCCACCGCCACTTCCATGGAGGCGCTTCCGCCCTCCAGCGAGCGCCATTGGACCGTCGTCACCACCTGGCCCTTCAGCGTGAACTTCATGGCATTGCCCACCAGGTTGGTGAGAACCTGGCGGATGCGCTCCGCGTCTCCCACGAAGAACCGCGGCGCGTCCGGTGGATAGTGGATGATCAGCTCCAGGCCTTTCTCCTCGGCGCGGGGCGCCAGCATCTCGTTGACCTCCTCCACCACCATCCGGAGGTCGAAATTCATGTGCTCGATGGCCAGCCGGCCGGCTTCCACCTTGGAAAAATCCAGGATGTCGTTGATGATGGTCAGCAACGCCTCGCCCGACCGGCGGACGGTCTCCGCATACTCTCTTTGCTCATCGGTCAGGGGGGTGTCGAGCAGCAGACCCGTCATGCCGATCACTCCGTTCATGGGCGTGCGGATCTCGTGGCTCATGTTGGCCAGAAACTCGGTCTTATGGCGGCTGGCCGCCTCGGCCCGCTCCTTAGCGTCATGCAGCTCGACGATCAACTCTCCCCGCCGCCGGTATTGCGAAATCGCCAGCCCCGACAGCGTCAGGGTGCTGGTCAGCGCGAACGCCATGAGCGCCAGAAACCCAGGGTGGCGATACCATGGCTGCAACACGACGAACGCAAAAGCTGCCGGATGAGGATCGATGTTGCCATTGCGATCCATGGCCCGCACCTCCAGGCGGTGCGTTCCCGCCGGCAGCCCGGCGTAGGTCGCGGACCCCAACGGCTCAAAGGGCGACCAGGCGCGCCCATCCAGACGTTGGGAGAACAGCAGCCGGTCCGGCGTGGTCTGGCTCCATTTGTCGATGCCCGAAAATACGATGCGCGCGTCGCCGTTGGGCGGCACCTCCCTGGCGTTGGCGGAGAGATCGATTTGCGTGGCCGGAGGGTCGGTATCGGCCTCCGGATGATACAGACTCAGTCCGCGCGTGGTACCCGCCCAGAGACGGCCGGCGCTATCGTGAAACACCAGGTAAGCCAATACCGAAGGAAGGCCCTCTTCGGACTGCTGGGCGATCCAGCTTCCGTCTTTGAACCGGTGAACTCCCGATCCGGAAGCTACCCAGAAAGCACCGTCGGGAGCCACACTAAAACTACGGATGCGGTCGAGGCCGCTTCGCAGCAGTACCCAGCGCGACCCATCATATTTGAACAACCGGTCGCGGCCGCCTGCGACCGGCTCGCCCGACGGAAGCCGGCCGATGGCGAAGACGCCACTATCGGTGTAGCCGCTATGGGCATCGAACGCGCGATCGAAGCGGCCCTGATGGTAGACGACGCCTCCCTCGGTCCCACCCAGCCATACGTCACCGCCGGGGCACTCGACCACCGATCGAAGATTGGCGCCGTTCCATTCCCCGCCGATCTCCAGACGTTTCCGAAAGGCGGAGCCATCGTAGATCTCCAGGCGGAACCCGGGCTGCCCATGCTTTTCACTGGCCACCCACACTCCGCCGGCCGGACGCGGTTGCAGCAAGGTGACGATTCTACCTTCGGGATGGACGAATTCGCGAAAAACGCCGCTCGCCGGGTCGAAAATCAAAGCCACATCCACGGGGTCGGCGGCAGCCTTCAGGAGAATCCGCCCATCCTCCAGGATGATTATGCTCTGGGTGTAAACGGTATGGGTGGTAAGCCCCCTTGGCAACCGGTAACGCTTCCACGTCAAGCCATCCAGCTCCAGAAGGTATTCGGTGGCGGCAAACCACAGGCGTCCCTGGCGGTCCTCGGCCGCAGCATGGACGGGAAGATGGAAATCCTCCAGCCCTGGCGGCGGGCGCCACAAAGGCGCGGCGTAACGGGCGATGCCCTCGCTAGTGGCGATCCAGAATGCCTGGCCGTGCTGCGAATAGACATCGAAGACGTTGCCGGACAATGCCCCGATTCGCTCCACCGGATACTTCTGCCCACCCACCAGGCGGAACATGGAAAGATTTTCGAGGATCCAGATGGCTCCATCCGGACCGCGCCAGCCGCGGAGCCTGTTGGTGGCGGAGGCATAGATCGATTGGACGGCTTCTCCGGTCCAGCGGACCACTTGCCCGCCGGCCGCCTGCGAAGTGGCTTGCGCGAACACTTCGCCGCGATTGCCTGGTTCGGGATTGTCAAAGTGGAACAGGCCTTCAGGATCGCGGGCGGTCTCAACCCATCGGCAGGAGCCTCCGGTAAGCGCCGTCATGCGAGCCAGTCCGTGCTCACCGGTCAGCCAGATATCGTCTGCACTTCCGGAAGCGGCGTTCAGGAAAGGGCCGATTCGCGACTGCCCGGCGGAAGGGATTTCGCGCCACCCGCCTGAGGCGGGATCGTACTCGCCCATGCCGTCGGGTAGCACCACCAGAATCCGGTTGCCCCTGACGACCGCTGCGACCACCCGCCGGCCACGCGTGGGAATGTTGAGAGCGGTCCACTTACCGCCCAGGAAGCGCTTCAGCACCCCGTCGGAAGTGGCCCACAGCGTGCCTTGCGCGTCGGCCTGGACTCTCTCTTTGTCCGCCCACCGTTTGACATGGCCGCCGGGATCGGGAATGGTGGTCACGCGGTAGCCGTCGAAGAGGTCCATGGACCGCACCGCGCCATGCCGAAAATAGGCGTTACCGTCCCGTGAGACGGCGATCGAAGACGTGTAAGTCTCGACGAAACCGTCCTTTACGCTCCAGGTACGCCATAGGGAGGCATCCCCCGCCTGCAACCAGAGGCCTCCGGACAGAAGCCAAACAGCTGCTAAAACGAGAGTTAGCGCCCTGCCCATGCGACGCCTGCGGACCCTCCACGGGAGGATGAGCCGGCGCCACTGGATCGACACGCGGAGACGCATCACGATCCATATATCGGCGGGATTCCGCAAAAGGTTTAGCCTAAATCCGGCAGTTAGCCAGCCGCCCCGCCTCGTAGGGCCATTGGGCCCACCAATTTCCAACTGCGGCGCAGATCACCTTCCGGGTCACAAGCGGTTTATCTGCAACTGGTTGCAGCGCACGGCCGCTGCCCGCTCCGCGGGGCCGCAACCGCCGGATTTAGTACCTTTATCATGAAATCGTTGTTTTTTCTGGCAAGATATTTTTCGATGGTGCCGTTTGGTCCTTTATCCATGCAGGTTTGGTCGCCGTTCGAAAAGAATCGGACTTTCACGCCCTCTTTGGTTCCGGCTACGCCGGGTTAGGTTTAGGGAAAATGTTTTGCCGCGAGGGGCGGTATACTCCGGAGACCAGGGATTCGGGAGGGAGCCGCCGCTTTGCCGTGGTATCGCGAGATCGATCGCCAGCAGTGGCGCGTGCTGATAGCCGCCCAGCTTGGCTGGATTCTCGACGCCATGGACGTGCTGCTTTTCTCCTTTGCCCTCACCACCATTCGCGCCGAATTCCAGTTGAGCTCCGCGGCGGCCGGGGCGCTGGCGGCGGTCCCCATGGTCACCTCCGCGCTAGGCGGCCTGCTGTTCGGTTACCTTTCGGACCGCTATGGCCGGACCCGCTCGTTGGCGTGGTCGATTCTGTTCTTCTCCCTGTTCACGGCCCTGACAGCCACATCGCGCACGGTCGCGCAGATCGTGCTGTGGCGGGCCATCGTCGGCATCGGCCTCGGCGGGGAGTGGGCCGCCGGGTCGGTGCTGGTGGCGGAAACCTGGCCGGTACAGCACCGCGCCAAAGGCGTAGGGCTGATGCAATCGGGCTGGGCGCTCGGCTACATGGCGGCGGCCATTCTGGCGGCGGTGGCGCTGCCCCGCTGGGGATGGCGCCCGCTGTTTCTGTTGGGATCTTTTCCCGCCCTGGTCACCTGGTGGATCCGCCGCAGCATCCCGGAACCGCAGGTCTGGCGCAAGGCGGCGGCTTTGCCCACCCGCCCCGGCGATCTGCTGCACCCTCCGCTGCGCGGCCGGCTGGTCCTGCTCACCACGCTGTGCTGCTGCCTGCTGTTCGGCTATTGGGGGCTGTTTACCTGGATTCCGGCCTACCTTTCGAGTCCCGTGGCACGCGGCGGACTGGGGCTGAGCATCGTGCGCTCTTCGGCCTGGATGATCCCCATGCAGGCCGGCGCCTTCTTCGGCTATATCCTGTTCGGATTCTTCGCCGACCGGGTGGGCCGCCGCGCGGCACTGATCACGTTTGTGCTGATCACCGCCGCGCTGGTGCCGGTTTACGGCCTGTATGGCAGGAGCACGGCCGTGCTGCTGATCGCCGGCCCGCTGATCGGCTTTTTCGGCCACGGCTATTTCAGCTCGCTGGGGGTGATTGCCGCCGAGATGTTTCCGCCCGGCGCGCGCAACACCGCGCAGGGCTTTTCCTATAACGTGGGCCGCGCCCTCAGCGCGCTGGCGCCAGCCACCGTGGGAGCGCTGGCCGACCGCCACGGCATCGGCGCCGCGCTGGCTTTGACCTCGGTGCTGTTTGCCGGGGCGGCAGCGTTTTCGCTGCTGATTCCGCAAGCGCCTCCGGCGCCATGACGGGGCCGATCCGGCCTAGAAACGGACGCGCAGCCCCAGTTCGATGATCCGCATGGGCTGAACGTTGGTCAGAGAGACCAGGCCTTCGCCATTGATCCTAAATCCGGCGGTTGCAGCGCCGCGGAGCGGGCAGCGGTCGTGCGCTGCAACCAGTTGCAGGTAAACCGGTTGTCACCTGGAAGGTGATCTGCGCCGCAGTTGGAAATTGGTGGCGCTAATGACCCTACGAGGCGGGCGGAAGGCTAACTGCCGGATTTAGGTTAATGTAGCCCTGGAACGGAGGCTTGCCCGCTGTTACCTGGTTGACCGCAAGTTGAGCACCGGTATAAGAACGGCGTCCGACTGAACACGGCGCGAACGGCTGAGAGTAAGCAGGTGATCCGCGCCCGGAGAAACCGGAAGTCAGTAGCGCACGCTATTTCTTACGATAGGTGCTCAGTATCCATGGCCTGCGGCATCGCAAGCGGGCCGCTTGTCCCTCCGTGCCCAACTGGCGCCGCCGCCCTTCCAGTTCCTGATAAGGGATGTCGGCCCCGCGCAGTTTTCGCGCCTCGGCGTAAACCCTCAACTCGGCGGCACTATCGCAAAAGATCTCGAAATTGAACCGAAGACTTGTCTCGAAGACAAGCCATTCTGCCGATACAGCGTGCTCGACTGCGGCATCTGCCGCCGCCACATCCTCTGGCGCGCTATATGAGTCCACCGTTTTCGCCCAAACCGCCTGACTGGCGATTAGCACTTCCACCACGATCGGCGCGGTGACCGGACGAACGTCAATCAGAACACCGGACGGCGTCAAAACTCTGTGTGCTTCCCGCAGGGCATCGACCATGCCCTCCCGCGCGACTCATCACAACGAAGACGCCAGCAGCACGATCCCGAATTGTTCCGCAGAAAACGGCAGAGCGGTTGCGCTGGCACACAGGAACTGCGCATCTCGGCAAAGCTCCACACTGGCACACTGGGAGGCCACCCGTATTTCCGGCTCGTTCGTGTCGATCCCCACGACGGACCTGGGTTCCGCCGCATACTGAAAGGTTAGCCGCCCGTCGCCCGCGCCTACCTCAAGGACGCGCGCGCCACGAAAATGAACGGCCTTGAGAATTGCGCGGGGCATGACGCCAGCCGGATCGACTTCGGTTGCCATGATGGCCATAGTACAACACCGCCACATAGCTGCTTCCTGTGGACGGACGATGCGCGACTCGGAGAAATGGGACTCTACCGGGCATCCCCTGCAAGACCCTTGTACGGATTGCCGGCCGCCCCATTCTGAATCAGGACAGAGCCTGTCGAATATCGGCAGCCCGAAGCGGGGAACCCCTGCAAAGCCAGCCGTGTCTGATTCGCTAACCTGATTGAACCGGCTGCGTGCAAGAATATATCGAGTGATGAAGGCAATCCACAGGAAATCGCGAGTCAGTCGCCAGGCGTAGAAGGAGCGGGGCGTTGAGTAAAGAGGATCGCAATACGGGCCTGCTTTCCCGCATTCGCCGCCGGTTGGGTAACGCCATCCGGCCGAATGTCAAGGTGAATCCGGCTCCCGCTGGGATTCAGGCCGACTGGGACACACCAGTGGTGGTCCGGGATGGCGCCACACTACGGGTCAACGTCTTCCGGCCGTCTTCGGGCCCGCCGGTTCCCGTCATCATGTCGGCCCATCCCTACGGCAAGGACAGAATACCCGCGCGCACCCGGAGCGGCCGTGGTGTCAGCGTGCAATTCAGGATCATGCCGCAGCCACGGCAAATCGAGTTTTCCGCGTGGACAGGTTGGGAGGCTCCCGACCCTGCCGTATGGGTGCCGCGCGGGTACGCCGTGGTCAATGCGGATCTGCGTGGGGCAGGAACATCCGATGGCATTGGCGACCTGCTTTCCGACCAGGAGGCGCAGGATTACTACGATCTGATCGAGTGGGCCGGCACACAGCCCTGGTCCAGCGGCCGTATCGGCCTGGACGGCGTCTCTTATCTGGCGCTCAGTCAATACAAGGCCGCGGCCTTGCGGCCACCGCATCTCGCGGCCATCTGTCCCTGGGAAGGCTTCAGTGATTTATACCGGGACTTTGTGCGGCCCGGCGGCGCCCGCGAGGATGGATTCAGCGTCTTGTGGAGCCGTATGACCAGCAAGATAGCCAGAGTGTGCGGGAACCTTCGAGCCGAAGTCATCGCGCGCACCGAACGCGACGCGTGGTATGAGTCGCTCACCCCGGCGCTGGAGCGGATCGAGGTTCCCATGCTGGTGTGCGGCAGCTTTTCAGATCAATCACTCCATACCCGGGGCAGTTTCGAGGCCTTCCGCCGGGCGGGTTCCCGGCTCAAACGCCTTTACACGCACAGGGGAGGTAAGTGGAGCGAATATTACAGCAAGGAGGCGACCCAGGCCCGCATCCGATTTTTCGACTACACGCTGAAAGGCATGGACAACGGCCTGGATCGCGAAGCACCGGTCCGCCTGGCTATCCATGACGAGGGACCGGACCCGATTGCGGTGGTCTCGTCCGACTCGTGGCCTCCAGATGACCTGGCCTGGGTTTCCCTGCACCTCGATGCCAGCGGTAAGTTCTATCAGGAACCGGGAGCCGCTCAGACCGGGCACCGCTCCTTTTCTACGCGGGGCGAACCGGTAGGGTTTGACTGGGTGTTCCAGGAGGATGTGGACGTGATTGGCCCCATGGCTCTGCGGGTCTACATCGAAGTCGCGGGTGCTGACGATGCGGTGCTGTTTGCGGGCATCCGCAAGTTTCGCGCCGGCCGTGAATTGATGTTCGAGGGGTCGTTTGGCTTCGCCTACGACATGGTGACCAAGGGTTGGCAGCGCCTGGCGCATCGCGACTTGGATGAGCGGCTGTCTACCCCCGAACAACCGGTGCACACTCACACTCGCGCCGAGCCGCTGCGGCCAGGCGAGATCGTTCCTGTGTATATCGCGCTACTTCCGCAGGCAACCCGCTTTCTCCGGGGGGATCGCCTTCGCCTCGAGCTTCGTGGTACCTGGCACTATCCACGCGATCCGTTCCGCGGCCAGTTCCCAGGGGGCTATCAAAGCAGTCCGCGCGCAAACTGCACCGTCCACTGCGGCGGGTCCCACGACAGTCGCCTCCTGCTCGGCCTGCGGCCAGCCGATAGATAGAAGTTCTGCCGCAACACCCGGCAGGTATGCCCAGGTGAGACTCCGTTCGACTGACCGGTTTCGCCCGCCACTCCACCCCCTTTCAGCGCCCCGCCTCAATTTTGATACCATGCGGAACTATGAAGACTCTCCGCATCGCCGCGCTCGTCGCGCTTCCCCTGCTGCTTCTGGCGCAGCCAGCCGATCTCTTCAAAGAACTGCGTTTCCGGCTCATCGGGCCGTTTCGCGGCGGCCGCGCGGTGGCCGTCGCCGGCGTCCCTTCCGAACCCAACGTCTACTACTTCGGCGGCGTGGGCGGCGGCGTCTGGAAGACCACCGATAGCGGCGCCAGCTGGGCGCCCATCTCCGACGGCTTCTTCAAGACCGCCTCCGTGGGCGCCATCGCGGTGGCCGATTCCGACCCCAACGTGATCTACGTGGGCATGGGCGAGGCCTGCGTGCGCGGCAATGCCTCCAATGGCGACGGCGTGTACAAATCCGTCGATGGCGGCAAGACCTGGCGCAACGTCGGCCTGCAGGACACCTACCACATCGGCGCGGTCCGCGTGCACCCCAAGAATCCCGACATCGTGTACGTGGCCGCGCTGGGCCACCTGTTGGGGCCCAACGAAGAGCGCGGCGTGTTCCGCTCCACCGATGGCGGCGCGACCTGGAAGCAGGTGCTCACGCGCGGTCCGGATGCCGGGGCGGTCGATCTGGCCATGGACCCCTCCAACCCGCGCGTGATCTACGCCGGCTTCTGGCAGGTCCGCCGCAACCCCTGGACCATTTCGATAGCGGCGGCCCCGGCAGCGGCCTCTGGAAATCCACCGATGGCGGCGACACCTGGACCGAGATCTCGCGCAGCGCCCGGCCTGCCGCGCGGCGTGCTGGGCCGCATCGGCGTCACTATTTCGCCGGCCAATCCCGAGCGCGTCTGGGCCATCGTGGAAGCCGCCGATGGCGGCGTGTTACCGCTGCGACAATGGCGGCCGTAACTGGACCAAAATCAACGACCGACAACAATCTGCGCCAGCGCGCCTGGTATTACTCGCACATTTTCGCCGATCCCAAAAAGCGCCGAGACGGTCTACGCTCTAAACGTGGGCATGTGGAACTCCGTCGACGGCGGCCGCACGTTCTCCGCGATGCGCCCGCCGCACGGCGACAACCACGATCTGTGGATCGCGCCCAACAATCCGCAGCGCATGATCGAGAGCAACGACGGCGGCGCCAACATCACGCAGCGATGGCGGCCAGCACCTGGTCGAGCGAGGACAACCAGCCCACCGCGCAGTTCTACCGCGTGGCGCTGGACGACGATTTTCCCTATCAACGTCTACGGCGCGCAGCAGGACAACACCACCGTGCGCATCGCCAGCCGCAGCCTCGTCGGGCGGCATCACCGAGCAGAACTGGTACGACGTGGGCGGCGGCGAAAGCGGCTGGATCGCGCCCGACCCGCGCAATTCCCAGATCGTCTACGCCGGCTCCTACGACGGCCTGATCACGCGCCAGGATCACTCGCACCGGCCAGATGCGCAACATCAACGCCTGGCCCGACAATCCCATGGGCTATGGCGCGGACGCCATGAAGTATCGCTTCCAGTGGAGCTATCCCGATCGCCTTCTCGCCGCACGATCCCAAGACCCTCTACATCGGCGCGCAACGTGCTGTTCAAGATCCACCAACGAGGGGCAAAGCTGGGAGCCGATCAGCCCCGACCTGACGCGCAACGATAAATCGAAACATGGGCACTTCGGGCGGCGCCGATCACCCAGGACAACACCTCCATCGAATACTACGACACCATCTTCACCTTCACGGAATCGCCGGTGACCAAGGGCGTCATCTGGGCCGGCTCGGACGACGGCCTGGTGCACGTCACGCGCGATGGCGGCAAGAACTGGGCGAATGTCACCCCGCAAGGATATGCCCGAGTGGATTCAGATCAATTCCATCGACGCCTCGGCGCACGACGCCGGCACGGCCTATGTGGCCGCCACGATGTATAAGTCGGACGACTTCCGGCCGTACCTCTACAAGACCAGCGACTACGGCAAGACCTGGAAGAAGATCGTCAACGGCATCCCGGAGCACTCCTTCACGCGCGTGGTGCGCGAAGATCCCAACCACAAGGGCCTGCTGATCGCCGGCACCGAATTCGGCCTCTACATTTCCTTCGACGATGGCGAGAACTGGAAGCCCTTCCAGCTCAATCTGCCCATCACGCCTATCACCGACGTGGCGTTCCACAAGCGCGAGCAGGAGTTGGTGATCGCCACTCAGGGCCGCGCGTTCTACATTCTGGACGATGTGCCGCTGCTCTACCAGTTAAACGACAGCGTCGAAACCGAGGCCGCCCACCTCTTCAAGCCCAAAGACACCTATCGCTTCGGCGGCGGAGGCCGCGGGGGCGGCGGCGGACGTGGCGCCGGTCCGGCGGTGGGCGAAAATCCGCCCGGCGGCGCGGAAGTTTATTACTGGCTGAAGGACCGCCCGCAAGGCGAAGTGACCCTGGAATTCCTGGATTCCACGGGCAAGCTGGTGAAGAAATTCTCCAGCCGCGTGACCGAACGGCCGCAGGGGCGCGGCGGCGAGGAAGGCGAGGAGAATCCCTTCGCCGGCCCGCCGCCCGCGCGGGTTTCCACGCAGGCCGGCATGAACCGCTTCGTGTGGAACCTGCGCTATCCCGACGCCACCAGCTTTCCCGGCCTCATCATGTGGGCCGCCAGCGTCACTGGCCCGCGCGTGGCTCCGGGCGCCTACCAGGTGCGCCTGACCGTGGATGGGAAATCCCAGACGCAGGGCTTCCAGGTGAAGAAGGACCCGCGGCTCACCACCACCCCCGAGGATTACGCCAAACAGGTGACCCTGGCCTTGCAGATTCGCGATAAGCTCTCCGCCACCAATGAGGGCGTCATTCGCATCCGCGAAGTGCGCCAGCAACTGGACCCTACACCCAGCGCAGCGACCCGCGCGTGGCCGATGCCGCCAAGGCGCTGGTGGCCAAAATGACCGCGGTGGAAGAGGAACTCTACCAGACCAAGAACCGCGCCAGCGAAGACCCGCTCAATTACCCTATCAAGCTGAACAATAAGCTGGCGCACGTGTTGGGGGTGGTGTCGAATGCGGATGCCCAGCCCACCCAGCAGTCGTACATGGTCTACGAGGACCTGGCCACCCGCGTCAACGCCCAATTGAAAGCGCTGGACGGCCTGATGGGCAACGGCCTGACGGCCTTCAATAAGCTGCTGCACGATGCCAACGTACCCGCCGTCGAGCCGCCTAAAGCCGCGGCGGCAGGCGGGCAGTGACGGCTCCACAGCACGGGCGGATTCTGCGCCAGGCTAGGTCTCCTTCGCCTCATCTGCTAGGGCATTTCACCGATTGTGAGCGGTGCGCAGGGCCTGCCAAAATGGGGTTGTGCAGTTGAATGCCATGAGTAGTGTCCTGAACCGGGAACAACTTCGGGAAGTCACGATGGACGATCCGGATCTCATGCGCGAGATTCTCTCGGCTTTGATCGACGATACATCCAAGCAAATCCTGCTGCTGGAAACCGCCATCCAGGAGGGCGATCCGGTGAAATGCGCTCGTCTGGCGCATTATTGCAAAGGGGCGTGCGCCAATGTGGGCGCCGAATCCGCCGCGGACCTGCTGAGGCACATCGAACAGCGCGCCACTGGCGGAGATTTTCACGAGTGCAGTGTTTCCCTGGCCGCCCTGGCAGACGAGATTGACCGCCTTCGCTCCGAGGCAGCCGTATTGTGACGGGTGGGCAGGCCGCCTGCTCACCCGATGCGTTTCAGCAGCAGCCTGACTCCGTCGGCGCATAACGCCGCGGCGTGACCGGATTCGGCCGGCAACCCTCCCACCGCTGCATCCACCACCGACCCGTCGAAGGCCGCCAGTTCCGCCGGCGTCTTGCCGGTCATCCATTCGGTCAATGCCGACCCCGCCGCAATGGAAGCTGTGCACCCGCGCACCTTGTAGCGCACTTCCGCCGCCTTCCCTGCCTCGAACCGCACCGACAGCCGCAAAATGTCGCCGCAGGCCGGATTGCTCACCTCCACCGTCACCGCGGGAGGTCCCAATTCCCCCACATTGCGCGGACGCTGAAAATGATCGAGCAGCTTTTCCGGATACATTTCTATGCTTCAATATTGGCATGCTTGCGGTGGTGGCCGCGATTCTGGAACGTGACGGGCGCATTCTGATTTGCCAGCGCCGCCCCGGGCAGGCGCATGCCCTGAAATGGGAGTTCCCCGGCGGCAAGGTGGAACCGGCCGAAACCCCCGACCAGGCCCTCGCCCGCGAGTCGAAGAGGAACTCGGCATCCGCTCGGCGATGGGCCAGGAAATCACCCGCTACGAATATTGCTACCCCGGCCGGAATCCCATTGTGCTGATTTTCTACCGCGTGATCCGGTTTGAAGGCGAACCGCAAAACCGCATCTTCCACGACATGCGCTGGGAGCCAGCCGCGCGCCTGGACGCTTTCGATTTCCTGGAGGGCGACACCGAATTCATCCGCCGCCTGGCCAAACAGAAATAGCCAATTCCTTCCGCGCCAACGCCTCGCACTCTGCAGAGCCAAAACTGGCCGCCGATGCACAGACTTCGGGAGTTTTCTTATCAGCGTTCATCAGCGTTCATCAGCGGCTAATACTCTTCGCTCCGTCAAAGTACTAAAAGCCGCTGATCAACGCAGATAAACGCTGATGAAAACCAAAACAATTCCCTGTTCATCCTTCATGCCCGCGCCAACGCCCTCCCAGTTTGCAAGAGCCAAAACTGGCCCCCGGTGCGCAGATTTCAGGCTCATCAGCGTTCATCGGCGTTCATCAGCGGCTAATACTCTTCGCTCCGCCAAAGTACTAAAGCCGCTGATCAACGCAGATAAACGCTGATGAAAACCAAAACAATTCTCTGTTCATCCTTCATGCCCGCGCCAACGCCCTCCCAGTTTGCAAGAGCCAAAACTGGCCGCCGGTGCACAGATTTTAAGAGGTTGTTCTTATCAGCGTTCATCGGCGTTCATCAGCGGCTAATACTCTTCGCTCCATCGAAGTACTAGAGCCGCTGATCAACGCAGATAAACGCTGATGGAAACCAAAGCAATTCTCTGTTCATCCTTCATGCCCGCGCCAACGCCCTGCCAGTTTGCAAGAGCCAAAACTGGCCGCCGGTGCACAGATTTTAAGAGGTTGTTCTTATCAGCGTTCATCGGCGTTCATCAGCGGCTAATACTCTTCGCTCCATCGAAGTACTAGAGCCGCTGATCAACGCAGATAAACGCTGATGGAAACCAAAGCAATTCTCTGTTCATCCTTCATGCCCGCGCCAACGCCCTGCCAGTTTGCAAGAGCCAAAACTGGCCGCCGATGCACAGATTTCAGGAGTTGTTCTTATCAGCGTTCATCAGCGTTCATCAGCAGCTAATACTCTTCGCTCCGCCAAAGCACTAAAGCCGCTGATCAACGCAGATAAACGCTGATGAAAACCAAAACAAATCTCCGTTCATCGGTGGCCGGTTTCCCACGCCGCTACATCTCCAGCGTCCCCACCAGTTCCCCCACCGCGGCGATCTTCTCGCGCTGCAAAAACTCCCCCAGCTCTCTCGCGATCCGCTCCACCGCCGCCGGGTCCCAGAAGGTCGCGGTGCCCACCTCCACCGCCGTCGCTCCGGCAATCAGAAATTCTGCCGCGTCCTCGCCGGTCGCGATGCCGCCCAGTCCGATCACCGGAATTTTAACCGCCCGCGCGGCCTGGCACACCATCCGCAGCGCAACCGGCTTGATGGCCGGCCCCGAAAGCCCGCCAAACCCGGCGCCAATCCGCGGCCTTCGCGTGCGCGCGTCGATCGCCAGGGCAACAAACGTATTCACCAGCGAAATGGCGTCCGCACCCGCATCCTCGGCCGCGTGCGCCAGTGGCTCGATCGCCGCCACGTTCGGCGAAAGCTTGACGATCACCGGACGCCGCGCCACCCGCTTCACGCCGGTCACGACTTCCGCCAGCAGCGCCGGGTCGCTCGAAAAATAGATGCCGCCATGGCTGGTGTTGGGGCACGAGACGTTCACCTCGTAGCCCGCCAGGCCGGCATGGTCTTCGAGCACCCGCACCACTTCCGCGTAATCGGCAGTCTCGTATCCGAAGACATTGGCGAACACCGCCGTCTCCAGTTTGGCCAGGGCGGGCAGCTTCTCGGCGGCGAACGCGCGCACCCCGATGTTCTGCAGCCCGATGGAGTTGATCATGCCGCCATGCGTCTCATAAAGGCGCGGCGGTGGATTGCCCACAATCGGCTCGCGCGACAGCCCCTTCACCACCAGGCCGCCGAGCGCGTTCAAATCCACCAGCCTGGAAAATTCCAGGCCATAGCCGAAAGTGCCCGAGGCGGCCAGCACCGGGTTGCGCAGCCGGATCCCGCAAAGCGCGGTCTCGAGCGCCGGCCGGCTCATTCCAGAAGCGCCTCTCCCAGCACACGGCCTACCGACGACGAGGGCGTCGGCACTCCCAGCACGCGCGCCAGCGTCGGCGCCACATCCACCGATTCCACCGGGCTTTCGAACACCGCCGTGCGGAACTGCGGCCCGTAGAAGCACAGCGGCACGCGCACATCGTAGTCGTACAGCGAGCCGTAGGAAACGCCCCGATTCTGCCCGAACGCTTCCACGTATTCCGCGCGGTAAGAAAGCATCACGTCGCCCGAGCGCACCGGGTGAAAGCTGTTGCGGAAGCGGCGCTCCCATCCATCGAAGACCGAAGACGCTCCCCCTGCCGTAAAAAATCCCGCCACCGCGGGGTATTGCAGAGCGGCGCGGCCCGCCGCCCGGCGCACTGGCTCCGGATCGCGGAAGCCGGTGGTATCCAGATACAGGAACGGGTACAGATATTTTTCGACGTGCCCATTCCCGCCCGCCACCAGCGCTTGTTCCACGGCCTGCGCCACTCTCTCTCCGTTCACCGCCATGCGCGCGCGCGAATAGTCGGGGGGATCGGGCGGCGCGCCGTGCGCTCCCACCAGCACCAGGTTATACGCGTTATCGCCGGGGGCCTTGCCCAGTTGCGCCAACAACGTTTCCAACCGGCGGTCCAGTTGCAGAATCATCTGCTGCATTAGCGGCGAAGGTCCCCCGGTTTCATGGCCCAGCCGCGCCATGGAACCGAGCACCAGGCAGACCATATCCGTGGTGTTGCTCTGCCCCACGCGCTCGCGGACCATCAACTCGCTCAGGAAATCGAATTGCGCCCCCTGCCCCCACGGAGACGCCTTGTACAGGTTGAGGAATTCGTGCGGGCGATCCGGCGAATAGTTGAGCACCCGTAAGGGCGGCGCGTCGGGCTTCGCGCCCACCGCCAGCCATTTGGCATTGCGCGCCGATCCCGGGTTCTTCTGGACGTTATACACCGACACCCAGTCGGGCACATCGCCGCGCGTGGTGAACAGGCCTTGTTCATCCATCCAATAGATTGGCGAGGCGCTGGCGCCCGCGAACAATGCGGCGTCGGATTCCTCCATACCCACCACCCACGACCGCATGTGCGATTCCGCATCCACCTGCGCCGCCAGGGTAGTGGCCAGCAGAACTTCGTCGGATGCCTTGATGGGTCCGCGGGCCGTGCGGTCGTACCACGAATCCGCCACAATGCCGTGCTGCGCGGGCCAGGCGCCGGTGGCCAAAGTGCTTACGCTGGAAGAGGTGAAGGTGCTGGCAAGATGGCGGCAATCGGGATAAAAAGCACCCTTCTCCAGCACACGCCGCAACCCGCCCGCAGAAAGCTGGGGCCATGCGGCGTCCAGATAGTCCGGCCGCATCTGTTCTAAAATTACTAAAACCAATAGCTTAGGCCGTGGAGGCAAAGCTCTGAGCCGGAACGCGGCTCCAGCCGCCAGCACGGCGCCGAACTGTCGCCTGCAAATGGCCACAAAAAAAGAGTTTAACAGAGGCGGATCTGATGCTATAGTGTAACTTTCAATACCGCGCTATGTAAAGTTCCCGCGCCCAGCGGATAGGTAAGGCTTGGGTAATGAAAGAAGACAAGATCTCGTTGGGATTGGCTACGATTCGCCGCAACCGGGGAATCTCTCTGCAACAAATCGCTGAGTCCACCAAAATTAGTGTCCGGTGCCTGGAAGCGATTGAACGCGGAGATTTCCGGAAACTGCCCGGGGGCATCTACACCACCAGCTATTTGCGACAGTACGCCCGCGCTATCGATTACGACGAAGCAAACCTGTTGGCCGCTTACTACCGCTGCCAGGGCACTCCCGCACAGGAGTTGACCCGCAGCCGTCCGAAGCGGATCCTCGATAGCTTGCGCCTGGTAATCGGATAGGCAGCCGGTGGCGCGGCTTATTCGTAGCGCAAGGCCGAAGCCGGGTCGATGCGGAGCGCCCGTCGCACGGGGGCGATGGAAGCCGCCAGAGCTACTACTGTGAAAAGCAGCAGCCCGCCGCCCACGCTCACCAGGTCGAAGGGCTGGTAACCGAATACCACGTGGAACAGCACCCGCACCGCTGCGGCGGCCAGGATCACTCCGGTGGCGGCGCCGATCCCAAACGGAATCGCGTACTGGCCCAACACAATCTGCAAAACGTTCCACTCGCGCGCGCCCAGTGCCATGCGCACGCCGATCTCGCGCGTTCTTTGTGCCACCGTAAACGCCAGCAGTCCGAAGATGCCCGCCAGGGCCAGTAAGGTGGCCACCGCGCCCAGCGTGCCGAACACCGCCACCAGCCGCCTCGTCGAATCCAGGCCCTGATGCACCAGCTCGGGGTAACTCAGCACTAACGGCACGACACCCGGAAGGCTGGCCGCCGCATGCAGGGCGCCCGCCAGTTGCCCCGGCGGTCTCCGCGTGTGCACCAGGATGGTGGCGTACACCGCGTTGCGGTCGTCGATCGGCAGATACGCCTCTACCGAATCCGGATACGCCACCAGGTTCGCGCCGCTGTCCTTCACCACGCCGCTCACGGTGCGGGTGCGTCCGTCAATGCGGCAGGCTTTTCCCAGCGGCGATTGGTTGGGCCACAGTTTGCGTGCCGCCGATTCGCCGATCACCACGGCGTCCGGCTCCTCCAGGCTGAACAAGTGGCCCTCCATCAGAGGCAGGCGCATCATGGCGAAATACGCCGGGTCCACTTCGTTCAGATAAAGCTCCTGCGCGGACACGCGTTCGGTCCATGAGCGCCGCAGGGGAGGGATGGTGGCAACCGCCGCTCCATCCACTCCCGGTACCTGCCGCAGGCGCGCGGCAATGGCGCCGGCTGTCTCGCGGGCTTCGGACGCCGTGTAATGGTGCAGGTAGAGAGCCGGATCCACCAGGGCCATCCCGCTGTAGTCGAAGGTCACCGAAATGTCGTAAGTGCGCTCGACCGCGCGCGTCAGATAGCTGCTCAGAATGAGCAGCACGCAGCTCACCGCCACTTGCACCGTGACCAGGATCTTGCGGGCGCGCGAAGCGTTCGGACCGCGCCGCACCGTCTGGAACGCGGGAGCCAGCCCGAAGGAGAACGTCGCGATCAGCCCCAGCGCGGCGCAGGCCAGGACGACGCGCCAGTCGGTAACTACCCGGAAGTTCGGCGGCGCATCCGCGATCTTCAGGAACAACCGCCCGGCCATGCGGCCCACCAGCAGAGCCGCAACCGACGCCAGCAGGGCCAGCAGAAGATTCTCCGTCATCAACTGGCGGATCAAGCGCCAGCGGCCGGCGCCCACCGCCAGCCGGATTTCGATTTCGCGCTGCCGCGCCAGGCCCCGCGCCAGCAGCATGTTTCCCAGGTTGGCGCAGGCCGAGAGGAGCACCAGAAGCACCAGCACCACAATGGCGGCCATGCCCAGAAAGACTCCTGGACCGGTGGCGACTGGAGTTTCGGCTGGTTGGACCTTCACCCATTCGTCGCGCTCGACGTATTGCGGCTGCCCGGCACGCAATTCGGCGGTCAACGATCGGAACTGCGCTTCGACGGCTTCGAGCGAAAGGCCGGGCTTGAGGCGCCCGATCATGTACGTCCGCACCGCCCCGAAATCGCTCAGGATGCTGCTGGGCACGCGGCTCTCGCCGGCGAGATACCCGTATTGCGAAATCGACATCCAGAAGGGCACCGCCTGGCTGACGAGACCCACGAATTGCGGCGGCGCCACGCCCACCACCTCGACCGGCCGGTCGTTCAGCCGGATGGTCTTCAGCACGATTCCCGGATCGCCGCCGAAACGGTTCAGCCAATATTTGTAGCTCAGCACCACCACCGGCGCCGCGCCCGGCTGGCCATCCTGCTGGTCGAGCAGGCGGCCGTACGCGGGCGCGATTCCCAGTTCCGCGAAAAAGTTGGCGCTGACCAGGCTGCACTGTAGGCCTTCGGAATCGCCCTCGTGCAAGACTCCCGCAACGTTGGTCTCGGTAATCATGGCGGAGAGCACCGTGTTCTGGCGCCGGTAGAAATCGATCGCCGGAAACGAAAAAGCGCGTCCCAGCCCTTGCCGGGTGACGCGGTAGAACTGGCAGAGCGAGGCCGGATCGCGCACTTGCAGGCGATGGAGCGCGGCCTCGAACAGGTGAACCTCCGCCAGGTTCACGCCGATCCCCAGGGATAAGACCACGATGGCGGTCACCGTGAAGCCGGGAGACCGGCGTAGCTGCCGCGCCCCATACACGAGGTCCTGGCGGAAGTGGTCGAGCCAGGTCCAGCCCCACTGGTCGGCGGCCTCTTCGCGCAGGCGTAGGGTGCTGCCGAAATTGCGGCGGCGATCGGCCGGCATCATCTCGCGATGCGCGGCCATGTCTTCTTCCAGTTGCCGTTCCAGGCGGCGGCGATGCAGCAACGCGAAGAACCGGCGAGAGAATTTGCGCATGGTCAGACCTCACTCATAACGCAGCGCCGAGGCCGGGTGGATGCGCAGCGCGCGGTGCACCGGGGGCGATGGAAGCGGCCAGCGCGACGGCGGCGAACAGCGTCCGCAGCCATGTCGTCGTCGAACTGCCATTTCAGGCTGCGGCGATGGAGTAACGCGAAGAAGCGGCGAGAGAACTTGCGCATGGTCAGACCTCATTCATAACGCAGCGCCGAGGCCGGGTGGATGCGCAGCGCACAGTGCACCGGGGGCGATGGAAGCGGCCAGCGCCACGGCGGCGAACAGCAATGTGCGCAGCCATGTCGTCGTCGAGCTGCCATTTCAGGCGGCGGCGATGCAGCAACGCGAAGAAGCGGCGAGAGAATTTGCGCATTGGTCAGACCTCACTCATAACGCAGCGCCGAGGCCGGGTGGATGCGCAGCGCGCGGTGCACCGGGGCGATCGAAGCGATCGGCGCCACGGGCGGCGAACAGCGTCCGCAGCCATGTCGTCATCGAGCCGCCATTTCAGGCGGCGGCGATGCGGCAACGCGAAGAAGCGGCGAGAGAATTTGCGCATTGGTCACACCTCACTCATAACGCACCGCCGAGGCCGGGTGGATGCGCAGCGCACGGTGCACCGGGGGCGATCGAAGCGGCCAGCGCCACGGCGGCGAACAGCTTCCGCAGACATGTCGTCATCGAGCCGCCATTTCAGGTTGCGGCGATGCAGCAACGCGAAGAAGCGGCGAGAGAATTTGCGCATGGTCAGACCTCATTCATAGCGCAGCGCCGAGGCCGGGTGGATGCGCAGCGCACAGTGCACCGGGGGCGAAGGAAGCGGCCAGCGCCACGGCGGCGAACAGCGTCCGCAGACATGTCGTCGTCGAGCTGCCATTTCAGGCCGCGGCGATGGAGTAACGCGAAGAAGCGGCGAGAGAATTTGCGCATGGTCAGACCTCATTCATAGCGCAGCGCCGAGGCCGGGTGGATGCGCAGGGCACGGTGCACCGGGGCGATGGAAGCGATCAGCGCGACGGCGGCGAACAGCAGGAGGCCGGAGCCGAAGCTGAGCACATCGAATGGCAGCATGCCGTAGACGAGTTTGCGCATCACGGTAGCGGCGGCGGCGGCAAGCACCATGCCCGCGAGCGCGCCGGAGCCGAAGGGGAGCAGGTACTGGCCGAGCACGATGCCCAGGATGTCACGGGCGCGCGCGCCCAGCGCCATGCGCACGCCGATCTCGCGGGTCCTCTGCGCCACCGTGAAGGCCAGCAATCCGAAAATGCCAATCAGGGCCAGAAGAGTGGCGACGGCGGCCAGCGACGCAATGATCCGGATCATTTTCCGGACTCCCTCAAAGCGCTGATCGATCAGGCCCTGGAACGTAGCGACCAGGGGGTGCACGCCCGGGATGGAGGCAGCCGACTGAATGGCTGCCGAGAGTTGCGAAGGCCTCTTCGCCGTGCGCACCACGACCACCGCGAAGCGGACCCACTGATCGCTGATGGGGAGGTACGCCTCGACGGATTCGGGATCGTCGATCAGGTTCATGCCGCTGTCCTTGACTACGCCGACCACGGTGTGGCTCTGCTGCGCGAGGACCAGGCTCTTTCCAAGGGGCGACTGCCCGGGCCACAGTTTGCGCGCCGCCGATTTGCTGATCACCACGGGAGCGGGGTCGGCGGAGGCGAAGACGCGGCCTTCCACGAACGGCAGGCGCACGGTGTCGAAGTACGCCGGGTCCGCTTCGGCGACCACGAACTGTGCGCCAGGATTGTGCGCCAGGCGCGCGCGCAGAACCGGCGGAAAGTTGACCACCGCGGCGGCTTCAACGCCCGGCAACTGGCGCAGACGCGTGGCAATCTCGCCGGCGAGGCGGCGCGACTCCGAAGCCGCATAGGGATGCAGGTAAAAGGAGGGATCGACCAGGGCCATGCGGGAGAAATCGTAGGCCATGATGGTGTGGAAGCTTTGCTGCACGGCGCGGATGAAAAAGGTGCTCAGGATGAGCAGGACGCAACTCGCGGCCACCTGCACCGAGACCAGGATCTTGCGGGCGCGCGTAGCCCTGGGCCCGCCTTTGACAACTTGCAGCGCGGGAGCCAGGCCGAAGCCGAGGGTAGCGGCGAGGCCCAGGCCCGCGCAGGCAGCCAGCATGCGCCAATCGGTAATGATTCTCAGGTTCGAAGGAATCGCGGCAATGCGCCAAACCAGAAGCGCTGCCAGCTTTCCGACGGCCAAAGCGGCCACCGAGGCGAGCCCCGCCAGCAGCAGGTTCTCGGTCATCAACTGGCGGATGAGCCGGCGGCGGCCAGCGCCGACCGCGAGGCGGATCTCGATTTCCCGCTGGCGCGCCAGACCGCGCGCCAGCAGCATGTTTCCCAGGTTGGCACAGGCGGAGAAGAGCACCAGCAGGACCAGCAGGATGAAGGTGCTGAGCAGCAGGATCTCGGCCGGGCTGGTGGGCAGGTCGGAGCCGTGGACGGGATCGGCCTTCAGCCATGCGTTCGCCGCGACGTACTGCGGCTGCTGCCGGTGCAGTTCGGCGGACAGGGAGCGAAATTGGGCCTGGGCGGCTTCGCGCGAGATGCCCGGCTTCAGGCGGCCGAACATGGAGGTGCGGCGGTCGGCCCAGCCGGTGATGCCGGTTTCGGAGTCTGCGGTCAGATAAGCGTACTGCGCGATGGTCATCCAGAGGTCCGCATGCACGCCGAGGCCGCCGAAGCGGAGCGGAGCGATGCCCACCACCTGCACCGGCCGCTCGTTCAGCCGGATGGTCTTCAGCACGATCGAAGGGTCGCCGCCGAAGCGGTTTTGCCAGTAATCGTAGCCGAGCACGGCTACGGGTGCGGCCCCCGGCCGGTCGTCGCGCTCGTCCAGCAGGCGGCCGTAGAGAGGCGCGATGCCGAGCTCTGCGAAGTAATTTCCGCTCACCAGGGGACAGCGCAGGTCGGCCGAATCTTGCCCGTGGACATCGCGTACATCGGTTTCAGCGAGGACGGCGGTGAGTACCGTGTTGTTGCGCCGGTAGAAGTCGATTTCCGGAAGGGAAAAAGCGGACCGCGTGCCGTCCTGCCGGGTGACGCGCGAGAAATGCACCAGCGAATCGACATCGCGCACGTCCAGGCGATGAAGGAACGCATTGAAGATATAGGCTTCGGCGAGGTTGACGCCAATGCCAAGGGACAAGACCGCAATGGCCGTCAGGGCAAATCCCGGAGAGCGGCGAAGCTGCCGCAGGGCGTAAGCGAGATCCTGGCGAAGCTGGTCGATCCACGTCCAGCCCCATTGGTCGGCGGCCAGCTCCTGGAAGCGCAGCGTGCTGCCGAAATTGCGGCGGCGCTCGGGCGGCATCATCTCGCGATGCGCGGCCATGTCCTCTTCCAGTTGCCGTTCCAAGCTGCGGCGATGCACTAGGGCGGAGAGGCGGCGAAGGAATTTGCGCATCGTCAGGCGGTCCTCAGAATGGCTTGAATGGCCGCAGTGGCCTGCTGGTAATCAGCGATCTCGCGTTCGAGCTGTCTAGCGCCTTCGGGGGTCAAGGTGTAGAAACGGACGCGGCGACCGGTTTCCGAAACGCCGGCTTCGGCCGTCACCCAGCCTTCCACCAGCATCCTCTGGAGCGTGGGGTAGAGCGACCCCTCTTCGGCCTCGAGAACGGAATCGGAAAGGGCGCGGATGCGCTGGGCAATGGCGTAGCCGTGCAGGGGTCCGCTGCGGAGCACCCGCAGCACCAGCATCGCGAGGGTCCCAGGAGGCATTGGCAGCCGAGGCATAGGCTATTTATATACCTCGCCTCCGCTTCTGTCAAGCGCCCGCCGCGCACCGGGTTCCGCGCCCAGGCTGGCGGCCGACTGACGCCTCGCCGGCTTTCGGCCGCGCGCTTTAGCACCGCCGGCCCCTGCCCGGCCTTGTTCAGACCGCGGCGCTGGCGGCTCACTCCGGTCTCTCTGCCGCATCCCGGCCGAACTGCTCCTCCGACCCCGGGCCCCGTCACCTGGGCTGACGCTCCGCCGGCTTTCGGCCGCGCGCTTTAGCACCGCCGGCCCCTGCCCGGCCTGGTTCCGGCTGCGGCATCCCGACCGCGGCGCTGGCGGCTCACTCCGGTCTCTCTGCCGCATCCCGGCCGAACTGCTCCTCCGACCCCGGGCCCCGTCACCTGGGCTGACGCTCCGCCGGCTTTCGGCCGCGCGCTTTAGCACCGCCGGCCCCTGCCCGGCCTGGTTCCGGCTGCGGCATCCCGACTGCGGCGCTGGCGGCTCACTCCGGTTTTCTGCGATAATCGGCGCCGAAGACGAATCTTCCCGGAATCGTCATCGGATCGCGGCATGAACGGTGCTATGAGCAAGTCTGTGACCCCCAACCATCGCGCTTCCAAGGAAGCCGCCACGGCTGCCCCTGCGCCGGATGCCACCCGGGACGGAGCCGCGGCTTCGCTCGCCAAAGCCGGCGAAACGCCCGATTTGAACGACCCAGGCCTGTACCTGAATCGCGAGCTGTCGCTGCTGTCCTTCCAGCGCCGGGTGTTGGAAGAGGCGCTGGACGCCGCCAACCCGCTGCTCGAGCGCATGAAGTTTCTGGCGATCCTGGGATCGAACCTGGACGAGTTCTTCATGGTCCGGGTGGCCGGCCTGGTGGCCCAGGCGGACGCCGGCACGGTGGATCTCACCCCAGACGGCATGACCCCGCGTGGCCAACTGGTGGCCATCCGCCGCGAAGTCAAGCGGCTCTTCAAAGAGGCCCACCGCTGCCTGGAGGAACTGCTGCCGGCCCTGCAGGAGCACGGCATTTTCATCCACGAGTACTCGGAATTGAAGGAAACCCAGCTTCGCACGGCCCGCAAATACTTCGAAGAGACCGTGTTTCCGGTACTCACGCCGCTGGCCTTCGACCCCGGCCGCCCGTTTCCGCACATTTCCAACCTGAGCCTCAACCTGGCGGTGCTCATCAAGAACCCCAAGGGCGGCCAGCACTTCGCCCGCGTGAAGGTGCCGGACTCGCTGCCCCAACTGGTCTTGCTCAACCCCACCAAGGGGAAGCCGGCAAAGTCCACCCGCAAGCGCTTCGACCTGGTGTGGCTGGAGCAGGTCATCACCGGGCACCTAAGCGCCCTGTTCCCCGGCATGGAGGTGGTGGAGGCGCACCCGTTTCACGTCACTCGGGACGCCGATTTCTCGATCCAGGAACTGGAAGCCGAGGATCTGCTGGAGACCATCGAAGAGGGCGTGCGGCAGCGCCGCTTCGGCAGCGTGGTCCGGCTGATGGTGACCCAGGAAATGCCGCCGTACATCCTGGACATCCTCAAGAACAACCTGGAGGTGGAGGACCGCGACGTCTACCGCCTGGCCGGCCCGCTCTCCATGAAGCGGCTGATGGAGATCTACCAGCATGACCGCAAGGAGTTGAAGGACCCGCCATTCGCGCCGGCGGTGCCTCCGGCCCTGGCCAACACCGCCGAAATCTTCTCCGTCATCCGCAACCGCAACATCCTGCTACACCACCCCTTCGATTCGTTTCAGCCGGTAATTGAACTGCTCCGCAAGGCGGCTCACGATCCGGCCGTGCTGGCCATCAAGGCCTGCCTCTACCGTGTGGGGCGGAACTCACCGGTGGTGGAGGCGCTGCTGGAGGCCATCGAGGAAGAAAAGCAGGTGGCCGTGCTGGTGGAATTGAAGGCCCGCTTCGACGAAGAGAGCAACATCGAATGGGCGCGAGCCATGGAAAAAGCGGGCGTCCACGTGGTCTACGGCCTCGTCGGCCTGAAGATCCACTGCAAGATCGCCCTGGTGGTGCGCAAGGAGAGCGGGCGGATGGTCCGCTACGTGCATCTTTCCACTGGCAATTACAACGCCGTCACCGCGCACCTGTACACCGATATCGGCATGTTCACCTGCGACGAGGACATCGCCAGCGACGTCACCAACCTGTTCAACTACCTCACCGGCTACTCCTCCAAGGTGGATTATAAGAAGCTCCTGGTGGCGCCATTGAACCTGCGCCAGCGCTTCGAAGGCCTGATCGAGCGCGAGATCGAGCACGCCCGCCAGGGGCGGAAAGCGCATCTGATCTTCAAGATGAACGCGCTGGTGGATATGCCGCTGATCCAGTCGCTCTACCGGGCCTCCCAGGCCGGCGTGAAGATTCAGTTGCTGGTGCGCGGCATTTGCTGTCTTCGGCCGGAAGTGCCGGGGGTCAGCGACCACATCGAAGTGACCAGCATCGTGGGCCGTTTTCTGGAGCATAGCCGCATCTATTATTTCGCCAACGGCGGCGAAGAGGAGATCTACATCGGCAGCGCCGACCTCATGCCGCGGAATATCGATGGGCGGGTGGAGGTGCTTTTTCCTTTGGACGATGCAGACCTGGTACGGCGGGTGCGCGACCAGGTGCTGGCCATCTACCTGGCGGACAACGTCAAAGCCCGCCGCATGCTGGCCAGCGGCGCGTATGTGAGGAAGCGCGGCGGCGAGGGAAAGAAACGCATCGACGCCCAGGAATGGCTGCTCGAAAAGCGCCGTGGATTGAGCATTCCGCCCAAGACTAAGCCCTCGCGCAGCACCATGGACTGACCGAGCGGCGCCCCAGGAACAGGAACCACTTCCCGGTGAACCCGGGTGATCGGGAGCCGATGCGGGGGCACGTAGCATTCTTGGTCGCGGCTGGTCGATGAGTGCGTCGCCCGGCGTTCGGCCCGTTGGCCGATCCGGCCGCGACGCGCTTGGGCGCCTGGGATGTGGGAACTCGGGGAAGCGGCGGATGCGTCCGACTTTCAGCCCATCCTGCCTGGGATCGCGTTGGACCTTGCAGGCGTACTCGCAGAGCGAATTTCCCGGAAGTGAGTTCCACTAAATCCGGGAGTTAGTTAGCCAGCGGCCCCGCCTCGTAGGGCCATTGGGGCCACCAATTTCCAACTGCGGCGCAGATCACATTCGGGGTGACAAGCGGTTTATCTGCAACTGGTTGCAGCGCACGGCCGCTGCCCGCTCCGCGGGGCTGTAAGCGCCGAGTTTAGTTTCACTGGCTTGCGGCCCGGACCGGAAGCCGCCCCAGCTTTACCGGGCATCGATTTCCAGCCCGTATTCGCGCAGCAGTTGACCGCCGCCCGAGTAGACGCGCAGGAAGTAGATCCCGGGGCGCAGCGGCGTAATGGCGGGGTTGGCGGTAGACCCCTTCCAGACGGCGCGACCGTCCCGGTCGACCAGTTCCAGGGAGTAAGAAGCGGCCGGGGGCAAACCGGCGAGATCGGCATGGAAGGTCAGCGGGCGGCCCGCCGGAGCTTTGCTGCCGGGTTCGGAGCCGCGCATAGCTTCCAGTTTCACCGCCAGCGCCGAGGTTGCGGCGGCCGGGTGGATCCAGTGCCAGCCCCCCAGCGCCAGAAGCAGCACTATCGCTACGCACGCTACCGGGGCCAGCAGCCCGGGAAAAAACCGGAACCAGCCTCCCCTTCCCTCCTTTTGGCACAAATGGAGCGCCGCGTACCGCATGGCGTGCGCGTAGGCGTCTTCCGCCGCGAGGCGCGCCTGGCACGCTTCGCACACCAGCAGATGCTCTTCCAGCCCGGCAGCCTCTTCCAGGGGCAGGGCTTGCCTGGAATATCGTTCAATCCGGTCGTCGTCCCACACGCAATCCCGTTCGGGAATCATAGCCATGATTTCCATTCTGAACACTCGGCTTTCAAAATGGAGGTGCGTCCGGAGGCGCGGTTCTCTCAGGTTTTCGGCAAAGTTCCCCAACCGGATTAACGCCGGAACCCGAAACGAAGCGAAAACCGCCGCTTGCCCAACTCGCCAAAGCGCTGCTTGGCGCGCGACTTGATCAGCCGAAACTGGGTTTCGGACAACCCCATTTCCTCGCAGATCCGGTCGGCCGATTGCTCGTTCAGGTAGAACCGAATGAGCACCTCACGGTCGCGTTTCGGCAGGCTGTTGAGGATGTTCAGAGCCAATTGCTCGTTCTGCCGTTCGATCAGCCCACGCTCGGGGTTGGGGCTGCGGTCGCAGGTGTAGCGGGAATCGCTCAGGTCGGAATTGCGGCGCGCCTGCACGACGTTATCAATATGAGCCGCCACCTGGCGGCGGACGATCGTGCGGACGTACCCCATCAACCGCTCGGGATCGCGCAAATCGCCGCGCCGGATGGACTGGGTGATGATCAGGAAGATGTCGTGCACCTTATCGTCCAGGTCCTGAGGGCCTAGCTGCCGATACAGATAGTAGCGGACGCCCTTCGAAAAAATGCGGTACAACTCCTCCATCCCGGACGGCTCACCCGCCCGGATCCGGTCGACGACCAACGGCCACGACGGCTCCTCGGCACTCACTTGTACTTCAGGACCAGGTTCTAGTTCGGGACCAGGTTCAGAATTCATAAGTTTCCCACCAAAAAATAGGCTCCCCAATAGTTCGGCCGGGCGCGCCGGCCGCCGGAGCGAATCATCGAAAGTTGCGCGGCGCGCAGAGCGCGTCCCGCATCCGAGGGGGCTTGCGGCCCCAGGTTGGCGTACAGCGCCGCGAATAACGCGCCATCGTCGTCCGGGGTGGCCCAGCGGCTACTGACCACTGCCCCGGCGCCCGCCGCCAGAAAAGCGCGGGTCAAACCCAATAATCCGGTACCCGGCAGAACCGCACCGGCGGCGGAGTGGCAGCCGCTCAGTACCACCAGTCCGGCGCGAACCGTCCGGTGGGCGATTTCCTCCGGCGTCAGCAGGTCGATCTGGTTGGCCCCGGTCAATCCGAGGGCGATGGCACTGTCCGCTTCCTTGCCCGGAAACTCAAGAAAATGCGTGGCAAAGTGGACCACCGCCGGCTCGCGCTGGAGCTCCGGCACCAAGTCCTGCCGTGACGCCCGGGCACCTTCCAGCAGAATACGGTCGCCCTTCCAGGCACGGGCGCAGGCGTCCAATTCCGCTGCGCTGGCCACCAGCCGCGGCAACATCCAGGCACCGGCGGAACTGGCATGCGCCTCGCCGACGAGATCAAAAGGAAACAAAGCCGCATGGCGCACCGGGGCGGGCGCGGCGCGGCGGGCGTCCGCGGTGTTGTAGATCGGGTCGCCAATGCCTACAAATAAGGATGGGCTGGCTGGCGCCCGCCGCCGCTCTGCCACATCCAGCCAATACCCGGCTCCGGGAATCACCTCGGTAATATGTCCTTCCACCAGGTAGTGCTCCCGTCCGCCGGCTTCTTCGCGAAGGGCCGCCAGGGGCGCATCGAACAATTCCCTATCGAGCGCCAGCAGCCAGCGCGTTTTTTCCGGAACCGCGGCGCCACCGCGCCGAAGAGCGTCTCGTACAGCGCCTTTCCGGCGGCATCCGCGGATGGCGAATCCTCGCGAATGGCGCTGGTGGCGGCGCGAATTTCCGTCGCAATCTGCTCCCGCCCCGGCAACCGGTAGAGCGCCAGCCCGCCCTGGTCCACCGCCCAGAGCCAGGAATCCGCGTCGCCAAGCTGAAAACTGAACCATGCCGTATCCGGTTCCAGCGCCCGGCGGATGCGATCCAGCAACCCGCCCGCGACCGGCCGCCAGGCCGGCCCCAGGGAAGCTTCCAGGGCGACCAGCCGAGCATGAGCGCTTTCCAGACCCTCCTGGACGTCGGCGCCCGAGCGTAGCGCCTGCACCTCGGCCCGCTGCAAACCGCCCAGCGCTTCCCAGAAACCGGCCGGCAGCGCCTCCGGGTTGGTCCGGTCCACCAGCGAGCGCAGGCTGCCGGCTCGATTCTCTTCGGCGGCCTCGAAGGTTTCCCGGGCCAAAGCCGGGTCGCCGGTTTCCAGGTACAGGCGATTGCCCGCCTCGATCAAGGCGGCATAAACCTTGTCCAGCCAGCCCTCGGTTCCGATGCGGGCGGCCTGATCGGGGGGCGCCGACCAGCGCCACGCCCGGCCGAGCTTCACGGCCACCCGCAGGTCTTCCAAGGCCTCGCGCAGACGGCCCTGGCGCAGGCGCACCAGCCCGCGCTGGTGGTAGATGTCCCAGGTCGGCATGAGCCCCTGCGGGCGCTGGGCCAGTTCCACGGCGCGATCCAGCAGCACGTCGGCCGAAGCCAGATCGCCCTGCGCCAGACGCAACCGGCCCAGGTTGCGGTAGGAGCTGTCGAGCGCCAGATGGTGCAGTTTGCGCACCCGGTAGGCCTCCAGCAGCGCGGCTTCGGCGCGATCCAGAAGCTGCCGGCGGGCGGCCGGCTCCGGGACCGGGAGTTCGCCCTCTTCCGGGTCGGCTTGCTTCAGGTACTCTTCACCGATGCGGTTCCAGGCGATGGCGTACAGGTCCAGGTCGCCAGCCCGGTCCGCCCCTTCTATCCCTTGGCGGAAATAGTCCCAGGCCTGGCTCTTTTTCTGGCGGGCCAGCAGGGTGGCCATCTGGATCTGCAATTTGGCCAGTTGTTCCACGCGGTCGTGCCCACTGACGCGCGTCAAGCTGTCTTTCATCCACTGGGTGGCCTCGTCCAAATTGCCCAATTCCGTATAAAGGGAGGCGATATTGCCTTCGAAGACCGCCGCTACCCCGGTGTCCCCGGCCGCCAGAGCCATGCGGCGGGCCTCCTGAAAGTCTCGCAGCGCCGGCTGATACTGGTGCAGGGCGAACTGGCAGCCGCCGATGTTGGCGGTGGCGCGGGCCACGTAGTCGAGGTTGTTCTGATGTTGGGCGAGGCTGCGTACCGACTGGTACTTCTGGAGGGAGTCTTGATAGCGGCCCGCGCGGAATAATGCGCCGGCCTCCAGCATCGGGCGGGAGAGCGTGGCGGGGCCTTGATATCTTACTGGGAACGGCGTCCCGGAGTGCGGTAGAGGCTTAAGCCCCGTACCCGCTGGCGTCAATACGAGCAGACAGCAAGCCAACAGTCGGGCCGTTTTCAAAACAGAAAATCTCCCAGCTTCTAAAGGAAAATCCGCAAGTGGTACTGGGAATTCATTGGGGATACTCCTAAGGAAGTACCCCCAATGAATGGTATCAGCTTTCCGCCTTGTCTTGGCAACCCCCGAATGGGGGTAAGTTTAGGTCGCGCCTGTGGGGAGCGCGGGAAATACCCTTAGAACGAGCCTAAGTTCCACAATCCGCTAACGATGATGATAATCGGATCGGTCGGCATTTTGCAATTGGAGGAAGCCGTCTGTCGTGCTTGCTTCCCCCAATTCCAAGTTAGTTTGCGCAATGCGGCTGCCTCCCCATCTAAATTTCCAAGTTACTGAATTCAAATGAATTTTCCCTGGGTCAACTTTGTGACCCTGAATTTCGGTTTCTACGGAGCGATCCGTCAAAGGTTTCCGGGACGGCCCTGTACGACTCATGCAAGTTGCTGATTTTCCGGTATTTATGCGCCGTGACACGCGCTCCTTAGCGGTCAAGGCTCGGAGTGCGGTTTCGGAGGCGGCCGGCAACCATACGGCGGGAGACGCTACCCTCAGAGACCTCAGTGAATCGTTACGGTACCAGTAGCCTCCATCCGGGCCGCGGCATCCGGAGGTACCTTCCAGTTTCTGTCGAACCGGCCCTCCGCCACCACGTTGGCGAGCGAGCCCTTAAATAGGATGTAATCGCCGAAGGTCTGGAGCAGGCGGAAACGCGGCGGGGCGAAGGAAATCCCAACCGGCGGACGGGCTTCCTCGGCGCCGGTCCACCAAGGCAGGCCGGAACTGATCAGCGCGTAGTGCTTTCCGATCGCGGCGATGAACAGCAGGCCGTAATCGGCCGCTCCCGGATTCAGCTCCAGCGGCAGGCGGGCGGCGAAGCGGGCAATCAGCCGGTTGGTGCCGGCCGAGCCGAACAGCACCAGGTCGGCCGAATCCAGGTCTTCGGCGGTGATGGCGGCGTCGGCTTTCACCGGCAGCTTCAGCGACAGGTGCGCGCGCGGGGTCGACCAGTCGGCGGCGGTTTCGGCACGCTGGCGGCGGAGTTCAAGCTCGTCGGCCGTCGCGCCGATGCTGCCATACACATAGATATGCCGCGAGGCCGCCGCCTGCCAGATCGGCCCTTCCAAGCCCGGCCGTTTACCGGTGGGCACAAAGCGTCCCACGCGCCATTGGCCGGAGGCCTTGGTGAAGGAGAGCGAAGCCGCCGGCCGTACCCGAAGGGTGGCGCCGTCGATCACGGCAGTCACCAGGGTGGTGGGAACCTGCACCGGGGTCACGGTGAACCCGTCGATCGCCGTGGTGTCCACCTTGAGGCCGCTCTTAGAAGTCCAGGTTGCGTCGATGGAAGCCTCGGTGCCGGTGGTCAGGCCATCGATATTCACCCAGTAAGCCTTGGCATAGCGGTAGGAGCGGGTGGCGAACCGCACGCGCTGCGGATCGCGGTTGCGCTCGACGGTAGCAAACCAATCGAACACCGCGCCATTGCGATAGGCGAAGTCCCAGATATTGTGGCGCACCCCGGGGTATTCGATGTACTCGGCAGCCACCCCCAGGTCCAGGAAGCGGCGATGCCAGGAGCGCGCGATCGCCGGCGCCACAATCGGGTCGATCTCGCCCTGAAACATGCGCACCGGCAGATTGGAGGCGTTCACCGCGCTTTCCCAGGTCCCCGGGGGCGCCAACGGGCACAGCGGAGCGAAGGCTGCCCAAACGTCCGGCCGCGTCAGCCCCAGCCACAGGGCGCCGCCGCCGCCCATGGAAATGCCGGTAAGGTAGACGCGATCCTCATCCACCGGGAAGCGGCGCTCCACATCGGCCAGCATGTCGTAAACGTCCTGCTCGCCGATGCCCTGGTAACCCATGGCGCCACGAGCCCACGGGCAGGCCACCAGGAAGTCGGCGTCGCGGGTCACCGGGAAGTAGCGCATGTCGGGCGGGTCGGCCTCCCCATAGCGGGCGGCGATGCCGAATAACTGCCGCAGGTTCAGGCGGTGATTGGAATCCTCGGAATGCAGGCTCACCACCAGCGGATATTTGCGGGCGCGGTCGTACCCCGGCGGCAGGTAGAGCGCGTAGAGCTGGTCGGAATCGTCTACCGTGGAGTGAAAGGTGAGAACCTGCGCGGTGCCGTGGGGGGTAGCGCTACGCAGGGAAAGCGATTGGGCGGGCAGAGCGCAGGCCGCCGCAAGCAGCGCTGCCGCTACGCAACCGGCCCGTTCAAGCATTCACCGCCATCTTCTTCACCTCCGGCAGCCAGCCCTCGAACCATTCGCGGAAGCGGTCGATTTCGCCTTCCCGCGCCAGCGGCAGGGGCACCGCCAGAGGACCCGTCTTTAATCCTCGCAGTGCGGCGGCCAGTTTGACAACCGCCGGTTCCGGCAGACTGTTCGCAAAGGTCACAAATTGCTGAAAGAGCGGGGTGAGGCGATCGATGCGAGCTTGGTCCTGTGCCGCGAGGGCGCGATGCAGCGCCACCACCAGTTCGGGGATGGCGCTGGCGGCGGGGGACAGCCAGCCGCGCGCCCCGGCTTCCAGCAGCAGGGCGTCGTGGCCCACCAGGATGGGGAGGGAGCAGCGCGCTGCGGCGTTTTCGAGGCCGGCGTATGCCGCGCGATCGCCGCTGGCGTCCACGATCCCGGCGAACCACCCGGTTTCCAGCAGACACACCGCCGTGGTGGGTTCGATGGGCGTGGTGAAGGCGGGGTAATTCACGAGCCACACGGGGATACCGCCGCCCAACTGCTGGGCAAACTGGTGGTAGAAGGCGTGGATATCGTCCTGCTGGTAGCGGAAATAGAACGGAGGCGGCAGCAGCAGCGCGGCTGCTCCGGCCTGGCGGGCTTCACGGGACAGGGCCACCGAAATTTCCAACGTGGCGCTGCCCACCCCCACTAGAACCGGGACACGGCTGCGTTTGCGCGCCAGGTAGACCAGGCGCGAGCGCTCATCCGGGGAAAAGGCGGCGTACTCGCCGGTGGCCGTGAACAGCGCGATGCCCGCCGCGCCGGCCCGGCAAAGCATATCGACCAGCTCGAAGGCTACCCCCAGGTCCACATCGCCCTGCTTCCCGCGCGGCGTGAGCGCGGCGACATTGACACCATCGAAGTCTGCCATGAGGGGCGGGGGAGGCTTACGGGCCTAATTTATCACAGATGCCGCAACTGGACGAATCTTCACGCGGCGCCGGCCAACGGGCGGTTGAGCCGTTAGGGGCCGCGCAGTTCCCGTTCGGCGCGCAGCCAATCCTCTTCCGGCGACCCTCCCTGCCGCCCGCGGGCTTCCCAATACGAGTACGCCAGAGCGGCAATCTGCTCGGAGGTGGGCGGGGTAGCGGAGCGGGCGGTCGCGGTGATAACCGGCGTGGTGGCGGTGCGCACGGAACCCACAGTGGAATTGGCGATGCCCGTCACGGCGGTTTTCATAGTGGCTCCGCCGGGAGCCAGCCCCGAGGCGCCAAGGCGTGGATCGTCAGTGACCAGGGCTAAGCGGCGGTCGCGGGTACTGTGTGTTCTTCCACAGAAGTGTGGCATCGGGGGCAGAATCTCACTATATAGTAAGATGCGCCCGGCAGGGAATAGGAATCGTCCCGGATGTCCCGTGGAAAGGTACCAGCGGGTGGTTGCGGACCCGTACCTGCTTCCGCGACCCTACCTGCCAAGCCCGAACCTCACCAGTTGATCACTCTGTGGCAGCGGCGGTAGGCCGCAGTGGCTATCCTCTCGGCAGAGCCGCGCTAACCTCCACGTGCTCCTTCAAACGCCGCTGGACAAGTCTGATTTCCCCGTGCGTCGACGAGCGCGACGGAAAACACACTGCCGGATTCGTCAAGCTTCTAGTGCTCCCCGGGCAAAGCTGGGGGATCTCCCCATCGGCGTTAAGATTAAGGCCACCCGAACGTGCCCCCTGGTGTTCGCCGATTCTGCTCTGCGAATCGCGTTTTGGTCGCAACTTCCCAGAACCGGGCGGGGCTGAGGTCACTTTCCTATATGCCCGTCTATCGCTCGCAACTGGATATTATGGCCATGTAGGCTGGAGGGACGGCGTCGAGAGAGTAGCGACTCCAGCACTGGCGGCAAGTGCGTAACAGCCGTGTCGAAGCGCACCCCGATCCAGCGGAAGTGCGCGCATTGCTGCGGATTTATGCGTGAAGTTGGGATTCTGCCTTCCGCCACTTGAGATTGAGCGATTGACGACATCGCCTCATCCGTGTTCTCGATGCGGCGCTCGACGTTCAGAGCATCGTTGGCCTGGCACCGAACCCACGCCATCATCGCAACGCAATGGCGGCTACCCCGTCATACTGCGACATATCGTTGAGGATCACTTTGTCTCCCGGCTGCAGACCGCTCTTGATCTCGATCCGATTCACCGAGGCCGCGCCGAACTGCACCGGGACCCGCTTCGCCGAATGGCCGTCGGGTTCGATTTTGAAGAGTGAAACCCGACTATTGGCTTGGCCGAAGACCGGCCTGCCCACGTACACCACGTTCGTCAGCTCACCGACCGTAATCGTCCCGTCCACGGGTCCCTGCCGATTGGCGCCGAGCGGCACAGCGTCATCCAACGCCACGTCCACAGTCACCTTACCGTTCGCCGCGTCCGGATGCACCACCGCAACCTTGCCGCCAACGACCTTCTTCCCATTCCGCAAATCAATGAGGGCCGGCAAACCTTGCCGCACATCCCGCATCTGCGTCTCCGCCACTTTGAGCGCCACCGTATGATCGGACGTCAAATGGCCCAACCCGCGCACCTCCAGATTCATATCGCCTTGCTTCACCGTGTCCGGCCAGAGCTTGTCGAGGGCCACGACCGGCTGGCTTTGCCCTTGCGCGCCGGTCACCGCAACTCCTGCGATCCCCAATAGCAGCAGGGCACCCAACGACCCAGCCGCTCCCCACCCGGCGAACCTGTGCGCCGCCACGGGGTTGGTCAGCCGGCGGATTCGGCGCAGGAGCGAACCGTCATTCGCAGATAGCGCAGCCTTGAAATGTGCGGGCCGCATGGATTCCAATTCCGCTAATGCGCGTGCGTATACCAGCACATCCCCGCTCGCCGCAACGGCGAGATCGTCGCAGCAATGCTCGCGCTCGGCCCGGATCTGGTTTGAGATCCACCAGACCGCAGGATGGTAAAAGAGCAGGCTCTCCGCGATCCCCTGGAGAATGTTCACCAGGTAGTCATGCCGCAGGATGTGCGCCAGTTCGTGCGCCAACAGCGCCTCTACCTGCTCGGGTGCCAGCCCACAGAGCACGCCCACCGGCGCGAGAATCACTGGGCGAAGCCAGCCTACGACCGAAGGCGAGTCCACCCGATCGGTGGCTAACAACCGCACGTTTCGCGACACGTGCATGCGTTCGATCAGCCGGTCGAGGGTTTGCTGCCATTCGGTGAGCACCGGCGCATGATGCGAACGCCGCAGAATCGTCGCGTAGATGCATCCCATGAGCAGCCGGAAGAAACATGCGGCGGCGCCAGCGGACCATGCCATTACAATCCACGGCATCGCCTGCTGCCAGGGATCGGTGACCGGTGAGTACGCAACTCCCGGGACAAGCTGCCGCGCGCCCCAAGCGGCAGAGTCCCCGATCCGGGCCGCCTGCCCGGAATCTCCAAGCCACCAGTAAGTGGCAGCAGGCGCTGCGGTCATCGCCAATAGCGAAGCGCAGGCAATTGCGTAGCGGCCGCGCGTCGAAATGCGGCCTCCAGCGAGGGCCCGGGCGAGCGCATAGAGGGCTGCCACCAGGGTCCCCTGCCACAGAAAATGTAGAAGCGTCCAGCCCAGACGCTCGGTCCACGTCTGGTTCAGTAGCGTGATCATTTGTTTCCCCTCCTCTTTTCGAGTTCGTCCAACAAACTCCGTATCTCGGCCAGATCCTTGCCGGAAGTCGGCTGCGCGGCGAGCGCTCCGAGCACCAGGCTCTTCGCCGATCCCTCGAATGCCCGCTTCAACAGGTCGCCCGCGATCTGTCGCTGCGTCTGCTCCTTGGGCACGCGCGCTTCGTAAAGATGCGAGCGGTAGCGCTCGTTGCGCGCCACCAGCCCTTTTTCGAACATGAGCTGCATCAATTTCAGCGTGGTGGTATATCCACTAGCCTTACCCAGCGCTTCATGCACCTCGCGCACAGTGCTGGCGCCTTTACGCCACAGCACCGCCAGGATGGCTATTTCGGCGCCGGTTGGAAGCGGCGGGGGAGCAGACTCTTTGGGATGGGATCGGAAGGCCACGCTTCGAGTATCATACGAATTTATTCGTATGTCAACGAAATAGTTCGTATGAAGAGAGAAAACTGGGGCTCCGCCCGGTAGGTGGGCATATACGTACACTAGCCACAGACCGCTTTCTGGGAAGTTGGAAGTTGTAAACCACCGCGAACCAAGATTAGATCGCGCCCAGGCGAGGTCGTTTTGCCGAGGGCCTTCTTTTAGCGACTGTGCGGGATCTCCCGGCGGATTAGGCGGCGCAACTGCGAGGTATGGCGAAGCCGGCAGCCGCCCCGCGGACGCACCTGTGGCCGGCCCGCCCCTCAGCCCTCAGGCGTCGGCGGCAGTGGCGGCAGGATGCCCAGTTCCCGATAGATGGGCCGCATCACGCGGCGCATTTGCGGCAGGTGCGCGGCGAAGCCGGCAGCCCCGGCCAGGCACAGGGCACCGCCCATCATAATGGTCCTCGGCGCTCCAATCCTGGCCGCGATCGCTCCCGCCGCCAGGCTGCCGAAGGGCGCCAGGCCCTGGAACGCCATCGAGTAATAGGCCATCACCCGCCCGCGCTTGTCCTCCTCCACGATGGTTTGCAGGATGGTGTTGGTGGAGGCCATGTGGCGCATCATGCCGAATCCCGCGGCGGCCACCGCCACGAGCGAGAGCCATAGCATCCGCGACAGCCCCAGGCCGATCAGCCCCAGGCCGAACAGGCTCGCCGACCACACAATCACCCTGCCCAGCCCCAGAACGCTTGGCCGCATGGCCAGGGTGATGGCCCCGGCCAGCGCGCCCAGGCCCGCCGCCGCCATCAGGAATCCCAAGGTGGAGGCGCCGCCGTGCAGCACCACCCGGGCGAAAATCGGCATCAGCACGGTGTAGGGCATCCCCACCAGGCTCACCAGCACCAGAAACAGCAGCACCGTCCGGATGGGGTCCGACCCCTTCACATAGCGCCACCCTTCGCGCAGCTCCGTAGCCAGCAGTGAGGGCCGGCCGCTCGCCGCCCGCGGCGCCACCCGCATGGCCAGCAGCGAGGCGATCACCGCCATATAGCTGATGCCGTCGATCAGGAAACAGTAGCCTTCGCCCACCGCCGCAATGATCACCCCCGCGATGGCCGGCCCGATCAGCCGCGCGCCATTCACCATCGAGGAGTTCAGCGCGATGGCGTTGCCCAGGTCTTCGCGGCGCTCGATCATCTGCACCACGAACGCCTGCCGTGTGGGCATGTCGAAGGCATTCACGGCCCCCTGGAACAGCGCCAGCAGGATGATCTCCCAGACGGTAATCACGTGGCTCAACGCCAGGACCGCCAGGGCGAACGATTGCAGCATCGACAGCGTCTGGGTGACGACCAGCGTTCGGTGGCGATCCCAGCGGTCCACCCACACGCCGGCGAAGGGAGCCAGGAAGAGGATCGGGATCTGGCTCGCGAAACTGGCCAACCCCAGCAGAAGCGGCGAACCGGTGAGGCGGTAGACCAGCCAACTGGTGGCCACACGGGTCATCCAGGTGCCGATCAGCGAGACGCTCTGGCCTTCGAAGAACAGCCGGTAGTTGCGCGCATGGAGAGCCCGCAAGAGCAGGCGCCAGCGCGCTGGGTTGGTCTGATCCGTGGACAACCGCCAATCGGGGCGCATGCGGAGGGCCGTTGTGAAGCCGGCAACATCCAGCGGGCTCGGCGGTTCCCTCCGGGCCGTCCCACATCATTCTCGCAGGATCGGGCGCAGCGGTTGGTGGCGTGGAGAATCACTGGCGGCGCGGCGGAGCGTCGGCGGCGCGCAGCGCACCGGTCCGGAAGCGTGGCCGCGATGGGCGTGGCCGGTTAGTCGCTGGCTGGTAGCGGCGTGCCCGCACCGCCGCCACCGAGGCTGGCCAGCTTGTTCAAGCCGTCGAGATAAGCCTTGGCGCTGGCCTCGATCACATCCGTGGAAGCCCCCCGTCCCACCACTTTGCGGCCGCCTTCCTCCACCTGCACGGTCACCTCACCCATGGCTTCGGTGCCGCTGGTGACCGCCCGGATCTCGTACCGCAGGAGCGTGGCGCGCGTGCCGGTGACCTGCGCAATGGCGCGGTATACCGCATCCACCGGACCGTCGCCAATGGCCGCGCCCTCGCCGGTTTCGTCCTTCACCCGCAGCCGCACCGTCGCCGTTGGGATGGCCGACGTGCCGCTATAGAAGTGCAGGTATTGCAGCTCGTAAACCGCCGGCACGGGGTGGATCTCGTCATGCAGAATGGCCAGCAGGTCCTCGTCGAAGACTTCCTGCTTTTTATCCGCCACCGCCAGGAACCGGCGGTATGCCTGGTCCAGTTCCTTATCTTCGAGCGGATATCCCAGCCGGGCGAGGCGGTCGAAAAGGCCGTGCCTCCCGGTGCGGGCCGTCAGCACCACGCGGCTCTCGCCCATGCCCACGTCTTCCGGCCGCATGATTTCGTAGGTCTCGCGCTGTTTCAGAAATCCATCCACATGGATCCCCGAGCTGTGTGAGAAGGCGTTCTCGCCCACCACCGCTTTGTTGCGGGGCACCTGGAAGCCCAGCAGGTCGGCCACCAGCCGGCTGGTGCGCACCAGCTCGCGCGAATCGATGTCGGTATGCACGCCGAAATAATCCGCACGCGTGCGCAGCGCCATGACGATTTCTTCGAGGGCCGCATTGCCGGCCCGTTCGCCGATGCCGTTGATGGTGCCTTCCACTTGCCGCGCTCCGTTCAGCACTCCGGCCAGCGAATTGGCCACCGCCATCCCCAGGTCGTCGTGGCAATGCACGCTGATCACGGCGCGCTCAATCCCCGGGACATTCTCGCGCAGGCTGCGGATCAGCGCGCCATATTGTTCGGGAACCGTGTAGCCGGTGGTATCGGGAATGTTGACCACGCCCGCGCCGGCGGCGATGACGGCAGCGATCATTTCGAAAAGATACGCCCGGTCGGCGCGCCCGGCATCTTCGGCGTAGAACTCCACTTCATCGGTGAACTGGCGCGCCAGCTTGACGGCGTCCACTGCCATGGCGAGGATCTTGCGCCGCTTCTCCTCGAGCGTCTTGCCGTAGCGCTCATCCTGAAACTTGCCGGCGATGTGGATGTCCGAGGCGCCGATTCCGGTATGGATGCGCGGCCTTTTACACCCCGCCAGCGCTCTGCCGCAGGCCTCGATATCGGCGGCCACGGCGCGGGAAAGCGCGCAGATGGCGGGTCCCTGAATCTCGCGGCCGATCCGCTCCACGGCCTCGAAATCGTCCGGCGAAGAGTTGGGATAACCGGCCTCGATCACATCCACGTTCAGTTGCGCCAACTGCCTGGCGATAACGATCTTGTCCCGGCTTCCCAGCCGCGTGCCAGCGGCCTGTTCCCCGTCCCGCAAAGTGGTGTCGAATACGGCTACTTTTTCAGACATGCCATTGAACACTGACTGTACCAGAGCGCACAGCCCGCCGCACCCGGCTGTGGTGGCGCGGTCGAAAGCCATTTCAGCCGACAGGGAGGGCTTGGACGGCTGCCGCAAAATCGTTGTGGAATCTTTGGGCCTCGGAAAGTTTCGCGGCAATCGCCGGCCAGCCATCCCGCATCTTTGGCGCGCGGGACTCATAGTCAGCGCGCCGCTTGGAGAAGCGCTGGGCCCGCGGCTGTTGCGCCAACCGGCCCTCCGGGTGCTCGTGACATTCCCAGCCCTTCCTGATCATTTCCCGGTCGTTGGGAAAAAAGGCGGCCATTACCCATGCTTCCGTGCTCTTCGACGGCGTACACAGAATGGTTCGCGTGGGCGTTCGGTTCTCGCCCACCCAGGAAAGCATAACCAGACGGAGAGCCTCGGTGGTCGCTCTAGCCGGAGGGCACGCTTGTGCGCATGGCAACAAGCCTAGCAGGTCCTGAATCGGATCGATGGGGTCGTTGGCTGGATCTTTACCTGCGACATCGGCGTCCAAGTGCAGGATCAGCAAATCGGTTTCAAGGAAAAGAGGATCACCGCTTGGACTTCCTCCACCACGGAGAGCAGCCTGTTTGCACCAACGGTATACGCCTTTCCATCCGCCACCAAGCGGGCCTGCGTTCCCTCGGCCTGCAAACGCGACGCTTCCTTCGGGCTGAAGGAGTTTCAGGTCGAACGAGCGGCCCTTCAGGATGCAATCGATAGCGGCTCTCAAGACTTCGAAATCGGTTATGCCCTCGCCTACCAGAGCAATCCTGATGGTGCTAGACACTCGGCATTCCTCCGATGAGCTTGTTCATCCACAGACGAGACAAGGTCCATCCTTGGGACGCCATGTCTAAGAGTCTGGGACTAAGCGCTACCCGTTTGACGATTGTCCTCCCGCGGTTATCCCGGTCCACGGTAAACAGCCGGACCCTGTCGTCTTGCAGAGGCAAGCCGTCCAGGACGGCCGGGTTCTGGGTTGTCATAAGGACCTGCCGATTGTCGTGGTTATCTATTATCCAGTCTGCAAAACGCCCGATCAATGCCATCGCCAGCCCGGGGTTCAGCCCATGGTCCGCGTTATCCACCGCACAGAAAGGCGGCGCTTGAGGGTGCGCTGCCAAAACTGCCAAAAACAGGATAAAGAGAGCGCCTTCGCTGGCATCGTAGCCTGAAAGGGTATTCCGGCCAGCTTTCATGTATTTGTCAACAAACTTGATTACCTTGGGTGAAGAACTGGCCGCCGGCGATAGCGGTAGCGTAGACGCATCTGCAGACCCAAAATCCTTCGCCCAGCCCATAAGTTCCAGGGCTTCGCGGCACACTCGTCGCGTCCGATCTCTCTTGCAGGGTCCCATTAACAACTCGTGCACTGCGTCAGGCAGTCGGCCTCCGGACAGGCCAACGGGTTGCCTGGGTTGTGTTTCTGGCGCAACGCCTCTTAGCACCGGAGTGTTGGGCGAATAGATTACGTAATTCTGGAGGCGGCGCATCAACACAACAGCGGCGTCATCCTCTTTAAGCTCCACAATCTTCAATGCCGCCAGCCCAACCTCCGTATTCGGATTGTTCCGCGTATTGGGCCCTCTACTCGCGAGCTTGTCCTCCCCGCGCTGCAGCAATTCAGTCTTGAATCTCCACGAAGGGTCCTGCCAGGTCTTCGGGCTGGTTGCCACTCTGTCGGCCATCGGGTTGTTCAGCGAGACATCATAATGAGCCGCGTCCGATGACCCGCTAAAGGAAATATGGGACAACTGCCGGCCGCCCGGTGCCGCGAAGGCCGATTTGTAAAGCTTCGGTACACCTGGGCGCACTCCCCGCTGAAGCAGAGTTTGATCTGTGACCTTGCCGTCAGCCGCCGCCGACAATACCCCGATCGCTTCTAGCAGATTGCTTTTGCCTGAGCCGTTCGCGCCCACAAAAACATTGAGGTTTCCGAGGCTCTATCTCGGCTTTTTCGATCGATTTAAAGGACGCAATGGAAACTTTTGAGATCATGCGATCTGTCACGACTGTCCTTTCGAAGCTCCGGTCTCATCTAGCCGTTCTGAATTTCCGTCCAACATCGATTTATTATCATCTGAGCACACCCGCTGATGCGGGATTTTACAATTCATGACTTTTGGGCGGCCGCAGGAATTTCACCCCAGCGCGAAGTCCTCTGCCGGCCCACCGCTGACGACTGTACCAGAGCGCACAGCCCGCCGCACCCGGCCACGGGCCATAAGTGCTAACATTTTTGGGGACTTCGCGGCTCATCCGCGCCAAGCGTGTTTCCGCGCGCCAAAAGCCGCTTGCGTTTCTATCTTACCCGTGGGTAAGATATCACCAGCGCCCTGACCGTACTGACGGCCAGTCGCATGGTTCGTCATGTCCCGAGCCGCTTCCCCAAAGCCCGCGCCGCGCAAAGCCTTCGCCAACCGCCGCCGCGATCCGGCCACCAAGCGCGAAGCGGTCCTGCGCACCGCCGCCGAATTATTCCTCGAAAAAAGCTACAGCCGCACCTCCATGAACGATGTCGCGGACCGCCTCCACATCACCAAGCCCGCGCTCTATCACTACTTCCAGAACAAGGAAGAAATCCTCATCGAGTGCTATCGCCTGGGGGTCGGTTTGATCGAAGAGATCCTCAACGAAATCGCCGGCCAAAGCGGAGACGGACTGCAGAAGGTGGAGGCCTTCATCCACTCGTACGCAGGCGTCATGACGCGCAAATTCGGGCGCTGCGTGATGCGGCTGGATGAGGGCGACCTCACCCGGGAAGCGCGCGCCGAGGTCCGCGCCTACAAGAAAAAAATCGATCGCCGCCTACGCTCTTTCATCCAGGAAGGCATCGAAGATGGATCCATCGCGTCCTGCGACAGCAAGATCGCCGCCTTCTCCATCGCCGGCGCGCTGAATTGGATCTGCATGTGGTATGAACCCGATGGCGCCCTGTCTGCGGAAGAAATCGCCAGCCAGTTTGCCCGCACGTTCACGCGGGGGCTGGCACGCAGGCCCGCCAGATTGAGCATCGTTTCCAAGCAGGAGTGACTCCGATGAGCGTTGAAGCAGATGTCGTAATGGAACCGGCCGCCGTGCCACCGGCTCACCGCACAGCGCCCGCGGTAATCCGCAAAGCCGCCGTACTGGGCGCCGGAACCATGGGATCGCGCATCGCCGCGCACCTGGCCAACGCCGGTTTGCCCGTGGTCCTGTTGGATCTCCCGGCCAAGGAGGCCGCCCGCAGTTCCATCGCTGCGCAAGCCCTGGAGGCTCTTAAAAAGACCAAGCCCGCGGCCTTCTTCGACCCCGCCCTAGCCGCCCGCGTCTCCGCCGGCAACTTCGAGGACGACCTGGCCCTGCTGGCCGATTGCGACTGGGTGATCGAAGCGGTCACCGAGAACCTGGCCATCAAGCAGGCCCTGCTTGAAAAAGTCGTGCCGCATCTCAAGCCCGGCGCCTTCATGACCACCAATACCAGCGGGCTTTCCATCGCGTCGATTGCGGCCGGTCTTGCCGGAGGTGCGCCGGCGCTGTTTCGGCACCCACTTCTTCAACCCGCCGCGCTACATGCGCCTGGTGGAGATCATCCCCACGCCCGAAACCGACCCAGCCGCCATCGCCGCCGTCGCGCATTTCGCCGATTCTGCCTGGGCAAGGAAGTGGTCTTCGCCCGCGACACCCCCAATTTCATCGCCAACCGCATCGGCGTCTTCATCATGCTGGAGGCCGTGCGCCTGATGCAGGAACGAAGACCTCACCATCGAAGAAGTGGACGCGCTTACGGGTCCAGCCATCGGCTGGCCGCGCACCGCCACCTTCCGGCTGGCGGACCTGGTGGGCATCGATGTGCTGGCCCACGTGGCCGCCAACTTCGCCGGTTCGGCCGCGATGCGGTGCCGCCATTCCGTTCGTCCAGACCATGCTCGAGCGGCGCTGGCTGGGCGACAAAACCGGCCAGGGTTTCTACCGCAGGCAGCAGGACGCCGCAGGCAAGGAAATCCGCTTCGTGCTGGATTGGAAAACGCTCGAATACGTTCCCGCCGCGCAAGGCCCAAGTCTGCCTTCGCTCGAAATGGCCAAAAACGCCGAGACGTCTGCCCGGCCGCCTGGCGCAACTGCTCACCGGCGACGTGCGCAAGGATAAAGCCGCGCGTTTCCACTGGCGCCTGTTGACCGCGCTGTGGAACTACGCGGCGGATTGCCTGCCCGAGATCGCCGACGATGCCGCCAGCGTGGACCGCGCCATGCGCTCCGGGTTCAACTGGGAAATGGGGCCGTTCCAGCTCTGGGATGCCGCCGGCCTTCCCGGAACCGCCGCGCGCATGCAGCTTGCCGGCGAGCGCGTCAGCCCCATCGCCGAACGCCTCTCGGATGCGGGCGCCCACTCCTGGTATCGCAACGGCGGCCGCGAATGCTTCGATGTCGACACCCGCACCTACCGGCCGGTCGCCGAGCCGGAGGGCGTCGCGCGCATCGCCACCTTCCGTTCCTCTCACGGCGTGGTCAGGCACAACCCCGGCGCCTCGCTGGTGGATCTGGCCGATGGCGTGGCCTGCCTGGAACTGCACTCGAAGAAGAATGCGGTGGGCGAAGACATTGTGCGGCTGGTCACCGAAACCTGCTCGCCCGCGAGCGACGCCGTGCGCAACTTCGAGGCCTTCGTGATTAGCGGCGATGCCGAGCATTTCTCGGTGGGCGCCAACCTCATGCAGCTTCTGCTGAGCGCCCAGGAGGGCGAGTGGGACGAAATCGATTTCGCCGTGCGCGCTTTCCAGCGCATGACCGCGGCCATCAAGTTCTGCCCGCGTCCGGTGGTGGTCGCGCCCTACTCGGCTTCTGCCTCGGCGGCGGCGCGGAGATTGCCCTCCATGGCGCCCTGCGCCAGGCGCACGCTGAACTGTATATGGGGCTGGTGGAGACCGGTGTCGGCCTGATCCCCGGCGGCGGCGGCTGCAAGGAAATGATGCTCCGCGCGCTGGATGTGGCGGCTGCGGTGCATCAGACCACCCGCAACGAATCGGTGGAGCTGATGGGCGCCCTGCGCCGCACCTTCGAAACCATCGCCATGGCGAAGGTGTCCACTTCGGCCGTGGAGGCGCGCCATCTGGGCCTGCTGCTGCCCGCCGACCGCGTCACCATGAACCGCGAGCCGCCTGTTGACCGACGCCAAACAATCCGCCCGCGAACTGGCTTCCGCGCGGCTACACCGCGCCCATGCCGCGCACCGATATTCCTGCGCCGGGCGAAAATCTGCTGGCCACCCTGCAAGCTCGGTGTCCACATGATGCGGCAGGGCGACTTCATCAGCGACCACGATGTGAAGGTAGCCGAACTGGGTGGCCCACGTCTTGTGCGGCGGCCCGGTCACCCCCGGCACCCTGGTCAGCGAGCAATATTTGTTGGATCTGGAGCGCGAGGCCTTCCTCTCGCTTTGCGGCGAAAAGAAAACCCAGGAGCGCATCGCGCTTACCTTGAAAACGGGCAAGCCGCTGAGGAACTGAGCAAAGGCTTTGACGCGGAGGCGCTGAGACGCGGAGCAAAACGCAGAGAAGACAATCTTATTCCTCTCTGCCTCTTCCTCCGCGTCTCCGTGCCTCCGCGTCAAAGCCTTTAGGAGACAGCATGACAGAAGCAGTCATCGTAAGCGCCGTCCGCACGGCCGTGGGCAAGGCCCCCAAGGGGACCCTGCGCGCCACCCGCCCCGACGATCTGGCGCCGTCGCCATCCGCGGCGCGCTGGATCAGCGTGCCGGCCCTCGACCAGCAGGAAATCGAGGATGTCATCATCGGCTGCGCCATGCCCGAAGGCGAGCAGGGCATGAACGTGGCGCGCATCGCCGCCCTGCGCGCCGGCCTGCCCATCGAATCCGCCGCCATGACCGTCAACCGCTACTGCGCCTCGGGCTTGCAGGCCATCGCGCTGGCGGCCGAGCGCATCCGCGGCGGCGGCGCCGAGGTCATCGTGGCCGGCGGCACCGAATCCATGTCCATGATCCCGTTCGGCGGCAACAAGATTTCCGTCAACCCGTGGCTGGTGCGAGCACTACCCGGATTCCTACCTCTCCATGGGGCTGACCGCCGAGCGCGTGGCGCGCCACTACGGCATCTCGCGCCAGCAGGCCGACCAGTTCGCCCTCGCCAGCCACACCAAGGCCCTGGCCGCGCAGGCCGCCGGAAATTCGAGGACGAGATCGTCCCCGTGCCGGTCACCTTTACCGCGCCCGATGCCAAGTCCAAAACCGCGCCGCACCGAAGTGACCTTCCAGGTGGACGAGGGGCCGCGCGCCGAGACCTCGCTCGAAGCGCTGGCCAAGCTCAAGCCCGCCTTCCACGCCAAAGGCACCGTCACCGCGGGCAACTCCTCGCAGACTTCCGATGGCGCCGCCGCTGCCGTGGTCATGTCCGCCGAACGCGCCCGCGAGCTCGGCCTGAGCCCCTGGCGCGGTTCGTGTCGTTCGCCTATGCCGGCTGCCTGCCCGAGGAGATGGGCATCGGCCCGGTCTACGCCATCCCCAAAGCGCTCAAGCTGGCGGGCCTCACCCTGGACCAGATCGACCTGATCGAATTGAACGAAGCCTTCGCCGCCAGTCGCTCGCGGTGATCAAAACCGCTGGGCCTGGCGATCCGGCAAAGGTCAATGTCAACGGCGGAGCCATCGCCCTGGGCCATCCGCTGGGCTGCACCGGCGCCAAACTGACCGCCAGCCTGCTCCACGAACTCAAGCGGCGCAAGGCCCGGTATGGAATCGTCACCATGTGTGTAGGCGGCGGCATGGGCGCCGCGGGCATCTTCGAAAATCTCAACTAGCATCCGGCAGAGGGACAAATCATATGGCAGCGACAAACATTCCAGTGATGGCCAAAGCGGCCAAAGGCGGCAGCTTCCTGCATCGAGGATCGCCACCCGCAAGACGTATTCACCCCGGAAGACCTCACCGAGGAGCATCGGCAGATCGCCAAAACGGCCATCGACTTCACCGAAAACGAGGTGATGCCGGCAGCCGCCGAAATCGAGGCCAAGAATTTCGCCGTCACCCGCGCGCTGCTGCGCAAGAGCCGGCGAACTGGGTCTCATGAGCGTGGATATCCCCGAAGCCTACGGCGGCCTGGAGATGGACAAGGTCACCTCCGCCACTGATCGCCGAATCCATCAGCAAGCTGGCCAGCTTCTCGGTAGCCTTCAGCGCGCACGTGGGCATCGGCACGCTGCCCATCGTCTGGTACGGCACCGCGGAGCAGAAGGAGCAAGTACCTGCCCAAGCTGGCCACCGGCGAGTGGATCGGCGCCTACGCGCTGTCGGAATCCTCCTCCGCCAGCGACGCCATGAACTGCCGCACGCGCGCCGTGCTCTCGGCCGACGGCACGCCACTACATCCTCAACGGCGAGAAGATGTGGATCACCAACAGCGGCTTCGCCGATCTGTTCACGGTCTTCGCCAAGGTCGATGGCGAGAAGTTCTCCGCGTTCCTGATCGAGCGCGGACACCCCCGGCTTCTCGCGTGGGCACCGAAGAGCACAAGCTGGGCATTCGCGGCTCCTCCACCTGCCCGCTGATTCTCGCCGATTGCCAGGTGCCCGTGGAAAACCTGCTGGGCGAAGTCGGCAAGGGCCACCACATCGCCTTCAACATTCTCAACATCGGCCGCTTCAAGCTGGGCGCGGCCTGCGTCGGCGGCGCGCGCAACAGCCTGCAGCGACGCCATCCGCTACGCCAAAGAGCGCAAGGCTTTCGGCAAATCCATCTGCCGAGTTCGGCCTGATCCAGGAGAAGCTGGCCGAATGCGCCGCCGGCATCTACGCCGGCGAAGCCGCTGGTCTACCGCACCATCGGCATGATCGATGCGGCCCTCGCCGACGTGGATACGCCGCCGCCGAACGCCTCGCGCGAAATCCAGAAGCGCATCGAGGAGTACGCCGTCGAGTGCTCCATCGTCAAGGTGTGGGGCTCGGAGATGCTCGACATGGTGGTGGACCACGTGGTGCAGATCTATGCCGGCTACGGCTACGTGGAGGAGTATCCGGCCGAGCGCGCCTACCGCGATTCGCGCATCAACCGCATCTTCGAAGGCACCAACGAGATCAACCGCCTGATCATCACCGGCTGGCTGATGAAGCGTGCCGCCTGAGCGGCCAGTTGCCGCTGCTGGCAGCCATCAAAGAGCTGATGGACGAAGTGATGGCCGGCCCCAGCGCGCGCGAAGAGCACGAAGGCCCGCTGGCGCCGAGCGCCATCTGCTGGCCAACGCCAAAAAGCTCGACGCTGTTCGCCGCCGGCGCCGCCTCGCAGAAATACATGCAGGCGCTGGCCGACCAGCAGGAAGTGATGGCCGCCCTGGCCGACTGCATCATCGAAGTTTTCGCCATGGAATCGTGCCATCCTGCGCGCCGAAAAACTGCTCGCCGCGCGTGGCGAAGCCGCCGCCCGCCAAGCCGTCGCCCTGACCCGCTATTACGCCGCCAAAGCCTTCCAGACGGTGGAGCTTTCCGCCCGCAAGGTAGTCGCGGCTGCCGCGGAAGGCGACCTGCTGCGCACCCAGGCCGCCATCCTGCGCCGCCTCTCCAAACACGAGCCCGCCGACACCATCGGCTTAGGCCGCCAGATCGCCAAACACGTGCTGGCCGCCGGGAAGTACGCGCTGTAACCAGGCGCCCGACGACCTCTTATGATCGAGGCGTTTTTCGGCCCTCAGCGCCGGTCGCAGGGCTTTGCGGGTGAACCCGGCGAGGTAGAAAGGAAGCCTGCGGCCATTCACGGTCTGCCTCGGAGCGCCTCACGTCGGCCAAAATCGCACTGATATCGTAGTGGAACCGCGCGGCGTGCTCTTCGCGAACGCGCTGAACTTCTTCCACGATTTCATCCCTCATGAGTATGAGTCTCCCATCAATTGTTCGGGAGTGCAAAGGCGAGGAAGCAGGTAGCCCTGTTCAAGACAGGTTGTCTCCAGCCTCTCGATGACCTCCGCATTCGCCAGGTGCCGGCAATTCCAGGTAAGCAGGAAGTCGAGGCCGTGGCTCACAGCCAGGGCGACGTGCAACGCATCCTCAACCGCTTGTTCCGGCACAATCTTGCGTTCAACGAACCAACGCGCCAGATCTTCCGCTGTCTCATTCATGGGAAGCCTCGGAATGCCACTGAGCGCCTTGGCGCGTCGCTCTGCGGCCGATGGATCGCCGCGCGAGGCCTCGATCAGCACAAGTTCCGAGATGTACAGGTCGAATCGATGACGGTGATTGGCCCACCAGTCCGATGTAATCTGCTGGTGTGCCGCAACAACAAGGTCCCGGCTTGGACGGGCTGTTAGGTAGCTCACGATCGTAGTTTCGATGTAGACCTTGCGTCCCATCCGGCTTTTCCTCAAATCTCTCTGTACTTAGCAATGGACGCACCCTGACTCGCGCGACATCGAACTCCGGGCACAGTGCCACAAAAGAGTCATCCTCACGCTCGATAATTGCGGTTACGCGTCGTGCTGACTCCATGACCGGAGTCTACCCCAGTTGGCTGCCGGGTCCTCTTCCCCCTGCCGGATCCATCGCCGCATATTCTCCTCGCTCCAGATCGCCGAGTCTCGCAGCTCCCCCAGCGGGGCGCGTGGACGGATCTCCACCACCTCGATCCCCGAAACCCTGGCGGGCCTCTGCCCCAGCAACCGCCCCATCCCGGCCGCCGCACGCAGCGCCAGCCAAGGCAGCCGCGGCAGCGCATTCACCGCCGCCCAGACGGGCAGGATGTCCAGCACCCCGCCATCCACATACCACCTGCCCCCGATCCGCACCGGCGGATACCCCAGCGGCACCGCGCAGGAAGCCATCAGGTGCTCCGGTGCGATCCGGTCCTGTCCGACGCGCACCAGGCGCATCCAGGGCACTTCCACGATCGTGGCCGAATACGGCACGCCCGGCTGGAACCGCGTGTACAGGTCCCGCACCCGCTTCTCCAGCGCCGCCGGATCGACGCAGCCCTTCCACGGCAAGAGCGGAAAGTGCGGACGCGTCACCTCCGCCATGGCAGGGTCCAGCCACATCGCCAGGATCTCGGCTGCCGGGCACCCGCCGGCGATGGCCCACCCGTTGATCGCCCCAGCCGACGCGCCCACCACCATCTCCGGTTGAAACCGCTGCCACAGCGCGTTCCAGGCGCCCGCCTGATAGGCGCCGAACAACCCGCCTGCCGAAAGTACCAGCGCGCTAGGCATCCATCACCACCGGTCAATGTAAATCGGATTCGCCGGCGGCCGCCCCTCGCACCAGTACCGGTCGAAACTGGCGATGCCGGCCAGCGTGCGGAGCGCCTCCTCGTCGATCCATTGCCGCCCCGTCGAACTCCGCGGCTCCTGCGCGAAAATCGCCATCGCGGCGTCGCAGACAATCTCCGTGGTCCGCCACTGCGAGCGGTCGGCCATCTTCCAGTGGATCGACGCCTGCGTCTCGATAATCGTCCGCGGCCACAGCGTGTTGCCCGCGATGTTGTCGCTCGCGTGCTCCGCGGCCACCCCCAGGGCCACCCGCGCCATCCCCAGTTTCGAGATCATGTACGCCACTTTCCCTGGCGAAGCCTCTCCGGTCAGCAGCGGGCACATGTTGAGGATGTGTCCCCACTGCTGTTTCACCATCTGCGGCAAAGCGTAGTAACACCCCACATAGGCGGCGCGCGCGTTGACCCCCATCATCAGGTCGAACCGCTTGGGCGGCGTTTGGAGAATCGGCTGTGTCCAGATCGCGCCAGCGTTATTGACCAGAATGTCCAGCCGTCCGAATTCGGCGATGGTGCGATCAATGAGGTTGCGAATGGCATCTTCGTCGCGGACGTCCGTAGGGACCGCCAGCGCCCGCCGTCCCATTCCGCGGATCGCCGCGGCGGTCTCGTGGATACTGCCGGGCAGCCGCTCGGTGGAGTGTTCGCTCTTGGCCGCCACCGCCACATCCGCGCCCTCGCGCGCCAGCCGGATTGCCAGGTCGCGCCCAATCCCGCGGCTGGCGCCCGTAACCACCGCCACGCGCCCCGCAAGGTCGGGATGCAGCACCGATTGTCCTCCCATACTCCCTTAGCCTAATACCGCTCCGCCCGCGCCAACATGAGTCCTACTTGATTTACTCTCTCCGCGTCTAATCTTTCTCCTGGTAGGGTTCCGGCGTTACCTCCGTCTCCTCCGCTCTCCAGACGTCTCCAGCCGACACCCAAAGCCTGACGCTGAGGCGCGCAGGCACGGATAAATCGCGGAGAAACCATTTCAACCTCTCTTGGCCTTCCTCGGCGCCTCCGCGTCCAGCCTTTCTCTGGGTCTTTTTTCGGCGTTTCCTACGCCCCTCAGCCTATGCGCAGTACCCCCCTCTTTTTCCCTATTGATTTTATTATATTAAGAACTTATAATCCCAATTGGAGGCGTCTATGTGGAACCCGGATATCCCGGAAATCCTCATTCTGCTGGGTGTGGTCGCCTGCGTGGTCTGGGCGATCTATAACCGTTCTCACTACCGCGAGGGGATCCGCAAGTAACCCGTTTCGCGGGAATAGGCCAGGCATGCCGGAAAGGCTGCGGGGCAGGCGCGCCGCGGGCAGGGTAAAATTAACCTTTGCCATGTCCCGTTCCCACACCTCCGTCACCACCGAATTGGCCGATTACATCGCCTCGGTTACCTTGCGCGAGCCCGAGTCCCTGCAGCGGCTCCGCCTGGAAACCGAGGACCATCCCCAGGCCTCCCTGCAAATCTCCCCCGAACAGGGTCAATTCCTGCAACTGCTGGCGCGGCTCGCCGACGCCCGCAAAACCCTCGAAATCGGCGTGTTCATGGGGTACAGCTCCACTTGGGTGGCCCTCGCCTTACCGCCCGGCGGCAAAGTAGTAGCCTGCGACGTCAGCGAAGAGTACACCGCGCGCGCCCGCCAGACCTGGCGCGACGCGGGCGTCGCGGACCGCGTCGAACTCCACCTCGCCCCCGCTCTCGAAACCCTCGACCGCCTGCTCTCTGAAGGCCAGGCCGGCACCTTCGATTTCGCCTTCATCGACGCCGACAAGGCCAACTACATCCCGTACTACGACCGCGTCCTCGCCCTGCTGCGTCCCGGCGGCGTGCTGGCCGCCGATAACGTGCTCCGCCGGGGCCTGGTAGCCGATCCCGCCAATCGCGAACCCGACACCGTGGCCATCCGCGAATTCAATCGCCGGCTGCATGCCGACCCGCGCATCGCCCTGGCCATCGTTCCCCTCGGCGACGGTCTCACGGTCGCGTGCAAGCTCTGATCCAAACCGTCTTCCCGTGCTACGCGGAGGCCGATCGCGAAATCGCCGCCGGCATGGCCACCTTCCTGGAGCGCGGCGCCGACGTCCGCGTCTTCCTCGACGAAGGCTGCCTCGCGCCCGGTCAGGATCTCGCCGAAAAGGCCCGCGAAGCCCGCACCGCCGACACCGTCCTGGTGCTCTTCTCCCGCCAGTCCCTGCCCCCGCGCTGGCCGCGCGCCCGGTGGGAGGACGCCCTGGTTAAAGAGCCTGCCGCCGAAGGCGTCCGCATGGCCTTCCTGCGCCTCGACGATTGCGTGCCGCCGCGCGTGCTGGAGCCGCGTTTTGAGGTCGCCGAGTTGTCTCTGGCCGGCCTGCGCGCCGTCAAACGCTGGGTCCGACGCGCGCCCCGCAACCTCGATGCATCCCCCGCGCCGCGCCTTCCCGGCTGCGAACTCGACCTCGAGTTGCTCGGCATCGCCCTGGCCGACCGCCCCGGCTCCGATGTGGCTCCCAGCCTCGAAATGGCCCTGGACTTCGCCGACGCCTTCCGCGCCGATTTCGACGCCATCCTGCGCCTGGAGTGCGCCGGCCGTTCCCTGGCTGCCCTGGCCGGCGATCTGGCCGATCAGCTTGACCTCCGCCTGGAGGGCCCTCTCGACAGCAACCTGGCCCGCCTCGGCGAGTTCTGCACCGCCCGCCGCTTCCTCCTGCTCCTCACCGGCACCGCTACCGAAGGGCCGGCCTGGGACCTGCTCTTCGGCGGACGCTGTTCCACCCTCCTGGTCGAAGCCCCCTCCCCCGCCCCGCCGGCCGATGACCTGATCGCCGCGCAGGCCGCCGTGGCCCTCGGGCGCTCGGCTACCGAAGCCGACTGGGCCGAACTGTGCCGCTGGGCCCGCCTGGGCCGCAGGCTCACCCGCGACGCCGGCCGCTTAGCCGAGTGTTACGAAATGATGCAGCAATGGTACACCGCCGCCGTGAGCCGCGCCGACCTCCACGCCGTGGACGAGGCTGCCCGCGAGATGGTCTGGATCCTGGAGGCCTGGGGCGACCACGCCGAAGCCGCTCGCCTGGACTACCGCCGCGCCTCCGAATCCGGCGAGCAGATGCTGCTCCCCTTCGCCTGATCCACCCCTACTGCTTCGGCAGGAAGGAAACCGTGATCGAACGGCTCCACGTTGCCCCGCTGGTATCGCGGCCGGTGAAGCCGATGGTCTCGGTGGCCGGCGGCACGATGGTGGCCGATTGCAAACTCGCCGTCAGCGTGCCGTGCGCCGCCAGCGTATTGCTGCCGAAGAACTTATCGATCGAGGCCGCGTAGCTCACACCGCCGAAGGTGAACCCGGTGATGGTCGTGGCCACCCCCGCCGTCTCTTGAAGCTGGATGCTGAATGAGAATGTGGCGCCATTGGCCGCCGGGGCCTGCTGGTAGACCGGATTCGGAGTCACCGTCACAGTCACCGCGGAGGTCGCCGTGGGCGTCCCCAGGGTCAGCGTCGTGCTGGCCGACGAGGAAGTCGATGTGGGGCTGCCCGCATAGGACGCCTGCAACGTGTTCGCCGCCGTCGGCAACTGGTTTCCGAAAACCGTCACCGACGCCGTGGCGGTTCCTCCCGATCCTGAAAGCGGCGCCGCTCCTAGCGTGCTGCCGTTAAGGGTGAAGGAAACCATTCCCGTGGGGGACGCGTTCCCGCTGGCCGACTTGACCGTGGCTGTGACCACCGCCGACCCACTCGCCAGGATGGTCGCCGGGTTCACCGCCAGCGTCATGGTGGTTCCGGTGACCGGGAGTCCGGCCCAAGTCGTGATCAGGTTGTAAGCATCCACCGATCCCAGCCCCGTCACCAGGTCGTAACCCGGGCCGGCCGAGTAGCCGAACGACCCGGTGGTGCAGTTCGCCGTCCCCACCTGGCACGGAACGATGTTGTTGCCCACCGTGATGTCGTGAAACGCAGCGCCCTTCCCGCTGGACGCCAGACTATACAGTTTCGGGTTGATGTTCCCCAACCCCGGTTTGCTCTGCACGTTATTCTGCACCAGGTACTGGTTGAGGAGCGCCAGGATTCCGGCGAAAGACGGCGAAGATGCCGACGTGCCGCCCACCCCGATGGCTTCCCCCTCCGAAACCACAATATACGGGTCGTGCGCGTCCGAGGCGTTGAGCGCGATATCGGGCACATCACGGGCGCCATCGCTGGGCACGCCCGTACCGGTCTGCCACGCGGGCTTGGTGTATACCGCGCTGACCCCGCCGCCCGAAGCCGCCAGCGATCCGTTGGCTGCGGTGTCGTTCCAAGCCATCTCGGGGATGTAGGATAGCGCCGAGCCGCCGTACGGACCATTGGTGGTGCTCCAATAGGTGAGGCTGCCTTCGTTGAATTCGGTGCCGCCCACCGCCGTCACTTCCGGAACACTGGCGGGCATCCCGACGGCCAGTCCCTGGGTCGCGATGGGGGCGTCATAATCGCACCCCGCCGCCCCCGAATCGCCCGACGAAGCCAGCCAGGTAATCCCTAGGGCGTTTCCTTTTTGCGCCTGGATCTCAAAGTTGGACAGGCCCAGCCGTTCGGTCGCCACTTGGTATTCGCATAGCCCGAAGCTCTCGCTGATTACCGGCCCCAAGTCGTTGTCAATGGCAAAGTTCACCGCGTCGTTCACGTCCACGCTGTAGACATAGGTGAGGCTGGCAAAGCGAGCCACCGCGCCGGACCATTCCAGATCCAGGTCCGCTTCCACTTCGTCCCCGGTCACCCCCGGATAGTCGCCGATCGAGACCATCTGGATCTGCATTCCCGGCAGGTCCCAGGTGGCGCGGAACGACGCAATATCGTCAGGGTCGATGTCGCTCTGCCCCACAATGGTGATGTTCTGCCCCGCCCCCGTGTATCCGTAGCCGTATAGCGGCTCGACATCGTAGATCGCCGCGAAATCGTCCGGCACCAGAAAGTGGGTCCCGTCGGTGTCGCTGTAGTTGGGCTGGAACCGCTGGTGCGGCGCCCTGGGATGAAAATCATGCAGCCCCAGCACGCTCGCCACCAGCGGCCCAATGGCCTCCGGCAGGCTCACGTCGGTGGCGTTGGCGAAGTGCGTCTGGCCGCCCACCCGGTAGTGGTGGATCTGGGTGTGGAGCGCCGCCTCCACCTGCCCCGCCGTGCCGCTGAAGCTAAGGTAGTCGCGGCCGCGCGCCGTGTATTTCACGGTGAAACCTTCCGAGCGCAGCCAGGCGGCGATCCGGTCCAGGTCCCCCGCGCTCATCCCGAAGCGGTTGGCATAGCTCTCCGGCGTCAGCCAGAGGTGGTAATTGGGCGATGCCGGATCCTGCTGCTCCGCCAGCAGTTGGTCCAGCGCGGCTTGCTGCGCCGGCGAACGCCCCAGCATCAGGCTGATGTTGCCCAGCCGGAAATCCGGCTCCACGGCTCCCTGGTCATACCTCGCTTGCGCCTGCGGAGGCACGCTGCCCCGCAGCACCACCGAACGGCGGCCATCGATCGGGGCCGTGATGCGATCCTGCTGGGCCGGCAGCAGAAAGGCGAAGAGGCAGACAAATGCTGCGGTGCGTACACCGGTGCGCAATACCATGACTCCTTCTACCGTGCCTCGCGATGCGATGTCCATTACCAAAAGGTTTACGGACGGGTATAGCCTGAGGTAAACCGAAGGCAGGGCCAGCGCCAGAGCCCCCGGCGCGCCGCCTGCTCCGCCTATGGTCCTCACGTCGCCGGGCGCCCTCACACCGCCCCGCCGCCCTCATCGGCGGGCCGTCACCGCACACGCGCCAGGTGCTGTGGAGACTGCTGCGGCGGGTCTCCAGGGTGTGGAAGGTGTCCTGGCCGGCCCGGCCGTGCAGCTCCTTTTCGGGCAGGGCCTCGCTGCCGAGAAAGCGGCGATGCTCGAAATCGGCAAACTCGTATTCCCAGAGCGGGGCCGCGGCCTTGCGGCGGGGAAAATCGGAGGTAGGTGTATGAAAGGAAAGGGCGGGCACGTTTGTGAGGTGGGGAGAGGAAGGAGATTCACAGCCGAACAAGCCTTGGCTACCTGGGAGTAATATGCGGGCTCCCTGGTAAAAGTCGAAGAGCAGGTCCGCCGTTCCGAAGGTATTGAAAACCCAGGTCACCACTGTCCCGGCACGGGTGCCCAGGGGAGCCAGGGCGAGCAAAGCCAGAATGCCGCTTGAGAGATCACCGTAAGCTACTGGTTGACCAAGAGCAGCAGGTAACTCTGGAGACACAACACCCGGCACCACTAATGCCAATCCGAGGAACCTGAAACCATGCCCCATTAGAAGGGGCTTCAGGTTCCCGGGGCTGGAGCGCTCTCTCAGCGCCGGCCAAGTGTAGTGCCACTCGCGCGAGGATTTGTCTGAATTCCCCGTGCTTCCGGAAGCTGACAGGCTCGGCTCCCGCGAAGAGATCCGCAGATGTATTGCGGATTTACCCCCGGATCAGGCCGAAGCGCTGCTGCTGCACCATGAATGGGGGTTCAGTTTCGAGGAGATCGCCGGAATGCTGGGCATTAGTGCCGCGGCAGCTCGGGCGCGCGCCAGCCGGGGAATGGCAGACCTGCGCGTGGCGCTGAATAATCTTCAAAGGGCTCGTGCATGATGGATCGTTTACCCAAGCCACCGGAAGCGCTGATGCGGACGATCGCCCAGGATCTCAGGCCCGTCAGACCGTCGCCGCAACCGCTCCACCTTGCGTTGCGAATGGTCCCTCTCGCTCTCCTGGTTTCGTCGGTGATTCTGCTCGCGATCGGACCCCGTCACGACTCAGGGATATTGGGGCCGCTCTTAACATGGGGTGCCTCCGCCGCGCAATTCTTGGTGGCGATCGTGCTCATCTGGATCGCCGCGCACGAAGGCACGCCGGCTGCGCGGCTGCCGAGGCAGATGGTTTACTTCGCGGCGGTCGCTGCGGCTTTGGTTGTTGTATTTGTAACCCTACTGACCTTCTCGGCAAGTCCTGTGACCGGAACCCTCCGTGTCCCGCCAGGGATCAACGAAATCCTGCGGGTCTCGCCATGGATCACGGGCTTTGCCTGCGCGATCGGCAGCACGCTAGCCGGGGGAATCCTGGTCCTGTTCTTCAGTTGGGTGTTTCGAAATTCGCTCGCGACCCGGCCAACTGTAGCGGGAGCCCTCTATGGCGCAGGCGCGGGTCTCGCGATCAATGCCGGTTGGCGCATTGCATGCCCGTTTTCGACCCCGTGGCATGCACTGGGGGCGCACGGAGCAGCGATCATCGCCACAGCGATCCTAGGAGCTTTCATCGGGCGTTCTTTAGGAAATCGCAGGTTCCACATCGGCGGCAGACGTTCCTGAGCGTCAGTGCCTGGCTCAACCCCGATCCAGAAACACTCCTCGCGCAGAAAGGAATTTCGGCAATTCTGCCCAATACGCAGTCGCATGATTCTATCGCAATCTTACGAAGATTTGCTTTGCGATCGAACCGCTTGGGCTGATGGAAGGGCTCGCGACCGAGTCCCCGCGCGGCGGAATTACCGGCCAGCAACCCGCGCTATTTCCGAGCGCGAGCTACAGTGCCGTTAGCTCCCGGACGAGAGACCAAAAGCAATGCACTCGGACGAAAAGCCGCCGTTCCGCCAACTGACAGGCGCCTGGTGTCGGGCCTTTCGGTTAACTTGTTCTCTACCGACCCTCCGGATGGCGCGTCGTCCATGCCTTCGCTGCGCCCGCGTCCTCGATCCCATCCTAACGAACCGAGTTGCGTCGTCTCTTTCGTGAGACGATTCCGGATTGCACACTTCAGTGCGGACCGGCGAAGCGAGGTTTGTCAACCTGTCTGGCCAAGCGACCATGGTTGTGCGTGCGTCAGCAGCGCGCTGCCAATATGCGCCGGAGTAGGTCGGCATCCAAAGTGGCTGCCTCCCGTGACTGACGTACGCGCGCCCGGAACATTTTCATCCTTCGTTGCGGCACGAAGGCCGATGTCCTATTCGTGCCGCAGAGCCGCCAGCGGATCAATTCGGGACGCTCGCCTTGCCGGCGCATAGCCGGCGAGAATCGCGGCGCTCAGGAGGACGACACCGGCCAGCGCCAGGGTTCCCGGATCATTGGGCTGGGTCTCGAACAGAAACGATTTGACAAGCTGGGACGCGCTCAACGCGGCAGGCACGCTGATCGTGAGTCCCACCGCCGCCAGTAGTAGAACGCGGCGCAGAACCATCCATACCACGGTGCTGCGTTGCGCGCCCACCGCCATACGGATTCCGATCTCGCTGGTTTGCCGCGCGACGTTGTACGACATCGTTCCGTAGACCCCACGCACGCCATCAGGAGAGCGAGAACCGCGAAACCCGTGCATAGTTTCGCGAACATCGCTTCCCGGCTGATTGTCCGGTCGATTTCGGCAGCCTGTGTGACCACATTTGTGACGGGTATGCGGGAATCTGCCTCGCGCACAATCTCATACACACTCTTGACATACCTCAGCGGATCACCCGCAGTGCGCAGCGCGTAGGTCACTTGGTCCGGAGAAAACTCGCTGGCCGCTACGAACACGGTCATTGGACTCCCCTCTTTCAGGCCACCGTACCGCACGTTACCCGATACGCCGGCGATTTCGAGATCGCGCTCGTCGTCCACGAACGTGATGCGCCGGCCCACCGGATTCTCGCTCCCGAAGTAAGTCCGCGCCAACTGCTCGCTGATCACAGCAACCGGCGTGGAGCCCGGTTGGTCGCGGTCGTCAATCTCACGCCCGGCCAGGATCGGAATCTGCATCGTCGTGAGGAAACGCGGTCCGGCGGCCATGACGCCTGCGCCTTCGATAGTAACAGCGCCGATCTTCATTGCCCCCCTGTATGCCCCCCCGGCCATGCCGGCGCTGATGATCGAGGATCCTGAAAGCGTCGCGCCGCTCACTCCGGGGATCGATTCGAAGCGCTTGCGCAGGTTCTCGTAAAAAGTAGTGATTTCCGCGTCGCGATGCCCGGCCTGGCGCGCATTCAACGTGAACAGAAGGATGTGCTCGCGGGCGTATCCCAGTGGGATGGCGTGCAGGTTGTCGAGCGTCCGGACAAACAGACCCGCGGCGACCAGGATGCCGAAAGACATCGCGATTTGGGCGACCACCAGAACGTCCTGCGCGCGGCGGCGCGGTCCGCCCCCGCGGCCATTGTTTAGCGCGGGCATGACGTCCGGACGCGTCGACTGAATCGCTGGAGCGAGGCCAAATAACAGGCCGCAAACCACACACAGCGCCGCCGTCACGCCCAGCACGTGCCAGTTCAATTCCGCGTGCAGCGTAAAGTTCCGCTGCCCGTTGGAGAGCAGCAACGTTAGCGATCGCACGCCCCAGATCGCAAACACCACCCCTAACGCCCCGCCGAGCGAGGACAGCATCACACTCTCGGTAAGCAACTGCCGCACGACGCGGAACCGTCCCGCTCCCAAGCTGAGCCGGAGAGCCATTTCCCGGCGTCGCGCGGCCGCCCTCGCCAGCAGCAGGTTGGCGATGTTCGCGCACGTGATCGCCAGGATCAATCCCACCATCGCCAAGAGCACGTACAGAGGCTTGGAATACTGGCGGCGCAAGCTGCCCAGACCGGCGGCGCCGGAATTCACAATCAGCGCGGGCAGTTTGGCGCGCTCACCGTCGGTACTCGCCGTGGCGGCAACCCATTGATGGAAACGAGGAGCCAGCGCTGCCTGCGCCTGGGCCATGCTTACGCCGGGACGCAGGCGGCCCATCATTTCGAGCCAGTAGAAGTTTCCGTCGGGATACATACGAGCCGCCCGGGCGCCGTCCACCAGCAGATTCGTGTGCAACGGAAGGTAGAGGTCCGGCGCCGCCGCAGGGTCCACTCCGAAGAACTCCGGCGGCGCGACGCCGATCACCGTGAAGTGAATGTTATCGACGAGAATCGACTGTCCAATCGCATTCGGCGCTCCTCCAAAGCGATTTTGGCTTGTAACAAAACTGATTACGGCGACCGGCGCCGCGCCTGGACGGTCGTCTTCGGAGTCGATCAGACGTCCGGCGGCCGGCGACACTGCCAGGCCGCGAAAATACTCGCCGGTGACGTACTCCGCGTGGGCGCTCATGGCCTGCCCGCGGACGGCCAGGCTACGGTTTCGTCCGTTGCAGTATCCGAAAAGCGTGGAAAAGACGGGATTCTCCACGCGCAGCGTCTCGAAAGCACCGTATGGGAAGATGCCAAGGACCATGTCGCCTTTGTCGCCGGGCCACGCCAGGCCCTGTAGCCCGTGCATGACGTGGACCGACTCCTTGTCGCCGTCCTTGGGCGGCCGGCTATGCCAATTCAAAACCACTAGCGACTCGGGATCGGCCACCGGCAGCGAGCGCAACAGAATCGACTCCATGAGGCTGAAGATCGCAGTATTGGCCCCGATGCCGAGCGCCAGCGACAAGACCGCCAGGGCGCTGAAGGCCTTGTTGGCGGCCATGTTGCGACAGCCATAGCGGATATCCTGGCCAAGTTCCGACCAAAACCGCATCGTCCAAATCTCCCGTGACTCTTCGCGCTTCAGGCCGACGTTGCCAAATCGCCGGCGCGCTTCAGCCCGGGCGCTCTCCGGCGTCATCCCGTCCGCTTCGAGTTCCGCGGCCTTCTCCGCAAGGTGGAGTTCCATTTCCTCGCGCAGACCCTCGCTGCGCCTGGCGCTCTCCATCCAATACCTCAGCCGTTGTATCCACATGTCCGTCACTCCGCTCCCATCACACGGGCGATCGCCAGCGTGAGTTTCGCGTACTTCCGGGTTTCGACCGCTAGCTGTTTGCGGCCAGCCGCGGTGATCTTGTAGATCCTCGCCCGCCGATTGTTCGACGTCATGCCCCAGACACCCTCGATCCAGCCGTTTAGCTCCAGCCGCTGGAGAGCGGGGTACAGCGAACCCTCCTCGACGAGGAGCTCATTGTCGGACGATTGTTGAATGAACTGGACTATGCCGTATCCATGGAGGTCGCGTCGCGACAGCGTCCGCAGAATCAACATGTCCAGTGAACCGGGCAACGAATCGTTCTTTTGCGCCTTGCGCCCCATACCAAGAATTCTTAGCTTAGCCGATGAGATTACGCGAGTCAAGTTCAGATTGGCTAGCCCTCGCGCCGCAAGAGGTTCGGGGTGCTCACGCGTGCTGGAAGCGAATAGCGCGCGTCGCCGCTGTCGACCAACAGGCTACATCCGATCTCAACTGGCGTAGAGCATCCGGGCGCTCGTGCGAGTGGCCGGCAAGCCGGATCTCGTACTGCTGCCCCCAAAGAGTCCCGATAGGGCGATCTGGGGAACGTAACCACACGCGCAAGCGAATCCTGAGATGCAGAACCCTAAGCGGAACCTGATTGGTCCCGCTGGTGTCTAAATGTGCCAGCGGTCGTAATTGCAACTTTCTGTACCCAAAACGATGGATGAGCCGGCGCAGATTCACTTAGGGCGGTTTCTCTGGGCGGGGCCGCTGACGGTGGCGCTTTCTGCTTCGGCGGCCTTCCTCATACGCACGCTCGCGGTCGCAATCCTGCATCCCGATGCCAAATTTCTGCCGCTTACCAAAGAGATTCCGATCTTCGATACGGTTTTTTTTGGCGCATGCGCAGTTTTGGTATTTTTCTGCATGGGCCGCTATAGTTTGGAGCCAATACCCGAATACCGCAGCCTCGCGTGGAAAGCCCTGCTCGTTTCGTTTGTCCCTGATATTGCCGTTGCGACGCTGCATTGGCTCGGCGGGGGATGGCCCGAGGCTTTTGCTCTGATGGCCATGCACATTGCTGTTTGGGCAATCTGCGTGACCATGTTGCCGGCTTGCGTCGCACCGAACGCTCGCGTTGCAAAATCTCGCTGAGCAATATCAGCCTGCTGGCCATTCACCCGGATGCGCCGGCGCCGTCTCCGCGTCGAATCCCGTCCCCTCCCGCACTTCCGCGATCTCCGCCCCCGCGCTGCGCACCAGCAGCGGCATGGCGTCGATGACCAGGCGCATTCCAGGCCTTCATCCTTTTTCTCCCGCCTTTCTCCGCGTCTCCGCGTCCCGGCGCTGGTTATTTTGTCCTGGCTGCCTACGTGCCTCTTAGTGCCTCTTCTTCTCATAACGCATGGTTTGGCGTTTCGAATACTGCTGCGAACGAAGGTTGTCGTGCCGTCACGAAGCAAACTAAGTTCCAGGTGATGTCATCCAGTTAACGGGAAACGCCCGATTCGCCGAAGTGGATCTATGCTCACGCTAGCCGGGAAGATGCGCCAAGTGACGAAATTTACGGACGGCCGCGTGCTCTGGCCGTCGATCGCTTATGACGGCAAGGCAGTGGTGTTCGAGCGCGATTTCAAGATCTGGAAACTCGATACCAGGAGCGGCGAAGCATATGCCGTGCCCATCACGCTGGTGGGATCGACCGCCACTCCGGTAGTTTCGCATCTCACCCTGAATTCCTTCAACGACCTCTCAGTCTCGGCGGATGGCCGCAAAGTGGCGCTCATCGCGCATGGCGAGGTTTTTGCCGCGTCGGCTCGCGATGGCGGTGCGGCGTTTCGCGTGACGCACACGCCCGGGCCGGAGACGCAGGTGGCATGGGCGCCCGATTCCACGCGGCTCGCCTATCTGAGCGAGCGCGACGCCGTGACGCACGTCTTCATTTACGATTTCGCGCATCACACCGAGACGCAATTAACCAGGGACGCGCTGCCCGACCGGTCGATCAAATTCTCTCCCGACGGCAAGAGCCTCGCCTTCGTACGGAATGACAAGGAGCTGCGCGTGATGGATCTCGATTCCAGGCAGGAGCGGCTGGCCGCCTCGGGCTTCATGGCCGCATCGTACGCCTGGGCCCCGGACAATCGGTGGCTTGCTTATGTAGCCGCCGACGACCGCGGTTTGCGCAACATTTACGTGGTGGGCGCGAGCGGCGGCGCGGCTCATCAAGTGAGCTTCCTTTCGAACAGCAATGTCAATTCCGTCGAGTGGAGTCCCGACGGGAAGTTCCTGATCTTCGAAACCGGCCAGCGCACCGAAACTCCGCAACTGGTGCGCGTGGACCTGGCGCCCAGGCAGCCCAAATACAGCGAAGACAAATTCGACGATCTTTTCAAGCCCGAACCACCTGCGCGGGGCCAAGGGGGCGGGCGTAGTGGCCGTGGCGCAACGGCTGAGCCTAAGCCGCCGGTCAAGGTCGAGTTCGAATTCGACCATGTCCGCGAACGATTGAGCGTGCTCAACACCTCCGGCCTCACGATCGGCAATCCGGTGATCAGCCCAGATGGCAAGTATCTCCTTTATAGCGGCGCGGCCGGCGGCCAGGCCAATTTGTACCTTTATTCGCTCGAGGAGGAGTCGGGCGGGCGTGGCGGCCGCGGTGGCGCCGGGCGCGGAGGGCGCGGCGGCGCAGGTGGGGGCTCGGTTGCTTACCAATACTCCGGGTATGCGCACGCACGCCCAGTTTTCGGCTGATTCCCGCGATGTCTTTTACCTCGAAGGCGGAAGGGTCTCGGCCATCGGCATCGAAAACAAGCAGACCCGCTCGGTGAACATCGATGCCGAAATGGACGTCGATTTCAACCAGGAGAAGATGGCCGTATTTGAAGAAGCGTGGGCCGAGCAGCGCGATCATTACGCCGATCCGCACTACAATGGCGCCGACTGGAACGCGGTGCGCAAGATCTACGCGCCGCTGATCGAGGGGTCGCGCAATCCCGATGAAATGCGCGCCATTTTTGCGATTGATGATTGGGGAGCTGAATTCCTCGCACTCGGGGATTTCGGCTCCCGCGGAGGGCGGCCGTGGCCGCGGCGCGATCGGACAGCTCGGGCTGACCTTCGATCGCGCGGCTTACGAAACTTCCGGAACGCTGAAGATCACCGCAGTGTTGCCACATTCGCCCGCCGAACTGGCGAAAATTCAGGTGGGGGAGGAATTGCGCTCCGTCGATGGCGTGGCAATGGGGTCGCACGTGAACCTGGACGAGCAACTGCAGCACAAGACCGATAAGCGCGTGGTGCTCGATATTTCGGGGCGGCAGGTGACGGTGAAGCCGGTGGCGTCGCTAGCCGACCTGATTTACCGCAAGTGGGTGGAAGACAACCGTGCCTATGTCGCGAAGATCAGCAACAACCGCCTGGGATACGTCCACGTTCGCGATATGTCGGAGCAGGCGCTGGCCCAACTCTATCTGGATCTCGACGAGCAGAATCGCGCGCGCGATGGCGTGGTGATCGATATTCGCAACAACAACGGCGGCTTCGTCAACGCTTACGCTCTCGACGTCCTCACGCGGCGGCCGTATCTCACCATGACCAACCGCAACGGTCCGGCAACCCCCGCGCGCACCGCGCTCGGCCAGCGCTCGCTGGAACTCCCGACCATCCTGGTGGTCAATCAGCACTCGCTCTCCGACGCCGAGGATTTCACCGAGGGATATCGCACGCTGAAATTGGGCAAGGTGGTCGGCGAACCAACGGCCGGATGGATCATTTACACCGGCTCGGTAACGCTGATCGATGGAACCGTGATGCGTATGCCGTCCACGGTGATCCGGGGCGCGGACGGCAAGGTGATGGAGAACAATCCGCGTCCCGTGGACGTGGCGGTGAGCCGGCCGATCGGCGAATCGTACACTGGCAAGGATTCGCAACTGGATGTCGCGGTGAAGGAGTTGCTGGCGCAGATCGGAACTAAGGGGCCGCGGAACAATAATCTGAACAGATGTTTCGACGCACCCAACCGCTCCTTGCGGTCGCGGCTCCGCCAGACCGCGCTCTGAGCCGCGCGCGCCAGCAAGCGGTTGGATTTGAATGCACAGAATATTTCTCCGCGGCCCCTAAGTAGTCTCAGAGAGCCGCCCCAGCAGTCGCGGCTCGTTCGAAGGCTTGCGGATTTCCGTATCGGTCACTTGGGGGCGCTGAGTATTTTCACGAGACAGAGCTGGTTCTTGGCGATCCACCCCGAAAACCGGCCGCGCGGCCCCGCGCATTGAATTCCCGGTGAGCCACTCGTCGCCGCCGGCCGCGAGCTGGCGGTCCAGAATGAACAGCAGGAAGCCGGGAGGCCAAGCGTGAACGCCCGCCGGGACGGCAAATGCCTTGCGGCTGGCGCTGCGGAGCCGGGCTGACGGCCAGCCAGATGCTCACGCACTTCACCAGATGTTCGAGACGGCCGAAGGATTGAGGGTGACCAGTGTTGGCCTCACGGCCAAGGGTTGCGGAATACGCCTGAAACCAGACTTCCAAGATTTCCTTCCAAGAACCCTCCCAACACCTGCTGAAAATTCGAAAAAACCGGAAGCTACAGAGGCCATTTGCCCTTTGGAAAAAAAACGGAAGTCTGGAGCGGCTGAGACCGGACAACCTCGAACCAGAGCGTTCTTGCCATCGCTGGCGCGCCCAGCCGCGGAGGCACCAGATCAAGCTGCGCTGGTTCGCGAACAGGCCCTGGAACTCCGGGCTTCCCATGAACCCCTCGTTCGGCGTCCCGCGTCCCAGGATCTGAATGCCCGTGGCGTAGCCTGCTGATCCCTGCAACAGAACACTCGGGCCTGCGTCATTGGCGATGGCGATGCCTGTCCAGAAGGCGAGGCCCGAATGCATGCTACAGTAAACCCCTATGACGCGCTGCTGGCTCGTGCCGGCATTGTTGCCGCTTCCCATTTTCGCCCAGTACACTCTCTACACCTGCGGGTCGAGTACCAAGGACTACGTCGTGGGCGCCAAGCTCCCGGCCAGCGGCATTTTCCTCAAACCCGTCGGTGGCCAGTGGCGGCACGCCGGCTTCAATCATCCCTTCATCGCCGCGTTCGATTTCGATCCGCGCGACCCTTCCGTGGTCTACGCCGCCGCCGGCAACGGCCTGCTGCGCGTTTCCAGCGGCGGCGAGCGTTGGAAGATTCTGACGGGTAGCGACGTCACCGAATTGCTCGACGTGGCCGTGGACCGCAACGATCCCGGCACGATCTATTTCAGCCACACCGCCGGCATTCAGGTGAGCCATGACCGTGGCGCCACCTGGCAGGATGCCGGTTCCGGCCTGCGCCGCAAGTACACCGCGGCGCTCCGCGTCGATTCGCGCCGGGCCGGCGTGCTGCTCGCTGGCGGCGAGCAAGGCATCTTCCGCAGCGAAGACGGTGGAAAATCCTGGCGGCTCGCCGGCGCCGCCGGCATCCAGGTTTTGCACATCGAACAATCGCCCCACGACCCGTGTTACTGGTTGGCCTCCACCCAAGGCGGCGGCCTTTTTGATTCTAAGGATTGCGGCGTCTCCTTCGAGAGCAACGGCAACTTGGGAGTAGGCCACAACCTCTACGACATCGCCTTCGATCCGTCGTCCCCGAATCGCATTGCTGTGGCGGGCTGGGGAATCGGCATAGCGATCACCGAAGACCGCGGCAAAACCTGGCAGCCCCGCAACTCCGGACTTTCCACCACCAACGTCTGGAGTGTAGCCTTCGACCCCTCCGAGCCCGGCCGCATGTACACCAGCGTTCACGAAGACGCCATCTATGTCTCTTCCGATAACGGCCGGACCTGGTCGAAAGACGGGCTCGCCGGCAGCTCCATCTTCCGCATGAAATTCGTGCCGGAGGCGCCCCGTCCATGACGCGCCTCCCCCGGCTGTCCCTGTTGCTTCCGAGCCTGCTGTTGCCGCTCCTGCTCGATGCTCAGCCTCCCTCTTTCGACCAGCGCGTCCGCTCGGTGGTGGAGTCCTACTCGTACATCGCGGGTCCCCGCTCGCTTGGTTATGCCAACATTGCCGCCCAGTTGTGGCTGCATGAAGCCCCGGCCTTGTGCTCGCGCCGCCTCGAAGAACTGCTGGCCGCCGGTCCCACCGGCGACATGTTCTGGATGTACCCGGTCACCGCCATCGCTTATCTGGACCGCGGCCAGCTTACCGATTCTGCCCGCCGTGCGCTCCGCGACTCGTTTCGTACCTACATGCCCTACCGCGGCGACACCGAGAATCATTGGGTCATGTATTACACTTCGCTCTACCTGATGGCGCAACTCTGGCCCGATCAGGATGGCGACCAATGGTACACCGGCAAATCCTCCTCTGAGAACCTGCGCGAAGCCGCCGGCTGGCTGGACTCGTGGGTGCGCCTCACCACCACCCGCGGGCAGGGCGAGTACGACAGCCCGAACTACATGGGCTATTACTTGCTTTCAATGTCCTATCTGGCCGCCTGGGCCCGCGACCCCGCCATGCAGAAGCGCGCCGCCATGATGCTGGACTACCTGATCGCCGATTACGCGGTCAAGAACCTGGACGGAATCTACACCGGCGCGCATTCGCGGGTTTACGATCGCGAAGTTCTGGAAAAGTGGAATGTCCTCTCCAGCGATTTCGGATGGGTGCTATTCGGCCTCGGCCATCCTCTCTCGCCGCCCTCCAGCGCGATCCTCTTTTACGTGCTGGCCAGCGCCTACCAGCCGCCGGAAATCATTCAGCACATCGCCACCGACCGCTCTCAACCTTACACTCACTACGAGCGGAAGCGCACCCGCAACCGCTGGCGGTTCTTCGATGAGTTGCACGGCCCGGTATATAAGACTACCTACGTGCGTCGCGAGTATGCCGTCGGTTCGGACCAGGGCGGCACGCTGCAGCCCATCCAGGAGCACTCCTGGGATGTTACCTGGTCCGTTCCCGATCCGCGCGGCGTCCAGAACACGCTGTTCACTCTGAACCCTCATTCGTCATTGCACGAGTTGCAGACCTACTTCACCTTTCCTCCCGACATCGGCATCTCCGGCGTGGTCAGTTCCAAGAAGAGCTACGATTCGCCCGACAAGTTCGTCGGCGGCTCTCCCTATGAAAAGATTTTCCAGGACCGAGACACCATCGTCGCGCTGTACGATATCCCGCCCGACAGCCGCTTTCCGCACATCAACGGCTTCTTCTCGAAGGACCTCAGCGAAGTGCGCGAGGATCCCTCCGGCTGGATCTTCGCCCGCGGCGGTGATGCCCTGATTGCCTGCCGGCCGTTGCGAACATACACGTGGAAGCCCATCGAGGGCGGCGGCCGGCGCCTTTTCAGCCCCTACTTAAAGAACGGAATCGTGGTGCAGGTGGCCGCACGTAGCGAGTTCACTGATATGGACGCCTTCCGCCGCGCGATCCTCGCGCTGCCGCTTGAATTCTCGCTTGACCCCACTCCCTCCGTCACGTTCCACTCCTTGCGAGGCCAAACCCTGGACTTCACCTATGGCCAGGTTCCACGCCGCAACGGCGCTCCCATAGATTACGCTCACTGGCCGCTTTTTGGGGGGCCGTTCCTGGAAGCCCCCGTGGATTCCGAACTCCTCATTCTGAAGTACGGCACCATGCGACGCACACTCGATTTCCGCCGTCTCACAGTCACCGACAGACGATGAGGCTGCTCCGGGCGCCCGCCGGGCGTCGCGTGGCGGGACGACGACCACGGCGTGCGACGTTTTCCCAGCCGCGGACTTCGCCGTCTAGCGCGACGCGCCCTCCCCCGTTCTCCCGGCGGTCCGGTCTGCCCGCCCGCCGCTGGATCGTCGCCGGGCGCCGGGTGGCGTGCGCGCCGGGACGGCGACCCATGGCGCGCGACGCGCTGTAATGCGTCAGCATATTCGCCGCTGCCATTCTCAGATTCCTTCGTCACCGAGTCGAGGTCTTTCCCCTCTTATCAGGAGGCGTTCGTTTGGAACGGCCCGGAGCGGTCAAAAGCGCGCCCGCATTTGGCCCGCCGAAGCGAACCTTTGCCGGCGAGGACCGTTCTGAGAGAGTGAAGGGAAGAGGGGAAAGACCGTGGCAAGACCGTCGGGTGACAATCTGACCGGAACGTCCAGAATCGCGAGATCCTTTACAACGCGCCCTTCGCGCGTTATCCGGCCCGCTGCGGTCGCGGCCGCCCGCCGTTCGATTGTCGCGGGCGCCAAGTAGTCGCAAAGCTCTCTGTGAATGAAGTCCACAAAACCCACTCCTCGTCCACCATCCTGTTTCGGATTCGGTGACAATCCGCCCGGGGCTATTGCTTCCCAGAGTGGGATTTGCCTGTAAGTTATTGATTCTATTCTGGCGGTGAGGGTGGGATTCGAACCCACGGAACCCGCAAAGGTTCAACGGTTTTCGAGACCGCCCGATTCAACCGCTCTCGCACCTCACCGTTGTCTCTAATCTACCATTTCCTGGCGGCCTGCGGGCTACAGCCCCGGAGCGAGGTGGCGAACTGGCGACCCGGATGGGCGAGGCCGTGGCTATGCCAACGCGGGGCTGTACCGGCGCTCCGGAAGAGCCATCCCGGCGCTCGCTTTGCGCGGGGCGCTTCGGTGATAGTATCAAGGGCTATGCTCATCACAGCCGCGATACTGGCGATCTTTGTCTACGGAATGATCGCCGCCATGCTCGGGACGATCCTGCCCGATATCTCCCAGCGCTTTTCCCTGACGCCCAAGCAGAACGGCAACATCGCCCTGTTCCAGGCCGTGGGCCTGATGATCGGGTCCTTCTTTGTAGGACCCCTGATGGACGTGGAGGGGAAGCAGGTGGGGATGCTGTTGGGGCTGGGGCTGGTGGCGGTGGCGCTGTTCCTGTTGCGCGGGGCGGGCGGCTATCAGCCAGTGGTGGGGGCCATGACGTTGCTTGGCGTCGGCGGCGGCATTGTGGTCACCGCGGCCAACAGCCTGAATCCGGATATCCGCCCGGACAACCCGGCGGCGCTCAGCAACCTGCTCAACCTCTTCTTCGGCCTTGGGGGCCTGGTTACGCCTCTGGTCAGCGCCAGGCTTTTCCAGCAGAAGCCGCGGTCGCTCACGCTGTTTGCCGCGACCCTCGCGATTCTCGGTCTGCTGGCCAGCATCGTGGCCCCCTTCAAACCCGCCAGCGGGCAAGTCGCGTTTCAATTCTCCGCCGTGGGCGGCCTGCTCGCGAATCCGCATTTGCTGGCCCTCTCGGCCATGCTCTTCCTCTATGTCACGTGCGAAGTGGGTGTGTGGAACTGGCTGGTGCGTCATTTGATTGCGCAAGGCGTTCCCGAATCGAAGGCCCTGACGATCCTTTCGCTGGGCTTCGCACTGGGGCTGCTGATCGGGCGCATCGGCGCCTCTCAGATTCTCGAATCGGTGAATCCGAAGACCGTATTGTCCGTAGCCGCCCTCCTGATGGCCATCACCAGCTTCCTGATGCTGCGCAGCGCCGGCCCCGCGATGGCGTGGGTGATGGTGTTCGCCGCCGGGCTGGCCATGGCGCCGGTCTTCCCCACCGTCCTTGGAGTCGTGGGCAACGATTTCAAGAGCGGAGTGGGGGCTACCGCCATCGGGATCGCGGTGACCTTCGGCTGGTTCGGACTGGCCGTCAGCTCACCCATTATCGGCGGCATCGCGGGGGACGACCCCAAGGGGTTGAAGAAGGCTCTGCTGGTGATTCCCGGCGCCTCGCTGATCATGTTCCTGGTGTCGTTCGCGATCTAATTCAGCGGCCCTCCGCCGGCCGAGGCCGCTTCCTCGGCCGGCCCGACGAGCTCGCCCTTCTCGAGGTGATGGACGCGCGTGGCGAACTGGGCGGCGTGCGGATCGTGGGTCACCATGACTACGGTCTTGCCGTAGTCGCGATTCAGCTTCGAAAGGATGGTGAGGATTTCGAGCGCCGAGGCGGCATCGAGGTTGCCGGTCGGCTCGTCGGCGAGGATCAAGGCGGGGTCGGTGACGATGGCCCGCGCGATGGCCACGCGCTGTTCCTGGCCGCCCGAGAGCTGGCGCGGAAAATGGCCGAGGCGGTCGCCCAGGCCGACCAGCTTCAGAGCGGTGGTGGCGTGCTCGATGCGCTGAGCCTTTTTGAGGTTGGTGAGCTTGAGCGGCAGCTCGACGTTTTCGAGCGCGGTCAGCACCGGGATGAGGTTGAACTGCTGGAAGACGAAGCCCACGTGCTCATTGCGCCAGTGGGCGATTTCGCGGTCGTTGAGTTCGCGCAGGTTGTGGCCGAGCACGCGGATCTCGCCGCCGGTGGGCCGGTCCATGGCGGCGATCAGGTGGAGGAGGGTGGACTTGCCCGAACCTGAAGGTCCCATGAGGGCGACGAACTCTCCCTTGTCGACGGTCAGGCTGACGTCCTTGAGGGCCACCACGTGGAACTCGTCGCGGACGAACTCCTTGGTCAGGTTACGTGTTTCGATGAGGGTTTCACTCATAATGTTTTAAACCTTGCGGCGCACCCGGTCGCCATCTTTCAATCCGGCGGGCGGGCTGACAATCAAGTCTTCGCCGCCCACCAATCCTTCTTCGATGCGGACGCCGGTTCCGCTGGTGGGGCCGGTCTTGACCCCGCGCCGGACTGCCCGGCCGTCGAGAATGACGAACACGGCTCCATCGCGCACCGCGGTCGCGGGCACGATGACCACCGGGCGGGCCGGCGCCGTGGATTTGGTGATCGGCTGCGGGTCGGCCAGGAACGCCACGCTGGCGTTCATTTCCGGCCGCAGGTACTCGTCCGGCTTGACCACCTTGACCTTGATCTGCACGGTGGCCTTCTGGCGATTGGCCTCGGGCGAGATCTCCTTGATGAAGCCGTCGTACTTGCGATTGGGGAACGCATCGGTGGTGACCACGCCATGCTGGCCCGAATGGAGCTTGGCGAAATCGTTCTGGCTGATGTCGAGCTCCACTTCGAGATCGTTCAAGTCGGCGAGCGACACGACGTAGCCTTTGGCGCCGCGATCGCCCACAAAACTGGTGGTGACGAATTCGCCGCGCTCCACGGCGCGCTCCAGAATGGTGCCGGTGACGGGCGCGCGAATGACGGTGTTGGCCAGGTTGGTTTCGGCGTAGGCCACGGTGCCCTTGGCCTGTTCGACCTGGCCGCGCAGCGAATCGATTTCTTCCTTGCGCGGCCCCAGCTTCACCAGCTCGTAGGCTTTCTGGAGCGAATTCACTTTGTGGACGGCGCCATCATAGCGGGCCTGCGCATCGTCCAGGGCCTGGTGGGCCACCAGTCCTTCTCCGATCTGGCTCTTGACGCGGTCCAGACTGACTTTGGCGTTGTCGAGATCGGCCCTGGCCGAATCCAGGTTGGCGAGGGCCTCGGCGATTTCCTCCGGCCGGGACCCGTGCAGGGCTTCATCCAGCTTGGCCTGCAAGGTGGCGAGCTGGCCGCGGGCTTCCTCCATCTGGGCCTGGTATTCGTCGTCTTCGAGGCGCACCATGACATCGCCCTCGTGGACGTGGTCGCCTTTGTCCACTCCGATCCACTTGACCTTGCCGACCACTTTGGCGGCCACTTCGATGCGATGCGCGGCCACGATGTATCCGGTGGCGTTGAGCACCACGCCTTCGGGCGCACTGGCGGCGCTGATGGCCTGGACGCGCTGGGTTTGCACCTCGGTGGCAGCGTCCAGGCGGGCCGAAACGGTGCGCCAGGCGCCCAGCGCCACCAGCACCGTCACACCAACCACGATCCAGCGCGTAGCCCACCGGGAAGGCTGGCGGTCGCGGCGCGCCGTCCGGTCGATGCGCAAATTTTTCAGTTCGGCATCCATGGATCAGATCTCCCGCAGGGCCGTGAGGATTTCTTTTTTCGACGCCGAGTGGGCGGGAAAGACGCCTCCCAAGGTTCCCATCACCAGGGCGAACAAGACGCCCTCGGCCATGATTTGCGGGGTAATGCGGAAGTCGAAGGCCAGCTCGGCGAAGTTGGTATTTCCCACGGCGGTAGTCAGACCATTGAGCGGGGCGACCAGCAGGCAGCCCAGCAGGCCGCCGAGCGCCGCCAGCAGCAGCGACTCCAGAAAGAAGCTGAAGAGAATGCTGAAGCGCGAAAAGCCGAGCACGCGCAGGGTGCCGATTTCGCGCGCGCGGCGAGAGACCGCGGCATACATGGTGTTCATGGCGGCGAAACAACTGCCTATGGCCATAATCAGGGCGACGAACACACCGGTGTATTCGATGGGCGCGGCCTGGGCGGTTTGCAGCTCGTAATATTCGCGCTCCGACATGGCGTGCACGTCGAGCCGCTGATCGGCATTCAAGGCGTTGACCAGCGCCTGGGCGGTGACGGGATCGGCGGCCTCGACGAGGGCGGAGGAGAGCACTTCCTGGCGCTGGAGGTCCGGGGCGATCTGGTCGAGGTCGCCCCAGATTTCGCTATCCTGGGCGCCGCGTTGGGCGTCCATAATTCCGACGATGGACCAAGCGCCGCGGCCGAACTGGATTGTGCCGCCGAGGTGGGCGGCGGGGAAACGCTTGGCCACCGATTCGCCGACCACCACCTCGCGCTGGCCGAAGTGAAACCAGCGACCAGCGGCGATGTGCACGTTGTGGCGCATCTGAATGCCGGCAAGGGGCAGCCCGCGCACGGTGACGTTTACGCCGTCGGGATTGTCGACGTTGGCAAGGCTGACGGAAGTTACCACTTCCAGCGACGCCAGCGGCTGGCCATCGCTGCCGGTGGCGATGCCAGGCTTGAATTTGAGGTCCTGAAACTGGGTGCGGGTGAAATTGCTGACCACCTCGGAATCGGAGCCTTTGCGCAGCACCATCACGTGCAGCGGATCGCCGGAAGTTCCCAGCGTGACACGGAGGCCGTTGACCAGGGCCAGAATGGCGAGCAGCACCGCGACCGTGAGGGCGATTCCGAGCGCGGTCATGAGGGTGGTGGTTTTGCGGACCACCAGGTTGCGCAAGTTATAAGAGATCGGTATAGCCATGGGATTAATCCGTGCTCCGGAGAGCCTGCACGATGGGCGTGCGGGAGGCGCCCAACGCCGGAATCAGCGAACTGAGCACGCCGATGATGCCGGCGGTGACCAGGCAGATGGCGGCGACGCCCGGCTCAATGAGAGGGAGCGCCGGCAGAAAACCGCCGAAGGGACTCTTCTCCACCGCGTGCATGAGGAGGGTGGAGATGGCAAAGCCGAGGGCGCCGCCGAGGACGGAGATAACGCAGGCTTCGCCCAGGATGAGGCCCAAAACAGCGCCGGGAGTGAAGCCGAGGGTCTTGAGCACGCCCACTTCGCGCACGCGCTCGCGCACGGACATGGCCATGGTGTTGGCCGAAACCAGAAGCACCGTGAACATGACCGCGCCGGCGATGGCCATCAGGAACATTTTGACGTTGCCGAGGAGCGAAAGAAAGCCCACGAAGAAGGCCTGCTCGGATTCGGTCTTGGTCTGGGAGGTGGAGTTGTGAAACATGGCGTCCACGGTTTGGGCGATGCGCGCGGCGTGAGACGGGTCGTCGATGAGGACTTCGAACATGTCGACGTTGCCGCGGCGGCGCTCCGGCAGCGACTGCTCCAGATACTCCTTATCGAAGTAGAGCAGGGCGCTGGCGGTGGGGGAGTCGAAAATACCGCGCACGGTGAGTTCCAGCGAGCCGGGGTAGATGTCGCCGGTGAGGTTGATGCGGTCGCCCAGCTTGAAACCGAAGGTATTGGCGAGGTCGCGGCCGATGACGCACCCGGCGCGGTCGTGTTCGAAAGCCTTCTTCTGGTCGTCGGGGATCTTGTACTCGCCGAAGATGCGAAAGAGTTTTTCGGGCTCGACGGCGAAGCGGGCGAACTGGTTCTTGGGGTCGCGGTTATCTTTGTAAGTGCCGCCGTACCAGTCGTAAATCATCACTTCGCGGACGCCGGGCACCTGTTGAATGCGCGACTGGTAGGCCAGCGGAATGACCACCGTGAGCGAAACCCGGTTTTGGGTGACGAGGCGGAGGGCCTGGTCGGGAGTCGGGTCGCTGAGGTAGAAGGCGTGGTACATGGAGATCATTACGCCCAGCAGGCACATCGAGATACCGATGGAGGCGACGGTCAGGATGGTCCTGCGGCGGTTACGCCAGCAGTTCTTCACGATCAACGGAAGATAGCGAAGCATACCTTAGAGTTTACGCAGGTTGGCGGGGTGGTGTTCAACCGGCTGCCGGTGAGTGTCGGCCTGGCGCCGGTGAGCCGCGGGACGCAATCGGCCAGCCTGGGTCTGCGCCTGGATATAAAGGATTGGGCGCCTGCCGCCGATAGATACGCAGGTGGCCGGTGGGGCCGGGAATTGGCCCGGCGAGTGGCTTGCGGATGGCTGTCCGAAGCCCGCCCGCCGGATGCCCGGGATGGAACGATGGACGCGAACGGAATTAGATTGCACGAAGCCAATCTGAATGGGCGCCAGCGGAGAAAATTGCGCCAGGCGCGCGAAAACGGCTACTTGAATGCAGGCGGCGCGACGGGCGGCGGTGTGGCCGATCTGTTGATGGCGTTCAGCTTGTGGTGCTGGCGCTTGCGGCTGCCGGTGGTGTGGTTGGAACGCTGCTCGCGGCACTCGCGCTACGGCACGGTGCGGCTGGAGCTGTACACGACGGCCCACCAGCTCACGCCGCGCGGACAGGCCGAATTGCGGGAACTGGCGCCGGGCGCGGTGGATATTTCGCCGCACGATGCGCGCTGGAACCGGGTACCGCTCGGCCGGCTGGAGGAGTTGGCCGGACGGGTGATCAAGGCGGCAGTGAGGGCGGGAAACGTCGAGACGGCCGCAGTGAGATTGCTGGAGGTGGAGTGCCGCGGGCCGGCGAAGGTGATACCGTTCGAGCGGGCGCAAGCGGCCTCGGCTTGACTGTGGGGAGGGGAGAGTGGTGGAGGGAGTGGTGGGACGCGGAGACGCGGAGGCGCGGAGGAAGATGCGGACGGAGCGCATTTTATAGGGGCCTTCGCAAGCGGACTCGGCTTGACCGCGGGGAGGGGGGAGTTGTGGAGGAAGTGCCTGGACGCGGAGGCGCGGAGGCACGGAGGAAGACGCGGAGGGAGCGCATTTTATAGGGGCCTTCGCAAGCGGACTCGGCTTGACCGCGGGGAGGGGGGAGTTGTGGAGGAAGTGCCTGGACGCGGAGAGGCGGAGGCGCGGAGGAAGATGCGGGAGGGAGCACATTTTATAGGGGCCTTCGCAAGCGGCCTCGGCTTGACCGCGGGGAGGGGGGAGTTGTGGAGGAAGTGCCTGGACGCGGAGACGCGGAGGCGCGGAGGAAGATGCGGGAGGGAGCACATTTTATAGGGGCCTTCGCAAGCGGACTCGGCTTGACCGCGGGGAGGGGGGAGTTGTGGAGGAAGTGCCTGGACGCGGAGGCGCGGAGGCACGGAGGAAGATGCGGAGGGAGCACATTTTATAGGGGCCTTCGCAAGCGGCCTCGGCTTGACCGCGGGGAGGGGGGAGTTGTGGAGGAAGTGCCTGGACGCGGAGGCGCGGAGGCACGGAGGAAGATGCGGAGGGAGCACATTTTATAGGGGCCTTCGCAAGCGGCCTCGGCTTGACCGCGGGGAGGGGGGAGTTGTGGAGGAAGTGCCTGGACGCGGAGGCGCGGAGGCACGGAGGAAGACGCGGAGGGAGCGCATTTTATAGGGGCCTTCGCAAGCGGACTCGGCTTGACCGCGGGGAGGGGGGAGTTGTGGAGGAAGTGCCTGGACGCGGAGGCGCGGAGGCACGGAGGAAGATGCGGAGGGAGCACATTTTATAGGGGCCTTCGCAAGCGGACTCGGCTTGACCGTGGGGAGGGGGGAGTTGTGGAGGAAGTGCCTGGACGCGGAGACGCGGAGGCGCGGAGGAAGATGCGGGAGGGAGCACATTTTATAGGGGCCTTCGCAAGCGGACTCGGCTTGACCGCGGGGAGGGGGGAGTTGTGGAGGAAGTGCCTGGACGCGGAGAGGCGGAGGCGCGGAGGAAGATGCGGGAGGGAGCACATTTTATAGGGGCCTTCGCAAGCGGCCTCGGCTTGACCGCGGGGGAGAGAGTTGTGGAGGGAGTGGTGGGACGCGGAGAGGCGGAGGCACGGAGGAAGATGCGGAGGGAGCCATTTTATAGGGGCCTTCGCGACCGGCCTCGGCTTGACCGCGGGGAGGGGGGAGTTGTGGAGGAAGTGCCTGGACGCGGAGGCGCGGAGGCACGGAGGAAGACGCGGAGGGAGCCATTTTATAGGGTCCTTCGCAAGCGGCCCTGCTTGACCGTGGGGAGGGAAGTTGTGAGGAGTACCTGGACGCGGAGGCGCGGAGGCACGTGAGGAAGATACGGAGGGAGCGCATTTTATAGGGTCCTTCGCAAGCGGCCCTGCTTGACCGTGGGGATGGGGGAGTTGTGGAGGAAGTACCTGGACGCGGAGGCGCGGAGGCACGGAGAAAGACGCGGAAGGAGCACATTTTATAGGGTCCTTCGGGTAGGTTGCGGGCCGGGAGGGCAGTGCTGGGGACGGGCCGAGGGGGTGTCCGGGATTGTGTCCGGGGCCATGGGTGGTGCAGGAACGAAGCCAATTTTGGCGGGAGTGGAGGGTGGCTGGGAGTTTGGCGGTTGCGGCTGCGGCTGGCCGGTTGAGGCTGCGGCTGCGGTTGCGGTTGCGGTCCGGCCTCGCGGCTGCGGTTGCGGCTCCGGTTGCGGCGCGCGGATGGGGCGAGTGGACTGGAGCAGGCGGAGGTCGTGGAGAGCGCGGTGGTAGGTGCGGTGGAGGCTGCTACGGCGGGTCTCCAGGGTTTTGAAGCTGTCCTGGGTGCTGTAGTAGGCGCGGCCGTGGAGTTCCTTTTCGGGCAGGGGCTGGCTGCCGTGAAATTGGTGGTGGTGTTTTTCGAAATCGGCGAATTCGTACTCCCAGAGCTGGGCTTCGGCCTTGCGGAGGCGGCGGAGGAGCCATTCGCTATCGATGAGGATGTCGATCAGGGCGCGCTCGGCGGCGGTCCGGGGGTGGTGGTCGAGGAGGTATTGATCGATGAGGGCATCGAGATCATCGGGGTCTTCGCCGCGGATGATCTGGGATTTTGCGTGGATGCCGGATTTCAGGGCATTTTGGGAAGAGGCGGCCTTGCCCTCGACGGAGCTGGGACCGGTAGATTTCTGTGCGTTCAGGCGGTTGGCCTGGGTTTGTTTGTCAGTTGCCATAAAAAAAGGGCGGACCGTTGGAGGGTCCGCCCGGGGGGAGTTGGTGTGCTCCCGATTCGAGGGTAGCACGAGGGGTGGGGCGGCCTGGAGCTAAGTGGTTGAAAATGCTGGGGCGGAAGTTTGTGAATGCCAATGGCGGCGCTTCGCTTCGGCACAGGAGGGGATGAAATGGACGCGAGTTGGGCTGGGGCGATGGGAGGGGGCTGCAAATGTGCAGTGCTCACATTCTGCGGGGCTACGTGGTGCCGATTTTCAAGGGAATGCCAATGGCGACGCTTCCCTTCGGCGCAGGATGGGATGAAAATGGACGCGAGTCGGGCCGGGGCGATGAGAGGGGGCTGCAAATGTGCAATGCTCACATTCTGCGGGAATACGTGGCGCCGATTTTCAAGGGAACGGCATTTCGCTGCGCCGGCGGATTCGCCGATAATGGGAGTACAAGGGGACGACCCGAGTGAGCAAAATCGAAAAAACGGATGCCGAATGGCGGCAACAACTGACTCCGGAGGAATATGCGGTCGCCCGCAAGAAGGGCACCGAGCGAGCCTTCACGGGGAAGTTTTGGGACAACCACGAAGCGGGCACGTACCGGTGCGTGTGCTGCGGGGCGCCGCTGTTCCGGAGCGATGAGAAGTTCGACTCCGGCTGCGGCTGGCCGAGTTTCTACGCCCCGGCGGAGGAGGAGAACGTGCGCGAGCAGTCTGATCAAAGCTTTTTCATGGAGCGCACGGAGGTACTTTGCAGCCAATGCGACGCGCACCTGGGCCACGTATTTCCGGACGGCCCCCAGCCGACCAACCAGCGATACTGCATCAACTCGGCATCGCTGCGCTTCGAGCCGAAGAAGGAGCAGTAATACCGGGGCACGTGGCGGCGGTCAGCCAGCCGCGGATGCGCCGCCAATCGGCGGGCGAAGGAATGCGGGACACCACCAGACATGACCCGCCTCTCCAGATGCCGTTGCATCAGCCATCCTCGTGTGGCTCCAAGCAGGAGTATCCAGGTGACACGGCTTCTCGACGAGTGGTTGCAGGGTGACGAGAAGCAAGAGCAGGAGACGTTCGAAATCCTGCGAGTGAAGGTCGTGATTTCCGGAGATATCGGATTACGAGGTGCGCCTCGAACTGCTCCGTGTCCGCAAAGATAGGGGCTTAGCCGGCTGGACGCGTTGGAGAGACACGCCGCGATAGGCGGGCGCGCGACTGACCGGCCGGCAATCCGCCCAGGATGCCTCACTGGGTGGCGACATGATCCTCGCTGGGCAGGCGCAGGGCCTTGGTTCGTGCGGGCGATGACAGCGATCGCGACGACCAACGTTCGCCACTTGGGGCCGTTGGCGGCAGCGGGGATCTGGCGCGAGATTGGCTGATATTCCGGCACCCCGAGACGGAGCGCGTTTTGGACTTACTTCAGCCAGCCGTGGATGCGCAGCCAATCGGCCAGGCGGGCGGGCCAGGAGGAAAGGGCTTCGTCGGTTTGCGCGAGGCCGACGCCGTGCGGGCCGCGCTCGTAGATGTGGAGCTCGGCGGGTACGCCGGCTTTGCGCAGGGCGGAGTAGAACAGGATGCTGTTTTCGACCGGGACGGTGGTGTCGGTGGTGGTGTGGAACAGGAAGGTGGGCGGAGTCTGGGTCGTGACCTGCAATTCGTTGGAGAGGTTTTCGACCAGCTTGGGATCGGGGTTGTCGCCCAGCAGCATGTGCTCGGAACCGCGATGGGCGAACTGGCCGAAAGTGATGACGGGGTAGCAGAGAACCAGGAAATCGGGGCGGCTGGAAGCGCGGTCAATAGGGTCGCCGGCGGAGGGGTTGCCGGCGTCGAAGTGGGTACCGGCGGTGGAGGCGAGGTGACCGCCGGCGGAGAAGCCCATGATGCCGATGCGGTCGGGCTGGACGTGGTATTCGGCGGCGCGGGTGCGGACGGTGCGGATGGCGCGCTGGGCATCGCCCAACTCGATGGGGTGATGGTATTTGGGGCCCAGCCGGTATTTGAGGACGAAGGCGTTGACGTCGAGCGAGTTCAGCCAGAGAGCAATCTGAGTGCCTTCCTTATCAATGGCGAGGTGCGCGTAGCCGCCGCCGGGGCAGACGACGACGGCGGTGCCGTTGGCGCGGCCGGCGGGGACGAGATAGGGGGTGAGGGTGGGCTGGTCCTCGTCCTGGTTGCCGAGGGCGCCGGGGGCCGCGCCGGTCCACAGGGGAACGGGCTTGGGGCCGTTGGCGGGAGGCTGGGCCGGGAGAAGGGAGACCAGCAGGGGCAAGACGAAGAGGGCGCGGATCATGCGAACTACGGTATCACCATCGGGGCCGCGGGCGGTGTGGTTCCCGGCGGCGCGCGGGGCCGGCGCTTGCAGTAGCGAGCGGAAGGGGTGGCGGGGCCATTTTGCGCACGCCGGGGGCGGCAGCGGCGTAGGAAGATGGAGGAATGCCCCTTTCCGACGCCGATTTAAAACTGCTGGCGCAGTACGACACGCCGACCATCTCCAATGTCATCGAGCTATTCGCGGTGCGGCCGCGCAACGCCGGGTACATGGATGGACGTATCCGGGCGTGTTTTCCTGAGATGCCGCCGATTGTGGGATATGCCTCGACGGCGACCATGCGCACGGCGTATGCCCGGGCGGAGGGCGACGTATATGGGTCGCTGGACGAGCAGTTGGCGCGGTTTGCGGAGCTGCCGGGACCGGCCATCGTGGTTTTTCAGGACCTGGACGATCCGGCGGTGGGGGCGACTTTCGGCGAGGTGATGTGCACCAGCTACCAGAGCTTCGGGGCGGTGGGCATCATTACCAGCGGCCCGGCGCGCGACCTGGACCAGGTACGGCGGCGCGGGTTTGCGGCTTTCAGCAACGGGGTGGTCGCGTCGCACAGCTACAGCCACACGACGTCCATCCACCAGCCGGTGCGGGTGGGAGGGATGGAGGTACGGGCAGGCGAACTGCTGCACGCCGATGCCAACGGGGTGTGCGGGATTCCGCTGGGGATCGCTTCGGAAGTGGCGCAGGTGGCGGCCGAGTTTGTGGCGGCGGAAGCCTGCGTGATGCAGTTCGCCGGTAGCGGCAGCCGCGACCTGGCGGCCTATTCGGCGGCGCGGCAGGAGATGATGCGGCGGATCGAGGTATTGGGGCGGCGGGTCCAGACGCGGGCTGCAGGGGTGTGAGTGTTCCGCCGTTCGGAGTGGGTGCTGATTGCGTACCTGATCTACACCGCGGTGGTGGCGGTGGTGAGGCCGGTGAGCCCGGCGGTGCGCGCGGTGACCCTGCTGTGCAATGCCGAGGTGCTGGCGTGTTACGCGCTGGTGGGGTACGCCGGCCGGCTGCGGAAGAGCCTGCTGCTGAGCGTGGCGCGCGACTGGTATCCGCTGATTCTGCTGCTGCTGGCCTACCGCGAGATGGGCTGGTTTGCGCTGCCGCACCAGGGCCACGCGCTGGAGCAGAGCTGGGTGGTGTGGGACCGGATGGTGCTGCGCGGGGGCGGGCGCGCGGCGATTGAGAGCCTGGGGCCGGTGCTGCCGTCGCTCCTGGAGATCTGCTACTCGATGGTGTATGCGCTGGGGCCTTTCGCTGTGGTCATGCTGTACATATATCGGCGGCGGGGGCGGGTGGACACGTTTCTGATGGTGCTGGCGGTGGGGGTGCTGTTGTGCTACGCGCAGTTTCCGCTGTGGCCTTCGGAACCGCCGCGCACGGTGTTTCCGGGTCAGGATTTTCCCTCGTATGACACGGTCTTCCGGCGATTCAACTGGTGGCTGCTGGGAGGGTACGGGATGCACACCAGCGTATTTCCGAGCGCGCACGTGGCGGGGGCGTTTTCGGCGGCGCTGGGGATGCGGCGGGCGCTGCCGGAGCATCCGTGGGTATGGCGGCTGCTGCTGGTTATGGCGGTACTGATCGCTACCGCAACGGTGTATGGGCGCTACCATTACCTGGCGGACGCAACGGCTGGATTGGCGATGGCGCTGGTGGCCGCCGGGATGACGCGGTGGCTGGCTACTTATCCGTTGAGGAAGAAGGCGTAGAAGCGGGCGGCTTGGACTCGGACTTGGAGGACTCGGCCTTGGAGGATTCGGACTTGGAGGATTCGGACTTGCTGTCTGTCTTGCCTTCTTTGCCCTCGGACTTGCCGTTGCCGCCGTGGGAGGAGGACTTTCCGTTGCGGCCGTAATCCGTCGCGTACCAACCGGAGCCTTTTAACTGGAAAGAGGAATGGGAGATCAGGCGTTCCACCTCACCGCCGCATTCGTCATGCACCGCCAGAGGCTCGTCTGCGAATTTCTGGAGCACCTCGAAAGTTTTGCCACATTGGTGGCAACGATATTCGTAAAGCGGCATAACTAACTATGGGATCTCACCGGAGGTTCCGGGGATGCACTAATTCATTGTAACAGAAGGGGGCGGGGTAAGAGGCGCCTGGTACTCACCGCGGAGCACACGCATCGACTGCTGACGATGTTCCTGGGGCGAGCAAACTCCCGACAGGCCAGAGACGGGCGCGGGGCCCATTCGACGCGGAGACGCGGAGACGCGGAGGAGTCGCGGAGAAGACCCAAGGTAAGGAAAGGTCGCAGAGGGAGCGGAGTTTCCGGAGAGCACACGCATCGACTGCTGCCAGAGGCGGGCGCGGGCCCACTCGACGCGGGGGGTGCCCTCTGGCCCGGAGACGCGGAGAAAAAGACTGGAGATTGACGGCGCAGAAGGGTGGGAACCGCGCAGCGAAGGCGCCAGCGGCGGGCGCGGGACCCGTGGCCGGAAGATTGGACGCGGAGATGTGGGATGAAGACGCGGAGGTTGGCAAAGGGCTGGAGGGAAAAGGAGAGAGAATTGGACGCGACGGCGAAGTAAGGCGGAGAAGAGATTGTCTTCTCGGGTGTTTCTCCGCGTCTCCGCGACTCCGCGTCGGGTTTCTCGGGTGATCGGGAATGCAAGGGAAAGTTCCGGAGAGCGGGCCCGACGACCGCCCTCCGGAGCTAATGACAAGGGAGAAGGAAAATCCTCTACACCTGTCATAGTGTGAGACGCAGCCGGCAGTGTTCCGGTTATAGCCAGTACTGCCATTGATTGGCTGCTAGTACGTACACTGATAACAAACCATTTGTAACGCTGTGAGCCACCATACAGTCGGCCAGGTTGCGGGTGCGGACCATCCACCAGTTGTAAAGGATGCCGGCGGCGAGGCCGACTTCCCAGTAGGGGCCGTGCTCGGAGCCGAACAGGGCGGCGGCCAGCCAGAAGGAGAGCGGGGTATAGGCGCCGGGGGGGACATTTAGAAAATGGCTGTCGATCAGCCATCGCATCAGCCAGCCGCGCCAGAAAAGCTCCTCGAGGATGGGCACCAGGAGGGTGGAGCCGAGGGCGCGGATGGCGAGGAAGGAAACGCTGTTCTGCAGCCCATCGGGCAGGGAGCTGGCGGTAGAACCGAAGATGGGGTTCTCGAAGAGCCAGAAGTGGCGGTAGCCGAAGAGGTGGTCGGGGGCAATCCAGATGAGGAATACGGCGACGCCCACGGCGGCGGAGGCGAACAGGCGGGACGGTCGGAGAGACAGGACCGGGCGCGAGAGGAGTAGCAGGATTGCGGCGGAAACGGCGCAGCGAATCGGGTAGAAGACCTGGAGCGGCAAGTGCGCGGCCCGCTCGACCGCCATCAGGCCGACGTAGACGAGGAACGGCGCGGTGTAAGCGGCGGTGGGGTGAGGTGGGCCGGGCATGCGGGTGGAGGTCAGCGGGGCCGGCGGTTGACGGGCGCGGGGGGGCGAGCGTCGATGACCGGGATGAGGCTGTTGCGATCCTCCGGGGGCGGCTGGCGGACGGTGCGGGAGGCCAGCTCGCGGTTGAGGGTGGCGACGAATTGCTGAATCTGGGCCTGCATTTCGCCCATCTTCTGGCGCATGTTGAGAATGATTTCGACGCCGGCGAGGTTGACGCCGAGATCGCGGGTGAGGTGCAGGATGACTTCCAGGCGCTCGATATCGTCGTCGGTATAGAGGCGCGTGTTGCCTTCACTGCGCGAGGGGTTGAGCAGGCCCTCGCGCTCGTAGAGGCGGAGGGTTTGGGGGTGAATGTCGTATTGCTCCGCGACGGAGGAGATCATGTAGGCCGCTTTGGATTTGGATTTGGGCATGACGGCATGGCTCCTGGGTCAGACCTTGGACCAGATTCCGGCGCGCGGGTCCTCGGTCTGGAGGTGGCTGAGTTCGCGGAGGATTTCGCGCGTGCGCTCATCGCGGGGGTCGGGGGCTTCGATGGCGACCTCGACAATCTGGTCGCCGCGTTGATTGGTGCGCGATTGAGGACGCCCTTTTCGCGGAGGCGGAAGCGCTGGCCGCTGTGGGTGCCCTGCGGGATCTTGAGCAAGGTGCGGCCATCGATGGTGGGCACTTCGATTTTGGCGCCGAGGGCGGCCTCCCAGACGGCCACCGGGACCGGGATTTCGATGTTATCGCCTTCGCGGTGGAAGAAGGGGTGATCCTCGACTTTGGTGGTGATGTAGAGATCGCCGGGAGGCGCCGCCCATGGTGCCGGCATTGCCCTTGCCGGGAACGCGCAGGCGGGAGCCGTTGCGGGCGCCCGGGGGGATGCGGACATCCACGGTTTCGGTATGGGTGACGCGGCCATCGCCGCCGCAGGTGGGGCAGGCGTTGCGGAGCTTGCCGGTTCCGCCGCAGCGCGGGCAGGTGAGGTTGAACTTCATGGCGCCGGCCATCTGGCTGACGTTGCCGGTGCCTTTGCACTGCGGGCACGTGACTTCGCCCTGGCCGGTGGAGCCGGTGCCGTGGCAGGTTTCGCAGACCTCGTAGCGGGTGATATTGAGGCGGGCCTGGGTGCCGCGGATGGCCTGCCAGAAGTCGATATCCATCACGTATTCGAGGTCGCTGCCCTTTTCGGGTTCGGGTTCGGCCGCCGGGGCGCCGCGTGCCGCCGAAGAACTGGGAGAAGATATCGCGGAAGCCGCCGCCGGTTTCGGGGCGGCGTTCGGCGCCGGCGGCGCCGCCAGGCACCGGCGCCGCCGAAATCGGCGAAATCGGAGAAATCGAAGCCGCTGAAATCCATATTGGGCTGCGGGCGAGCGCCGCCTGCGCCGCCGGGGCCGAAGGACCGCCGCCGGCACCGGCGCCCGGGAAGCCGTTTTCGGAGTAGAAGCCGTACTGGTCGTACATCTGGCGCTTCTTGGGATCGCTGAGGATGTCGTAGGCTTCCTGAACGTTCTTGAAGCGCTCTTCGGAGGACTTGTCACCGGGGTTGAGATCGGGGTGATACTTGCGCGCCAGCTTGCGGTAGGCCTTGCGGATGTCGTCCGCGCCGGCCTTGCGTCGGCACGCCCGAGGTTTCGTAGTAATCGTGCTTGGGGGCGCATGGACTCAAATTAGCGGGGGCCAGCCGCTCCACAGGTGCCACATGCCGAGCCGGCGGTACGGCCCGGCCGCGGCCCGGTTGCGGAGCGGCTGGATACCCCTGAGTACTCATTTCTTGTCGTCTACGTCGACGAACTCGGCGTCGACTACGTTATCTTTACCATCCTTGCCCTTTCCTTGTCCTGGCCGCCGGCGGGACCGGAGCCGTCGCCGGATGGGGGAGGAGGCGCGCCGCCGGGCTGATTGCGCCGCCGACTTTGTACATCGCTTCGGCCAGTTTGTGGCTGGCGGTGGTGAGGCGGTCGACAGCCGCGGTGATTTTCTCGCCGTCGTTGTCCGCCATGGCTTTCTTGGTTTCGGCGATGGCCGATTCGATCTCCTTGGCTTCGGCGTCGCTAATCTTGCTGCGATGCTCCTTCAGCGTCTTTTCGACGTTGTAGACCATGGCGTCGGCGCGGTTGCGGGCTTCGATGGTGTCGCGCTGCTTGCGGTCATCGGCGGCGTGCGATTCGGCGTCCTTGGCCATCTTTTCGACCTCGTCCTTGGACAGGCCGGAGGAGGAGGTGATGGTGATCTTCTGTTCGTTATTGGTGGCGCGGTCCTTGGCGGTCACGTTGAGGATGCCGTTGGCATCGATATCGAAAGTGACCTCGATTTGCGGGATGCCACGCGGGGCGGGCGGGATATTGCCGAGCTGGAAGACTCCCAGCAGGCGGTTATCGCGGGCCATGGAGCGTTCGCCCTGGTAGACCTTGATCTCGACCGAAGACTGGTTGTCGGACGCGGTGGAGAAGACGTCGCTCTTGCGGGTGGGGATGGTGGTGTTGCGATCGATCAGCTTGGTGAACACGCCGCCCATGGTTTCGATGCCGAGGGAGAGGGGAGTGACGTCGAGCAACAGGACATCCTTCACTTCGCCGCCGAGGACGCCGCCCTGGACGGCCGCGCCGACGGCCACGACTTCATCCGGGTTGACGCCCTTGTGCGGCTCGCGGCCGAACAGGTCGCGGACAATCTGCTGGATGCGCGGCATGCGGGTCTGGCCGCCGACCAGCACTACCTCGTCGATCTGTTGGCAGGGGTGACGGAGGCATCCGCCATGGCCTGCTTGCAGGGGCCGACGGAGCGCTGGAGGATATCCTCCACCATCTGCTCAAAGCGGGCGCGGGTGAGCTTCATCTGCAGGTGCTTGGGACCGCAGGCGTCGGCGGTGATGAAGGGCAGGTTGATTTCGCTTTCGAGGAGGGTCGAAAGCTCCATTTTGGCCTTTTCGGCGGCTTCTTTGAGGCGCTGGAGGGCCATCTGGTCGCGGGAGAGGTCGATGCCGTTCTCGCGCTTGAACTCGCTAACAATCCAATCGATGATGCGCTGGTCGATGTTGTCGCCGCCGAGGTGGGTATCGCCGTTGGTGGACTTGACTTCCACGACGCCGTCGCCGACTTCGAGGACGGAGATATCGAAGGTGCCGCCGCCGAAATCGTAGACCGCGATGGTCTCGTTCTTCTTCTTGTCGAGGCCATAGGCGAGGGCGGCGGCGGTGGGCTCGTTGATGATGCGCATGACCTCGAGGCCGGCGATTTTACCGGCGTCCTTGGTGGCCTGACGCTGGGCATCGTTGAAATAGGCGGGGACGGTGATGACGGCCTGGGTGACCTTCTCGCCGAGGTAGGACTCGGCGGCCTCTTTGAGCTTCGTGAGGATCATGGCCGAGATTTCGGGTGGGGAATACTTTTTGCCCGAGATTTCGACGCGGACGTCGCCGTTATCGCCGCGGACGACTTTGTAGGGCACCATTTTCATTTCTTCGCTGACTTCGTCGTAGCGGCGGCCCATGAAACGTTTGATGGAGAAGATGGTGTTCTCCGGGTTGGTAATGGCCTGGCGTTTAGCGACCTGACCGACCAGGCGTTCGCCGCTCTTGGTGAACGCCACGACGGAAGGGGTGGTGCGGGCACCCTCCTGGTTGGCGATGACGGTAGGCTGGCCAGCCTCCATGACGGCGACTACCGAGTTGGTGGTGCCGAGGTCAATGCCGATAATCTTTCCCATGCGATTTGAAAAGCCTCCTGAACTTTTATGTAAATACGATGGCTTTGGGCCGGTTCTGGGCCGGCCTTCTTTTAGTCCAAGACTATTATCAAAGTTTAGTGCGTTGTTGTCAAGTTCGGATTGGCGCGATTCTGGGGCAGGGGGCGGAATGGGGGGCGTGAGGCCGGGATCGGGGGCGGGATGAGCGTTTTACGGGAACGAAGCCATTTTCGTGGTTGGGGCTTTGGGGTGAAGGGGTTACGGGGGCGGGAGGGCCTGGATGCACTGCCGGACCGCGAAGGTCGCGGAGAGAACCCGGCGAGCGAGAGGAAGAGAGAGGGAGTTGAGTGCGGGGAGTTGAGGAGCGGGCTGGGGTGGGCGCCGGAAGACCGGAGCAGCAGATCGTGGATGGAGCGGCCGGCGGCGGATCGGGGGTGGTGGTCGAGGAGGTATTGATTGCCGCGGAGGATCTGGGGCCTGGCGTGGATGCCGGATGCCAGGGCATTTTGGGTGGAGGCGGCTTTGCCCTCGTGCCCAGTGGGCACCCCGCGCAGACCGGTAGATTTCCCGGCGTTCAGGCGGTTGGCTTGGATTCGTTGGTCAGTGGCCATAAAAAAGAGCGGACCGCTTGGAGGTCCGCCCGGGGGGAACGTGTGCTCCCGATTGGAGGGTAGCACGAGGGACAGGGATTCTTGGGGGAAATCCGTGGTAAGTCTATGAAATGGAGGGTTGGGAAGTTTGTGACTGCATAAGGAGGGAGGGTTTCACCGCGGAGCAGACGTATCGCCTGCTGTCGATGTTCTCGGGGCGAGGAAACTCCCTACAGGCCAGCGGCGGGTCCCATTCGACACGGGGGGTGCCCTCTGGGCCCGGAGAGGCGGGGGAATCGCGGAGAAGACCCAAGGTAAGGGAAAGGTCGCAGAGGGAGCGGAGTTTCCGGAGAAACGCGAAGACACGTTAACGGGAAGACGGCCTGGCCGGGTTGGAGGCCGTGCTACGCTGACCATGCACAGGCATGGTCACTGGCTCGCATGGGCGGTATCAATGGTTGGTGGATCGGCGGAACGGCATCGGGCATCTGATTGAGCGCTGCCCCGAGGTTTTGCTGGGCCGCTACCTGGTTGTGACCTGTTTCGACAGCGGTCCTCTGCACCCCAATGCCGAAGAAGAGGCAGCCGGTTGGTGCTTTGAGAATCGGGTGGCCTACAGTCCCCGGCTCGAATCTCCCGGTCTGCTTCCATACGAAAACTTCGATGAGTGGTATGTCTTCACCTCGCCCGCCAGACTGTGCTCGTGCGACGTTTTCATCAACCTGGGAGGGTTCACGCTTGGGAATCCAGGAGAGTCCCTGGCCGCGCTGGATCCAACCTGGGACCGTGCCGGCGCGAAGGCGTTCGCCAACGAGCAAATGCGTCAACAAGGGCAGTTTTGGAGCCAGTTGGAGTTGTTCGGCGCCGAATCATACATCGCCGATGGAGACAACTTCATTTTCGTCACAGCCAACGCAGATCTCTTCACTCGCGTAGAGATCGCGTTTCGATCCGCCTAGGTCTTCGTCAGCGAGATCCGCTCCCTATGGTCGCGGCTCGGAGTGGTCGCGCGGCTCGGAGTGGTCGCGGCTCGCATTCGGGTTTGAGGCGGGCGCGTCAGCGGGCCGGTGAACCGAATCACGCGGTGACCTGGAGATCCGGTCGGCTACCCAAAAAAGATAAGGTAGGAAAAAGCAAGGAATGTACGTCAGGGAACAGCGGAATTGTGCGATTGAAAACTTGCGTTACGTCTGGTTTGTTACGGTTAGGAGAACTGACTTATCGAGGTCAGTTTGAGTACGCTTGCGGGGGTAAGTGAGGGGGGATTGTATACGGTTGGGAGAGTAGGAGGATTGAGAATGCGGAGGACGGATGTTAAGCTTCCGTCAGTAGGTACGAGCCGCAGTTATGCGACTAGCAAATTGGATTACGACTTTCTGGATCGTGGCGGCGGGAGTGCCGGCCTGTGCCAGCACCATGATCGTGAGTAATTTCGGGCCGGGGAATGGTTATAATACGAACGCCGGCGATTACTGGGTCACGCCCAGCTTACCGGAGGTGGGGGATCCGATTGAGTTTATCGATCCTTCCAATATGTACTACACCCTGATTCAGATTCAGGTAGGGGTGGACCTGCTCTCGGGGTCCACGACCGGCGGCGGCGTGTACAACGCGGTGAATGTGGGGTTCTGGGAAAGCTCGACGAATAGCTTGAGTAGTGCGGTCGAGATTGAGTCTTGGAACCTACTTACTCCGGCGATGCAGGACGGCGACCTGTTTACGCTGACTTCGGATTCCAACCCGGTGATCAAGCCCGATCAGTATTACTTCGTGACCGAGAATGTTCTTCCCGATCCGACTCCGCCGACAGCCCAGGCGTTGTGGGCGTGGCAGTGGAATACAGTGACGCCGGCGGAGAACGAGACCGCCGCCGGGAGCGACGACGATGGCTATGAGGGTCTGCCTCCGATTTTCGCGATCAGCGCCGATCCAGACGATCCGGAGCCGGCGAGCATGCTGCTGATGGCGGCGGGAATCGCGGGGTTGCTGGGGCTGTCCTGGCGCCGTTCGCGCCGGGCTCGCCGGGCGCGAGGCTAGCGTCTCACTCCCTACGGTCGCGGCCACGGATTGGTGGCGGTGGCATGGGTCGTGCCGGAGCGTGGTGCAGGCTGACCCCCGCGGGTTCCGCTCCCTATGGTCGCGGCTCTGATCGGGTCCGCGGCTCGGATCGCTCCGCGGCTCGGATCGCTCCGCGGCTCTGACCGGGTCCGGACCGGCGACATCCTTCACACTTTAGACCGGCGACATCCTTTATTTACGGACTGGCCCATCCCTATTGAGCGCGGGGCTCTTGAACAATCGCCTAACGCAAGGGAATGCCGCGAGAACCCCAGCTATCCGCACTCGCAAGCCGCTTTGCAGCACAAAAAAGCACGGGGCGGGAGGTATGCCGAAGCAGCAACGATTCGGCACCTTCCAGAGGTGGAGTACGATATTCAGGGGGTGAAATTCGTAAACGATCTCCACGGCCGGACAACGATGCTGCGGCTCGGCGCCAGCGGGTGGGCGAATCAAGCGCCTGAAAACCTCTCGGACACGGATTCAATCAGGGCTGCTAATCTCCGGACGCTTGTCCGGTTTTGGGGGTGAACCACCAGCCCATGTTGGAGAGGTAAGTGCGGATCTGGTTGCGGTATGTCTTGATGGCGGCCAGGGCCAGCATTAAGACAATGATGGCGATGGCGGCGGCGACGGTCTGGGGGACATCCAGGGAACCTTTCAGGAACCAGAGGCCGCGGCCGTACACCAGCTCGATGTGCACCCAATAGACCAGCAGGGAGGTAGTGCCGAACTGCCGCACCCAGCTCCAGCCTTCGCGGGCGCCGTAGCGAGTCCACAGGAAAGCAAAGGCGATCATCACCAGCAGGACTCCCAGCTTGGTAAGCACCTGGGCGGGGCTGTTCAGCCAGAACTCGGATTTGGCGTAGACCGAATACGGGAGGTTGCCGAAATATTGGCAGCCCACGATGGCCGCGCCGCCTAGCAGGGCCGCCCACTGCATGGCCCGCTCGGTGCCATCCGCGGGCAGGGTGCGGATGATGCTGCCGGCGCTCATGCCGAAGGCGAGGTAGGCGCTCCAGGGGAAGAAGCTGAAGAAACGGTAGTCGGGGACGACGTAAGCGCGGATCATCCAGGGGACATGCGACCAATCCATCTGGGAGACCAGGGGAGCGGCCAGGGCAATCGCCAGGCCGAGGATGGCGCAGAGGCGGATGCGCTCCGAGGTGCGGAACAGGGCCATCACGGACATGACGGCGATGGAGAATCCCATGCAGTTCAGGATGTCCACGCGGAGGAGGTCCTGCCAGGGTGCGGGGAGGCCGAAAATCCAGAGCTGGATACGGAAGGCGAAGGCGAGGAAGAAGAGGTAGCCGGAGCGGCGGAATGCCGCCCAGACGCGTTGGGGAGGGGTGAGGCCTTTGCGCTCGGTGCTGTCCATGAGGAAGGACAGGGTGACGCCGGTGAGGAACAGGAAGATGGCCGGGGGCATGCCTCCGAGGAATTGCGAAAAAGTGTACGCTGCGCCGGGATGCAACCCGGGTTTCAGGAAGGAATCGAAGACGTGCCCCTGGAGCATGATGACGGCGGCAATGCCGCGCAACCAATCGAGATATTGCAATCGATAGGAACTGGTCTTAGTCTTCATCACTTATCGTGGCCGGGACGGTTTCGTACGGCGTCCCTGGGGATCTGAAGTTTCACGTCGGATTCGGGAACATTCATGAGCTTCATATTGGTATAGGTGGCGACTTCGTAATCGCCTCCGGTTTCATAGGCTTTCTGTTGCACGGCAATGCCCGTTTCGTCGGAAATCCAGAGTTCGAACTTGGGGTAATTGTGCGCCAACTCCTTGTCTTTGGGGATCAGAACGATGCGGGTGGTTTTCTGCCCCACGATGGTTTCGGAGCCTCCGAGGGAGACGGTGTAAGCGCTTTTCAATTCGGAGGAGGTGGTGCCGAAGCCGAGCAGGAGAAACTGCTGGGCCATCGACTTATATTCCCTGCTCAGGTCGTACTCATCGACGCTGTTGATTTTGGGGTAGTAGATGTCGGCGTGTTTGCCGGAAAGGGAGACGATTTTGGCGTCCGGTGTTTTGAAGTCCACGAGCATATCCAATTCCTGGGGCTTGGCGCGGCGGACGGTGATGGTGCCGGTATCGACGGTGTTCTCATTGATGGCGTCGAGGTGGGAGACTTTGGCGATGTCGGCTTTAAATCCGCGAAAGGTGGCGGCGGCTTTGTCGATGCGGGCGAAGATTTCGGGAAGCGTGTCGGCGGAGGCGAGGGGCGGCAAGGCCGTGAGGGCGGCGCAGAGGGACCAACGCAGGAACCGGGAACGGGAACAACGCACGGCATGACTCCTTGAGACGTTCCGACCTAGCAAGCTTCCGTGGCCGCAGGGTTGCTGGAGCGCGCCCGCCGTTCAAGGCCGGGCGAACGCCATATAGCCCTGCAGTTCACCCTCCGAATTCAGAATGGGTTCGACGCGCGTCACCCGCAGGCGGTGATTGCTGGCCTGGGCTTGCACGTCTTTGGTTAACTGGGCCACGCGCTGATTTTCGGGTACACGAGCGAGCCGCTCCGGGTCCACGAAAAACGCCACGCCGCCATTCTCCGATGGCACCATCACGATGCTGGAAGCGCGAGGCTGGTCGCGAAACCAGTCGCGGGGGGTGAGGAAGATGAAGGCCAGGATGATACCGACCATCACGTCGTACTGCCAGCTTCCCCGCTGAAAATCCCAGAGAATGAAGCGCTTCAGCATCTTACATGGTTATCTTAACAGGTGGCACGGGGTGGTGTGGTGGTAGGGCTGGGCGTTTTTCTGGCCGGCGGACAAAGATCTTATGATTGGACGAGAGGCGGCATGGTCGCGGTCTGGCGAACCATGCTGGAGATGCCAGGAAGGCCAGCCTGACCGGAGGAAAAAATGGCGAAAGCGGTGTTGTTGGCGCTGATGGCCGTGCCGCTGGCGGCCCAGCCGGCGTTTGAGGTGGCTTCCATCAAGACCGGGGCGCCTGAGGGTGGGGCAACCGGAGCTGGGCTAGCTGGCGCGCTTGCTGCCCGCCCGCCGGGGCTTGGGCTTGCTCTTGCCGGCGAGATTGAGCGCCACTGCCGCGCGGATGAGATCCTTCAAGGCCGCCTCATCGACCTGGTCGCCTTCGTGGATGTCGATGGCGCGCCGGACATTTCCGTCGAGGCTGGAGTTGAATAGACCGGAAGGATCTTTCAGCGCAGCTCCCTTGGCAAATGTGATCTTGACGACCTGCTTGTACGTCTCTCCGGTGCAGACGATGCTGCCGTGGTAGAAGGTGGGAGTCCCCCTCCACTTCCACTCTTCGACGATCTCAGGGTCTACTTCGTGGAGGATTTGGCGTACTCTCGCGAGCATCTTCCCGCGCCAGTCCCCAAGTTCCTTGATCCGTTGGTCGATTAATGCAGAGGCGGATTCCGCCGGGGGCTTTGTCATAGACAACTCCAACTTTCGGGCTTATTTTAGCTGCGCTCAGCGTAAACCTGCAACCTGCGCGAGCGGACACCTGCGCGAGCCGACAGACTTCCCCGGCATGGCGTGACTGCGCGGTCAGGCGCTCGCGGCGCGGCCTTGCAGGCGCCAGAAGACGTACGAGAGACCCCAGAGCACGGCGGTGGCGGCGGCCCAGCCCCACGCCTCCGGCCCATCGCCAACCGAGACGTGGGCGATGAGCGCCGAGGCGAGGTTGATGGCGAATCCGGCGTAGGCCCACTCCTTGAGCCGCGGCGGCACCGGCGCAAGTATCAGCACTACGCCGAGGAACTTGGCCCAGGAGAGCTCCACGCGGAACCAGGCGGGGAAGCCGAGGTGAGTGAACTCCTGTGCCACCTGGGGCAGATGCAGTTGCGCGTAGGCGGTGAAGCTCATCTGCAGGCAGAAGAGCGCGGTGACGATCCAATAGACCACGGTCGTGGTTCTGGGGGTGATCCTGGCGGCGGCGAGGGCCGGCTCTTGCAGGGTGGATTCCATTTGGTTTTTCCTCCTACTCGTCAACGTTTCGGGGCGTTGGGCGGCCAATTGGGGGGATCAATGCCGAACTGCTGTGCGTACTCGGCGTTCAATCGCTGCCAGCCGCCGAAATTCATGGCCTCACCACCAGCGATGCGGCCGATGGGAGTTCCGCTGAGAAGGCGATCCAGAACATCGAAACTGATGTGCCATCCGGCAGCACCCATGGAGATGAAGCGGCGATCGATTTTGTGCCACAGCGTCAGGCGCGTGCCGCCACCAGAGGCTTCGAGTTCCCAGCGGGTATCGTTGTACTCAAGCAGGTTGGGCGGGTCGGCTCGCTTCACAATTGTGTCGAGCGGCGTGGGCCTTCCCGCCCAGGTGAGCTTCACAGTTCCAACCGTAGCCAGGCTCGCATCGACCTCAAAGGAAGCCCACTCGCGCAGTTGCGCCGGGTCGGTAAGCGCCTGCCAGACCTTTTCCGGCGAGTGGCGCAGTTCTCTGACCAGAATGAGCGTCCACTTCTCTCCGTCCTTTCGTATCTGCGCCCCGTTGGCCGGACCCGGTGTGTACGGATCGCGATCGGTCATCTTCATTTCCTTGCCTTCCTTTCGTTGGCGTTGATCGATTCCTGTCGATTCATGCGGTCGAGGTAGTGTTTGAGAGCATCCACGCGAGTGGATCAGATCCGGCGGAACCGGAGCCAGGCGCGCAGATGGCGCGTCATCAGCCGGCGGCCTTGCGCACGATGGCGGAGAGCCGGGCCTCGGTCCCTTGAAAATCGGCACCACTTGGTCCCGCTGAATGTGAGGCTTGCGCAATTACAGCCCCCTCCCATCGCCCCGGCCCAACCAGCGTCCATTTTCATCCCCTCCTGTGCGAAGCGAAGCGCCGCCATTGGCATTCCCATCCTCCAGCACGGCGAAATACCACGCGGATTCGATGAGCGAACTCATGTATTTTTGGTCGGCGCGGAAAAAGCAGGCGGTATTGCCGTCCTTCGCGTACCCCGGCATGCCATACCACACGGCCGGCTGGAGCGCCGGCGCGTTGCGCAAGATGAGCGTATGGAGGCGCTCGCCCATGGCGCGGTAGGGATCCGGCATCGCGGCGATCTTCCCGAGTACCGCGGCCTCGCCGCCGGAATTGCCCTCGCGCGGGCCGGGGCGCGGGGCGGGCTTGGTTGCCGGGTTCGCGGCGCCGGTTGCCTTTCTGGCCGCCTTTTTCTCAGCCATAGAGACACCGCACGCCGGCGTGCGTCGCCGCTGCAACCGTACCCAGGCTCGCATTGGCGCGGAAGCGTGCCCCTTCGTGCCGATGCGCCGGGTCGGCTAGCGCCAGCCAGGCCTTTTCCGGCAGGTGGCGCAGGTCTCCGGCGAGAATGAGTGTGCACGTTCCTCGGTTCTTTCGCACCTCCGCGCTGCCGGCCGGACGCAGTGTGTACTGGTGGCGATCGCTCTCCATCTTTGCCTTGTCTTCCCGTCTGTGCGAATCGATCCATGCGGTAGGCGCTTTGCGTCCACCGTGGATTCCACGAAGCTGACGCTCGATCTCTGCGACCGACGGTTGTGACGCGAGCAGGAGGCTCAATATGCCGCGCCGGTTCGGCTCCGCGATGATTTCGAACACGGATTCCACTCTCTTGGTATACTGCCCAGGGCATATACTTGTCAAGGTATATAAAGGCGGGCAGCCATTGCCACGGGCGATTTCAACAACGACGGTAAGTTGGTTCGACGCCGAACGCTACGGCAGCCACCGATCAGGTGTGGGTGGGAATCGCGCCGGGTTCCACATCGACCGCGATCTCGGTGAACACGGCCGGACTAGCCCCGGATCATACAGCGGCAGCGTTCGCTTCACGGCGCCCGGTTTTTTTGGCGCTTCGGTGAGCGTCTCGCTTACGCTGCTGGCGAATCTTGTAAGGTCTGGAGGGGCCGAACCTCTGCTGATGCCAGCGCCCACCGGAACCATCACGGTAGGACCCCGACCGCGCTCGATTGCGGTGGGCGGATTGAATAGTGACGGCCACCTCGACCTTGCAGTGGCCAACTTGGACGCGAATACCGTCTCCTTTGAAGACGCGCCGCAAGGCATTGATTCCATTGCATCGGCGCATTGCGCGTCTGCATCGCTTTTGGTGGCCCGCCGCGAGCCATAGGGCACTCCTTTGAAGACGCGCCGCAAGCCATTGATTCTATTACGCCGGCCACTCGCGTCTTCATCGCGTTTGGCGGCCCGCCGCGGGCCATAGGGCACTCCTTTGAAGACGCGCCGCAAACCATTGATTCTATTAGGTCGGCCACTCGTGTCTGCATCGCTTTTGGTGGCCCGTCGCGGGCCATACGGCACTCCTTTGAGGACGCGCCGCAAGCCATTGATTCTATTAGGCCGGCCACTCGTGTCTGCATCGCGTTTGGTGACCCGTCGCGGGCCATAGGGCACTCCTTTGAAGACGCGCCGCAAACCATTGATTCTATTAGGTCGGTCACTCGTGTCTTCATCGCTTTTGGTGGCCCGTCGCGGGCCATAGGGCACTCCTTTGAAGACGCGCCGCAAACCATTGATTCCATTGCATCGGCGCATTGCGCGTCTGCATCGCTTTCGGTGGCCCACAGGGCCATCGGGCACTCCCTGTTGTTCGGTGATGGCAATGCTGGTTTCGCCCCCGGAGCAGCGCCGATTTCCTCCACTCTGAATCCGCAATCGGTCGTTCGGGGCGATTTTTAAAAATGATGGCCTGCCGGACTCGTGTAAGGAACTCATCGCGCTTCATCCGGTCACCTCTTCAGGTATTGTGCTCCCATTCCGGCGCCGCGGCGAAGCGGCCGTTTGGCCCCGCCGCGAGGCGTTAGACTAGTGTCGTGTCCCAGCCAGGAATCGCTCCCTCATGGGGTGCCCTCAGGGCCCGGTTCCAGCCGTTTCGGAGCCGCGCGCGTAAGCAGGCGGTAAGCGGGACAGCACATTAGGATGGTTACCACGCCATGAGTACGCATTCCCGTCCCGGCCGTAAAGCCTATCTGATGGTGGCCGGCTTCGCCGTTCTGCTGGTCCTGTTACCGTTCCTCTTCTGGTATTGGACGTGGTTCGGGCGCAAGCTTTCTGACGCGCAACTGGATGACTATTTCGCCGATGTCTCCAAGCCGCGGCACGCGCAGCACGCCCTGGTGCAGGTGGGCGAACGTCTGTCCCAGGGGCAGAATGTTTCGCGCTGGTATCCCGCGGTCATCCGGCAGGCCGCCAGCCCCAACCGGGAATTGCGTCAGACGGCCGCCTGGATTATGGGCCAGGACCGTAAGTACGCCCCGTTTCACGAAGTGCTGCTGCGCCTGTTGCACGATCCCGAACCCATGGTTCGCCGCAATGCCGCCACCGCGCTGGCGGCTTTCGGCGATCCCGCGGCCCGGCCTGAGCTGGTCGCCATGCTTCTGCCGTGTACCATTACGGCGCCGGTTGCCGGCACCCTGCGCCTGCGCTTGAAACTGGACGAGTATGTGAATCCCGGAACCATGGTGGCCCGCATCGGCGAGACTGAAGTGCGCGCGGCGGTGCCCGGCGAGGTGCGTTCGCTCGACCGCCAGGAAGGCGCGGCGGTGCGGACCGGCGATCCGCTGGTGGAGTTGTCCCCGGACGAGAACCACGTGTGGGAGGCCCTGCGGGCGCTCTACCTGGTGGGCCAGCCGCCCGACCTGGAGGCCGTCGAGCGCTTCACGCACCCCATACCCGGGATCCGGCAGATCGTGGCGCAGCAGGCCGAACTGACCCGCCAAGCTATCCAGGCCCGATAGCTCGGGGGAGCCGCCGGCTGGCCATTGAATTCCGCACGACCGCCGCTATTCCCGCGCCGCGGCCGAACGGCTGACCGCCGCATTGCGGCCTTCCGGCACGAACCGTGGCCGCCATCTCGCCGCGCCGCGGGTGGCTGGCCCTACCGCGGCGGCCGAACGGCTGACCGCCGCACTGCGGCCTTCCGGCACGAACCGTGGCCGCCATCTCGCCGCGCCGCGGGTGGCTGGCCCTACCGCGGCGGCCGAACGGCTGACCGCCGCACTGCGGCCTTCCGGCACGAACCGTGGCCGCCATCTGTCGCCGCGCCGCGGGTGGCTGGCCCTACCGCGGTGGACGAACGGCTGACCGCCGCATTGCGGCCTTCCGGCACGAACCGTGGCCGCCATCTCGCCGCGACGCGGGTGGCTGGCCCTACCGCCGCGGACGAACGGCTGACCGCCGCATTGCGGCCTTTGTCATCGCCAGGTGAAAATTCCCCAGTTTGCGCCAGGTGAAAATTCCTCAGTTCGGCCAATCGAAAATTCCCCAGGTGCGCCAACTGAAAATTCCTCAGGTGCAGAAAGATTGTAAGCATGCCCCGGACTCGCACGCAAGGTTTCGTGTTGCGTTTAGTGTTGCCTTGCCAGAGTCCGAGGCAGAGTCAGCTTTATTTCGTCTCCATTATTTCGTCGGGTTTCTCCGGCGTTGTGCTCCGGTTCGCCATCCACCTCCTTTCCAGTTCTTCGACTTTCCGCTGCACGTGACGCCAGTAACCATCCCCTACTTTCGTCGCCTGCACCTCTTCGACCAGTTGGGTGAAGTAGTGCAGGCTGGTGATTAGCATGGGATTCTGGCCGTTCAGTAATACTGCGTATTTGCGGGCGCAGCCTAACCAGATGGCCCGTTCCAGTTGGCTTAGCGGAATGCCACGCCGATGGAAGTTCGCCGCCAGCCGTTCGTCGGCGGCACTAAAACGGACCCGCACGCAAGCCGGGCGCAGCAGCATCTGACGGACTTGCCGGACATAAGCAGCCAGGTCCGCTGCGGGCTCGGCGGGGGCCGGTTTCTCGTAGGGCCAGAAACGGTCGGCCATCTCCAGCACCCCGGCAGCCCTGGGCAGGCAGACCTGCTGGCGATAGAGTTCCTCCAGTGCGGTTCGCACCTCCTCGGCTCCGCCCTCGAACAGATGCGCCGCCTCGTCTGGCTCCCAGGCGATCCGCCCACTGTCCCGATCAGCCTGCAAACACAAATAGAGATACAGCTTGAAAGCCGGGGCGGAAAGTATCTCCAAGGCTTGGGCCACCTCCTCGCCGGCGGCGAACCATCCGCTACGATGCTTCAGCCGAAATCGCGCCGGGGTCATGCGCCACCTCCTGCCTGGGCCGCTTCGCTTAATGCGGGCGTCCACACCCCAGCCCTACGTTTGTCTTTCAACCGGTAGCTCTCGCCTTTGATGTTGATGGTGTGGGAGTGGTGCAACAAACGGTCCAGAATGGCACTGGCCACCACATGGTCCTGGAAAATCGTGCCCCATTCGCCATAGCTTTTGTTCGACGTGAGGATCAGCGAACCGCGTTCGTAGCGCTCGCTGATCAACTGGAAAAAACAGTTCGTGGCCGGCTGATCCAAGATCCGGTAGCCAATTTCGTCCAGAATCAAAAGTCGGCACTGGCGCAGCGGGGCCATCTTCTTGGGCATGCGATGCTCCGCCTGAGCCTGCACCAGCCGCTCCAGAAGATCCGGCACGGTCATGAAGTAAACGCTGAACCCTTGCTGGATGGCTTTCATCCCCAAGGAGATGGCCAAGTGCGTCTTACCCACCCCGGGCGGACCCAAAAAGCAGACATTCTCGTGGCGTTCCACAAAGCGCAGGCTGGCTAATTCCCGGATCTGCTTCTCGTCGATGGATGTAGGAAACTGGAAATCGAACTGCTCCAGCCGCTTGGAGTCCGGAAAGCGCGCCATCTGCGTGTGCAACTTGACGTTGCGCTCTTGCCGGGCGTGCGCTTCGCTTTCCAGCGCCTGTTCCAGAAAATCACAGTAGGACAGGTTTTTCTGCGCCGCTTGCTCGGCCAGACCGGCGTAGCATTGCGCCATGTCGCTCAGTCCCATGCGTTGCATCAGACTCTCCAGCCGTTCAGATTGCAGCGACATCGGCCACCTCCTGGTACACCGCCAGGGAGCGCTGTTCCACCTCTGGGGCCACGAACCCCCGGCCCACCCCCGGCCCCGGCGTCAACCCCACCGGCGCCGACATGGCTGGCCCGGCCTTCCCTGGACCCCGTGGTCGCCGCTGCCCCTCAATGCCCTCATAATGCGCCGCATCGATGACCATCACGCCGCGGCCGGCAGCCAACCGATGCTCCGCGATCACCGTGATATCCCGATAGATCTCGATCCGCCCTCCCGCCACCGGTTCCCGCACCACCACCGTTTTGCCGGCATACCGGTAGGGCACTGAATAGCGATTCCCGCGGTAGCTCAGCGTGCAGTCTTTGGCCACCCGCCGATCTTCCAGATAACTGGTGTCGTAGGCCGGTTGCTCCTCGATGCCCAGCAGCCGCTCCCGGCCCACTCGCTCATACGGCACTTCCCGCGTCGTGCCGTGGACTCGATGATTGACCTTCTCCGCCCACGCGCGGGCCTGGCGGTTCAGATCCCCCAACGACTCGAAGTGCATCCCCGGCCAGAAGTTCTTTTTCACAAACCCCATGGTCGACTCGATCTTCCCTTTGGTTTCCGGCCGGTAGGGTCGGCATACCCGCGGCACAAAGCCGTAATACGCGGCGAAGTCCAGAAATTTCTTCTGGAAGTGCAGTTCTCCACCCTTTTGGTCCAGCAGCACCGTCTTCATCCGATCGGTCAGCACGCACTCGGTCACCCCGCCCAGGTAACCAAATGCATGTACCATGCACTCCAGCAAGTGATGGATATCCTGCCGCTGAGTGAACTCCACATAACGCATCCGCGAGTAGCACAACAGCATCCCGAAGCCATACAAACGACGGCCCTCCCAGTTGCCGAAATGTCCCCAGTCCATCTGGCTCTGCTCCCCAGGTCCGGTTTCAAAACGCACGAAGGCGCGCTCTCGTGCCTCTTCCCGCCAGGGCGCCACCACCATCTTGAGTCCCGAGTAGCTGCCCGCATATCCCCGTTCCCGCATCTCCTCCCACAGCTTCTGGCCGTTATGCACCCCCTGCTCCCAGCGCTCCCGCAGATAACTGCGGTAGGGGTCAATCTTGCAAGCCGCTGGATGCTCCCGTCGATAGGCTTGCGGCGGTTCCAGCAGATGCTTGCGCACCGTCTTGCGGTCCAGGTCGAGTTGCCGCGCGATCGCCGACACACTCAAACCTTGCTGCTTCAAATCTCTTACGTTCATAAAATCCTCCAGTGTGAACATCAGGTTTCCTTCCCGACAGCGGCCCTACCACCAGCCGCCCGTAAGGGTTTAACCCGATGGATTTCCACACCTGGGGAATTTTCAATTGGCGCACCTGAGGAATTTTCAATTGGCGCTTTGGGGGATTTTTGGATTGGCGATGACAGCCTTCCGGCACGAACCGTGGCCGCCATCTCGCCGCGCCGCGGGTGGCTGGCCCTACCGCGGCGGACGAACGGCTGACCGCCGCACTGCGGCCTTCCGGCACGAACCGTGGCCGCCATCTGTCGCCGCGCCGCGGGTGGCTGGCCCTACCGCGGCGGACGAACGGCTGACCGCCGCATTGCGGCCTTCCGGCACGAACCGTGGCCGCCATCTGTCGCCGCGCCGCGGGTGGCTGGCCCTACCGCGGCGGCCGAATGTCTGTCGCCGCAATGCGGCCGGCTTGGCCTCTCCCGCGGCCCGGTAAATAGCGTTAAAGTAAGGGAATCATGTTCCACTCGAACGATCCGGCGTCGCGGCGCCGCTGGCTGGGATGGATTTCCGGGGCTACCGTGGGCGCGGGTCTGCTGCCCGCCACGGCGGCGCCCGCCGAGGGATCCACCGCCGGAACGCGCACCTACAACATCACCGATTTCGGCGCTAAAGGCGATGGCAAGACTTTGGCGACGCAGGCCCTTCAGGCGGCCATCGACGCCTGCCACAAAGACCAGGGCGGGACGGTGCTGGTTCCCGCCGGCGTCTTCGTCATCGGCACTGTCGAGATGAAGAGTAACGTGACGCTCCACATCGCCGCGCAGGGCAAATTGCTGGGCAGCGCGGATGGCCATCAATATCACGCCGCCGATGCCATTCCGCTGCGCGGCGACTCCACTTTGGAAGACGGCAACGTCGGCCTGATCTTTGCCGTCGAGGCCGAGAACATCGCCATCGAAGGGCCGGGAACCATCGACGGCCAGGGGGCGCAGTTCCGCAGCCCCACCCGCGGAGTTCCGCCGCCTTCCGGGCGCGGCGGCGCCCAACGCCCCTACCACGTGCTGCTGCACCGCTGCCGGAATGTCCGCATGCGCGATCTGTTCCTGGTGGCCAGCGCGTTTCATTCCATCCGCATCATCCAGAGCAATTACGTCCGGATCGACGGCCTCCACATCCACAACCGCGTCAACGGCAATAACGACGGCTTCCACTTCATCAGCAGCCAGTATGTCCACATCAGCAACTGCGACGTGCAATCGCAGGACGACGCCTGCGCGCTGTTCGGCAGTTGCCGGTTCATCACGGTGACCAACAGCACCTTCAGCACGCGCTGGTCGGTGTTCCGCTTCGGGGGCGGCAATCCGCAGGATGTCACGGTCTCCAACTGCATCATCTATGAAACCTACGGCGGCCCCATCAAGATGCACTTCGGGCCGGAATCGCAGGTGCGGAACATTGTCTTTTCCAACCTGGTGCTGCGGGATGTGACCGGGCCGATCTCGATCGACCTGAACAACCGCGGGCGCGGCGATCCGGCCAATGCCGGCACGGCGCAAAAGGGCTTCCTGCGGAGTATTTCGTTCCAGGGCATCCGCGCGGAGGTGGTCTCCCAGGGCGGGCAGTTCTCGGATATCGCCTTTGCACAGAATTACCGTCCGGGCGAGACCCGCCAGTGCATCGTGCTCAACGCCATCGGCGATTGCTTCCTGGAGGACATCGTGCTGGACGACGTGCGGGTGACTTACGGCGGCGGCGGCACGGCCGCGGAGGCGCAGGTCCAGGTGCCGCAGGTGGCCGGGGAGTATTTCGAAATCGGCACGCCGCCGGCCTACGGCCTGTATGCCCGCAACGTGCGCGGGCTGTCGCTGCACAACGTGCGCTTTGAGGTGGCGAATCCCGACCTGCGGCCGGCGGTGGTGCTGGAGCACGTCTCGGACGCCTCGATTAACGGCTTCGGGGCGCAGGGCAATCCGCAGGCGAAATCGGTGCTGCGGCTCGTCGACACCCGCGATGTGTTGGTTACTGCCGCCCGCGTGCTGACCCCGGCGGCGGCATTCCTGGCGGTGGAGGGCGCCGCGAGCCAGGGCATCACCATCGATGGCGGCGACCTTTCCAAGGCCGCCACACCCGTGGTGTTTGCCGGCGCCCGCCAGGACGCGGTCAAAGTGCGGGCGTAAACCGGCGGCCGCGGGCGCACAAAAGCACTTTACAGCGCAGAGGACTTGCCGTAGTCTGTAGAGCGGAGGACGACGGTGAGCCTCTTCGATCTTCTCTTTCTGGTTTGCGCCCTGGCTACGGTAGCGGCTCTATTCACGGCCCTGGTCTGTGCCGTGGTCGGGCGGTCGAAGCGCGCGCTTCGGATTCTGCGCGCCTGGGCCGTAGCGGGGGCTTTGTATTTCGCGGCTGACCTGGTATCCATCGGGTTCCGGCCGCTACGCGTGCTGCATGTCCACGACCCGCAGTGCTCCGACGATTGGTGCTTCGTGGTGGAAAGCGCCGGGCGGGACACTCCGGGTTCGGACCTTTACCGCGTGAACCTCAAGATCTACAGCCGCGCACTGCGCGTGGAGCAGCGCGAGCGCGGGCTGAAGGTGTACCTCAGCGACGCGGAGGGGCGCCGCTATGAGCCCGTTCCGCAGCCGGACGAGGTGGCGCTCGACAGGCTGCTCCAACCGGGTGAATCGGCGCTCGCCGCCCGTACTTTCCGGATTCCCGCCGCGGTGCGCGAATTGGACCTGTCGTTGGTGCACGAGGGCGGCTTCCCCATCGGTCTGCTGATCATCGGCCGGAGTCCCTTCGATAAGCGCACGGTCATCCGTCTGGACTGACTGGGCTGATAGAATGAGAGCAGACTCGAATGCCCAACAAGATCGAAGACATTTTCGGCACCGTGGCCGCCATCGCGAAAGGGATGAGCGTCACGTTCAAAGAGATGATGTCGCCGACGGTGACGGAATACTATCCCGACGAGCCGCCCAAATTCGAGGAGCGTTTCCGCGGGGCGCACGTGCTGCAGCGGGACGCCAACGGGATGGAGAAGTGCGTGGCGTGCTTCCTGTGCGCTGCGGCGTGCCCGGCCGATTGCATCTACATCGAAGCGGCCGAGAATACCGAGAAGGTGCGGATTTCAGGGCGGCGAGCGCTACGCCAAGGTCTATAACATCGACTACAACCGCTGCATCTTTTGCGGCTACTGCGTGGAAGCCTGCCCGACCGACGCCATCACCCACGGCCACGGATTCGAGATTGCGAGCTTCAACACCTCCACCCTGATCATAGCGGAAAGAGGACATGCTGGCGCCGATCCCGCCCGGCGCCAAGCCTCCCGTGATCGCCGACGCCGGCGCCGCGGCCGCGCACTAAGCAAGCGGGAGATCCGCTTCTGCCGGGGAGGCAGTAGAGGTTTGACGAATCTGGCAATGTGCCTTTCGCCGCGCCGGGAGGCGGGCGCGAATCGCACGGTGCGGCGGCGCACGTGGTTTTGGGTGGTTGCGATCAGACCCCTTTTGAGGGGCCCGCAACCGAAAAGCCTCTGGCCTGCCGGAGGATCGTTACTCAAGCGGGAGATCCCCGGTTCTGCCGGGAGGCAGTAGAGGTTTGACGAATCTGGCGATGTGCCTTTCGCCGCGCCGGGAGGCGGGCACGAGAATCGGCACGGTGCGGCGGCGCACGTGGTTTTGGGTGGTTGCGATCAGGCCCCTTTTGAGGGGCCCGGAACCGAAAAAGCCTCTGGCCTGCCGGAGGATCGTTACTCAAGCGGGAGATCCCCGGTTCTGCCGGGAGGCAGTAGAGGTTTGACGAATCTGGCAATGTGCCTTTCGCCGCGCCAGGTGGGCGCGCGAGAATGGGCACGGTGCGGCGGCGCACGTGGTTTTGGGTGGTTGCGATCAGACCCCTTTTGAGGGGCCCGAAACCTGAAAAGCCTCTGGCCTGCCGGAGGATCGTTACTCAACCGGGAGATCTGCTTCTGCCGGGAGGCAGTAGAGGTTTGACGGATCTGGCAATGTGCCTTTCGCCGCGCCGGGAGGCGGGCACGCAAGGCGCTTTGCGACCTCCGCACACGCTCTTGCGGGGTTGCGAGGGCCCGCAACCGAAAGCCTCCGCCTCTGCCGCAGGATGGATACCCGGCGCCTACCGCGGGAACTCCGCGGGCGCCTGCACGGTTTGCCAGCCTTCTCCGCTGAGCGCCTTCAGGAACGCCACCAGCGCCTGCTTGTCCGCATCGGTGAGGTGCAGCGGGCGAATGTTGGGATCGAGATTGCGGTTGGGAATTCCGCCGCGGTTGTAGAACTCGACCACCTCTTCCAGGGTTTTCAAGCTGCCATCGTGCATGTAAGGCGCGGTGTGCTCGATCTCGCGGAGTGTGGGCACTTAGAAGCGCCCCAGTCGCGCGGGTCGTGGGACACCGCGAAGCGGCCCACGTCGGGAGCC
>CAWDOH010000027.1:0-69186 GCA_963803725.1 Bryobacterales bacterium | reverse complement strand
ACTGCAGGTGGCCATCGGGCTGGCGGTCGGCATCGCGGGCTGGCTGGCCGCCGCCGCCGGCAGCCTGCTCCCAGCCCGCTGGGCCGGGCACCTCGACCTACATGGCCGCTCTACGGGACGAGTAGGCCGCGGCGCGCAGCCGGCTTCCGCCCGCTACAGCTCTTCGTCGAAGCACACCGCCACTTTGCCGCACCGGCCGGAGCCATCAGCGCTGTACGCCTCGCCCGCCTGCTCCAGGGAAAAGCGGTGCGTGATCAGATCTGCCGGATGCAGGTTCCAGCGCACCAGCCGCTCCACCAATTCCTCCATCAGCCACGTCGAAGTCACCCACGATCCGTAGATCGTCTTCTGGTCGTGAATGATATCGGGCGACGGGTTGAACTCGACCCGCCCGCCTTCGCCCAGAAACACGATCGCGCCCCCATTTGCGCGTGGCGCGGATGGCCGTGGCGCGCGCAGCATCGTTGGCCGAGCAATCGACGGCGCGCTCCACGCCGCGCCCGCCGGTCAGCTCGCAGCACCTCCGCCACGTTGTCCGGCCCGGCCGCCAGCACCGTCGTCGCACACGCCCAGCCGCAGCGCCAGATCGCAGGCGCTCCGGCATCACGTCGATGCCGATAATCCGCTCCGCGCCCAGCTTGCGGCACAGCGCGCCGGTGGCCAGGCCCACCGGACCGAGGCCAGTGATCAGCACCGCGTCGATCGCCGCTGATGCCGATCTTTTGCAGGCCTTCGTAGACCGTGCCGAACCCGCAGGCCACCTGCGCGCCATCGGCGTAAGACAGCTCCGTCGGGCAGCGCGATCAGGTCCTTCTCCTCCGCCAGCAGGTAGTCGGCCATGCCGCCATCGCGCTGCCAGCCGTACGCGCGGCGGTAGCGCGCGCTGGTGCAGGAAATCATGTAGCCGCGGCGGCAGTCGTTGCACAGGCCGCAGCCCGAGATGTGATAGACGATCACGCGGTCGCCCTCGCGGAACCGCCGGCAGCCCGGCCCCGCCTGCACGATCTGGCCGCAGGGCTCGTGGCCGGCGATCACGCCCTGGTATCCTTCCGGTCCCTTGCCCAGGTGCTCGTGATAGATGCAGCGGATATCCGACCCGCAAATGGTGGACGCCTTCATACGCAGCAGCACTTCGCCGTGCCCCGGCACGGGCACCGCGACCTCGCGCAGTTCGACGGTGCTGTTGCCCGGCAGGTAGGCGCCCAGCATGGTCTCTGGCATGTTTTCTCCTTGTCAGCCGGCCGTGATCTGGCCGCTCGGGTCCCACAAGTCCTCCCAGCTCCGGGCGGTGTTCCACAGGAACACCTGGCCTTTGATGAGCCGGCAGTTGCGGTCAATGCGCCGCAATCGCGCGCATCTCCTCGTCCGCAAGCGGCGCGCCCGGCCGCCCCGCGCAGGTTGGCCAGGTAGTTCCGCGGATTGGTGGAGAACGGAATCGCCGATCTGGCCTCGCTGGATGCCCCACTTGACGCACGCCACCGCCGGTGGAATGCCCAGCCGCCCGGCGATGGACACGATCACGGGGTCTTCCGTCGGCGCCGTGTCCTCGGGCGTGCGGTCGCGCGCGGGCCGTCCGGGCGATCCGATGGGCGAATAGCCGACCGGATGAATGCCGTGCTCCACGCAGAAAAGCGAATAGCTCGGGCTGCTGGAAATGCGGATGCAATTCCATCTGGTTCACCACCGGCGGGATGCGCGCATCGGCCAGCAGTAGCTCGAGCTTCGGAATGGTCATGTTCGACGTGCCGATGTGCCGCACCAGGCCCAGGTCCACCAACCGCTCCATCTCCCGCCAGGTGGCCCTGTAATTGGTGTGGATGTAGGGCTTCGCAGCGGGGCTGCGGGCGGTCACGTCGCACCCCGGTGGATGGTGATTCGGAAACGGCCAATGCACCAGGTAGAGGTCGAGATAGTCGAGTTGCAGGTCCGCCAGGGTTTTCCGGCAGGTCGGAACCACTGCCTCGGGGCTGTGGCTGTCGTTCCACAGCTTGGAGGTGATCCACAGATCTTCGCGCCGCACGCCGCCGGCTAGGATTGCGTGCAGGGCGAATCCGATACGGTCCTCATTGTGGTATACGGCGGCGCAATCGAAATGCCGATAGCCCACCCGTGCCGCGCCCCGCACCGCCCCGGCGACCTCTTCGGCGCCCACCTGGTCGGAGCCGAATGTGCCCAGGCCGATGGCGGGAATCAGGGCGCCCGTCGGGAGCCGATGCTGCGGGATGGAGGCTGGGTCAACGCCTTCGGGAGCCATTTCACCGCCAGTATAGCTCGCGGCATCAATGATGCCCCAGGAGGAACGGCCACCGCCGGATATAGAATTGCTAGCGCCACCGTACCGCTGCCGCCGCTTGGGGGCGGGGGGCAGGGGCCCCGTGCGTCCCGGCGGCACCCGCGGCAGTCCTGGCGGCTGCGGTATCCCCGACGCCATGGTGTCCCACGGGCGGGCGGCGTTCCACCAACGGCCGCGCCCCACTCGGCCGCGGTGTCCGACCCAGCCTGCGGCGCTCGGCCCGGCCGAGGTGTTCCCATACAAACGCAGGGTGCCGCTCCCGGCCATGGTGTCCCTCAGGCCGCGGTGTCCCAGCCGGCCCTCGGCGTTCGGGTCTGCGACGGGTCTCCCATTGCGGACGCAGTTCCCACTCGGCCGCGGCGTTCCACCCGCTCGAGGTGTCTCAGCTGGCCTGTGGCGTTCGGCCAGCAACGGTGCCCCAAGCAGAGGCAGTTCCCACACGAGCCCTGGTGTCCCACTCGCTTACGGTGTCCGAGCCGGCCTGCCGCGTTCGGCCCGGCCGAGGTGTTCCCATGCGGACGCAGGGTGCCGCTCCCGGCCATGGTGTCCCTGGGCCGCCGTGTCTCAGGCGGCCTGCGGTGTTCGGGTCTGCCACCGTATCCCACGCGGATGCAGTGTCCCACGCGGACGCAGCGTCCCACGCGGATGCGGCGTTCCACTCGGCCACGGCATTCGACCCGGCAGCCGCGCCCCCCGCAACCGCAGCGTCCTCCGGTGGCCGAGGCGTTCCGCGCGCCCCCCGCGTCCCCGCTTCCCAAACTCCGCCAACGGCGGTGCCTGCCGCGTGTTATACTCGGAGAGTTCTTTCCTGTAGGAATCCAGGGAATATCTATGCCTAAGCTGAAGACTCACAAAGGTGCGTCCAAGCGGTTCAAGAAGACGGGCACGGGCAAAGTGGTTCGCAATCACGCTTTTGGCCGTCATATCCTGACCTCGAAGCCGCATAAGCGCAAGAAGAAACTGCATCAGAGCGTGGTGGCCGATCCGGCCGATCAGCCCGTTCTGAAGCGCATGCTCCCCTATTAAGCGCGGGAGCCGCTTGTGCGGACGGTGCGCGTGGCACGTGCCCGTTCCGCCAGGCCAGCATTACAAATCTGAATTGAAGGAGATCAAACGTGCCCAGAGTAAAACGTGGCGTTCACCGGAGAGCCTCCCGGAAAAAGACACTCGCCCTGGCTTCCGGTTATTTTCTTACCAAGAGCAAGCTGTACCGTGCAGCGCAGGAAGCGGTCGAGCGCGGCCTGAAGTTCGCTTATGTGGGCCGCAAAAACAAGAAGCGCGAGTATCGCGCCCTGTGGATCGTTCGCATCAATGCCGCCTGCCGCAATGCTGATATTTCCTACAGCAAATTTCTACATGGCCTGAAGGCCGCGGGTTTGGATTTGAATCGCAAAGTACTGGCGGATGTCGCTTTGCACGACGAAGCGGCGTTCCATCAACTGGTGGCGTCGGCGAAAGCCGCCCTTGAGAAAGCGTGAGACCCGCCATGACGCCGATCGAAGAGGAAAGCGATTCTCTCAGCAGCCTGGAAGAGCGCATTCAACAGGCGATCCAGGTGGTGGCCCGGCTGCGCAAGGAGAAAGAAGCCGCGCTGGAGGATGCCGCCGCGGCCAAGGCCGAAGTGGCCAAGCTCCAGGAAGAGGTGCGGCATCTCCAATCCGAACGCAAACAGGTGCGTACCCGCATCGAGAAGTTGCTCGGCCAGATCGATCAGTTGAGCGCCTAGCGGTCCCTAGTGAGGCCCGGGAATGGATGGCAGCACCCCCGAAAAACAGCCGGTCCGAGTGACCATTCTGAGCCGGCCTTATACGTTGTTGGCTACCGGCGACCCCCACGAGGTCGAAGAAGTAGCCGCCAGCGTCGACGAGTTAATGCTTTCCATCGCTTCGCGGGCGCCTAACGCCGATTCCACGCGCATTGCGGTGCTTGCCTGCCTGCACCTGGCCGACAGGCTGCGCACCCTGGAACGGGAATTTCAGGGGCTCAAGGCCCGGGTAGACCGCAAAAGCCTGGAATTCGCCGGCATGCTCGAACAGGTCATGGCGGCGGAGGGCGACCGGCAATGATCGCGCGAGCGCTTTCGGGCGTTTGCGTGGCGATCGCAGCCATGGCGGCAGTGTCCGCATACCAATCGGAAATCGCGGCTTGGCGCGCCCAACGCGAGGCCGCGCTCAAGGCCGAAAACGGCTGGCTCAGCCTCGCCGGCCTCTTCTGGCTGCACGAGGGAGCCAACCCCTTCGGCATGGATGGTTCGAACGAGATTGCCCTGCCCAACGGCCCTCCTCAGGCCGGTGTTTTCGATCTCAATCACGGGAAGGTGACCGTCACGATGAACGGCAGCACCCGGGCGCTGGCCCCCGATTCGGCGGATGTGGTGAAGGTCGGCCGGCTGAATCTGTTCATTATCCAGCGCGGCGACCGCGTCGGCATTCGCCTCAAAGACCCCCAAAGCCAGGCCCGCCGTGAGTTCCGCGGGATCGAAAGTTACCCAGCCAGCGAGGCCTGGAAGGTGACCGCAAAATTCCTGCCCGAGGCGCGTAAGATCCCCATCCTTAATGTTTTGGGACAGACGGAGCCTTCCGATTCCCCGGGATATGCGGTATTCCGCCTCGCGGGCCGGGAATTGCGCCTCCGCCCGATCATCGAGGAACCGGGCGACCGGCAACTCTTCTTCATTTTCCGGGACCAGACCAGCGGGAAAGAGACCTATGGCGCCGGGCGGTTCCTGTATACCGATCTGCCCAAAGATGGCCAGGTGGTTCTGGACTTCAACAAGGCTTACAATCCGCCCTGCGCGTTCACCCCTTACGCCACCTGCCCGCTGCCTCCGCCGGAAAACCGCCTCGACGTCCGGATCGAAGCCGGCGAGAAGAAATACGGACACTGATCGGCTTCCGCTCGTCGAGCGGCCTGCGCGCCCCGGTAACCGAAGCCGTCGGTCGCTGTCCGCCGCATAGCTCCGCTCGCCGGGGCTGCTCCTACGAAAATCTTCAGTCGGAAACGTCCGCCCAATCGCCCGGCCGATCGGCATACACCCCGCTATCGACCAAAGCAGGATGGCGCCGGCAATTGCCCCTGCTCGCACGGCAGCGGCATAAGAGCCGTGTACCCGGATCACTACGCCTGCCAGGCCAGGAACTGATTCAGGCTCAGCAGCGAGCTCCGTTTCCGTTCCACGCTGGAATCGTCGGCAGATTGCGAGAACCGCGCGATCCGCGAGATCACGTCGTCGTGCAACTCTACGAACAGCGCGGTCAGTGTCGGATCGCGCCAACCCCGGCGGGCTTCGTCCTGAAGGATTTCGAGCGCCTGGTCATCTCCAAACGCCTCCTTGTAGCTTCTCCGGCTGGTCAGCGCGTCGTAAACGTCGGCAATCTGCACCATTCGCGCCAGCAGGGGAATCTGTTCGCCCTGCAATCCGTCCGGATATCCCGTCCCATCCCAATGCTCATGATGATGGCGAATGATCGGCAACACCGGTTCGAGGGACTTCATGTGCCGGCATATCTCCTCCCCACGGGCGCTATGGGTGCGCATCACGACCCATTCCGACGTGTTCAGCTTCCCGCGCTTGAAGAGGATCGAGTCGGGAATTCCCACTTTGCCGATATCGTGCAGGTAACCGCCGCGATACAGGGTAGTCAAGTCGCTTCGCTCCAGCCCCATGGCCACGCCCAGAGCCACGCTGATTAGCGCCAGGCGCTCACAATGGCCAAAGGTGAACTGATCTCTCTGCTCCACCGCCCGAGCAAGGGCGAAGAGGATCGCTTCGGTCTCTTCGACCGGCGATTCTGCCTCAAACAGCATTGATGGTTCTCCACGCGGGCTGTCGCCAGGCTGGCACTGGCGCGGGTCCGGAGTGCGTACCGCCACAGCGGTTTTCCAAAACGATCTTCGAAGCGGGTGGGCCACCAGTTTTAACCTCTTCCGTTCCATAGTCCCAATGCTTCTATCGGCTGATTCATTAAGAACACTAGGGTCTAGGACAAAAATCTTTTCAATCTCAGTCCCGCACCTACGGTGGCCCAGCGCCCGCCGAGTCCCCCGCCGCGCCGCCGTCCCGGCCGTTTCCGCGGTACGGCGGTGGCTTGGTTCTGGCCATCAGTTCGTTGGCCGCCACACGCTCCCGGCGCGCGGACACCTCTGCGAGCCAGTTCCCGCCGCACGGCCAAGCCCGGAAGTTGCTGGAATAGAAGGATGTAATGGCCCGCCGCAGGTCGGCGGCTGCCTGAAACCGCCATCGCGCCCCGTCGAAGACATCATCCACCCCCAAGGCACCCGGCGAGGGCCAGAAACAACCTCGCGGCGCCGATTTGCGGCTTCCAGATATTGAACTCCGATTAAACTCTTCGAAGGAAATGAGAGTTTCTTGAAACTCGCGCCACTCAATCAGCAGCCATGCTCCGATCGTGTTTTCTCTGCTTGCTTCTCGCGTGGATCGGGATTCCTGCCGGCGTCGCCCAGCCCGGCCCGTATCGGATCGAAACCGTTGCGGGAAGCTCCAATATCGGCGACGGCGGACCCGCCACTTCCGCGCAAATCACCAACATCCAGGGCATTGCCCTGGACAGCGCCGGGAACCTCTACCTCACCGACACCGACAACGCGCGCATCCGCAAGGTGGCGGCCAACGGTACCATTACTACTCTGGCGGGCACCGGCGTCGCGGGATACTCGGGCGACGGCGGACCCGCTGCCTCCGCGCAGCTCAACCTGCCCTACGGGCTGGCGGTCGACAGTACCGGCGCGGTATTTGTGGCCGACCTGGGCAATAACCGGGTGCGGCGGATCGGGCCGGACGGAACCATTTCCACCGTGGCCGGAAACGGCGCCCTGCTTTCGGCGGGCGATGGCGGCCTCGCCACGGCAGCCTCCCTGATGAGCCCTCGCAACCTGGCCATCGACACCGCGGGCAACCTGTATATCGCGGAATTTGCGGGTCAGCGCATCCGCGAAGTGGCCTCTAACGGAACCATTTCGACCATTGCCGGCACCGGTGTGGCGGGGTTCAGCGGCGACAATGGCCCGCCCGCCCAGGCGCAATTGGCGTACCCGGCGGGGCTGACCTTCGATTCCGGCGGCGCCTTATACATCGCCGACTCCGGCAACAATTGCGTGCGCCGAATCATGGCGGGCCTGATTGCCACGGTGGTTGGGTCGGCCGGCACCTCCCTGATGACGCCGGTGGCGGTAGCAGTGGGCAGCAATGCTACGTTCTACGTGGCCGATTTCAGCCCTACCATTCATATACTGACTGCGGGCGGCGCCTGGGGCGCGTTTGCCGGGACCGGTACGGCCGGCTTTTCCGGAGATGGCGGTCCCGCCAGCCTGGCCCAACTCACCCAGCCGCGCGACCTGGCGCTCGACAAGAGCGGCAACTTCTACCTTGCCGACGGCGTTCGGGTGCGCAAAGTGAACAGCGCCGGAACCATCCAAACCATCGCGGGCGATGGCTACCTGAACGCGGTCGGCGATTTCGGCTCCGCCACCAACGCCGTGCTCTATCAGCCGTCGGCCGTCAGCCTGGACACGCAAGGCAACCTTTATATTGCCGATACCGGTACCCAGCGGGTTCGCCAGGTGGCTCCCGGCGGCATCATTACTACGGTTGCCGGAACCGGCACTGCGGCCGCCTCCACGGATAAGATTTCCTCGGTGACCGCCAGCCTGAATTTCCCCATGGGCGTAGCCCTGGATTCCAATGGCAACCTGATCATTTCCGATACCCAGAACCAGCGCGTGCGCGAAGTCACCGCCGGCATCATTCAAACCGTAGCCGGGACCGGGGTGGCCGGCATGGGGACGGTCAACCAGTTGGCGTCCCAGACTCAGTTGAACAACCCGCGCAACACCTGCCTGGCGGCCACCGGCACAGTCTACGTGGCCGACACCGGCAACCATCGCGTGCTGAGCATTTCGAAAACCTCGGTGATCACGGTCGCGGCGGGCACCGGCACGGCCGGGTATGGCGGTGACGGCCAGGTGGCGTGGCTGGCGCAGCTCAATCAGCCGAGCGCTTGCGCCCTCGATTCCGCCGGCGATCTGTTCATTGCCGATACCGGCAACCACCGCATCCGCAAGGTCAGCGCGACGGGAATCATTAGTACCGTGGCCGGAACCGGGGCGGCGGGATCGGCGGGCGATGAAGGGCCGGCCAACGCCGCGCTCCTGAACGGCCCGCGCGGCATCGCCGTGGATGGTAGCGGCGAGCTTTTCATCGGCGATACCGGCAACAATCGGGTTCGTGAAGTGACTGCCGATGGAGTGATCCACACCATCGCCGGACAAAGCTCCGCCGGGTTCACCGGCGATGGCGGCCCGGGAACCGCGGCGCAACTGAACGGGCCCGCCGGGCTTCTGGTGGATGGCTCCAGCAATGTGTATGTCGCCGATATGGGCAACAACCGCGTGCGCCAACTGGTTCCCGATTCCAGCACAACCAACGTGACGCTGCCGGGTGGCCTTACCGTGGTGAATGCGGCCAGCCAGGCTTCCGGTTCGGTGGCGCCGGGAGAAATGGTGGCGATCCAGGGTACCAGCCTCGGGCCGGCCACGGGAGTTTCGGGGGTATTCGATCAGAATGGCAACCTCCCGACGGTGTTGGGCCAGGTGGTGGCCCAGTTCGATGGTGTGGCGGCCCCGCTGGCGTTTGTCCAGGCCAGCCAGATCTTCGTCCAGGTGCCGTATACCGTTTCGGGTAACCTTAGTACCCAGGTGCAGCTTTTTTATCAGGGACAAGCCGTAGCGGAGGCGGGCGTCCCCGTGACCACCGCGGCTCCCGGCCTGTATTCCGGCGTGGTGAACCAGGATGGCACCTTCAACTCGCAGTTCTCTCCGGCGGCACGCGGTTCCACCATCACAATATTCGCCACTGGCGAAGGCTTGACCACACCCTCCAGTGTGGCCGGACAGGCGGCCCAGGCGCCTTGTCCGCAGCCGGTCTTGCCCGTAAGCCTGAAAATAGCCGGGGTGGCCGCCACGGTGGTTTCGGCTGCCGCCGCACCGGGGCAGGCGGGGATTCTGCAAGTGGTCGCCACCACCCCCGCGGCCACCATGGTGCCCGCCGGTTCAGTCGCCGTAGTGCTGACGGCGGGCACGGTGACCTCTCCGCCAATTACCATCTGGCTGAAATAGCGGCGTTCCCCCCGGGATTGGCGCCTCGCCCGTCGTAGACTGGTAACACGGGTATGGCGCCAATCGCCCTCACCATTGCCGGGTCGGATGCCAGCGGCGGCGCAGGCATCCAGGCGGACCTGAAAACCTTTCATCAGTTGGGAGTGTACGGCCAAGCCGTGATCACCCTGATCACGGTGCAGAACAGCGTCCGCCTGTCGCGCGTCGAGGTGCTGCCCGCGGACCTGGTGGCGGAGCAGATCGGCGCGCTCTTGGAAGATTGCCCGCCCGCCGCCGCCAAGACCGGCGCGCTGGGGTCGGCGGCTATCGTGGAGGCCATCGCCCACATGGCTGCGGCATTCCCTTTTCCGCTGGTGGTGGACCCGGTAATGGTTTCGAAACACGGGCGCCGCTTGCTTCCGCTGGAGACCGTCGAGGCCCTGGTCACGCGCTTGCTGCCCCTAGCTGCTCTCGTTACCCCCAATCTGGCGGAAGCCGAAGCCCTCACCGGACTTACGGTTCGCACCCCCGCCGGCATGCGCGAGGCCGCCCGCTGGTTGCACCGTCAAGGCGCGCGGGCGGTGCTGGTGAAGGGCGGCCATTTGGAAGGCGATGCCCTGGACATTCTGTGGGACGGCTCCGGATTTCGTGAGTTCACCGCCCCGCGCGTCGCTACCCGCCATACGCACGGTACCGGCTGCACGTATTCCGCAGCCATTACCGCCGGCCTGGCCCGCGGCCTGCCCCTCGGCGATGCGGTGGCCCGCGCCAAAGAATTTATCAGCGAAGCAATCCGGACCAACCCCGGCCTGGGACACGGCGCGGGGCCGGTGAATCATTTTGCGGAGGCGCCATGAAATTCGAGGAACTCTTAAACGCCGCGATCCAACACTCGGAGATCCCCCTGCGGTTCGAACCAGGAGCCGAGGAGGCGGTCGCCAAACCGATCATTGAAGTACTGCAGGCGTGGATCTCGGCGCACCTCCCTGAGCATGCGGACAACGATTTCGAATCCGGCCGCCGCGCGCTGGGGGTGCAATTGCTGGCGGAGCTGGACGGATCGGCCGAGTTGCCGGAGTGAAGGTTCGTTTCGCCGCGGAGCCGCCGAGAGAACGCGGAGAAATCACTCGTGGTCTTCGGCCAGCCGTAGATGATGAAAAGTCCCCGCAGTGCTCCGCTGGTCCGCTGGTCCGCCGGTAACCTCGCGGCCGGGCTGCCGCACCCGTTTTGTGTGAGATAGACCCACGTTCGGAACAGGCAACACACCTATGCGCTTTTTTCCAGGATGCGGTCTTGGTTTTCTCTCCGGAAACCCTCCCCCGGCCCCGCCGCAAGGAAAACGCGACCATAGCTTGCCGAGCATGGTTTTTTACAGCATGCTACGCAGTACTGGCCTGCCGCAAGGTTTCCCAGTCCTTTCCACGACGGGCCCGGCCCGTGGCATAGAACTCCGCGCTTTCTCGGCGTACTCCGCGGCTCCGCGGTGAAGACCCGCCTGCCCCGCTACCGGATCGTATACACCACCCGGTTCGCCGACGGCCGCTCGACCGTCAGCGTGGCGTTGCCGCGCTTTTCAGCAACCGGACCGCCCGAGGGCAGCGGCGTGCTCTGCTCGATCGTGAGGGTGCTTTCCGCCAGCCGCACGGTGCGGCGCCACCCGGTGCCGCTGAACTCCACTCCGTCTTCGGTGACTCGCGCCTGAACCGGGCCCGCGCCGGCCAGCGCTCCCTGCTCAGCCAGAAAGTTCACATTGGCGGCTTTCGAGTCGAACTCCATCCACCGTCCCCCATCCTGCGAGGAAAAAACCGCCCGCACCTTTTGCGTTTCCAGCACCCACTCGGGCGAGCCGTCGCCATCCAGGTCGGCGCTCCATACCGCCGTGCGGCCGCGCGAAAGCAGCAACACTCGCATCGGCAGATCCTCCGTCAAGCCCGGTGACGAGGGCGACGTTACATGCAGGCGCCAGTCCCGCAGGCCGGTAATGCCCTCGGCGGCAAAAACGTGCAGAGAAACACTGCGCTCGTCCACGGCCCCCACGCTGATCTCGTTCTTCGGGGGGAAGAAATCCAGGCCGTCTCCCGAGGCTTGCAGGCGGTAGGTCTGAATGTCGGGCGAATTGTTGCGGATGGCGATCTCCAGGTCGCCCCCGCCCTTGGCGTCGGCGGTTGTGATGGGCGGGTCGGCCCTCAGCGTAGTTTCCGATCCGAAATGCATTTCCACCGCGTCCGCCAATCGGATGGACACCGGGCGGAACAGTTGCAGGCGGGCGCGGCCTAGCAGGAATCCGTCGGCTTCAATCGCCAGGTTGGCCCAGTCGCCGTGCAGCATTTCGGACGGCACGCTCACCTGGTATTCAATCTCGTTGGGCGATTTCACCTTCGGGACGGCCGTGAAACCCTCCGGCAGCCGCAACCGCGAGCGGGTGGCCACGTCGGGCGAAGAATACGTGGTGGAAAGGGAGTTGGCCTGCCCGATCACCAGGCGCTTGGCTTCATCGAAAAACGCCGAGGTCTCCGGCTCCTCGATGGCAATTCCGACGCGCACGTGGTGGTCCAACCCTGGATTGGCCGGCACCGGAAGGCGCACCCGCAGGGTCCTCTCGTCCCAATCGAAATCCGTCGGTTTGCCGGCCGCCAGGTATGGTCCCACGGGCTGGCGGGCCAGTTGCAAAATGACTTCGCCGCGCACCGGGGCGGCGAATTCCATAGCCAGGATGCCGTTCTCGAACTCGATGGCGAGCAACTCGGCGGTGGCATAGACGATGTGCTCCACGCCCGAGAAATTGGAGCACTCGTGGCACAGCCCATCCGGCCCGATCGAAACCGCCAGCGGCAGCCATAGGGATTCGCCCGCCGGCACATTCACCTGCGGGATCACCGTGGGCTTCCGGGTGACCGGATCGAGCACGCGCAGATCGTCGTGGAAGGCCACGGCAGAGCGATTGCAAATGGATGCCACGGAGGCCACCGGCGAGATCAACTCGGTGACGGAAACCCCTTCGGGCAGCTTGCCGCTGGCGGGCTTCGGCACGGCGGCCGGCAGCAGCCCGGCCAGCAGCGGCGACCAGTTGTGCAGCAGGGCCGCGTCGCGCCGCAAGGCGGCAATCGTGGGGCGCTCATCGCCGTTCAGGCTCACCGCGCCCTTGCGCAGAAACGGCGTTCCGGCGGGAACCCAGCCGGCCGGATAGAGCGCATCTTCCACGCCGGTCCACAGCAGCGCGCCCGAGGCGCCGCCGGCGGCAATGGCAGCGCGGCTCGCCTCCAGCGCGTGCGGATCGTTCGCCGAAATGGTAATGACGTGGGCCGGCGGCGCTTCCGCATCGATCCCTAGCGAGCGGCCTTCCACGTAGGCCACCGGGCCCCCGTGGCTGGCGGTTTGGGTGGCCAGCAACTGCTCCAGTTGTTTGAGCCAGGCGGCGCGGGAAGCGGCATCCGCGCCGGCCGGGGTCCCCTGGTCGCGCCACGCCGTCACCGGCGGCAGGGGACGCACCCAGGCCAGCAGGTTCAGCCGCCGCAGCAGCCGTACGAATCCCACCAGGTCGCGGCGTGGACTGGTGCGGCCGGTGAAATCGTAATCCCCCGGCGCAAGCTGGTGCCAGTTCCACGGGATGGAAAACTCTACCGTGCGCACGCCGGCTCCCTTCAGCCAGACCAGCTCCCGCTCCCACAACGTGTGCGGGCACAGGTAGTAGGGAAACTCGACCGCCTGCACGAATTCCGCTGGCCGAGCGGCAGCGGGCATTGGCGGAGGGGCGTCCGTGGCCATCGCCAGCGCGGCCAGGGCCGCCAACAGGCACATCGCCCGGCGGCCCATCAGAACTGCCGGGCCCTGCGCACCCGGTAATCCTCCACCAGCGGCATGCGAATTACGGTGCACATTTCAAACAGCCGGGAACGCGCGCGCCCCCCGATCTGCTCCGCCAGAATGCGCCGGTATTCGGGCTTATCCAGCGCCGCGTTCTTCTGCACCACCGCGCTGCCTGCGTCGGCATCCGGCACGTTGGTGGTCGCAATCAGGGTCTTCTTGTGGTTGCAGCGGTAAGTGATGATGGCGGTGATGGTGTCTTCCACCCAGTCCGAGCCGCGATGCGCGCCCAGGTCGTCCAGCAGCAGGATTTCCGCATCCAACGCAACCCGGTACGCTTCCTTATCGGTGGAATGCGAGGATTCGTCGAAGCCCGCGCGGATGCGGTCCAGCAGGTTCTGGTAATCGCAGAACAGGCATTCGAAGCCCTTCTCCAGAATCTTGCGAATCACCCCTACCGCCAGGTGCGTCTTGCCGGTGCCGGGTTCGCCGATCAGCAGAAGACCGGGGCGGGCCTCATTGGGGAAATCGCGCAGGTAATTGCGCACCGACATGAGCACGTTGGTGAGTTCGCGGCGGGCAATCGGATTGTCGGGGCCGGGTACTACGAAGTTCTCCAGGGTCGCATTACGGTAAAGGGGCGGAATTTGGGCGCGCTCCTCCAGGCGCCCGGAGCGCCCCTGGCTGCGGCACTCGCACGGTTGCGCGCCGGAGACGTTAGTGTGCTCCACAATCAGCCATCCGACGCCTCCGCACCTGGGACAAACCGGCTCCGTATCCATCGCTTCCATTATCTGCCAGACGGCCCGGCAAACGGCGGGGTTCCGGGGGTGGCCGGCCTTTGGAGTAAGAAACCGGCCAGCACGGAATTTTGTTGTCAGCGACACGCGGCGGGCCATGCGGCCCGGGCAGACTCCTTCGCCGGGGCGCCGCGTGAATCTCTTACACAGTGGCCGCCAAGCTCCGTGCGGCGTCTGCTCATGGAGCGGCGGTCATCGCGGCCCCGAACGCAGGTCCGAAACTCGCCTGCGGTGATGTTGCCAATTGCGGATTGATTGCCGGCGCCCTCCCCCGGCCGGCGTTTCCAACGGGGCGCAAAGTGCCGGTAAACCTTGCGGGTTGCGCTGCCGCCAAGACCTGCCGGCCCTCGACCAGCTTCTCCAGAATCGGCAACCCAATCTCGGGCAGGCGCTGGCGCCCACCACGACCGCAGTCTAATGGATTGGGACTGCGCCGCACAGCTTCCGTTGGTAGGGTGCTGGCCCTCCCGAAGGGCCGCCTCAAGTGGGTCGGCTTTCCGCTCCACCGGATTTCCGCAGCACGTCGCGGTCCGTGTAGAAGAGTAGTTGCGAGCAGAAGAGAAACATCTCGTCGATGGTCGCGATGGACTTCAGGAAATCGTAGGTTCCCAAACCGCCTTCTTCCAGAGGAGAGAGCCGATGGACCGCTTCCCGCAAGTCGCGCTCGCTCACAAAGGGCAAGAGAGTATCGGTGGGAGAGGCATCCCGCCCCGGTTCGAAGGCCTCCAGGCCCACGTTGAACGCATCGAACCACGGACCCTTGCGAGCGCCGATCTCAAAAGCCAATTGCGTCACGAACGGTCGGTGCTCTCCGCCCCGAAAGGCCCTGAGAATATCCACCACGGACTGTAACTCTGAGGCTGGCTTGCCCTCCACTGACACCTTAGCCCCATCCTCCAGCGCAAGAAGGATTTCGGGAATATTCCAGATCTCGCGTGGCCATGGGGTACTCCAATCGACATTCCGCAGCGCCGTCTCGCGGATCAGGGCCAGGTGTTCGCTTGGAATGAGACCTTCTTGCCCCAGATAGGCAGCCAAACGAACGATGGGATTGCCCCAGTGAATCCGCCCGTAGGTCCTTGCCAAGGAACTGGCATGCACCGAGGTCAAGTCTCGCGCCGAAGCCAATGTCGACCATGCGCCCAGCAAGAAGGCAAGAAGGCTATCAAAACCGGCCATGCCAACAAAAGTGATGGCCGCGGCCGGAAGGGCATCGCGTGTTCGGTCCGCGTGATAAGCGGCAGCAGCAGCGGCTAACGCCACAGCAGCCGCCAGCATCGCCGCGTCCCGTCCCCACCACCAATACCGGGATCGCCGGATCTGGTCGTTCACTTCCTTCAGGGCTTTTTCCCTGCGCGCCTTCCGCGCCGCCTGAATCTTCTCCTCCAACTCCCGGCGCAGCGGCGGCCAATCGTTGCGCGCTCGCTCCAGGCGCTCCTGATACCGGGTGCGCGCCTGCGTTTCGGCCAACTCAGTGGCTCGGGTTTCCACCACCGCTGCCTGCCCGGAACGCTCTTCGCTCAGTTGCTTGAGCAGCCGCTCCACCTTCTCCTCCAACTCCCGATTGGCAGGAGCCTTCAACGGCTCCGGTCCGGCATGGCGCGCCACGTCCTCCACCACCCTACGCAACTCGCTCTCGTACCGGTCGGGCGCGTACACAATCAACTTGTGTACCACCTTACTTAAATGCCCCACGATGTCCGGGCTGACGTACCCCGTGGCCACCAGCACCAGAGGAACCTGCACGCCCGAATCCCGCAGATTCGCCACCCGGCCCGCCGTGGCATACGCGCTGGCGGCTTCGTCATCCTGAAAAATCGCCGCGGTCACTTCGATCAACAGGGCCGGAGCACCGCCGGGGTAGCGGAGCACGAAATCGAACAGCATCCCGCCCACCCGCGCTTGCTCTTCAAAGCGCAGCGTCTGGCTGGCCAGAACGCGCCGTGTGTCTGCCAGAACGTTGGTCCGGTCGAAGATCCGCGAATCGGCTCCGGCTGCCTGGCGGATCAGCGCGCTGTCGATCACGCCTCGCGAAGGCGCGGCTTGCTGGAACGCTTCGTGGCAGAATTGCAGCAGCCTCCGCGGATTCCCCGCCGAGAGCGTCAACATCTCCCGCACCGCATCCTCTTTAAAGGGATATAGGCTACCTTGCCCCGCTGTAAATGGGGCGTCCAGCGGCGTCAGGTAAAGGCGCAGGAAATCGCATGCTTCCTCCAAGGCCAGCAGCGGGCAATCGAATACCCGCGGACGCAGCCGCGCCTGAATGTCCTCCGGCAGGCAGTTCCACCCGTCATCGCTGCCGGCCAGAAGCAGGAATGCGTTGCGGATGGGAAAGCCTTCGATCAGCGTCCGCAGGTATCCCTCGTTTCTCCTGGCGATCAGCGACTCCGTCTTCACCAGCAGCTTTTCAACCTGGTCGATCACGAAGACCAGTTTGTAATTCGCATTGCTCAGAAGGGCCGCCAGCAACAGGATCACCGCGCCGGCATTCTCCTGGGCGATGGGTCCGGATATGCCCATGGCGGCCAGCTCGTCGGCCGAGACCGGATCGAGCGCCAGCCAGCGCGCCGCGGCATCGTCGAACTTGCCGCCCTGCAGGGCATCCACCGCATTCTTCAGATCTTTGTTGGAAACCGCCTGCGTCAGATCGAGCAGCGCCCGATCCTGCCGCGCCGCCGCCGCGCCGCGCCCTACGGTATAGCTTTCGAACAGGCCCTCCGCCTTGGAAGGGTCCAGCCGCAGAGGTCCCGCCAGCCGTTGCGCGCTTTCGCCATCGCCCGGCGGGTCGTCTTTCGCTCGCCCGTCCTTCAGTTCCTCGCTCCATTGCTCGGCGGCCATGGTTGCCAGCAGGGTGCGGGCCAGCTTCTTCCAAAGGCCGGGTTCCTTGTTGACGCGCGCCGCCGTCTGCCGGTAACAATCGAAAAAATCCTCGTCCTGCTGGAGGGTGTAAATCGCGAACATATCCTCCCCGGCCTGCTTCAGCGCGGCATACACCGCGTGGGTCTTGCCCGAGCCGTGCGGCCCTCGCACCATCACCGCCCTGCCCAGTCCGCTCCATTCGGGCTGGAAGTCGCGCCGGTAAAAATTCACCTCGTCGATGAGCCGGCGGATCGGCTCGCGGAGGACCCAGCGCTCCGACCGGCTCGCCAGGTCGCGGCGCTCGCCGGCGATGGTGAACGTCCCCAGGTAGGGAAAAGGATTTCGTTCCGGGTATCCGTCCGTTCCGCTCACTTATACCTCTTATCGAAGCTGGCGAAATTGTCACGGATCTGCGGCTCGTCGAAGAACAGCCCCCCATCATTCGGATGAAACGTGTTGCCGGGATAATTCGACAGCTTCTCATCGATCATATGGGCGAGCGTTCCTAAAGATTTCCCGACGTTGCGCGGTTTGTCGTGAAAGGTCTTGCGCAATCCGTCGGCATCGAACGGCATCGGGTTCTGGGCCTTCCACTTGATCCACCGTTGCTCCGCTAGCTAGAAGGCAGGCGCAGTCGTCCGGCAGGTCGCCCAGTGGAATCTCCGCGCCGATCTCGTGGGGCTTTAACGCGCCCAGCACGGCCTCGCGTTGTTCCGCCAGAACGGTGGAGATCACCAGCCCCTGGGATTTCTCAAACATGGTGCGTAGCCCGCTGAACACCGAGGCGTTGGGGATGTTTTCAATGGAGCACGCGGTGGCGCCCTTGCGGTCGTACACAGCTTCCGTAAAGTCCCGGGCGAGAGACTGCAAATCCTGAATCGAATAGTCCGGCCCCAGGTCCTTAAGCCCGTCGCGAAGTTCCTTGCAAGGTTCGTCCTTAAATAAGGCTCCCAGCCGCTTCACTTCCTCGGCCAATCCCTTCAGCACCTCCTTCGAAACCTGGCGGGCGTCCAAGTTGCCGTCGTGGAACCTTTCGTAATAGGCCACACCTTTCTCAGCCGCGCCCGGCGGCTTGGCGCACAGCTCCCCATAAAGCGTCATGGCGTGGCGTGCGACCGCCGTCCGGCCTGAGCCGCTGGATCCCGTCACCACCAAAAAGGCGAGCTTACCCTTCCCTATGGCGGCACTAAGGTCTTTGGTGAGTTCCGCCTCATCCAACAAAGGATGGATCTTCTCGAAATGGGCCGTGTCTCCAATGCCGAGCACTTCGGCCTCATATGGATTTTCGCTTAGCCCATAGCGATGGTAGTTCACTCAGCGCCCTCCCACCACCGAGATATATTCCGCCAGGCGGTCGGCCTCCTGCTTGAAATCCAGCGCGAAAATCGCCGCCAGGGGGCTCGCCGGGCTGTAATGCCGCTCGCAGCGCGAGCGTACAAACTCCGCCTTCTCTCCGAACTCCTTGGCAAAGTCGTTCACGTCCCGCACGCTCCATTTCTTCGCGTAAACATTCTGCAGCGCGATCAGCATCTTCGGCAGCCGGGCCACGTCCGCGTAGACCTCCGGCCGCTCGATGCGCAAAATCGCTAGCCCCGTAACCAGCGACCAATTCACCTGCTGTTGGCGGAGCGCCTGTCGCGTCAGAGCCACGGCGTTCAACACGCGCTTGATCTTCCGCGGATTCGGACTCAGCCCCTCCGCCAGCAAATTAATCTGCGCATTCACTTCCTGCGAAAGGTCCAGCGCCCGGATGTAACCTTTCACCTGCGTTTCGTGCAGCGGATAAAGGTACACCGGAATCTGCACCATTTTCTCCATATATTCCGCGCCCAGCGCCCCCTTGCGCTCGTCCGAAAAATTGAATTTTCCGTATTTCACCTCTACGCCCCGGTCGATCACTTCCTTATCCACAGCCAGTACGTGGACCACGTGCTTCACGTCCAGGAAGAGCTTGACGCATTCCAGTAAATCGATCATCTCGGTGGGGTCGCAGCGGTCCAGATCGTCAATTAGAAGGACCATGGTCACGCCCGCCTCGTGCAGCGTCTGCGCCTGTTGCCGAAAGGTCTCGTGCAGATTGCGGAGCTGGTTATCGATCAGCCCCTTGCGCTCGATATAGGCTTTCTCGTACTTCTCCAACTGATCCAGGTCAACCTTATCCACGGTAATGTGGCGCAACAGCGCGTTCGCGCCCACGCGCACCAGAACCTCGCTGATTCTGGCGGCGGAATCCGCGAATTTGCCGCCCATTCCCTTGGTCAGCGCGTCATGAATGCTGTGCAGCAGTGGAATTAAGAGATTGGTTTCCCGGCGGTAAATCCACGGATTGAACGGCACGCACAGGAACTTCCCCTCGTGAGCGTTGAGCCGTTCGGTAAGCAGGCCCAGCAGGGTGCTCTTTCCGCTGCCCCAGGTGCCGAAGATTCCCACCGTCAGCGGAGTCTCCAGAACCTCGCCGGTGAGCAGGTCCACCAAGGGATCCAGATAGCGGTCGAAATTCAGCAGATCCCGCGAAGCCGGCGCGTCGGACAGAATCGAGAACGCCATAGGTTCAGATTCTATCGCAGACCTCTGGGCAAAGGGCCCCGTCCCACGCTTACCCCGTTTACTCCAGCAGATCCTCTTTCCACAGCCTCCGCCCCGCAATGGCCGTGTGGAAGGCCCACGCCGCCAGCGCCACCACCGTCCCCAGCATGAAAACCGCGCTGCTGAAATACCAGGCCTGCGTCTCCATCGTCAGGGCCCATTCCCCAGCATCATAGCCACAAACACGCCCACCGCAATGGTCAACAATCCGCGGCGCAACATGCTAATTGCCAGAATGCCGTAGCCCGCCACAGAAAGCGCCACGTTCAGCGCCGCATGCGGCCCTCCCAGGCCGGTAGCGCTCCACAGCAGCACGAAGGCCGCTCCGGCCAGCCATTGGTTGCGCAGCAGGGCCCGCAGAATCAGCATGAGGAAGAAGAAGAACAAGGCTTCGCGGATGCCGTGCGGCACGGCCATCAGGCAGGTGGCCAGCGTGCCGCGCACTCCCTGAAGCGCTTGCGGATCGGCCAGGTTCGGCGTCCCTCCGCCCAGGCGCCGCGCGGCCACGGTCCCTGCCGCGCCGAATCGTCGCCAGCGCGGCTCCCAGGGCGCAGCCGCGCAGCACGTCGCTGCCCACCACCGGGTCGCGGACGCGGCCGATCAGCACGCTCGACCAGGAAATCAGCGTGTGCGGCCAGCGCCGGCGCGCGATAGGCTCCAGCCCGAGGTACACCGTCCAGATCAGCACGGCGTAAAACGTCGCCGTGGCCAGGGCGATAAAAAACATTCCCAGAGTTCCCGGCGAACCCGTCAGGTGCGAGCGGGTCAGCCAGAGGGCCATTTCCACGGCGAAGAAAAACGCCGCCAGCCGGAAAGCGCCTCGCCTGTCGCCGCGGCCAGCCGCCAGGTTGCGCCGTGCCAGCCACGCGCTGCCGAAACAGCACACCAGCGCCACCAGCGAGTAAATGGTGTACCTGATGGCGTCGCTCGTGGACGTGCTGTCGCCGGCCGCGCGGTCCGGTTTCGTCCACGGCTGGATCACCTGAAAGTAAACCGGCTGCCCGCGCAGCGCCGCGGCTTCCACGCGCAAGGGGCGCGGTTGACCGCCCGTCCATGCCATGCGGGTGTCGGAGGTCTCTAACGAAGTCCACAGCGGCTCGGCCGGCTGAAACTGGGCCATGTCCAGCCCGGCGGCGGCGAACAGCGGACTCCAGTCCACGGCGTGCGTCGCCGGCCCCTTGTCCGGCGTCTGCCGCTGATCCGGCATGCGCTCCAGGCGCAGCAGGTTGCCGCGCGCATCCAATTCCAGGCGCAGGCCTCCGGAATCCTCAAACGGCGGATCGTCCTCCTGCACGATTCCGGGCGTCAGCAGGTCGTCGTGCATCATCAGGCCTGTGAGCGCGCCGCCGCTCTGGCGATACCAGAATTGCAGCAGCTCCGGCCTCCGCGGGAGCACGCTTTCCCAATCTGGCTTAAAGTTCTGTTTCTTGATGTTGTCAAAGACGCCGGAATCGAACTGGTAGCCGTAGGCTTGGTCGGCGCGGTGCAGTCCCGGCGCCAGGTGCGCAATCAGGTCCCTGGCCTTCTGCACCATCACGTCTGGCGGATATTCCGGCCGCAGCATTTCCAGGGCATTGTTGCCGCTCATTACCGTGGCGATCACACAGGTCAGAATTGCCAGCAGAATCACTGCCGCCCGGCGCACCGGCAGTCCTTCGCCCTGTCCGGCCTTAGCCACCATTTCCGGCGATGGCGTTTCGCCCGCGGCCAGCGCCGCCGCCAGAGGATCGCCGCCCGGCAGCGCCGCCGACACCGCCAGTGCTGAAGCCGGCCGCTGCGCCGGATTACTTTGCAGGCAACGCAAAATCGCGCGCTCAATGGCCGGATCCAGCTCTCGCACCAGCGTGGAAGGGCTTATCGGCGCACCCTCTTTTTGCGCCCGCATCAGGTCCGCCAGGGTGGTCGATTCGTACGGCAGCTTGCCGGTAAAGATCTCGTACAGCACCAGCCCCAGCGAGTAGATATCGCTGCGGACCGTCACCTCCTGCCCGGAGAGCTGTTCGGGCGCCATGTAGGCCGGGGTGCCGTTGCGCACCTCGGCGCCGTCGATCTGCCCCGCCAGTCCGGCCAGTCCGAAATCCGTCAGCAGCACCTGGCCGCGCCCGTCCAGCATCACGTTGCCGGGTTTCAGGTCGCGATGCAGCACGCCCTTGGCATGCGCCGCGGCCAGGCCCGCGCAAAGCTGGCGGGCAATCTCCAGCGCCTTATCGGGAGGCAGGCGGCCGATGCGGCGCAGCAGCGAGCCGAGATCCTCGCCATCCGCATACTCCATCGAGAGGAAATACAGCCCCGCCGCTTCGCCCAGGTCGTAAACCCGGCACACGTTGGGATGGGAGACCTGCCGCGCGATGCGGATTTCGTTGCGGAAGCGCGCCAGGGCCGCCTCGTTGCCGCTTAGGGCTTCGGGCAGAAACTTCAGCGCCACCGGCTGTTCCAGCGCCAGGTCGTCGGCGCGGTAGACCTCGCCCATGCCGCCCTTGCCCAGCAGCGCCACGATGCGATAGCGCCCGCCCAGAATCTGCCCCGGCGCAAACCGTCCCGCCGCGCTGGAGCTGGAAACATGAGACGACCGGCTCGAGGTTCCGTTGGAGGGGGTTGCCCGCGGCGTGGGTGTCGACTCAGCGACCGTCTGGGTGGCCAGGGCGTCGCTCGATACCGCCCGCCCGCAGGAGGAGCAAAACCTCCCGCCGCCCGGAATCTCACCGCCGCACGATAAGCACCGCGCCATCGGAACCCCTGGGATCATGATCGCACGATCACCGAATCCGCCGAAAATAACCGCTTTCCCTGGTCTGGCTTGCCGCCGATAGCCGCCGGGAACTCACCACCCTCGTGCTATATCTGGAAGCGGAAGAACGGCTGTGCCCCATCATCCTCAACCCGCCCCACGCGCTCCAGCGCCGGACCGCCCGCCAAAACACCCGGTGCGCCCCAATAGTACCGAACGGGCGGCACCACAAACCCATCCCGAACGCGACGCCGACTCCCGGCGTCCCCTTACAAACCCTCCGCCACACCGTGCCCAACCAACTGCACCGAACGAACCCATTTCCCTCTGCAACTCACACAAACCAGGAGACGTGGATACCCGCACCACAAACCCATCCCGAACCCGACGCCGACTCCCGGCGTCCCCTCACAAACCCTCCGCCACACTGTGCCCAACCAATTGCACCGAACGAAGCCATTTTCGTCTGCAACCCGCACAAACCAAGAGGCATGGACACCGCACCACAAACCCATCCCGAACCCGACGCCGACTCCCGGCGTCCCCTCACAAACCCCTCCGCCACACTGTGCCCATCGAATTGCACCGAACGAACCCATTTTCCGCTGCAACCCGCACAAACCGAAAAGGATGGCGCCATGAGTAGCGAACCCGGCTCAAGCACTCGCGGACTCTCTCGCGCGGCACTTGCCTTGCTGGCCGCGGTCCTTTTCCTGGCCGGCACAGCCATGGCGCAAGAATCAGCCCGGCGCCCGGATGGGATCTACGCCGAGATCCACACCTCCAAGGGCTTGATCGTCGCCCGCCTGGAGGCCGACCTCACTCCCATGACCGTGGCCAATTTCGTAGGCTTGGCCGAAGGCACCATCGCCAACGCCGCGTTCGACCCCGGCAGGCCGTTCTTCGATGGGTCGACCTTTCATCGGGTGGTGCCCGGCCATGTGATCCAGGCCGGCATTCCCCAATCCACCCGCGCCCGCGGCCCCGGTTATACCTTCCCCAACGAGATCCATGCGCGGCTCAGCCACAATCACGCCGGCGCCCTGAACATGGCCAACAGCGGCCCTAACACCAACGCATCGCAGTTCTGCGTCACTCTGGGCGACCGCTCTTACCTGGATGGCGACTACACCGTCTTCGGTGAAGTGGTTGACGGCCTCGACGTGGTCATGCGCATCGTCCAGGGAGATGCGGTTGAGAGCGTGCGAATCCTGCGCGTAGGCGCCCGTGCCCAAGCGTTCCATCCCACCACCGAGTCCTTCCAGGCGCAGGTCAAGGCCGCCACCGCGCGAGTCGCCGGGCACGAGCAAAAGAAGCGGCTGGCCGAGCAGGAATGGATTGCGCGCAATTACCCCAAGGCCACCGGTCCGGGCGGCGGCGTGTTGACGGAGCAACTCGCGGAACCGCCGCGGGGACAAGCCCCAGCGTCAGGACCGCTCCACGTGCGCTACCGCGGAACCGAAGTGCGCTACCGGGGCCTGGTGATCGGGCGCCAGGGTCCGCCGCTCGAAACCACGGCTTTCGGCAGCGGTGACACCGGCGTCCCCGGGTTCGTCGATTCGCCCAAGGTCTTCGCGTTCGCGCCGGGCAAGACCCGGCTCAACCCCGGCCTCGATGGCGTCCTCGCCACCATGCAGCCAGGTGAGCGCCGCCGGGTGATTGTGCCCGCCGCCGAGGGTTACGGACGGGCGGGACTGTATCCGCCGGAGTCGCCCGGCACACGCCGCTTTGTGGTCTCACCCAATGCGCTGCTGGTTTATGACGTGGAGGTGCTGGCGCAGTGATAAACCAGTTGTCACACCGCTGCGCGCAGACGGCCGGTCCCTGGGAGCGGACCACTCCCGGCCGTCAACCCCAACGACGCGTTCCGTCGCGGACCACTTCTGTCAGCCGCGCGGAGTCCGTCTACTCCTTCGTCCGCTTGCGCGACCGGGCGGCGGTTTTCGCCTGGCGCGAGAGCGACTGGTGCGACGCCGCGCTGCGGCCTTCCCGCTTCAACGCCGCCGTGGTGGCTCTGGAGCGCTTGGCGGAGGTCTTCCGCGCCGTGTGGCTCTGCCCCTTTTTCACGTCGCGGGCGGCTTGCGAGCGCGTCCGGTTGGAGGCCTTGCCCGCCTTGGGCGGCGCTAGCTTGACTCCGGCGCGGCGCGCCTTGGAGAGGCCGATTGCAATCGCCTGCTTGGTGGACCGTGCGCCGTGCTTGCCCTCGCGAATATGGTCCATCTCCTCATGCACGAACTCGCCCGCCTGGGTGCTCGGCGCCTTTCCCTCACGCGCATCGCGGCGCGCCCGTTCGGTGGTTTTCTTCTCTGGCATACATGTCCTGAATAAGCAACCGATCTGCCACCGTAGTCTTTCGGACGGGCCGCGAGCCGGGCAGATAGCACTTGACGTTGCCTGCTCGAATACTAAATAATTAGTAAGCGCGACTCCGGTTCGTCCCCGCTTGCCGGGCCGGAGTGCCGGAACTCCATCGCGTTCAGAGGTGTTTACCATGCGAATCACGGGAATTCGGACTGGTCTGCTGCTGCTCCTCAGCCTGGCTCTGGCGTTTGGCCAGACGGCGGAGAAATCGCCGTCTTTCGACGTGGCCTCGGTGAAGGCCGCGGCGCCGCCAACGCCCGACGGCAGGGGCATGATCCGCATGGCAGGCCCCAGCGGAGGGCCGGACACCAAGGACCCCGGCCGCATCCACTATCCCTACATGACCCTGAAGAATCTGATTATGGACGCGTACGATGTGAAGAATTTTCAGGTCTCTGGGCCGGCCTGGCTGGATACCGAAAGGTTCGACATCACCGCCACCATGCCGCCGGATACCACCAAGGAACAATTCCGTATGATGCTGCAAAACCTGCTTGCCGAGCGATTCAAAATGGCGGTTCATCGCGAGACCAAAGATCTTCCCATGTACTCGCTGGTGGTGGCCAGGAGCGGGCCGAAGATCAAGGAATCGGCCCAAGTCGCCCCTCCCAAGGACGGCGATGACTCCCGGCCTCCGCTGCCCGAGCGGCCCAAGATAGGTCCGGACGGCTTTCCGGAGCTGCCCGGACTGGTAGGGCACCCCGGCATTTTCGGCATCATGATGCCCGGCCGCGCCCGCATGATCGCGCAGCAGCAGACCATGTTCGACCTCGCGGAGCGGCTGACCCGGCAACTCAACCGCCCGGTGAAAGACGAGACTGGCCTCACCGGCAAATACGATTTCACCGTGACCTATGCGCCGGAGATGATGAATGGTCCCATGGGGCCGATGCCGGCGCCTCCACCACCGCCCGCAGGCGGCGCCGGACCCGCGGGATCGACAGCGGTTCAGGCCGAGGAACCGCTACCGAATATTTACGCCGCTCTTCAGGCGCAGCTCGGCCTCAAACTGGAGCCGAAAAAAGCTCCCCTCGATCTGATCGTCGTCGACCATGCGGAGAAGACTCCCACGGAGAATTAGAGCCTGCGCGGCCGGTGCCGCTCACATTTCGCGGCGGCCTTCCATGGCCTTCGAAATGGTCACCTCATCGGCGAATTCGAGGTCGCTGCCGACGGGGATGCCCATGGCGATGCGCGTCACCTTCACCCCCAGCGGCTTCAGCAGGCGGGCCAGGTAGACCGCCGTGGCTTCGCCCTCGACGGTGGGATTGGTGGCCACGATTACCTCCTGGATTTCGCCCTGGCCGACGCGCTCCACCAGCCCCTTGATCTTGAGCGCGTCGGGGCCGATGCCGCGCAGCGGCGACATCGCGCCGTGCAGCACGTGATAGCGGCCATTGAACTGGCGGGTGGTTTCGATGCCCACGATGTTGTGCGGCTCCTCCACCACGCAGACTACCTGCCCATCGCGGTTAGGGTCGCTGCAATACTGGCATAGCTCGCTGTCGCTGATGTTATTGCAGACGCGGCACAGGCCCAGCTTGTCCTTGACGTCCAGGACGGCCTGCGCCAGATGTTCGGCGTCGTCGCGGCTGGCGCGCAGTACGTGGAAGGCGAGGCGCTGGGCGGACTTCTGGCCAATGCCGGGCAACCGCTTAAACTCCGTGATCAGCCGCGCGAGCGGTTCGGCAAAGTCGGGCATCGCTTAGAGCAGGCCCGGCGGCAGGCCCATCCCGCCCAGCATGCCGCCCATCTTCTGCTGAATCGCTCCATCCACTTTCTTGACGGCCTCGCTCGCGGCGGCCACAATCAGATCCTGGAGCATTTCGATGTCCCCGGCGACCTCGGGGTCGATCTTCACCGAGAGCAGATTCTTCTGGCCGTCCATCTGGACGCTCACCATGCCTCCGCCGGCGGTGGCTTCCACTTTGATCTGCGCGATCTCCTGCTGGAGCTTGGCCTGCATCTGCTGCGCCTGGCGCATCATCTGCTGCATGTTGCCGGGTATTTTCACGTTACGACTCCTTGAGATTGCGAATTTTGCGGACCTCGCCGCCGAAGACTTCGCGGAAGCGCTGCACTTCGGGGTTGGCCAGCGCGCGTGCGGATAGCCTCATCCTCCGCGGTTGAGCCGCCGAGCGGCGCTACGGGTTCACCGGCATCGCCGATGATCACCTTGATGCGCAACGGCCGGGCGCCCGCGGCACCCATGTGGCGCAGGGCGGCGCGCAGATCCTCTTCCCTGAGAGCCAGCTTGTAGGTCTTGGCGACGGTGAATTGTAACTCGCCGGCGTTTTCCACGACGCGCGCATTCTCCACTGCGTCGGCAGTGTAGGGCAGGCCGAGTTCCATGAGCGCGGCATGCAACATCGCGCGCCAGTCGTTGTTGGTCGCGGGGATTGCGGCGGCGGTCTGGGGTGCCGGAGATGCCGGCTGGGAGGCCAGCGCGTTGGCACCTTTGGATTGCGGCGGCTCAAAGGACCGCGAGGATTCGGGCGAGCGGGGCGGCTCGGAGGGTTTGGCAGCCTTGCGGGCGCGGTCCAATTCGAACGGCGTTGGCCGCGGAGCAGCGGGAGGCGGGGGCGGCGCGGCCGGCCGAACCGGCGGTGCAGGACGCGCGGGCGCTTCGCCCAAACCGGCCAACGCCTGCTCGATGGGCAACAGCTTCCCCGCCTGCACCAGGCGCAGCAACCCGATCTCCAGATGAAAGCGCGGCTGTAAGGAAAACTGCAGATCGCGAAACAGATCCAGGCTGAGCTGCAGATAGCGGGTGAGATCCTCTTCCGAAAATCCGGCGGCGATCTGGGACAGTTTCTCGCGCTGCGCCGCGGAGGCGGCGATCAGCCGGGCACCCGCACCTTCGGCGCCCGCGATGCGCGCCACCACCAGGTTGCGGAAGTAGCGCGACAGCTCGCGGCTGAAGTGCTGGAGGTTGTGGCCGTTGCGCTCCAGGTCGTCGACTATTTCGAGCATGGCGCGCGAATCGCCGGCCGCCAGCGACTGGGTCACTTTCTCGAGCGACTCGAGCGCGAAAGATCCCAGCAGGGCGCGCACTTCCGGCGCAGTGAGACGGGCGCCGCAGCAGGCAATCGCCTGATCGAGCGCCGAAAGCGAGTCGCGCACGCTGCCCTCGCCGGCTTGCGCGAGGACGGCCAGCGCTTCGGCATCGGCCTCAATGCCTTCCTGCTCGCAGATCCACGCCATGCGCGCGATGAGAGTCCTCGAAATCCACCGAGCGAAAACTGAAATGCTGGCAGCGCGAGGCGATGGTGGCGGGAATCTTGTGCGCCTCGGTGGTGCAGAGCACGAAGACCACCCACGGCGGCGGCTCTTCGATGGTTTTGAGCAGCGCGTTGAAGGCCTCGCTGGTGATCTGGTGGGCTTCGTCGACGATGAAGACCTTGTAGCGGTCGCGGGCCGGCTGGTAGCGGACATTTTCGCGCAACTCGCGCATTTCGTTGATGCCGCGATTGGAGGCGGCGTCGATTTCGATGACGTCGACGGCGCCGCCGGCGGTGATCTCACGGCAGCTCGCGCATTCGCCGCAGGGCGAGGCCGTGGGACCGTGGATGCAGTTCAGGCAGCGCGCCAGGATGCGCGCCACGGTGGTCTTGCCGGTGCCGCGCTGGCCCGAGAAGATGTACCCGTGGGCGATGCGGCTTTGGGCGATGGCGTTTTCGAGAGTGGTCTTGACGTGCTCCTGGTTGACCACGTCCTGAAACGTCTTGGGGCCGGTATTTTCTGGCGATGACCTGGTACATGGGGCGGGCTTAATGCCAGGCCCCGGGTAATCCGCGGCACACGAACCGCACCACTACCGTTGCTTCCTTCCGGACCTGGCGGGGTTTGCAGCCGTCCGTTGCACGGAGCCCGAGACCTGACAAGTAATTATCGTAACACGGAGGGTTTGGCGGCCCGCCGCGATGATGAAACGCCGCGGCTTACCTTCGGCTGCGGCTGATATCGGCGGTGGGTGCGCGGGAGCTGACCAAGCTTTGATCCTGATACCGGAGCCGTGAGATAGACTTGGCGGTGTGACGTTCGAGTGGAATGCGCGGAAGGCCGCGGTGACTCTCTGGAAGCATCGCGTATCGTTCGAGGATGCCGCCGGCGTATTCCTGGATCCGCTGGCAACGACATTCCCGGATCCGGACCGTTCATCCGACGAGCATCGGGAGATCACCATCGGCTGTACAATAAGACCGCAAGTGCGCGGGGCCGGCATCCGGATCATTAGCGCGCGCCTGGCAACGGCGGCCGAGCGGAAGCAAGATGAAGAAGGTATCGGCAGCTAAGAAATCTGACGAGCTACGGCCGGAATACGACCTCTTCCGGCTGCCGGGCGGGGTTCGCGGCAAGTATTATCGCTGCGCCACCGCGGGCACCAACCTGGTGCGCATCGATTCCGATCTGGTGGCGCTATTCCCGGATAGTGAGTCGGTCAATCGCGCGCTGCGCGTGCTAGCCGAAGCCGCTCAAACAGTCACTGGACCCAAACGCCGGCGCACGCGGCCGAACTGAGCACAAGAACGAAATCTGCTTCGCGCCCCTTGTTAGAATGAGGCGATGGCAGAGAATCCCACGCCCGCGCAGCCCGTACAGTCCTTCGAATCGTGCCTGGACGAGCTGGAGAAAGTGGTCAAGGAGCTGGAGGCCGGCGACCTGCCTCTGGAGCGTTCGCTGCAGCTTTTCGAGCGCGGCATGGAGCTGAGCGATGCCTGCCGCAAACAGCTGGAAGAGGCGGAAACGCGCGTCGAAATGCTGATCCGCAAGGAAGGCAAAATCGTGGCCGAACCGCTGCGGCTCGAAAAGTCCTGACCATGAACCTGCGTGAATACCTGGCCGGGCAGCAAAGCCTGGTGGATGCCGAATTGGACCGGCTGGTTCCTCCCGAAAGCGCGGTGCCGGAAACCATCCACCGCGCGATGCGCTACAGCCTGTTTGCGGGCGGCAAGCGCATCCGGCCAATCCTCTGCCTGGAGGCGGCCCGGGCGGTGGCGGGCGAAGACGGGGGCGCGGCGATTTCGGCGGCCTGCGCGCTGGAGCTGATCCACACCTATTCGCTGATCCACGACGACCTGCCGGCGCTCGATAACGACGATTACCGGCGCGGCAAGCTGACCAACCACAAGGTCTTCGGCGAAGCTATGGCCATACTGGCGGGTGATTCGCTGCTGACCCGCGCCTTTCAGGTGCTGGCGGAGCTGGATGCTCCGGCCGATCGCAAGGTGCGGCTGATGGCCGAACTGGCCACCGCCTCGGGCACCGTGGGCGGCATGATCGGCGGGCAGGTGGCGGACCTGGAGGGCGAGGGCAAGACGCCCACGGCGCCGCTGCTGGAATCCATCCACCGGGCCAAGACCGGCGCGTTGCTGCGGGCCAGTCTGCGGATGGGCGCGATTTACGCCGGGGCCACCGAGGAACAGTACGCGCTGCTCTCGTGCTACGGCGAGCACATGGGCCTGGCGTTTCAAATTGTGGATGACCTGCTGGACGTGGAGGAATCCTCCGAGGCCCTCGGCAAGACCGCCGGCAAGGATGCGCAGCAGCAGAAAATCACTTTTCCGGCGGTGTATGGGCTGGAGCTTTCGCACCGCATGGCGGAAGAGCAGTGCGCCTTCGCGCACCAGGCCCTGAAGCCCTTTGGCGAGCGCGCCGCGCGCCTGGACGAACTGGCCGACCATATCGTGCAACGCAAGTCATGAAGAACCGGCTCGACCGGCTGCTGGTGGAACGCGGTCTGGCCGATTCGCGAGAAAAAGCGCAAGCCCTGATCATGGCCGGCGAGGTGAAGGTGAACGGCCAGAAGGCTGCCAAGCCGGGCCAGCCGGTGGCCGAAGACGCCGCGCTGGAAGTGTTGGCACGGCCTCCCTTCGTGAGCCGCGGCGGAGTCAAACTGGCGGCGGCCCTGCGCCACTTCGCCATCGACACCGCGGGCAAGGTGTGCATGGATGTCGGCTCGTCCACGGGCGGATTCACGGATGCCCTGCTGCAGGCGGGCGCGCTGCGCGTGCATGCGGTGGACGTGGGCGCGGGCCAGCTTGCCTGGAGCCTGCGAACCGATTCGCGGGTGCGGCTGCACGAGGGCATCAACGCGCGCATGCTCGCCGCCGCCGAGATCGGCGAGCCGGTGGACCTGGCCACCTGCGATGTGAGTTTCATTTCGGTCACCCTGGTGCTGCCCGCCATCGTCCCCCTGTTACGCGCGGAGGGGCAAATGGTTATACTAATCAAACCGCAGTTTGAAGTTGGTAAGGGCCAGGTGGGAAAGGGCGGCATCGTGCGCCAGCCGGAACTCCACCGGGCCGCCTGCGAGCGGGTGACCGAGGCCGTGCATGAATTCGGATTTCAGACGGAGATGATCGAGAGCCCCATCGCCGGCGCCGAGGGAAATCGGGAGTTTCTGCTCTATGCCCATCATTGAGACCGTCGGAATCTGTTCCAAGCCGAACTCCGCCGCGGCGGCATCCATCGTTCCCAGGCTTCTGGAGTGGCTGGGGGGGCGCAACGTGCAGGTGCGCCTGGACGAGCAGACCGCGGAATACGCCGCGGGGGGCGGTCTTCCGCGCGACGAAGTGCCGGAGGGCTGCGACCTGATTATCGTGCTGGGCGGGGATGGCACGCTGCTTTCGGCGGCGCGCGCCATCGGTCGGCGGGAAATCACGCTGTTCGCCGTCAACCTGGGCGGCCTGGGGTTTCTCACGGCCATCACGGTGGACGAGCTGTATCCGGAGCTGCAGCGCGCCTTCCGCGGCGAGCATCGGGTGGCCAAGCGCAAGCTGCTGAATGTGGAGGTGACGCGCGAACAGCAGGTGGTCGCCTCCTACGACGCGCTCAACGACGCGGTGCTGACGAAGTCCTCGATCGCCCGCATGATCGACCTGGATGCGCACGTGGATGAGCAGTTCGTGTGCGCCTACAAGGCGGACGGCCTGATCATCTCGACGCCCACGGGGTCCACGGCCTATTCGCTTTCGGCCGGCGGCCCGATCATCTTCCCCTCGGTGCCGGCCATCTGCATCACGCCGATCTGCCCGCACATGCTCACCAACCGGCCGGTGCTGGTGCCCGAGACCAGCGTCATCCGGGTGGTGTCGCGCGGTCCCGACGAGAGCGTCTTCCTGACCATCGACGGGCAGATTGGAGCGCCGCTTCGCGAACAGGACACGGTGGTGTGCCGCAGCTCACGCTATTCGCTGCACCTGGTGCGGCCGCCGCACATGATGTTCTTCGACGTGCTGCGCCAGAAGCTCAAATGGGGAGAACGATGAAGCGCATTTCGCTGACGAGCTGGATCTTTATCGGGATGGCCGCGGGTGTGGCGCTGGGCCTGGCGGCGCCCGGCGCGGCGCGGCAGATGGCGCCGGTGAGCGGCATTTTTCTGCGGCTGATCCGCTCGATTATCGCGCCGCTGCTGTTCAGCACGCTGGTGGTGGGGATAGCGGGCGGCGGCGATATGAAGCAGATGGGCCGCATCGGCGGCAAGGCCATTCTGTACTTCGAAATCGTGACCACGCTGGCGCTGTTTCTGGGGCTGGCGGCGGTCAACCTGGTGCGGCCGGGCGCGGGCGTGGCCATCCAGCGGACCGCCGCGGAGGCCGCGCTGCCGCCGAACCCGAACACGTTCAGCACCATTGTGGAGCACATCTTCCCCACCAGCATCCTGGACGCGCTGGCGCGCAATGACGCGCTGCAGATCGTGGTCTTCGCCTTCCTGTTCGGAGCGGCGTGCGCGGCGATTGGCGCGAAGGCTGGGCCGGTGATCGCTTTCTGCTCGTCGCTGGCGGAGGTGATGTTCCGCTTCACCCGGTACGTGATGTACATGGCGCCGCTGGGGGTGGGCGCGGCGATTGCCGTGACGGTGGGCAGCAAAGGCGTGGGGGTGCTGTTCGGATTGAGCAAGCTGGTGGCGACGATGTACGCGGCCGCGCTGCTGTGCATCCTGCTGGTGCTGTTGCCGGGGCTGGTGCTGTTCCGCATTCCCGCGGGCCGGTTCTACCGCGCGGTGCGGGAGCCGTTCCTGATCGGATTTTCGACCGCCTCCAGCGAGGCTGCGCTGCCGATCGCTCTGGAGAACATGGAGCAGTTCGGCGTGCCGAAACATATTGTGGGATTTGTGATTCCGGCGGGCTACAGCTTCAACCTGGTGGGGACGGCGCTGTATCTCTCGCTGGCCTCGATTTTCGTGGCACAGGCGGCGGGAATGAGCCTATCGATTGGCGACCAGCTTCTGATGATGCTGACCCTGATGCTGACCAGCAAGGGCGTGGCGGGCGTGCCGCGGGCGGCGCTGGTGATCCTGGCCGGCACGCTGGCGACATTTCATCTGCCGATGGAAGGAATCGCGGTGCTGCTGGGCGTGGATGCGCTGCTGGACATGGCGCGAACGTCGATCAATGTGCTGGGCAACTGCCTGGCGAGCGCGATTGTGGCGCGGTGGGAGGGATATAAGGTAGGAGTTGAGGCCGATTCGCCCGCGCCTGACGGGGTTTCGGAGTCGAGATTGGGGGAGCGAGCATAACATATATATGCTATGCTCCGGGTATGAAGCGGACTACCATCTTTCTTCCCGACGAGATGCACGAGCGGCTGCGGCGCGAGGCTTTTCGGTCCCACGTCAGCATGGCGGAAGTGATTCGCAGGAAGCTGACGGGTTCGAAGAAGCGGGGGCGGCGCAAGGTCTCGGAGGATCCGATTCTGAAAGTGGCGGGGATCTGCAGCGGACCAATCCTGTCGGAAAATATCGACGAAGAGTTGTATGGCATCTGACCGGGTTTTCGTCGACACCTGGGCATGGCTAGTTCTTTCCGACGACCGGGATCACTCCTTCGCATCGGTTTCCCAGATGCGCGCCGCGGCCGCGCGCAGAATGGGAGCCTGGGTGACCACCGACTACGTGCTCGACGAGACCATCACACGGCTCTTCGCTCGATCGAGTTTCGCTTTGGCCAGCCGTTATATCCAGGGGATCTTTGCGGCATCGAACCAGGGCCTCCTGGATATCGAGCACATCACGCGAGAGCGTTTCACCACTGCCTTTCAGCTTCGTCTTCGATTTCATGACAAGCCGCGCATATCCTTCACGGATTTGACCAGCTTTGTGGTGATGCGTGAGTTGGGAATCCGGCAGGCGCTTACGGCCGATTCCCACTTTGAGCAAGCCGGCATGGCATTCGTCCGCCTGCCGCGGCCCCTCCAGTAAATCCGCCCCCATTTCCGCCGGTTCCGGCGTACACTATTCGGATACGCACCCCTGTCACTGTGCACTACTGGAGAAGAACCATGCGAAGAGCCGTCCTGATCGCGCTGGTGGCCGCCGCCGCGGCGCTGGCGCAACCGAAGATGACCGCCGAGAAAGAGACCGCCATCAAAGCCGACCTGGTGGGCCAGATCGATGCCATGAAGAAGCAGGCGCAAGTCATGGTGGATAGCGTCTACAGCTTCGGCGAACTGGGCTTCCAGGAGTTCGAGACCACCAAGTATTTGAGCGGCATTCTGGAGAAAGAAGGCTTCCACGTAGAGCACGGCTTCGCCGGCGTTCCGACGGCGTGGGTGGCGACCTGGGGGTCGGGGAAGCCGGTGATTTCGCTCGGATCGGATATCGACGACATCCCGCAGGCTTCGCAGAAGCCGGGGGTGGCGTGGCACGACCCGATGATTGAAGGCGCGCCGGGCCATGGCGAGGGACACAATTCCGGCGTGCCGCTGAACATCATCGCCGCCCTGGCAGTGAAGAGAGTGATGGAGCGGGAGCACCTGCAAGGGACCCTGCAGCTTTGGCCCGGGGTTGCCGAAGAAGATGTCGGGGCCAAGGCCTACTTTGTAAAAGCGGGGCTGTTCAAGAATGTGGATGTCTGCCTGTTCGTACACGTGGCGAACAACTTCGGCGTGACCTGGGGGCCGGTGATGAACCAGAACGGGCTGGTCTCGATCGAGTATATGTTCAAGGGCGAGAGCGCGCACGCGGCCGGCGCTCCGTGGCGCGGGCGGAGCGCGCTGGACGCCGTCGAGTTGATGGATGTGGGCTGGAACTTCCGCCGTGAGCACCTGCGGCTGGCGCAGCGGTCGCATTACGTGATCACCAATGGTGGAGACCAGCCGAACGTGGTGCCGCCGACCGCCGCTGTCTGGTTTTACTTCCGCGAAGCCGATTACGACCACATTATGGACATGTGGCGGATCGGCAATAACATGGCCAAGGGCGCCACGCTGATGACCGATACCACTTACACGGAGCGCCTGCTGGGCAGCGCCTGGCCGGGCCACTTCAACAAGGCGATCGCCGAGGACATGAACGAGAACATCAAGAAAGTGGGGCTGCCGCAGTGGTCGGATGACGACCAGAAACTGGCCCGCGCGCTGCAAACCGAGCTGAAAGTGCGGGTGAACGGCCTGCCCACGCGGATTCCGGAGATGCGGGTGCCGCGGGTGCAGACGGCGGATGCGGGCGACGGAGAGGGCGGGGCCAATATGCCCACCGGCGGCGGTTCGGACGATATCGGCGACGTTTCCTGGAATGTGCCGACGGTGACCCTGCGGTATCCGGCGAACATTCCGGGCGGACCGGGGCATAACTGGGCGAACGGGGTGGCCATGGCGACGCCGATTGCGCACAAGGGCGTGATTGCAGGCGCCAAGGTACAGGCGATGACCATGCTAGATATCCTGGTGCATCCTGACTTAGTGGCGAAGGCCTGGGATTACTTCAACAACGTACAGACCAAGGAGATGAAGTACAAGAGCTTCATCCGCGACGGTGACAAGCCGGCCATCTGGCTGAACCAGAAGATTATGGAGGAATACCGGCCGCGCATGAAGCAGCTTTATTACGATCCGGCGAAATACGACACTTATCTGCAGCAGTTAGGGATCACTTATCCGACGACGGTGCGGCCGGCGGCGCAGTAAGGGAGGGAGTTCGAGGTAGTGGGGCAGGGTTTAAGGCAACCTCAACCACAGTCTTTCTTCCTAAATTCGGCGCTTGCGGCCCCACGGAACGGGCAGCGGCCATGCGCTGCAACCAGTTGCAGATAAGGCGGTTGTCACCCGGAAGGTGATCTGCGACGCCGTTGGGTATTGGTGGCGCCAATAGCCTACGAGGCGGGGGGCGGCAGGCTAACTGCGGGATTTAGGCTCTTTGAGGCGTCTTGCCAAGAGTGTCGCCGTCGAAAGTATATGCTGGAATTGCTGGCGGAACTGCAGTGTATGCGGGATTATCCGGCAAAACTGGCTTTGCGCGACATTACCATTGTTCCCCGCGAGCCGCGGGCGGGGAAGTGCTGGCGCCCTCCTCAGTCGTTACGGCTTATGCAGCAACGCCACCACCGCGGGCGGTAAGTCAAACAAGGTATCGGGGAGAGGTTCGTAGGTTACGGTGAGATAGGTGACGGTTTGGGATTGGTCGCCCGACCGGGCAGTCATTCTGGTTGGAGTGAGCCGGCCGCCGAAAGACTTGTAACTGCCGAATGTGGCCGTGGTGGCCGCCGAAGAGGAATTGTCGGCTTGAAAGCGGTACCCGGCGAGAAGGCCGTCCTGCACGTCATAGAATTGATTGTTGTCTTTGCCCCAATGCGTGGTTCCGTGCAGCCAGTAGCATGGGCGCCCTTCGAAGCCGGTGACGCCGGCAAGTTCCAGCTTTCGGAAATAGTCGGGCTGGTGGAGGGCGTATTGCAGGTCGCTGTCGCGCCGCACCGACTCCACGGGAGTATCTTTATCGACGCTGGCGCCCTTGGGTGTGATGGTCCATGAGATATGCCCGTCGAATCCAGAGGTAACTTGCGTACCATCAGGCCGCGTCAGTTCAAACAAAGACTTAAACGGCTTGGAGTAAGACACGAAGCTGGCCTTCCCTTTCATGCCGGTAGCTTCGATTTCTCCGTGCACGGTTTCCGATTGGACGCGTCTTATGGCGTCTACACCGCCGAGGGCCTGTTTATATCGTTCGAGTACGGCCTCGGCGGTCTTGAGCTGGCCCGCCTGCGGCCAAGCCAGCGCCGCGCCGGACAAGGCCACCATGGTAAGGGTGATCCATCGCATATGCGCTCGACGCGAGTTACGGGAAAAGGTCATGTAAGATCCGCCTGGCGCGCCGTGGAGTTTGCATCTGTGCCCCGCGGGTGGCCCGCCCGGCCGGCTAATCAGTCGCGAGATCCCCCGGTTCTGCCGGGGAGCCAGTAGGAGTCTGACGTTTCCGGCAAGATGCTTTCCGTTGCGCCGGGAGACGGCACTACCAACGGGACTGCGCGGGCGGCGCACGTGGTTTTGAGCGATTGCGATCAGGCCCCTTTGAGGGGCCAGCAACCGAAAAGCCTCCGGCCCTGCCGGAGGAGCGCGCTCTCGATTGACAGCATCACGCCGCTGTGGCCGGCGGCCAACTGGTACGAGCGCGAACCTCCGGCTCTGCCGGAGGATCGTTACTGGACCTGAATCGGCGCGGCGGAGGCCCAGATCCGGTTTTGTACCAGCTCTCGAACTACTTCCCGCACGCGGTAGGAACCCCGGTGCGGCACGGGGAGGGAAGTGGCCGCGCGGATGCCCGTCTGGAGCTTCTGGGCGAAGGTCGCGGGAGCCAGAACCATGTCCATCACGGACTGCTTGCCGGCCACGAAATTGCCCTGCGCGTCTTCGAGCACCGTGAGAAAAGTCAACTCCTGCAGGCGGTGGCCGTCCGCTTTGGCGAACCGCAGGGCGCCTGCGGCCACCGCGATAGTCACCTGCACGGCGGCCTGGCCCGCCGCTGCGGGTTCCTGGCGCACTTCCAGAGTGACCGGGAAATCCTTTTGCTCGTCGCTGGACAGGGCGATGCGGTCGATCCGCTGCTGCACGGTTTCGCGCCCGGCGGCGGGCGGCGCGGCGAAGTAACCTGTGCGCGTCTCCACGCTGTAACTGCGGTTACCGTGGATGCTTGTTTTTAGCGCGTGGTAGTTGCCGTCGGGATCGCCGGGCGGCGAGAAGCCCAATAAGTACGAAACTTCGGGCAGCGCGGTGGCTGCTTCCAGTCCGCCGAACCAGTCGTTGGAGTCGTGCTGGAATTGGCCGCCGGTAGATTTTGCCGCCGCGGTCATGAACTCGTTCAGCACCATTCCGCGCGCACTGCTCATCCGGGTGCTCAGGCCTTCGGAATTCAGCCCGCCGATGCGAATGTTGGCGCGCAGCGCGGCATCGACCAGGGCGCTGGTTTGCTTCTGCATGTCTCCGCTGGGGAAACCGGGGGACATCAGCACCAACATGCGCCGGCCGGGCGCGCCCGCCAGGTGGCGGATGACGATGCCCATGGCCTCCAGGTCAGTGGTGGATTGATAGCGGGTCTGCTCCCATTCGGTGCGTGCGGCGAGGTCGATGGTGGTCCGCTGCCAGGCCACGCACTGCGGTGTGGGCGGAGAGGAACAGTTGCAATGGATGGCTTCGGCAAGTGCGGCGCTTTCGACCGCGGGATCCAGATGCCGCGGGATCACGTAGCCCGCGTAGGAATCGAGCGTGGGGCACGAGGTGGTGGCGCTCGCGCCGCTGAGCGGATGCGGCCGAAGACGCGCGATGGCGGCCAGCAGCAGATCGCGGTTGCGGGTGAAATCCACCGAGGTGGTTCCCGAGGAGGTGAAGATGCCCACCAGGTCGTTGGGCTGCAGGTTGTTCGTCACCAGCCGCGCGGCCGCTTCGGCCGACTTATGCACGCCGAGCATGGAAGCGTGCCCGTCATCGAAAAACAGGGCGATGGATCGCGGTTCGGGCGGCGGCGCGGCTGCCGGCGCCACGGACGGACGGCTTGGACGCGCTGGCGGGAGCGGCGCCGCCGGCCGGTTGCCTGGTTTGCTCAGAGAAGAAGGTGATCTCGCGCGGCTGTTTGTTGTCCAGCACTTCGAAATCGGAGGCGCGCAGGCCGCCCACCAGATGGCCGTTGCGGTCGCGCACGGTAGCGGCCAACTCCACCAGGCTGGCATCGGTGGAAATGACCAGACCCGGCGGAAACCAGGCGGCGCTGCGGATGCGCACCTCGGGCGGAGCCTGGGCAACGGCAGGCGCGAGCGCGCAGCAGAGGGCGGCGAGCACAGGCGTAGTCCCGTTCCGGCGCTGGGCGATGACGCTCTCCCCCTTGGGACTCAGGATACCTCAGCTCTCCCGCAGCCGGGCTGCCTGGGTGATCAGGTAATGGCGCTCCGGCAGGCTGGTGGCGAGCGCGGCGGCGGCCTGGTAATTCGCGATGGCGCCCCGGCGGTCTCCGGCCAGCTCCAGCAAGTGCGCGCGAACCGCAGGCAGGCGATGATGGCCGCGCAGGCGTACGTCGTCGTCCAGGGCGGTGAGCAGTTCCAGGCCGGCGGATGGACCGTGCACCATGGCCGCGGCAATGGCGTGATTCAACACCACCATGGGATTGCCGGACATACGCTTCAGCAGATCGTAGAGCGCCAGGATCTGCGGCCAGTCAGTGTCTTCCACGCGCGGCGCTTCGTCGTGCACGGCGGCAATGGCGGCCTGCAACTGGTAAGCGCCCACCGCGCCTTTGGAAAGAGCGGCGGTGAGCAGTGCGGTGCCCTCGGAGATTTCCTGGCGATCCCACAGCGAGCGATCCTGTTGGGTGAGCGGGATCAGCTCGCCGGCGGGGCCGGTTCGCGCGGTACGGCGGGCGTCGGTCAGGAGCATCAGCGCGAGCAGGCCGGCGGCTTCGGCGTCCTCCGGTAGCGAGCGGTATACCGCGCGTGCCAGCCGGATGGCTTCGGTGGAGAGCTCCGGCCGGTGCAATTGCGGGCCGGCCGTGGATGTGTAGCCTTCGTTGAAGATCAGATACAGCACGTGCAGCACACTGCGGAGGCGCCCGGCGCGCTCCTCGTGCGAGGGCAATTGGAAGGGCACGCCGGAGGTCTTGATGCTGTGCTTGGCGCGGCTGATGCGCTGCGCCATGGTGGCTTCGGGCACCAGGAAGGCGTGCGCAATTTCGGCAGTGGTCAGGCCGCCAACGGCGCGCAGTGTGAGGGCGATGGCGGAAGATGGAGTGAGCGCGGGATGGCAACACATGAACAGCAGAATCAGGGTATCGTCCTCGGCGGTTTCGAGTTCCGCGCCCGGCGCGGGGACGGTTGCGTCGAGTTCGATGGCGGCGGCGGTTTCGCGGCGGCGGCGGGCGATCTCGCGGCGCACGTGATCGGCCGTGCGGCGCGACGCCACCTGAATCAGCCAGGCGCGAGGATGTTCCGGGACGCCTTCGCGCGGCCATTGGAAAGCAGCCGCCACCAGCGCTTCCTGAACGGCATCTTCGGCGGCGGCGAAATCGCGGTAACGGCGGATCACCGCGCCGAGCACCTGCGGCGCAAGGTCACGCAGCAGATGTTCGGCGCGGGCATCCAGGGCGTCGGGCGTCACAGGAATTCTTCGGGCGGGCCGCTCATCACCTGGCGTACTTCAATCGGCATGTTCATGGGAACGCCACCAGGCCCCGGAGCGGCCGATGCCTTGGCGGCAAGGGCGTAGGCTTGCTCGGGGTTCTCCACTTCCACGATCCAATAGCCGGCCAGAAATTCCTTGGACTCCGGGAAGACGCCATCGGTAACCGGCTGCCCATCATTGCCGGCGCGCACGATCTTGGCTTCGTGGGGATTGGCCAGGCCCTCGGCGGAAATTAACCCGCCGGCGGCGCGCAGGGCCTGGTTGAAACTGTGCATGAACGCGATGTGCGCCTGGATGTCTTTCTTGGGCCACGCGCCAAATGAATCGTAACCCGTGCTCGGGCAATGCATCATTAAGATGTATTTCATGTCGTTTGCTCCTTTCGATTCTCGCACCGTGGTGCGTTTTCATAGGTGAGTCGGAGCACACGGCGGGATTTCGACATGCCGAGGGAAAAATTTCTAGGCTATTGGTTGAAGGCGATGCGCGAGCCTGAGCCGGGTGTGGCGGCGGTGTAAGTCACTTCCAGGCCGGGAGTGGCGGCCAGCGACCGCAGAGCGGCATCGGAGATGGGCGCGGTGCCATCATCGGGGACGAAATCGCCCGCCACGGGGTCGTACAGATAGCTCATCACGCGGCTGCCCGAAACCACCTGCGCCACCAGGTCGCATTCCATGGTGGCGCCGCCCAGCGAGAGCGAAACGAACGGCGTGGAAGCGCGCTGGATCAGCAGATCGATGCGCGCGCCTGCGCCCGCGGAGTTATAAGAGGTCAGCGTCACCTGCTGGCCGGCAATGGGCGCAAGGTCGCTATCGAAGGCCAGCAGGTACTGCTCCACATCGCGTCGGGTGCCGTCGGTATTCCCTTGCGGGAAGCCGGAATTGGAGGTCGGCTTGAAGACCGCGGCGGTCAGGAAGCGGAAGATCGTGTCCACAGAGCCATCGCCGGTAAAGCCAAAGCCGCGGACCTGGCTGCCGGTGGGGCCGCTATCGGGCGCCAGGAACTGGCTCACCGCCGGCGTTCCAAACATTCCTACCTTGGCATAGACATTGCGAAGGTGCGGGATCTTGACGATCTGCGTCATGCCTTCGAAGCTTTGGTTGCGGCTGGTACCGAAGAAGCCCTGCGAAGCATCCAGCGTGTGGCAGCCGTTGCAGGTGAAAGACGACTGGCCCAGGACCGCATTCAGCAGCGGAGAATTGACGCCGTCGGCGGGGCGGGCGCCGGAAAAGAAGGATTGGCCGCGCTTTTGCGAGGCAGTCAGCGAATTATCCAGGTTGCGGATGGGGTTGGGCGGCGGCAGCACTTGTAACTGGAAGTCGGCAAAGGTTTGCATTTGCGCGGCCGAAGGCTGGTTGGGGCTGCCGACTAAGGTCTGGAAGGCCACGATGAAATTCAGAAAGGACAGGTTGGAATCGAAGGGATCGGTGCCGAACTGGCCGGTGGAGCGGTCGCCGCGCCAATGCATGGCGCCGGAATTGCGCAGGCCGCGGAGCGTCTGCGTGGTGAAGGGCCCTTTCATGGGGTGGAAATCGGCGGGCACGCCGGTGCCATTGATAGGCGTCGCTACGCCGGTCTGGCCGGTGGCCAATAAGATGCTCAGTAAGCCGCTGAAGTTGATCGGGATGGGACTCTTCGTCACAGAGTTATCCGGATCGCCTAAGTCCCAGGCCAGGTCGTCCATATCTCCGAATATGTGGCAGCTTGCGCAGGATGCCTCGCCATTGCCGGAAAAAGTGGTGGCGTCGTAGAGCATCGGGCGGCCCTGCGTCACGGAGGCGGGTTCCGGATTGGGCAGCGGCAGGCCGCCGGTTTCCTGGCCGGAAGAGAGGCCGATCACCTTCACGGCGTCATCGAACCGAGTCAGGGTGTAGAGCAGTCCGCGCGGCTCATCCAGCACCACGCCGCACGGGCCTCCCCCGCTGACGGTTATGTAGTTGGCGCTCTCTGCCACTGGGTCGAACGTGTCGTCTTCGAGCGATGCGGTATCGAAAACGCCGATTTTACTCGATCCGAAAGCGGCTACATATAAGGTCTTGCCATCGGCAGTTACCGCCAGGTCCACCGGAGTGGCCAGGCTGTACTGTTTGACGGTGGGATCGTAACCCGGCGACCCCGCCAGCAGGCTATAGTTGATCTGCTTGTTCAGATGTCGCGGGGCCACCTCGCCGCCTGAAATTACGGTGATGCGGGCCTCTGCCAGGTGCCCCTGCACGGTGTGGCCGGCATAAGTGCCGGGGCCTTCGAAGCGCACGTTATTGACGGCATCGGTATTGGATACGTATAAGTTGCCCGAGGTGGGATTTACCGCCATGTTGAACAGCGTGGTGCCCACGTGCGCATACGCGGCGGTCTGGGTGAGGCTATTGGCGTCCACTGAAAATACGTCCGTATCGGGCAGGGAAAAGCGCACGGAGTTATCCCAGACGCGCTGTAACTCATCTTCCCAGTGGTTATCGGCGTTGTTATATTTGACGATCAGGCCGACTTCGGGAGCCGGCTCGCCTGCGGCATCGGTCGCCGGGCCGGGATTGCCGCCGGGGCTGGTGGTGCCGTCGGGCAGCCTGCAGGGAACGCTGGGCTGAAATCCGGGGCAGACCCGCAGTTGGTGCACCGTGGTGGTCTGGTTGCCGGTCTTGAAACCGGCCACATAGACCGTGTTCTGATCGGGGCTGACGGCCAGGGCGCGCGGCGTGTCGGTAAAGAAATTGAGGATGGCGAGCGGCGTGCCGCCCATGGTGGCGCCCGGATTGGCAGGGTCGAATACCCAGACGTCGGCGCGCGGAATGCCGGGGGTGGTTAGTTGCGGGTCGCCCGCGCCGGGGACGTTGGCGATGGAAGGGTCTGTAAGCTGCTGGCCGCGATGCGCGGTGGCGATGAAGGCGCGCTGCGGGGAACCGGCGAACACGATATCTCGCGGCTCATCGCCCACCAGCAGAGTGCGGACCACGTGTGGCGTGCCGGTAAGGCTGACCACGCTGACGCTGTCGGAAAGCAGATTGGTGACCCAGACTTCCGTGTTGCTGCGCGCCGCCACGGCCACCGGTTCCAGACCAACGCGCACGCTGGCTTTCGATGTGGGAAAGCCCGAGGTGAGGTCGAAAATTTCCAGGGTGCCGTTGGGAGTGTCGGCGGCGAACAGCGTGTTGCGGTCCGGCGAAAGGGCCAGCGGCCGCACCGGTCCGCTCTCGAACTCCACGAATGCCGGGCCGGTGGATGCGGCGGAAGCCACATGCCGGCCGAAGAATTGGCGGCCAGCCAGCGCCAGACCCAGGAGCGCCGCGAGGGCCAGAGGCCAGCGAGTCATCGCTAGATCTTACCGCGAAGAAAGAGCGGACGAGGGACAGATCTCAGTACATCAGTACCGGGGCACGGGAGGCGGGCAGCTTTTGACGCGGAGACGCGGAGGCGCGGAGGGGGAAGCACGGAGAACGCCGGGCAAGGCGCCGAGGCACAGATCTCAGTACATCAGTACCGGGGCACGGGTGGCGGGCAGCTTTTGACGCGGAGACGCGGAGGCGCGGAGGGGGAAGCACGGAGAACGCGGGGCAAGGCGCCGAGGCGCAGATCTCCGTACATCAGTGCCGGGGCACGGGAGGCGGGCAGCTTTTGACGCGGAGACGCGGAGGCGCGGAGGGGGAAGCACGGAGAACGCGGGGCAAGGCGCCGAGGCACAGATCTCAGTACATCAGTACCGGGGCACGGGTGGCGGGCAGCTTTTGACGCGGAGACGCGGAGGCGCGGAGGGGGAAGCACGGAGAACGCGGGGCAAGGCGCCGAGGCGCAGATCTCCGTACATCGGTGCCGGGCACGGGAGGCGGGCAGCTTTTGACGCGGAGACGCGGAGGCGCGGAGGGGGAAGCACGGAGAACGCGGGGCAAGGCGCCGAGGCGCAGATCTCCGTACATCGGTGCCGGGCACGGGCGGCGGGCAGCTTTTGACGCTGAGACGCGGAGGCGCGGAGGAGGAAGCACGGAGAACGCGGGGCAAGGCGCTGAGGTACAGATCTCAGTACATCGGTACCGGGCACGGGCGGCGGGCAGCTTTTGACGCGGAGGCGCGGAGGGGGAAGCGCGGGGCAAGGCGCTACCGAGCCGCGTCCTGCCGTAAAATACACAGGTGGGCCTTCGCATTTGCACTCTGGCGGTTGCCGCGGCGGTCTGGATACCCCTGTCTGCCGGGGCCGCGTCCCTGGACAGCCTGATTCACCGCACCGGCCCGATTCAAGCCGAAACCATCGAATTGCGCGGCCTGGACACCGCCCACCAATACAGCCTTCTCTACTCGCTGGGATCGCCGGGCGCCATGACGGCCGGCGCGCGAGTGGATGTGGAACTGCGCCAGGGGCGCGTGGTGCTGGCCTCCAAGACGCTGCACACGGGCGACCCGGATTATTACACACAGTTCCGCGTGCCGCGCGCGGGAACCGCGACCCTGTCGGTGCGGACCGGCCAACTGGCTGGGAATTACACGCTGCAGGTGAACCGCTGGCCGCTGACCGCCACGGTGAAAAGCCTGCCCGACCGGCAGTGGCAGGACGCCCAGCCGATCGCCCTGGGCACCACGGTGTTTGCCTCGGGTGACGAGGAGGAATACATTCCCCTGCCGGGCACGCCGCGCAAGGAAATCGCCGATCGCAATGGCCCCGCCGACTGGTACCGCTTCGATTTCAATGGCCCGCCCAAACTGGTCTTCTTCCAGGTCGAGCTGACCGACCGCGACCAGATTCCGGTGGATGTGCGGATCTTCCGGTTAGCCGACGGCAAGCTGAACGAGTACTTTGAAGGCGAGGACCCGGTTATCTTGCCGCATGAAGCCCAGGCGCTTCCGGGCAATGCATTTACACCGCGCATCCTGAAAGAGAAAGGCACTTACTATGTTGCCGTGCGCGCGGACTACCCTGCCTACCGGCTGCGCACGCGGGTGTACGACCCGCCGCCTTACGGCGATCCGCGCGTGGCCGTGCGCACGGCGCTCGATTACATCCTGGCGGCGGGCGATTCCTGGCACGTCAACACACCGCGCCGCGGAGGGATCTTCGACCGCTTAGATAGCGTCCACCAGGAAACCTCGCTCTGTGTGGGCTGCCACACCACGCATTTTCCTCTGCGCGCGGCGCTGTATGCGGCGCGCAATGGTTACCCGGTGCATCAGCGGTCGCAGCTTCAGTTTTTGATCGAGCGCTTCTACAACAACCCGCGGCCGTTCTACGGATTCGAGCAGGAAGGCGCGGTGTGGGCGCGGGTGATTTCGGCGCCGGCCAACGTGCTGGGGCGGATGGCGCACCTGGTGGATCTCTTTGAGCAGCAGATTTCAGGCGAGACTCGCGCCGGCTACCGCGAGGGCATAGCCCGCTATCTGGACTTATACTACGCGGGCCGCGACAAACTGCCGGGCGATGAAACCAACGGCAACACCCCCATCGTGAGCGCGCACGAAATTGCCTGGTATGCCTGGACGGTTACTAAGGATCCGCGGATGGCCGATTTTATCGCCGCGGGCGAGGTCAAGAATATGATCGACCTCTGCTACCAGACGCAGGCGCTGGTGGATATCGACCCGGTGCGCTACCACGCCCAGATTCAGAAGAACGCCGGGCGGATTCTCTCTCTGCAGCGGCCGGATGGGCAATGGTCCATGAAGTTCGAGGCCAATCAGCCGGAAGTGGAATTTCAGACCGGCCACGCGCTGTGGGCATTGCAGGCCGCCGGAATTCCGGTGGACAACCCGCAGGTGGCCAAGGCCATCGCGTACCTGATGCGGCGTCAGCAGGCGTTCGGCGGATGGATGGACCCGTTGCAGTCGTTCGAGAATTTCCGCACGCCCTTCCGCGAAACCCAGATGGCCATTCTGGCGCTGAGCGCCTATTACCCCATCGCCGGCCGCGCCAAGGGTTGGAACTCGCCCAAGGTGGACTCCCTGGCCAGCGACCCAGCCGTGCTGCTGCAGCAACTCGATCAGGTGTGGGACCCGCCATCGCCCGAGGTGATGCGGCAAATCCAGGAGGCTGCGCAATCGCCCGACGCCCTCATCCGGCAGGCCGCGGTGGTAGCGCTGGGGCGTGTGGGGCGGCCGGGAACGGTCTCGCCGAAGCTGCTGGGCGACCCCAGCAAAATAGTGCAGCGCGCAGCGGCGTGGGCCTTGCGCCAATCCTACAGCCGGCACGCCGATGCGCCGGCCGGGGAGCTGGTGGCGGCGCTTTCGGCGCCCGACGACCGCACGCGCTGGGGCGCCACGCGCGTCTTCGCCCATCATTTCGCCGCACTGGCGCGCCGCCCGGAATTCGCGCCGCCCCTGCTGCGCCTGGTGGAGGACCCGGCGGTGGCCGTCCGCATGAATGCGGTCAAGGCAGTGTGGCAGTTTTGGTTCTGGTCGGCCGATCTGCCGGTGAAAAACCGCATCGAAGATACTCTCCTATCGGCCATGGCGCAGCCGCAGCCCGAGTGGGTGGAGGCTAACTTGCGCGCCGGCATTTATAACCTGGCGGACGAGAACATCCGGTATCTGTATAACAATTGGGTAGCGCTGTTAGGCGAGCCGGCCGATCGCGAGCGGGCCATTCGCGGGAGGCTGGCCGTGGAAGCACGGCTGGCGGGTAAGTTCAGCGGCATTCTGGAAACCGGCGCGGCGGCGCAGAAGAAAGAGTTACTCAGGGCACTTACTGAATATCCGCTGCGCCGCGGCGATGTGTACGATCCGGAGGCGGACCTGGACACCAAGCCGGCCGCTCCCATTTACAACCGCATCGGGAACGACATCGAGCAGATTGCCTTTTTCGGCGAGAGCGCCGGCCGGATGGCGGCCGCCATCGCACCGTTGCTCCACTCGCCGGACCCGGAGACGCAGCGCCTGGCCGCCAAGGCGGTCCTGCTGGTGCGCGAGACGCGGTTTGCCGATGTGAACCGGATCGCGGGACCTTCCGGGCCGGCGGTAAAGCAGTTGATGGCCGCTGTAGACGCCATGCCCGATGAGGCCGATGTGGCGCACATCCTGCACCCTCCGCCGCCGGCCATGCGGGCCGCGGCGGGCGGAACGCGGGCCGCCGGACAGCGCCCGCAGGTCAAACTCGACGAGGCGTTTTTCCGCGGCTATGTGCAGCCGATTCTCGAAAAGCGCGGCAAGGATGGCTATGCCTGCGTCAATTGCCACATCACTCACACGCTGTTCGATGGCACCTGGGCGACGGTGATGCACGTGGTGGATACCGCCGATCCGGAAAACAGCCTGATCCTGCGCAAGCCGACTTCCAGCTCCGAGACCGAGGGCGTGGCCGGCTCCACGACGCTGGCCCACGGCGGCGGCGTCCGCTTCACCAAAGACTCGCCGGAGTATGCCACCATCCTCGCCTGGATCAGGGGCGCCAAGGAATAGGTCCGCGTGCTGCGCCACTCCAGTTTGATTCCGCTCTCGCAGCAGCACCATAATGGGCTGGCGCTGTGCGTCCTGACGCGGCGGTCGCTGGCGGCCGACGCCTCGCCCGAAACCATCGCCAGGCTGGCCCGGCGGGTAATCGACCGGTACGAGCTGGAGTTGGTGAACCACTTTGAAATCGAAGAGCAGACGCTGTTCCCGGCGTGCGAACCGTCCGAGCTGATCGCGGAGTTGATCGGCGAACACCGCGCGATCGAGGCCCTGGTGGCGGAACTGCGGAAAGCGCCCTCGGCCGGACTGCTGGAGCGATTTTGCGCGCTGCTCTCGACGCACATCCGGCGTGAGGAGCGCGAGCTTTTCGAGCAGGTGCAGCGTGCCCTTCCGGCGGAGACGCTGGCGGAGTTGCGGACGGAAATCGATCGCCGCGCCGTGCGCGTCTGCCTCTGACCGGGCCCGGCGCGCAATTTGGGCAGGCGGCGCGCGTCCAACCGCCCGTCGCGGAATGAGCGGCCCGTTCCTGCGCCGCTCTCGTGTGCTGTTCGCCGTACCACTCCCTCGCGATCCCGACTCCGGCTGCTTCAGCGCCGCGACTCCGCCCGCTTCGGAGCCGCGACCGAAGGAAGCGGACAAAACACCTGAGCGATTTTCAGCTGCTCCCGGCACGCCTCCGTTGCGTTCGGTTGGGTCCACGGCGCGCCGCCTCGCCCACCCCGCTTCAGCTAATTGGCGCGATAAAAACATTTTGTGCCATATTTGCGCCGCTGGTGCGCTTCCTCTGCCATACTGGCGTTGATGTCAATGGCTGGCGCAGCGCGGGTCACACGGGCGCGGATCGCCCTGCGGGTGTTCCTGCGGTTGACCGCCATGGACGTCTGCTGCGGACCGCCTTCCTCGATCGCGTTTTCGTAACTTACCCTGGTTCCGCGAATCTGCCTGTTCTGCGATTGTAAGAGGAGTGGTGTGTCCATGACCGAGTCGACTGTACTTTGGCAGGAGATGGTTCCGCCCGGCGCGAGCTGGTCGCACGTTCTGAAGCGCGGCACGGTGCTGCGCCTTACCGATGTGGAAGGCGGCGCCAATGTGGGGGCGCTGTTCTATAACTTCGAATGCCCGGTGGAGCGGTATAACATGCCGGACACTCTCAAGGCCCAACATATCGCCCGGCTTACTACGGGCTATGTGCTGTATTCCGATATGGGCCGCATTTTGTGCTCCGTGGTAGAGGATACCGTGGGCTGGCACGATCCGCTGGGCGGCTGCACGAACCGCGCGCTGGTGGATGCCAAGTACGGCCAGGCCCGCTACCAGGAGCATCGCAACGACTGCCACAAGAACGGCCGCGACAGCTTCCTGGTGGAACTTGGTAAGTGGGGGCTGGGGCCGCGCGACCTGATTCCCAATGTGAACTTCTTCAGCCGCGTGGATGTGGGCGAAGACGGCGCGATGACTTATCACGCCGGTAACTCGGCGCCCGGCTCTTATGTGGAGCTGCGCGCCGAAATGAACACCCTCGCCGATCCTCAACACCTGCCAGCACCCGCTCGATCCGAACCCGCATTACGCGCCCAAACCGGTGCTGCTTTCGGTTCGCCGCGCGGAGCCTGCCGGCGCGGACGACCCGTGCCGCCTCTCGCGCGCTGAAAATGGCCGCGGCTTCATTTTGACGGAGCGGTATTTCCTATGAGTGGCATGCATCTGGTCGAAAGCACGCTGGACCCCGCCGCGGCAGTTTACAGCGAGGTGATTCCGGCGGGCGAACCTTGGGTCCACGAAATCCGCCGGGGCCAGATTTTCCGCATCGTCGATCTGTGCGGCAACCAGGCCGTGGATACGCTGTTTTATAACGCGCACGATTACGCCGACCGTTACAGCGCGCAGGACACCATCCGCGCGCAGGCCAACCTTTACCTGACCACCGGCACGCGGCTGATGTCCACCGGCGGAACGGTGCTGCTCACCATCGTGGCCGACACCTGCGGCCGGCACGACACCCTGGGCGGCGCCTGCGCCAACGAAAGCAACATGGTGCGTTACGCCATTGAAAAGCGCTACATGCACGCCTGCCGCAGCAGCTTTTTGAAGGGCGTGATCGAGTGGGATCACGGCATGAGCAAGCGCGACATCACCGCCAACATCAATTTCTTTATGAATGTTCCGGTGACGCCGGAGGGCCGTTTGACCTTCGAAGACGGCATTTCCGACCCCGGCAAATATGTCGAAATGCGCGCCGAAACCGATGTGCTGGCGCTCATCAGCAACTGCCCGCAACTGAACAATCCCTGCAACGCCTACAATCCCACGCCGGTGCAGGTGCTCATTTGGGATGCCCAGGGGAGTTGATGTTCCAGAAGGTCCTGATCGCCAACCGGGGCGCGATTGCCTGCCGCATCCTCCGCACACTGCGGCGCCTGGGGATCGCTCCCGTGGCGGTCTATTCGGAAGCCGACCGCCATTCCCTGCACGTCCAGCAGGCTGCCGAAGCCGTGCTGCTCGGGCCGGCGCCCGCGGCGGAAAGCTACCTGGAAATGCCGGCCATCCTCGCGGCGGCGCGCCAGACGGGCGCGGAGGCCATTCACCCCGGCTATGGATTCCTCAGCGAGAATGCCGCTTTTGCGGAGGCCTGCGCGGAGAACGGAATCGTCTTCATCGGCCCCACTCCGGCGCAGATGCGCGATTTCGGCCCGAAGCACACAGCCCGGCGGATCGCGGAAGAAAACGGCCTGCCGCTGCTGCCGGGCACCGGCCTGCTGGAGTCGGTGGAAGAGGCCCGCGAGGCCGCCGGCCGCATCGGCTATCCGGTGATGCTGAAGAGCACGGCGGGTGGCGGCGGGATCGGCATGCGCGTTTGCCACGACGCCGCCGGCCTGGCGGACGCCTACACGGCCGTCCAGCGGCTGAGCCGCGCGAGCTTCGGCGCGGCCGGCCTCTACCTGGAAAAGTTCGTGGCCCGCGCGCGCCACATCGAGGTGCAGATTTTCGGCGACGGCCGCGGCGCGGTGCTGGCCCTGGGCGAGCGCGATTGCTCGGTACAACGCCGCCATCAGAAGGTGATTGAAGAAACGCCCGCCCCCGGTCTTTCTCAGCAGACGCGCACACGCCTGCTAGACGCGGCCGTGCGGCTGGGCAAGGCCGTCCGCTACCGATCCGCCGGGACGGTGGAATTCCTTTACGACGATGGGGCCGAGGCGTTCTATTTCCTGGAAGTCAACACGCGGCTGCAGGTGGAGCACGGGGTCACCGAAGAAGTGACCGGCGTGGACCTGGTGGAGTGGATGGTGCGGCAGGCTGCCGGCGAACTGCCGGCATTGCAGAGCCTGCGTGTGGCCGCGTCGGGCTGCGCCATGCAGGCGCGCGTGTATGCCGAAGATCCGGGCAAGGATTTCCAGCCCAGCTCCGGGCGCTTGCTGCACGTTCAGTGGCCCGCCGCGGCGCGTGTGGAAACCTGGGTGGAAGCCGGCGCCGAGGTGACCCCTTATTACGACCCCATGCTGGCCAAGATTATCGTGCGCGCCGATAGCCGCGAGGCCGCTCTGGAACGGCTGCGCGCGGCGCTGGCGGCGTGCCGCCTCGATGGCATTGAGACCAACCTGGAGTATCTGCGGCAGGTGTGCGGCTCTGCGGATTTTCAGGCGGGCGGCGTGCCCACCGCCTTCCTGAGCGGCTTCGGCTACACCCGCCACGCCATCGACGTGCTCACCGCCGGAACCCAGACCACCGTGCAGGATTACCCCGGGCGCCTGGGCTACTGGCATGTGGGCGTGCCGCCATCCGGCCCCATGGATGCGCTGGCCTTCCGCCTGGCCAACCGGCTGGTGGGCAATCCGGAATCGGCTGCGGGCCTGGAGATCACGGTCACCGGTCCCACGCTGCGGTTCCGCACGGACGCCTGGATCGCCCTGACCGGCGCGGATTTCGGCGCGCGGCTGGAGGGCGCTGCGCTGCCGCGCTGGCAGAGTGTGCTCGCGCAAGCCGGGTCGTTGCTGGAATTGGGCACGGCCGAGGGCGCCGGCGTGCGCGGGTACCTGGCGGTGGCCGGCGGATTGGATGCGCCGGATTATCTAGGCAGTGCCGCTACCTTTATTCTGGGCCGATTCGGCGGCTGTTTCGGGCGGGTTTTGCGGCCCGGCGATGTGCTGCCCATCCGACCGCTCCCTGACGGTCGCGGCTCCGAAGCGCCCGGCCTGCGAGGGTTGCGGAGCGGCTCGCAAGCCTCCGAGCCGCGGGTGTCAGGGAGTGCCCGACGGCCCTGCGGGCCACCAAAAACAATGCAGACGCGCAATGCGCCGATGCAATGGAATCAATGGCTTGCGGCGCGGCTTCAAAGGAGCGGTTGCGAAGCGCCCGAGCAACTGCTGCGGAGCGGCACGCAAGCCTCCGAGCCGGGGGTGTCAGGGAGCGGTTACGAAGCGCCCGAGCAACTGCTGCGGAGCGGCACGCAAGCCTCCGAGCCGGGGGTGTCAGGGAGCGGTTGCGAAGCGCCCGAGCAACTGCTACGGAGCGGCATGCAAGCCTCCGAGCCGGGGGTGTCAGGGAGCGGTTACGAAGCGCCCGGGCAACTGCTGCGGAGCGGCACGCAAGCCTCCGAGCCGCGGCCGCCAGGGAGCGGTTACGAAGCGCCCGAGCAACTGCTACGGAGCGGCACGCAAGCCTCCGAGCTGCGACCGCCAGGAAGCGGTTACGAAGCCCCGGAGCGACTGCCGCGGAGCGGTTCGCAAGCTTCCGAGCCGCGGCCGTCAGGGAGCGGTTACGAAGCGCCCGAGCAACTGCTGCGGAGCGGCATGCAAGCCTCCGAGCTGCGACCGTCAAGGAGCGGTTACGCCGCCCCGGAGCGACTGCTACAGAGCGGCTCGCAAGCCTCCGAGCCGCGGCCGTCAGGGAGCGCGCGTCCGGCGCCGTCGCGGCCATCAGCGAGCGGTTCCGTCCCCATCCCCACTTACTCGCACGCCTGGGATATCGGCGTTCTCTACGGCCCTCACGGCGCGCCCGATTTTTTCACCCCGGCAGACATGGAAACCTTCTTCGCCACGGCCTGGAAGGTACACCACAATTCCGACCGCACGGGCGTCCGGCTGATCGGCCCCAAGCCCCGGTGGGCCCGCCCGGATGGCGGCGAGGCCGGACTGCACCCGTCCAATATTCACGATAACGCCTACGCCGTGGGGACCATCGATTTCACTGGCGACATGCCCGTGATTCTGGGACCCGATGGTCCCAGCCTGGGCGGCTTCGTGTGCCCGGCCACGATCATCGATGCCGAGCTTTGGAAGGTCGGGCAACTCAAACCCGGCGACCTGGTCCGCTTCCGCGCGGTGTCGCTGGCCCAGGCGCGCCGCATGCAATCGACTATGGATACGGCGATTGCCTCGCTCGAGGGCCGCCTGCCGCCGCTGCCGCATCCCAACCAACGCGAGGACCCCGTTTTGCGGTCGCGCCCCGCCACCCCCAGCCTGCCGGCGGTGGTCTGCCGCGCCGATGGCGACCAGTACCTGCTGCTCGAATACGGTCCCAACGTGCTCGACTTGAACCTGCGGTTCCGCGTCCACGCGCTCGAAAGCCAGTTGCGCGCGCTGGCGCTCGCGGGCATTGTGGACATCACCCCTGGCGTGCGCTCGCTGCACATTCACTACGATGGCCGCCGGCTCACGCGCGCGGCGCTGCTCGAAGCGCTGGACCACTGCGAAAGCCGCATCCCCGAATTGGACGACCTGGTGGCGCCGTCGCGCACGGTGCACCTGCCGCTTTCCTGGGACGATCCGGCCACCCGGCTCGCCATCCGGAAGTACATCAATCGGTGCGCCCGGACGCGCCCTGGTGCCCCAGCAACATCGAATTCATCCGGCGCATCAACGGCCTTGGCTCGGTCGAGGAAGTGCAGCGCATCTTCTTCTCGGCCAATTACCTGGTGCTCGGCCTGGGCGATGTCTACCTGGGCGCGCCGGTGGCCACGCCTACCGATCCGCGGCATCGGCTGGTGACGACCAAGTACAACCCGGCGCGCACCTGGACGCCCGAGAACGCCGTGGGCATCGGCGGCGCATACCTGTGCGTCTACGGCATGGAGGGTCCCGGCGGCTACCAGTTCGTGGGGCGCACGGTGCAGATGTGGAATACGTTTCATTCCACGCGCGAATTCTCGCCCGGCACGCCGTGGCTGCTGCGATTCTTCGACCAGATCCGCTTTTATCCAGTCTCCGCGGCCGAACTGCTGGAAATTCGCGATGCCTTCCCGCACGGGCGCTACCCGCTGCGCATCGAGAGCCAGGATTTCCGCCTGGCGGATTACCACGCCTTCCTCCGTTCCACCGAGCAGGAGGCGGCCGAATTCAAGCGCCGCCAGCACGAGGCGTTTGTGGAGGAGCGGGAACGCTGGGCAGCGGCGGGTACCCAGATCCACGAACCCGCCGTCCCCGAGGGCGAAGCGGCAGCGCCGGTGGATGGCGTTCCCGACGGATGCCGGCCGGTCTGCTCGCCGGTGGCCGCCAATGTCTGGAGCATCGCCGTGGAAGCCGGCGAGCGCGTGGAGGCCGGGCAGCGGTTGGTGGTGCTGGAGGCTATGAAGATGGAAATTGCGGTGGCGGCCCCGTTTTCCGGGACTATTGAAACGCTCCACTGCGCGCCAGGGCATCTGGTCTTGGCGGGGCAACACCTGGTGACCGTGCGACAGGAGGCAACGGCATGAAGACCAACGCGCCACTCAACCTGGGCGCCCTGCGCGAACTCTATCGCAGCGGAGCCGCGCGGCCTTCCGATGTGGTGGCGCAGATTTACGATTCGATTTCCCGCGGGCCGCTGGAGCCGGTCTGGATTTCGCTGGTGGCGCGCGAAACGGCGCTGGCCAAAGCGCGGGCGCTTGAAAAAGACCCGCTGGCGCCGGCGCGTCCGCTGTACGGCGTGCCGTTTGCCATCAAAGACAACATCGACCTGGCGGGCCTCGCCACCACCGCCGGCTGCCCGGCGTATTCCTACCAGCCGGCCGGTAGCGCCACGGTGGTGCAGGCGTTGGTGGATGCCGGGGCCATCGCCATCGGCAAAACCAACCTCGACCAGTTCGCTACCGGCCTGGTGGGCATGCGCTCTCCCCACGGCGCCTGCTCCAGCGTGTTCGATGCGCGCTACATTTCGGGCGGATCGAGCGCCGGCTCGGCGGTGGCGGTGGCTAAAGGGCTGGCGAGTTTCGCCCTGGGAACGGACACGGCGGGCTCGGGCCGGGTGCCGGCGGCATGCAACGGGCTGATCGGACTGAAGCCCACGCGCGGCCTGCTCAGCACGCTGGGCGTGGTGCCGGCCTGCCGCACGCTGGATTGCGTTTCGATCCTGGCGCAGACCTGTCACGACGCCCACACGGTGTGGCAGGCGGCCCGCGGCTTCGACCCGCTGGACCCGTTTTCGCGCGCCGCCGCCCCTGGCCAGGACGCCGCGCCGTGGCTGGCCGGCGCTTTCCGCTTCGGCGTGCCCGCGGAAGAGCAACGGGAATTCTTTGGCGACCAGGAGGCGGCGGTGCTGTATGCCGAAGCCATCGAAACGCTGGAATCGCTCGGCGGGGAAAAAGTGGAAATCGATTTCTCGCTCTTCCGTGCCGCGGCCGACCTGCTGTACTCCGGTCCGTGGGTGGCGGAGCGCCTGGCCGCGCTCGGACCCTTCGTGGAATCACACGCCGCCGAGATGCACCCGGTGGTGCGCGAAATCATCTCGGGTGCCGGCAAATTTCGCGCCGTAGACGCCTTCCAGGCCGAGTACCGGTTGCGCGATTTGCGGCGCGCTTCGGAAGCCGAATGGAACAGGATGGACCTGCTGCTGCTGCCCACCACCGGCACCATTTACACCCACGAAGCGGTGGCCGCCGACCCCATCCGCCTGAATACCAACCTGGGCTACTACACCAATTTCGTGAACCTGCTGGACCTGGCGGCGGTGGCGGTCCCGGCCGGCCTGCGCACCAACGGGCTGCCGTTTGGGGTTTCGCTGATCGGGCCTGCGTTTACCGACGAGGCTCTGCTGGTAATGGCCGACCGGTTCCACCGCGAGCAGGCCGCCGTGCCGGGGCCTGCGGTGGAGGTCGAAACCATGCCGCCCGGCTGCGTGGCGCTGGCGGTGGTGGGCGCGCACCTCACCGGCGAGCCGCTGAATTGGCAGCTCACCGAGCGCGGCGCGCGGCGCATCCGATCGTGCCGCACGGCGGCGGGCTATCGGCTGTACCGGCTGGAGGCGACGGTGCCCTCCAAACCCGGCCTGGTGCGCGATCCGAACTTTTCTGGACCCGGAATTGAAGTGGAGGTCTGGGCCATCCCCGAAGATCGCTTCGGCGGATTCGTGGCTGAGGTGCCGGCGCCGCTTGGAATCGGCAAGGCCACGCTGGAAAATGGCGAGACGGTCAGTTGCTTCATCTGTGAGCCGTTTGCGGTGCCCGGCGCGGCCGAGATTACGCGCTACGGAGGCTGGCGCCATTACATGATGCAACCCGTATCGCTGCGGTAGGCGTGATAGAATTCAAGGAACTCAGAAGGCCCCGTCGCCTTGGTTCTTATATATAGGTAAGAAACGACGATGCTGCGCGGCCTGTTGGCTTTCCTGATCCTTTCGATTACTGCCTTCGCCCAGAAGCCCTCGTTTACCGTGGGCTGGTCGATCTACGCCGGATGGACGCCGTATTACTACATGAACAAGGCCGGCATCCTGCGCAAGTGGGCCGACAAATACGGCATCGCTATCAAGGTGCAGCGCTTCGATTACGCGCCTTCGCTGGACGCCTTTGTGGCCCGCAACATCGACGCCTGCGCTATGACCAACATGGAAGCGCTGGATATGCCGGCGGCTTCGGGCGTGCCGACGACGGTGGTGCTGATCGGCGATTACTCCAACGGCAACGATGCCGTGCTGGTGCGCGGCGGCTTGCAATTGAAGGACCTGGCTGGCAAAAAGATGCTGCTGGTGGAGAAGACGGTTTCCGAGTACCTCTTCGACCGCGCCATGACCCTCAACGGACTGCGCGACCAGATCAAGCGCGTGCGGCTGATCAACACCTCCGATTCCGATATCGCCACCGCCTTCCTGGGCGACACCAGCGCCAACGCCGTGGTCACCTGGAAGCCCATGGTGTCGCAGATCGTCAGGCAGCGGGGCATCGCGTCGCTGTTTAATTCGTCGCAGATTCCGGGCGAGATTCTGGACCTGACGGTGGTCCGCACGGACGTACTGAACCGGCCCGATGGCGCAGGGCACAAGTTCGCGCGGGCGCTTTCGGGCGCCTGGTTCGAGATGCTCGGGATGATGTCCGCCGGTGGGCCGGCGGGCGATAAGGTGCTGGCCGCCGTTGCGGAAGGTTCGCAGGATACGCCGGCATCTTATAAGGAGCAGCTCAGCACCACGAAGATGTTTTATACGGCTAAGTCAGCGGCGGATTTCGGCGCCTCTGGAGACCTGAAACAGAAGATGGCGCTGGTGCGGCAATTCTGTTTCGACCACGGCCTGCTGGGCGCCAATACGAAATCGGTGGACAAGGTGGCGATTCGCTATCCCGATGGGTCAGTGCAAGGAAAGGCCGACCGGGTGCGGCTGGTGTTCGACCTGAGTTACATGCAGATGGCCGCGGGGGGGAAGCTGTAAGCCATGGCCGCGGGCTTCTTGCTAATCAACGCCAGGCCGTCGCGCACCTGGAGCCTGCTGCTCTCGTGGACGCTCTTCGCGGCGGGCATCGGCGCCTATTTCTACGTCTCGCACGGGCGCCATCGCGACAACCCCGAAGACCGCGTGATGCCGACGATCGCGCAGATGGCCCGCGGCATGTACGACGCAGCCATGCAGCCGGCCGAGGACGACGAGGCCACTGCGCCGCCCGCTAACTTCGTGCAACAGTTCCTGGGCAGCATGTTATGGAAGGACACCAAGGCCTCCGCGCGGCGCTTCTTCTACAGCATGGCGCTGCTCGTTCCGGCCGTGCTGCTGGGCCTGCACATGGGTCTGTTCCCCTACGTGGGCAGCTTTTTTCTGCGCTTCATCCTGTTCTTCGATAAGATTGTGGCGCTTTCGCTGCTGCCGATTCTGTTCATCGCCTTCGGCATCGACGAACTGGCGAAGGTCATGCTGATCGTGATCGGCGTGGCCCCCACCATCATCCTGGACACTTTCAACCTGGTGCGCAGCGTGCCGGCCGAGCAGACTGTCAAGGCGTTTACCCTGGGCGCGGGGGATTTCGACGTGGCTTACCGGGTGGTGCTCAAGCAGGTGATGCCGCGCGTGCTCAACAGCATCCGGCTCAACCTGAAGGCCGTGATGCTGTTCCTGTTCGCCGGCGAGATGATCGCCTCTACCGATGGCCTGGCGTTCCGCATCGCCCTGCTGCGCCGCCACATGGGCATGGACGTGATTATTCCTTATGTGCTGTGGGTGGCGCTGCTACTGTTCCTGGTGGACCTGGGGATGCGGCTGTTGAACCGCACGCTGCATCCGTGGTTCCGGGAAACGTAGGGGAGACGCGCCGATGCCCTTGATCGAAATTCGCGATGTCTCGGTGGCGTACGGCGCGCCCGCCCGGACGGTGCTCGATCACATCTCGCTTGAAATCGAAGAGGGCGAATTCGTCTGCGTGCTAGGCCAGACGGGCTGCGGCAAATCCACTCTGCTGCGCCTGGTGCTGGGCGCCGAGCGCCCCGGCGCGGGCGAAATCCTGGTGGATGGCCGGGTACACCATCAGCCCGACCGCACGCGCGGCTATGTCCCGCAGAAGTACGCTCTGTTTCCCGACAAGACAGTGCTCGCCAACATTACTTTCGGGCCGGAGGTCTGCGAATTCGGACTGCTGGCCCGGTGTACGCCGCGCTTCTTCCGGCGGCGCCGCGAGTTCCGCCGCGAGGCGTTCGATTACCTGCGGCGTCTGGGCCTGGAGCGATCGGATGCGGCCAAGTACCCGGACCAGCTTTCGGGAGGCATGCAGCAGCGCGTCGCCATCGCCCAGGCGCTGATCACCCGCCCGCGCATTCTGCTGATGGACGAAGCCTTCAGCGCGCTCGATCCGGGCACACGGAAGGAGATGCAGCGGCTGATCCGCCAGCTTTGGAAAGACACCGGCTCGACCATCCTGTTCGTCACCCACAACACCCAGGAAGCCCTCCATTTGAGCACGCGCGTGGTGGTGCTGGCGAAAGAGACGCCGGAGCAGGGATCGCGCGTGGCGCTCGACCTGGCCGTTCCGGAGCCGTGCCGCGAGGACGACATCCCGCGGTTGGTGCGGCGGCTGGAGAGCGTCTCGGCAGCCGCCGATTCGCAGGCGAAGGAATCGGCGCTGTCGGAAACGTGGTGAGGGGCGGTCCTTTTGACGCGGAGACGCGGGGACGCGGAGGAAGAAGCGGAGAAGAGATGCGGGAGATCGGACGATTCTAGCGCCCAGATCGGAAATGTGGTGAAGGGGCGGTCCCTTTGACGCGGAGACGCGGAGGCGCGGAGGAAGAAGCGGAGAAGAGATGCGGGAGATCGGACGATTCTAGTGCCCAGATCGGAAATGTGGTGAGGGGCGGTCCCTTTGACGCGGAGGCGCGGAGGCGCGGAGGAAGAAGCGGAGAAGAGATCCGGGAGGTCGCACGATTCTAGCGCCCAGATCGGAACGGTGGTGAGGGGGCGGTCCTTTTGACGCGGAGACGCGGAGACGCGGAGGAAGAAGGCGGAGAAGAGATCTGGGAGGTCGCACGATTCTAGCGCCCAGATCGGAAATGTGGTGAGGGGCGGTCCCTTTGACGCGGAGACGCGGAGGCGCGGAGGAAGAAGGCGGAGAAGAGATCCGGGAGATCGGAGGGTTCTAGCGCCCAGATCGGAAATGTGGTGAGGGGCGGTCCCTTTGACGCGGAGACGCGGAGGCGCGGAGGAGGAAGCGGAGAAGAGATGCGGGAGACCGGACGATTCTAGCGCCCAGATCGGAAATGTGGTGAAGGGGCGGTCCTTTTGACGCGGAGACGCGGAGACGCGGAGGAAGAAGGCGGAGAAGAGATGCGGGAGACCGGACGATTCTAGCGCCCAGATCGGAAATGTGGTGAGGGGGCAGTCCTTTGACGCGGAGACGCGGAGACGCGGAGGAAGAAGGCGGAGAAGAGATCTGGGAGGTCGCACGATTCTAGCGCCCAGATCGGAAATGTGGTGAGGGGCAGTGCTTTTGACGCGGAGGCGCGGAGGAGGAAGGCGGAGAAGAGATCCGGGAGATTGAAGGTTTCTACCGCGCGGTCAAGTAACCGTCCCCTTCGGTGCCGATGCAGGCGCATCCGCGGGGTTGGTGAGTCCTCACTCACGGTTTCCGGCCCCAGGAGTTCGCGCCTGCTGCAGGATGCTCAGGTAGTCGTCGAGGGTAGCGTCCAGACGCCGGTACAGAAGGGCGTTGCAGCTATCTTCGCCCTGTCCGGCCTGTTCCTGTTGCAACGCGCGGATATATTCCAGCCGGTCTTCCGGACGCACGGCGACGGGAGGGTAGCCGGCGCGAATGAGGATCAGGTTCATCAGCAGGCGCGCGGTGCGGCCGTTGCCGTCGTTGAAGGGATGAATATCCACCAGTTGGCGGTGCGCGGCGAATGCTGTCTCGGGCGTGTCAGGCGCGGTTAGCAGCCAGGCGGCGAAGTCCGTCATGAGCGGCGGAATCTCGGGAGGCGAGGGAAAACTGAAGCGTCCGGTTTCGGTGTGGACGTAGCGGGGCAGGGTGGCGTATTGCCCGGCAATTTCCGGCGCGGAGCGCAGCATGACCAGCATGTGCAGACTCCGGACATCGTTTTCCGTCAATACCGGTTCCTGCCGCGCCAATACCCGCACGTAGCGGACGGCGTCGTAATGATCGAGGGCTTCCAGGTGATCTTTGAGCGGTTTGCCGCCGATGGTCAGGCCTTTCTCGACGACCAGTGTGGTTTCGACCACGGTGAGCGTATTGCCTTCGATCGCATTCGACGTGTAGGTGAGTTCCACGTCGTAGTAGTGTTCGAGTTGGGCGAGCGCCTCGGGCGGCGGCCGCAATCGATCGAGCCGCTGCTTCTTCGAGGCGATGGCGTTCAGAAGGTCGTGCATGCCGGTACGCGATGCTCCGGTTTCGGCGCGGCGGGCCGGAAGCACTCCATGCGTTCCTCGCTCTTCTGGCCCGGCAGTGCTTCCGCTGCGCTGGCTACGATGGCGCCGAGCCGCTCGGGATCGGACGCCGCGCGGAGATTGACGAGCAGCTCATGCCGCCAGGCGGGCGAGGCGTCCAGTTGGCCCTCCACGGCCGGGTCTTCTCCGCGAGCCGAGACTGCCGCTTTCACGTAGCCGCTTTCGGCCTGGTCGATCGCTTTGAGGTGTACGATCGGCACGGCGGCGTTTTCCAGGTCGTGCTGCAAGGCGTCGAAGAGCGGCCCCAACACAGCGGCCGGGCGCAGGGGATCCGGAAGATCCAGGCGGACGCGGTAATTCAGCCAACCCAGCGCGGCCTCGGCCTGGGCGTAGCGCTGGTAATCGATGTCCAGGGTGACGCTGCCAGGCACAATCTGGCCGGAGAAGATTTCGTGCAGCCAGGCGGCTACGCCCCAGCCGCTCAGCGCGCTCAGGCGGCGGACCGGCGCGGGCGAGGGCAGGGCGGGGAAGACCGTCTCGCGGTCGCACTTGGAAAAGCAGAGCAGATCGGCTTCGGCCACTTGGTTGCGAAACAGAAATGCCGTGTCCGGGTCGGCATCGGGGGCGAGAGCGGCGCGGGCCTGCGCCGGGTCCACCAGAACGGTGAGCGGCGCCAGACGGAAACGGCCGGGGTGGTCGCGGCGCAGGACCTGCAGGATGGTGGCGGAAAGATCGGTGCAACTGCCGACCGGTTCGGCGAAGATCACTTCGGGTTGATGCGCAGCCAGGGCGTCGGCGGCGGCTACCAGGTCCGAGAAGCGGCAACAGAAGCAGCCGCCGGTGACCTGGCCGGCAGTCACGCCGCTTTGCTCGATAAAGGCCGTATCGACGAGATCGCCGCCCTGGTCGTTAAGGATGGCCGCGACGCGACGGCCCTCGCTAATCAGCAGGCGGGCGGCCGCGCGGATCAGCGAAGTCTTGCCGGCTGCCAGGAAGCCGCCGACGAAGACGAGCCAGGGCGCGGCAGTGTCGGTGCCATTCACGCCAGCACCTCGAGGTGCAATTCCTGGCCTTCGCGGAGGGTCAGCGGCGCCAGACGGAAACGGCCGGGGTGGTCGCGGCGGAGCACCTGCAGGATGGTGGCGGAAAGATCGGTGCAACTGCCGACCGGTTCGGCGAAGATCACTTCGGGTTGATGCGCAGCCAGGGCGTCGGCGGCGGCTACCAGGTCCGAGAAGCGGCAGCAGAAGCAGCCGCCGGTGACCTGGCCGGCAGTCACGCCGCTTTGCTCGATAAAGGCGGTATCGACGAGGTCGCTGCCCTGGTCGTTAAGGATGGCCGCGACGCGACGGCCCTCGCTAATCAGCAGGCGGGCGGCCGCGCGGATCAGCGAAGTCTTGCCGGCTGCCAGGAAGCCGCCCACGAAGACGAGCCAGGGCGCGGCAGTGTCGGTGCCATTCACGCCAGCACCTCGAGGCGCAATTCCTGGCCTTCGCGGAGGGTCAGCGGCTGCTCGAGCCGTACGGCCACGTGAGCGGCGCCGGCTTCGAGAGCGCTCGGCAGAGCCACTCCGCCCAATGTGGCGCGAACGCTTTTGCCTGGGGCGTTCAGTTCGAAGCGCCTGGCCGGCAGAGCGCCGTGATCCACGCGCAGACGAAAGGCCACGCGGCCGGCGGTCTCCTGGCGAGAGAAAGTGCCCCATCCAGTGGCGGTCGCCCAGAAGCAGCGGAAGTCCGGGCGGGCGGCGGCCGGCGCCAGGGCCACGCTTTGCCGCGGGCCATCGTAGCGGAAGCCGCTATAGGCCAGCATGCCCGACCACGCCGACATGGCGCGCGCGTAATGGTGGCCGCACTCTGGCTCATCCCACGGATTGCGCCGCTCGCCGTCGATAGCGGCCCGCGCGCTTTCGAAGCACTCCACGCCTTCGCGCACCAGGCCGGCGAAGATCATCAGCGCGCCGCGGGAATATTCCATGCCGGTCCACGCCTCGGCGTAATAAGGGAAGGGAATGCGCGGGCGCGGCGGCCTTGCCGTAATCGCAAACCACCAGGCGCGGGTTCGTCGTTCAGCACGTAGGTGCGCTGCACGCAATCGTGACTGGTACATGTGTGCGCTTGTAGTTGTAGCGATAGATGGATTGCAAGCGTTTTGCGGATGTGGCCGGCGTCCAGCAGTGGCCCGAGGCCGGCGACGTCCGCCAGATATTGTCCGATCAACTGGTCGGCCAGGCAGCCTTCGCCCACCTGGTATTGGGGCGCCTCGGTGTCCTCCGATCCCATGGCGCCGCGCAGCACGGGCGCGATCTGATCGCGCTGCACGCCGCGCACCTTCTGCATGTAATACTCGCCATTGAAGAGGTTGGCGTCGATCCAGCGGCTGCCCTGCTGCCAACAGGCGATGGTATTCGGCGGCGGCATCGCTCTCGCCGATGGCGCGTGCCATCTCTTCGCCGGCCCGCAGCGCGGCCAGATAGTAAATGCCGCACAGCGGATTCGGCCCGTAAAACTCCACGTCGTAGGTGTTGTGCTGCACGCCTTCCAGCACGCCATCGCGATCGGCGTCCCAGCCGCCGGGGATCCAGGCTGAACTCCAGGGCCTTGCGGACGCGCGGCGCCATGCGCTCCAGCCAGACGCGGTCGCCGGAGAGTTGCCAGTCGAGATAGGCGTGGATGATCTGGCCCATCTGGCCATCGGCGGCGGCGAACCCGCAGCGTTCCTTGCCTGTCCGGCAGCAAGGTGGCGGAAGTGCATGGCGCCCTGCGTCGTCCATGCAGTAGCCGAAGGCGGTCTCGCGCAGCGAGCGCGCAAAGGCCGGGAACAGGTGCGCGGTGGCGGTCTCGTAATTCCAGACGTGGGTGCAGTTGCCGAAACAGCAGCCGCGATGGTCGTCCGATCCTTCAAAGCCGTGAAACTTGCCGTCGGCGGTGCGGAAGCAGGTGGTGGAGACGAGCGTGGAGAGATTCGCCGATAGCGGCGTCCTTCAAGGCGGCCGGGATGGTACTGTCGCGCAGGGCGGCGGCGAACTGGCGGGTCTTGCGCTCGAGCGCGGGCAGATTTTGCGCGGCGTAGTAGGCCGCGGCCCAGGCGTCGGTGAAGCGCGTGGCGTACCAATTGCCGATGACGGTGTTCTCGTCGCCCTTGGGCGCGCTCCATCCGCAGCGCGCGGGCGTGCGATTGGGAAAATGCCAGGCCAGCAGGAAGGTGTATTCGCGCTCGGCACCGGGGGCGATCTGCCGTCCCAGGCACAGGGCGCCGATCGGCATTTTGCTCGCCTGCTGCCGGGCCGAGGTCGGCCATCGGCGGAGAAATCGTCCCAGAAGAGCAGCGGCGCGTCCCACCACTTGCCCTTGGGCCAGCCGGCCAGGTGGGTGACTTCGCCATCCGCCGCGGCGAGGAGGGCCAGCACGAAACTGCCGTGCAGGGGATCGTCCGCAGCCAGGGCCGGATTGCTCATGAACAGCCCGGTGAGCGGGCCTTCGGTGCGGAATTGGTTGCTGCGGGTGGCGTCGAAGCGGCCGGCATTCTGCTCTGGGAGCACCGGGTTTTCGATAGACCAGGCGATTGAGACCGAAGCAGGATGCGCGCCGCCGTTTTTCACCCGGTAGCGAAGGATGGCCACCGGCAAGCCGGATTCGTCCTCCTCATGCGGGATGAAGGGTGAAAAAGCCTCCAGGGCGATGTGCACCGGCAGGCTGGGGTCTTCGAATTCGATGCGGGCCAGCGGATATTCGCCGGTGAACCGCGCGGACGCGAGGCGCGTGAGGCCGGGGGCATTGCGCGCGCCCAAGCCATCCTGGCCGGTGAACGGCGGCAAGAGGCGGGCTTCCAGGACGCGCGCGATTTTCTGGCGGCCATCGTCGACGAAGAGCGAAGGGAAGGCGTAGGAGAGGCCGCGGCCCTGGTCGGGACGGTTGAAAATTTCCCAATCGCGCAACTGGCCGCGGCCGCCCAGGCTGATGCTGCCGGCGGCGACGCCTCCCAGCGGGAAGGCGATTTGCGCGAGTTGACGGCCGGTGAAGGTGCGTGGAAATGCGACCGGGCCGGGGGCGGAGAGGCCGGCCGCGGACGAGTTGGCCGGTGGGGCCGCGGATTGTGGCGCGGCTGTGGTCACCTGCGCGGCAGCCGCGGTGGCGCCGATGCGCTTCAGGAAAGACCGGCGGTCGGAGGGCATCGCATCCTCATTCGTCAGTGCAGTAACGGAAGCAGCAGCTTATCGAGATCCGTGTCGGTGAACGAATCCAGCTTCACGTTGCGGTAGAGATTCCAGTGCTCCACGTGCGAAACGTCGCCGCCCGGCGGGACCTTGGTTAGCGGGCTGAGCGTTTCCATTTCCAGAAACTCATTGTTGGTGAACGTCTCGAAGGAGCAGCCGAAATCGGGGTACGGCTTGGACGGGTCGGCCTGCGCCTGCTTCACGAACAACTCGCTGTTGAGCAGGTAGGCCACCCAGGTCCGCGGATTGAAAAGGCCCAGCTTGGTGGGCTCGGCGTTGGAGGGGTCCTGGCGCAGGCCCATGTACTTTTTGGTGAAGGTCCACCGCTTGTCGGAGAGGTCCGAGTAGGCCCACATCACCAGCGGATTGGTGGGCGGCAGGACGTCCGGATGCTTGCCGCGCGGTGGAAAACCCGTGATGGCCTGGCCGCCGGGCGCCATCATGCTCATGGCCCAGGCGGCGTATTCGAGCGGGAAGATGCCGCGGTTGTAGAGCCGGTGGGTGACGGTGACGGCGGTGCCTTCGGGAGCGAGCGCGACTTCGATTTCCTTTTGGAGGCCGGTGAGCGGCTCGACCGGCTCGCGCGCCACCACGCCCTGCGCGGTGATGTGGACTTCGACCGGGACGTTATCGGGCGCCCAGGAACCCACCGGGTCCTCGGGCGCTTTCCAAAGCCGATGGCCGCCGCGAAGCTGGAAGGTGGCTTCGCCACGTTTGCCAAGCTGCTCGGCGAATTCCTTGAAGACATTCTGGCCGCCGGTGAAGGCGTAGCGCATGATGCGCGGCCCGATATCGCCGGTGACGATCAGTTCCACCTCGCCGTTGGCGATGCGATAGCAATCCGGCCAGCCCTTCCAGGCGGTCTTCTCCACGGTGACGGCCGCTCCCAGCGGTAGAGTACTCAAAGTCATAAGTGCGATCAGTCGATTCAAGCGAACCATCGGACTCTCCGTCCAATCTAATCACGATGCGTGGGCGGACGCAAACGGGTGCGGGGGGGCCCATTCACCGCGGAGCACACGCATCGACTGATGTCGATGTTCTTGGCGCGAGGAAACTCCCGACAGGCCAGCGGCGGGGCCCACTCGACGCGGAGACGCGGAGACGCGGAGCAAACGCGGAGAAGAGCAAAGGTAAGGACAGGTCGCAGAGGGAGCGGAGTTTCCGGAGAGACGCGGAGGGCGCGGAGGAAGCGCGGAGAAGAGCACGAGAAAAACCACGAGAAAACCAAGAGAGAACCACGAGAGAACTGCGGTAAGAGTTTTCCTTAGAGGCGCAGGGCCAGGTTGCCGGCGGAAGCGCGGGTTGCGGCGGGCGCTGGGGTGGGGGTGCGTGGTGGAGAGGACGGGGCAGCGGGCGCGGCCGTGGCAGCAAGTTGCGGCTGGCGGGCGGGTGCGGGCTGCACGGGAGCGGCGGACAGGAACGGGCGTTCGGCTTGGCGAGACAGCAATTCCTTGACGGCGGAGCGGTAGAAGCGCTCGGCCTGGGCCTGGTAGCGGAGGAAGACTTTGAAGGCTTCGGTTTCGAGGACGGAGTAGAGTTGATCGCCGGGGGGATTGGCGAAGAGGCTGGCTTCGAGGCGGGCGGCGCGAAGCATGGATTGACGGGCGAGAGCGATGCGTTCGACGGCCATGCGCTCTTCGGAGCCGACGGGGCGATAGAAAGCGATGAGGTCGTCGCGCAGGCGGGCGAGTTCCTCGGGTGGTTCGACGGAGGTTGGGGGTTGGTTGGACATCGGAGTTCCTTTCCTAAAGCTCACGTTTAACATGCGAGGATGCCGCGGCCAAGGGGGTAGGCCCGCAAGTGATTGATGGGGAAGGAAATCCATTTGGCGAACTTTGCGAATGGGGAAATGGGGGCGGGGCCCGTTCACCGCGGAGCACAGGCATCGACTGATGTCGATGTTCTCGGGGCGAGGAAACTCCCGACAGGCCAGCGGCGGGGCCCATTCGACGCGGGGAGTGCCCTGGGCGCGGAGGCGCGGAGGAAACGCGGAGAAGACCCAAGGTAAGGACAGGTCGCAGAGGGAGCGGAGTTTCCGGGGAGACACGGAGGGCGGCGGAGGAAGCGCGGAGAAAAGCACGAGAAAAAGCAAGAGAAAGCGCCAGGAGTCATACCGGCCAAGCCGGTCCAGAGGCCAGTTCACCACTGGGATTTTTCCATAGGCGCTAAGATAAGCCCCTTGGCAGAACGACCTCGCCTGCGCGCGATCTCCCGGTTCGGGCGTGGTTTATCACTTATGGCGGTCTGGCAAGCCTATGGCTTCCGGACGGTTATCTGCAGTTGGGCCCTTTGGTGGACGGTCGCTGAGGAAGACTGTCCAGGTTTTTCTTTACGCGTCGGCGCCAGGAAATAACGGCCGGGCGGGAGCAGGTAGTACTCGTTCAGGTCACGTGCGAAATCGCGTTCGGGCGTCGAGAAGTTGCCGTGTAAACAGGTGTGCGGGGGTATGGTAATTGGCAAAATTCCGTAAGCAGTCCCAACGGTCCATGGGGATGAGAACACCCTTTGCCCTGAGTGCTTCCTGCGCCCGCCGCTTCTCCTCGGCACGGCTGGCGACTTGGTCGCCCGCTGAATCAACAACCTCGATTTCCCTCAGCCAGAAGAAATCGATGTCGTCGCATGTCGCGACGGAAAGAGGCTCTTCGGATGGATTGTAGCTCCACAATAGGACGAGAAGTTTCTGGCCGTAGGTGATGGGTCTGGTGGACAATCCCCACATAAGGGGACCGCGCGCGAACAGGACTGGCTGTCCCGTATCAGCCGAGGCGTTTTCCGCGCATCCCGCGGGCTGCTCTAGCGCAACAGCGAGCGACGGGACCATGACAGAAAGGAACAATGCAAGCAATCGCGTCACGTTATCGAACGATTGTTCCACCATACATCGATGATTGTAGACGCCTACGCACACGTTTTTGGGGGCGAACTTCGGGGGCTGGGCAAACGCCCGCTAACACCAGTGTTGTGCCTCGATAGAAATGCCCCCTGGTTTCAGAAAGATCGATCCCATTCCCTCTTGATCCATTGTGCTGCGTGCGGCGGATTCTATCAAGGCTCCGCTGCGGCGCACGCATGGAACCGCGTGCGGCCTTGACAGAATCCGCCGCATGCGCTGAAGCAACATCCCCAATCGGAGGGAATGGGATCTCTTGGCCTGAGGACTGGGACATTTCTACCGGGGCCAAAAGGGGACATTTCTATCGAGGCACAGCACACCCGCTAACACCCAGTTGCCAAGACCCGTCTTCTCTTTGTAAACTGGTAGTTTCCCGACAATCCTGATCTCGCTTTGGTGAGGTGGATTGTGGGCGTGCGGACGGGTGGCCGAGCGGCTAATGGCAACAGACTGTAAATCTGTCGCTCCTTGCGAGCTACGGAGGTTCGAATCCTCCCCCGTCCACCAGAAGTTTGTACACTGTGGTAAAGGGATCCGTGCAACCCGGCGGTTCCTGTTCGGGCCGTTGTAGCTCAGTTGGTAGAGCGCGTCCTTGGTAAGGACGAGGTCACCAGTTCAATCCTGGTCAACGGCTCCATTTTTTGAGGTCAATTTCCCTGGCTCGCCCCAGGCCCCCTCGGGGTGACGGGTGCTCCCCGGGCCGGTCCGCCGGGGCCAGAGCGTTTCCTCCTGTAGCGAATTCCGTACAGAGAAGGTTGAGAGTATGGCAAAGGAAAAATTCGATCGCAGCAAGCCGCACGTCAACATCGGGACGATCGGTCACATCGATCATGGTAAGACCACCCTGACGGCGGCCATCACCCGCGTGCTGGGCAAGAACAACCCCAAAGTCAAGTTCCGCAGTTTCGATTCGATCGACAATGCGCCCGAGGAAAAGGCCCGCGGCATCACCATCGCGGTGGCTCACATCGAATACGAAACCAAGAACCGCCACTATGCCCATGTGGATTGCCCCGGCCACGCCGATTACATCAAGAACATGATCACCGGAGCGGCCCAGATGGATGGCGCCATCCTGGTGGTGGCGGCCACCGATGGCCCCATGCCGCAGACGCGTGAGCACGTCCTGCTGGCGCGCCAGGTAGGGGTGCCGTGCATCGTGGTAGCCATGAACAAGGTGGACATGGTGGACGATCCGGAGCTGCTCGACCTGGTGGAGTTGGAAGTGCGCGAGCTGCTCTCGAAATACCAGTTTCCGGGCGACGCTCTGCCGGTGGTGCGGGTGTCGGCGCTGGGCGCGCTGAACGGCGAGCCGCAGTGGGAAAAGACGGTGGAAGAGCTGATGGCCGCGGTGGACAGCTACGTGCCGATGCCGGTCCGCGTGAAGGACAAGCCGTTCCTGATGCCCATTGAGGACATCTTCTCGATCCAGGGGCGCGGGACGGTGGTGACGGGCCGCATCGAGAAGGGCATCTGCAAAGTCGGCGAGGAAATGGAAATCGTAGGGTTCCGGCCCACCCGCAAGACGGTGGTCACGGGCGTGGAAATGTTCAAAAAGCTGCTGGACCAGGGCGAAGCGGGCGATAACGTGGGGCTGCTGCTGCGCGGGGTGGAAAAGGACGAAGTGGAGCGCGGGCAGGTGATTGCGAAGCCCGGGACGATTACGCCGCACACCCAGTTCAAAGGCGAAGTATACATCTTGAGCAAGGATGAAGGCGGGCGGCACACGCCGTT
>CAWDOH010000026.1:0-343011 GCA_963803725.1 Bryobacterales bacterium | reverse complement strand
GATCGCGGACACGGTCGTGATGGCCTTGCTCATCGAGTAAATGCGGAAGATCGCGTCTTTGGGCATCCGGCGTTTTGGTTTCGGGATTCAGCACGCCGGCCGATTCGAACCAGGCGATCTTGCCATGCCGCGCCACTAGTAAACCGCACCCGGCACGACGTTCTTACTGGTGTCTTCGCGGAACATCTGCATGATTTTTTCGAGCCGCTCCGACGACAGGCCTACGTTGGCGGGTTTGGCCGTCGGCAAACTTTGGGAAACGGCAGGATGAACTGCCACCAACAGCGCGATACGAGGAGCAGATATGCGAAGAAGGTCTTCATGGGGCGATCGGGTCTCCTTGGGCGGACGACATTCATCTGGCAAAACATGGTCCACAAAACATCGTCCGGCAAAACCGTGGCTACTTTCAGGCTCGATTCTAGCGCGTTGAGTCTGGCCGTGGCTTCAACGCCAGACCGCGTTATGATTGTGATTCCCGCCGCATGCCTAATCTCAAGAAGACGCCCGCCCCGAAACCGCGTCGACGGAAACCGCCGCCGAGCGCAAGGCCCGTCTCACGACCATCCTCGCGACGCTCGATCGTATGTACCCGGAGGCCTCCTGCGCGCTGCATCATTCTAACGCTTGGGAGCTTCTGGTCGCGACCATTCTGTCGGCGCAATGCACGGACAAGCGCGTCAACGCAGTGACGCCCGATTTATTTCGAAAATATCCTTCCATTCAGGATTTTGCCAATGCCAATCAGGCGGAGCTGGCGCGGGACATCCGCTCCACCGGCTTTTTCAACAACAAATCGAAATCGGTGATCGGCGCGGCTCGCAAGATCCTGGCGGATTTCAGGGCGAGGTTCCGCGCACCATCGAGAATTGCTGACCGTTCCAGGAGCCGCGCGCAAGACCGCCAACGTGGTGCTGGGGACGGCGTTTGGGATCGCGTCAGGGATCGTGGTCGACACGCATGTGCAGCGCATTTCGCGGCGTCTGGACTTGACGAAAGAAACCGATCCGGTTAAAATCGAGCAGGATTTAATGAAGATTATCCCGAAAGACAAATGGATTTTATTCTCTCACCAGATCATTCTGCACGGGCGCGCGCTGTGTGTGGCGAGAAATCCCAGGTGCGCCGAATGCGGGCTCGATCCGGTGTGTTATGCGGCGGATAAGACCGATTTGCCGTGAAGCATCTGTCGAGCGCTCCATACTGTCGCGCCTCAAGAGCCGGGAACGCACTCCCTGACGGTCGCGCGCTCAAAGGCCGGCAGATCACTTCGCGCATAGGAACGCCCACTCCCATCGCCTGCTTAATGACGTCGGCGATCTGAGTTTGACCGATGGCGGTCAATCCCGCGATCGCTTCCGGTGCCAAAACGCCGGTGCTGTTGTGGAAGAACTGAAAGAATCCGCCATTACAGATTTCGTATTGACGGTCGCGCCTCAAGAGCCGGGAATCGCACTCCCTGACGGTCGCGCCTCAAAGCGCCGGGTCTTAATCGACACTCCCTGACGGTCGCCGCCTCACTGACCGTCCGCGCGGCACAGCCCAGAACACAGACTAAAGTCTGTGCCACCCTAGCGATTCGCGCCTTCGCCGGTCAGGTGCAGGCCTTTGTGGATCGCGTACAGCGCCAGTTCCAGCCGGTCGGAAACGCCGAGCTTGTCGAAGATGTTGTGCAGGTGATTCTTCACCGTCTGCTCGCTGATGAACATCTTCTCGGCCATTTCCTTGTTCTTGTAGCCCTGCGCGACCAGCGCCACGATCTCGCGCTCGCGCGCCGATAGCGGACTCCGCTCGCGGCCCTTGCCGCCGTGCGCCATTCCGGCCGCTGTCGGTCGCCGGTCTGGAACTGCCGCATGACCGCCGCGGTGGTGTGCGAATCCAGCCAGATTTCGCCCGCGTTCACCTTGCGGATGCTCTTGACGATCAGGTCCGGCGCGGTCTGCTTCAGCACGATGCCGCTGCAGCCCAGCTTCATCGCCTGCACGAACTCGTTCTTGTCCTCGGACGCCGTCAGCACGATCACGCGCGTGCGCTTGTTGGTCTGCTGAAGCGCCTGCAGCGCCGAAAGGCCGTCCAGATTGGGCATCCGCAGGTCCAGCAGCAGCACGTCGGGATCGAGCTCCTGGACCTTGTCCAGCACCTCGCGCCCGTCGCCGGCCTCGCCGACGATCTCGAAGTCGTCTTCGAGCAGCAGTAGTTTCTTCAGGCCGTCGCGGACAATCGGATGGTCGTCGGCGATGAGGATTCGCACCGTCGCCTTCTTCTTTTCCGTGCCCTCCGAGCTGTCATTTGAGTTCTGGGGGCCACCATGGTTTCCATAAGCTCCACTTCGTCTACTCCGTCACCCGATGATAAGCGGTTCTAGTACTTTCCGCAATGAGGTGGCCTCTTACGTTTGGGCTCGATACTTCACCTAATTCCTAGCTAAGGTAACCTTAGTCGGGAAGGTTTAGTCTTACTTTCGCGGCCGGAGCAAATAACTTATCGCGAGGCAGAACCTGCAAAAGGACAGCCTCAGAGCGACCAGACCTGCACTGTCCGGCCCTGAAGCCGCTGAATCACCAGGGAAGCCTCAGGATAGCATGCAGGGCTCTGATTAACCGGCCGCAAGACGGAGCCTTGGCCGCGGTTGGACCGACGGCTGTTGATCGCGTGCTTTGAGGGCCGCGACCGGTCCTTTGCGGGCTTGCTAGGATGAGGTCCAGCGCTTTGCCATACGATTCGCAACATGACGTGATGATTGCCGGAGGTGGGCCGGCGGGTATTCCCGCCGCGGAAGCCATCGCGCGGCGCGGATTTTCCACGGCTGTTCTTGAACAAAGCCACGAAATCGGATCGCCTATACGTACTAGCGGCGGTAGTTTTATCGCGGAATTGCGCGCGCTCGGCCTGCCGGATCATCTCTGGCACCCGATTTCGCGGGTGCGATTCGTGGCGCCGAATAACGCGGCTGTTTTCGATTATCCCGATCCGGTGATGTGCGTCATCGACGTCCGGCGCGTTTTTCAGCACCTGGCCGAGCGCGCGATCGCGGCTGGAGCGACCATCCGTCTCGCGACGTCCGCCGTCGCCCCTATTCTCGAAGACGGCCGCGTTACCGGTGTTCGCACGCGCGAGGATTCGTTCGCGTGCCGGATCCTCATCGACGCGACCGGCTATCGCTCCACGCTAATGAAGCAAGCCGGCCTCGATCCCGGCTTCGGACGTTTCGGCGTCGGCGCGGAGTATGACATGTTCGCGCCGCATTGCGATCAGCGCGAGGCGGTGCTGGTGGTGGGCGATGAGGCGGCGCCGTCGGGTTACGCGTGGGTTTTTCCGTGGGGTGGCCATCGGGTCCGGGTAGGAGTCGGCATCATCCATCCCGATTCTTCCGGCAAGCCGGACGATTTTCTCGACCGCTTTGTGGGAAATGCGAGTCATTATGGCGTGGATTTGAAGGGCGCGCAGCCGGTGGAACATCACTCCGGCCTGATTCCCGCCGAACGATTCGCGAAAACATTCGTGGGGGACGGGATTATCGGCGTCGGCGACACAGCCGGCCAAGCTTCGTCGCTGCTCGGCGAGGGTATTGATGGGCGATCCGCGCGGGCAGGATGGCGGGCGAGACCGTCGTGGCCGCGCTCGAGCGAGGCGACACATCGCGCCGCGCTCTGGTCGAATTTGAGCACGATTGGCGAAGAGAGTGCGGCCTGGATCATCGCATCGCGTACCGGATCAATAAGAGGATCGCGGGATGGGACGGGCCGAAGTGGGATGCTCGGGTCGAGCTATTGAAGACCTTGTCGCCCGCCGAATTCGCCGAAGCGCTTCAAACCAAGCTGACGGGGAAATGGATCTGGCGATTCGCGGCGCGCGAGATGTTGAGGCGCGCCCGAGTGGACTCTTGACAGGGACTGCATCGGGGAAACCTTGACGACGGCTGCGCACCGGATGTAATATGCCGTTATGCGACATGTCGCACAACAACCTGACGAGCTTCGTAATAAGCCGCTTACCGAGCCGGTATTTCTGATTCTGGCCAGTCTCGCGGATCAGCCGCGCCACGGCTACGCGCTGATGAAGGATATCGACGAGTTGAGTGGCGTTCGCGTGACCACTGGCACGCTGTATGGCGCGCTGCGCCGAATGCTCGAGGATGCGTGGATCGAGGTCTTCAAACAGGCCGACACATCACGCGACAAACAGGCGTATCGGCTGACCACGGCGGGTCGGAAGCGGCTCGAATTGGAACTCGCGCAAAGAACGAAGCTTAATCGCGCTGCCGCTGCCCGCCTCCGGAGTGGAGAGGTTTGATCATGAGTCTCACCCAGGTCTGTCGCGCGGCCGTAGGACTCTACCCGTATGATTTTCGCGCCGTGTTCGCGGAGGACATGCTCGCCACGCTCGAGGAACGCGCGTCGCGTTTTCGCGACCTGATCTCAATCATTTCCGGCGCCGCGCGCGAGTGGTTTGTGAAACTCACGACGGATCGATACGTGCGCGCACGCTGCCTCCCCGACGTCCGCATGATGCGTCCCGCGGGGATTTCGAAGGAAATCTGGTTCGGCCCAACTCCCGAGAAGACTCCATGGTTACCGGACACTTCGCGGTAGCTTTTCTCGCGAAACGGGCGGAGCCGAAAATCTCGCTGGGCACGGCGGCGTTCGCGGCCATGCTCGTCGATCTCATCTTCTTTGCGCTTCTGATCGCGGGAATCGAGAGCTTCGCCCCCATCCCAGGGGCGAAATTGAATCGCGTGATCGGCGAAAACATCGCCTGGAGCCATAGCCTGCTGATGGGGATCCTGTGGGGAGCGATCTTTGCGGCGATTTATTTCCTCTGGCGCCGTTATTGGCGCGGAGCCTGGATTCTATTCGCGCTGGTGATCAGCCACTGGGTGCTCGACGTGATCAGCCACCGGCCGGATATGCCGCTCGCGCCAGGTACTTCAGTGCGCTTGGGATTGGGGCTGTGGAATTCGATGCCGGCGACTATGCTCGTCGAAGGGGGTCTATGGCTGGTTGCGATTACTATCTACGTTCGGAGCACGCGATCGAAATCCATTGTCGGGCTGTTCGCGTTCTGGATTGGCGCCGCGTTTCTCACGCTGATTTGGCTGAGCAATCCGGCGGCGGGCATAAACCCCGATCCGGTAAAGGCCGGGATCGGAGGTTTGGTTGTATTTGGTTCGGCGATCGGATGGGCGTACTGGATAAACCGCGCTCACCAGGATGCGTGATTGCTTCTTTTTTCGCAAAGCCTGCGGAGATCGAGGCGCATCGGGTGCGCTAAGCTGAAAACGCAGCCATGCACCGATTCCTGCTCCATAACGACGACCTGTGCGACGCTGGCGACCGGATCGTGTCGCCGGGGCAGCTTGGGCTGTTGAACGGGTGGGGCGTGTTTTCGACGCTGCGGGTTTATGACGGCGTCATGTTCGCGTGGGAGCGCCATTTTGCGCGAATGCAGCGCGACGCGACGCGGTTGCGTGTGCCTTTTCCGCAGGATCCCGAATGGTTGAAGCGGCGCCTGGACCGTCTGATTGAAAAGAACCGGGCCTCAAATGCGACGCTGCGCGTGGTGATCGTGCGAAATCGCGGCGGGCAGTGGCTGAAGATGTGGGAGGGTCCGGCGGCCGATCGCGAATTCGATGCGATCGCATTCACGGCCGATGTGAACCGGTGGGCCGATCCAACCAAGCCGGGCGGGACCGCGGTGCGGCTGGGGATGGTTGCGAACGCGCGGTATGCGGCGAACGAATTCGCGGGCGCGAAATATCTTTCCTGGTCGCAGAATTTGACCTGGTATGAACGCGCGCACGAACAGGGATTCGATGAAGTGGTGCTGCTGAACGAGCGCGGCGAAGTGGCGGAGTGTACGTCGGCGAACATTTTCGTGGTGAACCAAGACCGCGTATCGACGCCGCCGCTTTCCTCGGGATGCCTGCCGGGTGTGACGCGGGCAACTTTACTCGAGGATATTCGCATCGCGGGAATCGAGATTGCTGAAGCAACGTTGATGCCGGCGGATCTCGAGTTGGCGGACGAAGTTTTCGTGACGTCCACGACGCGGGAATTACTGCCGGTCGCCTCGATCGACGGCCTGAAGCTGCGCCAGTCGCGAGGCGGCGTACGCGAGCGCCTGCAATCGGCATTCACGGATCACGTTCGCGCTTATGTTGCGGCGCGGCGACCGGTCCCGACGGCGCGGTAAGGTACTGGGACTGCCAGATCGCCGGAGATTGCAGATGTGCCGACGGTTTGTGGCACATCGGTTCGAAAATTGACACCGACCATCGGAAAGCAGATCCCTTGCGGGCGCTCGGGATTGACACCGGTGCAGATCCCTCGCTGGCGCTCGGGATGACACCGGTGGTGGCAATTTGAGTCAGCCGCCTACTCCCAAGCGTTGAATCCGTTATAATCTGAACCAAAGTGCAACTGGCTTGTCCTCAATGCGGAACACGCGATGTTCGTGTGTCGCAACGGCAGGATTTAGGGGAGTATTTCAAGTCTGTAGTCGGAATCTACCCGATGCGCTGCCGGCGGTGCCGAACACGCTGGGAAACCAGCGTCCTGTCGGCGGGAGCCTGGAAATTCGCGCGCTGCCCGCGCTGCTATCGCCAGGAGCTGACCACCTGGAGCGTGCACTACTACCATCCGCCGCGCTGGACCATCCTGCTGCTGAAATTGGGTGCGACGCCGTATCGGTGCGCTTCGTGCCGATGCAACTTCGCGAGCTTCCGGCCGTGCAAGGAGAAGTATTCGTGGCGGAAGACGGAGCAAGCCGCGGGACAAAAGGCGGAAACGCAAGTCCCCAAGTAGCGGCTGAGTTTTCAGCCGTCGTTCGCGGCATCGTTACCCAATGACCGACGCGCATCTTACGGAGTGCTGCCGTCGTAGTCTCGTTCCGTGTTCAGGATTGGCTACAACAGTATTATCCGAATTGACGATGACTATTTTTCCACGACCAGGTTGTTATCAACTTTAGACACGTCGAGGACGCCCTTGGCGGCGGCTCCGGCGAGGTTCTTGTCGGCCTGATTTCTAACCGCGCCGACCAGCGTTACGGCTCCGCTCTTCACGAGGATGTGGATCGACGCGACTGCCACCAATTGGTAATGCTCCAATCCCTTTTTGGCATAGATGGCGCGGTACACCGCTCCGCGGATGCAGCGCGATCTGAGAAAGTTTGATCCGTGACCGCGCTCGGCAAGCTTCTCACGACGGCGTTCCAGCTGACGCTCGTCTATCTCTTGGTCTTCATCCTGTTCGCCGCGTCGCTGCTCGGCTATTTCGCGCTCAACACGCGCCGCCTCATCACCGAGCAGATCACCACCACCGTCAACGGCGAAATCAACGGGCTGACCGAGCAGTACAACCAGGGCGGCATCAGGCGCTTGGTGATCGTCGTCGATCTGCGCTCGCGGCGGCCGGGATCGAGCCTCTATCTCGTCACCACGCCGAACGGGGAGGGGCTCGCCGGCAATGTCGGCTCGTTGGAGCCGGGCGTCCTCGACCATCCGGGCTGGCTCGAAACCAACTATCGCCGGCTCGAAGCGCCGGAAGGCAGCCGACCATCGCGCGCTGGTCGAGGTCGTGCAGCTTCCGGGCGGCTTCCGCCTCCTGGTCGGGCGCGACCTCGAAGAGCGCGAGCGGCTGTTTGGCATCATCGCCAATGCCGGGCGATGGTCGCTGGCGCTGGTCGTCGTGCTCGGCCTGATCGGCGGCTTCTTCGTCAGCCGGCGCGTGCTCAAGCGCGTCGACGCCATGACCGAAACGGCGCAGACCATCATGGCCGGCGATCTCGCCGGCCGGCTTGCCGGTCGCCGGCACCGGCGACGAACTCGACCGCCTCGCCGCTACACCTCAACGCCATGCTCGAGCGCATCGAGGCGCTGATGCGCGGCCTGAAGGAAGTCTCCGACAATATCGCGCACGATCTCAAAACGCCGCTGACCCGGCTGCGCAATCGCTGCGAGCAGGCGCTGCGCGACGCCTCGGGCGACGCCGATTATCGCGCGGCGCTGGAATCGACGATCGCGGAATCCGACGAACTCATCCGCACCTTCGACGCGCTGCTGATGATCGCGCGCGCCGAATCCGGGCAGGCGCGCGACAACATGACCGAATTCGACGCCGCCGAGATCGCGCGCGACGTCGGCGAACTCTACGAGCCGCTGGCCGAGGAGAAGGGCTTGCGCTCAAGGTCGATGCGCCGGCGGCCGCGCCGGTGCGCGGCAATCGCGAGCTGGTCAGCCAGGCGCTGGCCAACCTGGTCGACAACGCCATCAAATATGCCGCGGCCGGACGGCAAGCTGAACGGCGCGCCCGCCGAGATCGTGGTCAAGGCAGGCAACGACGGCGACCGCATCACGCTGAGGTCGCCGATCGCGGTCCGGGCATTCCCGATGCCGATCGCGGCCGCGTCGTCGAACGCTTCGTGCGGCTTGAGCAGAGCCGTCGGAGCCGGGCTCGGGACTGGGCCTGAGCCTCGCCTCCGCCGTCGCGCGGCTGCATGGCGGCGAATTGAAGCTCGAGGACAATCATCCGGGCTGCGCAGCATCATCGCGCTGCCGCGCGCCGGACCGACGGGGACGGGATGAGGCGGCCTGCGGGCCGCGAGCGGCCGGGCCGAAAGCCGAAAGCGCAACGAAGCGGCACTGATCCGGCGGCTCTCCGGCGCGCTGCCGGTGGCCTGCGGCGCAGTCCGGCCGCGCCGGCGTCGCGCGAATGGCTCGCGAGCCTCAAGGCGAAAGCCGCCGGCAAGGCGCTCAAAGCGCTGATCGCGCGAGCATCCGCTCGCTTGCGCAGGCTCATCGGCGGCATCGCCGAAGCGGCGCCCTATCTCTGGGACCTGGTCCGCGCCGATCCGGCGCGCTTCGTGCGCCTGCTCGGCGGCCGATCCGGATGCGCGCGCTCGCCGCGCTCCTCGCCGAGGCGCGACGCGCCGCCGACGGCGGCGCGCACGCCGGACGAGGTGATGCGCATTCTGCGCCGCATGAAGGCGGAAGCGGCGCTTCTTGATCGCGCTCGCCGATATCGGCGGCGTCTGGCCGGTTGCGCGCGTGACGCGCGCGCTCACCGATGTCGCCGAAACGGCGCTTGGGCGCCGCGGTGCGCCATCTGCTTGCGCGAGGCGGCCCGGCGCGGCAAGCTCGCTCCTGCCGGATCCGAGCCGATCCCGAAGCGGGCTCCGGCTACATCGTGCTCGCCATGGGCAAGATGGGCGGCCATGAGCTCAATTATCTCGAGCGACATCGATCTCATGGTGTTCTTCGATCCGGCGGCCGCCGACGCTCGCGCCGGACGTCGAGCCGGCGCCGTTCTATGTGCGGCTGACGCGCGACCTCGTGAAGCTTCTGCAGGAGCGCACCGCCGGACGGCTACGTGTTTCGCGTCGATCTGCGGCTGCGCCCCGATCCGTCCTCGACCCAGATCGCGATCTCGACCGAGGCGGCGCTCGATTACTACGAAAGCCGCGGCCAGAACTGGGAGCGCGCGGCGCTGATCAAGGCGCGGCCGTGCGCCGGCGATCTTGCCGCCGGCGAAAAGCTGCTGCGCGATCTGTCGCCGTTCATCTGGCGCAAATATCTCGATTACGCGACGCGTCGCCGACGTGCACGAGATGAAGCGGCAGATCCATGCCTATCGCGGCCATGGCGAGATCGCGGTCGAGGGCCACAACATCAAGCTCGGCCGCGGCGGCATCCGCGAGATCGAGTTCTTCGTGCAGACCCAGCAGCTCATCGCCGGCGGCCGCCACGGCGAATTGCGCGGCCGCGGCGACCGTCGCGACGCTTGGCGCGCTCGCCGCCGGCGGCTGGATCGACGCCGCCGCGCGCGACGAGCTGACGGCGGCCTACGATTTCCTGCGCCGCGTCGAGCACCGCCTGCAGATGATGGCCGACGAGCAGACCCATACGCTGCCGTCCGATCCCGAAGCGCTCGGACAGTTTGCGCGCTTTCTCGGCTTTGCCGAGCCGCGACGATTTCGCCGAGCGCTCTGCTGGCGCATCTGCGCAAGGTCGAGCGCCATTATGTCAGGCTGTTCGAACGCGCGCCGGCCTTCCTCGCGCGGCAGCAGAACCTGTCGTTCGCCGGCGCCGATAGCGAGGGCGAGACGCTCGATCGGCTGGCGCAGATGGGCTTCCGGCAGCCGCAGGAGGTCGCCGCAGCGGTGCGCCGCTGGCGCGCCGGGCGCTACCGCGCGCTGCGCGGCGAGCAGGCGCGCGCCAATCTCATCGAGCTTGTGCCGCTCATCATCGATCAATTCTCGCGCGCGGAAAATCCGGATGCGGCGTTTGCCGCCTTCGACCGCTTCCTCGCCGGGCTGCGCGCCGGCGGCCGGTTTCTCTCGCTGCTGCGGCAAAATCCCGAACTCATCGCGCTTCGTCGCGCTGATCCTCGGCGTCGCGCCGCGGCTCGCCGATATTCTCGCGCAAAATCCGCATTTGATCGATCCGCTGATCGATCCGAGCTTCTTCGGCGCGCTGCCGGACGAGAGCGAGCTTGAGGCCGAGCTTGCGCGCGCGCTCGGCGAGACGCGCGGCTATGAGGACGTGCTCGATGCCATCCGCCTGTTCGGCCAGGAGCACATGTTCCTGATCGGCGCGCGGATCCTGTCCGGCTCGGTTTCCGCGGAGCAGGCCGGCGAGGTTTTCGCGCGGCTTGCCGATGTGCTCATCCGCGCGCGTGCACAGCAAGGTGGAAGACGATTTTGCCGCCGACGCACGGCCGCATGCGCGGCGGCAAGACCGCGATCCTCGCGCTCGGCCGGCTCGGCGCCCGCGAGATGACGGCGAATTCCGACCTCGATCTCATCGTGATCTACGATTTCGACCAGAAGCATCCGAACTCCGACGGCAAGCGGCCGCTCTACGGCGCGCAATATTTTGCCCGCCTCACCCAGCGCCTGATCAGCGCGCTCACGGTGCAGACCAATTACGGCGTGCTCTATCAGGTCGACATGCGGTTGCGGCCGTCGGGCCGCTCCGGCCCGCTGGCGACGCAAATCGACGGCTTCGCCAGCTACCAGGAGCGCGAGGCATGGACCTGGGAGCACATGGCGCTCACCCGCGCGCGCGTCGTCTCGGCGCCGCCGGACTTCGCCGCGCGGATCGAGGCGGTGATCCGCGACGTGCTTTGCCGCAAGCGCGATCGCGCGCGCGATCGCCGCCGACGTCGTCGAGATGCGCGCGCGCCATCGCCAAGGAAAAGGGCGACGCCGATCCCTGGGACCTCAAATACGCCGCCGGCGGCTCTGGTCGACATCGAGTTCATCGCGCAATATCTGCAGCTCGTGCACGCCGCGGCGACGCCGGAAATTCTCGACACCTCGACGGCGCGGGTGCTGGAGAAGGCCGCGCGGCTTGGCGTGCTCGCGCCGGAGGACGCCGCGGTGCTGCGGCCGGCGGTGCGGCTGTTTCACGACCTCGCGCAGATTCTGCGGCTCTGCCTGCCGGGCGCCTTCGATCCGAAATCGGCGAGCGCCGGCGTGCTCGGCTCTGCTGGCGCGCGCCGCCGACCTGCCGGATTTCCCGGCGCTGCAGGCCCATGTCGAGGAAACGCAGCGCCAGGTGCGCGAATGCTTCGTGCGGATTTTGGGCAAGGCGCCGTAGTCGACGCGCGGCTTCAGCGCAGCGGCCTCCGGTCCGTCTCGGCCGCGCTGCCGGCGTTCTTGCCTCAAGCGGCAGGCGGACCACGACCATCGTGCCTTTGCCGAGCGTCGAGCGGATGCGCATGGCGCCGCCGTGCAGTTCGGCGAGCGATTTGGCGATGGCGAGGCCGAGGCCCGAGCCCTGGTGCCGCTTGGTCAATTGGCTTTCGACCTGCTCGAACGGCCGGCCGAGCTTGCGCAGCGCATCCTTGGGAATGCCGATGCCGTTGTCGTCGATGGCGATGGTGACCATGCCGCCGCGCACGCGCCCGCGCACCGTCACCGCGCCGCCGTCGGGCGTGAATTTCACGGCATTCGACAAGAGATTGAGCGCGATCTGCTTGAGCGCGCGGCGGTCGGCCTTGAGATGGATGCCGGCGTCGATGTGCGTACTGAGCGCGAGGTGCTTTTCGCTGGCGCGCGCCGACACCACGCGCAGGCAGTCGGCGAGAACCGGATCGAGCTCCACGTCCTCGGGCGCGAGCCGGATGCCGCCGGCCTCGATCTTCGACATGTCGAGAATGTCGTTGATGACGTCGAGCAGATATTGGCCGCTTTCGCGGATATCGCGGGAATATTCGCTGTATTTCTCGGCGCCGAGCGGCCCGAACATCGCCGCTTCCATGATTTCGGAAAAGCCGATGATGGCGTTGAGCGGCGTGCGCAGCTCGTGGCTCATATTGGCCAGGAATTTCGATTTCGCCTGATTGGCCTCCTCGGCGCGGGTCTTTTCCTCGGCGTATTTCTCGGCGAGATCGGCAAGCTGGTCGGTCTGCAGTTCCAGCGCCTGCTGCGATTTGCGCAGATCGTCGATGGTGGCGATCTGGCGCTTCTCGCCCTCGACCAGCTTCTGCTCGTGCAGCTTGATCTTGGTGATGTCGGTGCCGACCGAGACGTAGCCGCCGTCCTTGGTGCGCCGTTCGCTGATGTGCATCCAGCGCCCGTCGTCGAGTTGCGCTTCGAAGGTGCGCGCGCCGCGGCGGCTGGCCGTCGTCGTTGGCGACGGTGGTGCGGATGATCGGCTTGCGCCCGGCGGCGACGACCGTTTCGTACGGCGTGCCGGCGGCCACCGCCTCGTCGGGCAGATGATGCAGCTGCTGGAAATTCGAATTGCACAGCACCAGGCGGTTGTCGGCGTCCCACAGCACGAACGCTTCCGGGATGGTCTCGATGGCGTCGCGCAGCCGCAAATCGGCCGCCATCGGTCTTCTCGACCAGGCTCTTCTGCTCGGTGATGTCGACGGCGATGCCGATCAGGTGCAGGCCGGCTTCGCCGTCCTGGCGCGCCAGTTCGCAGCGCGCCCGCAGCCACAGCCAGCGGCCGTCGGCGTGGCGCATGCGAAAGGCGTGATCGAACGACTGCACCTTGGCGTCGGCGAGCTGCGTCGCCAGCTCGTAGAGATTGATGTCGTCGGCATGCACCAGCGCGTTGACCTCGCCGAAGGTCAGCAGATCGTCCTTCTGCGGCAGGCCGAGAATGTCGAACATCGAATGCGACCAGAACACGCGGCCGCGCGCGAGGTCCCAGTCCCACAGCCCGCAGCGGCCGCGATTGAGCGCGGTGTCGATGCGGCTGCGCACGGTGTCGTGGATGAGGTCGGCCTCGCGCGCGCGCGTCGCCTGCCAATGGAAGGCGAAGCCGAGGATGAGCACCACGAAGCCGGTGGTGGCCGACAGCGTGACGGTCAGCGCGGTGGTCGATCGCCAGTTCGCGAGCGCGTCGTCGCGGCTTGGACGACGGCGAGCATGCCGAGCGGATTTTTCAGCGCCCGCACCGTGGCGAAGGCGGCTTCGCCGTCCGGCAGCGTGATCTCCATGCGTGCCGGCGGCGGCGCCGAACGTGGTCAGCGGCTGCGACGGTCCGAGCACGTCGAGGATGTTGCGGCCCTGGATCGGCGGCTCGCTCGGGCATGCCGGCGATGATCGTGCCGTCGCCGTCGGCGATGAGGATGCGCCGGCCGCGCGCCCGGCGGCCCAGGCCGGCAGCGCTGCTCGCAGCGCCGCGGACGTGCGCGCGAGATGCGGTTTGCCGTCGCTGCGCCGGGCGATCGAGCTCGACGGCAAGATGATCGGCGAGCGCCTCGATCGTCCGCGTCGCCTCGACAACGACTTGCCGGCGATGTTCGAGCACCTGCACGGCGGCGCCGATGCAGATCGTCAGCATGAAGGCGATGATGAGAACCGGAACGGCGCGGCGCAGCAGCGGCTCGGCGGTCAACAGCCGCCGATAGGCGGGATTGGCGATCGATTGCGCCAGCCCCTTGATCGAATCGGAACGTAGAGACGCACTCGCCGTGTCGGCGCGCGCCATCGCCTGCCTCCGTTCGGACGTCCCCGTACCCGCGCTCGGAAGGATGTGCCGCATCTCCCCAAATCACGCTCAATAAAATCGATGCGCGCTGATTTGTCGAGAGTCAGAAGTCAATAATTTTTTAAGAATTGTCCCAAGACTTTTTTGCGTGCGGGAGTCATCCGTCGCATGCACGGCGACGTGAGCAGTCGCGGCTCAAGAAGTCACTTCGATGACGTGGACGGCCGCTCAGCTTTCGGCCAGCGTGCGCGCGACGATGTCGTGGACGTCGCGCGACAGCGCCGGCGCCGCCGCGACGCGGCGCAGCGTCGCTTCGGCGCGCGCGCGCCGCCCGGCTTCGAGCGCGCGCCAGGAGCGGAACGCGCCCATCAGGCGCGCCGCGACTTGCGGGTTCTTCGGATCGAGCGCGAGCACGATGTCGGCGACGAAATCATAGCCGGCGCCGTCGGCGCGGTTGAACTGGGTGTGGTTGGCCTGCGCGAACGCGCCGATCAGCGCGCGCACGCGGTTGGGATTGGCCATCGAGAACGCCGGATGCGCGGTCAGCGCGCGCACGCGATCGAGCGTCGCCGGCTCGGGGATCGCCGCCTGCAGCGCCAGCCATTTGTCGATGATCAGCGGATCGTCGGCATAGCGCCGGTAGAAATCCTCGAGCGCCGCGGCGCGCTCCGGCCGGTCGTGCAGCGACAGCGTCTCCAGCGCCGCCATGCGGTCGGTCATGTTGTCGGCGTTGTCGTATTGCGCGCGGGCGCGCGCGATCGCGTCGCTCGTTTCGGTCATCGCCAACAGATCGAGGCAGACGTTCTTGAGCGCGCGCCGTCCGGCGCTCGCGCGCATCCGGCCGGTACGGGCCGCGGCGCGATCATCCGCTCGTAGGTGTCGGCCAGCGCCGCGCCGTGCCGCTGCGCCGATCGCCGCGCGCAGCCTGCGGCGCGCGGCAAACACCGCGTCGGGATCGACGTCGCGGCCGATCTCGCGCGCGATATCGGCTTCGCTCGGCGGCGCCAGCGCCAGCGCGATGAAGGCGGGTTCGAGCTTTGCGTCGTCGAGGATCGCGCCGAGCGCGGCCATCAGACCGTCGTCGTCGCGCGCCGGCGCGCCGGCGCGCAGCGCCGCGACATTGGCCGTGAGCAGCGCCATCGCCAGCGTCTGCACCGCCTGCCAGCGGTTGAACGGATCGCGATCGTGCGCGGCGAGGAAGCGCAGCTCGTCCGGCTCGATCGGCAGCGTGAGCTTGATCGGCGCGGAAAAGCCGCGATTGAGCGACGGGATCGGCCGCTCGGCGACGCCGGTGAAGACGAAACTCTGGCTCGGCCGCGTCAGCTCGAGCACGCCGCGCTCGAGCGGCCGGCCATCGAGCATCGAGCGGCAGATCGCCGCCGTTCTTGCCGACGAGCCCGACCGCCAGCGGGATCGACCATCGGCTCCTTGTTCGGCTGGCCGGGCGTCGGCGGCGATCGTCTGCGCGATGTCGAGCCGATAGGTTTTCGCGCGCGCGTCGTAGTGCGGCGCGACCTTGACTTCCGGCGTGCCGGCCTGCGAGTACCAGCGCATGAACTGCGTCATGATCGCGGCCGCTCGACATCGGCGAAGCATTGCACGAATTGCTCGACGGTCGCGGCCTGGCCGTCGTGGCGCGTGAAATAGAGGTCCATGCCCTTGCGGAACAGCTCCGGGCCGAGCAGCGTCTTGATCATGCGCACCACCTCGGCGCCCTTGTCGTAGACGGTCGAGGTGTAGAAGTTGTTGATCTCGTGATAGAGCTCGGGCCGCACCGGATGGGCGAGCGGCCCCGCATCCTCGACGAACTGGTGCGAGCGCAGCGCGCGCACGTCGCCGATGCGCTCGACCGCGCGCGAGCGCTGATCGGCGGTGAATTCCTGGTCGCGGAACACCGTCAGCCCTTCCTTCAGGCAGAGCTGAAACCAGTCGCGGCAGGTGATGCGGTCGCCGGTCCAATTGTGGAAATATTCGTGCGCGATCACCGCCTCGATCCGGGCGTAGTCGGCGTCGGTCGCGGTCGCCGGCGAGGCCAGGACGTATTTGTCGTTGAAGACGTTGAGGCCCTTGTTCTCCATCGCGCCCATGTTGAAGGCGGAGACGGCGACGATCATGAAAATATCGAGATCGTATTCGCGGCCGAACGCCTCTTCGTCCCAGCGCATGGCGCGCTTGAGGCTGTCCATGGCGTAGGGGCAGCGCTCCTCCTTGCCCGGCTCGACATAGATGTGCAGCGCGACCTTGCGGCCGGACATGGTGGTGAAGCTGTCCGCGACGCGCGCGAGCTTGCCGCCGACCAGCGCGAACAGATAGCACGGCTTCGGGAACGGATCGTGCCAGACCGCGAAATGCCGGGAGGTGCCCGGCACGTCGCCCTGCGCGATGAGATTGCCGTTGGCGAGCAGCACCGGCGCCTCGGTCCGGTCGGCCTCGATGCGCGTGGTGTAGACCGCCATCACGTCCGGCCGGTCGAGGAAATAGGTGATGCGGCGGAAACCCTCGGCCTCGCACTGCGTGCAATAGGTCGCGCCGGCGCGGTAAAGGCCCATGAGCTGGGTGTTGGCCGGTCGGATCGATGACGGTCTCGATCTCGAGCTCGAACGGCCGGTTCGGCGGCTGCGCGATGGTGAGCCGGTCGGGCGTGGCGACGAAGCTCTCCGCCGGCAGCGGCTTGCCGTCGAGCGCGAGCGAGACGAGCTTCAGCTCCTCGCCGTCGAGCACGAGCGGCGCCGGCGCGCCGGCCGCTGTTGGGCTTGAGCTTGAGCTTGGCGCGGACCGTCGTCGCGGTCGGATCGAGCGACACGTCGAGCTCGACGGTCTCGATCAGCCAGTCGGGCGGGCGGTAATCCTGCGAGGCGGACGGGGCGGGGTTCTTCGGTGCGCATGATGGCCTGATGTAGAAGTTTTGTGCGGCGATTGAAAGCGCATCGCCGCTCTGGATGGATGCTACGACCGCCGCGGCTCGGCGTGGCCGATGACGCGCTGGATGGTCGGGAAGCGCCGGCGCAGCCCGCGCTCGAGCGCGTCCACCAGGTCGTGCACGGCGCTGACCGAGAGCGCCGGATCGACGCTGGCAATGGAAATTGACGATCTCGCCGTCGGCGGTCTCGCGCACGCGCACGTCGTGCACCTCGCCGAGATCGGCGATTTCGGCGGCGAGCGCCGCAAGCGCTTCGCTGCACCTCGGCGATGCGCGCGGCCGAGGCGTCGCGGCCGGCCAGAACGTCGGCCGGCAGCGGCTCGATATGGGTCTCGACCTCGACGTCCGGCCCGAGCTCCTCGCGCACGGCCTCTTCGAGCCGGCTCGCGATCTCGTGGGCGGCGGTCGAGCGGCATGCGTGCCTTCGACTTCGAGATCGGCCGACACCGACAAGCCGGCCCGAGATCGCCTGCACGGCGACATGATGAATGGCGAGGCCGCGGTTGCGCGCGATCATCATCACGCGCTCGCGCACCGTCTCGTCGTCGAGCGCGCGCGGCTCGGTCGTGATCGTGACTTCGGCGTTGGGCATTTCGGCGCGGATGTCGCGCGTCAGCCGCTCCTTGATGGCGGAGACGCGATCGAGCGGCAGCGTGCGGCTGACGCCGACGGCCGAGATCGACGAACAGCACCGCGCCGGCCGGGCGCGCGCGCACGCGCTCGACGCTGACGACGCCGGGCACCTGCCGCGCGATCGCCGCCACGCGCTCGCTCACGCCGGCCGGCGCCGTGTCGGTCAGCGTGTCGATGGTGCGCCGCCCGAGCCGCCAGCCGGCGATGCAGATGAAGACCGCGACGACGATCGCCGCCGCGGCATCGGCCCAGGAATAGCCGAGCGCGACGCCGCAAAGACCGATCAGCACCGCGACCGACGACCACATGTCGGAGCCGAAATGCAGCGCATCGGCTTCGAGCGCCTCGCTCGATGTCTCCCTGGCGACGCGCCGCAGCGTGCGCGCGCGAAAAAAATCGACCACGATCGAGACGGCGATGATGGCGAAGGCCGCGGCGGTCGCCTCGACGGCGTGCGTCTGCGCGCCGATGAGCCGCTGCACCGCCTCCCAGATCACCACGCCGGCAGCACGAACAGCAACGCGGTTTCGGCGAGCGCGCGTGACGCTTTCGACCTTGCCGTGGCCGTATTGATGCTCGGCGTCGGCCGGCTTGCCGGAAATGCGCACGGCAAAATAGGTCAGCACCGTCGCCGAGAGGTCGAGCAAGCGAATGGCCGGCTTCCGACAGGATCGCGAGCGAGCCGGTCAGCAGGCCGACGATGGCCTTCGCCGCGGTCAGCCCCGCCGAGGCGGCGATCGATCCGAGCGCGGCCTTTTCCTTGTCGTTCATTTGCGGCCCCTTGCCGGACGGGTTAATGGCGAGCCGTGGGGGCGTCAATGCGCTTGGGGTGGCGGAGATCCGAGATAATCGTTGCACACTGCATCGCAGTTCACCATTCGAATCGGACGCTCAAGCGCAGTAAGCGCTGCCAACATAAGGCGCTCCATAGAATTGACCCCACGATTTGTCGCGGTTTGATCGAACAACCGCTGAAGCAGCTGAGCCTCGCCGATTAGGTCTTGCTTTGCTCGAAGCGATATAGCGAAGCCCCTACGAACGAGGTCACATTCTCCTATTTTGGGAGAATCCACCAGAGCAATTTTGATTGGGAGCTACGAATAGTGAGCTTCCAGATTGTCCAAGACTATTCACACCGAACGCCACCGAAAGCTGCGCGAACTGCTTGTGGCCCGTCGAAAAGCAGCTGGGCTCACGCAAACGGTGGTGGCCGAGCGACTGGGCAAGCCGCCGTCTTACGTGGCAAAATACGAGGGTGGGGACCGGCGCCTTGACGTACTGGAGTTTCTGGACGTTGCCGCCGCCATCGGGTTTGACCCACTAGCGATGATACGTTCGCTGCTTCGCAAATAGCGAGCTTGCACGGAATGCCGGAGCCGTCAGGCTGCCGAGCGCCTCGGAGCGACTGCTCGTTTTTGGTCGCTGGCTTCACCAGTCAGACGGCCGATTTGCCGCCATTTCTCTGCCGTTCATTACATCTGCTCGTAAAAGAAGCATTCTACGAGCAGATTGTCATCGATGCGAAGGATGGAGGCTTACACGTCACGCCGCATCGGCTAACGTGTCGAATAATTGAGTGCTAGGCGCCGTGGACCATGAAGACGCAGCCCAGCCCATCCGATCGAAATGTGCTGGCGGGGCTGGTCGAGCGCGTCACCTATCAGAACGCCGAGAACGGTTTCTGTGTCATTCGGGTCAAGGCGCGGAGCCACCACGACCTGGTCACCGTCGTGGGGCATGCCGCCATAATATCGGCCGGCGAGTGGATCACCGCGTCAGGTGACTGGGTAAATGACCGCACCCATGGCCAGCAGTTCAGGGCCCGCTTCCTCAAGATCTCGGAGCCCACGTCGGTCGAAGGCATCGAGAAATACCTTGCGTCGGGCATGATCCGCGGCATCGGCCCGGCCTACGCCAAGAAGCTCCTGCGCGCGTTCGGCGAGAAGGTGTTTGACGTCATAGAGACCCAGGCCGATCGCCTACGGGAAGTCGACGGTATTGGCCCGGTGCGCGCCGGTCGGATCGTCGCGGCCTGGGCCGAGCAGAAGGCGGTCCGCGAGATCATGGTGTTCCTGCACAGCCACGGCGTCGGCACGGCGCGGGCGGTGCGCATTTACAAGACCTACGGTGCCGACGCCGTACAGGTCATGTCGGAGAATCCCTATCGTCTGGCGCGGGACATACGCGGCATCGGCTTCAAGACCGCCGATGAGATCGCCATGAAGCTCGGCGTGGAAAAAACGGCCATGATCCGGGTGCGCGCCGGCATCTCGTACGCGTTGAGCGAGGCGATGGATGAGGGCCATTGCGGCTTGCCCAACGCCGAATTGGTGCCGCTGGCCGAAAAGCTGCTCGAAGTGCCCCAGGACCTGATCGGTACCGCACTCAATCTCGAACTGGTCGACGGCACGGTGGTGGCTGACCGTTTTGGCGAGACCGATGGTGTCTTTCTTGCCGGTCTCCATCACGCCGAGCGGGCCATTGCCGACCGACTTTTGACTCTGACCAAGAGCAAAATTCCCTGGCCTTCGATCAATGCGGACAAGGCGATTCCTTGGGTCGAGCAGCGCACGGGCCTGATACTTGCCGATAGCCAAAAGGCAGCCGTCCGACTGGCGCTCGCGTCCAAGGTGCTGGTGATCACTGGCGGGCCGGGGGTGGGCAAGACCACCATCGTCAACACTATCCTGCAGATCCTCGCCGCTAAAAGCGTGAAGCTCTTGCTTTGCGCTCCGACCGGCCGCGCGGCCAAGCGTATGAACGAGGCCACTGGCTTCGAGGCCAAGACCATCCATCGCCTGCTCGAGGTCGATCCCAGGGGCGGTGGTTTCCGGCGCAATACTGACCATCCGCTCGATTGCGACCTGCTCATCGTCGACGAGATCTCGATGGTGGACGTGCTGCTGATGCAAGCGCTGCTTAAGGCGGTGCCGGACAACTCAGCTCTGCTCGTGGTCGGTGATGTCGATCAATTGCCATCGGTCGGTCCCGGCCAGGTGCTGGCCGACATCATTGCGAGCGGAGCCATCCCTGTTGTTCGTTTGACCGAAGTTTTTCGCCAGGCGGCCCAAAGCCAGATCATCTTGAGCGCACACCGCATCAACCAAGGTCTCATGCCCGATCTTCGTAAACCCGAAACCGAAAGCGACTTCTATTTTGTCGAAGCGGAGAATCCCGCGATCGCGGTTATTCGCATCATCGAGCTTGTCAAAACCCGCATCCCGCGCCGCTTTGGTCTCAATCCCATCCGCGATGTCCAGGTGCTCTGCCCGATGAACCGCGGCGGTGTCGGAGCACGTTCCCTCAATATCGAACTCCAGGCAGCATTGAATCCGGCGGGCGAGCGCAAGGTCGAGAGATTTGGCTGGATCTTTGCACCGGGCGACAAGGTCATGCAGATCGAAAACGACTACGTCAAGGAGGTTTACAACGGTGACATTGGATTTGTGACGGACCTTGATCCTGAGGAAGGCGAGCTCATCGCCAGCTTCGACGGACGTTCGGTCGCCTACGGTTTCGGCGAACTCGACACCCTGGTACCGGCTTACGCGGCAACCATTCACAAGAGCCAAGGGTCGGAATACCCCGCAGTGGTGATCCCGCTCATGGCGCAGCACTACGCCATGCTGCAGCGTAATCTGCTCTACACCGGCGTCACCCGCGGCAAGCGGCTTGTCGTGCTGGTTGGCCAGAAGAAAGCTGTCGCTATCGCGGTGCGCAACGTCTCGGGCCGGCGGCGTTGGTCGAAGCTGGGCGAGTGGCTGCGTCCCCGCCCAGCGACCAATTCTCGCTGAGATACGAAATGGAGTTTATCCATGGCTAAACGGCTCCCAAAGCACCAGATACTGTTTTCGTTTACATACTGGGAAGCCGACGCAAGAATGATTGTCGAACCTATGTCGGCTGGAGGACTGACCTGAAAAGCCGCCTCCAGCAACACAATGCGGGACTCGGTGCCAAGTCGACTCGAGGGCGGAAATGGATTTGCTTTATTCCGCATGTTGCAAAACCCGCAGCGAAGCCATGAGTTGCGAGTGGTCCATCAAGCACGATAGAAAGTTTCGCAGCACGCTGCGCGCAATCATGCGAACCTGACGCCCGTAACCTGCCGTGATGTCTATCGGGCCTTCCGCGGGGGCGCTCCAGTGATGCCCGCTATACCCCCAGGAACGGACATTCGATTGCAGCGCGATATCGGTCGCTAAGGGCCATTAGCGGACTCATGCACTGCAACAAAAACAACGAGGCTTTTCGCCGTCGGAGTACCGCGAAGTAAGTCGCAGACCACGGTATTGAGGCATGCTATCGTTCGCAACGATCCAGTGCGCGTGACCCACTGGAGGGTCCGATGGCGATCAACATCGGACGGCGGAAATTCATTGCCGCGCTCGGCGGCGCGGCGGTCGCTTGGCCGCTCGCGGCGCGGGCGCAGCAGCCGGCGCTGCCGGTGGTCGGGTTTATCAACGGCGGGTCGGCCGATAGCTCCGCGCGCCATGTGGCCGCGTTCCGCAAAGGCCTCAGCGAAACCGGCTACGTCGAAGGCCAGAACGTGACGGTCGAGTACCACTGGCTGGAGGGCCAATACGATCGCCTGCCGGCGCTGATGGCCGATCTGGTCCGCCGTCGTGTGGCCGTGATCGCCACGCCCGCCAGCACGCCGGCTGCGCTCGCGGCCAAAGCTGCAACCGCGACGATCCCGATCGTCTTCGGCGTCGCCGAAGACCCGGTCCAGCTTGGTCTTGTCGCCAGCCTCGCCCGGCCGGGCGGCAACGCGACCGGCATCAATTTTTTCACCCAGGAGGTGGCGGCCAAGCGGCTGGGGCTCCTGCATGACCTGGTGCCCAAGGCCGTTCGTGTTGCCGTGCTCGTCAATCCGGCCAATGCTGCGACCGCCGAGACCACATTGCGGGAGGTGCAGGAAGCCGCCCCCGCCATCGGGCTGCAAATCCAGATCCTCAACGCCACGACGATCGGCGAGATCGATGCGGCCTTTGCCACCCTTGCGCGCGAGCGCCCCGATGCCCTCTTCGTCGCTGCCGACGCATTCTTCACCAGCCGCGCCGGTGCAATTTGCCACCTTGACGGCGCGCGAACAGGATTCCGGCGGCTTATTCGGACCGTGATTTTGTCGCAGCCGGCGGGCTGATGAGCTACGGAACCGACCTCGCGGACATGTTTCGTCAAGTCGGCGTCTATACCGGCAACATCCTCAAGGGCGCCAAGCCCGCCGACCTGCCGGTCCTGCAGTCGACCAAGTTCGAGTTCGTCATCAACCTGCAAACGGCGCGAGCGCTCGGCATCGAGGTGCCGCCGGCGTGCTCGCCATCGCCGACGAGGTGATCGAGTAATGGCTCGGTGCATGTCCGCTTGGAGCCGATAGCCTATCAATAAGCGCTAGTTTCGCCTTTTGCGCTAGCTCCAATCGATAGCGCAGCGTTCGCATACCAACTAGCGGATTTGAAAAGCGCTGAGCGTCTCGCAGTACGCTTCTTGCCATTCGCTTTCTTGGGCTTGGAGTTCTGCAATTTTTTTGAGGTAACTCTACTTCCGTGCAATCCCGTATGCATTAAACACCTCCCCTTAGCGTAACAATCGGCGCCTTATTGACCTACGCCATGATGTGAATAAGAACAGTAGTCCGAGTTGACGTCAATATAACCTTCCTACATTCGACCTACTCCGTCTTGGTTCCTGAGCAGGCTACTCATGCACTCCTCGGATTATCTCCGAGAGCAGGCGGCTAAATATCGGCAACTTGCCGAAACCGCAGGACGCTTTCGTCCAGTTTCTCGAATTGGCAGACATTAGTGAGGAGGTGGCGAATGAAATCGACGACCGACGAGCAAGTGGATAGCCATCGCCAGAATGGATGAATTTTTCGCAATGCAGTAATTGACTGTGACGAATGTCCGTTATGGGATAACGGACACGAAGGCGGACGGTCCTGGCGTCCGCTTTGGCCAATAGCGACGTTTTTGCAGCGCAGCAAACAACACCGTTATTCGATCACCTCGTCGGCGAGCGACGGGGCGGACGCGGGGCTGCCGTTGAGCGTCGCTAGCGTGGCGTCGCTTCCATCGGATCTACCTTTGCCACCTCGGAGCATCGGCAATTCGAAATGAAAAATCGAGCCTCTGGGCGCACCTGCCGACACCCAGATCCGACCATCGTGGCTCTCGATGATCGATTTACAGATCGATAGACCCATTCCCATGCCGCGTGTTTTGGTCGTGAACATTGGCTCAAAAATACGATTGAGGTTGGCTATACCAATTCCGCCTCCGGTATCCGCGATCGCGACAAGCACAGTGTTAGTTTCGGTAGATTCGGATTTAATGGACAGCGCGCGAGGTTCTGCTGCTGAAACCATCGACTCAATGGCATTCATCATCAAATTCAAAATCACCTGCTGCAACTGGATTTCATTTCCAACAAGTGGCGGAAGTTGTTCGCTGAGGTTCACCTGTGTTTCAATGCTGTTCTTGCGCAGGTCTATATATACCAGCCCTAAAACCGTCCTGATCAGGCGATTGACATCGGTCCGGATCTTTTCCTGCGTATCCTTCGTGAACATCGCACGGACACTCGTCACGAGGTCGCTTGCATGGTGACCCGCCGCCACAGCCTTATTCAATGCGTCCCGTGCCCTGCCAATATCGGGGCTCTCTATTGAAAGCCAACGTAAGGCCGCATTGACCATTGTTACCATGCCCGTGATAGGTTGCCTGACCTCATGGGCAATCGCAGCGGAAAGCTCGCCAGCCGTCGCCACGCGATTTAGCTGGGCTAGTTCTGCCAGAGAATTACGCGCCTGAACTTCCGCAAGATGGCGACGCCTATGTTCATAAAGCAGCCAAAAGATCAGAGCGGCCTGGATCAGAATTGCAGCGGAGACTGCCAAGATGTAAGCACGATACTGCTGCCATACCGTCGGATCACGAAACAGAATTTCGCTTCCCGGCGGAAGGTTTTTCTCGCTGATACCCCAGCGCTGCATTTGCCTCCAGTCGAATCTCGGCGTTGAGAATTCGACGGGTGATACCTTGATGTCGCCTGCCTTCTCACCGTTCAGGATGCGAACGGCAACGGTAGCCGTCAGTCGGCTGGTATCGGCCACTATGAGAAGCGGTCCACCCACGATCGCGCTACCGAAGAAGGATTTATAAGAAAAAATCGGGGCGTTGGCGACGGCATGAAGTCGTTCCAATGGGAGGTCGCCTTCGTGTACGACGCCCGCCGCATCGACAATCATCAACTCCCAGAAAATAGCAGTGTGCGGCGGGAGCGCGGAGGCTTGCTTCAACAGCTCTTCAAATGACAATTCATCTGTCCATGAAAGCCTAATTCGGTTTGTAAGAGGCTCAACCTGCTTGCCTATCGCTTCCTTCCAAAATTTCTCAATCGGAGAAGTCCCCACAACCACGATCACGTCTTTAGTGTCCGGCAGTACTTGCAGGATGTTCTCGAAGGCTGACAAATAGTTGATGTTCACCGCGACGGCGACGTCGTTTCCAGTGAGATTAGAATACTGCACTCGACGATCTGGAGGGTCGCCCGACGTGATCGATCACCAGCGTCCGTATCGCCCCTTTGTCCTTCACCAGCTTCAGCCCCAGTTGTTCCCGCACCGCCGCCAGAAACATCGTCCCCTTAGAATCGAACGGTGCCGTTGATTCCGACAATTCCAGGAAAACAGGCATATCGGAAACTACCGGGATAAACAGTGTGCGATCGGATCCAGGTCCTCCTACGCTCTTCCAGAGATCACGGGCCGGGGCGCATTGGGATCGGGTGGGCTGTCGTTTAGAATCGGATGTGCCAGCGGCACTCGGTGCTGTCTCGGCTTGCGCGTATTTCCCATACTCAACACCGTCACGACCACCTGAGGATTGTTGACGTTTTCCAATAGGCGATCTCTTATTGCGGAAACCAGTCCGTCCGTTGTCAGTCCCCGTGCGGCAATTTCTCCCAATACGGGAAGAATTATCCTGCCATCCCGATTGACGAAAATCTGTCCGGATAGCTGCGGATCACTCCACACTGAAACGAGAAGCACATCGCCGGACTGTATCTGGTATGCGGGCGCAGCCTGTTCGCGCCGTATTTGTTGGGCTGCAGATGAAATCAAACTGAACATCGCGACGGCTGCTAACAACGAGGACTTTACTAGCCAGTGCATACGGCCATTTTAACGCCGAAAAACTGTTCTTGAGGAGGCCCGGAGGTGCCTTAGTCCCGATAATCGCGTAAAAGACGGCTACATCCAAAAATGATCCCAGCCCGTCCGGTTCTGGAAGCCCCAACCAAAACGCGGGTCGCGGAGCCGAATCCCTCAACACCGCGGGCGGCGTTCGTCCCCAGCCGCCGCCCCGAAAATCGCCGCCCTTAAAGTCCTAAAATCCCGGTTAAATTTGCCTTTCTCGTGAGGGAATCCGCCCGTGATTGACGCCTTTGGAGATGGAAGCAATCACATGCCAAGCACATTTGAACAGAACCTCACCAAAATCGCCAACGACACTAAAGGCTTCAAGACCGATTACGCCAAACTGCCATCGGACGTGAAAGCCAAAGACACCACTTACCGCACCGTCATCTCCATGATCTACGAAGCCCAGAAAGCCATCACCGAGCTGAAAGAGCAGCTCAAAAAAGGCAGCAAGACGGCGGTCGACGACATGAAGAAATGGCAGGGCAATTATCCCAAGATCTACGCCCGGCTGAAGCCTTGCACCCAGGATATTGCCAAGCTCAAAAAGAGCCTGGAAGAGATGAAGCAGGACGTTATCAAAGCGCAAAAAACCGCCGAGCAGCTTAATAAGGATGCCGGTCGCAGCGCCATGGGCGACGTGAAGACCGCCGCCGCGCAGCTCAAAACCGTGACCGCCGATTTGAAAACCCTGTCCGATGGAATCACTAAGCAGCTCCAGTCGCTTGCGGATCTTCCCAAGGAGCCCAACGGCGTATTCGTGTAAGCCGCCCGTGGCGCGCCCGGCGCCCCCTCACCTCTCGATAATCTGGGCCAGGTTGATGGAGCGGACCCCTTCCGCCTTCTTGCCGGCCTTCATTTCCGAGGGCAGCAGGTAGTCCGCTGGCCGGCAAGTGAACACCACAATCTGGATGCTGCCCGCCAGGCTGCGGATCAGCTCCCGCAGCCACGCCATTCTCTGCGCGTCGCTTTGCGTAAGCTGGTCGTCCAGCAGCACGGCGCTGCGTAGCTGCTCCGCCAGCGACAGCCGGAAAATGGTGGAGAGCTGATCGCGCGTGCCCACCGATAATGCGGCCACCGGGCGCGCATCGCCGGCCGCGGCAATGGCGTGCGTTTCCAGGTCCGGGCCCAGCGCCAGCGTGCCGTAGCGCCGCTCGGTGAGTTCGCCGAAGCGCCGCGCAATCGGGTCCGCCAGGCCCGGCCCAGGTGCACGCCCTCCTCGCGCTCGGCTTCCAGCAGCGTATCGCGCAGCAGGTTCCAGGCGGCGTAGTCCATCTCCTGCTGCCGCTCGCTTTCGCGCGCAATCCGCACCGCCTCCTGGGCCGCGTCCAAACGCTGGCGGGCCACTTCGCCGCCCACGTGCTCCAGCGCCCCGCGCTTGCCCTGGATCTCATCCTCGATGCCGCGCAGCGCGTCCCGCGCGGCCTGCACGCCGTCGCGCGCCTCGCCCAGCATGGTGTCGGTGATCGCGGTGGGCGGCTCGGGCGCCTGTTGCAATTCGCCCTCCGTCCGCTCCACCGCCGCGCGCGCGCCGGCTTCATCCAGCCGGGCCGCCGCCTCGCGCCGCATCTTGATCTCGCCCTCGGCGGTGGCCTGGCGCTTCTCGGCCGCGCGCAGCTCCTCCACCAGCTTGCGGTGCTCCGCTTCAGCAGCCGCGCGGAGGCGCTCCGCCATTTCGAAGGCCTTCTTAGCCGCGGTCAAGCTCTGGTCCGTTTCCGTGGCCAGCGCCGCCAGCTCCTTCTGGTTGGCCGCCCGTTCGCTTTGCAGCGCCGTCTGCCGCGCGAGGGTCTGCTGCAGTCGCGCCTTCCACTCGCCCTCCAGTCCGGACTGCGCTTTGAGCATCTCTTCGCTTGCCGCCGCCAGCGTGTTGCGCTTCTCCGCGCTACGCGCCGTGGCGGTGGCCCTTTCGCCCTCCAGCTTGCGCTCGGCTTCGGCCAGTTTGCCGCGTTCCGCGCGCAGTGCCTCCAGGCGGGCTTCGGCATCCGCCGCTCCCTGCATGCCGAGCTTGCCCGCGGAGCGTTCCAGCGCCCGGCGGTCTGCCGTTCCCAGCACATCCTCCGCCGCCGTCAGCTCGCGTTGGCGCTCCGCGCGGAGGCCCGCCCAATCCGGCTGGTCGGCCACTCGCTGGTCCAGTTGAGCCGCGGCGCGGCATGCCTCCGCAATCTCCTGCAACTGCTGTGCGGCGCCGGCGGCCAGGTGCGCCAGGTGGTCCAGAGTCACCGCGTTGGCCCGCTCCAGCGCCGGTTCGGCCTCCGCCAGCCAGCGTTTCTGCAGCCGCGCCACTTCGTCGCGGGCGTCCTGCGCGCCGCCGGAAATCGTGATCTCCGCCAGCCTCTCAATGTCCAGGTGAATCTGACGGCTGGCGCTGGCCTCCAGCGGCGTATCTTTCAATTCGTGCGCCACTGCCTCGGCGCCATCGCGGCGCAACGCCACGCGCAGTGCCCGCTTCGGCCGCACGCGCACGTGCAAACCGACATCCAGCCGCGCCCGCGCCACCTGCAACTGATGGTCGAGCTGCTGCCAGCTCGGCCAACTGCGCCGCCGAAGGCAGCGTCCTTCCGGCCAGGCCCTTTTCCAGCGCAGCGGCGGCGGCGCGCTTGATCTCGGCCTCTTTGCGCCACTGGTCGGTCTGCGCCAGTCCCTGCGCGGCCTTCTCCAAAGCCTCGCGGGCCGCGCGGTAGCGCAGCCACTGGCGGATCTCCTGCAACTCCCGCTCGCGTTCGCCAGCCCCGCGCAAGGCTTCAGATGCCGCGCCATGCCGCCGTTCCAGCTCCTCGGCCGACTTCGTCAAAGCCAGGCTCTCCTGCTCCAGCGCCTCCACCTTCGCCGCGGCCCTCTCTACGGCGCGAATGCGGTCCACCGCGGCCGCCACGCTCGTCTCTTCCGCCTGAATCTCGGCCCCGCGCTTTTCCAGCGACGTGCGCTTCAGCAGCCGCTCGCGCACCCGGTCTTCGCTTTGCTGCCGCGCCACTTCGTCTTTGGCGGCCTGCGCCTTGGCTGCCGCCGCCGTCAGCGCCACGCCCGCCGCCTGCTCCCGCCTGGCCAGCTTTTCCACCTCGCGGACCAGCGCCCGCTGCGCCTCTTCCGCCCGCGCCAGCTCCTGCAAGCTCCCGTTGATTTCCGCCAGCCGCGCCCGGCTCCCCGCCACCCGCCCCAGGATTTCCTCCCGCAACTTCCCCGCGCGGTGGTACGCCTCCACCTTCTCCAGAAGTTGCTGCGCCTGCTCCACGGCCGCCCGCCGCTCCAGTTGCCGCTCGCACAGCGCGCGCAGCTCCAGCTCAATGGCCGCGGTCTTCTGTGATTGCTCCTGGCACTTGCGCTCCTCCTCCTCCTTCCGCCGGATAATCTCGCGGATCTGCACCCACGGCGACCCGCGCCCCTGCTTCTTCCGCCCCGTGGCGCTGAAGGCCGCATCCACGCGCTCCTGCACGCGGGCCAGCACGTTCTTGAACAGCGGCTCCTCGGCCACCGCCTGCAGCGCCTCGATGAGGCTCTTCTTCCCCGATTCGTCCGAATCCTTGGAAAGCGCCTGTTCGAAGATCCTGGCCACGCCGTCCTGCTCGGCCAGCAACGCCGTCGAAAGGAACGTCATCGGCAGCCCCTTGGGACGCCCTTTGCCCCCGGGCGCCGCCAGCCCCCAGCGTAGAATCTCGCTCAGCCGGCCATCCACCTCGCGGCCGCGCGTTTCCAACTGGAAGTCCACCCCGTCGCGCGATTCATCCAGGTAAGCCTGCGGGCTCGCGCCATACGTCTTGCGGACCTTCCAGATGCGTTGCGGTTCGCTTTCGAAGACCAGCTCCACATGCGGGTCGCCGCTCCCGTTCCAATTGACGAATTCCTCGTGCTCGCGTGAGGTCACCTGCAACAGCAGCACCGCGCGAATGGCCGCCGCCAGGCTGGATTTTCCCAGGTCGTTGGGCCCGTGCAGCACGTTCAGGCCCGCGCCGAATTCAATCTCGGCTTTGCGGATGGAGCGAAAGTGCTCCACCTTCAGCGAGAGCAGCTTCACCGGCGAGCCTCCCGCACCGTGCGGTACAGATGATACAGCGCCTGTTGCGCTACCGCGCCTTCCGTCTCGCAGGCCAAGGTTTGCAAGCGGGCAACCACGGATCGCAGCACCTCGGGAAGATCCGCCTCGAATCCGCTGGTGTCGCGCGTGTTGGTTTTCAGGCCGCTGCGGTCCACTTGCAGCACGCCGGCCTTCCCGTGCGCCGCCTCCGTGCCCGCCAGTTCCACCAGGATGGCCTCCACGCGGTCGCGCTCCTCTACTGTCACCTCCATCGACAGAGTCAGTTTCAGGACGCACTCGGCCAGCTCCTCCCGGCGCAGCGCGTCCAGTTCCTCCAGGCTCGCGCAGCTCTCGTCCCGCCAGCGCCAGCGCGCCACCGGCTGCTTCTGAATGAGGGGCGGCCGTCCCTGCCGCGGGAAGAACACCACCACGGCGAAGCCGGTATCTTTTTCTCCAAAGGCGGTCGCTTCCGGAGCGCCCGGATACACCGTGGGGCAGTTCTTCGGCGGCAGTTCCAGGAAGGCGTGCGTATCGCCCACCGCCAGGTAATTCAGCCCGCGCTCGCTCGCCGCATTCAGCGAGATCGGAAAGTTGGTCTGGTGCCGCGCCATGTCGAACGTCTGCCCGTGTACCATCCCGATGCGGATGCGCGCGTCGCCGGCCTCGCGCCGCGGCAACCGCGACGCCAGATCGTCCGCCCCCGCCTGGCTGCGGCACGGCGAAGCGTACAGCACCGCATCCTCCCCCAGCGCAAACTCGTAGTTGTCGCGATCCACCACGTGTACCCACCCCGGCAGCGCCCTCCGGAACGGATGCGTTTCCCACCACACCGATTCCGGCTGCAGCGGGTCGTGATTTCCCGGCAGCAGAAATACCGGCCGGTCGCGCCACGCGCGGCGCCCAAACAGCCGCAGCAGCTCCCGCCACCACGTCTCGGGCGGCGCCGGATCGTCAAACAAATCGCCGGCGCACAAAACCGCCTGCACCGCGAAGCTCTCAGCCAGCCCCAGCACGCGTTCCACCGCCTCCAGGCGCGCCCGCGTGAGCTTGGTCTCGTCCGCCTCGCCAAAGGAGGGAAAGCCCCGGCCCAGGTGCCAATCGGCCGTGTGCAGGATTTTCAGGGCCACGTCCCGTTCCTCCTCCGCTTTCATTTCAGAATGAACTCCACGTCCAGAAGCCGCGTCGTCTCCGGCGGACGGTAGCGCCGCTCGTGGGCCTGCTCGCGCCACTGCTGGTACTCCTTATCGTTCCGGTTTTCCAGCCGCTCAATCTGGGCTTCCAGTCCTTCAATCTCTCCCTGCACCTTGCGCACCCGCTCCTCGGCTTGGCCGCGCGCATCCGATCCCAGGGCCGCATTGCGCTGCTCCTCAGCCGAATTCAGAGCCTCAGTCGCGGTCGTCAAACGCCGCCGCAACACCATCACCTGGTCGTCGATGTAGCGTTCAATCTGTTCCAGGCTGCGCTCAAAGTGCGGCTGCTCGTCGCTGGCCACCCCGGCCTGGTCGGCAAACACCAGTTCCTCGATGGCATCGTCCACGGCTTCGTCCAGCGCCAGCGGCGGCTGCATCGCCTGGCGGTCGCGCGGCCGGTGCTCCAGCAGCCACTCCGCCGCTTGCGGCTCCAGCGGGGCCGGATCTTCCTCCAGCACGGCCACCGGCACCAGCCGATCCACGCGCTCAAAGCCATCGTAGCGAATCCGCATCAGCACCAGCCGTCCGCGCCTGCCCTTGTGCGCCTTGAGCGCCGCGGGGGCCGTCGCGTCCAGCGTCCAGGCCACCGTAAACCGCTTGCCGGTGGCGTCCCGGGCCTCCTCCACGGCGGCTTTCACCAGCGGATGCCCCAGGTGCAGCGGGTCCGCGCCATCCAGATTTTTAGTGTCGCCAATCGCCACCGTCCCGCCGCCTTGCCAGGCATCCGGCAGTAGCGGCGAAGCCGGCAGATCCATGCGCACGTGCCCTTCGCCCGGCACCCGCCGGTACGCAATGCCGCAGGCTTCCAGATACCCGCAGATGAGCTGCTCCATCTCGCGGTCCAACCGCGCCAGGCCTTCCGGCAGTTCGGCCTGCAGGCGCCGGAACACCTGCTTCACGCGCTGGTCGAAGCGCGTGTCGATCAGCCCCGCCGTGCGCGCCCAGGTCTGTTCGAAGCGCTTGCGCTCATCGTCCATCTCTTCGCGCAGCCGCCGCAACTCGGCTTCGATATCGTCCACCGTCCGCGCCCGCTCGTAAATGCGCCGCAGACGGCCCTCGAAATCGCCGCCCATGGCCCCCGCCAGGGTCTCGGGCGCGTCGGTCGAGGGCTCGTGCAACACCACATCCGACGCGTCCAGCACCTTCCCGAACAGGTCCAGCTTGCGGCTCAAAATCTCAAAGGTCAGGCGCTGCGCTTCGTTGTCCGCCGCCAGAAAGTTGATCACCGTCACGTCGTGCTCCTGGCCGTAGCGATGGCAGCGGCCAATGCGCTGTTCGATGCGCTGCGGATTCCACGGCAGGTCGTAGTTGATGATGGTATCGCAGAACTGCAGGTTGAGGCCCTTGGCGCCCGCCTCGGTGGAAATGAAAAACCGCGACCTCGTGCGGAATTCGTGTACCAGCGCCAGCCGCATCGCCACCGCCCGGCTGGGCCGCCGCCCGGGCGCCAGCGCGTCGCCGATTTCCCGCTGCCAGTTGGCCAGCGCCTCGGCAGCGCGCGCCGAATCGTTGGTTCCCCGAAACAAGGTGATCGCCTCCGCCGCATAGCCGCCCCGCTCCACCAGCAGGTCCCGCAGATACGCCTGGGTCACCAGCGACTCCGTGAAGATCACCACCCGGCGCCGCTCCGCCGGCCGCTCCTCAATCACCCGCATCACGTCCAGAAGCTTCTCAGCCTTGCTGTCGCGCAGCAAAGAATCCGCGCGCTGGATGAAATCCAGCACCCGGTCCAGCTCCGCCGAAACCTTCTCCGGGTCGGGCGCCCCGCTCTCTTCTTCCGCTGTCGCGGTGTCGAAATCCTCATCCTCCAGATCGTTCATCACCGCCGTGGCCACCGCGGCCGTCATCACGCCCGGCTCGCCCCGCATCTGGCGCAGCCGCTCGGCCACCTTCCGCAAACTGGCCGCCAGCGCCTTCACCGACGACCCCATCAGCCGATGGAACCCGATCAGCAGCAGGCGCCGCTGGTTCCCGCGGAATGCCAGAATCTGCGGCTCCAGCAGGTAGGCCGTCACATCGTCGTACAGCGCCTTCTCCTTGGGGGTCATGGAGTATTCGAAGATCTGCGCGCACCGCGCTACGAACGGCCGCTCCAGGAAATCCTGCGCCTGCCGCCGCAGCGTCCGCTGCACCACCGTTTCAATGCGCCGCCGCAGTTCGTCGTCCTGGCCCTCCGCCAGTTTGCGGTCGTCGCCGTCGCAAAACACGTCCCGGAACGTCCGCAGGCTGCCCAGCAGCGTCCCGGTCGGCTCCACGTACTGCACCAGCCCCCATAGCTCCGTAAGATTGTTCTGGATCGGCGTAGCCGTCAGCAGCAGCACCGGCGCGCGCCGCAGAAAGCTGCGCACCCTCCCGGCCATGCGCGCGCCGGGAGCCTCCGGATCGTAGATGCCGTGCTTGTCGAACCGCCGGTAGATGTTGGCGAAAATCTCGTGGGCTTCGTCGATTACGCACAGGTCGAAAGGCTCGCTCTCGCGCAGGATGGCGGCGCCGCGCTCACTGCCGGCCATCTCGCGCCCCGCCAGGAACACGCCCGGTCCGGCAAACCCGCCCGGCTCGAGCACGCCTTCGGTGGCCAGGATTCCGAACAGCTTGTACAGTTCGTCCTGCCATTGCCCCAGCAGCGGCTTCGGCACCACCAGCAGCACCCGCGCGGCAGCCCCTTCGGCGCGCAATTGCGCGATCGCCAACCCCGCCTCGATGGTTTTTCCGAGACCCACTTCATCCGCCAGGATGCAGCCGCCCTCCGGGATGCGTTTCAGCGCGAAGATCACCGCATCGATCTGGTGCGGATTAGGATCGATGCGCCCCTGCCGCTGCGCCGCCGCGTAGCGCTCCTGCTCATCGGCGCGCCGCAGCCGGATGAGCTGCTCGGCAAGATAGCGTCGCTGGATCGGATGGGGGGCGTTCATCGGCGGGCCGCCAGGGACCCTCCATATTGTAATTTACCGGCAGCGGCCCGATGCGGATGGCGCGGCGGCCTAACCGCGAGCCGCGTCTGCGTCGCCGGGAAATCCGGCCAGGTACTCCCGCAGCTCATCGCGCACGCGGCGGAATTCCGCCAGCCGCTCCTCCTCCGGCCCCTGCGCCGCCGCCGGATCGTCGAAGCTGCGATGCATGCGCACCCCATGCCCCGGAAAGATCGGGCAGCTCTCCCGGGCGTTGTCGCACACCGTGAGCACGTAATCGAAACTCTGCGCCGCAAATTCGTCCACGCTCTTCGACCGCTGCCCGGAAATATCGATGCCCACCTCCCGCATGGCGGCAATCGCCTCCGGCCGAACGCGGCTCGGCCGGGTGCCCGCGCTGAACACCTCAAAGCGCTCGCCCGCGTCGTGCCGCAGCAGCCCCTCGGCCATTTGGCTCCGGGCCGAATTTCCCGTGCAAAGAATGAGGACTCGCTTCTTATCCGGCATGCGTGCTCTCCGATTGGGTATGCTCTACCACGACCCTCTCCGCGTCCTTTGCCAGGGCCGGCGCCAGCCACCGGAACAGCATCGTGGCCGCGGCGGCGCCCGCAAGCTGCGCCCCGATGAATCCCGGCGTATCGGCCGGCCGGATGCCCGCAAAGGTATCCGAAGCGGCTCTCGCCAGCGTCACCGCTGGATTGGCAAAGGACGTGGACGATGTGAACCAGTACGCCGCCGTGATGTAGGCCCCCACCGCGAACGGGACAGCCGGCGATCGCAGGCGCGCGCAACCCCAGATCACCGAGAGCAGCCCAAAGGTGGCCACGAATTCGCTGAAGAGTTGCGCCGGGCCGCTGCGGACGTGGTGCGAAACGAAAAACACCGGCTCTCCAAACATCACGTTTGCGGCCGCCACCCCGGCGAAGGCCCCGCCGATTTGCGCGCCCAGATACACCGGCACCTCCCGCCACGCCAGGCCGCCCTGCGAAGCGTCGGCCAGCGTCACGGCCGGATTGAAATGCCCTCCCGAAATCGGCCCGAACGTAAGGATCAACGCGACCAGGGCGCTGCCTGTGGCGATAGTGTTCGCCAGCAGCGCGATGGCCACATTTCCCCCTGCCAGGCGCTCGCCCATTATGCCCGAGCCGACCACCGCCGCCAGCAGAAACGCCGTGCCCAGCGCCTCAGACGCAGCACGACGGCCCACAGCACTCCCTCGCCAACGGCTTCACCGCACGAATAAACGCGCTCATGAATTTGCCCTCCACCTGCGGCGCAATCGCGTCCACGTCAATGCCCTGGCCGGTCAGAAACCGCCGGGCGTCTTCAATGTCGTAAACGCGCGTCGGCTCCACGCCGATCGAATCGAAACCGGCCGCCGCCAGCGCCCGCACATACTCCTGTTCCTCCAGCGCACCGGCAATGCAACCCACCCACAGCAACAGGTTCTGCCGAACCCCGTCGGGCACTGCGCCGCGCGTCACCACGTCCGAAACGGCCAGCCTGCCGCCCGGCTTCAAAACCCGGAACGCCTCGCCGAGCACCCGGCCCTTGTCGGCCGAAAGGTTAATCACACAGTTCGAAATAATCACATCCACTGAGTTGTCCGGCAGCGGAATATTCTCGATCTCGCCCTTCAGGAATTCCACGTTCTCCACCCCAGCCCGGCGTTGATTCTCGCGCGCCAGCGCCAGCATTTCATCGGTCATATCAAGGCCATAAGCTTTGCCGCTGACCCCCACCCGCCGGGCGGATAGCAGCACGTCAATGCCGCCCCCCGATCCCAGATCGAGCACCGTCTCCCCGGGATTCAACTGCGCCAGCGCCGTGGGATTCCCGCAGCCCAGCGAAGCCTTCACCGCCGCATCGGGCAGCTCGGCCGTCTGCCTGGCGTCATACAGATTGGAAGTGATCGGATCGCAGCACTCCAACCCCGCCGGGGCCGCGCCGCAACACGAGCTGCCCCCCGTGGCCACGCGCAAAGCCGCTTGGCCGTACTTCTCTTTCACCACGTCTTTGATTTCCATGGGTTCTCCGTATTCGTCCGAGCCAACCGCCGCGCCGCCCCGCGCCGTCTCCTACTTGCAAAGCTGCGTGATCTTGGCCGGCTTGATGGCCTTGTTGCGGGTGCAGCACTCCGCGTAGAGGAACCCCAGCAGTTCCTCCAGAACCGCCGTGTTGGCGGTGTATCGCAGAAACGTGCTCTCCCGCCGAACCGCGATCAGGTCCTCGTTCCTGAGTTTTTCCAGGTGGTGCGAGAGCGTCGAAGCCGCAATCCCCAGTTCGGCCTGAATCTCCCCCGCCACCATTCCATCCGGATGCGCCGACAGCAGCGCCCGCAAAATCCGCAGCCGCGGCTCCGCCCCCAGCGCCGCAAACATATCGGCGTAGCTGGCAGTGCGGTCGCTGTCCACCGCCGCCTTCCCGCGTGAACCTTCCATATTTCTATGATAGTGGAATTATGGAAATTGTCAAGCGCAACCGGGCGCCGCGGGCGTCTGCCTACTTGCCGGACAGCAGCCCCAGTTTCTCCGCCATGTGTACCAGCTCCGCCAGAGACCCAGCCTGCATCTTGCGCATCACCTGTCCGCGATGGACCTTCACCGTGATCTCCCTGGTCCCCAGCTCCCCGGCAACCTGCTTGTTCAGCATCCCCGCTACCACCAGCCCCATCACCTCCCGCTCGCGCGCCGTCAGCGTGCCGTAGCGCTCTTGCAGTTCCTCCCGTTCCAACGCCTGGTCAATCGCGTCCAGCAGGTCCTGATCCTGAAAGGGCTTCGTCAGAAACTCCACCGCGCCTGATTTCATCGCATACTCCTGCAAGCAGGTCCGTGCGATAAAATAGCAGCCCGAGGTCGGATCTGTACGGCATGGCCACCAGTTTCCCGTCCACCGTATCGTTGGCGGCCAACAGCGGAAAGACCGCCGGCATTTCGTTGCTGAAATATGGGTTCAGATCAACCGGGTATCCGTTCACAATCGCCGGCCAGACCACGTCGATGCTGTACACATCCAGAGTCGAGGCGCCCGTCCGCAGAATCTCCCGGAGCATTGCCAGCCGCTGCTGTGGCGTCTCCTGAGACGGTAGAAACCCGACTTGAATTCCTGTCTCCCGCGTCTTTACCGAACGACGCACTCGTGTACTGCCAATCGAGCAGCGTCAGGGTAACCGGTTCATGTACCGGTGCCCGCGTACAACCCCCGGAAGCAGCCACAGCATCACCATCCCAACCGGGCCCGCCATGCGCCACCTCCACCGCCCGGCGCAAAAATAACCGATTCCATGAATGAGCCGCTTCCGGAATTTCATGATCGTGGCTCGGTCGGCCATACCCACTCCCCTGAATTCCGGCCGTTTTGCTCATTTTATTGCATTCGATTGGAAAATGCGTCCCAAGCACTCTCACGCCGCGGCCGTTGCGCCTCGCCCTCCCGCTCACGTAGGCTTACATTCAGGATGTTGCCCCAAACTCGACTGCCCTGGAAGCGCATCGTCTTCGCCCTGCTCCTGTTCGGCGCCGCCTTCGGCTATCTGGAGGCCGCCGTGGTCAGTTACCTGCGCCTGTTGCACGAGCCGGCCCGGCTGCAGTTCGATCCTCACCGGCCGTCCGGCGATCTCTTCCCCGTTTTGACCCTGGAACAATTGCGCGCGGCCGGCGGCGATCAACCGCGCATCCTGGCCACCGAAATCGGGCGCGAAGCCGCCACCCTCCTCATGCTCGCCGCCGTCGCCCTCGCGGTGGCCGCCAGCGCCGGCCAGTGGGCCGCCGGTTTTGTCATCGCCTTCGGCGCCTGGGACATCACTTTCTACATTTTCCTGAAAGTGCTGTTAGGCTGGCCGGCTTCCGTCTTCACCTGGGACATCCTTTTTCTGATTCCAGTCCCGTGGGCCGGACCCGTGCTGGCACCCCTGCTCGTCTCCGCCACCATGATTGCCGCCGGTGTATGGCACCTGCGCCGCGAAGCCCGCTCGGAGCCGATCCGCATCGGCCGGGTACAGTGGGCCGGCCTGCTCGCCGGAGCCGCCGTCATCATCGTTTCATTTGCCGAGGACTACCGCAACATCATGGCCGGCGGGATGCCGCACCCCTTCGACTGGGGCCTGTTCGCCCTCGGAATGGCCACCGCCGCTGCAAGCTACACCTGGGCCGCCTGGCATTCGCTGCGCCCCGCTCCGAACCTCGCAGCCTCCATGCCCAGGGCGGAAGCCTGAACCGCCGCCGCGGCCGTTCCGCGATCCCGCGCCGACAGCCGCCGCGCCCTAATGAAACGGTACCGCCCCCCGCACCGACTCCACCAGCTTCGCCGGGTCGTACCCCACGCCGTCCTTAAACACCAGCTTCACCTTGCGGATGTCTGCCATTCGCGCGGCCGGATTCCCGTCGATCACCACCAGGTCGGCCTGCTTTCCCGCCGCCACCGACCCGATGCGGTCCTCTTCTCCCAAAAACTGCGCGGCATTCCACGTCGCCACGCGGATGGCCTCCACCGGCGTGAATCCGCCATCCACCAGCAGTTCCAGATTGCGCTGGTCGGCGAACCCGGCCATGGCGCCGCCGTTGCCCGTCGGGTCGGCGCCGAACATCAATAGCCCCCCCGCTTTCACAAACGCCAACTCGAACTCCACCTCTTTCTTCAACAGCCCCGGGTACATCGACTCCGCGCCCCCTCGTGCCCGCGCCCGCGCCGACAGGTAACTCACCGCCCCCTGCGGCGAAAGCACATCCAGGAAGCGCTGCTCGAGCGGCGGCCGGCTCCCGTCGAACGCCTCGAACACCGCCAGCGTCGAGGTGATCGCCACGTGGTGCGCCACCAGGCTGGCAATCGTCTCCTTCACCGGCTCCGAGCCGATATCCAGCCGCGCCATCTCCGCCCGCGTCGCCGCCTGCGCCGGGCATTGGTCGGGCTGCTTGCCGGGATGAAACTCCGTGTCCACTAGCAGCCCGTGCTCCAGGTTGTCGATCCCGATCTCCGCCGCCTCGCGAAACCCGATCGAGCACAAATGCCCCGTCACTTTGATTCCGTGCCGGTGCGCCGCGTCCACCGCCGCCTTCAACTCGGCGCGCGTGATATTCATGTAGGCCTTGAACGAGGTGACCCCCTCGGCCGCCCAGTAGTCCACCGTCCGCACGGCATCTTCCGGCCCCGTCAGCTCGTGCATCTGCGCCGTAAACGCGCCGGCGCCTTCCAGGTACGGTCCCGTGATGTGCATCTTGGGTCCCGGCATGCGCCCCGCATCGATCAGCCGCTTCACGTTCAGGTCGGTGTACGGCTCCAAACTTCCGGCCGTTCGCGCCGTCGTGACCCCGCTCGCCAGGTACAGCCGCGGAAAGCTGAACGCCTCTTCGCTGTAAATCGGAATGCTCTCGCCCGACGGGTAGAAGAGGTGCTCGTGCATCCCTACCATGCCCGGAATCACGGTGTGCCCCGAGAGGTCCATCCGCCGCGCGCCCGAGGGCACCGAAGCCGCCGCAGCCGGACCCATCGCCGCAATCCTATCTCCCGCAATCACGATGGTCTGGTCTTCCAGCGGCGGCCCACCCGTGCCATCGATCACTCGCACATGCTCCAGCGCCGCCGTGCCCGCATCCACCGTCACGAACGGCCGCACGCCGGGCGTGAACCGGTTCTGCCCGAAAGCAGCGGCCGCAAAAATCAGACCAAACAATAATCGCGATTTCACAGGCATCAATTATAGGTCCGCCATCAACTGTAAAAGTTTCGGTTCCAGGCGTGCCGCTTCAAAACCGCCAGCACTTCCGCCGGCAGCGGACCCTGGTCCGACAGGGCCAGATTCGATTCCACATGCCGCACGCCCCGCATCCCGGGAATCACCGACGATACCTCCGGGTTGGAAATGCAAAAGCGCAGCGCGGTCTCTGGCAGGCTGACGCCCTCGCCCAGGTCGCGCGACAGCGCCGCCACGTGTTCGGCCACCTGCTTCTTCCGGTCGCCGCGGAAATACCATTCGCGGAAATCGCCCGCGGGAAAACTGGTGTCCGGCTGGACGTGCCCGGTGAGCGAACCCTTGTCCAGCGGCACCCTCGCCAGCACCCCCACGTCCTCCCGGCGGCAGAGCGGAAAGAGGTTGGTCTCAGGCGTCTGATCGAATATGTTGTAGATCACCTGAACCGTATCGATGAGGCCCGAGCGCACCACTTCGAGGGCCGAGTCCGGATCGTGGTCGTTGATCGACACACCCACCGCCCGAACCTTCCCCGCCCGCTTGAGGTCCCGAAACGCCCGCCGCCATTCATCACGATGGATCCACTCCGGGTTCCAAACGTGCAACTGGAGCAGGTCGATCGTCTCGGTCCCGAGGTTCCGCAGGCTCTGCTCGGCGCACTCCACAATATAGTGGAACGGAAACACCTCCTCAATCCCGATACCGACCCGCGCCGGCCACAGCCGGTTCTTAGGCGGCACCTTGGTGGCCACATAGATCTTGTGGCCCGTCTGGCGGACCACCTGTCCCACCAGACGTTCGCTATGGCCATCGCCGTAGGCCAACGCCGTGTCGATGAAATTGAGGCCCAGTTCGATAGCCCGGTGGAGGGCGCGCACCGATTCCGTATCTTCGCCGCCCAGCCACTGCTTCCCACCGATGCCCCAAGCCCCGTACCCGATGTCGCTCACCGAGTACCCGGTCCTGCCAAGTTTGCGGTAAACCATGTCAAACGCTATAGTAGCGTGGAGCCAGCCGCCCAGTCACAAGCCCCCCTCCAAGCCCGCGATTCTACCCATCCCCCCTTCTTCTCCTCGCTTTTCTCCGCGTTCCCTCCGCCCCCTCCGCGTCCTCCGAGGTGAGTCCCACCCCGACGCTGCCTTTCCTCGGCCTTTCTCCCGCCTTTCTCCTTGCCTTTCTCCGCGCTTCCTCCGCCCCCTCCGCGTCTCCGCGGTGAATCCCCAGCCCCGCACCGTTGAACCGAGCAAACCTAAAGCATTCGCAAACTTCGCCAACCTGAATTCAGCCTGTTTTGTGCGAGTTGTGGCCTCCGGCGCGCGATGACCCCGCGCAGCGATGCTAGCGTCGAATCAGGAGCAAACACGCGTGGTCGAGTTGCGGCATATGCATCGCCCGCAAAATTCCGGTACTGGCCGTGCAAGCCGGCCGAATCATCGGCCTGTCCGAAAGCGAAAACCAATATAGTCCACGGCAGGTACACGGGAGACCGGACTGGGCTGGCGGATTCCGCCACGGCCAATGGAAGGGAAACCGCTTTGCCGGCTCCCGTTGTCAGCGAAGACTGGAGAGTGGAATAGCGTGATCGAGCAAGCTCGATATGTGCATTTCCTGCGTCATGACGGTGTTGAATTGGCGGGCCGTCACCGACTTTCGGCCGCCGGCTATTCGCGTTACCAGCCGGCCGCATCTGTTCGTCTCCCAACAGGCAACATGGACGAGACAATTTCCCGTATGCTTTGGCAGCCTGGGGTTGATTTTGACATCGCTCGATTCAATGGCGGATTGGCTCTTGAAGATAGTATCCGGCTTGTCGGCTGGCCCGGCACGCTTTCGCTTGCACGCGGTGCAGCGATTTTACGCTTCGAAGCCCGCGTGTTAACACCGAGGATGGATCCAACGTCCTTCCCCTGGTGAGCTTTCCTCCAGAGAGGAGGGTGGATTTCTGACGGATCTGCTCCAGGACGTTCGCATTGCACTACGGATACTGATACGGAATAGCCTGTCCAGCGTAATCGCGGTACTGACGTTGGGTCTAGGGATGGGAGCCGGGACGGTAGATGTGAATCCCTTACAGTTCGCAACCAGTCACGGACGCCACATGCAGCAACTCGTCCTGCTAACGGTGCTGCTCGACCGCAATGGCGGCTTCGTTACCGGTGTGGAGTCGACGATGGATCTGGCACTGACCGATTCCACACTTACCTCGTTCCAGAAAGATGGCTTGAGAACCGTCGCCAAGCTGGAGGCAGCGCCTGGGATCTATCAGGTGCGCACGGTGGTACGCGAAGGGATGAAAGGAAGCCTGGGGGCATCAACCGCGATGGTCGACCTTCGCGCGAGGTAGCTCCTGGCCGGGGTCGAGGACCAAACACCGGGCATTCCGAAACTGGACGCGCGGGTTGGCCGCGGCGGGGGTGATGGATCGGGCGCCGGCCGGGGTGAATTGCTCGCGGTCACTGGTGTTTCTCGCATGGCTGGCGACCGCTCACAATGGCGGGTCCCGGTTCGACCACTGGTACCAGTCTCGACGGCCGGAGCCGGGAACATCGAAGGACTTTCGTTTTCGCCGGACGGCCGCTCCCTGGCTGTGCTTACCAATGTGGGATGCTCCGTGGCGGGAAAATGTGGGCCGGCTCACCTTTCGGACCGCCGCGGCGCGCCAATAATGAGGCTGATATATTGCCATCCAATACGAAATGCGTGATTATGTATTTGTAGCCAATAGGAGCAGCGATGTCTGAAAGGAAGGATGTCCGGCAAGGGACCCTGGCGCTGATGATCCTCAAGACGCTGGAGACCCTGGGGCCGCTGCACGCGTATGGCATCGCGCGGCGCATTGAGCAAATCAGCGGCGACCTGCTGGCGGTGCAGTACGGCACGATTTACCCCGCGCTCCTCAAACTGGAGCAGGAGGGGTATGTTGCGTCGGAATGGACATCGTCCGAGAACCACCGCCGGGCGAAGAACTATCGCCTGACGCGAGCCGGGCGAAAGCAGATGGAAAAGGAAACCAGTGAATGGCGGGAGACGGCGGCGGTGATGGCGAGGTTTCTGTCTCTCGGAAAAGAGCACTCGTAACCGGAGGGCCACGATGAAATATCTACGCGTTTTCGTTCGCCGCCTGGCGGGCCTCTTCCGTAAGGATGAGCGCGACCGCGAGCTGGCGGAGGAAATGGAAAGCAATCTCCAGATGCACATCGCCGACAACCTGCGCGCTGGAATGAGCGCCGGGGAAGCGCGGCGGCAGGCGCTGATTCAGTTGGGCGGCATGGAGGCCATTAAAGAGGCGTATCGCGACCAGCGTGGTCTGCCCGCATTGGAGACCCTCCTGCAAGACATTCGCTATGGAATCCGCGGCCTCCGGCGCAGCCCCGGATTTGCGCTCACGGCGGTGCTGACCCTGGCGCTGGGAATCGGGGCGACGACGGCCATCTTTTCCGCCGTGTACGCGCTGCTGATCCGCCCGCTGCCCTACCGCCAACCGGACCGGCTGGTGTGGGTGGCGGCTCACTGGAAGCGCGGCGGCGGCGCCGTGGCTGCACCGGACATGATCGCATGGCGGGTGCGCGGGCGTCCTTTCGAAGCGGTCGCGGGCTACGCTCACTTCAACTCTACGTTGACCGGCGCCGGCGATACGGTCCAGATTCCCGGCGCTCTGGTAACCGCCAACTTCCTCTCCCTTCTGGGGGTGGCGCCCGAAGTCGGCCGCGATTTCGTCACGGCCGACGGCCGCTCTGGCAGCACCGAGGTTGCGCTTCTCTCCGATGCACTGTGGCGAGAGCGTTTCAGCGGCGACCCGCGCGTCCTGGGAAACGCCCTCCATCTTGGCGGGAAGCTTTATACGGTAGTGGGCGTGTTGCCGCCGCGTTTCCGCTTTCCCGATATGGCCGCCGCGCCGCAGGTGCTGATTGCGATCCATACTCCGGATTCTTCCGTGTTCCTCGGGGCAGATCCCGTAGCGTTTGTGCAGGTGCTGGCAAGGCTGCGGCCCGGAGATGTCCCCGCCAGCGTCCAGGCGGAATTGCAGTCGTTCCAGCGGACCAGGCTTAGGCTATATCCAGCGCCGATGGCACGCGTGGCCGAAGGGAGCAGAATGGAAGTGGTTCCCTTGCAGCGCCACCTCGCGGGAGATTCGCGCACGCCGGTGATGGTGTTGCTAGCGGCGGTCGGCCTGGTGCTGCTGATCGGCTGCGCCAATATCGCCAATCTGCAACTGGTCCGGGCGGCCTCGCGACGCCACGAAATTGCGGTGCGCGGCGCATTGGGCGCAGCACGTGGGCGCCTGGCGCGGCAGTTCCTCACCGAAAGCCTGATCATCGCCGCGGCGGCGGCCGGCGCCGGCTTGGTCATAGGCGCGCTCGCCATCGACGCAATTCGCGGGTGGCGGTCGCCTGCGCTGCCATGGCTCGACAAGCGTGAGCCTGGATCCCTATGTGTTGGGGTTCACGATGGGCGTGGCTGTTGCGGCAGCGTTGTTGTTTGGAGCGGCGCCCGCCATAGCAGGCTCGCGTGCGAACCTCATCGACGCGCTGAAGTCACCGTCGCGTCGTAAGCCGGCGGTCAGCGGCCATGGCCTGCCGCGAAACTCGTTCATGGCGGCCGAAATCGCGCTGGCGCTGGTGCTGCTGATCGCCGCCGGCCTGCTGGTCCGCAGTTTCCGCGAACTCATGCGCATCGATCCCGGATTCGATCCCCACAACGTGCTCACCGCCAGCGTGCAACTGCCGGATGGCGCATCCGTTCCGGCGTTCGCGGCCGAAGCGCTGCCTAAACTGAAGGCCCTGCCTGGCGTTCAGCACGCGGCACTGGCGGGGAAATTACCCCTGCAGCCCAATCACAGCGCCACGGTGACGTGGTTCGGGCCGGCGATGCCCCCGCGCGAAAGCTGGCCGAATCTACGTGTGCCGCTGATCGCCGCTACTCCGGATTTCTTTCGCGCCATGGGCGCCACACTGCTTCGGGGGCGTGCGTTCCAGGGTGGCGACGACGAAGATGCCCCCGGAGTAGCCATCGTGAATCGCGCGTTTGAGCAACGGTTTTGTCCCGGCGGCGCTTTGGGCCAGCGGTTGCATTCGATAGCGCCGGAGCGCTGCGCCGGTTGCCGGCCGGACAAACCCACCGAACTCGAAGTGGTGGGGATCGCGGCCGACTTGCATGAACAGGGTCTCGACCACCCTGCGGAGCCGGCCGTGTATGTGCCTTTTGCGCAGTCGCCGCTGGAGGGCTTCTATATCGTGCTGGCCACCAATGGCGACCCCGGGATGCTTTCCGCTCCCCTACGCTCGGCCATCACGGCGGTGGACCGGGGCGTGCCGGTGTATGACATCGCCACGCTGGATGAGCGGCTGTCCGAATCGCTGGCGCAGAGGCGGCTCACCATGTTTTTGCTCAGCGCCTTTGCGGGGCTGGCGCTGCTGCTGGCGGCCATCGGAGTCTACGGTGTGATCGCGTATGCCGTGGTACAGCGGAGCCAGGAAATCGGCATCCGTATGGCGCTGGGAGCGACGCGCGGAAGCGTGCTGCGGCTGGTCCTGGAAGAGCAGGCGCGGATGATCCTGGTGGGCAGCGCGGCAGGCCTCGCACTGGCGGTTGCGTTGAGCGGCGCCATGGCGAGCCTGCTGTACGGTGTGAAGCCGCACGACTTCATCACATTCGTGTTGAGCTGGATCGTGCTGGCCGCGATCGCACTACTGGCCAGCGCCGTGCCCGCGGCGCGCGCGACGCAAACCGATCCGTGTGTCACCTTGCGCTACGAGTAGGGGACCTATGTTCAAGACAATTGTTTCGACCGGCCTGGTGTGGTTCGCGTGGTTGGGCTGGTCCTATGGCCAGACCGCCGATAAGACTCTGACCTTCGGTGTAGCGTCGGTGAAGCCCGCGACCCTGCCGGCACCCGACGGAAGCGGGAGGATTGTGACGGCGGGGCCTGGCGGAGGCCCGGGAACGGGCGATCCAGGGCGGATTCACTATCCGCACATGACCCTGAGGAGCCTCCTGGTGACCGCCTATGATCTGAAGGGATTCCAGATTCAGGGGCCTTCGTGGCTGGACACGGAGAGGTTCGATGTGAACGCCACGATGCCGCCGGAAACTACCAGGGAGCAATTCCGCGTGATGCTTCAGAACCTGCTGGCGGAACGATTCCGGATGACCTTGCATCGTGAGACCAAAGATTTGCCCGTCTACTCGCTGGTGGTGGCCAAGGGTGGACCGAAGATGAAAGAGTCCGAAGCAGTTTCGCCGGCCAAAGGTAACGCCGATGCGGCGCCTTCGTCTCCGTTCCCCGCGCAGCCCAGGATTGGCCCGGACGGTTTTCCGGTTTTGGCATCGCCGGCGGGAGGGCGCAGTGGCCTGATCCTGATGATGATGCCCGGACGCGCGCGCCTGGCCGGCCTGCAGCAAACCATGCGGGACCTTGCCAACCGGCTCACAACCCAATTAGGCCGGCCGGTGATCGATGCGACCGGACTAACAGCGAAATATGATTTCACTCTGACGTTCTCGCCGGAGGGGATGAATCCACCCAATGGGCCGGGTGGCGGCGGAGTGATGGTACAGGTGCAGCCGCCATCGCCTGCAGGAGCCGGCGGAGGAGCGCCACCTGAAAGTCCGCCGGAAGCGGATACCTTTCCCGACATCTTCAGGGCCCTGAAGGAGCAGCTCGGACTGATGTTGGAGCGCAAGCAAGGAGCTGTGGAATTGCTGGTCATCGACCACGCGGAGAAGACGCCCATCGGGAACTGAGGGCGGGTCGGCTGCCTCGTGCGAGAGGTCCCGGCGCCAGCGGACTTGCGGGCGGCGGCCGAATGCCGAGCGCGTCTTGCCGCCTAACCAGATCGCTTCTGAGAGCGCGGGCGCAAGTCGGGAAACCCTCGGCGTAAGCTCCCTACCTTCGATGACGGCTTGGGCGTGAATGCGCTGGCCATCCGGGCGGCGGAAAATCTGGATTACGGTCGCGGCGCTGTTTCGATGCTGAGCCGCGTACGACAGGGAGCAGGCGAACCGAATCCAGCTCGGAGACCTGGCCGGGCTTCCAACGGCTGGGACCAGAGGATGACCCGGCCTATGTTCTACCTCGATAGAAATGCCCCCTGGTTTCAGAGATATCGATCCCATTCCCTCTTTGATCCATTGTGCTGCGTGCGGCGGGTTCTATTAAGGCTCCCCTGCGGCGCACGCATGGAACCGCGTGCAGCCTTGACAGAATCCGCCGCACGCGCTGAAGCAACATCCCTAAATAGGAGGGAATGGGATCTCTTGGCCTGAGGACCGGGACCTTTCTACTGGGGCCAAAAGTGGGACATTTCTATCGAGCACAACAAATGATGACCCGGCCTATTGCATCGAGGCTGCCTTTGGGTTTAACCTATCAGACTGTATGGGACCCCGGGCCTTGCCGTTCCTTCTGTTTTCAGCGTGTATTTTTCAACTCTCCATCGCTTCGCCTCCTACGTATGCCGCCAGAGCGTGCACCACCACGCCTTCGGGATCGACGGGCGTATGCAAGAACACAAGCGCACAGACCACTGCACAAACCGCCGCTGTGCCCTCGTTCACCATCACCACCATCGCCGGGAATACGCACACGGGATACTCGGGCGATGGCGGACCGGCGATCGATGCGGAGTTGAACGACCCGCGAGGCATCGTGACCGATCCGGCCGGCAATGTGTACTTCTGCGATCGCGACAACAACGTGGTGCGGAAGGTCGATACGAACGGGGTCATCACCACCATCGCCGGAACCGGCGTGGCGGGGTACAACGGAGACAACATACCCGGAACGAAAGCCCAGTTGAGCGAGCCCTGGCGCGTGACCATCGATCCGGCCGGCAATCTGTACATTGCCGATGCGGCCAATGACCGGATTCGCAAACTGGCTCCCAACGGCATCATTACGACGGCGGTGGGGACCGGGCAACCCGGCTACTCCGGAGACGGCGGTCCTGCGGCCAGCGCGACTCTACGCATCCCCGAGCAGGCGTCGCTGGACGTTTTCGGCAATCTTTATATTGCGGACACCGGCAACAACGTGATTCGCAAGGTCTCGACCAGCGGCATTATCACCACTGTGGCGGGCACCGGTTTCGGCGCGGGCGTCGGCAATTCTACGGGAAACGGCGGGTACTCCGGGGATGGCGGACCGGCTACTCAGGCTGAGCTGAATCTGCCGGTGAGCATCGCGCTCGATCCATCCGACCAGATCTGGATCTCGGATCAGCTCAACAACGTGATCCGCAAAGTGAACACGAGCGGAATTATCAGCACTGTGGCGGGGATTTACAACAAGGTCGGCTACAGCGGCGATGGCGGACCGGCCGCTTCGGCGACCTTCAATACGCCCGCCGGCATCGACATGGATTCGGCGGGGAACATCTATGTGACTGACGCCGGCAACAATGTGTTGCGGGTGCTGCTCACCAATGGGACCATTCAGACGGTGGCCGGCAACGGCATAGCGGGATTTGCCGGAGACGGCGGTCCGGCGCTCAAAGCGGAGTTGGACTCGCTGCGCCAGGTGGCTGTGGGCACGTTCGGGGATGTCTACATTGCCGATTCCTTTAACAATGCGATTCGCAAGCTGACTCCGTCAGGCCCGACCGCCGGCGATATCACGAACGCTTTCGGAAATATCAAAATCCTGGCGGCCAACACCTGGTTCATCGTGAAGGGTGAGAACTTGGCACCGGCCGGCGATTCGCGGATTTGGACTACTTCCGATTTCGTGAACAATCAGTTGCCCACTTCGCTTGATGGAGTCAGCGTCACGCTGAACGGCGTGAAGGGATACATCTACTACATCAGCCCGGAGCAGATCAATATTCTGGCGCCGCCCACTCTGGGGCCCGGGTTGACGCAGGTTCAGGTGACCAATAACGGGGCCGAAAGCGCGCCCGCACCGGTAGTGGTTCAGGCGACTTCGCCCACCTTCTTCATCTTCGGCGCGGGTCCATACGTGACGGCGGTGCATCTCAATGGCTTGCTGATCGGCCCGACGACGCTTTATCCCGGATCGAGCACACCGGCCAATCCGGGCGAGACGATTGTCCTGTTTGCGAATGGGTTTGGCCCGACGACAACAGCCGTGGCCGCTGGATCGGAGCAGCAGTCGGGGTCGCTGCCCAGCATGCCCGTGGTGACGATCGGTGGAGTCGGGGCGACAGTCCAATTCGCCGGCCTGATTTCGCCGGGATTGTATCAATTCAACGTGGTGGTTCCTTCGACACTGCCGGCCGGGGACGCGTCGCTGGTGGCGACGTACAACGGACAGACTACGCAGGCGGGCGTGCTGCTGACGATCCAGTAGCGACTGCGGTCAGGCAAACCTCACAATGGCAGCCTGGATCTTCGACCGCGGGGTCCGCTCCTTCGAAGACGCGCCGCAAGCCATTGATTCTATTAGGTCGGCCACTCGCGTCTTCATCGCTTTTGGTGGCCCGTCGCGGGCCATACGGCACTCCCTTTCGGTCGCGACTCCGTTTCGCTGCTGAGCGGCGCGCATCAGCAGGCCCAAGTAACCCGCTGGGCGCGAGAGAATGTAGGGGGCGCGTCGCGGGCATGCGAGGCCCGGCGCTACGGGGGTCTTGGATGACCGTCTGCGACAGCGGCCGCCACTTTGTCCGGCATGGACGGACGGGAACGAGGTGTAGGAAAATCGGTATGGGGCTGGTGTGTGCCGGGAGCTGAGTTTGGAATGTCAAACGAAGTGGAACTTCTCAAGCGCGTTTACGAGCGGTTCAACGCCCGCGATATGGAAACGGTGCTCGCGGCCATGCAGGCGGATGTCACCTGGGCAAATGGCATGGAAGGCGGTTATGTCCATGGGCGAGATGAAGTGCGTAGATATTGGACGCGCCAGTGGGCGATGATTGACCCACACGTGGAGCCGGTGGAGTTCGCTGAAGGTCCTAATGGGGAAATCGTCGTCGAGGTCCACCAGGTGGTGCGCGCCCTGAACGGGAATATCCTCGCGGATAAGATGGTCGGTCATCTGTTTCGAATCGAAAATGGGTTGGTCAAACGCTTTGATATCCGAGGTTCGTAGGCCAGCGGTAGCGTGGCGGCGCGCCGCAAGCGACGGCGGACGCGCCCGCAGGTCACGTGGCGCGGCGGTGGCGATTTGGAGCGGCGGTACCAGACCAGTACCCTTCGCTTCGGTTTTCGCTTTCTTGTTCCAAGCCGGCCGCCGCATAATTTCTTTATGCATCACCGGTTCGAGTCCATCCTGGCGTCGCTCACTGCCCACTTGCGCATGTGGTTGGACCAGCGAGCAAAACGGCGTCAATCCTTGCGATTGTACCGCCTGACGGCAAGGGCGGCTCGCAGGTTGCGGTAAGCACGGTCGGCCTTAACGATAACTATTCATGCTTTGCCCGGCTGGACTCGATTCCCATGTGGGAGGCGCGGCAATTCCGCCATCCTCCCCCGCCCTGGCGCGATCCCGAGCAAAGATCGGAGCATCTGCCCCAACCGCCACGGCGGGGTTTCCGGCCGTGCGGGAGCGGGTGCCTCCGCCGGAGCGACGGAAAGCCGGTAGTAGTCCCACAGGACGTTCCCCGTATCGCCGACCGCACGGGCATATTGGCGGATAAATCCCTCGGTGTAAGCTCCGCCCGGTAGCTTCTCGAACGCGCCGCGTTCGATGTCTTCCAGGTAGCGCACGCCGATCTTGGTCACGTCGGCAATCTCCCGTAAGGAGATGCCTCGTGCCTGCCGCCATGCGGTCCAATCCTGGAAGGCCGGTTGAGTTGGGCGCCCTGCCATGCTCCGGACATTGCATTTATGCTGCAAAACCGCAAAACGCCGAATGGCCTTAATGTTGCTGCGCGGCTGTCCCCGTCGCGATGTAGCAACTACCCTGTAGTTTTAGGATTCGGATGTACTTTTGACTTCCCTGTAAGCTAAAGTAATGATTAGGGATATTACTCAAGTTAAGTGCCCGCCTCGGGCCTTTTGCAGTAAGATACGACCGGCGGACGTGCATGGTACGCGGTCCCGATAATGGGCTGAACGTTGGTCAGAGAGACCACGACGCGCGCGCCGCCTCCCGCTCGGTCGACGCGGTGCAGATTGGCATCCCTCTGCGGTGCCTATCGACGAACTCCGCCGCGCGACGGCGACGCAGGCGGTTCGCCGTCCCGCCTACGACCCCAGTACGCACCCCCGCGGGCGGCGACCATTGGCCCGCTGGCGGCGTTACGTCCGCGTAGTGGCTGTGCAAGGACGCCATCACGGTTGGCTGGAGAGGCAGAAGCCTTCGCCGTGCAGCCAGCAACTAGCGACCTGGGTGTGGGCGTCGCGTCGGACAGTGCGGATGTCCTCGCGTAGCCCCAGGATGGTTTCCCGAAAGAGATTGCCCAGAAGCGCCTCGAACCTGGGGTCCCGGCCTGTGGCGCTGGGGTACATTCCTACCATCGATTCGAAAGATGCCTGATACTTATCGGCCAGCCACCGCACCAGCAGCATGTGGCCGCTGCCGGCGGTTAACAATCCGGCGGCGGGCACAGGCCGCGTGACGGTGATCGGGATCAGGAGACGTCCGTTGGCCCGGAGCCGGTCGAGCCACAGAGGTTGGGGGTGAGTCACGCCGGTGTTGATGAAGATCGCATCCACCTCACCGGGATCATAAGTGATCCCATCGCCGGTCACGACTTCGACCGACGGCAGGTGACTCAGGTTGGCGCGAGCGCGATTTGCCAAATCGACGTCGATTTCCACGGCCACGACGCGAGCACCAGGACCTACGACGTGAGCGATGATGGCCGTGTAATAACCCAGCCCGCAGCCCACATGCAAGACGGAATCGCCTTCGTGGAGGTCCAGAATGTGCAGCCACGCGGCCAAGGCGCTGGGTTGGCCATTGTTCAGGAATCGTGATTTATCGATGGCTACGAGAGCATCGTGGCAAAGGTGGCGCGGGTCGGCGTCCTCGGTGGTGGCGTACTCGCCGAGGCGGAATATGTGCCAGGGTCCGGGTCCCAGATAATGCTCCCGAGGGACCTCCGCGAAGGCGCGCGCCAGTCGTCCAGACGGAATATTGGCGCGAGACCGGACATCCTCGGCGTAGCAGAGGCGGACTGTTGGCAGCGGCAGATCGTGGGTGAGTGTCATGGGATGATTTTCGCGTACAAGGCGTCCCAAATGAACTCGCCGGTGCTTTGCCTGCGATAAACGCTGGAGCGTTGAGAAATACCGATTCCAGTGGAGGTACCCATGGCGACCGCCGGCCGCGAAAAACGGCGTGGGCGCGGCGCGCCGGTGGCAAAGTTCGCAGCGGGAACGCGCCGTACAACGTGGGGCGCCATTCCGGCTCGCGCCCGGGCGGGACGCCATCTACGCCGAAGTCACCCGCGAGCCGGAGGCCATCGAGTCGCGGGGTTGCCGCGCGCTACTTAGAGCCGCGCAGTCAGATCCCCGCTGCTGGTTCGAACTGCGGGCTATTGCCAGTGCCCCGCCACCCAGGTGTACCCGCCGCCGTCAGGCACCCATCGCCCCGATACCCAAACCGCCTCCGGACGCGGCACCCTCACCCAGTTTCCCGGCGTCCACACATAGCGGTCGCCGGTCCAGTTATAGTAGCCGGACACCCACACGAAATCCGCTCCTGGGCTGACCGTTTGCGTTTCTTGGGGAAAAGCCGGAGTCGCCGGTATCTGTGTCACCACCTGCACGGGCGCAGGCGCTACCAGGTTGGTGGTGGCGGGCGTTGTGGTTGCCTGCGGCACCACCACGATCTTCGAGCCGCACGCCATCGTAAATAGAGCAGCCGCGGAGAGCAGGCCCACCCTCGCTCTTCGTAGGTTCGCGATCATACTGATTCTCCTCGGCATCGGAGAGTGCAATCGGCTTGCCGCGCCCCGTCAAACCCTTCTCAGTGCGTAAATTCCGGCCCATGCGGAAGAAATCGCACCGCGCATAACTTCGCGGTTCCGAGCGCCCCGCGCGCAAAAAGTACATTAGCGCGGCTGGGCTTATCGTCTTAGCCAGGGTGAATTATCCAGGGTGAAGTAACTCCCCCAGCGCCGAAGCGTATCGCCTGGGACAGCTTTCGGCACTGTTCGCGAGGGTTTGGCACGCCAACGGCAACGTAGTTAAATGTGCCTGAAAGTAAAGTTGCCGTGGCCGGCGCACAAATCGGCAAGCTTTTCGAATGGTTTGGCGATCTGGCTCTGTTTGCCGGACAAATGTTCCGCCGGGCTGCTCTTCCGCCCTACGAGTTCGGCGAGCTGATCCGGCAGTTCGATTCGATCGGCGCGATGTCGCTGCCGCTGGTGGCCCTGGCTGGTGCGGCCACCGGAGTGGTGCTTTCGCTCGAAACCCACGACAGCCTGGCTCGTTTCGGCGCCAAGAGCATGCTGCCCGCCATCATCATTTTCTCGATCTTTAAAGAAAGCGGCCCGGTGATCACAGGCCTCGTGGTGAGCGGGCGAGTAGGCGCAGGCATTGGCGCGGAGATCGGCTCGATGAAAGTCAGCGAGCAGATCGACGCCATGGAAGCCTCGGCTGTGGATCCTTATCGCTACCTGGTCGCAACGCGAGTGCTCGCGTGCGTATTGATGCTGCCGCTGCTTACTCTGGCGGCTAATTTCTGTGGAGTCCTGACGGGCTGGATGGCCGACACTCTCACCGAGCCCATTTCACTGCATTTCTTTTTGAACACCGGATTCAAGAACGTGGGTTTCGGAGATTTCATACCACCTGTGCTGAAGACCATGGTGTATGGGTTTCTCATCGGTGTTACGGCGTGTTTCCAGGGCATGCGAACCACCGGTGGCACGGCTGGGGTGGGACGCTCAGCTACCAGCTCGGTGGTGATTTCGTCGCTCTTCGTAATCCTGGCAGACGTGATTCTGGTGCGCCTGATCCTGATGTTCTTCGACTAGAAAAGCCATGGCCGGCGATCCACACAGTAAAGGTAATGGCAGCGGTCCGCCGGTCGTCGTGCAGGACCTGGTCAAGAGCTTCGGCTCCCAGAAGGTGCTGGACGGCGTGAATTTCAAGGTGGACCGCGCCGAAACCCTGGCAGTTCTGGGGCGTAGCGGAACCGGAAAAAGTGTCCTCTTGAAACTGATGATCGGGTTGCAGAAGCCCGATTCGGGCGAGTTGCGGATTCACGGCCGCAACGTTCCGGAGCTTTCGCCCGAAGATCTCAACGAGGTGCGCAAGAAAGTGGGCTTTCTCTTCCAGCAGGGCGCACTGTACGATTCGCTAACCGTCGAACAGAACGTCATGTTCCCGCTGAGCCGCCACACGCGCCTGTCCGAATCCGATCGCCGGAAGCGGGCTCGCGAACTGCTCCACAGCGTGGGGATGGACCACGACGGCGAGAAAATGCCATCCCAGATATCGGGCGGCATGCAGAAGCGTGTCGGACTGGCGCGGGCGCTGGCACTCGATCCCGACATTCTGCTGTTCGACGAACCCACCTCCGGCCTGGACCCCATCACGGCGGAGGAGATCGGCTGTCTCATAACGGACCTGAAAAAACGGCGCCAGATCACCAGCGTAGTGGTGACGCACGACATCCAGCAGGCCGCCGTATTCGCCGACCGCATGGTTCTGATTGACAAGGGCCGGGTGGTGATCGACGGAACCTTTGACGACCTGCAAAAAAGCGACGATGAGTTTGTACGGCGGTTCCTGAAGGATGCGCACGCGATGGCGGGGATGAGGTAACTTTATGTCCAGTACTCTTCGGCTCGGCTTGTTTGTCGTCGGGACACTTGGGATTTTCGCCGCGGGCGTTTTTCTGATCGGCGACAAACAATTTCTGTTTCGCTCGACTTATCGGCTGAATGCCGACTTTCAGAACGTCGGCGGGCTGATGACTGGGGCACCCGTGCGCGTAGGCGGTATGCAGGAGGGCACCGTGGCGCAGATTATGCTGCCGCACGATCCGGCCAAAAAGGTGCGCGTGATCCTGAACATGAGCGGCGACACCCGGGACGTGGTGAAGCAGGATTCCACTGCCTCAATCGAATCCGACGGACTGGTGGGCGACAGGTACGTCGAGGTGTCGTTCGGTTCCGAAGGCGCGCCGAAAGTCAAGAACGGAGACTGGATCGCAGGCCAGGCGCCACTGGGGATTGGCGCTCTGATAAAAAAGGCCGACGCAATTCTGGATGGCGCGCAAGAGACCGTCCAGAATATCAACCAGACCACCGGGAACCTGAGCGCGATCACGGGCAAAGTCAATTCGGGGAAGGGGACGGTGGGAGCCTTGATTAACAATCAGTCGGCCTTCCAGCAGATGAACGCGGGCGCGACTGAATTCCGGGAGGATATGGAGGCGCTGAAGCATAACCTTCTGTTGCGCGGCTATTTCAAAAATCGCGGCTATGAGGACAGCTCCGACCTCACGAAGTACGCCCTTGCGCAACTCCCCGCCGGCCTACCCGCCCAGCAGTTTGCCTTCGATGCGGGGAAGCTTTTCGACAAGCCTGATTCTGCGAAGCTGAAAGACGGCAAAATCCTCAAGCCGGGCGGCGAGTATCTTCAGTCTCATCCTTTTTCGCTGGCCGTGGTGGCGGTGTACACCGGCATGAAGGGCGATACGGACAAAGATCGCGTGCTTGCCGAGGCGCGGGCGTATTCCGCTCGCGAGTACCTGGCGAAGAACTTCCGCTTCGACGATACGCGAGTGAAGACGGCCGGAATCGGCAAGAGCGAATCGGGCGGCCGCGAGGTCGTAATTCTGGTCTACCCACCGGACGCCAATGCCGAAGCCCTAAAGCGCCGTTAGGGCAGGCTGCGCCGCATTCCATTTTCAGGGTCACTGTGCACTCTTGGGCATAGTTCGGAGAACCGGGTCCGGCTGCGGCTCATCAGCCGCCGCGTTCACCAACTCCAGCAGGCGCTGCGAAGAGTAAGGCTTTTGCAGAAATCCCGAAATCCGATGGCCCGAGAAGAGCCGCAGCGTCTCGGATTCGCTGTACCCGCTCGAAATCACCACGAGTACATCGGGCCGGATCCTCCGGAGCTCCGGCAGAGTTTCCAGGCCGCTCATTCCGGGCATGCTCAAATCGAGCACGATCAATGAAATATCCTTGCAGTAGCGGCGAAACAGCTCGATTGCGGCCGGTCCGCTTTCCGCCGTCAGCACCGTGCATCCGCTGTGTTCGAGGGCATTCCGCGCGACTCGCAAAACCACCGGCTCGTCATCCACCACCAATACGGTGCCGCAGGGCAAGTTTTTGGAGACGGCCTGCGGCGGTGTCGCTTCGGGCGCGGGGTGCTCCTTTTCGTTCGTCGCGGGAAAATACGCCGCAAAGGTACTGCCCTCGCCGGGAGCGGTAGTAACGTTAATGCCGCCCTTGTGGCCGCGCATAATCCCGCTGACGGCGGCCAGGCCCAAGCCGCGGCCCGTGAATTTGGTGGTAAAGAACGGATCGAAAATCCGCGTTTTCGTCTCTTCGTCCATGCCGCACCCGGTATCGCGCACTTCTACACAAACGTAGTTCCCGGCTTCCATCCCGGCAGCCGCCGGCAAATCGCGGATGCCAGCTTCGCTCAGTGTCCGCCGGCTCGTTTTCACCGAGAGGACTCCGGGCTGTTCGCCGATCGCTTCGGCCGCGTTGACCACCAGATTCATCAGGACCTGTTGCAACTGGCCCTTATCGGCCTGCACCTTCGGCAGATCGTTTGGCAGATCCAGTACCACCGAGATCTTCCTGGAAATCGAGGGTTGCACCAGCCTGAGCACTTCCTGGATCTCCTGCGACAGATCGACGGATTCGACAAACAACTGGCCCTTTCCGGAGTAAGCCAGCATCTGCTTGGTGAGATGCGCGGCCCGTTCGCTGGCGTTCACAATTCCCTCCAGAAAATGGGCCAGTGCGGTTCCGGGAGGAACCATTTCGCGGGCCAGGCTCGCGTTGCCCAGAATCCCCGTCAGGAGGTTATTGAAATCATGAGCGATGCCGCCGGCCAGCAGCCCGATGCTCTCCAGCCTTTGGGCATCGAGCATCCTTTTCTCGAGATCCTGACGCGATTTTTCGGCGCGCTTCTGCTCGGTGGTTTCCACAACCGTGGCTCCCACGCCGATCATTCTACCGTCAGCCGCCTTCACCGGGTACCAGCTTACCGACCACGAGCGTGATTGGTCTCCAGAATTGACGCCAGCGCCGCTTAATTCGCGGTCAAGCACCGGTTGACCGGTTTCGATGACTTCCCCGAGTGCCAGCCGGATCGCGGGCGCCATGCCGGGGACGATCTCCTCCGGCGTGTGTCCGATATGAGCCTCGATGGTGGCCCCGTCGATCCTCGCCAGCTCCTTGTTCACCAGGCGGTAGCACATCTCCCGATCAAAAAAAGCGAACCCGACTGGAGAGCTATCGGCCAGCGCGCGAAGGAGCGCCAAGGCCTCTTCTTTCTCCCGGCCGGCGCGCCTTTCCGTGGTGACATCCGAAATCATGTAGATCGCGCCAGCGACGCTGCCCCGGATCAGAGCCAGATGCGACGTCAGCCGATAAATTTTGTCGCCGAAAGGCAACTCGGTGGTTTCGCTCTGCCGGGTGTGGAGGGAACGGGTAAAGGCGAGTTCGGTGCTGGATCCCTGGGCCGCCCCCACAACCTGGGTAATGCTGTGCCCCAGGATATCGCCAATTCGTTTACCGACAAGGCGGCAAAACGCCGAATTGCAGCGCATGATGGTGCCTTCGTCAGTTAGCAGCGCTACTCCATCGGCAAGGGCGTCGAACACCGCCACCCACTGCCGGAGCAATTCGCTGCCGCGCAAAAGCGCCCCCACGAACGCGAGGAGCATCTCCGGCTGCACCGGCTCGACTACGTAAGCGTCCGCCGCTTGCAACCCGGTGATCAAGTCGTGCTCCTCGACCGCCGTGGCCGAGATGTGCAGGACCGGAATCCCCGCTGCCTGGGGATGCGCCTTGATCCTGCGGCATACATCAAATCCGCTGATATCGGGCAGGTTGACGTCCAGCAGGACGAGCGCTGGATGGGCCTCGTTGACGACGGCGAAGGCCTCTTCGCCGGTGCCGGCTTCCAACACCAGGTACCCCGCCTGCCGCAGGACCTGGCTGCGCGCATAGCGGGAAACCGGATTGTCATCTACATTCAGAATAGTATTGCTTAACACTGTTCGAAGTTCCGCCGAGGCTAGTCATTGTACGTGCACCAGGCAATGGACGCCCGGCTAAACGATTGTTGACGGCTTATGAGGGACATTCAACAAACCGGTGAACACGGATTTGACGGGAGCATCCCCGAGTTCCGACTTTATCAGAATTGCGTTGACGCGGGCAGCAAGCTCCTGCCGCTCCGAATCCGAAAGGAGCTTGGACGTGATAATCACCACGGGAATGGCTTGGGTTCGGGGATCGGCTTTTAACTCGTCCAGAATATCCAGGCCGCTCAAACCGGGCAAACCGAGGTCCAGGGTAATGAGGTCGGGCTTTTGGTGCCGGGTGATGCGCAATGCTTCGTATCCATCGACCGCTTCCAGGATCGCGCATGGAAATTCGCGCAACGCCTGCCGGATCAGGTAGCGCGACAGATCGTCCTCATCCACCACCAGCACGCGCTCCTTCGGCTGAATGAGGCGCCCGAGCTCTTTGAGCAGCACATCGCGGCCCACCGGCTTCAGCAGGAATGCATCCGCCGCCAGGGCCATCGCCTTGGCCTCGTCGTCCACCACCGTCTGCACCAACACTGGAGTCGTCCGCGTGGCATCCTGGCCCTTCAACTCTGCCAGCAACGCCCAGGTATCCTCTCCCTTCAGAATCACATCCAGAATCAACGCCGCGGGCTGAAATTGCCTGAGGGCCTGGCGGGCTTCCCGCAGGGAAGCGGCGGTCAGCAGTTGATAGGGGGAATTCTTGAGATATTTTTCGTAAAGCAACCGGGTCTCTATGCTGTCTTCCACCAGCAGCACGGGGATCAGCCGGGAGTCCAGCCGCCAGGTTGGTTCGGCAAGGGAGACGGCGTCGCGGTAAACCGCCGGAATGCACGCGGAGAACGTGGCCCCCTCACCAGACCCAGATTTCACGGAGACGCTGCCGCCCAGCAGCTCCGCCAGTTTTCGCGAGAGCGGCAGCCCCAGCCCGGTTCCCTTGGTCTTCCGCTGGCTTGGACTATCGATTTGGGTGAATTCCTGGAAAATCCGCTCATGGTGTTCCGGCGCGATGCCGATGCCGGTATCGCTCACCGCAAATACTACGTGGTCGCCTTCGGTCCTGGCCGAGACCCGGACCTCGCCGGCCTCCGTGTACTTCAACGCATTCGAGATAAAGTTACGGAGAATCTGCGAAACCTTGCCTTCGTCGGTCATCATCGGCGGAATGGCCGAAGCGTCTTCGAAGATCAGATTCAACTGGGGATTCACCAGCAACGGCCGCAGCATGCCGCGCAGCGCACTGAACAGGTCGGCCACGGCGAATTGTACCGGCTGAACCTCCACCTTGCCGGCTTCTACTTTGGCTAGGTCGAGCAGGTCGTTCACCAGTTCCAGGAGCCCATCTGCCGATTTCTTGATGAACGTGACCTGCTGCCGCTCGTCGCCATCCATGGCGCTGTCCTTCCGGTTCAGCAGAAGGTTGCTGAGAGCCAGAATCGAGTTTACGGGCGTGCGGAACTCGTGGCTCATGTTGGAAAGGAACCGCGTCTTGAGCTGATCGGCGCGCCGGAGATGATCGGCCTTTTCATCCAGCTCGGCATACAGGGCAACCACGCCGCGATTGGTGTCCTCCAGCTCATGGTTGAGCACGGAAAGCTCCTCCTGCCGCCGGCGCAACTCCCCCAGAATGTTTAGCAGTTCCTGGTTCTGCTGCTGCAATTCCTCAAACGGCCCCTCGGACGGGCGCCGCATAGCCAACCGCCCGGCCATTTTTTCGATCTGTGCGGGGCCAATCACTCCGTTGCGCCGGGGAAGAAATTTCTTCAGTGTGACTACCGTTCCTGTCCCTGGCGAGGATTCGATTTCGAACTGGTCCATCAGCCGGCGGGTTCCGGTAACGCCCACGCCCATCCCCGTGGTGGACCTGAACTGGCCACTCAGGATCTCCCGAAGATTCACAATGCCTGGACCCTTGTCGCTGATGCGAATGACGAGCACCTGCGGCGCCGTCGAACCCTCCACACGGAACTCGATTTTCCCGCCGCCGGCGTACTGAAAGGCATTCCGGCCGATTTCCGAGACGGCCGTGGCGATACGCGTCTGATCCTGCGGGTCGAACCCCAGCAGGTTCGATACATCCCGCGCCCGCTGCCGTACCGCCACCAAGTCCTGCTCCCACCGGAGAGAGGCAGCAAAAATTGCGGAATTCAAACAGCCTCCCGGCCGGCCGGCCGCCCCCGCGCCACCACAATCGTGGCGTCGTCATTGGTGCGGTGAAAGTCCCGGTAGAGGACCGCGGCCACCAGCAAGGGATGGCGAAGCGCCAAACCAGGGTATGCCCCCAGGTCCCATCTTGCCCGGATTCCGTCGCTTTGCAGGATTACCAGATCCCCCTCCATCCAGGCATATTCCAACTGTGCGATCCGTTCCACTTCGTGGCCCGCGATGCCATTGTGCGACATCATTCCATGCGCGCTCCCGGCGGAGACAATCGCTCCGCTGATGTTCCCGACGCCCGAAAAGTGCACCACGCGCCGGTCCGGATCGACCTTTACAACCGCGACGGCGGCGCCGCGTGTCGGACGAAGCGCCAGATGAATCGCCTCGATGGTATCGCGCGCTGAGCGGCGCCAGTTGTCCTGGAACGCCGCGACGGCCGCAGCAGCCGCTTGCGCCGCCTGAAAGCCATGGCCCAGCCCGTCCACCACCAGCAAAGCATTGCCGCAAGCCGCCCAAGCGTCGCCGCAGCAGAGCTCGCCGGGGTAAAGCGATTGCACCACGCCTGATTCCAGGGCGGCCGGCTCGGGCGCCTGGCAATTCCTGCGTCCCAAAGCCGGATAAAACCAGGCTACCAGCGCGGTCCCGTGTCCTTCCGCGGTATAAATGTCGAATGCAGAAGCAAGCCGCGAGATGGCTCCCAATCCGATGCCCGAAGTGCCCGCTGTCGAGCGGCCATCCTCGAGGGCGTGTTGAAGATTCGCAATTCCCGGCCCTTTATCGAGGGCCAGCAACTCGATGCCGGCGCCTTGCCGCCGAAGGAGGATTTCCCCGCCGTTCCCGTGGTGCAGGACATTCGCCGCGGCTTCGGTTACCGCGATGCCCAGCTTTCCCGCGTCGGTTTCATCGAATCCGGCGGCAGCCGCCATACCGAGGGCCGCCCGGCGCGCCTCGCCAACCCCGCTTTGGTCTTCGATCCGGCTGACAATCGACGATTCATTTACCGCCATCGGATAAACCAAACCTTCGTGCCCTGGCCAGGCTTCGACTCGATTCCGAACTCATCCGTCAGGCGTTTGGCGCCGCCGAGACCCAGCCCCAGGCCTGCTCCGGTAGTGAAGCCATCCTTCATCGCCTGTCCTATATCAGCAATGCCAGGGCCATTATCCTCGAAGGTTACCTTGAGTCCTTGCCGCCGCCCCGAAGCGACCATTTCGAGGCCTGCCCCACCGCCACCGCCATAGGTCACGGCGTTGCGGGCCAGTTCGCTCGCCGCAGTCACCAATTTGGTCTGATCCACCAGGCTGAATCCCATATCCGATGCCCATCGCCGCACCGCCTGGCGCACCAGTACCACATCCTCGGTCGAAACGAGTTTAAACCAGCACTGTTTTTCAACTGGCATTGAGGGCGCCCAGGGAACGCAGCAGGAGCATGCCCTGATCCACATTCAGCGCCGTCCGGACGCCTTTCAAGGACAGTCCCAGCTCGACCAGCGTGATCGCCACCGCCGGCCGCATGCCTACCACCACCGTTTCGGCATCCAGCACGCGCGCCATGGAAGCGGTATTCGCCAGCATCCGGCCGATGAAGGAGTCGACCATTTCGAGCGCAGAGATATCGATGAGCACGCCGCGCGCCCTCGATTTGACGATCCGTTCGGTCAGGTCATCCTGCAGGCTCAAGGCCAGGCGATCGTGCATGTCCACCTGAATCGTGACCAGCAGGACGTCCCCCATCTTAAGAATGGGAATGCGATCCATTGGATTGGCCCCTCAGGCCTTCGCCTCTCCGACCGACAACCGCTTCCTCTGGAGCGCCGCCGCAAACGCATCCGCCAGGCTGGCCTTGGTGGTCACATCTCCGAGGGCAACTCCCAGATGGACCATGGTCTGCGCGATCTGCGGCCGGATGCCGCTAATCAGGCAATCGGCTCCCATCAGCCGGGCAGCCGCGACGGTCTTCATCAGGTGCTGGGCCACCATGGTATCCACGGTAGGAACGCCTGTGATATCGATAATGGCGATCGCCGATCCGGTGTCTACAATCCTTTGCAGCAGCGTCTCCATCACCACCTGCGTCCGGCTGCTGTCGAGCGTGCCGATCAGTGGAAGAGCCAGAATGCCGCTCCAGAGTTGGATCACCGGAGTGGACAGTTCCATCATTTCCTGCTGCTGGCGCACGATAACCTCTTCCCGGCTCTTCTGGTGCACCTCGGTGGTGAAGATCCCCAGTTCGTCGAGTATCCGTGTTGCCGTCCACAGTTCTTGCACGAGGGCGGCCGAATCGCCATGCAATTCGGTTTGCAGCCGTTGAAACAAGGGTTCCTTCAGGGAAAAGATGAAGCTGGCCGTCTCCGAAGCTGAGTACCCCTGCCGGGCGCGCTGGCCGGACAGCCCTTCGAGGAATTCCCGGACCGGCTTCCATTCCGCCGACTGGAGGTTGGAGACATTTCCCGATTGGGCGGCTTTTTGAAGCAAATTCAGAAAGGTGCGGGAGTGATTGAGTATCTCCGCTTCGGGCCGCGCCGGTCCTACGGTTTCGGCGGCAGCCCTCTGCCGGGAGAGCCATTCCGCGAGGAGATCGGACTCATACTGCTTCAGGATCGAAGGTATCTGCGTCATGAGGTATTGTCTTGAAATCAAATCGGATAACAAGCTTATACCATTTCCCTGGAGGCTGGCAGGCTGATGGTGCTCTAGGGTACAGATGTTGTGCACGGCGCCAGCGGCGACCGGCGGCGGTGTACCAGAGGCAGGTAGGTTGGTGGCTCCCCTGCCCCGCGACTCGGCTCAATTCTCAACCGCCGGGCCTGGTGCCCGCGCGCAGACCCTGCCGCCGGTTCCTTTCGCGCTCCACGGCCGCGGCGGCGTTCCGGGCGTCATCGGCGCGCTCGCCGGCATCCGGACCGGCCTTCACACGGTCGAATGGGGACCTCCCTCAGTACTGGATGGTTTCGCAAGTGCGTCCAAACCCGCGAGAAAGCTGAGGGCGATTGAAAGGCCCAACGAGGCTCCGTCTCAGACTGGCGAGATGTATTTCCCGCCGCGTCCAGGCGCCTTTCGGCAAACGCCAATCGTACGAGTCTTCCGGATGACGAGACCACGGGCGACGACGCTCCCATTGGAATGGTGCCGGCGCCCGGTCAGAGGGTGCTTTAGGTCTTGACCGTGTGGAACTCCCATCCCTTACGGAAGGTGGGTTTGAGGAGTTTGTTGGCGTCAAGGTTGTTGGTGATGCGCATCTTATCCGAGTCGTACTCGATCTTGCCTTCGTAACGGAGGGCAATCGCTCCGAGCAGCATCCATTCTACGAAGGGCGCCGCCACATCGAAGTTCGAGCAGGCCGGGTCGCCGCCCTTCGCGGCGCGGATAAAATCGCGCATATGGCCGGGGGAACGCGTCAGCAGGGGCGCCGGCATGCGGTAGTCCCGCATTTTCTCAAGCGGAACCAGGCGTGTGGCCTCGCCGTAGGTGCCGGTAGTCAGCATGCCCTTGTCACCGATGAAGAGGCTTCCATCCGGCGTCGGGAAGCGCAGCGGAGTGGTAGCGGCTTTCAGGGCCTGGAAGTGTTCCCAGTTGAAGACCTGTCCGGGCGAGCGGAATTCGTCGCCCGCCGGGGCCATGCTGGCTCTTGCCGCGCCTGGGATGCTGGGAGGGTCGCCGAGCCACTCGCCTTCCGGAACGCCGGCAAACTTGGGGGTCTCTTTGATTCCGTCGTGCCAGAATACTTTGAGAGCCGGCATGTCGCCGTAGGCAGCGAAATCGTAGCGGATCACCGATGCCTTCGGGAACATGAAGGGGCTGGTGCCCTCCTTCTTGATGCACTCGACACTCAACAGCTGGCGATTGGAGAGATGCATGGCCATGTTGGGCGCACCCAGGATGTGGCAGGCCATATCGCCCAGGGCGCCGCAGCCGAAGTGGTAAAAGCCGCGCCAGTTGTGCGGCTCGTAGAAAAAGCCGCCATGGCTGTCGGGCTCGGTTTTGCCATCCGCGGTGAAGGGCCGGAAGTCGGCAATACCCAGCCAGAGATCCCAATCGAGAGTGGACGGAACGGGATCGGGTTTGGGGATTTCGGTGAGGCCCTGCGGCCAGATCGGACGGTCCGTCCAGGCGTGCACTTCGCTGACGCTGCCGATCTCACCGCTCCAGATGATTTCGGCACACTGCCGCGTGCCCTCGTTGGAGTAGCCCTGGTTGCCCATCTGGGTGGCGACTCTATATTTAGCCGCGGCCATGCGCAACTGGCGCGCTTCCCAGATGGTGCGCACGAGCGGCTTTTGCACATAAACGTGCTTGCCGCGCTCCATGCACCACACGGCCGCGGTGGCATGCATGAAATCGGGATCGCCACGATCACCGCATCGATGTTCTTGCCTTCTTTGTCCAGCATCTGCCGGAAGTCGCGAAACTTCGGCACGTTGGGGTAGCGCTTGAAGGTGGCGGTGGCGCGGCGGTCGTCCACATCGCTGAGCGCCACGATGTTCTCGGTGGGCGCCGCGGCTCCGATATTGGAGGCAGCCTGCCCTCCGGAGCCGATCGACCCAAAATTTAGTTTTTCGTTGGGGGATTTATAGCCCAGGGATTTGAGAGATGCGGTGCTCCCAAAACCCACTGCCGGAACAGCGCCGGCCAGCAGGCTCCCGTAGAAGAAGTGACGCCTGGTGATTGCCATTGGGAAACTCCTGATTCGTGGGCCCCGCTGCTGCCGGCCGCCCGAATCGAATCCTCCGCCTTGCATTAGAGCACAAATACTTGCGGAGGGGTGGGGCGGATGTGAGAAATCCGCCCCTGGCCGTCCAAACGCTCAGAAGCGGTGTGCCCGCGTGCCGGGCGGTGCCATACCGGAGAGGAACTCGCTTCGACGAAGGCCGATGAAGCTTCTGAAAATGCCCCTATGGTGTTTTGCAAGCTGCTGAAAACGTTGATTGAAGTTGCGAGTTCCTCAAAAGGAAAATTTGAGCGCGATTTGCTGGTCGCGATTGCCCGACTTGGAGGTGATCGTGCCGAACGCCGCCGAAGTGGGAGTGGTATTGGGACCGCTCCAGTTGGGATGGTTGAGGGTGTCGTATTGCTCCCAGCGGAGCGTGAATTTCATTGTCTCGTTCACTCGGAAGTCCCTGAAAAGCGTCGATTTGATATCCCAATAGGGGGGGCCGTAGTACGCGTCGCGGACGCGCTGTGGGTTGATGGCTCCGGCGGGCGGAGGAGTGAATTCAGCCGTTCCGGCTGCATTCGTGGGCTGGAAGTAGAAGTTGGGATCGGCCGCCGTCCCGCCTTGCGAATATTGGTCGGTGACGCGCAGGGGACCGTTGACCCGCCAGCACTGAGTGCCGCCGCCAGGGCCGACGCCGGCATAATCGGTGCCGGCCCCGATGGAGAAGTCCGATCCGCGCGTGTAGGTGTAGACTCCGTCGAGCCACCAGCCGCCAAGGATTTTGTGGGCCAGCCCGTTGCCGGTCTAGGCCACAGACTTTTGTAGCGAATGCGGACAATGCGCGTGCTTTCTTCCAACGGCCGTCAACGGAAGCGGCCTGCCGCCTGCCCGGCCCGCAGTCTGTCCAACATTTGACGCACGACGGGATCGGGCCGGATGCGCAGGGCGGCCTCATATTCGGTAATCGCCTGCGGAAGCCGGCCGGGAGTCTGCGCGAGGGCAGTTCCGAGGTTGACGTGCGCTTCTACGAAATCAGGTTCGCTTCGCAGGGCCGCCTCAAATTCAGCAATGGCCTCCGGCAACCGGCCAGGTATGCGTGCCAGTGCCGTCCCCAAGTCATAGTGGGCGTCTGCGTCATCGGGCCGAATCCGCACCGCCTCCTCATATTCGGCAACCGCCTCGGGTAGCCCGCCGGGGATGGCCGATAGTGCGTTTGCCAGGCCAATACGAGCGCCCTCGGAATCAGGTTTAAGGCGCAGCGCGGCCCTGTACTCGGCAATCGCCTCCGGCAGCCGGCCAGGCAAGCGCGCCAGTGCGTTTGCGAGATGGAGGTGCGCATCTGCATCGTCGGGGTCAATCCGCAGAGCCGCGTGGTATTCGTCAATCGCTTCCGATAGTCCGCCGGGCAGGCGGAGCAGCGCGTTCGCCAGGTTATGGTGAACTTCCGCGCTAGCGGGTTGAATCCGGAGCGCCGCTTGATACTCGGCGATCGCCTCCGGCAGCCGGCCAGGCAAGCGCGCCAATGCGTTTGCCAGGTTATTGTGCGCTTCGACGCGATCCGGTTCAATCCGTAGTGCCGCCTGGTATTCGGCGATCGCCTCCGGCAGCCGGCCAGGAATGGCCGAGAGCGCGTTTGCCAGATTATAGTGCACATCCGCATGATCGGGGTCAATCCGCAGCGCGGCCCGGTACTCGGCAATCGCTTCCGGCAGCCGGCCGGGCAAAATCTCTAACGTGTTAGCCAGGTTGTAGTGTGCCTTGGCGCTGCCGGAAGAGACAGTCACGGCACTGGTCCAGAGGCTCAATTCATCCTTCCAATCCTGGTTGCGTACGTAGGTTCGCGCGCCGAGAGCCAGGCACACCAGCGACAGCGTGGCGCCGGCAGCTTGCGCGGCTTGCGGCCGCCGGAGCGGCGTCCGCTGGCCAAGCGCATAGATGGCAGCGACCACGCATCCAGCCAGGCCCACCGCAGGCAAGTAGAGAAACCGCTCGGCCATGATGCTACCGACGAAGACGATCAGATTCGAAGTGGGCGAAATGGCAACGAAAAAGAAACCCAGGAAGAAGAGCATCGGCTTTTCCGTACGGCGGCCGCGCACAGCCAGAATCACCGCCACAAGCGCGGCACCCAGACAAACCGCCAGGCCGATGAGCGCTTTGGCATCTTCCCAGGTCCAGTCCTGCCAACTGAACAACGGCACCGCGTTGTAGGAATAATCCGCCGATAGCCGGGCCGGCCAGAGAAACAGCCATAGGAATTTGCCAATCACTTTGAAGGCTGTGAGCCTCGCTGTCCAGAAGCCGGCATCCGCCAGCGGATTGTCGGTGAAGGGGAGCACCATGTGCAGGTGCGCTTGGGCGCGCAGATAGAAAAACGCCGCGAACGGCAGTGCCAGCGCGGCGTAGGCCGGAGCGCGGCGGCGCCACGCCGTGCGGTCAAACCAGGTCAGGTCGTATACCAGCATGAGGCCCGGCAAGACCACTGCGCTCTCCTTCGAAAACAGCCCGATCGCTTGGGCGGCCGCCATGCCGGCCAGCCATGCCAACCTCCGCCGCCCCGCGGCCGAAGCGGATCTCACATAGCACAACAAGCCTGCCAAAACCCCGAAGGCGGCCAGCAGGTCGGCCCGCCCCACAATGTTCGTAACGGATTCGGTGAGCAGCGGATGCAATCCCCAGATTGCGGCCAATGCCCATGCTGGCGCAGTCTCTCCGAGAACCATGAGGCCGAGCGCGTACACCAGTGCAACGTTGACGGCGTGCAGCGCAAGATTGCTCCAATGATAACCCGGTGGACGCGGACCATTGCCGAACACGCTGTAATTCAGCAAATAGGAGAGAGTGGTTAACGGCCGATACAGTCCCGCGATGCTGCTGCCGTAGAGATACCCTCCGGTCAGAATGGAGCCGATGTTGGCGGGCGTCGCCTGGCGGATACGGGGATCCTGCCCGATGACCGCGGAACTGTCGAACACCAGGCCGGCCTGGAAAGAACTGGAATAAGCGATCAAAAGGAGGCTCCAAATAACCAGCAGCCGCCACCCATGCCGCCGCCAGGCGCGGTGCTTCCCTCCGGCCGCCACGGGCAGCTTTGCGGCTTGCCGTACCTCCCGCGATCTCGGTTGCGTACCGGTCTTCCTCACTGTCCCGCCAGTATAACTCCGGCAGGACTGCCAACTTCCAGGCGGCTCCAGTGGCTGCACCTGGCGGAGCGCGCCCAGGTGATCGTGTATGCGATCCTCGCGGGCCGAGGATAGAACCGTCGGTAATGATTCTGGGGGCCGAATTTTTGAAGGGCTTCCGATTCGCGACGGTTGGGCGCCATTCCAAAGCCGCTAGCCCATCTGCTGAAGCGCTGTGGCGGGATGGCGCGGGGGCCCAGAGGGCATCGCCTCACCTGGGGCGAAACTTTTTCGCAAGCGGTAGAGCATTTGCCGCAGAGGAGCCTGGAGTTGCGCGATTCGCTACGAGCCGGGTGAGATCTGCTAGCGCGGCCTGCACATCGCCACTGGAAGGCTGGAAGCCAGACGGCGCAACCCGGCAAATCAGGGCTATTTCCGATAAGCGGTTGGTGTCTGGCTTGCAGGACCTGTAGGACAGCCCGTTCAAAACGGACTGCGGGCGAGTCCAGAACTGCCTGCCGTGGCGCCCGTTCACGGCGAAATCGCCACGGAACCGGAACGGAACCACTACCGCACTTTGTATTTATAGCAAGCGGGAAGTAACTTCCGGTATATCCGCGGACGATCTCATCCGCTGGTGCCGCGGAAGTCGAAACCACAGCCACCAATGCTCGCCGCGCAACCTCCCTAACAAGGAAAAGGGGCGGACGTGATGTCCGCCCCTGCTGTCTTGTAAACCGGGTTTAGAAGATAAACTTCAGTGCGATCTGCTGGTCGCGGTTGCCCGACTTGCCAGTGATTTTGCCGAACGCCGCCGAGGTCGGAGTGGTGTTCGGTCCGCTCCAGTTGGGATGGTTGAGGGTGTTGTATTGCTCCCAGCGGAGCGTGAACTTCATCCTCTCGTTCACCCGGAAATCCTTGAAAAGCGCCGAGTTGATATCCCAGTAGGGAGGCCCGACGAAAGCGTCACGGACGCGCTGGGAGTTGATGGTCCCGGCGGGTGGAGGAGTGAACTCCGCCGTCCCGGAAGCGTTCGTGGGTTTGAAGAAGAAGTTGGGATCGGCTGCCGTGCCGCCCTGCGAGTATTGATCTGTGTACTGGATAGGACCGTTCTGCACCCAATACTGCGTACCGCCGCCTACGCCGACTCCGGCATAATCGGTGCCAGTTCCGATCGAGAAATTACTTCCACTCGTGTAGGTGTAAACCCCGTCGAGCGACCAGCCGCCGAGGAGTTTATGGGCCATACCGTTGCCGGTCTTGAAGATCGGCAGCGCATACACCGCCGTCCCCACAAACAAGTTGCGGTGGTCGAAGGTCGAGGGACCCCACATATAGGAGTTATCCCACGCATTCGGCAGCACGCCTTCGTAGTTGGTGGCGTTATCGAGGGATTTGCTGAGGGTGTACGAGAAGTTGAAGTTCAGCCCGTTCATGAACCGGTGCGTAACCTGTACCTGCATACTGTTGTACAACGATTCCGACAGGTCGACATTCTCGATAATTTGGCTATACCCCTTGTAAGGCACCAGGTAGTCTTCGTTCTCCGCGACGCCGTTCAGCGTGGGGCACACTGCCAGAGGGCATGTGCCCACATTAAGCTGGTTGAGGTTCCTTTCTTCGGTGAGATGTACGCCGCGCTTTCCTACGTATGCGACCGAAAGCAGCGTGTTAAAACCGATGTCGCGCTGCACCGTAGCGTTCCACTGCATGGAGTACGGAGTGGGGTTTTTCTGGTCGGCAGTGAAAGCGTAAGTCGGGAACTCCGTGATGGTGGTGCCGCCGGGATTATCCACGTTTCCGTTAGATACCGACTCCTGAACCTGCAATGGAGCCGTTCCGCCGGGGAAGTTGCCATCGCTGACGCCGACGTGGTCGTAGAAGCGGCCGAACCCGCCCCGGAAGACCGTCTTCGGGTTGAAGGCATAAGCGATGCCAAAGCGCGGCGCGATGTCTTTGTAGTGCCATTCGGTGTACTTGTTGCTCCCTCCGTTGAAAAGGGAGTTGTATATGCCGGCGTTTTCAGCCCCAACGCGACCCGCAGCCGCCGAGGGCCACCCGGTTCCAGGAATGATCATGCCGTTATACTGCTGCGCGATAGTGGGAGTCCCAACCAGGTCGCCGGTCACCGGGTTGATCGCCACCGCATTGGCCGGGTTGTAAGCCGCCGGGTTAAAGTACGCCATGTTTCCCCACAGGCTGTAATACGGCGACACGATGTTCCAGCGCACGCCGATATCCAGATGCAGCTTGGCGGTTACCTTCCAGGAATCCTGACCGTAGAATTCGTTGGAGTAGGTCCGGTAGGGAGTGAAGTCGCGCTGCCCCACCTCGGCGTAAGTGGAGAACTTGCCGATGGCCTCATTGGCGAAGTCGAGTCCGGTTCCGCCGGGTGTGTTATTGCTGAACGTGAACAGGCCGTTCTGATTGCTGGTGCCGCCCGGCGTCGAGCCGATCACGATCTGGTCGTCATCGTTCTCACCCGACTTTTCGTAGTAGTAACCCATTTTGAAGGTGTGGTTCTTGTAGACATGCGTGAGGTTGTCCGAAGCCACCCAGATCGGACCGGCGGAGTGCGACGGGTACGGAGTGCCGTTCAAGGTCAGCCAGTTGCTAGAGTTCGCGTAACCAGTGGACGGGATCTTGGTCGGGTCGTCTTTAATGGGCAACAGGTACGGATAGTCGATGCCGAATCTGGCTCGGTTGTAGCTGCCCTGCACGCCAGCTTCGATTGAGGTGGTGACGTGATCTCCGCTGGCGCTCAGGAGAACCTCGTTCACCCAGGTGGGTGAGATCGTATAGACATAATCGATCGATCCACGCTTGTTGGGATTATTCTGGGGCTGGTCCACATACGTATCCGACCAGCTAACGACGTGGTCGCTATAGATCTGCCCGCGGAAACGAAACTGCATTTTTTCGTTGATGTTCCAATCGCCCCCGTAGGTGTCCTTGCGCTGGTTCGTGGGAGTGCTCGGGTAGTCGATGAAGAAGTTCTGGTTGCTGGAGTTGAGGAAGCCAGGGGTCGGATTCGGCAGGGCGTTAATCAGAGCCATGCCGTTGGGGCTCAGAACGCTGCTCGGAATAATGTTGCCGGGGTAAGGGTTCCCATTGGGATCGGTGAGGATGTGCGCCGTATTATAATAGATGCTCGGCGCCAGCAGCTCGCTGAAATTGCCTGTGCGCATGAGCGCATCGGGAACCTGCGCGGTATCCAGGGTGTCGGTGCGCTGACGCACCGCTTCCTCGCCGAAGGTGAAGAACAGGTGGGTCCGGCTCTTATTGAACCGCGTTCCCGGTATCAGGACCGGTCCGCCGATGTACCCGCCGAACTGGTTGTAACGGAGGGGTGACGGGGCGGTGTAGCCCGTGTCGTTACGGCTCCAGGAGTCCGCCTCCAGCCTTGCGTTGCGGAAGTATTCGTAAAGGTCGCCGTGGAACTGGTTGGTGCCGCTCTTGCTGATGATGCGGACCTCGCCGCCGGATTCCCGTCCGTTTTCGGCGCTGAAATTGGAGGTCAGCACCTGGACTTCCTGGGTGCTGTCCAAGTCGGCAACTCCAATGCTCCTGGAGTTGTTGGCGCGGGTGCGGATGCCGACGGCGCCGTCGAAATAGGTAATTGTGTTGTAGGCTTGGCTGCCGTTGACATTGAACGAGCCGGTAGTCATGCCGAAACTATTGCCCGCCAGGTTGTTAGCGACAACCCCAGGCATCAGTTGCGCCAGGAGGGCGGGATTGCGCCCGTCCAATTCGGTCAGGTCGACCGTCTGGTGTTCCACCAGTTCGCCCACAGTGGCGCTTTCGGTTTGGACGGCCGCGGTAGCCGCCGTGACCGTCACGGATTGCGTGGACTGCCCCACTGCCAAGACGATGTCCACGGTTGCGGGAATACTGGGATCGAGCTTCTTATGCAGCAGTTCATACGACTGGAACCCTGCGTGCTCTGCCGTAATGGTATATAACCCGGGCGGCAGGGCGGCTACGTAATAATACCCGTCGTTGTTGGTTGTGAGGGTTCGTTCGAACTCCACGCCCTCATTCTTGATGGTGACTTTGGCTCCTGGCACGACGGCACTGGATGCGTCTCTGACGAAGCCTGAAATTGAAGCGACATCCGACTGCGCGAACGCCCCGACCGCAAGCGAAGCGATCAGGCATAGCGCTCTAAACCACTGGAATTCCCTCTTGTGCATAGCTTCTCCCTTAGCGAGCTTGGCTAAACGACACAACTCGACACGAACTTGGTACGACCCTGAATCACGCTGGATTGTACATCGCCTGTATACGTACAGTCAATAACAAAAAGCAATGTGTATACTGGTTGAAGATGGTGTTAAAGAGTGTTGAAGAGGGGCCCATCCAATCCAGGCAAGACAAGGCCTATTTCCACCTGCTGAGGCGCATGCTTTCAGGCGATTTGCCGGCTGGAACGCCCCTGCCGGAGGCGTTGCTGGCCAAGCAGTTAGGGATCAGCCGCACGCCGTTGCGGGAGGCGATTCGCCGCCTGGCAGCGGAAGGCTTTCTGCGCCAGATTCCCAACCGTGGCAGCATCGTGGCGGAGTTTTCCAAGAGAGACATTGCCGAACTGTATGAGCTGCGCGAAGCCCTGGAGGTCTACGCCATCGGTAAAGCCGCCGAACGCAGGCTCCGGCCCCAGGATCTGGAAAATCTCCAGCGGTTGGTTGCCGATGTTTTGGCGTTGCGCGAGGAACTGGTGGCTTCCGGGGAACCCTGCTTGTCCGCCGAACAGTTGCAGCGATTCGTGCAGGTGGACCTTAGCTTTCACACCACGCTGGTCCGAACCGCCGCCAACCGGTTCATTCTGAAGGCTTTCGCGGACACGCGGATTCTGCTGAATATTTTCGCGATGCGCCGCAAGGGACATAACGCGGAGTTGCTGGCCGGGATCCATAGCTACCACAGTGAGGTGCTGGCTGCAGTGGTCCGAAAAGATTCCGTGGCGGCCATGCGCTTCATGGGAGAGCATATTCGCCTCAGTCAACAGGAGCGGTTGCGCGAGTACGACGAATGGGAACACGACACCCTCATGAACCGCACCAGCCAACTCACCGGGGCGGTACGCTTAAGCCGAAGCGTAGCTCTCGGTTAGCGGGCTTTGCGTCGAGTAGACGAAGTAGGGATCAGCAGCGACAGCATCTGAGTTGAGGGTGAGGCCCCGGAAGTGAAAGGCCTCGCGGTATCCCGCTACCCAGTCTGCAATCGACACTGCGCGATCACCGTGGCTGGCAGTCCGCTAAACCGCCGCATTTGGGAGGGCTACGCGATGCTTTGAATCCGGTGTTTGCGGTGCCGGGACGGCCGGCACACCCTCCGCCAGTCGCACGGTAGTCGGCACTCGCGAACGGCGTGCCGCTTCCGCTTGGGAGTAAAGGTGTCGGGCATTCGAGCGTTTGCCGTTACGGCAACGATCGATAGTCACGCGACACTATTTCTTTCTCGGTTAAGTAGCTCAGGAGAAAGGAGCTTGGATGGTAGCGCTAACGGGAATCGAACGCGTATTAAACTATTGAAAGAGGGCACCGTGACCCGGGTTCCAGATAGGCGATCCAACGGCCGTCGCGAGAGAATTCGGCTTCGTTGGCGCTGAGGCCTCCGAGGAACGGGTGGAGTTGACGCGAGCGCTCGTCAAGCAGAGGAGTGTCAAACGGGCGAAATCTGTCTGAAAGCTCCGCGGGCATGTTCGAGTGCCGTCAGCTCGTAATGCCGCGGCGCACGGAGCCGATATACAAATTCTCATGGAATCCAAGGCAGTCGGCCCACCTGCGGTCTTATATCACCGTACGTCACCGCCAAACTTCCAGCGGAATCTCTGTAAATTACTCGTTTGAATGGTGGGCCCGTGGCGACTCGAACGCCAGACCTCTACCGTGTCAAGGTAGCGCTCTAACCAACTGAGCTACGGGCCCTCGCGGTGGAAATCCAATCATATCATGCGGCGCGGCCGTCGCCTTGCAGCATCGGCTGCCCGCCGCCATGCCGTCCCGGCGCCCTCCCTCAGTCCGGCTCCACAACCGACAGAATGGTCATCGGCGCGTTTCCTTCCAGCCTGTTGTTGACGAACAGAAACAGGAATTTCTTCTCCTCGCGGGCGCGGCCGATCAGCACGCGCATGGATTCCCGCGCCTGTGGGTTGGGGTCCTGGACGGTGGTATACGGGGCGAAAGTCTTCAACGCTTCTTCGTACATCCGGCCGCGGCGCAGCAGCGCGCGGCACACCAGGAAATCCGCCGTCTCCGAATCCGGAATGGCCATCTGCCGCCCCAGTTCCGGCATGCGCGACCAGGCGTTGTAGACGTGCGCCACGCGGTGTGTACGCAGACAGGCGAAGTAGTCCTGCTCCAGGAAATCCGGGTTGCGGATCTCGACGGCGTAGCGGAACTCGGGCGGCAGGGCGGCCAGAAACGGGTCCAGTCGGTCGAGGAAGACGCCCACGTCCTCGAAGCTGCGCTTGCCGAAGGTGCCGAATTCGAAGATCAGCACGGCGGTCTTCAGGTGGTACGGCCACAGCGGCCGCAGGAACATCTCGCGCAGCATGCCGGCGTCCAGGAAAGCCTCGTTCTCCTTACCGGCCTGGGGACCGTAGCGCGCGTGGTCCGGAAACACTTTGCAGGTAATCTGTTCCGGCACCTTGAAGGCGAACTGAAAACCGGCGGGCGTTTTGGCGAACAGCGCGCGCCAGAAATCCTCCGTGGGGAACTGGTAGAAGGCGAAATCGCCGCACACCGCCGGAAAGGTTTCGGCATACTCGCGCAGGCATTCGGCCTCGAACACCCGTTTGGAAAAGCGGCCGCGCGCCAGATAGCGGTCGCGCTCGTAAATCTGCCCCAGCCAGCCTTCGTACTTCCAGGAGCTGCCGCCGATGTAAATGTGTTCCGCCGCCAGGGCGTGCAAGCGGGTTGCCAGAGCCTCGCGGTCGAAACCGCCAGGCTCGTCGAAAAGCGGCCCTACCACGCTTGCGACGACCGGAAGAAGTACGGATCGGCGCCCGCTTCCAGGCGTCCCGGCCGATCCAGCCGCACCATCACCGGCGCGGCTCCCGAGCTGTACCGCGACCGGATTTCCACCAGGTGGCCGCGCTTCTTGAGTTCCTCGATCACTTGCGGCGCGGTGCGCTCATCCAGCAGCAGGCTGCCGGGGCTCATGGCGTGGTTGTCGAAGCTGGAAACCAGGTGCTCGGTCTGGAAGCGCGGCGCCTCCACGGCATATTCGGGGTTCATACCGAACAGGATGTTGTAGAACAGCACCTCCACCAGCGCCTGGTCCTGGTTGTCGCCGCCGGGCGTGGAAAGCGCGATCACGGTGCCCGCGGGATTGGTCACGATGGTGGGGCTCAGGGTCACGCGCGGGCGTTTGCCGCCCGCCAGCACGTTGGGATGTCCGGGCACCAGCAGGAAGCTCTGCGCCCGCTCGGTCAGCGGGATTCCGGTATCGCCGGCGATCACCGAAGGCAGCCAGGCGCCCGAGGGCGTAATCGAAATCGCCACGCCGTCCTTGTCGATGGCGTCCACGCAGGTGGTGTCCTTGGCGCGCGAGGCATCATCGATTTTGTATCGCGCAATGTCATCGTAATAGGGATGCTTGGGCGGATTCGCTTCGAGGCCCTCGCCGGGCCGAAAATCCAGCGACGCCTTGGTGGGGGAGATCAGCTTGGCGCGGTCCGCTGCCGTACTCCTTCGAGAGCAGCTTCTCGGTGGGAATGTGGTTGAACTTGGGGTCGCCGTAATAGGTGTCGCGGTCGGCGTAAGCCAGCTTCAGCGCCTCGGTCAAGGTATGGATGTAGTCGGCCGAGTTCAGCCCCATGTTGACCAGGTTGAACCCTTCCAGGATGTTGAGCGCCTCGATCATGGCCGGCCCCTGGCTCCAGAAGCCGGGCTTGTAAACCGTGTAGCCCTGGAAGGTGGTGGAGACGGCCTCTTCGGGTTCCACGCGGAAGGACGCCATGTCCTCATAGCGCAACAGGCCTCCGTTGGCCTTGGAGAACGCATCGATCCGCCGGGCGATCTCGCCGCGGTAGAAGTAGTCGCGCACCGCATCGATGGCCTTGGTGCGGCTGGCGCCGGCGGCCAAAGCCTTCTTTTCCACATCCACCATGGAGCGCAGCGTGCGGGCTAAATCGGGCTGGTGGAAGAGCTCGCCCGGATAAGGCGCTCGCCCCTGCGGCAGGAAGACCCGCTGTGAGGAGGGCCATTTCTCCAGGTAGGCCTTGGTGGAGTTGATGAACATGGCCCCCAGTTCGTCCATGGGGTAGCCATCGGCCAGTTCGATGGCCGGTTCGACGGCCTCGTAGAAGGGCTTGGTCCCGAAATCGCGCAGGGTCACCAGGGCGCCCTCCATCACGCCGGGCACCAGCGCGCACAGGATGCCCGCCACCGGCACCCAGTCGCGCATGCCCTTCTCGCTGGGCGGGTCCACAATCTCATCGGGCCGGTTCTTGCGGTTGCGGAAGAAATCCGCGGTGGCCATTTTCGGCATGGTGCCCACACCGGCCACAGCGTATACTTTGCCCTCCTTGGTGCGCACCAGGATGGGCGCTTCTCCGCCCATGCCAAAATGGTGAAACTCCGTGACGGCGGCCGCCAGCATGGTGGCAATCCCGGCATCCACCGCGTTGCCGCCCGAGTAAAACATGCGCATCCCGGCTTCGGTGGCGTATTCGCTGCCGGCCGCCACCGCGCCGTGGGTCCCTCGCGATGCCAGCCGGACGGGCCGGTTGGGCGGCTGTCTCTGCCCCCACACCCCGGATATCACTACAGTTAATAGAACCGCCAGTCTGAGTTTCATAAGCAGTGTTCTCATTTTATGGGATTGGCGAAGCTGCCGGGGGCGGTATAATCTGGTCACGTGAAGGAATCCGAAGCCGGCCCGGATGACCGGCGTCCCGAGGCCACTGCACCCGCGGCGCCCGAAGATGTGGAACCCATGCTGTACTGCCCCGTCTGCTCCACCCGGCTCACCGAACGCAAGTGCAAGCTCTTCTGCGCGCAGTGCGGCTACTATTTGAGCTGCGCCGATTACTATTGACAGACATGCCCGATATACCCGCTTTGCTGGAACGATTCCGCCGCGGCCCCGAGTTGCTGGCCGTGGTGCTTACCGGCGTTTTTGGAGAGGAAGAGGATTTTGGCCTGCCCGGCAAATGGACCGTCCGCCAGATGGTGGCTCACCTGGCGGATGCCGAGCTGGTGGGCGCGCACCGCTTCCGCCAGGTGATCGCTGAGGACACTCCCACCCTGATCGCGTTCGACCAGGACGCCTGGGTGCGCCACCTGGATTACGCGCATCGCAAGCCCAAACAATCGCTCGAGACCTTCCGCCGCATCCGCGCCGAAAATTACGAGCTGCTGAAATCGCTGCCGCCGGAGGCTTTCGAGCGCGCCGGCAACCATAGCCAGAACGGGCCCATGACGCTCGGCCAGATGCTGGAGGGCTACGCGCAACATGCCGAAAGCCACGCCCGCCAGTTGCAGGAAATGCGCGAAGAGTACAAGCGGGGGAAGGGCCGGAAATGAGGGGCATGCCGGTTTGGTGTCTTTGCCTGGGCGCGAGCCTGGGCACGGCTTCGCTGCTGCGGGCGCAGGCCAACCCGCTGGATTTTCTGAACCACAATCGCCCGGTGGCGGACGCCCACAACTGCTATCCCGAGAATGGCCGCTGGGGCGACCGGATCGAGCGCGCGCTCGGCACAGGCTATCCCATTGCCATTGAGCAGGATCTTGCCTGGTACGTGCCGCCGGACGGCGCGGGGCGCGTGGTGGTCTCGCATTCCGCCCGAACCACCGGCGCGGAACCCACCGAGGAGGCTTATTTTTTCGAGCGCGTACGGCCGCTGGTGGAAGCCGCGCTGGCCAAGAACAAACGGGCAGCCTGGCCCATCATCGTGCTGCACTTCGATTTCAAAGACAACCAGAAGCCGCTGCTGGAAGCCGTGTGGAAGCTGCTGGGCGAATACCAGGGCTGGATCACCACGGCGGTGAAATCGAGCGACCCCTACAAGCTGGCGGCGTTCGACCGCAAACCGCTGCTGGTGCTGACCGAGGATTCGGATGCCCAGGAGGAAGTCTTCTTCGGTGCCGTCCCGGTGGGCAGCCGCCTGCGCGTTTTCGGCTCGGCTCATACCGCGCCCATCGAGGAGAAGAGCACCGCCGAGCGCAACCATCTGCTGGTGACTCTGCCGCCCGAGCGCCTGCTCACCGAACGCCCCACCAATTACCGCCGCTGGTGGAACAACGGCTGGTCAGTAGTGGAAGAAGGCGGCCAGCGGCAGGCGGGCGAATGGACCCCCGCCGACGACCAGCGCTTGCGGGCGCTGGTGGACCATGCCCACCGCCTGGGCTTCTGGATTCGCTTCTACACCCTGGATGGCTTCCCGTTGGGCCAGGGCCAGGGCTGGGGATCGGAATACAACTTCGGCTCGCGGGAGGCGGTCGAGGCACGCTGGAAAGCCGCCATCGCCGCGGGCGTGAACCTGATTGCCACCGATCAGTATGAGGACCTGGCCAAACTGGTGAAACAAGGGAAGCCCTGACCACCGCGGGGGCTGCAAGGGCTACCGGGCGGTGATCCCTGCGGCCCTCAGGCGGCCGACCCCTATCGGCATCGGCGCCGCGCCACCCCCGTGGGGGGGTGTTGTGCGCCCGGCACCCTGTACCAGTATCGCGATAGTACTAGTGCGACTGGAACGGAATAGCCAGCTTCGCTATTAATAAAGCCGTGGCTGGTATATTTTTTCTCCGCCTAACCGCTCCTAATCGACGGAACAAACAATGACCAACAGCCGCAAGCATTTCAGTTTGGAAGAATGGGCGGATTTCGGCCGGGGGCGGGCTTCCTTGGACGCCCGGGCCGAAATGGAGCAGCACCTGGCGCAGGGATGTGCCAGGTGTGCCCAGGCATTGGACCTTTGGAAGAGCGTGCTGGAGATGGCGCGCCAGGAGGAACGCTTCGAGCCGCCCGCCAACGCAGTGCGCTGCGCGAAGGCGCTCTATGGAGCGGTGGCGCCGGCCAAGGCGGGCAAGCTGAGTTTACGGATTGCGCGTCTGGCCGGATTCGGGCAGCCGGCTCTGGAAGGCGTGCGCGGAGCTGCTCCGGCCGCCAGCCATTTTCTGTTTCAGGAGGGCGCGCTCATGCTCGACATGTATATGCAGCCGCAACCGGGGTCGGAAGTGGTTTCCATGGTGGGCCAGCTGCTGGATTCCACGCGGCCGGACAAGCGGTTCGAGAATCAGCCGGTGACGGTGATGCGCGAGAGTAACGCCCTGGCGAGCACCACCACCAACGAGTTTGGCGAATTTCGGGTGGAGTTCAAGCCCGCTGAGGATCTGTTGTTAACGATCGAGCTGGAAAACGATTTATATCTGGTTTCCCCCCTGCCTTCCACGCAGGAAGGGTAACCGCAGCGCGGAAGGGGCGCAAGGCTACTACGGTATGACACGCAGCGACATGTTCCTGTTCAAAATGATGCGGGCGATGAAGAATCGCCTGCTGGCTCTCGCTCTGGTTCTTTTCTCAGTGTTGTTGGCCACTCCGGCGCAGGCCGACACCCGGCTGATCGTACAGGTGCAGGGGGGATTGCCCGCGATTCAATCCTTGTGCCGGCTGCTGGGTTGTTCGGTGCAGTACGGCTTGGGAGACCCGCAAGGCCAGGTCTTCCTGGTGACCCTGCCGCTGACCCTCCCTCTGAATCTGATCGTGGACCTTCCCGGCGTGTTGGATGTGGAGGTGGACCAGGTCGGCAAAGCCATGGACGCTGTCTACCAGGGCACTGTGCCGACCGCGCTCTACGACTCCACACCGGTAAGTTACTATGGCACCACGGTGCGCCAGGGATACCTGAACCAGCCGGCGGCGCAGATTGTGGGCATCGCCCAGGCCCAGAGCACATTCAACGTGAGCGGCCTGGGGCCGGTGGCGGTGATCGATACGGGTGTCGATACCACGCACCCGGTGTTGCAGAACGTGCTGCTGCCGGGCTACGACTTCACGCGCAACCAGCCCGGCGCGGACGAAAAGCTGGACCTTTCGCAATCCACCGCAGCGGTGGTGGACCAGTCTACGGCAGCGGTGGTGGATCAATCCACGGCGGCGGTGGTGGATCAATCGACCGCGGCGGTGGTGGACCAGGAGGCGGGAACGGCGCTCAACCAGCCGCAGTACACGGACTTCGGGCATGGAACCATGGTGACGGGCGTGATCCACCTGGTGGCGCCCACGGCGATGATCCTGCCGCTCAAGGCGTTTAGCGCGAATGGCACGGGGTACCTCTCCGACGTCCTGCGGGCGATCTATTATGCGGTGGGCCACAGCGCTCGGGTGATGAACATGAGCTTCAGCTTCACTTCCTCTTCGCTGCAGTTGAACCTGGCCCTCACTTACGCCAACCTGAACGGGGTGATCAGCGCCGCGGCGGCGGGAAACAGCGGGCTGGATACGCTGGTTTATCCGGCGGCGTACCAATCCCTGGTGATGGGAGTGGCTTCCACCTCCAATAACGATACGCTCTCCACGTTCTCGAACTACGGCCCGAAGCTGGTGTGGGTGGGGGCGCCGGGCGAGGGAATCGTAACGCTGTACCCCTTCGGAACCTACGCGGCCTCGTGGGGGACTTCCTTCAGCACTCCGTTTGTCTCGGGCGCGGCGGCGCTGCTGAATGCGTACTCATGGTGCAACGAATCGCTGGCGGCCCAGGCGATTGCCCACGCCAAGTACATCAACAGCAATCTGGGCAACGGCCGGCTGGAGCTGCTCCAGGCGCTGCAGGCCCGGCAGCAGGGGCAGTAAGCGGGGGTTGCCAACGAACCTACGCTTGCCCGCGGCGGACAAATCTGACGCGGAGACGCGGAGGCGCGGAGGAAGGCCGAGAGAGGTCCAAATGGCTTCTCCGCGAATTTCTCAGCGCCTCCGCGTCCGGTTTTCTCCCGGGGTTTCCAGGCCCTTCTTCCCAGTACTGCTATCATCTATAATTGGCGACTGAGTCGAACGCAGAATCATCCTGGCCCGACCCGCAATTGGTCCGGGAATGTCTCGCGGGGAATGAGAAAGCCTGGGCAGCGCTCATCGATAAATACAAGAACCTCATTTACTCGGTCCCCGTCCGATGGGGTTTCTCCCAAGCCGATGCCAGCGACATCTTTCAATCCGTGGTGGCGGAGCTGCTTTCGCACTTAGGCAACCTGCGGGATCCCAGCGCGCTGCCCGGGTGGCTGATCCAGATCGCCTCGCACAAATGCAATCGGTGGCGGCAGGAGCAGAGTCGCGAAGCCGCATCGGAAGAGAGCGAAACGGCCACGCAGATGGCGGCCGAGCCAGGCCTCACGCCGGAAGCGCTGCTGCACGAAGCCCGCAAGGAGCAGATTCTGCGGCAAGCCTTGGTGCACGCCTCCCCGCGCTGCCGCGAGCTGATCCGGATGCTGTTTTTCGAGAACACCGCGCGGCCCTATCCGGAGGTTGCGGCGAGTCTCGGAATTGCCACCGGCTCGGTGGGGTTCATCCGGCGGCGCTGCCTGGACCGGCTGCGGAAATATCTGGTGGAAGCCGGGCTGACATGAGCGCCGGTAAGCCACGACGCCCGTCCGCGGGGCGGCGGCTGGCCGGGGTGGTGGAGAACGGCGGGTTGGCGGGCGTCCTCGGGCGGCACCGCGGCTTGCTGCGGCCGGCGGTGGTTCTCAAGCTGGTGGAGCAGGCCCGCGAAGAGCTGCGAACCAGCGCGCAACAGAGCTTGCGGCTGGCCGAAGCCGCGCGGGTGCTGGCGCAGCGGACCGGTGCCGAAAGGGCCCACGCCCTGGCGTTGCGCGCCAAAGCCAATGCACTGTGGTTTCTGAACCGCAATCAGCCGGCCGTAGAGTTGTACGGCGAGGCGATCGCCATTTTCGACCGGCTCGGCGAAGAGACCGAAGTCGGCCGCACGCTTAGTTCGTCCATCCAACCGCTGATCCGTTTGGGCGAATATACGCGCGCGCTCGAGGGCGCCGGACGGGCGCGCGGCATCTTTCAGAAAACCGGCGATGAGCTGCGCCTGGCGCGGCTGGACCTGAACGTGGCCAACATCCTGCACCGGCAGGATCGCTTCGCCGAGGCCCTGGAAGCTTACGAGCGCACCTACCAGCGCCTGCTCCCTTTTAAAGACGCCGAGGGCATGGGGGTGGCGCTGCATAACATGGCCGTGTGCCTGATTGTGCTGGACGATTTCCCCCGCGCGCTGGCCACATACGGCAAGGCGCGGGAATTTTGCGAAGCGCACGGCCTGCGCGGGCTGGTGGTGCAGGCCGATTACAACATCGCCTATCTGTACTACCTGCGCGCCGATTACAGCCGCGCCCTGGAAATGCTGCGGGCGGCGCGCCAGGCGGCGGAAAGCGCCGGCGACGGCTACCACCGGGCGCTGTGCTACATGGACCAATCCGAGTTGTATCTCGAATTGAACATGAACGAAGAAGCGGCCGAAACGGCCCAGGAGGCGTTCGCCGGGTTCCAGGCGCTGGGGATTGGCTACGAGAGCGGAAAATCGCTGGCCAACCTGGCCATTGCGCAGGGGCGCATGGGGAAGACCGCGCGCTCGCTGGAGCTGTTCTCCCAGGCGCGGGCGCGGCTGGCCGCGGAGGGCAACCCTGTGTGGCCTTCGCTGCTGGATTTATACCAGGCGCTGGTGCTCTTCGAGGGCTGCCGATTCGCCGAAGCCGGGCGGCTGGGCGCGGAGGCGCTGGAGTTCTTTCGCGCCTGGAAGATGACCAGCAAAGAGGTTCTGTGCCGGCTGCTGCTGGCGCGGGTGGCCTTGCGCACTGGCGCGCGAGACGAGGCGCGCAGCCATTGCGACGCTGCCATGCTGCTGCTGAAGAACCTGGATGCCCCGCACTTGCGGCACCAGGCGTATTTCCTGCTGGGCCAGGTGGAAGAAGAGGAAGGGAATTTCGCCAAGGCGCGGGAGTGCTACGAAGCAGCGCGAGCCGAGGCGGAATCGGTGCGCAGCCTGTTGCGCGGCGAGGAATTGAAAATCGCCTTCATGAAGGGGAAGCACGAGATCTACGAAAGCCTGGTGCGGCTGTGGATGAATCCGCTGGCCGGCGGCCCGCGGCCGGCAGAAGCGTTTGCCTGCCTGGAGCAGGCCAAATCGCGGAGTCTGCGCGACCTGGTAATCGCCGGGCCTCCGGCCAACCGCCGCGAGATGGAATCCGAAATCGGCCGGCAGGCCCGCAATCTCAAGGAGGAATTGAACTGGTATTATCACCGCATCGAACTGGAGCAGGCTGGGCAGGAGGCGCCCTCCAGCGAGCGGGTCAGGCACCTGGAACAGCGGGCGCACACGCGCGAAAAAGAGCTGATGGCACTGCTGCGCGAAATGCCGGTGGCGGAGGCCGAGAGCGCCGGAATGGCCCAGGCCGCGGCTTTGCCTTTGGAGGAGATCCGCCAGGCGCTGGGACCGGATACGGTACTGGTGGAATACTTCCGGGTGGGCGATGGCATCCTGGCCGCGGTGGTGTCGGCCGAGCGGTTGGAGGTGGTGCCGCTGGCGCCGGTGCGCGCGGTGCAGGAGTTGGCGCAACTGCTGCGGTTCCAGTTTTCGAAGTTCCGGCTTGGCGCGGCGTATCTGGCGGCGTGCCCGGACGTGCTGCTCAGGGCCACCGAAAGCCACCTGCACCGGCTGTACCAGGAGCTGGTCGCGCCCATCGAAGGCCTGCTCAGCGGGCGTCACCTGGTGCTGGCGCCGCACGAATCGCTGCACCAGTTGCCGCTGCACGCGCTGTTCGACGGGGAGCGCTATCTGATCGACCGGTTCACGGTGAGCTACGCCCCCAGCGGCGGCATCTACGCGCTGTGCCAAAAGCGGCCAGCGAATGCGAACGGACCGGCGCTGATCCTGGGGGTACCCGATCCGCGGGCGCCCTTGATCGAGGACGAAGTCCGCGAGGTGGCGGCCACACTTCCGGATGCCCGGTTGCTGGTGGGCGCGGAGGCCAATCGCGCAGCGCTGGAGGAGTGGGGCCCGCGCAGCCGCCTTGTGCACATCGCCACCCACGGGCGGTTCCGTGAGGATCGGCCGATGTTCTCGTCCATTCGCCTGGGCGACGGCTACGCCACGCTCGACGACCTGTACCAGCTCAACCTGCCGGTGCAACTGGCGGCCTTGAGCGGTTGCAGCACGGGGCTGAGCGTGGTGGCCAGCGGAGACGAATTGCTGGGCCTGGTGCGCGGCCTGCTGCACGCCGGCGCGCGGTCGCTGCTGCTGACGCTTTGGGATGTACAGGACCGCAGCACGGCGTGGTTCATGAATTCCTTCTACCGGCTGCTGGCCGAGCGGGGGGATAAAGCCGCCGCGCTGCAAGGGGCCATGCGGGAGCTGCGCGAGCGGCATCCGCACCCGTATTACTGGGCGCCTTTCGTGCTGATTGGTGCGCCTTGATATGAATCCTTCCTACCATCAAACCACTGGTACGAAAATAACGTTTCGCAACTGTATTTTTGCGAGCAGTTCTTTCTCTTATTGGCATAGATGCAGAGCTACTACCCAGAGGGAGAGAAAAAAATGAATCGCACCGTACCAACGCAGCTTCGCACGCCGTTCCGCCGCAACAGTCTGATGAGCATGAACATGCAATTGCAGGCCGAAGTGGCCGCGCTGATCGAGGATAACAAGCAGCTTCGCGCCGCGCTCTCGATCTACAGCGAGGTGGCACGGCGTGCGCCCGTCAGCCTGCTGGCCGGCCAGCAGGTGGCCTAAGCATCCGAGACCGGGAGCCGGGAGGCCGGATGCGCCGGCGCGCGCGGTGAAGGGCATTCGCCCCGACCGCCGCAGGCGCCCCAGACCCCTTCGCGGCCGCGGAAAGCCTGAGAAAATTCCATGATCATTCCAATCACGACTCTTAGAATCGCTGCATCCGAGAGACCCCCAATGACGCCGGTCATCAAGACGCGGCGGCTTGCCCTGGAGCGCCTGTACAAGCGCAAAGTGGCGGTGGAGGACTTGATCAGGTCGCTGGAGATGTACCGCGACAATAAGGACCGTCACCGGCAGGAGCAAGGGGACACCGGGCGGAAGTGCTGATGTTGTGAGCCAGAAAACTGGCTGCCGCTTGCCCACGCCCGCTGCTCGGCATCGGAACTGCGCCAACCGTAACCGAGCGGACCCCCAGTTCGCAAACCTTGCGGCGTACCGCAGCCATGCATTAGCTGCCGCTTGCTCACGCCCGCGGGTCGGCATCGGAACTGAGCCAACCGTCTGGGAGCGGACCCGAGGTCGCAGACCTCGCGGCGTATCGCAGCCGGGCGTTGGCTGCCGCTTGCTCACGCCCGCGGGTCGGCATCGGAACTGAGCCAACCGTCTGGGAGCGGACCCGAGGTCGCAGACCTCGCGGCGTACCGCAGCCATGCATTAGCTGCCGCTTGCTTACGGGCGCGGGTCGCAGTTTCGCAGCCGCGAGCGGGCCAAGGTTCTTCAATTCGGCCAGGGCCGCAAAGGCCGGTCCTCCTGCAACCGGCTACTGGCCGCCGCTGGCCTCGGCGCCTCCAGACGCAGGGCGCCGAGGCTACCGCGGAACTTCCCGCAAACCTTCCCTCACAACCCGTAAAGCGCGCGGGCATTTTCCCGCAGCACCATCCGCGCCAGCTCGCTGGCTCGCGCACGGGTGATTTCGCCATCGCGCATCATGGCAGTCAGGGCAATGGCCAACGCTTCCCGTCCATTGCGCGCGGCCACCCAGCCGGATTCTTCCCAGCCCATCTCGTTGCTGTAGGGGTAGGCGTCGGTGGCGAAGAGAACCTTCTCCGGGTTCAGCTCCATCCATTCGCGCAGGTTGCCGGCCAGCGTGGCGGGCGGCAGCATCAGCGATTGCTGCGAGAAATCCAGGTAGGCGTTGGGCTTGGCCAGCAGGGCGGCGATTTCGCGGATGAATGGCCAGCCGCCGTGGAGCATCACGAAGCGGGTCTTGCGCAGGCTGGCGTCGTTCAACACCGACTCCAGGTTCAGCGGATTGGCGCCCGAAACATCGAAATAACCGCCCGCGCCAGCCATGGTGTGGAGGTGCACCGCCATTCCCAGGCGGCCGCACTCGGCGGCGATGTAGCGGAAAAGGAAATCCTGCAGCGGCTTGTACTCCGCCTCGGCGGGCGCGGCCGAGCCGGCGGGCCGGGCGGCAAATTGGGCATAGATGCGGGCGGCGGTCGCCTCGTCCACCGGGTCGAACGCCAGGGAGCGCAGATAGGCGGCCTCGAATTTTTCGGCCAGCGCGCCGCCCTGCTTCTGGCGCTCCAGCGTGGGGGTGACCACGCGCGCCAAATATTCGGCCAGGGTGGCAGGAATCTGCCGCAGGCCCACGGCGTCCAGGTAGTGTTCTCGCAACTGGTCTTCTAGGGCGAAAAAGCCCTTGCGGTCGGGGGTGCGCGCGGCCAGGCGGGCGTTATCCAGCGGAAAAATCAAGGCGTCGGCGTAGGGCACCCAGCGGAAGCGCGGCGGCTCAATGCTGGGTCCCATTTCCACGCGGTTGGCGACCATGGTCTCCACGCCCATCTGGTCGAGCACCCAGGCGGGGTATTGCGCGCCCTTCGCCGCCATCACCTGCGCCTTGGTCTGCCCGCCGTAGAGGGCACGGCTGGCCTCGGCGACCGCCGGGGACCCCGGCCGCAGAGCTACGGGGTCCGATTCGGGCTCCATGGATTCCACCGGCAAGGCATCGAAGCCGCGGTCGGGCTTCTCTCCGGCGGCCACCCAGCGCACCGGATGGGCGTGGTTGTCGATGGCCTTAATCTGGCGGATCTCGGCCAGCAGATCGGGGTCGGCGGCGTTCGGGCCGGGCGGACGCGTGGGGGAGCAGGCCGGCGCCAGCACCAGCGCCGCGAGCAGCATCCAGCGGGCGAAGGCGGCATCGCGCATCTTAAAAGCTCCTCGCCGAAAGCACCAGGTCCGAAAGACTTTCCACCCGCACCGGGTCGTTGGCGAAGAGACCGGCGGCGTATTCCGTTCCGGTGGCCAGACCCAGCAGCCGGGCAGCGGATTTCTGCAATTCGATGTAACCGCGGCTGTGCACCTGGGTCTGGTGGCAGTCCATGACGGCCTCCCACTCCTCCATGACGCCGGCGATGCCGATGACAATATCGGGCACCGCGCCGACGTGGCTGGTGATGTTGTAGAAGAAAAGGCTGTCCACCTTGTGGACAGGCCAGGCGCGGAGTTCGTCCAGGCCGCCATAGCGCGCCAGCCGGCAGGCATCCCGCACCAGGCGTCCGGCCACGGCGTGATCGGGGTGCTGGTTCTCGTCCGGGTGCGGGGCCAGCACAATGGCGGGCCGGTGGCGGCGGATTTCGGCGGCGATGCGCAGGCTGTTGGCGGGCCGGTACTCCAGGTGGCAGTCCCCGCCGAAATCCAGAAACTCGATGGCCGCGCCCATGCGGCCGGCAGCATCGCGGGATTCCTGCTCGCGAATCTCCGGCGTGCCGGCCGAACCGGCTTCGCCGCGCGAAAGCACCAGCAGGTGAACCTGGTTCCCCTTGCGAAGCTCCTGAATCAGCACCGGCGCGCAGCCGAATTCGATGTCATCGGGATGGGCGCCCACGGCCACCAGGTTCACGCGCCGCCTCCCAATACCTCTTCGTAATAGCGCTCATATTGCGGGATGATCGATACGGTGGAATAGCGCGTTTCGGCGCTGTGGCGCGCGGCCTGCGAGACGCGCCGGTAGAGGGCCTCGTCGGTGAGCAGGGCGGTGACGTAGCCGGCCTCGGCGGCGATATCGCCCACCGGCGCGAGGAAGCCATCCACCCCGTGGGTGATCAGCTCGCTGACGCCGCCGGTGAGCGTGGCCACCGGCGGCAGGCCACAAGCCATGGCCTCCAGGGCCGCCAGGCCGAAAGCTTCCATTTCACTGGGAAGCAGCAGGACATCGGCAGTGGGAATCAGGCGCTCGATGTGGTCCTGCTTTCCAAGGAAGGTGACGTGGTGCGAAACACCGAGCTGATGTGCCAGCATTTCGGCGGGCCCACGCTCCGGGCCGTCACCGGCCATCAGCAGGTGGACCGCCAGTGTGCGGCGCACTTCGTGCAAAATGCGGATGCAATCCATGACTCGCTTCACTGGGCGGAAGTTGGAAATGTGGATTAGGCACTTCTCCCCGCCGTGCGGCACCGCGGCCGGGCGGTAGAGGTCGCAGTTGACGAAATTGTGAATCACGCGGATCGGGTTGGCGATCCCAAAGACTTCCGCGGTCTGGGTTTGCAGGTAATTGCTGATGGTGGTGATGCCGTCGGATTGCTCAATGGAGAACTTGGTAATGGGGAAATAGGAGCGGTCGGTGCCCACCAGGGTGATATCGGTGCCGTGCAGGGTGGTGATGAAGGGCAGGCGGCGGGTGGTGGTCATCTGCTTGGCCAGCAGGGCGGAGATGGAGTGCGGTATAGCGTAGTGAACGTGCAGCAGATCGAGTTCGTAGCACTCCGCGACTTCCGCCATGCGCGAGGCCAGGGCCAGGCAATAGGGCGGGTATTGGAACAGCGGATAAGTGGAAACCTCCACTTCGTGGTAGTGGATGCGCGGAGTGCCGGGGTCCAGGCGGATAGGGTTGGCGTAGCTGATGAAGTGAATTTCATGTCCGCGGGCGGCCAGCTCCAGGCCCAACTCGGTGGCCACGATTCCACTGCCGCCGTAGGTGGGATAACACGTAATGCCGATCCTCACATGGGCAGAGTAGCACGGGCGTGGCGAATTTTTGCCTCAGGGGCGGCAAGGGCGTTTCGTTAAGAGGCTGATTTTGCAAGAGCGGCACTTTGGAACCCGGCGTGCCCGTACCGGGGCGCCATGAGGCCCAACTGTCACATCTCGGTGCGCATTAAGGGCTGCTGCGACACCTGTGGGAACTGGCCCAGTCAATTGCACATGCCTGAGGAACTACACGGGTGGTATTGCGGGCACTGCTGTCCCGCCTGCAAGGCGCAGTCGGCCGCGCCGCCCGCGCCCGAGGCTCCGCAACCGTCGGAAACGGCGGAGGTGCCGCCGCCGGGCACCGATGGGCAGACGGTACTCGCGCCGCAGGCGGCGTAAAAACAAAGGGGCTGAAGTACCCAGCGGGGCGGTGTGCGCCGATTCGACGCACGGTGCGGCGCGTCGCGGCGGCGCACCCGAACTTTCCGCGGAAGGGCACGGGAGGGCGCGCCCATCGCCGTTAAGATAAGGCCGCTCGAACGCGCCCCGGGTGTTGGGCGATCCTGCCCCGCGAGCTGCGTTTTGGTTGGAGCTTCCCAAAACCGGACGGGCGGAGGTCGTTTTCGGACATGCCCTTATCGGAAAAATGCACGTCGCACGAGGTCGGTTCGACGCCGTTTCGGGACCACAATGCCGTTCCCCCCGGAGCCTTTTTCCGGGTAGCGCGTGGTGCGGCCAGAGCAGTCTGACCCCGGCTCCCGATCGTCGGTAAACACTGCGCGACCAGGGAGGATCTATCCCGAAAACCCCCGGGGCCATTCGAAGTCTTTAGACCTGCAACCAGCGTCCGGAAATCAATGGTGCTAGCTCACGCCAACGAGATATGATTCAATTTGGGTTTTGATCTGCACAGCTTTTCGTCTCCGGAAATGACCAATGATCTCAACCGCAGACATGCGAAAAATCGCCCGGGCACGCCTTCGAGACGCCCAGGTGCTCCTACGCGCCAAACGCTTCTATGGGGCCTTCTATCTCTGTGGATATGCAGTTGAACTCGCACTAAAGGCGCGCATCTGCCGAACACTCAGGTGGCAGGGCTTCCCGGAGAGCGCGCGGGACTTCAAAGGATTTCAATTGTTGAGAACACATGATCTTGAGGTTCTCCTCAGATTTTCAGGTGTCGAAGGTCGAGTAAAGGCGCGGCACTTCGCGGAATGGTCCGTAGTGCTCGATTGGAATCCTGAGAAGCGCTATCAGGTCATAGGGGCTTTGCTTCCATGGCAGGCGACCGACATGCTAACGTGCGTAGAGAGGCTCTTGGAGGTTCTGTGATTTCCACCAGCGTTCTCCGCAAGGCGATGGATGAAATTGCCGTGCGGAAAGGCGACTTTACCCTGTTCGCTCTCTTCAGGCGGGCCGATGCCCTGGGCATGTGGGACTTGGTTGTCTCGGCTCCGTGGCTTGAAAGAGGCAAGCTCAAAGCACTCAGCGAACTGGTTGAACTGCTCGCTCAGTCGATCGGCAAAGAATCCATTGGGCAGTTCTCGCGAGTCGAGACCGTACCCAGCAACAATCCCACCGTGAAGTTCATATTGGACAATATTCCGGTCACTGACGGTGAACGACATCTTCAGAGTACTGATCTCTTCGGTTTGCAGATCAGGGAGGCCATTATTTTTCGCGCCAAGCGACCCGGTAGGCACAAGCCGACCCGCAAGGTCTTGCATTCGGCCGGCGCTGGATCGGCGCGCCGTCGGGCGTGACCGGGACCTGAGCGCCCTGCCTTCGAGGGGTGGCCGCTTCGATCCTGTCGGAGCCGTTGCCCGTCGCTCGGATCCTGTAACGAAATCCCCTTCGCACCACCAATCGCGCATAGATCCGGCTGGATAGTCCGCCACTCGGAAACAGGCATGGTGGACGAAGAGCGATCTTCTTGTACCCTAGCCGCAGACCACCACCCGCGCAGTTATACACCACGCGCGAACCGAGATCAGATCGCGCGCGGGCGAGGCCGTTTTGCCAACGGCCTTACCTTAGCGCCTACGCCGCCACGCTCACGGGCAGGCGCCCCAAGATCGGTGATAAGATTTTGGCAAGTTGCTTTTTCGCGACCCGCTAGCGTCTGACCCTCCCCACAAAGGGCCCGGCGTGTTAAGCCGACACCCAAAGGAGCCCCGAATGTTCCGTTTTCCAAGCATCGCTTTGCTGGCCTGCGCGGCGGGCGGCCTCAGTCTGGCCATTGCCCCAGCCATAGCCCAGCCGCCGACAGCCCAGCCGACGGCGCGGCCCACGCGCCCCACACCGCCTACCCGCGATCCCCACACCCCCGGTTATGTGACGGCCAAAGAGTTACCCGATGGCGAAATCCCTCCCGCCGACGCCGACGGCAACTTCATCCTCGGCCCTACCCACACGCCCGCCCCGGAGATGGCCGTGAAAGAAGACGTGCCGCACGGCGAGGTCTCCATCTTCACCATGCAATCGGCCGATAGCAAAATCTATCCCGGCATCGCGCGCGAGCAGGGCACCTTCGGCACCGTGGACCCGCACGATCCCGCCAAGCTCATTGTCACCACCAGCCACCCCGCTCCCTATACCCGGCGGGTGGCCGTGTATGTCCCCAAGCAGTATGTGCCTGGTACGGCCGCGCCGTTCATCGTGGGGGCGGACGGCCCGGACCGCTCGCTGTTCAGGGCGCTGGACAACCTGATTGCCGAACATAAGGTGCCGGTGATGATTGGCATCTCCATCAGCAACGGCAGCGGCGACGCTCAGGGAAGCGAACGCGGCCTGGAGTATGACAATATGTCGGGCCTGTACGCGGAGTTCGTCGAGAAGGAAGTGCTGCCCCTCGTTGAGAAACAATACAACGTGAAGCTGACCAAGGATCCTGACGGCCGGGCAACCATGGGCGGCAGCTCCGGCGGCTCGTGCGCCATGATCATGGCGTGGTATCACCCGGAGCTTTACCACCGCGTGCTCACTTACTCTGGCACTTACGTGAACCAGCAATGGCCGGCGAACCCGAAGGTGCCCCACGGCGCATGGGAATTCCACGAACGCCTGATTCCCAAAAGCCGGGTGAAACCCCTGCGCATCTGGATGGAAGTGGGCGACCGCGACCTGCTCAACCCCAACGTCATGCGCGACAACATGCACGACTGGGTGGTGGCCAATGAAAACATGGCCCGCGTGCTGGCGGCCAAAGGCTATCATTACCAGTTCGTCTTCGCGCGCAATGCCGGGCATACCGACGGCAAGGTAAAACAACAGACCCTGCCCGAGGCCCTGGAGTATTTGTGGCAGGGGTACCCGATGGGCGGGGCCAAGAACTGACGGCAGCCGTCACGCGCGGGTGTAGTTGATCCAGACCTCAGCCGCCAGCGTTTGCACGGTGAACCCCAGCCAGAACGCCGCGCCGAAAAAGTCGTGGGCTGTGAGGTGGGTGAGCCGGCTGGAAGCGAAGAAGATCCCCACGATGGGCCGCACGAAGGCCACCGCCAGGCCGATGGCGAAGGCCCGGATCATCCACTCGCGGTGCAGCGCCACTTTGCCGCGGCGGATGGCCAGGAAAGCCTTGCCCAGCGCGACCAGGAACAGGATGGCGAACAGCGTAGTGGCCGCCGCTTCGCTGAGGCCGCCGATGGCCATTTGCGGGCTCATCACCAGGGCCGTGGAACCGATGACGATTCCCGAGGCCAGCACGGTGCGGCCGATCCAGCGGTGTACCGCGGGATGGCGCGCCCGCAGCGAGCCCACAAACTGGAGCGGCCCCAGAACCACGAACAGCAGCCCTGGAATGATGTGCAGCGTGGTCAGCAGACGGTGGCGCGCGAAACCGCCATCCTGGGCGGCCGCGCCCGGCGGCCCTTGCAAGGCAGCCAACGCGGGCGCCCACAGGCGAAGCATCCGGTGCGCCACCGCCGCCACGCCGATCGCCGCCAGCAGCAGGGTCCACCCCCACAGAATCCGCATCCGCATACTGGCAGGCTGCGGCTTCACGACTCGCGCAGGGCATCCAGCGGATCGACGCGGGTGGCCCAGCGGGCGGGCAGATAGCACGCCGCCAGGGCCACTGCGGACAGCATGAGGGCCGCCGCCGCCACGCTGACCGGATCGCTGGCGCCCACCCCGAAGAGCATGCGGCTGAGCAGCCGCCCCGCCGCCAGCGCTCCCAAGAAGCCGATCAGAACCCCCGCCATCACCAGCGCCATTCCCTGGCCCAGCACCAGGCGGAGCACCCGCGCCCGCGTGGCGCCCAGGGCCATCCGCAGCCCGATTTCGCGCTTCCGCTGATTCACCGAATAGGCCAGGATTCCGTATAGCCCGATGCTCGCCAGGCCCAGCGCCAGCAGGCCGAAGGTGGTCAACAAGCCGACCGCCATCTTGGCCTGGAACAATCCGTTGTCCACGATTTCGCTGCCTGTGCGAATGCCGTAGAGCAGGATCTGCGGGCCGGTGGCCTTGATCTCGCGCTCAACCGGCACGAGCATTTCGCGCGGGTCTACCTTGGTGCGCACGTACAGGACCATGGCGTCGGAATAATTTTGCACCAGGGGTACGTAAATGCAGGGCTGCGGCGGCTCGCCCCAGGCGGTGTAATTGGCGGTTCGGGCGACCCCGACCACCTGGCGCGTGACCTTCTCCCCCGGCAACTGGAGGCGCCTTCCCAGAGCGCCGTCCGGCCAGTAATCCTCGGCCATCTTGCGATTCACGATGGCCACCGGCAGGGAGGTTTCGGCGTCGAGATCGGTGAACGGCCGGCCGCTCTCGATCGCCACGCCGGCGGTTGCAAAGTAGTCTTTATCCACCGTGTTGATGACCGCGCGGACCTGGTCGGCGCGCGATTTCTGCTGCCGGCCTTCCACCTGAATACCGTTTAGGCTTCGTGCCCAAAGGGGCATGCTGGAGGACCATGAAACAGATTCGACACCCGGCAGGCGGGAGACGCGGTCGCGCACCTCGCGGTAGAATTCGGTGGTTTGCGCCTTGCCATATCCGGCCTGCCCGGGGCTGGCCGGGAAGACCGCTAGGTGGGCCGTCTGGAAGCCCGGGTCCAACTGATACGCGCGCCCGATGCTGCGCAGGAACAGCGCGGCCGTCACCAGCAGCAGAAAGGAAAACGCCACCTGCCCCACCAGGAGCGCGTTGGCGAGGGTGATCCTTCGGCGGCTGCGGCCGGCCGTGCGCCCGGCTTCCTTCAACGCCTCGGCCACGTTGGCGCGCGAAGCTTTCCATGCCGGAATGGTGCCGAACAGGAAACCAGTGGCCAGCGAGACCACCAGCGCAAAACCGAAGACCGTGGCATCCAGCTTGGGCTGCGGGAAGTTGGCCGAGCCGGGCAACTGGCCGAACAGAAATTGCAACCCGGCGTACGCCAGGAACAGTCCCACCGCGCCGCTCAGGCACCCCAGCAGGACGCTTTCGGTGAGAAGCTGGCGGACCAGCCTCGGGCGGCTGGCGCCCATGGCCAACCGCACCGCCATTTCCTGCTGCCGTGCGGCCGAGCGCGCCAGCAGCAGGTTGGCCACGTTGGAACAGGCGATCAGCAGCACGATGCCGGTCACGAGGCAAAGGGCCAGGCTGCCGAACAGCAGCGGATTGGTGGTGCCTTCAGCGCTGGCCAGCAGGATATCGCCAAGCGGGCGCACTGCCGCGGTGTGGCCCTCGTCGGTGGCCGGGTAGAGTTGCGCCAGCGCCGAGGCGATGGCGGTCAGGTTGGCCTGCGCTTCCGCTTGGGTGACGTGCGGTTTGAGACGGCCGGCGGCGAAGAAGGCGGCCCTGCCGCGTTCGGTCAGGACGTTCTGTTTCAGGTTCGGAAACAGGGTGTCGGCCATGGCGGCAGGCACCCACAGGTCGGGACCGAACACCGCGTTCAGCCCGATGAAATGCGGGGGAGCCACGCCCACCACCGTGAGGACGATGTTATTGATGCGCAGTTGGCGGCCCACCACATCCGGCGCGCCTCCGAGATTTTTCTGCCAGGTGGCGTAGTTCAGTACCGCCACCGGATGCGCGCCCGGAGCGCTATCTTCATCGGGTGAGAAGAAGCGGCCTCGCGCGGGCGTGAGGCCGAGGGTGGCAAAGTAGTTGCCGGTGACCACTTCGGCGAATAGCCCTTCGGAAGCGCCATGCTCCAGCCAGGTGACCGAACGCGGGGAGGTGAAACCGGCCAGCGAGCGAAAAACGCCGTTGCGTGACCGGTAGTCCTGCAGATCGGGGTACGAGATGGGAAACAGCGCGGCGGATTTGGCCGTGCTCTTGGTGTCCACCGCTGCGACGGCGGCCAGGTCGCCGGTATTCCGGAACGGCAGAGGATTGAGAATCAGGGTATTGATGAGCGTGAAGACGGTGGTGTTGGCGCCGATCCCGAGGGCCAGCGTGAGCACTACGATCAGCACAAAGACCGGGCTGTGGCGCATGCTGCGGACGGCATAGCGCAGGTCCTTCCACAGACCCTCGCCCCAGACACCTTCGGCTAGACCGCCCGGTGATCGCTCTTCGGCCGGTGGCGCACCGGCGGGCACGGCTTCCTGTTTCGGCATGCGTTGGCTCCGTTCCAGGCCGGCGCGCAGCGGGTACAGGTCGTCGAGCTCGGCCATGGTCTGGCGGTACGCTTCGTCCACGCCGGTTCCGCCGCTCTGCAATTCCCGGAAGCGATCTTCCAGGTGCAGGGCGACTTCCTCTACCAGGTCCGCCTCGGCAGCCGGCGTGAGACGCAGCGGCACCAGGCGCCCGCGAATATCGTTCTTCCAGTCAGGCTTCCAATCAGGCATGTTCGATCCCCGTAATGCGGCCGATGGCGGCGACAAAGTCGCGCCAGCTCTGCTGTTTCGATCGCAGGACCTTGCGGCCCTGCGGCGTCAGGTTGTAGTAGCGGCGGCGGCGCTGCTCGGGCTTTTCCACCCAGCGGCCCTCGATCCACCGCTGCTTCTCCAGGCGATGCAGCAGCGGATAGAGAGAAGTGACATGAAAGCGCAAAGCGCCTCCGGAACGGATTTCGATGAGCTTCGAAAGGTCGTATCCGTGGCGCGGCTGATCTTCCAGCAGGGATAAAACCAGCAGTTCGGCGCTGCCTTTTTTCCATTCCGGATCGTGATAGCTGGGCGGCATATGCCTTTATATTATTCGATCCCATATATGGGATGCAACAGCAAGGACGGTGCTGCAACGGATTGGTTAGCAGGGCAGGAAAGACCGCTTGACCGCTTCTGGCAGGCCGCTTACCATCGAAGGGTAATTCCATGCCCGATCTCTGGGGCCGCGCCGCCGCCGATTTCGCCTTCGACCTGCATCATGGTCTGCGTGTGGTCCGCCGCAATCCCGGATACGCCGCCATCGCCATGCTCTGCCTGGCTCTGGGCATCGGCGTCAACGCCACGGTCTTCAGCTTCCTGGATGGCGTTTACTTCCGCCTGCTGCCGGTGCCCGAGGCCGATCGCGTGGTGACCATCGACCGTAACGGAAGCGCCCCGTGTTTCTGGCGGGACTGCCAGGCCCTCCGCGGTCTGGATGCATTCAGCGGCGTAGCGGCAGCGATGGCGCGCGGCACCTTCATGGATGTGGACCGCGCCAACTTCACCATCGTCGCCGAGACTGTCTCGGCAAACTACGCCGATGTGCTCCGCCTCAAGCCAGCCCTGGGCCGCTGGTTCCTGCCCGCCGACGAGTCGCCCGGCGCGGAGCCGGTGGTGGTGATCGGAGCGCACTTGTGGGATACCTGGTTCCGTCGCGATCCCGGCGTCCTCGGCCGGTACGTCCGCATCGAACTCGAACGCTATCGCATCGTCGGTGTCGCGCCGGAGAATTTCCGCGGAGTCTCTCCGCCCGTCAGGGTGGATGCCTGGCTGCCGCTGGCCACGTTCCCGATTACCCGCGCGCAACTCGCCGACCCGCACGTTCCGGGCCCGCCGTCCACCTGGTGGGTCGGCTCGCCCCTCACAACGACTCGGCGCGCGCCCGCGCCGAAATTGCCGTTGCCAGCACGCTTCTCCGTCAAGCCAATCCGCACGAGGCCAGCTATGCCACTCCAGTTACGGTGCGGGTTTTTCGCGGCATCACCTCCACGAAATCGCGCCGCAGCATGCGCTCGATCTCGATCCTGCTGCTGGCCGTGGTGGGGACGGTGCTGCTGATTGCCTGCGTGAATGTGGCCAACCTGCTGCTGTCCCGCGCCGCCGTGCGGCAGCGCGAGATGGCCCTGCGGAGGTCGCTCGGAGCGTCCCGCGGCCGGCTCGTCCGCCAGGGCCTGGCCGAAAGCGTCATCCTGGCGCTGGGCGGCGCAGCGCTGGGCATCCTCTTCGGCCATGTGACGGATCGCGCCCTCTCGCTGTGGCTGCCCGCGGCCCTTCCGGAATCTTTCCTGCGCGGCGTTTCTCTGCAGATGAACTGGCGCGTAGCCGCCTTCACCGCGGCCGTCGCGCTGGTCTGCGCGGTCCTCTTCTCGCTGGCGCCGGCACTCGAGTGCTCCGCGGCCGACCTCCTCTCGGCCCTCAAGTCCGACGCCCGTTCCGGCCGCGCCGGCCGCAGGCACGGGGCGATCCCGCAGCGCGATCTCTACGTCATCGCCCAAGTGGCGTTGTCGCTGGTTCTGCTAATTGCCGCCGGATTGCTGCTGCGAGCGCTCCAGCGCACCGCGCGAATCGATCCAGGCTTCGCCACCGATCACCGCATCTACCTCCGCCTCCTCGCTCCGGAACCCGATTTCACGCCCGAAAGCGCCACGCAACTCTTCACCCGCCTCCTCGGCCAGGCGCGTACTCTGCCCGGCGTCCGCGATGCCACCTTGTCCTTCGACGTGCTCGGTTTTTCGGACGGAGAATGTGTCAGCACCGAACGCGGCTCTTCCGGCGGCCATGCCAGCATCAACGTGGTCGAGCCGAATTATTTTTCCGTCATGCGCATCCCGCTCGTGCACGGGCGGAACTTCGACGCCAACGAGCAGCCCGTTCTGGACACTCCCAAGGGACTCGCGGCCGGCGCCTCGCCGCTCGCCATCATCGTCAACCAGACCATGGCCAGCCAGCGATGGCCCGGCAAGAACCCCATCGGTCAGGTCGCATGGTTAGGCTGTGCCGACCGGGACCCGCAAATGGCCGCCCAGGTGATTGGCGTGGCTCGTGACAGCAAGTACGGTTCCCTCGCCGAGAATCCCCACCCATTCCTTTATGCCTCTCGCCGGCAACTTTGGTGGAACGGATTTTTCGCCCTGATCCTGCACACGGCCGGAGACCCGCGCACCCTGGCCGCGCCGCTCGTCCATCTGGCGCGCAGCGGCGGGCCCAACCTGCGGATGTACGAACTCCGCACCTTCGACGATCTCGTCGAGCTATCGCTCTGGCCCGTCCGCTGGCAGGCGAGCCTGTTGGGAGCCTTCGGGCTGCTGGCGATCCTGCTTTCGGTGGTTGGCCTGTACGGCGTGGTAGCGTACACGGTGGCGCAACGCACCCACGAGATTGGCGTCCGCATGGCGCTGGGCGCGCAGCGGATCGACGTGCAATGGATGGTGCTGGCGCGCGGGCTGCGCCTGACGGCCGCGGGCATCGCGATGGGACTGGTCCTCAGCGCCGTCACCACCCGCTTTTTGCGCGGCTTCCTCTATGGCGTGGACCCGCTCGATCCGGTGTCCTTCGCCGCGGCTGCGATGCTTTGGATTCTGATCGCCACGCTGGCCAGCTACATTCCCGCGCACCGCGCCGCACGGGTGGACCCGGCCATTGCGCTGCGGGACGAATAGCCGACGCAACCGCGCTGTCCCTTTACCCGCAATATCCTTGTCGCCCGCCACGGCCCCGGCCGCCCGGTCGCCCTGCCGCCTACCGCGCGCGAGGAACCGGCCATTGCGCTGCGCGATGAATAACAGGTGCAACCGCGCCGTCCCTTTACCGCAGTATCCCCTGTCGCCCGCCACGGCGGCGCCCAAGCCACCCCGGGCGCCACGAATAACCGGTGCGACCGCAGCAGCGGGTCGGCTTAGCGCCCGCCGCGCCGCGGTCTTTAGCGGGGTACGATGCTCTGTAGAATCGCGCGGCGGCGGTCGATTTCCGTGCCGTATTCTGTGCCGGTGATCCCGGGCGGCCGCGGAAGGAACTCCACCGAGGCATCGCCAAAGTACAGGGCGGCATCCGCCACATCCCGCACCGGCACACCCTCCTCAAAGAGCGGCGCGGGCACCAGCACTATCTTTCCATCGACCACCTTCACGCGCCTGGTGTCCTTTCCAAACAGGTCGTTGGCCCGGAGTTCGCCCACCGGACTCGCCGCGAGACTGAGCAATACGGGTTCGGCTGCGGAGGCCTGCCCGGCCCCAATCAGGGCCGAAACCTCGCTTCCGTTAATCGGAACTATGCCGAACCACCTCGCGTTGGTATTGCCTCGAAGCCGTTCCGGGATCGTCCCCGGGAGGCTTCGGTAAAGGTGCAGCGCGCCGTACACCACCAGCGCCTTGCGGTCGCGGTCCAGGACTTCCCGTTCGATGAGGGAAGCGGCGAACCGGTCGCGTTCCTCGAGGAGGTCTCGGAGATGCTGCCCGGCCGAAGACGCGCTCCAATCCACGGGCGGATCGCCTGCCAGCACGCGCAGCCGGCGGCCGCGTGGCAACCCGGCGTTCACCAGTCTCACCGCGCGCAGGAATTCCTCGTAGACCGGCGAATCCCAAGCGCCTGGCTGGGTCGTGTCGCGCCAGACTTTCGATAGCTCGGCGGTGGGCACTTCCGCGCCTTGGACCAAGCTGTCCAGCAGATCCTGGTGGAGCGCATTCGCGAACTCAATTACGATGTCACCCACCGCCTGCGCGAAAGCCGGATCGCGAATCAGCTTGAGACGGAATGCGGCATCCTCGCGCGCCCAGTGACGCTCCCCAAACGATACCAGGTTGGCGCCGGCGAAGGCGGCGATCACGTCCTGAACGGCGCCCAGTAAGCTCATTCCAAGTCCGGCAATTCCTCCCGGCCGAGCCGCAGGCGAATCGACCGCGCCTGCCCCGGAACCCGCTCAATGAGGCTATTGGCTTCCAGGGTGAGCACCATCTGGTGTACCGAGGGCGGCGTCACCCGAAAGTAATCCTGCATGTCGGCTTCGGAGGGCGCTCGCCGGTGCAGCTTGGTGTAGTAGTAAATGAACGCCAGGTATTGCCCCTGCCTGGCGGTATAGTCTTGCCTCGGCACAATTCTTCGAGTAACGATCCTCCAGCCGAGCCGGAGGCTTTTCGGTTGCGGACCCCTCGAAGGGGGCCTGATCGCAACCGCCCAAAACCGCAGCGCCGACCGCCAGCACCCATGCTCACGTACCGTCTTCGGGCGCGACGGAAGGCACCTTGCCGGATACGTCAACCTTCTACTGCCTCCCCGGCAGAGCCGGGGGATCTCCCGACTGAATTAGACGTCCCGATGCCCCGTGCGGTCACGGCCGGCGCGTTCGCGCCCGGCGGCGAAGCGGAGAGTCCGCTTTGGCGAAGGCCTCGGCGATCTCATAATCCCCGGACGGATCCGCTTTTCCGGTAATTCAGATGAAGCCGGCATGGCCCGCCTCTGCTGAGCCGATCACCCAGATCGGTGCCCCAGACTGGCACTGTTCTCCGGCCTTGTACGCCTCAAGCGCCGATTCAAGGCGCGCAGTCACTACTGCCGCTATCTGTCCGGTGTTGTGCTGCGGATCGGCACAAAACCCATGGCTTGCCGCGACCCCGCTCTTTAAAAGGGGACGTCGTCGTCGGTGACGCCCTGCTGGAACTCTTCGGACGGGGCGGCCGGCGGCGCTTGCGAACGCGGGGCCGAACGAGGCACCGAAACCGGGCCTGACGGGCGATCGAATTCCGCCGCCCCAGCCGGCAGTCCCTGGTCGCCGCCTGCGCCACCGGCGCCGCGCGAACTCAGCAGAATCAGGTCCTCTACTACGATCTCGGTGCTGTAGCGCTTTTGGCCGTCTTTATCGTCCCAACTCCGCGTCTGCAGGCGGCCTTCTATGAAGACATTGGTGCCTTTAGTCAGGTAATTGGCCCGATTTTCGGACTTCCACAGCACACAACGGTGCCACTCGGTCTCGTCCTTCCAGTCTCCGGTCTGCTGATCTTTCCACCGGCGGTTGGTGGCGACCGTAAAATTCGAAACCGCCGTACCCGACGGGGTGTACCTGGTTTCGGCGTCTTTGCCGAGATTCCCAAGCAGAATCACCTTGTTGACGCTTCGAGTTGCCATCGATTGCACTGTAACACACCCCAACCGCCAAGGTGCACAGGGGGTGAGGGCGGTTCAGTGAGATCCGGCCGCCGGGATCTAATTCGCCTGCGAACCGCCGTCGCCGGCGGTTCGGCCCCGCGCCGTACAGGAGCCTGCCATCGCGCGCGCCTCCGCCTTGGGGAAGTACGGCGATACGGATTCGAGCGACCGCTCCAGGTAGCTGCGGGACGCCTGGCACGACCCGCCTGCCACCGCGGCCAGGTGACGCCACGCTTCTGCATCGGCTTGGAGCGCGGCCGGAATCGCAAAATTCAAGGCGCTCGAAAATTCCTCTTCAGCGCGCGCCCACTCTTTGCGTCGGTATAACAGAATCCCGCGATAAAGGTGAGCCTCTCCGGAGGCCAGGTCCTGCGCCGAAGCGAAGGCCGTGCGGCTGGCGAGGTTGTAGTCGGTAAGCGCTCCTGCCTCATCGCCGGTGGCCTCCTTCGCCAGGGCCCGCAGATACAGAGGCCGCGCGCGGGAGGGATCCTCGCGCGCCGCGCGGTCCAGCGAGGCAATGGCGACTTGCGGCTCGCCCGCCAGCAACTGAGCACCTCCCAAATCCGCCAGCACCCCGGCCCAGTCCGGGCGCGGGGCGAACGATTGCAGCGTGTTGGGCGGAGACTCGCGGCGCTCGCTCTCCCAAAGGCCAACCGCCGCCTGATCGCGATCGGCGGCCACTCGATAGCGGTCTCCGGCGAAGGCCTGGCGCCCGTCTACCCAGTCCGCCCAAGCTCCCGAAGAGCCTGCAAAATCGCGGGCGGCTTCCCGCAGATCGCCTTTCTTCAGAGCCATCCAGCCCAGCCAGTCCCGCCCTTTGCCGACCACTTCCTGGCAAAACGCCGCCGCCATCACATCCGCTTCGCAAACCGGCGCATTGGTGGCCGACGCCAGTTCGTTTTGGGCGCGCTCCAGACCCGCCGCATCCGGACCTGCCTCCAGGCGGGCAATGGCGGCCAATACCCGCAAACCCGGCGAAACCGGCTCCACGAGCCCCTTCCTGGCGCGCGCGGGCCACGCCTCGATGGCCTTTTCGAGTTCGTCCGCCGCGGTGTTGTAGTCTGTAGCCCGCTGGGTCGTGGCGGCTTCCGCCAACAGGCAGAAGCCTTTGCGATAGTGCAGCATAGCCGCATCCGAAGGCGCTGCTAATGCCAGGGCAGCCGCCTGGCTCTGGACGCATTGGCCGGCGTCTTCCAGGCGCGCCACACCGGCTAAATCCACACGGTCGAATTCCGCCTGGGCTTTCAAATCCAGGGCCAACCGCGCTTCATCGGCCGCCGCTAGTGGAGCGGATACCAGTGTGAGGATCAGTAAAAGCCTCATCATATAAATAGACGGCAGCCTGTCTGCCAGTGTTTCGATTGATACTATTCTAGCGCGTGAAGATGGTTACATCCACATTCATGCCGGGACGCAGAATTAACGTATCCTTCTCATCGACCAGGATTTTCACCGGGATCCGCTGCACCACCTTGACGAAGTTCCCGGTAGCGTTCTCCGGCGGCAGCAGGCTCAACCGCGAACCGGTGGCGCCAGCAATCGAATCCACATGGCCCTTCACGCTCCGGCCGTACATATCCACGTCAATCTCCGCCGTCTGCCCCGGATGCACATTGGCAAGCTGGGTTTCCTTGAAATTCGCCGTCACCCAGACGTCCTGGAGAGGAATGACGGTCATCAGCCCTTGCCCGGGCGCGACGATCTGGCCCACCTCCACGCTCTTGCGGGTGACTACCCCGTCAACAGGCGCCACGATGGTGGTGTAGCTGAGCTGCAACTCGGCGGCCTCCAGGTTGGCCTGGGCGGCTTCGACGGCGGCCGAAGCGGTACCGGCATCCGCCGTGCGGACGGCCACCTGCTTGCGGTTGGCCACTGAGTTGTCCAGCATAGCCTTGGCCTGGTTGACCCGCGACTGGGCGGCATCCAGCGCCGCCTTGCGCGCCGCGGTTTCTTTCTGCGCCGAGGCTACTTGCTCCTGCGCCGCTCGTAATTCGGCCTCCGCCACGCGCGCGCCGGCCACATAGGCATCGTACTGCTGGTGCGAGATCTCGGCCTTATCGACGAGGGTTTTCATGCGGGCCAAGTCCGCCTGGGCGCGCTCGTTGCTAGCCTCTTTGGAGCGCACGTTGGCTTCCGCGTAGGCCAGACCCGCGCCGGCGGCTTTTTCGTAATCCACCTGCGCCTGCGCTAGCCCCGCTTGCACGTCGGCAAGCTGTGCGTCCGCCGCGGTAGCCCCCGACTGGGTGGTCTCGTTGGTCATGGGAACCATCACTTGCGCCGACTGCAAGCGGCTCTCCGCCTCCAGCACCGCCGCCTTAGCCTGGTCCACCTTGGCCTGGAAATCGCGCGGATCGATGCGCACTAGCACGTCACCGGCCTTTACCGGCTGGTTATCCAGCACCGCCACCTGGATGACGTTTCCCGAGATTTTGGGCGCAATGGCGGTGACGTGCCCGTCCACGGTGGCGTCATCGGTCGAAACGCGATCCTTGAAATGCAGATAGCTGGCCACCCCCGCGGCAATGGCCGCCATAATGAAAAACAGCATCACCACCCGGACCCGCGACGATTTGCGCGGAGCCGCGGCACCGCCCGACGGACCGCCGGGGATCCCCGCGGCAGTGCCCCGCACGGGCGTCGAGGGAATATCGGATTTAATGTCTTTGATGTCTTCCACCAGGTTTGCCATAGAACTCTTCTATCATTCCACTACCAGAGGGCCGCGAACCGGCCCCGCTTTGCGCATCAGGAACATCAACGGCACGATGAGCAGGAACAGTACTCCCATCACCCAGAACGTATCCGAAAACGACAGCATACTAGCCTGCCGGAGCAGGGTCCCGTAAAGCATCGCGTGCGCCTGCAGGCCCGCATCGGGAGCCGCCGACCCGTGCACCTGCAGCAGCGACGCCGACCGCGCCAGGGCCTCCTGGTACATCGGATCGTACGGCGTCATGTGCGACACCAGCACGGACTGGTGGAACTGCGCCCGCCGCGCGAGCAGGGTGGTGACGGTGGCGATTCCGGCGCTACCCCCGATATTGCGCGCCAGGTTGAACAGCCCGGTAGCGTAGTTGGTGCGCTCCTTGGGAATAAACGCGAAGGCCATGGTGCTGATGGGGACGAACAGAAACGCCAACCCCGCGCTCTGCATCACGCGGCTCCATACGGCCGTCGGATAATCCATCTCCAGGTTGAAGCGCGACATGGCGAACAGCCCGGCCGCTGAAACCAGCACCCCGCCGATCACCAGCCAGCGCGCCTCCACCTTGCGCAGCAGCACGCCCACCAGGGGCATCAGCAGGCAGATGGCGATTCCACCCGGCGAAAGCACCAGGCCGCTGAGCAGGGCGGTGTAGCCCAGCAGCGTCTGGAGAAACAGCGGCAGCAGCGCGGTGCTGCCGTACAACACGAACCCCAGAACCAGCATAGACACGGTGCAGAGCATGTAATTGCGTTCTTTGAGAATCCGGAAGTCGATCATCGGCTCGCGCTGGCGCAGCTCCCAGACAACCACGCTCACCAGGCACACCAGCATCACCACGCCGAACGCCACGATGAAATGCGACGCCAGCCAATCTTCACGCTGCCCTTCGTCGAGCACCACTTCGAGCGCGCCCAGCCCGATGGCCAGCAGGCCAAAGCCCATGTAGTCGATCTTCAAGCCGTTGCCGAGGCTCTTGCGCACCAGGTACGGCGGATCGAACACCAGCCAGGCGGTGAGCAGCAAAGACAGAATCCCAATTGGCAGGTTGATGAAAAAGATCCAGCGCCAACTGTAATTGTCGGTGATCCAGCCGCCCAGCGTGGGGCCGATCACCGGCGCCACCACCACCCCCATGCCGTAGACCGCCATCGCCATGCCGTGTTTCTCGCGCGGAAAACTTTCGACCAGGATGGCCTGGGAAATCGGCTGCAAAGCGCCGCCGCCCACTCCCTGCAGGATGCGGAACAGAATCAGGGCGCCCAGAGTCGGCGCCATCCCGCACAGCAGCGAACTCACTGTGAACAGGGCCACGCAGATCATATAGAAGCGTTTCCGCCCCATCAGCATGCAGAACCAGCCGCCCATCGGCAGAATGATGGCGTTGGACACCAGGTAGGATGTCAGCACCCAGGTCGACTCGTCCACGCTTGCCGACAGGCTGCCGGCGATGTGCGGCAGCGCCACATTGGCCACGCTGGTGTCGAGCACTTCCATGAAGGTGGCCAGCATCACCGTCATGGCGACGATCCAGGGATTGACGGTCCTATTGGACGTACAGGTCCTCCCTGCGCCCGGTGGCATGCGCCAGGTCGGCGCGCGCCTGGTTGTAGCGATAGTAGGCGGAAATCTGGTTGTCGTTGGCCCGCGCCAGTTCGTCCTGGGCGGTGACCACCTCAATGTTGTTGGCCACCCCGGCCTGGAACCGGTCGCGCGCCTGATCCACTTCCTGCTTGGCCAGTTGGACCCCCAGGTTGGCCACGTCGATCTCATGCCGGGCCGCCTCCATTTGCGCCGCGGCGGTTTTCACCTCCAGCGCCACCCGATTACGCAGATCCTGCTCGCGCTGCTGGAGTTCCCGGATGGCCAGATCGGCTTCGGCCTTCTGCGCCTGAATCCGCCCGCCGGTGAAGATCGGAAAATCCAGGCTGGCCTGATACTGGTAAACCGGGATGGCGCTCGAGGGGGTCAGACCCTGCTCCAACCAGAAACCGTTCAGGGTTAGTTTGGGGAGCCGCTCCTCGCCCGCCGCACGCAGCGCCAGCTCCGCCCGCTGCTCGTCGGCGGCGATCTGCCGCAGTTCGGGACGCGTGCCGTAGGCCAGCTCCACGCGCTCCTCCACCGGCATGGCCGGAGTCTCCGCCAGCTTCACCTGGTCGTTGGCAAACCGCACCTGGTCGGCCAGCTCGATCCGGATGCGCGGATCCACATTCAGTAGCTGCGACAGGCCGTAGAGCGAAGTCTCCAACTGGGTGCTCGACTCGATCAGCCGCTGCTTCTCGTTCTGCAATTCCACATTGGCGCGCAGCGTGTCGATGCCCGTGCCCACGCCGCTCTTCTGCAAATCCAGCGCCTGATCGTAGAGCGCCTGCGCCAGCTTCACGCGCGACTCGTCGGCCTGCACATCCGCCGCCGCGCGCTGGCTCCCCAGGTATTGCGACTCCACCAGCAGGATGGCATCGTCCTGCGCGGCGGTCTCCTGCGCGCGGCTGGAATCGATACCGTATTCGGCCGAATGTAAGCGCCGCCACAGGGTCAAGTCGAAGACCGCGGCATTGAATCGCACGCCGCCCTGCGCCACATAATAAGGTCCGACATGATGGGGGAAACCAGGGAAGGCGAATCCGATAGCGGTCGCGATATTGATCCGGTCTACAGTTTCGGCCAGGTTTCCGTTCAACTGAGGCAACAGCCCGGAGCGCGCGACCAGCCGGTCCTGCTGACTGCCGGCTACCTCCAGGTTGGCCAGGATCACCTGCGGGTTTTGTTTGAGGGCCAGCGCCACGGCCTCTTTCAACGTGAGCTTCAACGAGGCAGCGGGCTGCGCCGGCAGGGCCGGAAGAAGTGCCAGCCAGACGGCCGTGCCGCCTATCCATCGGATCGTGAGCATATCACTACTAGGGTAATAGAACGGCAGATCGCCGTCCAAACTTTAGGGCCGCCCAAGAAATAGTTGAGCTAGCATTTAGAATCTGTAAGTTAACGGGTCGGCGGAGCCGGAGAGCGGCTGCGAACGGGGCCGTGCCAGCCCACCGTTCTGCCCAAATATGGGCAGCCGTCGAAGATACGGGGTCACCGGCATTCAAGGCGAGGCCCAATAAATAAGGAACGAAGCCAATCGAAGAAACGCGGACGATCACCCCGGGGAACGGCTGGCGCCGTGGTGATGGCACGGCGAGGCGCACCACCTTATCTCTCAACCAATTTTACGAAACGAAGCCAATTCCATTTTCGAACCTCGGAGCGCTCCCGGTACCCAGTGTAGCGCGAAAGATCCGGCCTGAAGGGCTAACTCATTGATTCGATTAAGGGAACGGTTTGTGACCGATTGGCGACCGGGAATCCAACCCGCAGGCCTGTCGATGGCGGTGCTGGGGCCGGCACGCGCACGCGGGATCATTTTATCCGGCAGGACTGTTCGATCTCCGCCTTGGCCGCTCTCAGCCGTTCTCCAGCCTGACGCAACAGTTTCTGCCCCAACTCAATGGATGCTGGTGTGTCCAACGCCTTCCGGGTTCCTGGGTCGGTAACGGCGCCGGTCAGGACATCGACAGCCGCAATGGTGCGAAGGGACCTGGGGTATTGCTCGCAAGTATCCTCCACCGTCACAAACCTCTTTCTGGCTGTTCCACACTCGGCCGACAGCAGGACCGGACACTTCACCGGAATCCGCGAGGCGATTGCGGGCACTCTCAGAGCAACTTGCATGACGTCCGCGAGCGAAAGCGCGGGCGGCTCACGACGGCCCGCATCCGGGAGAGTAGCCCGTCAAGGTTCGCGGAATGGATTCCCTCCCCGGTTGAGGACGCTAGAACAGCCGGAGAACCCGTATCGACGAAGATATACCACTCCGCGGTTGCCTGCGGCTTGGCCGACGGCTGCTGTACTTGGAGCTGTACTTCGGGGCCGCCGTGCCAGTCTGTGCGGACGACGGATAGAGGGTCCCGCTATGCGACTCGCTCTCGGCAGCGTTCCGTGCCAGGCATTCGGCCTCGCGTTGGGACAGGACACAGCTTTCGACTGCGCCGCGAGCTGCCGCACTAAGGCGGTGGTCTCCGGTGGCAGGTCGGCGGGCTGCTTTCCACGGCTCCCGTAGACCGTGACAGCAGCGGTAGAACGATCGATTTCGAACAAGGCTATTTGCGAGCTGCCGAGGAAGCCCTCAGGCGGACAAGATCCCCTTACCTGAAGCCAGATCTTCCTGGGCGTTTCAGGGGACGAGGCCTCTAATCGGGGCACTCCCCGCGCTCCACGGACGATTGGAACAGCGGAAGGCTCTCGACGATCTCCTCGCACTCGCGGATGGTCAGCCAATCAATCCGCTGCTGAGAGCTGGCCACCATAGTCCAGAACGACAGCGCGCAAACATGGCGCAGAGGCACCCTACATGCCATACTCTTGCTCCGAAGGCAGCCAATCATCGATTGTATCTGGCTCCCGTAACCCGCGGATGCGCGGATCACTGGAGGCGACGTCGGCTGGGCGGGCGCGCCCGTCCCCTCAGTTCACAATAGCCCGCCTGTGCACTGACCTTATCGTAATGGCCGACGGCGCGTCAAATTGCACATCATTGGGACATTCGGCGGGATCGCACATCCCAGGGTCCAGCACAAAGTGAAACGTCACATGCCTTCGCACTTCTGTGATTGAGCCACGCACGCCGAGAACAGCCATCTGGAGGGCATCCCCTTTGCGGGATCGACCAGCAGGCTGGGCCCGGAGACGGCTCTTATGGCTTCCAGTCAGTCGGCCCCAGCCGTACTGCGTGAACCCGCTGTTCACGGGGTTGCTGTTGTAGTCGTAATGATAGGTCACACGCTGGGCGGGGTCCTCGGTGCCGCTGGAGTTGAAGTGCTGCACCTCTGTCAGCCGGCCGTAAACATCCTAGGTGTAGACAGTCTGTTGGCCCTTGGCATCGACGCGCTGGTTCACATGGCCGCTTCCGTCATATTGGTAAGTGACAGTGCGGTTTTCCGGGTTGGTGGAAGAGGCCAGGTGTGAGCCGTACCGGGTAAAGATGCGCGTCTGCGTTCCGGTGCTGCGAGGCATCGACACCCGGAGCAGCACTCGGCGAATCGACCAGCCTGTAAGCAGGGCGACCGCGTCTTAAGGTGCTGCCGTGATACTGCGCAGTACGTATTGGAGGGCGGCACGATGGCCTGATGATTGCTTATCGTCCTTCCAATACAGGAGCCGCAGGCGGAACGGCGCACCTCGTAGATAGAAGTAATAGTCTACTTCGTGCTGAAGCATGTCGTCCTGTGGATCCCTTTCGAAATCCGCCTCCACTTCGACAATGTCCCTTGGGGTCAGGGCCCTGTTGTCCTCAGGGGCTGGCAGATGCCGGATCGATACATTGGTATGGTTAGACGCGAGATTTCGCTTGATCCACTCGTCCATTGTCCCCGCGTCCACTACGGCCTGTACCGCCGCGAGAGGTATTAGCGTGATCTGCGCCCCGTGATCGGGGAACAACCCCTGAGGACCGCCCTCGCTGGCTCTGTAGTTGAAGAGAACCGGTATGTCCTGTCCTTCTGCATTCCATCCTCCTGGGACCTTTAGCGCGTAATGAAACTTGCTGTTAACGAAAGCCCTCGACGTGTCGGCCGTCAACTGCGGCCAAACCAGCGTCAGACAAAGAACTACGTAGCGTAAGATAATCATGAGTAACCTGTCAATCGTTGCATGGCCAGAGAAGATCGGTTGGTTGATTTGGGTTGAGCTGGTTTCCGCCCAGCGCGCTGATGGCAATGAAATAGGATTCCACGTTTTGCTTGCCCGCCGTGCAGTTGCCTTGGCAGTAGGCCCCCTGCTGTCCTCCGTACATCAGAGCCACGGTCACGTTGCCAATCACAAACTGGTTATCAACGGCGTTTGCAGCTGCTTGAATACCCGCCGCCCAGCCTCCTGAATTCGAGTAGTTATTAAGTAGCCAATGGTACCTACCGTTGCTTCCCTTCGCCCTATGGAGGAGCCCGAACGCATTATCGTTAGCCTTGCTGTTTGGTTTTGTCCCGAATTGGGATTCAGCCCCAGCTATTGCAACCAAGAGATACGGGTTCAATCCCGCGTTCTGAGCGTCTGTGACAAACGTACCGGCATAGCTCGCCAGTGGCGATCCATGTGACGTCAGAAAACTAGTAATTGTGCTCTGCAGCACCTGTTCACAGCTTGGAGGCGGGTCGGAGTCGCCGTTGCCGCCGTTGGCGCCTTCGTCGCCGTCACCGCCTCCTCCGTAGTTTCCGCAGCTGGGATCCGGCACGCCAAGCAACTGACTTTGGTAGCACTCCCAATCCTGGTTCTCGCACATGTCAGGATCATCGATGCAGCCTTCAGCGTCCACAATAAGTCCATGCCGATCCGTGAAATTTATGGGATCACCCACCACGTGCGCATAGCGGTTCCAGCTTTCCGGATTCTTTGGTCTGGCCGTCATGATTCCTCCTGGGTCCGGACTCAAAAACTCGGCCATCCCCACGCCCTTATACCGCTGATCCGCGTAATCGTTCCCCGTCCCGGCGTCCCGGATGTACGTCCCCCACTTCTCCCGGCCGTCCGCCGTGCTGGTCCGCTCCGTTCCGTAGGGCGTGTATCGCATCACCTCGTCGTTCGACGTTCCCCGCACGCTTCCCAAACGGTCCGTCACCACCGTCACGTTCTTCGACCGGATCAGCTTCCCCCCGAAATACACGTTGTACAGCGGCGTCCCCGTGCTGAACACCCCGCTCGTATCATACTGGCACGGAATCGCCGCCAGTTTGCGCCCCCCGATCCCGTAAAAATCCACCTCGCAGGTCGTGTTGCTCCCTGAAACTTCCGTGAATACCCGCTTGCCATGGGGATCGTATGCCCAGAACGTCCCCGACACCGCCGAGAGCAGCCGGTTCTCCATGTCCCAGGTGTAGCCGCTAGCCGTCGAGTTGCCATTGGCGTCCGCGCTCTGCGTGCTGGTCCGATTGGTGGCGGCGGAGAATCCCGATCCCATGTTCCCGAAGCCGTCGTACGTGTAGGTCTCGCCCCACCCGCCGGCGGTGGCCTGCGCGCTGATGAGCCGGTTCAGCGCATCGTAGGTGTAGTTCACCGTCTCCCCGGTCACGTTGTCGGTGGATTGGAGGATCTTTCCGTTGTTCTGCGACGCCGAGTACACGTACGACATGTTCTTGGCGGTCAGATTCACATACTGGTTGTTGAAATACCACGATCCGCTGGCGGTCTCTTACAGGTTGTCTATGTTGACTGGCAAAAGGCTAAACACGCCGCTGGTGTTGTAATGGCACGGAAACGCCGCCAGCCTTTCCCCGCGGTCTCGTAGGAATTCCACTCGCAGATCTGTTGGGGCTGCCCCTAATTTAGCTCGGGTCAAAATCAAAAGGGGATTGTTGCGACGCTTTTACGGTGGATTCACATGAAATGAGGCAACGACCCTCGAAAACTCCGCAGCCAGGGACCTATCGCCTGAGCTCGATTGCATACCTACGGTGTAAACTATGCCGGGGCCCGTGGGGAGGGAGAGCAGGGCGACCACGATCCGCATATAGTTCACTCGCCCAGGGCCATTATCGCCCCGCAGGTCAGCTTCTCGTGCTGGCATGTCCGCCAATCGTGTTCCCGTGTCTTTCTGCACACGCAGATGATAACTTGTGGCAAGTGAGTCCGCGATCTCTGTCGCCAGGGCCTTGGCTGAACCAAGCGCCAGAACGTCGTACTCGCCGTTGACCCAGATCATCTCCTCTTGGCCGTGGCGCGGATAAATCGAAACTCCATGGTTCGGAGCTGGAGCACGCATCCGCTTGGCCAACATCTCCGAAGGAACGGTCACAGAGTAGAGATACTTGGAGTTCGTATAAACGCCCCTCACTGTCTCGGTATCTGCCTTGATTTGCGCAGCGCTAGGCAAACATAGGCACCCTGCAATATAGATCGCCGCGGTTTGGATCCTCATGGATGCACGCAATCCTTCTCCCTGGTCAGGACGGAATCGTACACTTTCACAAGCGTACCGACCCACGCAGGCTCGTGTTGTAGTGCGGCTGTAGGTCAGTCGCGAACTGGTTGATCGTCGTGGCACCCTGAACGTACTTACCGTCATTGCTTGACCAGTAGGCCTCCGCGTCCTGCAGAGTCTGGAAAGACATGTCGTCTCCTCCTCCCTGGGTCAAGCCAAACGGATTGTTGATCGGTTTGGTGTGGGTAGGCCCTGAATACACGGGATCCCAACCGCTCTCGTAGGCGGACAGCGCAAGAATGAAATTGGCGCTCGTGTCCCACTCGGCTGCAAGAGCAGTCGCAATCGGCATCATCAGGTTGAAGAAGTTCTGGTAGGGTTGGGGACAAGTCGGGCTTGGTTTGGGCGTCCCCTTTTTCTTCGCCGGACTTGGCACCGGCACCGGTACGGGCCCTGGGGTCGGGTCGCCGACGCAACTGATCGGGTCCAGGTCGCAGGGGTCGCCCCCGTCATCCTCACTACCGTCCCCTCCGCCTCCTCCGTCGTCGGTCCCCCCATAGCCAGTCACGGAGAAACACGGCCCATCCTTGTCCTCGGTGCAGCTATCATCGGTGCCGTCGCCGTCATCATCCACCTCGGTACCATGCCTGTCGGTGTGGTTGATTGGGTCCGCCCACGCGTACGCATATCGGTTCCAGCTCGTAGGCCTTTGGAGTTGGATGGCCCTCAGACCGATCCGATCCGGACTCAGGAACTCCGCCGAGCCTATGCCCTTATACCGCTGATCCGCGTAATCGTTCCCCGTCCCGGCGTCCCGGATGTACGTCCCCCACTTCTCCCGGCCGTCCGCCGTGCTGGTCCGCTCCGTTCCGTAGGGCGTGTATCGCATCACCTCGTCGTTCGACGTTCCCCGCACGCTTCCCAAACGGTCCGTCACCACCGTCACGTTCTTCGACCGGATCAGCTTCCCCCCGAAATACACGTTGTACAGCGGCGTCCCCGTGCTGAACACCCCGTTCGTATCATACTGGCACGGAATCGCCGCCAGTTTGCGCCCCCCGATCCCGTAAAAATCCACCTCGCAGGTCGTGTAGGGATTCTGCTGCGTCCCCCACGATTCCGTGAATACCCGCTTGCCATGGGGATCGTACGCCCAGAAGGTCCCCGACACCGCCGAGAGCAGCCGGTTCTCCATATCCCAGGTGTAGCCGCTGGCCGTCGAGTTGCCGTTGGCGTCCGCGCTCTGCGTGCTGGTCCGATTGGTGGCGGCGGAGAATCCCGATCCCATGTTCCCGAAGCCGTCGTACGTCGAGCGCGATCGGTTCCATGGAGAAGGGTTTGGCTTCCCGGTCTCCGACTTACTTTTTCTACAGCCTGCGTATTCTACAGCCTGCGTAGCCGCGGGTGGGAGATCCTCTGTATCCCGGCTGCGCGGGCACCGCTCAGGTGGTGCTTCCCGAAGGGTTATTGGCCGCAAGAGTCCACCAAACGCAGCAGCCCCTCGAGGTCGGAGTTGTCGACGAGATACCGCATCATTACATTTTTCCAGCGCGCCCCCGGCGCTACGGCGACGCCTGAAAACGCCACCAAACGCTCGCCACAATCAGCCCCTGATCTGTTTTTGAAAATGGTGTTGAGGGCGGGGTTCGGTTCGCTGCGGGCGGCCGCCTTCGGTTCGCCGCCTTTTTCTATCTGCAACCAGGGTTGTGCCCAGCTCCCAGGGATGGTAAATCGGTATCCCACCGCGGTTTCAGCGGTTTCAGCGGCGGGCTTACCACCGCGGATCTCGGCTCGAAGGCCTTCCCACGTCCTGCCACTTAGCAACGAGTTGAGTGCTGCCTTTGCGTGCGGTCCCAAGCTGGACTCGAACGATGGGCGATCATTGGCGATCCACGCAAGTATCATCTGGTCCAACGCATCTCGTGGCTCCTGCGCCCGGCAGAACGCGACCGGCCCGGCCGGAGTGGCCATCCCTGGGCGGTAGGACACGTAGGAGGTAAGGTCGAGCGAAACTGCGACGGCGCTGTCCAGTCCTGGCAGGAGAAAATCAAGCTTCGGGTTATGGATCATCGCCCTCAGCCTTGGTAGTGCCGCCCGCCCTCTGATTGTGCCGTAGGCCACCAGCAGTAGGCCGGCATTGTGAGACGAGCCTTTGTCAGCGCGATCAATCGCATCAAGCGCGCGGTCGATGTCGGGAACGGCGGGCGCGCCTATGCGTACGAGGGACTTGGCGGCTGAGAGATCCTCCCGACTCTCCTCCGTTTCGCCACAACTGAACGTGAGCGTGTCGGGGACCGCCCGTCCCGCCGACTGATACGTCAGGAACCGGATGAGGTCGGAAGGAGACTGTCCTTGCGCTCTAAGTCCTTCTACGGTAAACGCCAACATAGCCAGTAAGGCCTGCGCCCCTATCGAGCTGCCCAGGAGCTTTCGGTGCCAGACTCTCACGGCTGATCCTCCACAAATGCGAAACCCGTGACTACGAGCTTCCCATTGACTGTGTTCCAAGTCTCGACCGCGCCCCAGGTGACCGGGGGGCAGTTCGCCTTCTGGCCATTGCTAGTAACAGAGGCTTGCAGAGTGAACTCCCATACGGCTGTGGCCGATTGAATGGTGCCGGCCGGCGTAGTTGTCTGTAAGCCGGGGTTGTCGTTGAAGACCGCTGCGTTCCCGCCGCCGCCCGCGATCTGGGCGAGTTGTTCGTTGAGGGGCGTGACGCCGCTTCTGGTGTTACCGTTGGTGAAGGTCACTGAGTAGTCGACACTACCCGTCTGGGTAGCGCTCCAGTGGTAGATGTCGCCCCCTTCCGCAGTGAATGAGAACAACATTTGTTCGAAGACCCCGTTTACTTTCTGACCCTGATTCGGCCCCGACGTGGCTGTCACTTGATTGGCTGGGCCACGGTAAGTGCCGGTATCGAAATCGCAGCTAAGCGGCGGCGGCGCTGAATAGACGATTCTGCTCACAATCTTCAGCATTTAGTTCCCTCTCAGCCTCTAGACGACTAGCTAGCCTAGCTTAGCTAGGGCTCTTGGGCTTGACTCGTAAAATTACTGCCCATCTGGCTTACAAGATCGGCAACGCTTCCGCCGGATAGATTCAATTCGGTCTCGCTCTGTCCGCCCTGGCCTACGACTTGGAGGCTGGAGACGGTGAACCCATCAGCCGCGAGATTCAAGCCGAGAGCAGCCGCATCTGCGCTGATTGTCACAAACATCTGCTGGGCAGCAGCGGACTCGCTTCCCCAGCTCACCTTCCCCAACATGGCTTGTGCGGCGGCGCTCAGGTTGCCGAATGTACAAGGGTTGCTGGAGGAGGATCCCCCACCGCCCGAACCGCCGCCCTGTACGGGACTGTAACCACCGCCGCCACCCCCACCGCCGCCGGGACAGCCTTCGGCTTCGCCAGGCATTGCGCCGGGCGCGTTCGGCAGACTGCTTTCTTCTTTAGCAGCGGATAGCACTGTCTGATATTGTATGCCGCCGCGAGGTCCGGCAGAAAGGTCTGGTGCTCAAGCCGGCACGATTTTGGGGCGCCCGGCGTGAGGGTGCCACGTCGCGCCCGTGGGCGCGCCTCGTGGGGCCGTGGGGCCACGCGGTGGGTATTCTTGTGGGCGTTCCCGTGATCCCCTCGCGTAAGCCCGGAAGGTAACGCTCTTCACCGCGGTGTCTGCGACGGCCTCAGCTCGGATCCTGTACGATGTCGAATCCCTCGCCGGTAGTCGCCTCGCGCAGGTTGAAAGCTCTGAGGTCCCGAGAACCGGGTGGAAGCATGGGGAAGCCTCGCATCTGGTCTCGAAAGAAGCTCGAAGAGGAGAGTGTGGACGCCTCGACAAAGAGTCTTCGGGCGTCAATTCCCAACTTTAGTGCCGAATAATGTAGGGCTGCCAGATAAAAGCTGAGATCCCTTGGGTCGTCGATGTCCCCCAGGATCGCGAGCGCAGCCAGACCTTGCGCGATCAGTTGCGGTGCCTCGCGCCGGACCGCCACAACGGATGCGCTGTACGCGAACGTCCGCAGGACGCCCAACGCGTCGGCGCTAAGCCGCAAAGCGGCCGCTGAGCGCTCCGACGGGCTCGCCGAAGCGAATGCCTCAATCAAGGGGATGACAGCGCCGAAAAGCTTCGCATACTCCCGTTTCGGGGGGTTCTTGCGCATCCGCTGCCACTCACCCGGCGTCCTCGGTGTCCGAAATTCAGTCAGCTGCAGCTTGGCGGCCGCCTCCTCGAAGTTTACGACCTCTTTATCCATCGATCCTCTCCGCGTTCCGACCCCGCCCTAGTGCCCGGGAGGGACCAGGTTGCCGCCCACGACCGTGTACCCAGCATTGATGAACCATCCCAATTCTACGCCGAACATCGTGAAGCCTTCGTTGAACGCTCCGCCGTTGAAGGTATTCGCTGACGTCAACATCGATGCGATGGCAACGGTCTGCCCGGAACTGATGATGCCGTTTACCCACGCCTGGTCGGCCGCGTAAAAAGCTTCGCCTGTCAGTTGCGTATAGAAGACGTTGAGCAACGGGTTGCCCATTAGCGGCAATGTGGCGGCGAGCCTTCCGATGACCGGCACCGCCGGATTTAACCCGGAAATAGCCGTTGCACCCCCGGCTGTGCCGATCGTCCCGGCCACAACCGGCGCAGCTGTCACCACAAAGGTAGCCACGGCGAGGGTGTCGACAATCGGACCCGCGGAAGTGGCGACATTCGAGAGCGTCGTGCTGGCCTGCTGCGTTATCGGCTGATCACAGGTCGGGTTGCCCTGCAGATTCTGCGTGACCGATAATGACGAATTAGAGCAACCATACGCAGTGACTGAGACAATAGGCGACGGACAGCCCGCCGGGTTTGTCTGCGAGCAGTTGCTGGCTGGATCACCGTCGCCGCCACCACCGTCGTCGCTGCTATCGCTGTCGTCGCAATCGTCATCCGCGTCGTCGTCGCCCGGATCGCACGCAATCTTTCCGCGTGGGTCGTTGAGGTTCATCGGATCGCCCAGCGCGTACATGTACCGATTCCAACTCCCAGGGTTCCTTGGTCTTGCTGTCATGATTCCTCCCGGGTCCGGACTCAGGAACTCGGCCATCCCCACGCCCTTATACCGCTGATCCGCGTAGTCATTCCCCGTCCCCGCGTCCCGGTAATACGTCCCCCACTTCTCCCGGCCGTCCGCCGTGCTGGTCCGCTCCGTTCCGTAGGGCGTGTATCGCATCACCTCGTCGTTCGACGTTCCCCGCACGCTTCCCAAACGGTCCGTCACCACCGTCACGTTCTTCGACCGGATCAGCTTCCCCCCGAAATACACGTTGTACAGCGGCGTCCCCGTGCTGAACACCCCGCTCGTATCATACTGGCACGGAATCGCCGCCAGTTTGCGCCCCCCGATCCCGTAGAAATCCACCTCGCAGGTCGTGTTGCTCCCTGAAACTTCCGTGAATACCCGCTTGCCATGGGGATCGTATGCCCAGAACGTCCCCGACACCGCCGAGAGCAGCCGGTTCTCCATGTCCCAGGTGTAGCCGCTAGCCGTCGAGTTGCCATTGGCGTCCGCGCTCTGCGTGCTGGTCCGATTGGTGGCGGCGGAGAATCCCGATCCCATGTTCCCGAAGCCGTCGTACGTGTAGGTCTCGCCCCACCCGCCGGCGGTGGCCTGCGCGCCGATCAGCCGGTTCAGCGCGTCGTAGGTGTAGTTGACCGTCTCCCCGGTCACGCTGTCGGTGGATTGGAGGATCTTTCCGTTGTTCTGCGCCGCCGAGTACACGTACGACATGTTCTTGGCGGTCAGATTCACATACTGGTTGTTGAAATACCACGATCCGCTGGCGGTCTCCTGGGTCAGTTGCAGCAGGGTGTTGTAGGTGCGGGTCTCGGTGAACATGTCGTAGGACATTCAGCATGTGCAGGAGCATTGGCAGACCGAGCGTGTTTGGTGTCCGGCCGGACCGAGTCGATCACGAGGTAGAGTTTAGCGGCGCTGTTGACCTTGCCCGCTATGCACGGCAGCTCCTCTAAAACGCTCTTGCGACATTTCGCCGAGGCCGTTGCCCGAAATCATCCTCTACCCCGATGCTGCCAGGAGGCCGCATCTCTCGGCGGTATGAGGCTCCCTCGCTACGCCCAGGCAGAAGGTTTGCGATAAGTGGGTCCCCGCGTTCCTGTTCGCTGGGTGGGACCAAGTAGAGGTATACCGGGCTGCCGGTATGCCGGCCGCTGGTCCATTAGCAAAAGCGGACTCTCGGCCGAATAGTGGAGCAGGACTGCCCTTCGACGGCTGATTTCCCAAACGAAGTCTTCCTCGAGTGCGCCATTTGCACAATTGCGAAGAGATCTAGTTGTGACCCATGTGCCAGACGAGGAGGCGTTGTAGGATATGACCGATATGCGGCTCTCGCCTTCGCATCTGCCAATTGTGCGGTTAATTCGTGCTAGATATCCCACTACCTGCTCCCTGGTTGCGCTTGCCTGGAAGCGCGCCGATGCCTGATCGTACAAGGCGGTGTATTCGCGTCTATCCATCAGCAAGTCAAATGCGCGGGACGCTTCTCGCGCCAACTCGTACTCCGACCGCAGAGAGCACCCCGAGAGTACGAGGGCGAGGGCCAGCACCATTGAGGCCGAGCTCATCAGTAGAAACACCTCCAAAGGACGAGCGCCAACCAAGCGGCCAAGGCGCAGATCGCAATCACTTTCTCGCGGCGCCTCCTGGATGGGCATCTGGCATAGGAGTCAAGGACTTCTTGGTCGCCCTCCAGCGTGCCGATCAAAGGGCGTTCTCTGAGAACCAAGCCTTTCCCGCCGCAGCCTCTGCAAACGCCGGTTCCTTGGCAGCCCCGGCACTTGGGGGTCGGGTCGGGCAGGTGGAGGTTGGTGCCTGTGCCGTGGCATAGCGAACACCTTCCGTCGCCTCCAGATAGGATGGACCGGGCGTTACACTCGGGACAGGGGCCGATCAATGGAGCTGAGATAGGCATTTCCGTCCCGCTTGAGGTTCCCGCGCCGGCGCACCCGGCGTCCGCTGGGACGCTTGTCTGCATTGCGTGGCTCTCATCGTTTACACGTCTGATAAACCCAGGCGGGGCATCCCGTAGTCCTCTGTGAATTCGTAGGCACTCCCGGAGGGGCCGGCGCGGCGCCGTTGAGGTTGAGGTACAATCCAAGTCCGGCTCCAGTTTGGCCTGTAGGCCCATTGCCGGGTGCAGTGGACCCAGCGTACAAACCGTAGAGTCCGCTGAAGGGCCCAATGAAACCGCCGAAGGGCCCGACGAAGCCTTGGATTAGGGGGTCTGTGCTGGCGTCCGTATTGGTTTCGGCACCGATTCCAATACCGGCCGGAAATTCAGCTCCAACCGTCGTACTGCCCCATTGGACGTTCAGTGCGAACCAACCGCTCGCTGAGAAGCCCTCGTTGCTGTCCAAAGACACCGTGCCGTTCGCCTCTCCAATGGCCTGCGTAGAGGACTGGGGCCCGCCGTAAATAAACACCCCGTATGAGGGAGCGCTCAACAGTTGCCCGGTCGCGCCTATGATCGCGCCGCCATTGCCCCCATTGGATCCCCAGACCTCTTGGTCGCATCCGCCGTCCCCATTGGCGTCCGGTATGTAGCCGGGGGCGCAGACTGCTTGTACCGTCGAGGTTACGAACGTGCCACCCCCGCCACCACCGCCGTCGCTGCTATCGCTGTCGTCGCAATCGTCATCCGCGTCGTCGTCGCCTGGATCGCACGCAATCTTTCCGCGTGGGTCGTTGAGGTTCATCGGATCGCCCAGCACGTACATGTACCGATTCCAACTCCCAGGGTTCCTTGGTCTTGCTGTCATGATTCCCCCTGGGTCCGGACTCAAAAACTCGGCCATCCCCACGCCTTTGTACCGTTGGTCCGCGTAATCGTTCCCCGTCCCGGCGTCCCGGATGTACGTCCCCCACTTCTCCCGGCCGTCCGCCGTGCTGGTCCGCTCCGTTCCGTAGGGCGTGTATCGCATCACCTCGTCATTCGACGTTCCCCGCACGCTCCCCAAGCGGTCCGTCACCACCGTCACGTTCTTCGACCGGATCAGCTTTCGACCGAAATACACGTTGTACAGCGGCGTCCCCGTGCTGAACACCCCGTTCGTATCATACTGGCACGGAATCGCCGCCAGTTTGCGCCCCCCGATCCCGTAAAAATCCACCTCGCAGGTCGTGTTGCTCCCTGAAACTTCCGTGAACACCCGCTTGCCATGGGGATCGTACGCCCAGAAGGTCCCCGACACCGCCGAGAGCAGCCGGTTCTCCATATCCCAGGTGTAGCCGCTGGCCGTCGAGTTGCCGTTGGCGTCCGCGCTCTGCGTGCTGGTCCGATTGGTGGCGGCGGAGAATCCCGATCCCATGTTCCCGAAGCCGTCGTACGTGTAGGTCTCGCCCCACCCGCCGGCGGTGGCCTGCGCGCCGATCAGCCGGTTCAGCGCGTCGTAGGTGTAGTTCACCGTTTCCCCGGTCACGTTGTCGGTGGATTGGAGGATCTTTCCGTTGTTCTGCGCCACCGAGTACACGTACGACATGTTCTTGGCGGTCAGATTCACATACTGGTTGTTGAAATACCACGCTCCGCTGGCGGTCTCCTGGGTCAGTTGCAGCAGGGTGTTGTAGGTGCGGGTCTCGCTGAACATGTCGTAGGACATGCTGGTGATCTCGCCGGCCGCGTTGTAGCTGGCGCTGGCAATGGTCGAGGAACTCCCCCAGGTGCCACAGACTCCCGGCTGCGACAGCCCGGTGCAGGTGGTCTGCAACATGGTGGTCAGGCGGCTCACGTTGTCGTACTGGTACTGGAAGGCCGTCGCCGGCAGCGGCGTGCCCGGGTCTACCAGTGAGGTCATCCTGCCCTGATTATCCCATGCGTAAAGCGCATCCAACTGGAGCGGCTGGCCGTTGCCCTGGGTCTGGTATCCAATGAAATCGAGCTGCAACTGCTGGTCGATCACACGGCCGGCTTTGTTGTAGCTGTAGTAATACGCCAGCGGTTCCTGATTGAAACTGTCGTTCTGGAAGGTCACCCCGGTCAGCCGGCCCCAGCCGTACTGCGTGAACCCGCTGTTCACGGGGTTGCTGTTGTAGTCGTAATGGTAGGTCACACGCTGGGCGGGGTCCTCGGTGCCGCTGGAGTTGAAGTGCTGCACCTCGGTCAGTCGGCCGTAAACGTCATAGGTGTAGACAGTCTTTTGGCCCTTGGCATCGACGCGCTGGTTCACACGGCCGCTTCCGTCATATTGGTAAGTGACGGTGCCGTTTTCCGGGTTGGTGGAAGAGGCCAGGTGTGAGCCGTACCAGGTAAAGCTGCGCGTCTGCGTTCCGGTGCTGCGGGGCATCGAAACACCGAGCAGGTGGCTGGCGCCGTCGTAGGTGTAATCGGTCGCACAGTTTCCGGAGCAGTTCGATCCCGTGTTCGGCTCCGTTACAGCCGTCAGATTGCCTGAGGCGTCAGATGTGAAGGTCTTCCATTTGCCGGCCGGATCGGTCACGGTGGTATTGTTTCCTTGGTATGAGTACGTGGTGGTGCTGGCGCCATCGGGTTTCACCGCCGTGAGCGTTCGCCCGGAGGCGTCGTACGTGTAGACTGTCCAAGCCGGTGTTCCCCCTGGCGCATAGGGAAGCGAGGTCTGCTTCAGTTTGCCCAGGGGCGAGCAGGCGCAGGCGGCGTATTGGGAATCGACGGTGTTGACGGTGGTTCCGGAACCGTTCACGGTGTAGCCCGTAATCACCCGGACGGTGCGGCCGAACCCGTCCAGGATGGTTTCCTTCCACTGGTTGCCCAGCGTTGCCGTCTGGCTGTTGATGGATTGCGAGTTGCCGCTCTGGTACCACGCATAGGAATAGGTGATGCTGGCGCCGTCAACCAGCGTGCTGGACAAGGGAAACCCGAAGATCCCGTCGTAGATGGTAGAGGCCGCTTCTCCATTGGGTCCGGTGAAAGAGGCGGGATCGAAAGTCGAGGAGTACCCGAAGCTGGTGGTCAGATTGGCGTTATTGTTCGGTGTGATGGCGCTCGGCAGAGAGTAGTTGGTGGAGGACGAAGTGGAGGCAGTGGCCAAACGGTTGGCCCCATCCATGGTGGCATACAGCACGCCGTTGATGTTATAGGCATAGCACATGGGGTCCGTGAAATTCAGGCCTTGGGACCCCGTCAGGTTGCCCCGATAGACGAAGTTCGTCCCGTAGTTGGAATCGTGCAGGATCGGGCTGATCGCCGGAGGAGCCACCCCATCGCAATTGTAGACTGCATCGTACGAGTTATTTGCCAGGTATATGGTCCCTGCGCTCGGCGTCGTTACCGTCGCCTGCAGCACCCGGTTCAGGATGTTCAGGGAGGTGTGGTTGGAGTCCGACAGGTACGTCATGTTGTAGGTCCAGGCCGGGCTCGACGAATTGCCGTAGTCATAGACGGTCTGTTGGGTCAGATTCCCATGAGCATCCAGCGTTTGGTTCGATGTGGTGGTCACACCGTAGCTGAAACCGGGGTTCAGCGAGGTTGCGACTGAGCTGACATAGGTGTTGCCGTTGCCCTGCGACCAGGTGTACATCTTCGTGATGAGCGGGTCGGTTTCGGCGACGTACTCCCAATACTGGTTGGCGTCTGCTATGGCCGGCTCGGCCACATTGAACACCCACATCTTCCAGGTGCCGGCGCCCTCGTCGTTCAATTGCGTGTAATAGTGGCAGTCCAGCGTTTCGTCGTACGAGTCGTCGTGATAGAACATCCAGGTGTTCGTCAGGTTGAAGGATGAGTAGCTGGAGTTCCAGGGTAGCGACTGCATCGATCGGGTCAGCACCTCGCGCATCGAAACGTTGCCCGTATAGGTAAACGATCTGTAGGTCCAGCTCAGCGTCCCACCGTACATGCTGGTCCAGGACGTCATCTCAGCGCTTCCGGAGGAATAAGAGAAGGTGTGCGCTGCGCCGTAATACGTGACCTTGGCGGAGGTGAGCAGGTACTCAGCGGGAAATGTGTCGTTGGAATTGAATGGCGAGACCAGGGTGCCGCTGCTTTGGAACGTGAACGTGTACCCCTCATTGTCCCCAATCTGGTTGGTGAAGCTGGAAAGGTGGTTGGTGCCATCGTAGGTGAAGGAATAGGACGAGTGCGTGCCGGGAATTGGATCCCCGCTCCGCTGGTCCTCGATATAGTAGATTCTCGCGCTGGTATTCGGCTGGCTGCTCCCTGATCCCGTAAGGTAGTGCACGTTAATCTGATTGCCATTCGTGTCCTCAAAAGTCGTGGGATAGAGCGTCCCCGAGTCCGGCTCTCCCCCGGCCGATTGGCAGCCCATCGCCCAGAAGGTGCCATCGGTGGAATGCAGAATGTTCGTGTTGGCGTTGTAGCTGATGTAGACGCCCTCCTGCGACGTCCACACATTTCCATTATTCTGGTTCAGACTGTACTCGGCGCCGGTCGAATCCACGTAAATGTAGTGGTCGATCGTGGAATTGGCCCAGACCGGGACGAGGGATCCGGCCTGCAAGGTCCACCCCAATCCATAGTGTCACTTGAATCATAAAATGGCCGGAGTTTGAACCACAAAGTGGCCGAAGCCCGCCGCCAACCCCTGTGTTTGCGCTTGCCGTCTGCACAGGTCCGGTGCCAATATACCCATATCGTGGCCGCGAGTACCAGTTGGAAGCATAAGATGGCCGCAAGTCGCCTGCATCGTGCTGGGGTTGGCGGCGGTTCGAAACGCACCAACAAAACTATTGCATTCCATCTGTATGTGCGCCATACTGCGCACATACAATGCCCAAGGACGAAACGCCGGAGGAAGTCAGACGGTGGTTCCTGTCAACCGTCCAGAAGATGTGGCCCGTCGCCGAAGGATCGCTGTCACTTCGCAAAAGCCCGTGCGTTCGAAAGAACTGCCAAGCATGCGCGAAGGGTGAGGGACACCAAAGCTACATTCTCTATGGCCGAAGCGAGGGCCGGCGGTCGTCGGTGTATGTGCCGGACGCCCTGGCGCAACAGGTTCAGACGGCCATCGACAATGGCCGGGAACTACAGCAGCTAATGAGTGAGGCGGGAGTGCGTTACGTAAACGCCTTGAAGACGGCGCGCCGCAAACCTTGATTTGATGCCCTCGCGCCGGACCAGGAGGAGGCAACAGTGCTAAACCGGGACGATCTGTTGACGCTATACCAGCGGCTGGGTCTCTCCGACGAGGCCCGATCGGTAACCGATCAGGTTCGTTCCTCCGATCCCGCACGACGGGTCCGTAGCGGCCGCGGCAACGTGAGTGGGCGATATCCAAGTAAGAAGATGGGAGTGACGATCCAGTTTGAAAGCCACCGGGTCGAACTGGCAGCCATCTACGAGATGGAACACGATGCACACGTGCGGGAATACTTCGATCAGCCTCCCTCGATAAAACTGCTCTACGACAGTGCGAACAACAGGGGCATGGGGGTGCTCCACACACCGGACTTCTTCGTGATCCGCGACGATGCGGTTGGTTGGGAGGAATGGAAGACGGAGGAGGAACTCAACCGGCTCGCCGAACACAACCAGAACAGGTACCAGCGCGATGAAACAGGGCTATGGCGCTGTCCACCCGGCGAAGCGTACGCCTCGCAGTCCGGACTTTACTATCGCGTTCGGTCGGCGCAAGGAATCGATTGGGTCTTTCAGCGGAATATGCAGTTTCTCGATGATTATCTGCGGGCGGACTGTCCACCATGTGTGCCGGCCGTATATGAAAGATTGCTCGGCCATATCCTCGCAACTCGGGGGCTTTCGCTGGAGATGTTGTTCGATACGACGCAGGATGTCGCAACGCGCGACGAGATCTATTTGCTGATTGCGACAGGCGCACTGTCGGTAGACATCCGAAGCGCCTCCCTCCGCGAACCGGCCCGGGTGCTGGTGTTCGCGCCTGGTGACGAGCAACCGCAGAGAATCGCTGGAGGGCGGACAGATGATTCACCTCATGCTCCTCAGACTACCCGTCAGGCGATGGATCCTGAGATATTGAAAATGCTGTCCAACGCGGGCGAACAAGATTTACGGATGGCAAACTTGCGCTGTCGCGTCGTTCGCGAGCGGCTTCAGAACGGCCCGCGTGATGCGGACCCTTCCGTTCCCGCCCGTACGCTGCGGCGCTGGGCCGCCAGCTATCGTTCTGCGGAACAGCGGCACGGGAACGGATATGTTGGGCTGTTGCCGCGGTCGCACGATCGCGGAAACGCGACCCAACGCCTGCCCGAAAACACGCGGCTCTTGATGAATGAGTTCATTGCCGGCGACTACGAAACGCTGAAGCAGAAGTCCGTGTACATTTCCTGGATTGGATTGAAGCGAGCGTGCGAAGCGCGGAATACCCAGACTCCCAGTTACAAGACATTCAGCCTTGCGGTTCGCGCGAAGGCCGGTTTTCGCCAAACGCTCAAACGGCAAGGGCGGAGAGCGGCGTACGTGCAGGAGCCCTTCTACATCGAGCTCGACATGAAGACGCCGCGGCATGGGGACCGTCCATTCGAGATTGGCCACATCGATCACACCGAGTTGGATGTCGAAGTGATTTCGGCCAACACAGGTCAGGTTCTCGGACGGCCATGGATGACTCTCTTAATGGACGCCTTCAGCCGGCGCGTTCTCGCATTCTACGTGACCTTCGATCCGCCCAGTTATCGTTCCTGCATGATGATTCTGCGAGAATGCGTGCGCCGTCACCGGAGACTGCCGCAGATCGTCGTGCTGGATGGAGGGCGCGAGTTTGACAGCGTCTACTTCGAAACGTTGCTGGCCCGTTACGAATGCACAAAAAAGACCCGGCCGCCGGCAAAAGCGAGATTCGGGTCTGTGTGCGAGCGCATCTTCGGGATCACGAACACGCGCTTCATTCACAATCTCGTCGGGAATACCCAAATTACACGCAACGTCCGCCAGGTGACCAAGTCGGTCAATCCGAAGGAGCACGCAAGCTGGCCGTTACCAGAGCTGTACGACTATTTGGCGGAGTATCTCTACGACGTCTACGATACGATCGAGCACCCTGCGCTGGGACTGGCGCCACGGGATGCTTACCAACGTGGCGTGACGGCGACTGGAGCCCGCCCGCATCGGCAAATTGCCGACAATCAGGAATTCCAGATGTGGACGCTGCCGACCACCGCGAAAGGCACGGCCAAAGTTGCGCCCGGGCGCGGCGTGAAGATCAATCACGTTTATTACTGGGCGGAGTCTCTGCGCGATCCCACCCTCGAACACAGCCAGGTCGGAGTGCGGTATGACCCATTCGACGCCGGCTTGGCCTATGTTTTTGCCGGCGGCCATTGGGCGCAATGCCATTCGGAGTACTATCTCGCGTTTCGGGGCCGCTCCGAAAAGGAAATCGCACTGGCAAGCGCGGAGCTACGAAGGCAGCAACAATGCCATTCTCAGGGACTTGAAATCACCGCCAAGAAACTGGCCGCGTTCCTTGCGTCGGTCGAGTCTGAAGAAGCACTCCTCCTGCAAAGACAACGCGACAGGGAAAGCTGTGATTTGCGCAACCGTGCTGCCGCCATGTCCAGCGACGATCGGCATGGGCCCGACGCCGGTCTCCGGACACCAGTGGAGGATGGAATGGAACGAATAGAGAACGCTCCAACCAGCTGTGAGATCTATGGTGAGTTCTGATGGCGAAGCCATCAGAATTTCCGGCGGCGTTGTTGAGTGCGCCGTGGCCAGCCAGACTGAAGCACTTCCAAGATTTCACGGTCGCTCATCCTCGTCTGGTCGATGCCAAGGACCGGCTTCTCGATGCCATTCGAGAATGCGCCCCGAACTCGGTAATACTGGTTCTCGGACCAACGGGAGTAGGCAAGACGACGTTACGAACGCGCGTCGAGCAACTCCTCACTGCGGAGTCGCTCGCGGATTTGCAGGCCGACCCGGCGCGACTGCCCGTCGTCAGTGTCGAGGCGGTAGCGCCACCATCCGGCAACTTTAACTGGCGCGATCATTTCAGGCGAATGCTGTACGAAATGAACGAGCCGCTCATCGATAAAAAACGCAAAATGGAGGGTTGCGAGGTGGACGTCCATTTCATGCCTGGGATAAAGGCGCATGGCGAACAGTATCATTACGCGGTGGAGCAGGCGCTACGCTATCGTCGGCCACGCGCCGTTCTGGTCGATGAAGCACAGCATCTGGCTAAGATGGCGTCCGGACGGCGCTTGTTGGACCAGTTAGATGTCATCAAGTCCATCGCGAACCGCACCGGAACCGTGCATGTTCTGTTTGGAACCTACGATCTGCTGGCGTTCAGAAATCTCAGCGGCCAACTGAGCCGCCGTAGCGTTGACGTGCATTTTCGCAGGTACCGCGCGGGAAACGCCGAGGATCGCAGAATGTTCTTGAATATTCTCGGTTCGTTCGAGCGGCAGATGCCGCTTCCTGAGGCTCCGGAACTGTTAGCCAACTGGGAGTTGTTGTACGAACGCAGCATCGGTTGCGTGGGCGTATTGAAAGAATGGCTTGTGAGAGCGCTCGCCGCGGCCTTAAGCCGAGGCGCCGCGGAACTAACTTTGCGCGATTTGACGGCACAGGCGCTGACCGTCTCGCAGTGCGAAAAGATGCTGGCGGAGGTAACAGAGGGCGAAGCGCGATTGACGGAAAGCGACGGAACGCGCTCGCGTTTCCGCTTGGCGCTCGGGCTGCCGGCCTTGGAAAGCGATCCGGATAAGGCGAAGGCTCCCGTTCTGCAGCGAACGCTGCCAGGCCAGCGGCACGCCAAGAGAGATCCAGTCGGAGCGCCGGTTCTTACATATGCGGCCAGTGGAACAATCTGACTGCTGGCAAGTGATGGTTCCGGAAACTCCCAGGCGGAGCCGCCTGTATTCGCTCGAGCCGATGAATATCGGTACGGCAGAAGTGGAGAGTCTCACCGGATACGTGGCGCGAATCGCCGAAGCGCACTGCGTATCCGTCGCCGATCTGACCGGCGCCGAACTCTCCGACCCCGTATGCGCGACTCCGCTATTCAGTCCATCCTCCCGCAAAAAACGCTCGAATCGCTTCTACACCCAGTTGTACTCATTGAATGGAATCACGGATGTTCCCAGGAAGTGGATCAGCGCACTGGAGACAGCCACGCTGCGGCAGGGGCTCTCCGATTTGACGCTCCTGGCGTTTGCAGATCTGTTTTCCGAATCGCACCTGTTCCGGAATGTGAGCGCCTGGTGCCCGAGTTGCTTCGAAAGCCGGCGTCGCCACGGCATCCGGTTCGAATCCCTTTTATGGGCCATTGGAATCGTAAAATTCTGTCCAATTCATAGGGAGCCACTCGAGGAGGTTTGTCCGCACTGCCGACGCTGGTCGAGACCACTTGCCGCTCATGCCCGGCCCGGCTACTGTTCCCGATGCGGAGGCTGGTTGAGTGGCGCCAGGGGGGCGGCGGAGAAATCGAAAAACGAATCTGATTTGGAACGTGAGATTTGGATCGCGCAATCGACCGGCGATTTGCTCGCCGCGGCGCCAACCTTGCGGAGCTTTCCTCTCAGGGAACACCTGCGCATCAATCTTTCCACTTGCGTGGAGGCCGCCACAGCCGGCAACCTCCTGGCATTCGCGGACATCACACGGACGTCTCGCGCCGCACTGCGCGGCTGGGTGTCGGGCGCGCACCGCCCGGAGATTGGCGCTCTTCTGCGGATGTGCCACGCGATCAGCGTGTCGGTCACGCAGTTGCTTGGCGATCCCGCGGTCACCCACTTCGATCTCGCTCCTCTGCTCAATAATCGAGGCGTTCAATTGCGGCGTCATGGAGACGAAGTCCGAATCGCCATGGATTTCGCTCTGAAGGAAGATCCACCGCCAAGTGTTCACGAAGTTGCGCGGCGGCTGCATTTTGCCAGAGGTGAGCGTTTGTACCAGATCGATCGCGCCAGGTCCGAGATGCTGGCGGCAAAACATCGCGAGGCAATCCGCGCGTTACCGCCCCGCGTTTCACGGGCGCCCCGCAAGTGCGAGCGGCCTGAGATGAAGCGCCTATTGGAGGAATCGCTGGCACGTGAGTATCCGCTGTCGACAACCGCGATTGCCGCACAGTATGGATACGCGAATGCCGGCTGCATCCGGCTTGAGTTCCCCGATCTTTGCCGGGCCATCGGCCGGAAGATTGCACAACTGAAGAAAGTCAAGATGAACGCAAATGGCGAGATCCTAAAAGCTGCGCTGCAGGAAGATCCCCCGCCTACGGCGGGCCAACTGGCAGGCAGGCTGGGTTTCGCGGGGCCGGATGTTCTGGCCCGGAATTTTCCCACTTTCTACGCGGCGCTTCTTGAGCGAAGAGACAGCTACGAAGCGGCGAAAAGAAAGCAGCTGCACTCTGACCTGATCTGTGCGCTGGCAGAGAATCCGGCGCCAACTGTCCCTGCTGTATGCGAGCGCCTTGGCATCTCCACAAGTTGGGTTTACTGCCAACATAGGGACTTGGCCCGCGCCATTGCGGCCAGACATTTACGACAACGCGCTGAATCGATGGAGGAGCGGCGTGAACTGTTGCGCATCGAGGTATTCGCCATTGTCGAAGACATGCTCGACCGCGGCGAGCAACCAGTTCAGGCCCGTGTACGAAAGATGCTAAGCGCCGACTCGCTGAAGGCGCGGAGAATGCTCAGCCTGTGCCTGACCGGGGTAATTTCAGAACTGCAGACAGAACGCCTACGCTGAGTCAATCTTCTTGGAAGACGAACGCCGTTAGTCTAGCGGTACGATTTGCAGGTTAACTCGGATATTCGACCTCGCGGAGACTTGCACCGTCTGAGCGTGATCCAGGGCCACCAATAGCTTGTCGAGATCTTCGGGGACCTGTCGAAATGGGCGACCGAGCGCGAGTACACGATACGTAGAGGGCGCTAACGTACCCGACTCGAGTACGCCGCGAGAGTCGGTATGGGCCTGTTGCGCCCTCGTTGAGAGTTGAGATGGGGTGAAGACACCCTCGGGGACCAGCACCACAGCCGTACCCGGCGAGGGTTTACCATCTGCATCATTTACCCTGCAGGTGATCGTTCCCCCTCCTTGCGACGCAACAATACGAAGCGTTGCGCTGGCTCCCGGGGACAGGTGCAGCGACTTGCCGGCAATGTCCATGCCGTCATCCGTGATCTGCTTTACGTAGGAACCCCCGGGCAGATGGACCTCGACGGAATAGTCTCCAGAGGGGACTGGATAGAAATTCCCGTAAGGAGTCTCGAAATACCTCTTGCCATCCGCGCTCATGCGGAATCTCTCGTCATTCGCGTTCAATAGATCGACAGCTATTCCAAAAGCCTCCCAAGTTTGGGGCAGACGGCTCTCTGTTGCGAGCCCAGTGTGGTCACTGGGCTTCAACTCACCGGGTCGAACAGCCTCCGGTTTCACATTAGAGCTAGGGGGCGGATCCCCGTCCCAATTCAGATCCAAATGCAGGTCAGGAGAGTTTGTGTCCACCTTCAGTAGTACTTGGTGCACATCGGAATCATTGATCGTAAACACTACTACCTCGCTGTTCGCATTCTCCGGAGTGAACAGGGCATATTGACCGGGCGTGAGATCGCAAAAGCGAAACAAGCCATCTTGAGCAGACTCGTACCCGTGTTCGATTTCCCGATGCACTCCAGCGAGGGCGGCTTCCTCGACGGTCATGAACAGCGCAAAGGGCTCCCCTTCAACTTGCAGATGACCATCCACGCAGTAGGGGTTGGCCTTGCGAATTCGGATGTCCACCCGCTCCCGACGTTCACCATGACTTAGGATCAGCGGTGTCGCCACCCCCAGAGACGTGACATCGCCATAATAGGTGGACGCCTCGATGGGTTTCCGCTGCTTGATAGGCAGCGCTTCGCGACCTGCATCTTCACCGGAAGCGTGGCGGTCCACTACGACATAATAGGCGCGTCCCTCCTCCAAGCCGTCTTCAAAGCTATACCTGCCGTCCTCGCTCGTCAGGTTCGGTCCCATGCGACTCCGGCGCAGGACGCCTGAAGAGTACTGCGACTGGATTAGCCAAACTGACGCGCCTGCTACCGGTTCACCGCTTTCGTGGAGAACCCGCCCGGAAATGGTCGGGCCATCTGAAGACCTTCGCGTTGCTCGCGACTGCCCCCCGGTGGCGTTTTGTTCCGGCGTCGCAGCTTCCTGCCCGTAAGCAGGCTCCGCGGCAGGACACGATATCGCAGAAACGGCGGCTACTACGAACGCCCTTGCTAGAATGACCGGCACCGTCGCCAGCCATGATTGTCGAACCCCGTCCATAACTCGATTTGACACCGATGCGACCGAAACGGATACTACCTTTCGTTATCGAGAGCGACGATGGGGGGCAACCGTAAGGGTTGAGTGGGAATGCTTTGCTGGTTCGCCTTTAATCGGGGGTGTCAGAATCACCGGCCACTTTATGATTCAAAACGGCCATTTTATGGTTCAAGTCACAGGTATATCCACCGAAATAGCGAAGTTCCACCACCCGGACGGATCTTGGATCCACATGTTCGAGTTCGGTAAGAGATTCGTCCAACAGCAGCACGTCGATGCTATGTCCGGCCGCGGCAATCTGCAGGCCCTCCAGTTCCACTCGGGGAGCGCCTCCGCCGCGGCGCTGGGCGCCGCTTGCACGTGCGTAATCAACCAGGATGCGGCGCATTTGCTGACTGGCGATCGCAAAGAAATGCCCGCGGTTTTGGATTTCAAGGGATTGGGCGCCAACCAGCCTCAAATAAGCTTCGTGAACCAGGGCCGTGGTCTGCAGTAGATGCCCTCCCCGTTCAAACCGCATCTCCCGCGAGGCAATTCGGCGCAATTCATCATAGACCAGCCCCGCGACCTCATTGCCGGCTTCCCGGTCGCCGTCTCGCATTCGGTTCAGGAGCGTCGTAACATTGGGTGGCTCGGATTCTGGCCCAGTCCTGGCATCCATACCGATCTGAATAAGTATATCGGTTTAAGTGCCCGGCCGGGGCGTAGGTGGCGGCGAAAGAGCCGCCGGCTTGGCGGCAATGGCGGCCACTCCGCCGTCCTAACAGGTCCCGGCGTCCCTGTGCCGGCCACCCACGGATCGCCGCTCCCGCCAATGGCATCGTTACGCAACGGCTACGTTGGGAACCCGTACTCCCTTATAAGGCATTCATACTGCTTCATACCGAAAATAGCTGCATCGCCTTAGATGGCCTGACCAAGCCGACGCGAAGATGGCACAGCCAACGATCGGGAGGTTTTTGGGGAATTTTGTCTGAACGATGAGGGCATTTCCAGGGATCTTCCGCTAACCATTATGAGGGGCAAGTTGATGCCAGACGCCCCAAAATGCTGAGGGTCCCTCGCATTCGGCAAACCGGGCGCTGGTGCTGCCAACCCGGCCGCCAGTCCGAGATACCCACAGCGTCTGGCTCACCGGTGGCAGGCGGCGTCAATTAACCGGCTCCATTGGCGTTCTCATCGGCAGCTTGCAGATTACCAAATAAACTCCGCTTGTTTCCGTAACACATTTCATGCCGGCGGCGTATATTTGTTGCAAAGGGGATACGAGGGATGCTAAAGCTCACAACTCCGATTTCCTGCATCGCACTAACAATCGCGATGTCCGCCTCGGTAAGCGCACGAGACACCCTGGCCGCCATCCAACAGCGGTTGGAGGCGCGCTACCCTCTCACCAAAACGACTTATGATCGGACAGCCATAGTGTCCGCCGGGGCCGTACTCACCCTGAAGAAGGACAACCTGGTCATGGTTCCGGTCACTTCCCCGGATGTTTATCAGAATACCTACACGCAAGGGCGGATCCGCCAGAACAGGCTCTCCACAATGAAAGATGCGGCTGGTGCGGCCTGCCGTCTCCTGCGAACCTGCCCTCCAACTCCCCCCGTTTCCGCGACAAGGTCCTTCGTTGCGGGGGAGAAGATGTGGGTTACCGCGATCAAAGTGTCCGATCAGAACGTGGTCTTCGAATTGTGGACAGACCCCTACCCGGCCGTACGCTACAAGGCATCGCTCACCATCCCATATTCGGACCAACCCGACCAGTTGGTGGGGGAAGTGTTTGCGGTCGACTCTGTTCAGCCCGTCGAACCCACGGCAGCCGGCCCTCCCCAGCCTCCCACGGAACCCCAGCCAACCCAGCCGCAGAGCGGGTCGGACACTCACTTTGAAGCCATTGTCCCGCCGCCACCCCCACCGCCGGACCCGGGCGGTCAACCGCCGGCTCCACGCCCGTCCACGGTGGCGCGTGACGGCAACCAGCCAACAGCGCTAACATCCTCGGACCCTGACGATCATCCGCCAGTCATGCGCCATACCTCGCCGGCGAGTGACGGCGATCAAGCGACCATTCCAACACCGCCGGACCCGGTCGATCAACCACCAGCCTCAAGCCGACCTACGCTGAAGCGCGGCGATGATCAGCGAACCGTTGCCGCTCCCCCATCCATTCCTGCGAACGATGCTACGAGGCGAGTCGAACCGGGTGACACCGTGGATCAGGTTGTAGCCGTACTGGGGAAACCGTCCACAATCGGCAATCCTTCGAGCGACAAGCAAATTTACTTTTACCCCGCCCACAAGGTGACTTTCGTCGATGGCAGGGTAGTGGCTTTCAAGTAACCATTGGTTTTGTAGGTGGGCCCATTCTCACAACAGGAGAACACTATGCACACTTCGCAGACTCGAAGGAATTTTCATCCGGGGCTCCTGGCTGCACTTCTCGCCGTATGTTGCCTCGCCGCAGCTCAGGACATCAAGCTGCCAACACCGCCGAGACCAGCGGTAAAAGCCCCCGCTCCGGCCAAGCCCGTGCCGGCGCCCGCACCCAATAATCGTACCCCCGGCGTCGGGCCAGCACCGGGAGTCGGCCTCCATCCGCCCGCTAACCAAACGCCGCCTGCTTACAATCCGGCCCGTCGTCCGAACGGCACGACGACCATCAGAACCCGCGAGGGCACCGAACTTACCAGGCGCCGGGATGGAAGGCCCGCTGACGTGCGCTTACCCGGCAGGGGAATGGATATCCACCACAACCTGAACGGAAACCGCCACGTTGTCGTCGAGTGGTCCGACCATTCGCGCATTGTCGCAGAGCGCGGCGGTCGCAGTTATGTACAGCGGCCTTATTTCTATCGCGGCCGCGAATACGCTCAACGCACTTACTACCTTCATGGCCACGTATACGAACGCTTCTACGCCCGCTATCCGTACCGTGGCGCGTACCTGGAGATGTATACGCCCACCGTGTACTACCGGCCGGCATTCTACGGATGGGCTTACAACCCATGGGTGGCGCCTGTGCCCTATGCGTGGGGCTGGTCAGCATACCCTTGGTACGGCTATTACAGTTACTACTTCGTGCCCTATCCCACCTACGCGCGTGCCTCCTACTGGTTGACCGACTACCTGATTGCCACCTCGCTTGCCGAAGCCTATCAGGCCAGAGTGGACGCCGGTATGCCTGTGCAGGCACCCTTCGGCGCCACCCCGCTGACGCCTCAGGTGAGGGATGAGATTGCCTCGGAAGTTCAGCGGCAGATCAGCATCGAAAATGCAGAGGCCCAGGCCGTTGTGCTGAACGGCGCTCCGAACCCCGCGTTGAGCGGGGTGCCGGCTCTGCTGTACGATAGCGCTCCCCACGTCTTTGTTGCCGCGAGCGACCTGGACGTAACCGATACCGCCGGCGAGGAGTGTGCGATTAGCGAAGGAGACGCGCTCCAACTTCCGGGGCCGCCGCCGGCCTACGCTACCGCTGCGGAACTGGTGGTGCTCTCGAACAAGGGCGGCCCGGAGTGCCGGCAGGGAGTTTCGGTTGCCGTCGGATTCGCGGATCTGCAGGAGATGGAAAACCACATGCGCGAAACCATCGACCAGGGTTTGGCCGAACTGCAATCGCGACAGGCAACCGGTGGCTTGCCGGCGATTCCCGCATCGTACCGAACCGCGGCAGTAGAAGCCCCGTTTGCGTCGGACCCGGACGCTCCCGGTCCCGACCCTGCCGCCGGGGCTCTGATCAAGCAGCAGGCGCAGCAGGCGGATCAGGCCGAGAGCCAGGCCCTCAACCAAGCGTCGGCGGATGACGGATCGGGTGTCCCCGCGATTTCCATCGGCCAAAGCCTAAGTGAGGTTCTGGCGCGCCTGGGCAGGCCCACGAGCGTTGACGATAAGGGTGCCAGGCAAATCTACCTCTTCAATAACGGAGTGAAGATCACGTTTGACCGCGATACGGTCACCGATATTGAGTAGCTCGAAACGGCCAAAAGAGGTCGGCGCTATGAGAAAAGCTTCCATAGGCTCCGGTTCCCGTGGTTATCTCGCGATATTGGGACTCCTGGCGCCGCTGTCCTGTTTCGCGCAACAGGCGCCGGGATACACCGTCACAACCATAGCGGGGTGCAATTCCACTAGCTGTAACGGCAAGCTTGGGGGGCCAGCCACGAGTGTCTACCTGTATTACCCTCTTGGCATCGCCCTGGTTTCCGCTGGCAATCTCTATTTCGGAGCACTGTCCGCGAATGGGGGCGATGTCATCGCCGAGGTTTCGTCCGCAGGCGTGATTTCGGTCGTTGCCGGAGGCGCTCAGTACACGCAATTCCTCGGCGACGGTGGCCCTGCCACCAGCGGCTACATCGGCGCCGCTTACGGAGTGGCCGTCGATGGCGCCGGCAACCTTTACATTGCGGACTATAATGAAAATCGGATCCGCAAGGTAGCCAACGGCACCATCACCACCATCGCCGGCCCCGGTTCCGGTCCCTTGGGCGATGGCGGACCGGCTTCCGATGCCACTCTCTCCGAGCCACGCGGCCTCGCTGTCGATGCCGCCGGCAATCTGTACATAGCGGATAGCGGGCACAACCGGATCCGCAAGATAGCCTCCGACGGTACTATCTCGACTGTGGCAGGAAATGGCGAGACGACCTCAAGCGGCGCCGCTCTTGGCGACCGCGGACCTGCCGTAACTCATCTTCTACAGTTTGCGGCACAAAGTGTCTGCAACCTCATTGATTCCATGCGGGGCCATGCGCTCCAGCGCCAAATCCTAGTGTCACGTCCGAGCACTAGAATATCGATAATAATACTTGTTTATCGCATTTATGTTGAGTCATGATAGTGACACAGGAGCGCGATTTGTTCATTCGCACGCAGACCAACGGTTCCCGGACTTATCTGCTCATCGTGGATAACCAGTGGGTAGACGGCAAGGTCAAGCAGCGCGTCGTGCTTCGTCTCGGCCGCCTGGATGAGTTGCTGGCCAGCGGCCAGCTTGACTCGCTGATCCAGTCGCTGGGGCGGTTTTCCGAAAAACTCGCCGTCCTCGGCGCCCATGCGCGGGGCGACAGCATCACCACTCGCAGCGCCAGGATCGGGCCGGGCCTGATCTTCCAAAGACTCTGGCAGGACTGCGCAATCGACCAAGTCCTGACGACCTTGCTCGCAGACCGGCGCTTCGAGTTTTCCGTCGAGCGGGCCATCTTCCTTACCGTGCTGCATCGCCTCTTCGCCCCCGGCAGCGACCGTGCCGCCGAGAAGTGGAAGGACGACTACGCCATCCAGGGTGTCGGCGATCTGGACCTGCACCACCTCTACCGGGCCATGGCCTGGGTGGGAGAGGTCCTTCCGAAAGATCAGCAGGATGGGGCCACGCCTTTCGCTCCCCGTACGAACAAGGACCTCATCGAGGAGGCGTTGTTCGCGCGGCGGCGCGACCTGTTCTCCGATTTGGACATGGTGTTCTTCGATACCACCTCGATCTACTTCGAGGGCGAAGGAGGCGAGACCATCGGCCAGCGCGGCCACTCCAAAGATCATCGTCCCGACTTGAAGCAGATGGTGGTAGGCATGGTGCTGGACCAGCATGGCAATCCGCTCTGCAGCGAACTCTGGCCGGGCAACACGGCCGACGTGAAGAGCCTGGTTCCCATCGTGGAACGGTTGAAGAGCCGGTTCGGAATCGGATCGGTCTCGATCGTTGCCGACCGGGGAATGATCAGCGCCGAGACTCTGGCGGAAGTGGAGAAGCGGGAGTGGAAGTACATCCTGGGCGTGCGCATGAGGAGTTCGACCGAAGCCAAGGCGGTGGTGGCGCGCGCTGGCCGTTATGCCGAAGTGCATCCCAAAAGCGACGACCGGGACGATCCCTCGCCGCTGAAAGTGAAAGAAGTCTGGGTCGAGGATGCGCGCCGGTATGTGGTGTGCGTGAATGAGGATCAAGCCACCAAGGACCGCGCACGACCGCGAAGCTGTGGTGGCCTCGCTGCGCGACGCGTTGGGCCATGGAGACAAGTCGCTGGTGGGCAACAAAGGATATCGCAAATACCTGCGCGCGGGAGGCAAACAGTTCACGGTCGACGAGGACAAGATCAAGGAGGAAGCGCGTTACGACGGCAAGTGGGTGCTGACGACGAACACGGATCTGCCGGCGCGCGAGGTGGCGTTGAAATACAAACAACTGTGGATGGTGGAGGAAGTGTTCCGCTCGATGAAGTCGCTGCTGGATACGCGGCCGATTTTTCACAAGTGCGACGAAACGATTCGCGGGCACGTGTTCTGCTCGTTTCTGGCGTTATTGTTGCGCAAGGAACTGGAAGACCGTTTGGAGCGCAAGGAGTGGAAGCTGGAATGGGCCGACATCATCCGCGATCTGGACAAGCTCATGGAGATGGAAGTTTCGATCAGCGGCAAGGGTTACGTTTTTCGCGGCCAGACTCCGGGAGTGGCGGGCAAAGTTTTTCAAGCCTGCGGCGTCGCCATGCCACCGGCCCTACGACCATGCTGAACTTGTCTCCATCTAGGCCCAGAGGGAGAGAAAGCGTGTCACTAGGCGTTTTTCAAAATTGCAACCTATTGGAAATGGACAACTTCCGCGTATCATGGTGTAGAAGATGAGCGTAAGTGCCACCGTCACGTCCCCCACCGCGGTTGCTCTGGACAGTCAGGGCAATCTCTACATCGCCGATTCCGCGCACCTGATTCGCATGGTCTCACCGGCAGGCATCATTACAACGGTCGCCGGCAACGGCTCCAGTTTTTACTACGGCGACGGTGGCCCTGTCTCGCTGGCCGGCTTGGGGGGACTGGTCAACGGGCTGGCCGTGGATTCGGCGGGGAGCATCTATCTTATCCAAGGCAATGGACTGGTTCGCATGGTAACTCCTGACGGAACCATCAACACCATCGCCGGAGGCGGTACCCTCACGGAACCCGCGCTCAACAACGCCCCGGCCACTAGCGCTGTCATCAGCGCCTTTGGCGTCGTAGCCGGGCCCGGCGGAACCATTTACGTGACCAATTACCAGTATCCGGGGCAGGTTCTGGCGCTAAGCCCCTCATCGGCCCCCGTATTGCCCAAGCCATCCATGGTTACCACAATCGAAGCGAGCGCCTTCGGCGGATACCAGAGTCTCGCTCCGGGCGCTTGGGTGGAGATTTACGGCTCCTATTTCTCCGGCCAAACGCGTCCTTGGGGCGGTTCGGACTTCAACGGCTCGAACGCTCCCACGTCGCTCAGTGGCACCTCCGTCATGATCGGGGGACAGCCCGCCTTTATCTCATACATCAGCCCCTCGCAGATTAACGCCGAAATCTCGCCCGCTGTCGGAACCGGCCCGCAGCCTCTGGTTATTACCACTGCCAACGGAAGCAGCGCCACTTACTCCGTGACTGTACTCTCAGTCGAGACCCGGCTTATTGGCTCCGGCGGCATTCAAGATCGATGGGATCAGCTATGCGGCTGCCGTGTTCAGCGATGGCACTACCTACGTTCTGCCCACCGGCGCGATTGCCGGCGTGCCGTCCCGTCCTGCCCAGGCGGGCGACACAATCACCTTCTACGGCGTCGGTTTCGGTCCCACAACCCCGAGCACCCCTGCCGGTCAAATTGTTCAGGCCGGTAACACGCTCATCTCGAAACTACAGGTGTTCTTCGACGACACCAGTTTCCCGGGCACCGTTACCTATGCGGGACTGGCGCCGGGGTATCTCGGTGTGTACCAATTCAATGTCACCGTCCCCAAACTCCCCGCCAACAATGGACACCTGCCGATCTACTTTGAGCTCGGTAGCTCGCTAATCGGCCAGTCGCTATACGTCGCCGTGCAGTAAATGGTTGACTCACGCCTTAGCCGTCAACTGGTCCACCCGCCGCAGCGCCGGAAACATCAGCGCCCAGGCCACCACCACCGCAATCGTCCCGAAGCCTCCGCCGATCACCGCTGGCGCCGCGCCCCACCATTGCGCCGTCAGGCCCGATTCGAACTGCCCCACTTCATTGGAAGCCCCGATGAACACCATGTTCACGGCGCTCACCCGGCCGCGCATTTCGTCCGGCGTGCCCAGTTGCACCAGCGTGTGGCGCACCACCACGCTCACCATATCGCAGGCGCCCAGCAGCAGCAGCGCACCAATCGTCAGCGGCAGATTGCGCGAAATGCCGAAGACAATCGTGAACAGGCCGAATCCGAAAACGCACCACAGCATGATGGCCCCGGCTCGGCGCCGCAGTGGGCGATAGGCCAGCAGCGTGGCCATCAGCACGGCGCCCGCCCCGGGCGCGCTGCGCATCACTCCCAGGCCGATCGCGCCGACGTGCAGAATCTGGTCCGCAAACACCGGCAGCAGCGCCACCGCGCCCCCCAGTAGCACGGCAAACAGGTCCAGGCTGATGGCGCCCAGGATGAGCTGGTTGCGCCAGATGTAGCGCAGGCCCTCCAGAATCACGGCCACTCGCGCCGTCCCCCGCGGCCGCTGCGGTTTCGCCAGGCGTAGCCCGGAGACCAGCACGCTGGCGATCACGCAATTCACCGCCGCCAGCGCGTACACCGGCACCGGGCTCGCGAGAAATCCGTAGAGCAAGCCGCCCGCCGCCGGCCCCAGCACCGTGGACGCCTGGAAAATCGAGGAGCTCCACGCCACCGCGTTGGGGAAGTCCCGCTCTTCCACCAGCAGCGGCAGAAACGCCTGGCTCGCTGGACCGTTGAAGGCTCGCGTCACGCCGTTCAGAACCAGTACGCCGTAAATCGGAAACACCGACGCCACGCCCCGCAAAGCGAAAAACAGCAACAGCGCCGAGCAGCCCGCGAACCCCGCCAGGCAGACTTCCAGAATGCGCTGGCGCGGCACCCGGTCGGCCGTCTGTCCAGCCACCAGAAAAAGCAACACGCCCGGCAGAAACTGCGCCAGCCCTACCAGACCAAGGTCCAGCGGCCGGTGCGTCAGGCCGTACACCTGCCAGGCCACCGCCACCGATTGCATCTCCGAAGACGCGGTGGCCAGAAACCGCGCCAGCATATACGCACGGAAATTCGGATAGGTGAAGGCGATGCGGCCGGAAGTCTGCATGCGGGACGCGGGATCCAGTCTCCCATTGTAAGCGGCCCGCCCGCCCCGCTTCTTTAAGCCGCCGCAAACCGCCCGGCGTCGAGCGCCCGGGCAAGGTCCTCCGCCAGCCGGTCCAGCGCGGCGCGGTCCTCAGCTCGCACCAGTCCGCCTTCGGCATCGAACGCTTGGGCGGCGCTGGCCACCGTAAGCTGCGCCGGCAGCGTCTCCACGTGGATCATCTCCAGCAGTTCGCGCACGTGCCGCAACCCCCTCTGGCCTCCCTGAGGGCTGGGCGATGCCGCCATGATGATGGCCTTCTTGCCCTGGAAGGCCGCCAGCCGCGGTTCGCCGGGCTCCGGCCGGGTCGCCCAGTCAATGGCGTTTTTCAGCAGAGCCGCGAACGACCCGTTATATTCCGGCGAAGCGATCGCCAGCGCGTCGTGCTCGCGCATCAGGTTCTTGAAAGCCCTGGCGCTCTCGGGCATCCCGGCCGAGGCCTCCAGGTCGCCATCGTAAATCGGCATGGGGTAATCGCGCAGGTCGGCCAAAGTCACCGCCAGTCCATGGCGCTCCAGTGCCGCGGCGGCGGCGCGCGCCAGTTTGCGGTTCAGCGATCCGCTGCGAGTGCTGCCGGCAAACACCAATACGCGAGGTTGAACGTTCACTTCTCTCTCCATCAAGATATTCGATGCAAAGACACATCGAAGGATGCGAACCGCCGCCGGTTATCCTGAAGTATGAGCTTCCGCGCGATTTTCTGCTGCCTGGCCGCCGCCGGTGCCCTCCTGGCGGCTCCCTTGCAACGCAATTTCGCGGTGGAGCACTACGACGTTTCCCTCCAGCCGGACCTGGCCGCCAAGAGCCTCGCGGGCGAGGTTTCCATCCGCTTCCACAGCCGCATCGACCGCCTCAGCGCCCTGGAACTCGACGTCGGCGCGCTCGAAATCGCTTCGGTCACCGAGGACGGCGTGGCCCAGTATACCGAGCGCCGCAGCGCCGTCCTCATCGTGGTGCTGGGCAAGCCGCTGAATTCCGGCGAGCAGGGCACCATCGTTATCCGCTACCGCGCGCCCGCGCCAAAGGCTGGAGCCACGCCGGCCAAAGGGCTGGTCTTCTCTCCCGGCCAGGTCTACGGGGCATTCTTCACCAGCGACTGGATGCCCTCCAGCGACCGCCCGGATGAGCCCGCCACCCTGCATCTGCGCCTCTCCGCCGATCCGCGCTGGAAGGTGGCCGCCAGCGGCAAGTTGTCCGGAACCACCACCGAAAATGGCCGCTCGGTCACCGAATGGCACATCGATACGCCCACCGCAACCTATTTATATGCCTTCGCGGCCGGAGATTTTGCCGAATCCACCGCCCAGCATAGTAAGGTTGCGCTGCGCATCCTGGCGCCGGCCGGCATGGCCACCGCGCCCATCGCCGAGGCCACCGGCACGGCCTTGCAATTCCTTGCCGACCGCATCGGCGTGGCCTATCCGCTGGACACCTACACCCAGGTTTTTGTACAGGGCGACGTCCAGCAGGAGGCTGTCGGCATGTCCCTCTTGCCGGCTTCCTACGGCGCGAAACTCGCCAAGCAGCCGGACGACCCTTGGGTGCTGGCGCAGGCCCTGGCCCACCAATGGTACGGCGTGGGGCTTCCCTGCGCAGACTGGTCTGACTACTGGCTCAGCGCCGGCATGTCCACTTTTATGGCCGACGCCTTTCTCGAAAAACGCTTTGGCAAAGCCCGCTACGAGAAGGAAATCGAACGCTCGCGCGGCCTCTTCGAGGCAATCCAGTCGGACGGCAAGGACCGTCCGCTCTCGTGGGGCGACTGGCAGACTCCGCAACAGGCCATGGGCGACCTTCCTTATTACAAGGGCGTCGTGGTGCTCGACCTGCTCCGGCGGGAATTGGGCGACGAGGTCTTCTGGCGCGGCTTGCACCGTTATACCAGCCAAAATTGGGGCAAGCGCGTGACCACCGATAACCTGGAAGCCGCCATGGACGCGGCGTCGGGCAAGGCCAAAAACCTCACCAAGTTCTTCGAGCGCTGGGTGACCGGCTGCTGCGGCACTCTGCCCCCCGGCCGCGGGCATTAGCGTTGCCGCCTGGTTGCTGAAAGCGCCTGGCACTAACGATTAGGTTCTTCCGCCTCGCCAACGCGCACAGCTCTATGCTCATTGCCGAGCCATCGAAACCGAGCCGCGACCGCAGGGAGCGCACCTCGCCGGTTCGCAAACCTATCTGGCTCAACATCGAAACCGACCCGCAACCGCAGCGAACCGCACCTCCCCGTCGCAAACCGGCCCCCGCCATTCTAGTTTTCCGTAGCTTTCTCCGCCCGGTCCACAATCAGCACCTCCACCGGGCCTTTGCCGGGTAACAACTTGAGGCCCAGTTGCTCCCGGAGCGCGCGCAACAGGTACGGCCCTGTCGGATCGGGGGACCTTCCCACGTCCCCTGGATCGCCCGGCCTGGCTGGCGGGTTGTCATCGGGCGCCCAATCCATCGAGAAATCGAATTTCCCCTGGATGCCGGTTTCGTCCAATACCGGTCCACCCACCTGCCCCGTCAAAAAGACCTTCGCGAAAAATTCCATGGATGCCGCCTGGCACGTCACATGGTGCCCGTTGGTAATCAAATCCGGCGTGTTGCCTCTGGGCGGCTGGAGATGTTTGGGGCCGCCGCTATCCACCACCAGCCTGAAAATCGGAAGTTGCCTGGTTTCCTTGTGAAGCGTCAGCTTGAAGCGGTCGGCCAGCAGCGCCTGGGTGCGCAGCCGTATCGCCCCCATCGATCGATCCACAGCTTGACCGCTTCCGACATCCGGTTTTGCCAGAATGTCGTACCTCTCGGAATCCAGCCACCCCGGCCCCTGCAGAACCCGTTCCTGCGGAATGTCATAGGCGAAGGCAATCAACATCCTCAGGGGGATATTCGTGGCGTCCAGTTGGCCTCCCGTGAATCGGCGGAAGCCGCTATTCCGGGCGCCAGTCCGGTTCGGCTTGATCGATGCTACGCCGAATGCTGGTGCGCCCCCATCCAGGCTTTGCGATTGAGCGCGGCTCGAGCGCACGAATAGCATACCGGTCAGGAGTGGGCCGCCCAGCGCCGCGGCTGCCGTGGCCGTGAGCAACAGCTTACGGCCCCAGCCCAGTCGCCCCGCAGAGCGATATCCCATGATTCCTTCAATGCGTCTCCTGAGATCGGCCCCACCCACCCCGGAAGCGCAAACCGGCGATGGCTGCAAACCGAACCGGCAGACGGCCAGAATCCCCTGCGCATAGGCTTCCGGTTTGGCGAGCATGCGCAGCACCTCTTCATCGCAAGCTTTCTCGCGTTCGTCCATCAGCCGTCGCCCGATCCAGTACGCCAATGGATAGAACCAGAAAATGGCTTCCATCAGCATATGAACCGCCGCCGTCAGATTGTCCCGGCGGCGAACGTGGCAGATCTCATGCGCGCAAATCGTCTCCAATTGATCCGGGGTGAGCCGGTGCCGGATTCCGTCGGGCAGCAGGAGCACCGGCCGCAAAATGCCGAACACACAAGGCTCCACCAGAGCCGGGGATGCCATCCATCGCACGGACTGGCAGTCGAAGCCGAGGTCCGCCCGAATGGGTGACGCCCCGCGCACTGCCCGCCGCATACGCAGCCAGGCGCGTACCCAGCCGCCCGCGCTGGCGGCAAAGCCGCAAAACCACAGGGCCATGAGCACCGCCGGAACGTGGCTTGGCGCGCTGGGAATAGCCGCCAGCAGCGGCGCTGGCGCCCGCAACGCAAACGGCTGGCCGATCTCCCGTGCCATCGAAGGGACACGGTTTGCGGCGATCACCGGGACCGCCGGCGAGTCCACCAGGCTGCCAAGACTCACCAGCAGCGACAAAGGAATCAGAAATTTCACTGACGCGGTCAGCCACAGCCAGTAGCGTACCGGCGCCCGCTGCTTCCGCATCACCCAACACAGCACGCCCGCCGCCACAGCGAAGACACTGGATTGCCACAGGTGATTCGCCATTGGCATTAAATACGTGGGGACCGTCATTGGGCTTTGTCCTTTCCCGAAAGCCGCAGAAGAGCTTCTTCGGCCTCCTTCACATCCTCCAGGGTGAGTTTGCCGGACTCGACCAGGCGCGCCATCACCGGCTTCACGCGGCCCCCGAACAATCCCAGCAAGTCGTCGATCAACCGGTTCTCCGCCGCCCGTCGCGAGACCGCAGCCTCGAAAATGTTGGCGTTGCCTACTTTCTTGACTATGCGGACCGCCTTCTTGCCTTCCAGCCGGTAAACCGTGGTCTGCACCGTCGTAAAAGCCGGCCGCGTCTTTTCGGAAAAGGCGTCCTGGATCTCGCGCACCGAGCACGCACCGCGAGTCCAGAGTATTTCCATGATCTGAAGTTCAAGCCTGGCAAGTTTTGGATGCGCCATAACGGGTCAACCACAGCATACAACCATTAGACTATAACGGTAGTTGGGATGGCAAGTGGTTTCTCATCCTTATTTCTTAAGCGGCGAATTCGATTCGCCCGTAGCCTCGGCATCGAACCGGGCCGCGACCAAAGGAGCGGCCCTCGCGTTCGCAGACCCTGCCATCAGCCGCCGGCGCGCCATTCACAAATCCGGCCAATCCGGGCCTATTTTTGGTCGTCGCCGCTGGAGGCGAGTTTTTGAAAAGCGGTGCGCACCTGCGCCCAGCGGCGACGAAGCCATTGGAGGGCTTGTCCGGCAGCGCCGGATTCTGTGAGCGAAACAACTCCAGCGCCCGCATGGCCGCGCCAATCCGCTCCACCAGAGCCGGCACGTCGGCGGCCCCCGCATCTTCCGCCCGCAGGGAAACCGGTAAGGCAAGGAGATGTCGGGGCTGGCTGCGCGCCAGAGAAAACTCCCGCTGCAGATCCTTTTTGCGGGTCTCCACGTAACGCAGCGTCATATTGGCCATGCGGTGCCCCAGCAGTTTCATCAGGGCGGGCAGGCTGACGCCGGCGCGCAGCATACCGGTGACCCTGGCGCTGCCCCATGATTGACAGGCGTGCGGCCGTGTGAGAATCTAGCCTCAGCGCGCTCTGGGGCGCCTCCTGTCCGCGGCAAGGGAGCTTGCTCCCACCCAATCTTCGACTTGTGTTTGGCACGGACCTTTCATCCGGCCCTGAGCTCAGCGGACCTGGGCGACGACGGAAGGAAGGTACATGCAGCGAAAACTCACCTCTGCCACCACTCTCGACAACCTGAGACGAGAAGCCCGGCGCTGGCTCAAGGGCCTGCGCGAAAACCAATCGGAAGCGCTTCAACGATTCGAGCGCGCCTACCCGAACCACACCCGGACGCCCGTGCTGCGCGACGTGCAATATGCCCTCGCGCGCGAGCACGGTTTCGAAAACTGGAAGGAACTGAAGCTGGCCGTTCAGCAGGCGGCGCGGTCGCGAACCAGCGAAGCGTACGAGCAGGCCGCGCGCGATTTCGCCGGCGCCTACACGGGCGACGCCGCGGCGCTGGAGCGGCTGAACCGCCACTACGGCCGGTCCTTCAGCCTGGCCGATCTGAAGGCCGAAATCTGGCGCCGCGATTACGCCTACCGCCAGCGGTCGTCGCGCGTTCCGGAGAACTACTTCCCCATTGAAGAGGCCCAAAGCCTCATTGCGCAGGACGCCGGGTTCGGCAGTTGGGAGAAGTTGATGCAGGGCCTTGCCGCTGGAACGCCGCCCGAGGGCGCACCCTACGCCATCGATACCAGGGACCATCGCATCGGCCCGCGCCGCCGGTTATCCGCCGCCGATTGGGGAGAGTTGATCGGCGCGATGAAGGAGCAGCGCATTCCCGCGCTGGACGCCAACGGGCTGATGACGGATGAAGCGCTGGCGCGCGTTGCCCGGCTGGACTTCGTTACCAGCCTCAGTCTGGGAGGGTCGCGCGAACTCACCGACGACGGCCTGCTGCACCTCGCGGGGATGCCGCAGCTCGAGCGCCTGGAGCTGAACGAATATCCCGGCGGCAAGCTCACCGACCGCGGCCTGGAAGTGCTCCGGCATTTGCCCAACCTGCGGAACTTCGCCATCACGTGGCAATCCGGCATCACCGACAGCGGCGTCGCGAACCTGCGCTTCTGCGAGCGGCTGGAGAAGGTGAACCTGATGGGGTCGCCCACTGGAGACGGCGCCATCGAGGCGCTCCAGGGCAAAGCAAAGCTTCGCCGGTTCAGCAGCGGAAGACTCGTCACGGATGCCGGCATTCCGCTGCTGCACCAATTCCCGCTGCTCGAAACCGCCGATGGCGATGGGGCGCGGCTGCTGATCGACGGGCCGTTCACGAATGCCGGCCTCGCGGCCCTCGCCGGCCTGGATGGCGTCTTCGACCTGGACCTGTTCTGGCACATCGATCGCATCACCACCGACGGCTTCGCCCACCTGGTCCACCTGCCCAACCTGGCGGTGCTCGGCTGCGATGGCAAACTGAGCGACGACACTGCCCTGCAGCACATCGCGATGTTGCCGCGGCTGAAGCGGCTGCGCATCCAGGAGTCCGTTGCGACCGACGACGGATTTGCGGCCCTGGCCCGGTCGCAGACCATCGAGGGCATCTGGGGGCGCGTCTGCCCGAATTTCGGAAGCCGCGGGTTCGTAGCGTTCTCGCAGATGCCCTCGCTGCGGAACCTGGGGATCGGGTGCCGGAACGTCGACGATGCGGCTCTCGCCACGCTGCCGGAGTTCCCCGCGTTGCGCGAGCTGACGCCCATCGACTTCCAGGACGACGGCTTCCGGCATATCGGGCGCTGCCGGAACCTGGAAAAACTGACGTGCATGTACTGCCGCGAGACCGGCGACCAAGCGACCGAACACATTGCCGGTCTCGCGATCAAGTATTACTATGCCGGGCTGACGCAGATCACCGACCGGAGCCTGGAAATTCTCGGCTGCATGAAGACGCTGGAGCAGATCGAATTCTACGAATGCCTGAAAATCACGGATGCCGGCCTGCCATTTCTCGCGCGGCTGCCGGTGCTGCGCGAAGTGCGCCTTACTGGGCTGCCGGGCGTTACCCTGGAGGGAACCAAAGTCTTCCGGCCAGGCGTACATATCTATCACTCGACCTGACGGGGGGCGGATGCGAACCCGGCTCCCCGACTCGCGCGCCTACTTCTTCACATCCGCGACCGCCGGATAGCCGAGATTCTCGATGAACCGGTTGTAATTCGGGTCCTTGCGGATCGCATCCATCCAGGGTTCCGATCGCAGCCAGATCTGGCAATCGCACCGCTCCTTCTCTCCCTGGCTCAGCAGTTGCACGGCTCTTGCTTTCTCGCCGAGGGAGAGATGCACCCCCGCTACCTCGTAGGCGCAGACATAGCGCGACCTCGCCTTGCTATCCAGCATGTCCGCCAGTCTTTTCGCCTCCGCGGTATTGCCCGCGGCTGCCTCCGCCATCGCCAGGAACGCGGTGACGGTCACGTGCTGGTCCAGACGGTACGCCTGTTGCGCCGCCTTCACCGCCTCCTGGGCCTGGCCATTCAGCATGTAGGCCATCCCCAGCCACGCATAGCCGTAGGCAAAATCGGGGTAGAGCGCGGTGGCGCGCTGGCACTCCGCGATGGCCCGCTGGTATTGCCTCGCCACCACCAGGGCGTTCAGGTAATCGGAATAGATGGGGTACGAAACGGGGTCCAGTTGGTGTGCCAGCCCGGCCTCCGCAATGGCCTGGTCGTGCATCGAGAGAGACATAAAATAGCCGCCGTACCAGTCATGGGCGTCGGCCGAATTGGGGTTCAGGTCCAGGGCATGCCGCAGTTCCCGCTCCGCGCCGGTCCAGTCCCAATCGAAGCGCATCATCACGGCGGCCATGGCTGTGTCCGCCTCCGCCAGGGTGTCATTCGAAAGGTCGATGGCCCTTTGCGCATGCTCTCGCGATTTGGGCATCACGTCTTTGGGTCTTTCGAAGTCCGGAGTGAGCGCGCCATACGCCAGCGCCAGCGCCGCTTCCGCGGGCGCGTAGGAACGGTCGCGCGCCAGCGCCTGTCCGAAGAAGTCGATGGCTTTGCGAATCCCCTCTTCCGTGCCGGTGTCCATGGCAGCCCGGCCCCGCAGGTAAACATCCAGCACCGCGGGATCCACGGGGTGCCGCTCGGCCAATTGCCCGCGCTCCTGCGGCGTCAGCGAGACCTTGATCTGATCGGCAATCGAGTGCGCCACATCGGCCTGCAGATCCAGCACGTCGCGCACATCGCGATCGAAGCTCTCCGCCCACAGATTCTCCTCGCTGGCCCCGGCGCGAATCAGCCGGGCCGAGATGCGGACGCGGTTGCCGGCGCGCTCCACCGTGCCCTCCACCACCGCGTCCACGCCCAGTTCCCTGGCGATGGTGGGCAGACTCTTGTGGGCATTCTTGTATTGCATCGCCGAGGTGCGGGAAATGATGCGCCATCCGTGAATCCGCATCATCGCTTCAATCAGCTCGGCGGTCATCCCGTCGGTGAAGTAGTCCTCGGCGCCGGCGGAAATCGTCTCCAGCGGCAGGACCACGATGGAGTGGATGGGAGGCGCGCCCGAATGCGTCTTCCAAAAAATGCCGCCGGCGATTCCCGCGAGGCCCACCACGGCCGCCACCGGCCAGAGCCATCGGGCCATCTTTCGCGCGGGCGGCTGGCGCTTTTCCACCGCGGCCGAATCGGGCTGCACCTGCTTCAAATCCTGCCGCATTTCCGCGACGGTCTGGTAGCGCAAGCCGCGGTCTTTCTCCGTGGCCTTGGCCACAATCCGCTCCAACTCCGCGGAAACCGAGGGAGCCAGGCTTCGCACCGGCGGAAGCGGCTGGTGCAGAATGGCGTCGAACTGCGCGGCCAGGGTCTTCCCGCGGAAGGCACGCACCCCGGTCAGCATTTCAAACAGCACCGCGCCAAAGGAGAAAATGTCGCTGCGGGCGTCCAGCGGCTCGCCACGGGCCTGCTCCGGAGACATGTAGGCTACCGTGCCCACCGCCGTGCCCGGCATGGTGAGCGCCGCCTCGCCGGCCGTGACAGTCTCGTCCTGCGATTTTGCGGGCGCGGTGTCCCGGGTGAACTTGGCCAGCCCGAAGTCCATAATCTTCACCTGGCCATCGCTGGTCAGGAAGAGATTCGCCGGCTTGATATCGCGATGCACGATCCCTTTGGCGTGCGCGGTCTCCAGGCCGGCGGCGGCCGGCAGCGCGATGCCAACGGCCTCCGCGGGCGCCAGAGGCTGGCCGCCCATTCGCTCCTGAAGCGTTCCGCCCTCCAGGAGTTCCATCGCGATATAGCGAATCCCATCCTGTTCCCCCACGTCGTGAATGGTGCAGATGTCGGGATGGTTCAGCGCGGCGATGGTGCGCGCCTCCTGCTCGAAACGCTCGCCGAAACCGCCCAGCGCCGTCTTGATGGCCACGTACCGGCCCAGCCGCGCATCGCGCGCTTTGTACACTTCGCCCATGCCACCCGCGCCGATCGCAGCGACGATTTCATAGGGGCCGAGTTGGGAGCCCGGACGCAGGGGCATGCGGTTTCGTCAATTGTACTCCAAACCAAGGTTCGCCTCCCGAGCGGAACAAGGGCCAACCGGGCCGCGGCTGTTACCAGGTTGGTGCTCGTGACCCGCCTCTACGCGGCGGCCAACGCTGCGCGCGATAATGGAAATCTCCCAGGAGCGATCGATGATGCGAGCAGCGTTTTTGCTGGTGCCGTTATCCCTGCTGCCGGCTTGGTCTGCCGCGCCGGTTCGGGAACGGCTGAACTTCGACGCCGGCTGGCGATTTTACAAAGGCGATGCGCCGGGCGCCGAACGGGCCCGCTTCGACGACGCCGGGTGGCGCAAGCTCAACCTGCCTCACGACTGGTCCATCGAGGGCCCTTATAGCGCGGCGAATGCCAGCGCCACGGGTTACCTGCCGGGGGGCATCGGCTGGTACCGCAAGACGTTTCCGCTGGACGCGTCGCTCGCCGGGCGGCGGATCTACCTCGCCTTCGATGGCGTGTATCGCGATAGCGATGTCTGGATCAACGGGCATCTTCTCGGCCATCGGCCTTACGGCTATTCGTCATTCGAGTACGAACTCACGCCTTACGTGACCTTCGGCGCGACGCCCAACGTGGTGGCCGTCCGCGTGGACCACAGCGTGAGCGCGGATTCGCGCTTCTACACCGGGTCGGGCATCTATCGGAACGTGTGGCTCACGGTGACGCCGCCAGTACACGTGGCGCATTGGGGAACCTACGTGTATACGCCGGTGGCCGGCGCGGGGGAGGCGCTGGTCTCGGTGGAGACGAGAGTCGAAAACGGTTCCAGCGCAGGCGCGGCGGTGCGGGTGGTCACCACCATTGAAGATGCCGCCGGGAAAGAGGCCGCGAGCGCAGCTTCGGAGGAACCCGTCGCGGCCGCCGGTGAGCGCGCTTTTGCGCAGCAGGCCGTGGTGACCAACCCCCGCCTCTGGTCTACAGAGGAACCCAACCTCTACACCGCCGTTACGCGAGTTTACGCCGATGGCGCGCTCAGTGACGAATACCGTACGCCATTCGGCATCCGCACCATACGCTTCGATGCCAATCACGGGTTCTTTCTGAACGGAGAGCCGGAGAAGCTCCGCGGGGTGTGCCTGCACCACGATTTGGGAGGCCTCGGGGCGGCCTTCTCGGCTGCCGCGCTGGAGCGGCGTCTGAAGGCGCTGAAGGCCGTAGGCGTGAATGCCATCCGCTGCTCGCACAACCCCATGGCGCCCGAGGAATACGATCTTTGCGACCGTCTGGGCCTGCTGGTGATGGACGAGGCCTTCGACGAGTGGACCGGCGGCAAGCACAAGTGGATCGAGGGATGGAACGCCGGAACCCCCGGCACACGCGGCTACCACGAAGTGTTCGACCAGTGGGCCGTACGCGACATTCAGGATATGGTGCTGCGGGACCGCAATCATCCGAGCATCGTGTTGTGGAGTATCGGCAACGAGATCGATTACCCCGGCGATCCGTTCGGCCACCCGCGCGGGCGCGACGGGCTGAAGCCGGGAATGCAGGACGCCGACGTGCTGCCGTCGGTCGCGCGGCGCCTGGTGGCGGCCGTGAAAGGCCTGGACGGAACGCGGCCGGTGACGCAGGCGCTGGCCGATACCCTGGCCTCCAATGCCACCGGCCTGGCGAACCTGCTGGATGTGACCGGGTACAACTACCTGGAGCAGTATTACGCGCAGGATCACCGGACCTACCCCGAGCGAGTGATTCTGGGCAGCGAGAACGCGCACTCCCTGGAGGCATGGCTCGCGGTGGCGGCGAACGATTACGTGGCGGGGCAGTTCCTCTGGACCGGCATCGACTACCTGGGGGAAGCCGGGCGATACCCGAGCCGTGGCAGCGGCGCCGGACTGCTGGATTTGTGCGGGTTCCGCAAGCCTCGATCGTACGAGCGCGAGGCGCTTTGGAGCACCCGGCCCATGGTCTACGCCGTCGCGCAGACTGCCGGAGGGCGAGGCCTGGTGGAACACTGGAACTGGGAGAAAGACCCGCGCAAGACCATCCCGGTCACGGTCTATACGAACTGCGATTCGGCGGAGCTGTTCCTGAACGGGCGCTCTCTGGGCGAGAAGCCGCTAGCGGACCGGCTCCGGCCGGAGTTGCAATGGGACGTTCCGAACGAGCCCGGAATGCTGCGCGCCGTCGGCAAACGGGGCGGAAGCGAAGCGGCCCATTTTGAGCTGGCCACGGCCGGGCCGGCCCAACGGCTGGAAATCATCGCCGATCCGGCCGCACCGCTGGTAGACGTTGGCGAGGTGGCCAACGTCGAGGTCCGGGTGGTGGACGCGCAGGGCCGCAGGGTCTACGCCGCCGATCAGGAAATCGCGGCTGAAGTTTCCGGCGCCGGGAAACTGGCCGCGCTCGACACTGGCGACCTGCGCGACATGACGCCGGTGCAGTCGGGCCGCCGGAAACCGTATGAAGGCCGCGCTTTGGCGATCGTCCGCGCCGTGGGCCCCGGCCGGATCACCCTGCGGGTCTCCGCGCCAGGCCTTCACAGCGCGGAAACCACGATCATTGCGAAATAGGCGCCGTTTTGCGGGGCCGCCGGCTGGCTACCAGTGCGTGCCGCTTCCGGCGGCCGTGGTGTCCTGGCAGTAAACCTTGTAGCCGCCGGCCGCATCCCAGGAGGCCAGTACCGTGGCGCCCTGGTGCAAGCTGGCGCTCGCTTGTTCGGATTGCACATACGCGACTGCGGCGGCAAGCGATGCGAACTCCCGGTCGGCAAAGTGTCCGAGGTCGAGCCAGAAGACCCGAATTGCATTCGGCTTTTTTACGGCCTGCCAAGCATCCATTTGGTCCCCGCAATCACAATTTAACGCCCATGCGACGCGGGAACTCAACGGCAATTCGTCTTACTACTCTGGATTTTTCCACCTAACCCGTCAGGCGGGACAAGTTCGGCCTTGGGCGAGGCGCGGCCCGCGGCGGCCCTTTCAGAAATGGAACTTGATCGCCGCTTGCACCAACCGCGGCGCGGCCGCGCTCACCACGTTTCCAAAGTTCGGATCGTTGACCTCGCCGTCCACGGAGGATGGTCCATAGAACTGGGCGTGGTTGCATACGTTGAATGCTTCCACGCGGATGTCCAGCGATTTCGATTCCGTAAAGGCGATATTCCTGCTGATCTGCATGTCGAAGTTCTGGATTCCCGGGCCGTGAAAAATGCGGCGGCCGGCGTCGCCAAGCTGCCCAAGCGCCTCGGGAACAATCACGCCGGTGTTGAATTCCGGTCTCCCGTTGCGAGGGTTGGTGTTGATCTGGAGCGGCCCCGGCAGCACCTCCGGCGTATCAAGCAACTGGTTATTCACCCCGTTGCCCAGGGTGCCCAGCAAAGAGCGGTCCGAATCGTCAAACAGCGTGACGGGAAATCCGGTGCTGAAACGGGTGGTTCCCGAGAGGCTCCATCCTTCGGCCAGCCGGCGGCGGCCGAACAGGCGTTCGAGCGGCAGAAGGTAGTTGTAAGTCACCACAAAATTATGAGTCATGTCCCAGGAAGAGATAGCGCGCGACAGCCGCAAATTGAAGGGGTTGGTCTGCTCACCCAGGTTGGACGCGTCGTCAATCGATCGCGAGTAAGTGTAACCGGCTAAGATCGTGGATCGCTTCCCGAGCGTGGAGCGAAGGTTCACTTCGAGCGCATTGTAATCGGAGTTGCCGATGGTTTTCTGCGCGGTCATCGAGCCATAGTCAGGACCGAGGCCGGCGCGAGTGCCCTGGATCGCCCGGCCGGATGCGGAGGTGTATGCAGCGTCTTCGCCGAACGGTCCGCAGGTGGCGCTGCCCGCGGCGACTTCGCCCGGCTGGCTCAGACTCAGGCACAAGGCTGGATTGCCGATGTTCTGCGGCACCAGAACCAGAATATGATGCCCCTCATTTCCGGCGTAACTCACCGTCAGCAAGACATTGGCGGCAAGCTGGCGCTGCATCGACAACATGAAGTTCTCGGTATAGGAAACGCTGTTTCGATAGTAAAAGTACGGGTCGGCTGCGATGGGCGTAACCGCTGCAAAATTGAATCCCGTAAACGGATTGGATGCGGAGATGTTGTGCGGCGGAAAGTTCAGCGGGAACGGATCGGTATTTTCGGCGCCATTTCCCGCGTTGACGAATGGCGTCGCGAACAGCGGCGGCCCTGGGCTGAGGTAGTTGTATCCGAACGGGGGCACTCCATACATAATCCCGGCGGTCAGGCCCGGAAATGCGGTGTAGAAGATGCCATAGCTGGCGCGTATGCTGCTCTTTCCGTTGTCGCCGAACAGGGCGTGCAGAAAGCCGCTCTGAAAGCCGGGCGAATAGGCCACGCCGAGGCGCGGAGCAAAGTTGCGGTACCTGGTGGGGGAAAGAGTCGAAGGAATGCCGGGATCGCCAGGGACTACCAGGTCCGGTGGGGCATTCGGATAAAGCACAGACTGCGCGCCGGGAACAATCGTCTGGATATTGTTGTATTTCTCCGACCACGGCCGGATCAGATCCCAGCGCAGCCCGAGGCTGAACGTCAGATTTGGGCGAGCCCGCCAACTGTCCTCAACAAAAGCTCCTGCGTAGTGATCCCGCAGATCGAATCGCTGCCCGGTGGTCTGGGTGAAATTGCTGGGGAATCCCAGAAGAAAATCGGCGAAGGCATTGCCGGTCTCGGTCCCATCGATGTTAAACGTCCCGTTAAAGGTGGCGTTGGGATTTTCGTTGACCTGGTTGGCGTGAAACTGCGCACCGGCTTTCAGGGTGTGCCTTCCCATCACCCTGGAGACCGTCTCGCTCAGGTAGAGCGTATTGTTCCATTGGTCCACATTGGTAATGGGAACTCCCATCACGAACGATGGAAAGACAATATTCATTACGCCTTCAAACTGCGGCGCCTGCACCACGATGCCCGGCGTCCCCACACCCGTGACGAAGCCCTGGGATTGAAGCGTCACTCCCAACCCTCCGTGGGGCTGGCCGATATTGTTACCATTGCGCAGGAAACCGGCGCGGAATTCGTTGACCGTAGTGGAACCCAGAATCCTGGTGTTTCCCAGCGTGAATTCCTGCGCCCGGCCGATGGTCAAGGCGTCAAAGCCCGGAATGCTGGCCCCACCCTGGCCGCCGGGATAAGGATTATCCAGCCGGTAATCGTCAATGAAGTAATAGCCGGAGAATTGTCCCCAGCGCGTGTTGGCGTCGATCCGGCCGCCGGCCTTGTCGTCCCGAACGGTTTCGGGATAGGCGGAAGTGGAGAAGAGGTCCGAGCCGATGTTGGGCGTGGGAATGTATTGCAGCAGATGTTGCGCAGGCGCCGACCAGGCGGTCATCGGAATCACGGCGTTGGGAAGAACGCATTGGCTGCCGCTCGTGCAACCCGGCGTGTAGTACGGTTCGCCCTGCGTCACGCCATAGCCGAGTTCCCTGGTGAGCAGATTCGCTATGTATGGACCGCTGACCTTTCCGGTCAGGGTACTTGCCACATCCCTGAGATTGCCGGTGCGGTCCTGGAGTGAGGGAACGGCGGTCTCGGGCGAAGTGATGCCTTCTACCGTGCGCGTGCCCTGGTAGTCCACAAAGAAGAACACCTTGTTCTTGCGGATAGGCCCGCCCAGCGTTCCTCCGAACTGATTTTGCCGAAACGCTCCGCGCGTGCTGTCGAAGTAATTTTTGGCGTCCAGATCGGTGTTGCGCAGGAATTCGAAGGCGTCACCATGATAGGCGTTGCTGCCGGACTTGGTAACTACGTTGACCATTCCGCCGTTGTAGTTGCCGTATTCGGGATCGAAGTTGTTGGTGAGCACGCGAAATTCCTGGATCGAGTCCAGGTTCGGAATCACCGAAGTGCCGCCGTTCATGCCTTCCTGCACGTCCACGCCGTTGACCATGAACCCGTTCGCCGATTCGCGTTGGCCATCGATGGAAACATCGCCGGCGTTGGCGTCGCCCGATGGATTGATCGTGCCCGTAACGCCCGCCATGATCACCGACGTGGGCGTGAGCGTCGTGATGGGGCTGACGCCCGGTTGAATGGCGAGCAGGTCCGTATAGCTGCGGCCGTTCAATGGAATGGCCGCGATCAGGGCGTCCGATACCACTTCGCCCAGATGTGTTGCCACGGTATCCACCTGCGTCCGGACGTTATCCGCGCTCTCGGTCACCGTGACTTCCTGCGATTGTTGTCCCACTTCCAGGGTCGCGTCGACGGTTACGGCAGCGTCGGCATCCACCGTGATGGCGGTTTTTTTCTGCGGCCGGAATCCGGCGGCTTCCATAGTGAGATCGTAGCGGCCCACCGGGAGGGCGGGAAACGAGTAGAACCCCCGAGAGTCCGAACAGGCCCGGTACTCGGCTCTGAGCGCCGTGTCCACAAGCCTGAGTTTGGCATTCGGAATCACTCCGCCGCTCTGGTCCTTCAGGATTCCCGAGATGCTGCCGCCCGCGGCCCACAGCGCCACGCCTGAGGCGAGGAGCCAGAAAACGTTCGCCAGACCGGGAAGCCGCCGGCGCCCATCGGCCGGCGCCCATGAAGATCCGGCATACTGATTCGACATCGGCGGTTTCCTTTCTTGCGTAGCACGAACCACCATTCCGTAATACTAACATCGCGTGCTACGAATTTCAAGAAATAACTACGATGGGGGCAGGGGTTTTGGATGTTGGCGCTCGGCCCGGATTCTGTGCGCTAATGTGCCCTCAGGGCCGCGACCCTGAGGGAGTGCTCTATGGCCCGCGGCGGGCCACCAAAAGCGATCAAGACGCGAGTGGCCGACCCAATAGAATCAATGGCTTGCGGCGCGTCTTCAAAGGAGCGTTTATCTACAGCGCATCGCTGCTGGCAGTGATCGCCAACTGCGCGTGCTTGACGCCTTTGATGGCGCCCAGCGTGTCGGCAAAGCGCCGCACATCGGCCGAAGGCCCCCGCAAGGCAATCAGCTCCAGGCAGTTATCGTGGTCCAGGTGGACGTGCAGCACCGACACAATCAGGCGGCTGTGGGTGTGTTGCAGCTCGGTGAGCTTCTCTTCGAGGAGACGCACATGGTGATCGTAGACCACCGTCAGAGACCCCACCACACGGCCCGAAGGCTGGCTCGAGGTTTCCCGCACCAGCTCCGCCCGAATCAGATCGCGGAACGCTTCCGATCGATTGGTATATCCGCGCTTTTCGATAAGGCCATCGAATTTGGCCAGAAGATCCGTGGCGATTGCCACACCAATGCGGCTGAGTTCAGACATCGGCGAGTAAAACCAGAAACGACCAGGGTCTAGCTTATCACGCGGTGCGGTGGGCCATTCAGCCACGCACGGGGTGCCTGCCGCTCCCTCGGCGTGGCCCCCTCAGATCACCACTCCACCCGCGCGGAACACTCGGCGCACGGCCCGGAAGGGCGGGATGGCCTTGGCGCGCAGCGGCGTGCGGCCGTTGCGCCAATAGCTGCGGAAGTCGCCCTTTTCGCCAGTGCGGTAGTAGTACATCAGGTACGCCAGGTCGCAGGCGCTGAAATCCGAGTACCAGGGTTCCACCGGGCCGGCGCCCGCTTCGGCCAGCAGCGCCAGGCCATACGAGGCGGCTTCACGCTCGTAATCCAGCAGCGCGGGCAGCAGGCTCTCGCTTACCGGCGGCGCCTGCGGCTGCCCCAGCGCAAAGGCCGCGGCGTCCGTGTTCCATTGGACGGTGTGGCCGAACAGGTGCCCCAAAAGGAACAACCGCTGCTCGGCGCCGGCGGCCGGATCGATGCGGATTTCGGCGCCATCCAGATCGCCCACGAAGCTTCCTCCCACCGCCCCGGTGATCACGGGGATTCCGTAGCGGCGCACGATATGGGCCTCCACACGCGCGCCGGCCTCGGGGAACGGGATCATGCCTGGGGATGCGGCTGCTTGATTCACGCCTAGAGAAACGCCATGGTCTTGACGCCGGAGATGTCGAAGCGTTTGCGGCAGCGCAGGTTCTTGCACGCCACCTTATCATCCAGCAGCACCATGTAGCTCTGCGCTTTGGAGAACTTGGCGCGGTCGCGCTCGTCGGCGCCGGGCGGGAGGCGGTCCTTCTTCTTGCGCACTATCCAGTGCAGCTCGTATGTCTCCGAACGTCCGGCAGTAGGGGCAGTTCAGAGTGGCCGGCTTGGTGGTCTGCGACTCGCCGTAAAATGCGCGTTCGTCCATGAGTTATCCGGCTACCGCTGCTCGATGGGAATCCAGGTCTGGCCGTCGGGATTGCCCTTGTATTCGGCGCGCGGGCGGATCAGGCGGTTGTTGTGGTACTGCTCCAGTACGTGGGCCGTCCAGCCCGACATGCGGCTGACCGCGAAAACCGGCGTGAACAGGTCAATGGGGATGCCCAGAGAATAATACGTGGAGGCCGAGTAGAAAGTCCACATTGGGGTTGAGCTGCTTGATGTCCTTGACGGTCTCCTCCATGCGCTTGGACAGCCGGTAGAGCTTTTCGTGGCCGGTGCGCTTGCCCAGTTCCTCGGAAAGCACGCGCAGGTGCGTGGCGCGCGGATCCTCGGTGCGATAGACGCGATGGCCGAAGCCGGGAATTTTCACCTTGCGGGCCAGCGTGTTCTTGACGCGCGTCCACGGCGGCGTCTTCGTCGCCCAGGTCCAGCAGCCACTTGATGACGTCCTGGTTGGCGCCGCCATGCAGCGGCCCTTTGAGCGCGCCGATGCCGCTGGTGACACAGGAGTAGATATCGGATAGCGTGGCGGCGGTCACGCGCGCGGCGAAGGTGGAGGCGTTCAGTTCGTGATCGGCGTGCAGGGTCAGAGCCACGTCGAAGGCGTGCTCCATCACTTCGTCGGGCCGCTTGCCGGTCAGGGTGTAGAGGAAATTGGCGGCAAAGTCCGAGCGCCGGGTCGCCGGCGAATCACTGGCACGCCCTTGCGCAGCCGGTCGAAGGTGGTGACGATGGCGGCGGTCTTGGACATCAGCCGCACGGCTTTGCGATGATTGGCCTCGGTCGACATGTCCTGCGCTTCCGGGTCGTAGAGGCTGAGCATGGAAACCGCGGTGCGCAGCACGTCCATGGGCGTGGCTGGGGCACGCCGGCCAGGAAATCGACCACCGGGCCGGGCAGCTCGCGCTCCGCCGCCAGGTCCTTCTTAAGCTGGTCGAGTTCGCCCTGCTTGGGCAGCCAGCCATTCCAGAGAAGGATAGATCACCTCCTCGAAAACGGCGTGGTCCGCCAGCGTATGAATATTATAGCCGCGGTAGCTGAGGATGCCCTGGTATCCGTCGATGTAACAGATCTCAGACTCGCCCGCGATGACCCCTTCCAGACCTGCCGCAATTGTTCCCATAGTTTTGGCCGCGCTCGCTTCGCAATATTATTCTAATCCCGCGGGGGCGTCAACGCTGGACCGGACAGCCCGAAGTGGGAAACGGCGAAAATCCGATGGTCAGATCGTCACGCTGCACCCACAGCCTCTCCACTCGGTTGGGTCCCATATCCACCGTGAGAATCACGCCGGAGCCGCACGACCGGCTTTTGGCGATGCGGTAACCGGAGGGGTTCTGCCCGCCGGGGCTGTTCGGTCCCCAGTCCTGCAGGAAGAAGAAAACGGATAACCGCTGCACGGCTTGGCCTCGGTGCAACCCCACAAGGCGTAGGCGGATTTGTAGTCGTGACTGGAGATCAAACGGAAGAACCGGTCGACCTGCTGTTCCTGCCGGTAGTTGTGAAAGATAAAGAAAAGGATGCCGCCGCCCACTATCAGAATGGCCAGCGCCACCGCGGCCGTCTTAATGATCTTCTCGCGCCGCTCTTCGCCGGCGCCGTAATGATCGAGATAACCGGCCATCTCTCTCCCATTCCAGATTACTTCACCGGGTACGCTTTGTCGTAGGCGGCGATGGCGTCCTTCGTGATGTCCAACGCCGACTTGAAGTAGATGGCCGTGCTGGCTTCCACCACCAGGTCGTAGCCCTTCTCTTCGGCCATCTTCTTGACGACATCCTGCATCTTCTGCGACATCTTCTGGAGCGTATCGTTGCGATACGCCGTGACATCGGCCTGCAAATCGTCCTGCGCGCGCTGCAGGTCGCGCTGCTTCCTCTGGCCCTGGGCGGTGATGTCGGCCTCGGCCTGCGGAGTCAACTTGCCCTGCTGGGACTGCAACTGGTTGGACAGAGCTTGAATTTCGCGGCTGAGCTGATCGATGGCGTCCTGCCGCGGCTTGAATTTGGCCGTCATCTCGTCACTGGCCTTCTTGGTTTCGGCCGTACCGAAAACTGCCGCCTGCATATTCACGACCGCAACTTTTGTCGGCGTGGGGGCAGCAGTCTGCGCTGGGGTGAGGCGGCTGGCCGCAAGTAAGACGGAGCAAACCAGCACGGGCCTAAGGCCCATCCGTAAAGACATCAAACGACTCCTGAATTGGCGTGTTCTGCTTTAGATTAGCACACCTATTCGAGGACCCCGAGAATCTCGTCTTCCTTCAGAATCAGGTATTCCTGGCCATCCATTTTGATGTCGGAGCCGGAATACTTGCCAAACAGAATGCGGTCGCCCGCCTTGACTTCGATGGAGGCGCGCTCGCCGGAATCGAGCAGTTTGCCGTTGCCCACGGCGATGACTTCGGCCTGTTGCGGCTTTTCCTTAGCCGAATCCGGAATGATGATGCCGCCACGGCGCTGTTCACCTTCTTCCAGCCGCCGGACGAGCACGCGATCGTGTAAAGGACGCATTTCCATAGCCTGATTATACAGAGAATCGCCCAAAGGGACCAGGTCTCGGACCGCGTGATTCGGTGATCCCCGTCTGCTAACGCGCGCGGCTCAACATCGAATCCGAGCCGCGACCATAGGGAGCGGAATCTCGCGGTCGGGGACCTAGGAATTCCGTGGGCCGGACGGTTCGGGCGGCCCGGGCCGGATCGACGGTTCGGCCTCGTGCGGTCCGGTCTCAACATCGAATCCGAGCCGCGACCATAGGGAGCGGAATCCCGCGGTCGGGAACCTAGCAAATCCCGCGGGCCGGACGGTTCGGGCGGCCCGGGCCGGATCGGCGGTTCGGCCTCGTGCAGTCCGGTCTCAACATCGAATCCGAGCCGCGACCATAGGGGCGGAATCCCGCGGTCGGGAACCTGGCAATCCCGCGGGCCGGACGGTTCGGGCGGCCCGGGCCGGATCGGCAGTTCGGCCTCGCGCGGTCCGGCCTCGCGCGGTCAGGGCGACTCGGGCGGACCGGACGGCTCGGCACCACGCGGCCCGGCCGCAGGGCGCGGCTTCTTTTTCCCGGGTGTGGCGTTAAGCGGCTTCGGCTCGCTGGGGCGCCGTTCCTTGGATCCCAGCAGCGAAACCAGGTAGGCTTGGGCAATGGCCTCGTTGCGAATCAGGTTCCACGCCTGGAATGCTTCGGTCACCAGGTCGATCTGTTCGGCTACGTCGAACGACGTCCAGTCCCTCGCGATGTTGTAATCCGCGTCGTTGCGATTCTGCTGGGCGGAAATAAAAGCGCTCGCAACCGTGGCGAGACGAATCAGTACTGTCTTCTCCGCGCCTTCCGGGAGATTGCCCTTGAGGACCGCATTGATCTGGGAGACCTTGGTTTCCGAGGCGGTCTTCATCGGACCGTGATCGAAGCAGCGGCCCAATGCCGGTCGCAATTCGGGCCGAGCCCAATTGGCGATTGCTTCGGACACCAGAAGATGAAACAGCGCGTAATAGGCCGTCGAGATCGCGCGCCGGAGACTGGCTTGGTGGGGTGCCTCCGGGTGAAAGGCTGCGAGGTGCCGCGCGACTTCCAGGAGGTCGTCGGGAAAGGCCATGTTTCAGGCCAGGGCGGCTTGATCCAGTTGGGCTTGCTCGGACAAGGTGCGGAAATTGAAGTACACGAATACGCCCCACTTCTCCATGGGTTCCACGCGCTCCTCGATCACTTCCTTAACCTGTTTGGCAACCTTCAAAAGCGGATCCTGCCCGGTTTCGGTATCGTCGAGGATCACCATCAGGAACACTGCCGGCTCGCCGGTCCAGTCGTTTTCAAAGGTGGTAATGATGTCCACCACATGAGGGGCGAAGCTTTTGGCCACTCGTGCGACTGCCGCCCGAAAACGGGCCTGCTGGGTGTATGCCCTGGGAAGGTACACGACTTCATTATCGCGCTTCCGGCAAGCCGGCGACACCGGCCGGCTGGCCCGATAACAAGCTTCCGCACTGGGGTCGCCGCAGGATAGGCACCAAACGGGCGGAGCGGCCGAAGCCGATCACGCCGGACGGCGAAGCGGAGCGGTCACGGCGTACTCGAAAGAGAGCGGATTCGCCATGCGCCTCGAGGCATCGAGAATTTCCAGACTCACCATGTTACCAGCGGCGTCGTAGTCCAGGATGACGCCGGGCTTATCTTGATCGCTTTCGGCGACCGGCGCGTCGCTGAACAGAACAGTCAGAACGTCCACTTCCGGGTCGTATACCACTTTCATTCAGCGCTCCAGTATTTCTCAATTCCGCTGGTTCGGTAGGCCGTGATGATTACAGGCGGCCGTTCCTCTTCCGCCACTACAACTCGCAACAAGTATATTTTCCCATCTTCGAATGTAACCGCGACTGGTGAATCCAGCGGCCGGCGGGTGGGAGGGGATACGAAAGTCCATGGTTGGGTTGCGGCTCCCTCGGAATGCGCCGGCGCGGCCTGGGCGGAATCCGCGTGCGGCCGCGCCTAAGGTCTCCGACCGCGAGGTCCGCTCCTCACGGTCGCGGCTCCGATTCGATGTCGAGGTGCGCGAACCGAATCACGCGGTCGGAGACCCAGGCTAGCGCAGCAGGTTGAGGCCGTGGATGGCCGGATCGGGCAGGTCGTCGTAGGTCAGGCGGAGATCGCCAAAGCCTTCGCGGCGGGCGGTGTAGAGGCCCAGGCGTGCGGCCACGATCACGGCCAGGATTACGCCGTAGGCGATCGGCTGGTGGAGGCTCAGCAACAGCAGACCGTTGACCGTGGGGAAGGCTCCGAGAATCCCCAGGCCGCCCAAGGTGAGCTTCCAGGCGGGAATCTTGCCGGGCAGGTGGGAGCAGGTGAAGGGCAGCTTTTGCCAGTCCGTGAAGACCCACTCGTAGCACAGCAGAGCGAAAGCGGTGAAGAGGACCGCCTCGGCCACGGCGCGCCAACCCAGCAGGCGCACCTCCAGGGGTAGCGGGAGGGCCAGCATCAGCACGGCGCCCCAGAAGAGGATGAAGCGGTCCACGGCGCGCATCCAGTCCAGGCGGCCCTCGCGCTCGGTCAATTGGAAGGTCCAGTTGGCCTTCCATTCCACCGGGATGGTGAAGAGGTGGCGCAGGCCGATGAGCAGGAAGGTCAGCAGGATGACGTGGGCGTAGACGAAGCAGGCGGCTATGCGATCGGGCTTGGATACGGCTTGCTGCAAGCCCAGAATGCCGGTGAGCAGAATGGCCAGGCCGAAGCCGCCGTAGCCCATCAGGATGGTGCGATGCTGGCTGCTGCGGGCCAGCGTTTTGGTCATGAAGACCAGGATGGCCTGCTGGCGCGGGTTGGGCACCAGCCACTCCAAGACGGCGCCGGTCCATTTGCGGTCGCGGCGGGCGGATCGCGTGGAACCTTCCATCAGCAGCTTGCGATGGCGTTTGTAACTGACCAGGTAAGAGAGCACCGAGAGCGCCAGGGCGAGGGCCAGCGCGGATTGGGCGCGTTGGGCGAGGGCGGCCATGACCGGGTCGGGATCGCCCAGCAGGTGCTGATAAAGGCCCAGGAACCAGACGGGCGGCAGCCACACGGAGAAGCCCGGCTCCAGCGCAGTGGCCAGGAAGCGCGTATCGATAGAGAAGCTCAGCACCAGCAGGAGCAGCATTAGCGCCACCAGCAGCCCTTGCAGGTAACCGGTGACGCGGCCGAACAGGCGCGACGGCAGCAGGTTCAGCAGCACGCCCTGCAGGGCCAGCAAGCCGAAGAATATGAAATAGGACGCGGCCGCAAAGGCGATGGCGTGGACCTGGAGGTGTTCGGTGAGCGAGGGGTTGATTTGCCAGCGGCTGGCCGATATGACCGGAAAGGTGAGCCCGGGGAGGCCGTTCAACACCACTACGGCGGCCGTGGAAACGATCAACAGCGCCAGAAACTTGGCGCGGAAAATCTGGCGGGCGCGCAGCGGCAGGGTGCCGAGAACCTGGTAATCGCGCAGGCCGGGAAAGAGCGCCTGCCATTTGACGGCGGTCATCAGGCCGATGGCCGCCATCATCAGGGTGAGCAGCCAAAGTTCATCGGCGCGCACCACCTGCTGGAACGGGCCGGGTGTGGGCAGCGAGGAGATGTGCAGGTACTTGTATCGCAGCGGCTGGACGAACAGGGGGAACCACGGCAGCAGCAGCGAGAAGGCGCCGATGGCGGGCACTTTCCACTGCTCGGGCGTGGTGGTCAGCTCGCTATTGAAGAAGCGGCTGACGAAGTGCCGCAGCAGTTCGAAATCCGGCCCGTGGGTTTCGGCGAGCCACTCCCTCATACCTGCATGACCTGAAGGATTTTCTGCGCCACGGCGTCTCCGTCTTCCACCTGCGCCAGTTGGGCGAAGACGCCTTCGAGCGAAGGCTGGCTCATCAGCTCGCGCAGGCGGCCGATGGAATCGTAGGCCACCACCTCGCCTTTGCGCAGGATGACGACGCTGGAGCAGACCTTCTCCACCACCTCCAGCACGTGCGAGCTATAGAAGATGATCTTGCCCTTGGCGGCCAGGGCGTGCAGCAGGCGGCGGAGCATCAGGGCGCTGGTGACGTCCAGGCCGGAGAAAGGTTCGTCGAGCACCAGGATTTCGGGATCGTGCAGCAGCGCGGCGGAGAGCAGGATCTTCTGGCGCATGCCTTTGGAATAAGACGAGAGCGGCGCGAGGCGGTCGCTCCAGAGTCCGAAAAGGCGCAGGAATTCGTCGAGTTTGAAGTCCAGGTAAGGCCGCGGCATGCCGCGCAGCCGACCGACCAGTTGCAGATACTCGCGGCCGGAGAGGTGCGGATACAGGTGCGGCTCCTCCGGCACGTACCCGATTTTGCGCTGGTAGGCGGTGAAATCGTCGTGGACGGTGCGGCCTTTGTAGAAGATCTGGCCTTCGGAGGGCTCGATGAGGCCGGTGATCATTTTGACGGTGGTGCTTTTGCCGGCGCCGTTGGGACCCAGGTAGCCGAGAATCTCGCCGGGATGGATGGCGAAGCTGACGTTCTTTACGGCGGGTGTGTGGCTGTAGAACTTGGTGAGGCTGCGGGCTTCGAGCACGGCTGGAAATCTCCGGCTTGTTGGACTCCGCGGCGGGGCGGTTAGTTCCCGGCCGGCCAATCTCGGCGAGTCAACGGGGCATCGTCTGACATCTCGCCGGTGAAAATCATTGCCAAACATGATCGCCCCACGGCGGATTTCTCGCCTTTCCCTATGTGGAGCCGTCCGGAAGTTCACTTTCACCGTGCGCTTCCGGCCGGACGAACTGACTGGGGAGGCGTGTAAGGGTCTCCGGGCGGCGGCCTGCTGCCGGGGATGACAATTTTCCGGATGGACTGTGGACTCACACCGGCCCGGCTGTAAGGACACCATCGGTTATCGGCCGGTCACAGCGCCATCTAACTTTCCCACCGTGAGGGTGGGTCCCGCTTCCCGCGAGGGACGGGGTTGGGATGGTGTCAGCGAGACAGGCCGGCGGATCGGATCCGGCCCGCGGAGAACCAAGCGTATGAGCTATGAGGCAGACTACACCACCGCTCAAAAGGTATACCTGGGCAAGATCAAAGCTCTTGAGCCGACACCAGCACTGAAGCTCCTCGTCGAGGACAAGAGATCCCTGGCGCTGGCGAAGATGCTGGACGAGAAGCGGAAGAGTCGGGAACTGTTGAAACCAGCCCTCCTCACGTATGTGAATTATTGCAAAAAGTATGTCGAGGCCATTGACAAGCAGATCAAGGAGAAGGAGCAGGAGGACAAAAGGAAAAACCTAAGAACCCCCCTGCCCGTTTACGTACTGGCCCTGCATTCGATTGGGACCCGCTGTTCGGAGGAGCTCCGGAAGTTAGAGGCGGCTCCCCAAACGCTGCAAGCCGTATCCAATGGCGCCACGGCGGCCGCCGCGGTGGGGGCAATCAAGCAGGTCTCCGCGGAATTCGGGCGCCGCAAGCAGGAGTATTTGGACGCCAGCGTCAAAGTCCTGAAATATTCCACCGAGTGCAAGAAGAGGGCCGGCATGTATCACAATTTCCTGAAAAGCGGCCTGGAGCGTGCCACACAGTTGGCCAGTAACGGGAAGGTCAAGGAGGCCGGATCTCTGGAGAAAGACATGGAGAACGAGCTTCTCAAGCTCCAGACCGCTGCGGGGCAGGTCGGCGAACAGTACAAACTATTCGTCAGCAAATATGACAAGTGGCGCAATCTGTCCGGCATAATCGTCGCCAGAGAGCTCGGTCTCAAGATCCCGGAGCAATTTCAAAAAGAATTGGTGAAGGCCCTGGACCAGCACAATCAGCTCTTCACCACTGCCACCGCCAACACAGTTGAGGCGATTCGCCTGAACAAGGAGTGTGGAATATTGGCATCCGACGGAGAGGATCTCATCGCGAAAATCAAACACACCCTGGAGGGGAAAGACCTGGGAGAACTTTACGAGGCAGGCGCGAGGAGGGTAGCGAATACTGTGAAAGAAATGCTGGAAAAGCCCCTCAATAGAGCCGCTGGCCTCAAAAAATCCTGGGATCTTCTCACCAAAAATGTGAAGACTCTAACGGAAGGAGTCAACATCGTCAAAACGGGCAACAAGGAGGTGACACAAGAAGAGAAACAGCAGGAGCAACGGTCTGCCCAGAATTACATCAATACCATGACGCCGGAGACACGCAAGAAGATGGACGAGTGCAGGAAAGCCGAGATCACGGCTCGGGATCTCATATCCAACGAGAAGAAGAAGATCCCACCTCAACTCCTGCAGGGGGAACTCCTTGGGGTACTCAAGTTTGCCGAGGAGCAGTTCGTCGACAAACTTCACCAGCTCAACCAAGAGAACGCGAAGTTCAATGAGGTATTAGAGAAGGCGCAATCGCTGATCAAGTAATTCTGCAAGGCGGCCCGCACAGCTCGCCCGAGACCGGCTGGTGGCGCCAGGTTTGCGACCGCGAGATTGCGCTCCCTATGGTCGCGGCGCGGTTTCGATGGGAGTCGCGCGCGTGGTAGCAGGCGGCGAACCGAATCACGCGGTCGCGGGCTTAGTCTCCGGCGTGGGAGAGCCAGTGCAGGGCGTTCAGCACGAACTGGCGGTTGGTGAAGTTGCGGGGGTCGACGCGGGTGCGGCGGACCAGGTCTTCGTTGCGCTCCAGTTGGGCGGAGAGCGCGACGACCCGGCCGCGGCCGAATTCTAGCGCCACGGCGAGGGGCTTTGCAGAGACGCAGGAGCCGACGGCGGCCGGGGCCGTCAGCAGGGAGACAGTGTAAGTGTTGGGTGCGGCTTCCACCCAGCCGCTGGCCAGAACGGCGACACGGTCGACCCGTTCGTCATACTCGGTGCGGCCCAGCAGGATGGCGTGATGGCCCGGTTCGGCTGTGGGGAGGAAGGCCGGCGCGGGGCAGTCGTGGAACGCGAGGCCGAGAGCCGCCGCCAGGGGCGCGATGGCGCGTCCGGACGCGGGGACGTCGGCCTCCAGGAGCAGGGATCCTCCGGAACGAACCCAATTGTGGACGGCATCCACTTCGTCCGGAGCGAGGGCTGAGCGGCCGGCGAGGCCCACCGTTTCCGCCAGGCGGCCAAGGCCCGGCGGGTAGGGCATGGCGTTACCGATGACCAGCACGACGAAGTCTTTCAGGTACTCGGGGACTAAGTACTGCTTGGAGCGAGTTACACGGTAGCCATCCCAGGTTAGTAAATCGCCCAGGGCGAGGAAGCGCGAATCGGCGGGCGCATCGTTGAAGTGGCCCAGGTCGATGGCGACCCGCGGCCCCAGGTGGTAGCGCGAACGGCTTCCCCGGTAGGCGATGGAATAGGCCCGGGAGCCGGGCGCGGGCCACATGGTCCACACGAGGCCCAGGGCCGCTATGGCCAAGCCGGCTCGAAATATCCAGTTCCAAAGGGACAATGAACGTTAGACCCAGGGGACGGGGAGAATGTTCCCGGGGGGCCTCTTCACCGCGGAGCAACAGGCATCGACTGATATCGATGTTCCTGGGGCGAGGAAACCCGACAGGCCAGCGGCGGGGCCCATTCGACGCGGGGACGCGGAGACGCGGAGCAAACGCGGAGAGGACCCAAGGTAAGGACAGGTCGCCGAGGGAGCGGAGTTTTCCGGAGGGGGCGGAGGAAGCGCGGAGAAAACCTAACCCGAGAAAACCTAAAGCGGGGAAAACCCCGAGATTTGGGCGCGGAGGCGGGCGGGGGGCTTCACGGCGGGGGGCAAGAGAGGGCGCAATTCGCTGCGGGAACGGGGAACCTGGCGGGGCGAGGCGGGGTCTAAACGGGAATGCTCGAAGTTCGCAACCTGGTGAAGCGGTATAATCGCGTGCCGGTGGTCGACCAGGTGAGTTTCGTCATTCGGCCGGGCGAAATCCTGGGGTACCTGGGGCCGAACGGGGCGGGCAAGAGCACCACGGTGAAGATTCTTACCGGGCTGATCCATCCGAGCGAGGGCGAAATCTGGCTGGACGGCCGGGATGTGCGCGAGGATTTCGTGGCCTTCCAACGGCAGATGGGGTACGTGCCGGAGGAATCGCACCTGTATCCGCACCTGACCGGGCGCGAGTACCTGCAGCTTGTGGGGCGGCTGCGCGGGCTGCGGCGGCGGGTTCTGGAGCCGCGCATGGATGAGCTGCTGCGGCTCTTTTCGCTGTGGGAGGACCGGCATTCGCCGCTCTCGTCCTATTCCAAGGGAATGCGGCAGAAGATCCTGATTTCGGGCGCCCTGATCCACAACCCGCGGGTGCTGATTTTCGACGAGCCGTTCTCCGGGCTGGACGTCACCACGGCCCTGGTGCTGCGCACGCTGCTGCGTGAAATGGCGCGCGAGCAGCGCATCGTATTCTATAGCTCGCACGTGCTGGAAGTGGTGGAGAAGGTGTGCTCGCGAGTGCTGATTCTGCGCAAGGGCAAGGTGGTGGCGCACGACGCCGTGGAGCGACTGCGGGACCTGATGCACCAGCCGTCGCTTGAAAACATCTTCGCCCAGCTCACCGAGCAGGAGGATCCCGCGGAGAAGGTGCGCGGGATTCTCACCGCCATCGAAACCTGAGGCGCTATGCGAATCCTTGCTTTGCTTCTGGGGATTGCCGCGATTCTGGCAGGCCTGCGGTTCAGCGGCGTCGAGAGTGTGCAGCAACTTGGCCGGAAGATCCGCGAGTGGCTGGAGGAGACCCACGGGGCGGGCTTCGAACTGCGGCGGCACTTCTTCCGCCGGTTTTTCGATAGCGACCTGGTGGCGGCGCCGGGGCAGTTTCAGGTGGTGGCCATCGGGGTGTTCGCCATTTTTGTGTCGCTCAGCATCATCATGACGCAGGCGTACTACCACAAGTACCGGATGCTGCTGGAAATCGATTCGCCGGAGCCGTACCGGCTGGCGGGGCTGGCGGACCACCTGTTCCTGATTACCGGGGCCATGGTGCTGGCCGGGCTGATCACCGCGGTGGAGTGGCCGTCGCTGTTTCCGGGGCTGCGCGATTACCTGGTGCTGGCAGGGCTGCCGCTCAAAACGCGCGACCTGTTTATCGCCAAGTTCACCGCGCTGGTGGCCTTCATGGCCATTTTCATTGTGGGGCTGAATGCACTGCCCTGCGTGGTTCTGCCGAGCGTGATGGCCGGGCGGTACGACACCAGCGGCGGGATGGCGGTAGTGTCGCTGTTTGTGTGCATGTCGCTCGGGGCGTGGTTCTTCTTTTTCGCGCTGGTGGCGCTGCAGGGGGTGTTGCTCAACACCACGTCGCCGCGGGTATTTCCGGGCGTGTCGCTGTTCGTGCAGGGTTCGCTGGTGACGGTGCTGGTGTGCGCGCTGCCGCTGGTGCTCTCGATTCCCAGCCTGTTCCGGTACATGGGCCAGCGGCCGGGGTTCGCGCTGTGGCTGCCGCCGGTGTGGTTTTTGGGGCTGGACCAAGCCATGCTGGGGAACCGCGAACCGTTCGTGGCGGACCTGGCGCGGCGGGCCCTGGCGGGGCTGGCGGCGGCGGCACTGGCGGCGGTGACGGCGTATTTGTGGAGCTACCGGCGGCAGAAGGTGCGGCTTTTGGAAACGCCGGTGGCGGCACGGCATGAGCTGGGCTGGCTGCGCGACTGGCAAGCGCGCTGGAGCGACCGCTGCCTGCCCGCTCCGCCGGAACAGGCGGTCTTCGGATTCACCGCCGCCACGCTGGCCCGCAGCCGTGTGCACCGCATGGTGCTGACGGGATTCGTGGCCCTGGCCGTGGCGCTGATTGTGGAGAGCTTCGTTTCGCTGGTGTTCAATGGCGAATTCCGCGGCTTCCGGGTGAAGACTTTTGCACTGGAGGAAGCCACCGTGGCGGCGCCGCTGGCACTCTCGCTGTTCGTGCTGGCGGGGCTGTGCTACCTGTTCCGGCTGCCGGTGGAATTGCGGGCCAACTGGGTGTTCCGGGTGAATGAGACCGGCAACCGAGAGCTGCTGCTGCGCGGCGTGGACCGCTTTGTGCTGGGCCTGGGGGTGGTACCGGTGGCGCTGCTGACGCTGCCGCTGGAGCTGCGGATTTTCGGCGTGGTGACCGGCCTGGCGGTGGTGGCGCTGGCGGCTTTGGCGTCGCTGACGATGGATGAGCTGCTGCTGTTTGGGTTCGACCGCATCCCGTTTACGTCGTCGTACCTGCCGGGGTCGCGTCCGCTGATTGAGACGGTGTGCATTTATGGTGCGGCGGTGGCGGCCTATGTGTTGATTTTGAGCGGGCTGATTGTGACCAGCTTGGACGAGCCGTCGTATTACCTGATCGCGTTCGGGCTGATGCTGGCGGTATGGGCACGGATTCGAAAGCAACGGCTGGAGCATTGGCAGGTGGGAGCGCTGGAATATGAGGAATTGGCGGAGCCGGCAGTGCAGACGCTGGCGATTTATAGAGATTGAGCGCCCGGCGTGGGATGGCGCCGTGGCAGGCCATGTAAATTCGATTTAAATTCGCTATTTCTCCGCGTTTTTTCTGGTTTTCGATGGCGCCGAAGCGCCGGGACATGGGAACCGGTTCCGTAACCCGCCCGACAACGACTAATTCTCCCCGTCAAAGAGAACCTGCCGCTGCCGGTCGCCTTCCGAAAGCTCAAATACGCATCTCAACCGGACTTTAAGGCCTCTGATCAGTTCAGGCGCCGGTACGTACTCTACGAAGCGGGCTGCGCTCGGCGAGCAAGCAGCTTTGCTTACAAGCTCACGGTAACATGCGGGTTTTCGGGTTACGGAGGAGTTAGTCTGTAATTGATTGATTCGATGGGTGCGATTTTTGTCGAATTTTGCGAACGCTTGGGTGCGCCATGGCCGCACACGATGTTGCCGAGCAGGGTGACGCCATGAGCGTGTTTGAGGCACAAGAAGTTCAGTCGGACGTGGGCAGGCAGGACGCTCCGTGAGAAGCCGTGAAATAATCTAACGCGCAAGCTAAAGCATAGCTAAAGCATGCGCCACCACTGCAGGCGATCCGCAAATGTGATATCGTCAGGCCGTTCGACTCTTCAATTAGTTAAGTAAGTTGGGGACCCAATGGCTCGACTGACTACCCGAACTGCAATTGCCCGCATAGTGCTGGCAGTAACCTTCCTGGCGAGTTTCTCAACCCAATCCAAAGGCCAATCGTACCTGGTGGGCACAGTGGCGGGCGGCGGTTTGCCACCGACGCCGGCTACAGCGGTGGGCGCAACGATACCATTTCCGACATCCATCGCGGTGGATACCGGAGGGGATCTCTATTTCACCGCTGAAAACTGCGTTTTTAAGGTATACCCGCAAGGGGTGCTTACGCTGGTAGCCGGCTTCTCGCCGCTGCCCGGGTACGCGGGCGATGGATCGCAGGCCACCACAGCGCAGTTCAACACGCCCAGCGGAGTCGCTGTGGATGGCGCCGGCAACCTCTACATCGCCGACTCCGGGAATAACCGCATCCGCAAGGTGGCGGCATTGAACGGTATTATTACCACCGTCGCCGGCAACGGCTCGGTGGGTTATTCCGGCGACAACGGACTGGCTACGGCTGCTCAACTCACCGGGCCGTCCGCCGTAGCTGTAGACAGTTCCGGCAACCTGTACATCGCCGATTCCGGCAACTTCGTCATCCGCGAAGTGGTGGCCGCGACAGGCATCATCACCACCGTCGCGGGCAATGGCACGTACGGTTACTCGGGCGACAACGGACCGGCCACCAGCGCCCAACTCAGCTTTCCGGAAGGCGTCGCGGTCGATACCGCCGGCAACCTTTATATCGCCGACAGCTCGAACGGGCACATCCGTAAGGTCACGGCCTCGACCGGCACGATCACCACGGTCGCCCAAAGCTACAGCCAATTTATAACCAACCCACGGCCATCCGGCATCGCGGTAGATACCTCTGGCAACCTCTACATCGGTGACACCATCTTTGTCTTCGAGGTTTCCGCCACCAGCGGCGCCGCTACCGTCATTGGCTCAACGCTCGCGCCCACTTTTTTCAACCCGCTCGGAGTGGCCGTAGACCTTCTCGGCAACGTCTTTTTTAACGATGCACCGAATGGAACCATCGTTGAAATACCGGTAGCCTCTCCCGACACCCCCGCAGTGGCCGCAGGAAAGAGTATCACGGGCTACTCCGGCTACTCGGGCGATGGCGGACCTGCTACCGGCGCCCAGCTCAACGCGCCCACTGGCGTGACTTTGGATGGCGCAGGCAACCTCTACATCGCGGACGCCGGCAACAACCGCGTCCGCAAAGTGGCGGCCGCTACGGACATCATCACCACACTTACCACCGCGAGCGGTGTCAACGATATTGTTTCCGATGCCGCCGGCAATTTGTATCTCTCGACCAACGCCCTGGTCACCAAGATAGCCGAGGGAACCGGCATCGTTACTACGGTTGCAGGGGGCGGGTCGACGGAGGGCAATGGAGGACCGGCAACCAGCGCGATGCTGGCCAACGCCCAGGGACTGGCGCTCGACACGGCCGGTAACCTGTACATCGCCGACGCCGGCAGCAATCAGGTCCGCAAAGTGACGGCGGACACCGGAATCATCACCACGGTGGCGGGTGCGAGTACCGGACAATCCGGCTACACAGGGGACGGCGGCGCCGCTACCAGCGCCCTACTCACGCAACCCGCGGGCGTAGCGGTGGATGCTTCCGGCAATCTCTTTATCGCCGACACGGGCGACTTCGTGGTGCGGGAGGTGGCGGCCGCAACCGGCATCATCACCACGGTGGCCGGTTTTAAGTCGGGGCCAACATCCCCCTACAGCTCGGGCGACGGCGGTCCGGCAACCAGCGCCCAGTTTGAGTCTCCGGTACGTGTAGCGGTCAGCCCTTCCGGCAATCTCTATATTGCCGACGCCAACGCCGGCAACGTACGCAAGGTGGTGTTGGCCACGGGCATAATCTCGACGATTCTGGGGGCGAACAGCGATGCCGGGTTGACCTCCGTCCCCATGGGACTGACGGTAAGCACCTCCGGCTATCTCTACGTCGCGGATCAACTCAACGGACTGGTCACGCTGGTGAATGATTCGGGCGCACCGGCGGCCGAAATCACGCCTGGCAACGCGGCCTCGTCCGACAACCTCACCTTCGACCTGCTCATCGCCGAGCCCAGCCAAGCCCACGGGAACCAAAGTCCCACAGGCACCACTGTGACCCTGACGGCCGGAGGCACCGTCGGGTACACCCAAACCCTGGTCCGCGATGCCGCGTCACCAGCCGCCAGCAACGTGGTGGTGACCAGCGCGTTGCCTCCTGGCTGGACCTTTACCAGTTGCCAGACTGCCGGAGGGACCTGTGCGGCCACCGGCGGCAGTTCCCTCACGATCGCTTATCCATCGATTGCCAGCGGGCAGTCCCCGAGCATCACGTACACCGCCGATGGGCCATCCACCAGAGGTTGGGTGCCTCTGGAATCCTCCGCCACGAGCGCTTCGGAAAACCTGGCCACCGACTCAGTCTCTCAGAATCTGCTGGCATTCCCCGGAGCGGAAATGTGGATGGCGTTTTCGGCTTCATCCGCTCAGGAGCCGGCGGGCCAGCCGGTGACTTATACGGTGACGCTCACCAATGGCGGTTCCTCAGGGGGCGTCAAGCTGGCCGGCGATCCTCTCACCGTCACCATAGCGCTGAACTCCGCCCTCACGGGGATCGTGGCCCCGGTTCCCGGGGTGGGCGACCCCGCCTGGTCCTGCACACAAAACGCCTTCACCCTGGTCTGCACCAACACTTCCGCGGTGGTGCTCGCCGGCCAGACCAGCTTCGCGGTGAGCGCCAATGTGCCCGCTTCAGAAGCCGTGGGCGCCAATCTGACTTCGCAAGCTGTGTTCGGCTTTGGCGGAATGGTCTCCCAACCGTTGAGCGCGGGCGTCAGCATCATTGTTCCGCCGCCTCCCGCTCCCGTGCTGGTATCGCCGGCCAATGGCGCAACCGTTAGTCCGTCGCTCCTCACCTGGTCCGCCGCGCCGGGCGCCAGCTTCTATGCGGTTTATTTCGGCACCTCCAATCCGCCGGCACTGGTGGCGTACGGGACGACGGCGCTCACGTACGCGCTTCCGGCGCTCACGTCGGGGGCAACCTATTATTGGTCGGTCAGCGCGGGGAACTCCTCCGGCACCACATCGTCGCCCGTCTGGTCGTTCCTTGCCGGGGCTTCGTCGGGCTGCCAGTTTACGCTTTCCAGCAATTCGGTCTCGCTGACCAATGCCGGGACCGCCACGACTTCGGTTGCGGACCCCAACGGCGTCATTCCGGACATCGCGGTGGCCGTTCCCATCATCGCTTCGGCGGGGACCTGCGGTGCGTTCACGGCGACCTCATCGGCGGCGTGGCTGGCGGCCAGCGCCGGCGCGGCGAGTTTCGCCTACACCGCTCTGAGCAACACCCACTCTACGCTGCAATCGGGCACCATCACGGTTACCAACGCCGGCGGCGGCAGCCAGACCTTCACCGTCACCGAAGCCGGCGATCCGGAGAGCGTGGGCGACCGCGAGGTGCGGGCACTGTATCAATCGATTCTGGGCCGCGATCCGGATTCGGGCGGCTTTGCCTTCTGGACCGGAGTGGGCGCGGCGGGCCTGGGACAGATGGCCGACGATTTCCTGACCAGCCCCGAATCCTTCAACAGCGACTTCGCGGTGATGGCGGCGTATCAAGCCGGCACGGGCGCTCCGCCCTCATTCGCGCAGTTCACGGCGGCGGTGGCGAGCCTGCGTGCCGGCACGCAGACGGCCGCGGAGCTATTCAATTTGCTGACCGGCGCGGGATATTCGGCGACCAATTTGTATGAGAATCTTCTGAGCCGTGCGCCGGGTTCGGCGGATGCTTCGTGCAATGCCGTGAGTTTGAGCCAGTGCTTCCAGACGATCATCGGGTATCCGGCGAGCAACACGCCGGTGGGCGCGCCGAACAATGAGTTTCAGAACACGGGGAGTTATCAAACGGCGCCGGACCACTCGAACGCGCTGTATGTGCAGATGCTGTACTACACGATCCTGAGCCGGAATCCGGACGCGAGCGGGTTGGCGTTCTGGCTGGGCGTGGCGAACAGCGGGGGACCGGGAATCCTGTTCCAGGGCGCGGCGGGGTACGCGACGCGGATTCAGATACTGGGACCGGGGACGCCGGGGCAGGGGTTCGTGGGCAGTGCGGAGTTTCAGGGGTTGTTCGGCAATTAGGTGGCGGCGGGGCTGTTTTCACCGCGGAGCACGTGCATCGACTGCTGTCGACGTTCTTCGGGCGTGCCCGACAGGCCAGCGGCGGGGCCCATTCGACGCGGAGACGCGGAGACGCGGAGGAAACGCGGAGAAGACCCAAGATAAGGAAAGGTCGTAGAGGGAGCGGAGTTTCCGGAGGAAGCGCGGAGGAAACCTTGAGAAGACCCAAGGTGAGGCAAGGCCGTGGAGGGAGCGGAGTTTCCGGAGGGAAAGCGGAGGAAGCGCGGAGAAAAACCAAGAGAGGTCGAAATGTCTTCTCCGCGAATTTCTCAGCGCCTCCGCGTCTCCGCGTCAGGTTTTTGGGGCCTTCGATGCCGCCGGGAGATCAGGCTACCGCACGTCTTCTTTCGGCAGCGCGCTCGATAAAAACTCGCCGAAGTCGTGCTTCAGCTTGGCGTGCGAGTCGCTGTCGATGTAGAGCATGTGACCGGCCTGGTAGAAATCCCAGGTGATGTTTTTGTGCATCGCCGGATTGAGACCCATGTGGTTGAAGGTGTACTCGACGGCGTAGTAGGGGGTGGCCAGGTCGAAGTAACCGGCTGCCACCATCACCTTCATGTAGGGGTTCTTGGCCATGGCGTTGCGCAGGAGGCTGGTGGTGTCGCCAAAGCCGTTCTGTACATCGTAGTTCCAGGGCTGGATGCCGCCGCTCGGGTAGTAGTACATGTCGGTTTTGTAGCCCAGCTCCTTGCGGATGTAGTTGGTGAACATGGCCGTGAAGGGCGGCGTGATCAGGGTGCTGGAAGGATCGAATTCGGCGGTTTCGCCGGTGTTCATGGAGGCCGGCGCGGTCAACCGCCCGTCATAGCGGCCGATCGAAAGGTCCTGGTCGCGCAACAGTTGGCGCGCGAAATGGCTCACGTCCCAGCGCAGGTTGCTTTCGGCGATGTAATGCGCGTCAACTCCCGTATAGCGGACCAGCTTGTCGGTCACCGCCTTGCGCTCGGCCGCCGGCAGGTCGTCGCCCTTGGCCAGCGCGGTGGCGTATTCGCCCATGCTGAAGGCTTCCACCTCTTTCAGAAACGATTTCAGATCCTTGCGCTGCAAATCGGCCGCCACCTTCTTGTGGTAGTAGGCGTCGGCGGCGTAGCTGGGCAGCTCCAGTTGATACACCAGGTCGTCGCTGCGGCTCCAGATGGTTTCGAGGTTGAGCGTGGTGCCGATCAGGACGATGCCGTTGAAGGCGATTCCGCGGTCGATCAGGTAGCCGCCCAGGCCGGCCGCTCGGAAGGTGCCGTAGCTTTCGCCGGCGATGAACAGGGGCGAAACCTCGCGGTTGTTGCGCACGATGTACATGCGGATGAACTCGCCCACCGACTGGATATCGCCCTGCACGCTGTTCATGCGGCGCGCCACCTCGAGGTTGCGGGCGCGGCTGTAGCCGGTGCCCACCGGGTCGATGAACACCAAGTCGGTCTTATCCAGCCAGGTGTCGGAGTTGTCCTTCAATTCATAGGGCGGCGGGGGCATGCTGCCATCGGGCATCAGTTTGGGGCTGCGGGGTCCCATGCCGCCCATGTGCACCCACATGGAGGCCGAGCCGGGGCCGCCGTTAAAACAGAAGGTGACCGGCCGCTTGGCCAGGTCTTCCACGCCATCCTGCGTGTAGGCCATATAGAAGATGTGGGCTTCGGTGTCGCCGGAAGAGTTTTTCAGAGGCATTTGCGCAACCGTGGCGGTGTAGTTGAGAGGCTTGCCCTCGACGGTGATGGAGTGGTGGGTGACCACCGGAGTTTCGTCGATTTCGCCTCCGATGGCCGGTCCGGGACCCGCGATGCCGCCGCGCCCGCGTCCGCCACCGGGGATGGCCGGCGGAGCGGCTTGGGGCGCGGCCGGAGCGGTCGCGTTGGTCTGGGTCTGGAGGGCTCGGCCCTGGGCCTGAGCGGAAGGCGCGGAATGCGCGAGGAGCAGAAACAGAAGTGGTGTAATCATCGGGTTATCAATAGATATTAAACACGGCGCTGGGGCCGCTTGGCAAACTGTATGGCCCTGCGGGACGGTGCGGGTGGGAAGCCCCGCGCGGTCCGCAGCCGCGAATCAGGGCCGGCGCGGCTGGCACCAGCGCTCGATAGCCGCAATTGCCAGCATCGGCGGAACGAGCGCCAGCGGCAGCGCCAGGAGCATGGGGACCAGGGCGACGCCCCGCCAGACCGGACTGGCAATCCATTCCCACCCGAGAAGGCTCAACACGGCCCACACGGCAAAGATGACGCACAACGTCAGGATGCGGGCAAACACTGCTGCCACCGCGATTACCCCCTCCACGAAGCCGAGGTTGGGGTTGAACTGGTGCGGCACGGCGAACCGCGAGAACGCCACCGCGCCGGGATCCGGGCGCTCCGGAAACATCCTGCGGATGATGCCGGTAGTATGCCTTCGCACAGCCTGTAGGGGCACTACGTTATTATGAGAAGAATCACCCTATGATTCAAGACGTGCTGACCGAAGGCCTCACTTTCGACGATGTCTTGCTCGAACCGGCCTGGAGTGAGGTACTGCCCGCCGAGGTGGAGACGCGCACCTGTCTCACCCGCCAGATCGCCCTGAACATCCCGATCGTCTCGGCCGCCATGGACACGGTGACCGAATCGCACCTGGCCATCGCGCTGGCGCAGCAGGGCGGCATCGGGTTCATTCACCGCAACATGACCGTGGAGCGCCAGGCCGAAGAAGTGGACCGCGTCAAACGCAGTGAGAGCGGCATGATCGTGGACCCCATCACCATCGGGCCGGAACAGTCTATCGCGGATGCGCAGCGGCTGATGAACCGCTACCGCATTTCCGGCGTGCCGGTGACCAAGGAAGGGCGCCTGGTGGGCATCCTCACCAACCGCGACCTGCGCTTCGAGACCCGCTTGGACCTGCCGATTTCGGAGGTGATGACCAAGGAGAACCTGATCACGGTGCCGGTGGGCACCACCCTCGAGCAGGCCGAGATCATCCTGCACCGGCATCGCGTGGAAAAGCTGCTGGTGGTGGACGATCACTTCAAGCTCAAGGGCCTGATCACCGTCAAGGACATTCAGAAAAAGCTGAAGTATCCCAACTCCGCCAAAGACGTGCAGGGGCGCCTGCGGGTGGGCGCGGCGATCGGCGCCACTGGCGATTTCCTGGAGCGCGCCCAGGAACTGGTGGCGCGCAAGGTGGACGTGCTGGCCATCGACACGGCGCATGGCCATAGCGAGCGGGTGATGGAGGCGGTGAAGACCATCAAGTGCAAGCTGCCGGACGTGCAACTGGTGACCGGCAACGTGGCCACTTATGAAGGCGCCCGCGAGCTGATTTCGCTGGGAGTGGATGGCATCAAGGTGGGGATCGGGCCGGGGTCGATCTGCACCACGCGGGTGGTGTCGGGCGCGGGCGTGCCGCAGATCACCGCGATTTCGGAGTGCTCGCGCGCGACGCGGGAGGCCGGAGTGCCGCTGATTGCCGATGGCGGCATCAAGTACTCGGGCGACATCACCAAGGCGATCGCGGCAGGCGCCGACACGGTCATGATCGGCAGCCTGCTGGCGGGCACCGACGAGAGTCCCGGGCGAGACCATCCTGTTTCAGGGCCGCACGTTCAAGACGTACCGCGGCATGGGGTCGATGGGCGCGATGGCCACCGGGGGCGGCGACCGCTACGCGCAGGATCCCAATGCCAAGCTGGTGCCCGAGGGAATCGAAGGCCGGGTGGCTGCCAAAGGGCCGCTGTCCGACCTGGTGTACCAGTTGGTCGGCGGCCTGCGGTCCGGCATGGGCTACTGCGGGGCGCGCGACATCGGCGAATTGCAGGAGAAGGCGCGGTTCCTGCGGATCTCCCCCGCGGGCCTGCGCGAGAGCCACGTACACGACGTGATCATCACCAAGGAAGCGCCGAATTACCGGGTGGAGTGAGGGCCATGGATTCACCGCGGAGCCGCGGAGGGCGCGGAGAAAACGCGGAGAAGCACAAGAGCGCGAGAGCCATGTTCACGACGTGATCATCACCAAGGAAGCGCCGAATTACCGGGTGGAGTGAGGGCCATGGATTCACCGCGGAGACGCGGAGGGCGCGGAGAAAACGCGGAGAAGCACAAGAGCGCGAGAGCCATGTTCACGACGTGATCATCACCAAGGAAGCGCCGAATTACCGGGTGGAGTGAGGGCCATGGATTCACCGCGGAGACGCGGAGGGGCGCGGAGAAAACGCGGAGAAGCACAAGAGCGCGAGAGCCATGTACACGACGTGATCATCACCAAAGAAGCGCCGAATTACCGGGTGGAGTGAGGGCCATGGATTCACCGCGGAGACGCGGAGGGCGCGGAGGAAACGCGGAGAAGCACAAGAGCGCGAGAGCCATGTTCACGACGTGATCATCACCAAGGAAGCGCCGAATTACCGGGTGGAGTGAGGGCCCGGCGAGGGCCATGGATTCACCGCGGAGCCGCGGAGGGCGCGGAGAAAACGCGGAGAAGCACAAGAGTTAATGTCCCGCGGTTTGTGGACACAAATTCAGCTCGCGGAGAGCCGGGGAGAAAAAAAAGAGTCTCGCCCGCGTTTCCTCCGCGCGCGCCAGGCCGGTTTCCGGATCCAGGCCGGGCGGTTTCCAGTCCGGCGGGCGCTGCCGCCAACATGTGGCGATCGCTTTCGCCGGGAAACACGGAAGGCAGCTCGAAATTCCCCTTCGCATCCACCACCGTGGTCCATTCAGCGGGGATGGTGGTAAGTTCCACGCGGGCTTTCGAAACCAGGTCGCCGCGCGCGGGTCAATCAGGCGGCCGGAGATCCGGCTGAGCGGACAATCATCCCTCGATCGCACCTGCACGCCCACGCGCACCTGGACCGGCGGAGGGTTGCGTAGGCCTTCTGGCCCTGTAGAAGTGTCGCCTTCGCGCCGGGGATTCCGTCGCCGGTAAGGGCATTGGCCACCGTGCCCTCCACGGTCTGCGCCGCGGCGCAAAGGCTTCACAGCATCACGATTCCGGTAAGCCGCGGCTGCGTGCAACCCGCGGCGTCAGCCGAGCCGGGCCGCCTCGCGCTTTTCGTCCTGGATGCGGCTCCACAGCCAGTCGCCGGAGCGTTCGTGGTCCCATTCCGTGGTGGGCGCGAAGTAACTTGGTATTCGGAGCCAGGTGTTGCTGCACCAGATCCTCATTCAAGGTAACGCCGAGGCCGGGCTTGTCCGGGACCTTGATAAATCCCTTGTTGATGATGGGCTTTTCGATGCCTTCCACGAGGTCCTGCCACCACGGCACATCCAGGGAATGGTTCTCGCAGGCCAGGAAATTTTCGGTGGCGGCGGCGCAGTGGACGCTGGCCATGGCGCCGATAGGCGTGCCGGCGTAGTGCATAGCCATGGGGACGCCCAGTTCCATGGCGGCGTCGCCGATCTTGTGGGTCTCCAGGATGCCGCCGGAAGTGGAAATGTCCGGATGGATCTTGCTGACGGCGTGCTTCTCGCACAGCTTGATGAAGTCTTCCTTCAGGTAAATATCCTCGCCGGTGAGGATGGGGGTAGGGCTTTCGGCGGTGATGTGGGCCAGCATGTCGGTGTACTGCCACGGAATCACATCCTCCATCCAGGAAAGGTTGTATTTTTCGTAAGCCTTGCCGAGCCGGATGATGGAGTTGACGCCCAGGTGGCCAAGGTGGTCCATGGAGAGGGGGATCTCCATACCCACGGCATCCCGGATGGCGGCGACATAGGTGCAGAGCATATCGATGCCCTTGTCGGTGACTTCGGTGGCGACGAACGGATGCGGCAGGGAGCGGCGCTCCCAGGCGGTCTGCTCGGCGGGCCGGGTCACCGTGCCGGGGGTGCGGGCCACGAACTCGATGCCGAGGTCCATTTTCAGCCAGGTGAGGCCCATTACTTCCTTGCGGTCTTTCATGCGCTGGGCGTAGATCTTGGGGTCGTCCGATTCGGTGGTATCGGCGTAGATCCGAACGCGGTCGCGAAACTTGCCGCCCAACATCTGGTAGATGGGCACGTTATACACTTTGCCGGCGATATCCCAAAGGGCCTCTTCCACCGCCACCACGCCGCCGGCCTGGCGCCCGTTGTAGCCGAACTGTTTGATTTTCTGGAACAGAAAGGTGATGTTGAGGGGGTTCTCATTCAACAGGCGGCTCTTCAAAAAGAGCGCGTAGGTGGGGCTGGCGCCATCGCGGACCTCGCCCAGGCCGTAGACGCCCTGGTTGGTGTCGATGCGGACGAGGGGGCAGGGGCTCGGCCCGGGCTTGGTCACCACGGCTACGCGGAGGTCGGTGATTTTGAGCGCCGACGGGGTCGAGTGGGTATTGACATTCTGTTGGGCCGGCTGTTCGGCCGCGGCTTCCCGCGACAGGAGCGCGCCGCCTATGATGCCGGCGGAGGTCTTGAACAGATCCCGGCGGCCGATTCTTGCATTGCTTTTCATTGCCATTTTCTCCTCTCTGTCTACTGCGGTATTCCACGATTCCGCCAACTATTCTGCCACACTCAAATCCGATTTACGCAGGTTGCGTGGCGGTTTGACAGGGGCGGACGGGCACACCGGGCGGCCCGGCGGACGGCGCCTGCGTCCCATCCGTAACTTGCATCTCTGACGATGATAGTTGATTCCTGTGGCATTTGAGAACGCTAAACAGGCGTCAAACATCCGAATACACCGTGAAATTAACCGTGAAATCCGGGTTCGTCCGCCGGGCTGTGTGCTGGCAGTAAAAAAAGGATTGACTTTCTGGCAGTAAGTGAATAAAGTTCATGCATACCGCACCTAGTGGGCGCTGGTGTGTATCTTTGCGCGCCTTCCAGGCGGCCCGGGGGTCTCTATGTCGAGTCTCAAAGTTCGCTCTGCAGTCCTGCTCTTCACCTTCTTAGCCGGCACGTTTTTGCTCCTGGCACAGTCTGAGCGCGGAACCATCAGCGGTACGGTTCGCGATGCCACGGGAGCGGTAGTGCCGGGCGCCAATATCCGAGTCACGAATGTGGCCACCAACGTGACCCTGAACGCCACCAGCAACGCGTCCGGAGATTACGCCATGCCGGGCATACCCGTGGGCGTGTACAACGTACGGGTGGAAAAGCAGGGGTTTCGCGCCTTCGTGCTGAGCGGCATTACGGTAGACGCCGCTTCCAGCGTGCGTGCGGACGCCAACCTGGAATTGGGCGAATCCCGGCAAACCGTGGAAGTCGCGGCCACGGCGGTTCAGTTGCAGACGCAGGATGCCACATCCGCCACTTCCATAGAAAACACCTTGGTCAACGATCTGCCGCTGGAAGTGAACGGAACGATCAGGACTCCCTTCGATCTGGCGGCCCTCACGCCGGATGCCAAGAACCTGGGGGGCGATGACGGCTTTATGATCGGCGGCGGGCAGGCGGGGGGTTACGGGACTTCGCTCGACGGCATATCCACCAACACCAGCCGCGCGCTCCAGAAAAGCTGGGTGACTTCGAATGCGCCCTCGGTGGAGGCACTCGATCAGTTTACCTCTGAGTCCAACGGATTCAAGGCGGAATACGGCCACGCCAGCGGCGGCAACCTGACGTACGCATCCAAGTCCGGCGGGGACCAATACCATGGCTCGGCGTACGAGTTTCTGCGCAACAACGATTTCGACGCCAACAACTTCTTCAGCAACACCGCGGGTATCGCCAATTCGATCTATAAGCAAAACGATTTCGGCGCCACCGTGGGGGGACCGATCTGGATCCCTAAGATTTATCATGGGAAAGACCGGACCTTCTTTTTCTTCTCGTACGAGGGGTTCCGCAACCGCGCCGGCGCCAACGGTACGGCATTCACCATTCCGACGCCCGAAATGTATCAGGGCAATTTCAGCAACTGGGTGACTTCATCAGGGGCACAGATTCCCATTTACAATCCCATCAGCCAGGTGGCGAATTCGAACGGAACCTACACACGCGCACCCTTTCCCGGCAATGTCATTCCCCAGAGCATGTTCAGCCCCACCTCACTGAAGGCGCTGAGCGTGTTTCAATCGAGCGGCCAACTGGCGCCGAACAATGGCGCGGCTCCGGGGACCGCTGCCTACGTGAACAACAACTACCTGGAGACGCAGGGGACGCAGGTTTACCCGGTGAACAAGGAGAGCGTCAAGATAGACCATATCTTCAACCAGAAGCACCGCATTTCCGGCTATTTCGGGCGCGACCTCGAACACGAGACCTACGGCGCCGATGGGCCGCCCACGCTTCCCGGCCTCTACTCGAATTACAACGATCTGGTACAGGGGACGTGGGTGATCCGGTTCAGTTGGGTCTGGACCATGACCCCTAACATAATCAACAATTTTTACGCCGGAGGAAACGACTGGACCCAGGACCACAAGCCGCCGCAGGAGTACATCGGCAACTGGCAGAACAAGTTCTGTATGGGCAATGTGCCCAACTGCAACGACAACCTGGTGAATCTGTTCTCAGGCGGAACGGGCGATACTTACAGCACCTGGGGCGGGCAGGCCGACAACGGCTCGGAAAACACGGTTTACGGTTACAACGATGACCTCACCATGGTGAAGGGGAAGCACACCATCAAGTTCGGCGGCATGTTACAGATCAACCATTACAACGGTTTCGGCCGCCAGTGCGAGGCGGGCTGCATAGGCTTCAGCTACCAGGAAACGGGCGTGCCGGGAGGTTCCAATCCGAATGCCGGCGGCAACGCCTTCGCCTCCTTCCTGTTGGGTTATGCGGACAGCGGGCAGATCGATACGATCCGGTTCATTGGCCAGCATTTCTGGTATGTTGGCGGCTATGTTCAAGACGACTGGCACATTACTCCCAAGCTGGTTCTGAACCTGGGGGTGCGGTACGACATCAACCTGCCGCCAACCGGACTGGACAGCCGCTGGAGCAACTTTTCGCCGACCACCCCTAATCCGGTCGGCGTTCCGGGCGCGGTGATCTTCGCCGGAAACTGCACTGGCTGCGCGGGTTCCCAGACGCTGTCCGGTCTGTGGACCAAGGGCGTTGGCCCCCACATCGGCCTGGCCTATTCGATGGATCAGAAGACGGTGATTCGAGCCTCGTACGCACGCTCGTACGGCGCCCTGGTTTCGGAGAGCGGATCGACCCACAACAGTGGCTTCACGCTGACGCAGACGTTCTCCAGCAGTGATGCAGGCATCCTGCCGACTTACACCATGGATGGGGGCATGCCGCCATGGACCGCTCCGCCGTTCATCAACCCGGGGGTTGCCAACGGCACCAGCACGGCGTGGTTCCAGGGCGACGAGGGCACCAAGCTTCCGGCTTACGACAACATCAATTTCTCCCTCCAGCGGCAGCTCAGCCCCACCATGGTGGGCGAGGTCGCTTACAACGGCGTGATGGGCGAGCACCTGCAAGCGGAGTTGCTGGACTATAACGAGATCAACCCGAGTTACCTCACGCAATGGGGAAGCATCGCGCAAAGCACCACGGTTCTAAACAGCCTGGTGGGATCGGCCACGGCCAACTCGGTGGGCGTTTTCGCTCCCTTCCCAACCTTCAACAGTTTGTGGGGCAGCCGTGCCACGGTAGCGCAGGCCTTGCGGCCATACCCCCAGTACACCTACATCGACACTTATGCGGGCGAGGGCGATCATGGCGGCCATTCCACCTATCATGCCCTGATCGTCAAGTTCAACAAGCGCGTCGCGTCGGGACTCACCTTCCAGACGTCCTATGTGTTTTCCAAGATCCTGACGGACGCCGATTCGGCGTGGGGCGAGGGATACGCCGCCGACCAGTTCGACCGCGCTCTGGAGAAATCGATCGGCGCGTATGACGTGACGCACGATTTCAAGTTTGCGGGCGTCTACGAGCTGCCGTTCGGCAAAGGCCACCAGTTGGTAAACCACGGGCCGGCGGCCTGGATTGTCGGCGGCTGGCGTGTGGCCAGCATCAACGTCTACGATAGCGGCACGCCGGTGGCGATCAGCACCTCGTATACTCTCCCGATCTACGCCAGCGGCGTGGCGGGACGCGTGCCGCCCTATGTCACGTCCTACACCGGCTGGCAGCCGAGCTACCCGGGCGGCTTCAATCCTGGGAAAGATAACTTCTTCGTGCCGTACGGGACCGGTCCCTTCCCGAGTCAGGGCAGCGGCACCAATCTCGATTTCCTCGGCAACGATACCCGCTACAACCCCAAGCTGCGGCTGTTCCCGAACCTCAACGAGAACAATTCCCTGGCGCGCACCTTCCCGATTCACGAGAAGATCCGCATGGAATTCCGCGCGGAGGCCTTCAACACCTTCAACCGCGTTCGCTTCGGCACCGGAAGTACGCAACTGCAAAACGCGCAATTCGGCGTGCTGACGGGCGCGGGAAGCCAGCTCAACACTCCACGCCAGTTGCAACTGGCCCTCAAGCTGTACTTCTAATCAGTCGGGAGATCCCCCGGCTCTGCCGGGGACCCCCGGCTCTGCCGGGGAGGCAGTAGAAGTTTGACGTTTCCGGCAATATGCCTTCCGTTGCGCCCGGAGACGGCACGCGACGATCGGCACTGCGCGGGCGGCACACGTGGTTTTGAGCGGTTGCGATCAGGTCCCTTTGAGGGGCCAGCAACCGAAAAGCCTCCGGCTCTGCCGGAGGATTGTTAATGAGGGCGCTTCGGGCTATTTAGTGGCCGGCGGGGCGAGGGCGAGGCCGGCCACTTCCTTCATCGGGGCGAGCCGGCTGCGCACTACGCGCCATGCCACCACGGGACCTGCTTGCACGCCGGGCCTTCGCACCGGAATCCGTCCAGACGGGTCCGTGCAGTTCGCGATGAGGTTTCTGATTACGACCTCACCCCCACTCTTTAGCGGAAGAGTGGCCCAGGGAAACGCAGCGCAGGTTTCCGCGACTCGATTGAACCTCGGCCGCGGTGCGCCAGCGATCTGCTTTTTCAAGAGGCTGGTAAGCACCAGCGCCAGGACCTGATGCTGCCGCGGAATCAGACTTGCGCGCCGTGTGATCGCAAATACCTTTTCTGCCGTGACGTTCCGGGCTCTTGCCGTTGCCGGACCAGAACTGGCGGCGACGGCCGGGTAAGCACGGGCATTCGAAGTATGCTGTAGGGTGCGGTGGTTTGGTCCTATGGGTCAGGAGCGCTTTCGTCAGGTGGTCACAATCGTGGTGCTGGCTCTGGCCGGAGCATCCGCGCTGGCGGTAAAGAACGTCTGGCGGCGCGCCCCGCCGCCGCTCACTACGGCGCAGCCCTCACCGCAGGATCCGATTTATGCCATGCTCGATGCGGCGCGGCAGGGCGACGTTCAGTCCTATCTAGGCTGTTACACCGGCTCGATGCGTTCCGCCCTGGAAGTTTCCGTGCGCGAGTCCGGCGCCGGGGGATTCGCCAGCTACCTGCGCAACTCCAATGCTGCCATCAAGGGGGTCGCCGTCAATCAGCCCGAGAGACTCAGCGAACGCGAGTGCAGGGTGCGCATCGAATATGTGTATCAGGACCGCAACGAGGTGCAGAACCTGTACCTCGAAAAAACCGGGCGCGCCTGGAAAATCGCGCGCGTGGATGGCGCCGAGCGGGTGAAGACGCTGGTGCCTTATGGCACGCCCGTGGAATAGCGCGGCGGCGGCCACGGGTGAGCCGCAGCGCCGAATCGTGTATGATCTTCCCCAAGGAGGACCTCATGAATTGGTGCAGGCTGTGGGTTGCGTTGCTCATTGCCGCCTCCGCCGGCGCGCAGACACCGGCGAGCGTTCGCATTCTTCTGGGAAACACCGACACCGAAGCCACCCGCTGGGATGGCCGCGTGGAAGCGCAGGGCGCCCGCATCGTTTCCATTGAGCCGTGGCGGTTCGAAGGGACCGACGCCATTTCGGGCGACTCCTGGCGCATCTCGACGCATCCGATGCGGCGTTTCGGCGGCGCGGCTAATTCGCCGGTGGTAGCCAATGGGGTCGTGGTGAACCTCGCCGGCGCGAATGGCGCCACCCTGCATGTGACCACCGCGCTGGGCAATTTCGATCTCCGCGTGGATGAGTTGTCGTACGGCCAGTGGGCGGCCAGGCTGGGCGGCCGCGTGCTTGCCGATCGCATTCCGCCCTCACAACGCCTCACGGATACGCCTGCCGAGGAGGACTTCCCCTCCGCCGCGGCCGACCGCGCGGGCAACGTCTGGGTGGCCTGCGTGGCGTTTCATCACAGCCCCAACTACGAGGAACTGCGCGCCCCGCGCACCACGCCGGTCACCGATTTCGCGCCTCTCAAACAGGCCACCGGCGGCGATCAGATTGTGTTGCGAAAGATCTCCGGCGCGGTTCCCTCCGCGTCTATCGGCCCGCCGATCGAGATCACCACGGCTGGCCTGGATCTGTACCGCACAGCCACCGCTATCGACGGGCAGGAGCGCGTGTGGGTGTTCTGGTCGCAGAATCGCGGCGGCAACTTCGATTTGTATGCGCGCCCGGTCATCAACGGGCGGCCGGGGCGCGAGGTGCAGATTACCAGGGCCGCCGGTTCGGATATCGAAGCGGTCGCCGCCACCGATTCGAAAGGCAATGTCTGGGTGGCGTGGCAAGGCTGGCGCAACGGGCGCGCGGCCATTTATGCGGCTGTACAAAATGGCCTCGGTTTCGGCGCGCCGGTGAAGGTTTCCGAATCCGCGGGCAACGAGTGGAATCCCGCCATCGCCGCCTCCAAAGATGGGCGCGTGACGGTCGCCTGGGACTCCTACCGCAACGGCAACTACGACGTTTTTATGCGAACCGCGGCTTCATCGGGCGCGTGGGGCGTGGAAGCGGCGGTCGCTGCAACGCCCGCGGTATGAGGCGTATCCTTCGCATCGCCTACGATGCCGCCGGGCGGCTCTGGGTAGCCTACGAAGAGGGCGGCGCGCGCCTGGGGCAAGGATTTCGGCGCCTACGACACGCAGGGCATCGCGCTCTACCAGGGGCGCGTGATCCGCCTGGTGGCCATCGAACCGAATGGCACGCGCGTGGAGACGCAGGCATCGCTCGGCGCGGTTCTACCCGGCATCCCCAGCCCGCGCGTAGACCGGCCGGGCGTGCAGAATGAAGCCGAACAGTTCGATCCCAACCCCTCGCGGGCCGAGCAGCGGCGCCCGTCACAGTCGGCGGCCAACGCCACCGCCGCCCGCAACAATTACCCGCGGCTGGCCATCGACAATTCCGGCCGCCTGTGGCTGGCATTCCGCAGCGCGCAGCCGGTGTGGTGGGATTCCGTGGGCACGGTGTGGACCGAACACCTGGTCTCCTTCGATGGCTCGCGGTGGAGTCCGGCGATTTATCTGCACCACACCGACAACCTGCTCGATAATCGGCCCGCCCTGGTTCCGGTGGGCAATGGCGCGATGCTCGCCATCGGCTCGGCGGATGGCAGGCGGCAGTTTCATCCAGCCAACCAACGCGATGTGCTCAACAATGACCTTTGGGCATCGCGGATTGCGCTCGCTCCCGCTGCGGTCAGCATGGCATTGAAACCGGCGGCCGGCGCCACAGGGAACGGCCCCCGATTTCCACGCGGAGACCGCGGCCATCGCAAGGCTGCGCACGTACCGCAGCCCCGCCCCCGCGGCCCTGCAGATTGTGCGCGGCGAATTCCACCGCCACAGCGAAATCTCGATGGATGGCGGCAACGACGGCACCCTGCTCGACCAGTGGCGCTACATTCTCGATGCCGGCTCGCTCGATTGGGTGGGCTGCTGCGATCACGACAACGGCGGCGGCCGCGAATACACCTGGTGGATCGACACAGAAGTTCACCGACATGTTTTATACGCCGGGCAGTCTTCGTTCCCATGTTCGCTACGAGCGCAGCGTGGCCTATCCGGAGGGCCATCGCAACGTGATCTTCGCCCAGCGCGGCATCCGCGTCCTGCCGCGCCTGCCGCTTTCGGCGCAGGACGCGCCCGGCCACGCGCCCGATACGCAGATGCTCTACGCCTACCTCAAATACTTCGACGGGCGTCGTCGGCTCGCACACCAGCGCCACCAACATGGGCACCGACTGGCGGGATAACGATCCGGGCGTGGAGCCGGTGGTCGAAATCTACCAGGGCGACCGCCAGAATTACGAGATTCCCGATGGGCCGCGCGCGCATTCGGAACACGATTCCATCGGCGGGTGGCGGCCCAAAGGCTTCGTCAACCTGGCGCTCGAAAAGGGATACATGCTCGGCTTCGAGGCCAGCTCGGATCATATCTCCACGCACATCAGTTACTGCAACATCTACGTGAGAGAGCGCACCCGCGAGGGCGTTCTGGAGGGGTTCAAGCAGCGGCACGTGTACGCCTCCACCGACAATATTCTGGCCGACGTGCGCAGCGGAAGCCACATGATGGGCGATGTCTTCCAAACCGCCTCGCTGCCGGCCTTGCAGGTGAAGCTCACCGGCACGGCCAGGTTCGCCAAGGTGCAGGTGGTCAAAGACAACGCGTATGTCTACTCCACCCAGCCGGGTTCCGCGGAGGTGCAGTTCTCCTGGGTGGATAACTCGCCCACTCCGGGTAAGAAGAGTTACTATTACGTGCGCGGCGAGCAGGAAGACGGGCAGATCGTCTGGGTATCGCCGATGTGGATCACTTATACCCCAGGTCACTAACCATGGATGAAGACCGCCGCGAGCGCATCCGCTATTACACCTTCGCCGGATTCGTCGGCGTGCTTCTGCTGCTGAACTGGCTGGGCATTCTGCGGACCATATGGGGCATCGACACGGCGATTCCCATTACCCTGCTGGCGGGATACAAGACCTTCTACAACTCCATTTCGGCGCTCCTGGAGAAGCGCATTTCGGCCGATATCGCCCTGTGCGTCGCGGTGATTGCGGCGCTGGCGGTGGGGCAATACCTGGCGGCGGCGGAAGCCATGTTTATCGTGCTTGTCGGCGAGGGCCTGGAATCGTACGCCGCCGGGCGCACGCAGGCCGCCATCCACCGCCTCATCGAACGGATTCCCCAGCGTGCGCGCCGGCTCCGCGATGGGCGCGAAGAGGACGTTCCCGCCGATTCGCTGGTGCCGGGCGACCGGATTCTGGTGCGGGCCGGCGAGCGCGTGGCGGCCGATGGCGCCATCGTCTCCGGCGCCTCGGCTATCGACGAAAGCTCCATCACGGGCGAGCCGCTGCCGCGCGAAAAAGACGCCGGCGACGAAGTCTTCTCAGGCTCGCTGAACGGAGCGGGGCTTCTGGAAGTCCAGGTTACCCGCGCCGGCAGCGACACGACCCTGGCCCGGGTGGTGAAATTGGTTCAGGAGGCCCAGGAGCGGCGCGCGCCGGTGGAGCGGTTGGCCGATCGCGCGGCGCAATATTTCCTGCCGGCTCTGCTGCTGGCCGCGGCCCTCACCTATTACTTCACCGCCGATTGGATGCGCACGGTGGCGGTGCTGATCGTGGCTTGCCCGTGCGCCCTGATTCTGGCCACGCCCACCGCCATGGTCGCAGCAATCGGCGGCCTGGCCCGCCGCGGTATTCTGGTGCGCGGCGCGCCCATCCTGCAGCTCGCGGCGAAGGTGGATACGGTGGTCTTCGATAAGACCGGCACCATCACCGAAGGCCGCTTCGAAATTGTCCGCGTGGTGCCCAGCGGGCGAAGCGAAGATGAGCTGCTGGCGCTCGCCGCGGCTATCGAACGCGCGTCCGATCATCCGCTGGCCCGCATCATCGTGGAAGAAGCGCAACGCCGCGGATTGACGCTCCCGCGAGTGGATGGCGCAACCGTCCGGCCGGGCCGCGGCGTGGAGGCACGAACCGCAGCCGGTACCGTGCGGGCCGGCAACGCCGCGTTCGTCTCCGAAGAGAGCGATCCCCCTTCCGCCGCCATCGCCGCCGAAGCCGACGCTCTGGGCGCCACCGCGGTGTGGTTTTCCGAGGGCCGCCGCATAGTTGGCGCGGTGCTGCTGCGCGACCGCATTCGCGAAGGCATGCCGGCCTGTACCGCCGCGCTGCGCGCCATGGGCATCGGCCACCTGGCGATGCTCACAGGCGACCGGCGGCGCGCGGCCGAAGCCATTGCCCGCGAAGCCGGCATCGACGACGTAGCGGCCGATCTGCTTCCCGAAGAAAAGCTCGACCGCATCCGCGAGTGGATGGCCGGCGGGCAATCCGTGGCCATGGCCGGCGACGGGATCAACGACGCTCCGGCCCTGGCGGCAGCCAGCGTGGGAATCGCCGTGGCCGGCGCCAGCGATATCGCCGCCGAAGCCGCCGATGTGGTCTACCTTCCGCACTCGCTCGAAAACTTGCCGCTTCTCTTCACCACAGGCCGGCGCGCGGTGGCCACGGCGTGGCAGAACATCATTCTGTTCGCGGGCCTGGTGAACCTGACGGCGGTGCTGCTGGCGGCCAGCGGGACGCTCGGTCCCATCGGCGCAGCGCTCACGCACCAGCTTTCCTCGTTCTTCGTAATGTTGAATTCGCTGCGCCTGCTGCGCGCGGGCGAGGGCAAAGATTACGCCGGTCGGCTGTGGCGAAACATCGCCGCGCGGGCGGGCGTGTGGGTGACGCCAGAGCGGCTGCGGCGTCTCAGGCGGCCGGCGCTGGCCGCCGCGGCCGCGGCCTTGGTGCTGAATGGCATCTACACGATTCCGCCCGAAGAGACCGGCATCGTGCAGCGCTTCGGCCGCAAGCTGCTGCCGTACGCCGCGCCTGGAATCCACTACAAGCTGCCGTGGCCGATTGACCAGCTCACCCGCATTCAAGCCCGCCGCGTCCGCACGGTGGAACTCGGCTTTCGCTCGAATGCCGCTACTCCCGATGCCGAACCGGCCGCCTACGAATGGAACGTGCAGCACCGCTCCGGACGGTTTCAGCGCAAGCCGGAAGAGTCGCTGATGCTGACCGGCGACCAGAACATGATCGAGCTGAACGCCGTGGTGCACTACGATCTTTCGCGCCCGGACGATTTCGCCTTCAACCAGTTGGATGGCGATGCGACCGTCCGCGCGGCTGCCGAATCGGCCATGCAGTCGGTCGTGACTACCGCCTCCCTCGATGACGTGCTCACGACCGGACGCACCGCCGTGGAGCAGCGTGTGAAGCGCGACCTGCAGGCGCGCCTCGATCGCTACGGCGCCGGGGTGCGCGTGCTGAGCGTGCGGCTGGAAGATGTGCATCCGTCGCTCGAGGTGGTCGAAGCCTTCCGCCAGGTCTCCGATGCCTTCGAAGAGCGGAGCCGCCTGGTGAACGAAGCCGAAGGCTACCGCAACGAGCAAGTGGCCCTGGCGCACGGGCAGGCCGTGGCCGGCGTGACCCAGGCGGGTGGATATGCAGTGGAGCGCGTGAACCGCGCCGACGGCGATGCCGGCCGCTTCGACCTGCGCGAGTCCGCGTTCCGCGTAGCGCCCGGCCCTACCGAAACGCGCCTGTACCTGGAAACCATCGAACAGGTGCTGGCGGGAAAACGCAAGCTGATTCTCGACAGCACCAAAGCGCGGCGGCAGCTTTACTGGATCGATGGCGGCATCGAAATCGGCGGCTCGCCGCTGAATCCCGTATTCACCGAAACACCGGCCAAGCCTCAGGAGGAACACTAAACGATGCGCGACAGAAAATATCTCGCAGGAGCGCTGATCCTGACGGCCGTGGTGCTGTTGTGGCGGACATTCTTTGCCGTCAGCGAGACCGAATTCGCGCTGATCACCCAGTTCGGCCGCCCGCTCTACACCGTGACCGACCCCGGCCTCCACCCCAAGTGGGCATTCCAGACCGCCACTTTTTTCGACCGCCGCCTGCGCATCTACAGCCCGCGCCCCTCCGAATTCCTCACCCGCGACAAAAAAAATATCGTCGTGGACAGCTACGTGGCGTGGCGCATCCATGACCCCAACCGCTTCGTCCAGAGCGTGGGCGATCCGGTGGCGGCTGAGATGCGCCTGCACGATATCGTCTGGTCGGGGCTTTCGGCGGCCCTCGGCGATCACGACCTGGATTCGCTGGTCACGCCGGATGCCGCCAAAGCGCAAACCACGGAGTTGATGGATAACCTCGCCGCGCTCACCGACCGGGCCGCTCTGGCGCAGTACGGGATTCAGGTGGCCGACGTGCGCATCAGCCGGCTGAATCTGCCAGAGCAGAACAAGCAAAGCGTGTACGCCCGCATGCGCGCCGAACGCGAGCGCATCGCCCGCCAGTATCGCGCCGAAGGCGAGGAGCAGGCCCTCGGGATCCGTGCCGATGCCGACCGGCAGAAAACCGAGATCCTCTCCGCGGCCTACAAGGAGGCGGAAAAGATTCGCGGCGAGGGCGACGCCGAATCCACCCGCATTTACGGGCAGGCGTACTCGAAGAATCCGCAATTCTACAAGCTGCTGCGCACGCTGGAGGCGTATAAGAAGGTGTTGGACGATAAGACCACCGCCATTCTCAGCTCCGATTCCGAACTATTGAAAATCCTGGTGCACGGAGAAGCAGGCGCCAAGTGACCGGGACCGTGGCCAAACCGGAAGTAACCGCGCCCGAAGCCCCCGCGGAACTGGCGCCGTGGTGGCAGCGGGGCGGCCGGCCGCGGCAGGTCGCCGCCGCCTGCCTGGCGCTTTGGGTCCTCTCCGGCGTGTACCTGGTCCAGACCGACCGCCAGGCAGTGGTTACGCGATTCGGCGCAGTGGTCGAGCCGCGCGTGTACCCCGGCGTGCATTACGCCCTGCCGTGGCCCATCGAGCGCGTCTGGAAGCTGAAGGTGCGGCAGCTGCAGCGCCTGGTGATCGGGGGAGAGGCTGCCGACCTGGTGCTCGGACGCACCCAGCCGCTGGCTTCGCAATTTCTCACCGGCGACCAGAACATCATCCAGATGCGCGTGGTGGTGCAGTACTCCGTGGGTGTGCCGGCGGACTATCTGTTTCGGAGCGAAGACCCGGCGCAGACCGCCAAAGCCGCGGTCGAATCCGAGCTCACCCGCCGCATCGCGCGCACCGGTGTGGATGCCGTTCTCACCACCGAGAAGCTGGCCATCCAGGACGCCGTGCGCGGAGCCGCCCAGCGGCGGCTGGATGACTACTCGGCCGGCGTGGACCTGGCCTCGGTGAGCATCGAGACCGTGACCGCGCCGCCCGAAGCCGCCGATGCCTTTCGCGACGTGGCCAGCGCGCGCGCCGATACCGCCCGTATCGTCAGCGAAGCGCAAAGTTACGCCAACGACCTTTTGCCGCGCGCTCGCGGCGAAGCCATGCAAAACATGGAAGCCGCCGAAGCCTACCACATTTCGGCGGTCAACGATGCCGCCGGCGAGGCCGACCGCTTCACCGCCGTCGCCGCCGAGTACGCCAAGGCGCCGCAGGTCACCGCCGGCAGGCTCTACATCGAGGCCATGGAGCAGATCCTGCCGAAGATCCGCAAGCTGATTGTGGATCCCAACGGAAACGTGGATCTGTCGATCATCGAGCGCGGGAACGGCGGAAAGTAGCGGGACCGGCTAGCGCCGGCAGGCTACGGTGATTCTCTCCAAAGCAAACCCACTCCCCTCCCGAAGACATATTGTATCCGGAGGGCGGCCGGGGGACAGCGGCCAAGTGGTCCAAGAAGCCGTCCCGAAAAGCGGTAATATTCGGGATTCCGCGCAACGCTTGGCGCCCCATTAACGATGCGGGTTTCAGGGCTTTGGGCAACCGGCCCCGGCATGCTATCAATGAGGCATCATGGACGAGATCCTAGCCTCAATCGCCGCAACGAAAGAGCGGCTGGACGAATTGCGCCCCTGTCGGGGAAGGCGCTTGCCGCGCTTGAGCACTAGTACGATATTGAACTCACCTACACGTCGAACGCGATTGGCCGCAAAGAGCCTAGAGACTACGCCCCCGGCTCCGGCGCATGCACCGACAACCGCTGATGCTCATTCTCTTTGACCACGGCCCCCCCGAAGCATCGCCCGGTTTCTTCACGGTCATAGGGTTGTGGAAGCCATCGCCAGAGGTTGGGACCGCCTTGCCAACGGCGCGGATACCGGAGGCGCGTCGTACGGGCACGGGCACTAATAAGGGAGATCTCAATGGTTGAACCAGAACGACGTTCGGAATGGATCACCCATCTATGGCCTGTCAAGCTCGAGCACTCAGTGCGGATTCAGACGTTGCGCGAGGCTGCCGGCTCGTTGCCGCTTTACGAACGATACGTAGCTGGAGACTTCCGTGAAGCATGGACGGAACTGGCGGCAATGGGTGACGCCATCTGGCTGGACCCGGTTGCCGCCGACGCATTGGCCGTGTGTCACGAAACCATGCATCGAGCGAAGACCAACATCGAAATCCTGGTAGGCGCTTTGGAGGCCGAAGGATACGAATTTCACCCCACCGTGTACTCGCCCTACTGGCGAAAATCACAGCAAACGCAGGAATGGCTCGAGGCACATGATCAAAATTCGCACCTTCTCGTTGCCAGCATGCAGTTACCACTGAAGCTGCCGGAGCAGTTACTCGCCGACCGTCAACGCCGACTCCCACAGGCCATGGAAACTGCCCGCTCATTTCATGAGCATCTGCTGGGAATTGTCCGGCCACTCGTCCCACCCCAGTGGGTACCGCGAAGCTGGCTCCGGAAAATAACTTCCCCGGCAGGCGATCTGCCATTGTCACTCAGGGCCTGGTATTCAACCGTCGGAGGTGTGAATTTGGTAGGGAGCCACCCCGAGCTGGCTCCGCCCGGCATTGAGTGTGATCCGCTATTTGTAGCTCCGCTCAAATGTGTGGCTGATGCCGTCGAGGCTTGGCGAGTGGACCATGTGGGCGCTAAAGTGCGGCCGCCGTTTCAGATGCCGATTTCGCCTCCACCCGGCGTGAAGGCAGGCATTGATGACGAACGGCCTCAGTATGTTGCGACGTTGCCAAGTGCGACCCTCGACGCCGTGGTTGAAAATGAAGCTCATGGCCTCCATTTCGTCGATTACCTTCGGCTGGCTTTCGAATGGGGAGGTTTCCCAGGCTACGCCAGCATCCCGGGGAAGGCACCGGCGTTGATCTATCGGCTCAAGGAGAGGTTGCTGCCTATCTGACCCCATGCGAGGTGCCTCACACCAGATCCGTAGGCTCCGCCGATGATCTCGAATCGTGCGCGTTGCTCCGAAGTTGCCTCGGAAAGTCGCCAGGACCGCGCCAACGTGATCTTAGCAAGCAAAAGACCTCAAATCGCGGCCTTCGCCGCTTCCTACTTCCGCGTCACCCAGATCGGGCTGGACCACGCCATCTGCCGGTCCGCCTGGATCACCCGCACGTAATACCAGCTTTCGCCCGCCGATGACGCCGCATCGCCATAATCGAACTCCACGGCGGAAGCGTTGGGCTGGGTCTGATAGATGAACTTGCCGTCCTTGATGATCTCGACGCTCGCGATGGTGCCGGTTCCCAGCACGTGCACGTGCAGCACGGGCGCTTCCGAAATCTCGAATGCATCGCCCATCATCCATTCGCCGCCCTTACGGTCGCGCGCCCGGAAATCCAGCACGATGTTGTCGGTCGCGCCGTAGGCATGGCGCTTGCGCATGCTCTCCACAATGTCGCGCCGCACCGTGGTGGGCGTGTAGATCATGGTGTACGAGGAGTGGGTGGAAATGTGGTCGGAACTCGATTCGGTTCCCAGCTTCAATCCCTTCGCCAGGGCGTTCCAGTAGAACCCCAACGGGCGGTACGCGCCGTGCGTCGCCACATTGTAATCGGGCGTCTCGGCGCGCGGCGCGCCTGCGTATTCGTAATTGGCGTGGTAGCCCTGATAGATCTCCACCAGCGGCTCCACTTCCGGATCGTTGTCGCGGTAATCCGTCCCCTGGTCCGTGGCTAGCGAGTGCGGCATGCAAATCCCGCGATTCTGTTTCAAGTACGGGTACAGCACCGACCCGCTGTTCACGCGGTTCTGGTTTTCCGCGGGCGAAATCGGCAGCACGTGTACGCCGCGCTGCGCGAACACCACGTTGCGATGTCCGTTGGGATAAGGCACGCTGCGCTCGTACCCGAACAGCGGGGTGTAACCGCCGGGAATGTGGAACAGGTCGATAGCCTTCTCGGTGCGCCACCAGGTATATTCCTCGCCCCCGGCGTTGTGATCGGAGACGATTCCGGTGTCCATCGAAGCCGCGTCCATCATGTAGCGGAAATAATCCGCCAACGAGCCATCCCCCGCGCCATCCGGCGAGATTTCGGTGTGGCGGTGGAAGTCGCCGCGCAGAATCCGCAACTGGCTGCCGCCGATTTGCGCGCGGTAGCCGCGGATCTGGCGCACGTCGTCGGCCTCATGCGGATGAATAAACGCCGCATTGGCGGGCGGCTCGCTGAAGGCCATCAGCACGGAAGCGGGTGGCGCGTCCCCGCCGGTGGTACGCGTGAAATCGATCTCGTTATAGCGCAGGTTCGGCTGCCCGCCCGCGGCCGGAAAGCGGCGGTTGTCGTTGGTCCACACGGCCCACACTCCATCGGCCGAAGGCGCCAGTTGGAACGGTCCATCGGGCCGCGTGCTCGATTGCGGAAGCTGCACGGCGTCGCGCCAGCGGTCGCCCTCGTAAGCCGTCAGCACCATGTTCCAGCGCCCCAGGTTGGACCAGAAGTCCGTGCGGTTGATGGTAGTCGAGGTGCGCAGGCGCAATGCCAGCCAGATGCGTCCCGCGCCGTCACTGGCGAGTTGCGGCCCCTCCACGTAACGGTTGTAGCGCTTGGGCACGGCGCCCATCGGATCGGCTACCGGCTCAGACCATTGGCCGTCCGCGAACACCGCCACCCGCGGCCGACGGTTGGCGTACAGCGTGGTGCCGCGCCAGGTATCGTCGCGCGAGAAATCCTTACCCCAGTTTGAGCCGGATTCGTCCCATGCCAGCCATAGCCGGTCCTGTCCATCCACAGCCACGGAGGCGTGCGCCTGGAAGCGCGAAGACTTGGTGACCTGCTGAATGGCGTCCATCGCCCCATTGGCGGAAATGCGCCGCATAAAAATGTCGTAGTTGCCGGTGCGGTAGCTGTCCCACGCCACGTACAAATTGCCGTGGGAATCGGCCGCCACCGCGGGCATCCAGGCGCTCGCTCCGCTGATTTCCTGCGGCGGGCTCCAGGTGTCGCCGGTGAGTTTGCTCCACAGCACATGCGATTGCGCGTTTTGATAGCCGACCCACACCAGGTGCAGAGTGCCATCCGGCGTGCGCACCAGCTTATGGAAGATGTTCGGGCGATTGCCGTTGGTCAGCTTGCGCGGCGCGCTCCAGGTGGCGCCATCGTGAAAGCGGGCCACCAGGTCCCAGTTTTCGCCATCCCTCTGCGACCAGACCACCCACATCCGTCCGCGGGCATCTTCGGCGATGGCGGTATGGAAAACATCCTGGCCGGGCTCGGTGAGAAATTCCGGCGCCGACCAGCCGTTGGCGGTGGACCTTGCGGCGAGCACACGGTCGCCGCCGTTTTCGTAAACCTGCCAGGCGGCCCAGGCGGTCCCATTGCTCGCAATCGTCAGCGAAGGATAATCGTGATCGGCGGTGGCGTTGCGCGGCGTCTCGGGCGAAATCCGGCCCGGAGCAGGCACCGCCTGCACCACCACATCGCCATCTTCGAAATACAGCGGGCGCCCCGCGCTCAGATCCGCCAGGCGGAACTGCCATGAGCCGCGGCGCGTGCGGAGAGTAGCGGTCGCACTGGGAGGCGCGTCGATCACCGCGGAGACGGCCTTCGGCACGATATTCAAACTGTTCCCCGCGGTGGCGATCGGCCGCGGTTGGTCGGGCTGGTCTTCCATGGCCGACCGGCGCGTCACCAGAGTCCAGGCATTGCCGTTCTGGATCTCGTCGGTGCCGAAAAAACGCCACGGGATCAACCCGGTGACCCGCCCTTCGCTTAGCTCGAGGCTGCCGGAATAATCCGTCTCGCGTTCCTGCTTTTCGCCGAACAGGATGCGGATGGCAGTGCGTGGCGCCGGAGCGGCACCGGCCGGGGAGGGCACCGCTCGCTGAGGCGGCGTCTGCGCCAGGGTAAATACGAGGAAGGCGAGCGCGCCCGCCGAGACAGTCCAAGGGATCCATGGCTTCATGGAATCAGCCGATCCTCCAGCGGTTATCATGTCACAGGCCATTCCCGTAGCCAAGGGTACAGCCCAAAATCGCGGAGTGCGGAAGCGCCTGGGCGTTGCCGATATCCGCCGCCGGATCGGCGGCGAGCACGTCGCGCAGGCACCCTGTCCCACGGCCAACCGCCCGCCTGAATGGCTCCGGGACGAAGCCACCGTGGTGCACCGGCTAGAGCCACCAAGTCGGCCACGCCCGCCCGACCGCGTGATTCGGTTCGCCCGCCTGCTTATTTTTCCGCGCGGATCAACAGCCAACGGAGCCGTGATCGACGGGATCGGACCCCGCGGCTGGCCCGAGTGAGCAGAAGCAGGCTGTATTTCTGCAGCCTTGAATGGTCATGGGCGCGCCCGGACGTAACGCCTGCCCGGCGGCCTCTGTCGACTGAGATAATAGGGGGACCGGAGATCCGATGAGCCCTTTTTCATTCCCCACACGCTTGATCACTTCAATCTGCTGCGCAGTCGTGATATTGACAGCCTGGCCGCCGGCCATTTTGGCGCAGCAGCCACCCGCGGGCCAGGGCCGCGGCCGGAAAGGCGGCGCCAGACCGCAGGACACGGAAGTCTGGGAACCCGTGCCTAAAGTCGTCACCCCCGGTGCTGTCGATTCCGCTCCGCCCTCGGACGCCATAATTCTGTTCGACGGAAAGAACCTCGACGAGTGGGTGAACACCCGCGACAAAGAGCCCGCCAATTGGACCGTACAGGATGGCGTGATGACCGTAAAAAAGGGGCGCGGCGCGAGCAATATCGAAACCAAGCGCCTCTTCCACAATTACCAGTTGCACATTGAGTGGAGAATTCCCGAAAATGTCACCGGAACCGATCAAGGGCGCGGCAACAGCGGTGTATTTCTGGCGTCCACAGGCCGCGGCGATTCCGGTTACGAGCTGCAGATTCTGGACTCCTACAATAACCGGACCTATTCCAACGGGCAGGCGGGAAGCATCTATAAGCAGGGGATTCCACTGGTCAACCCCGCCCGAAAGCCGGGCGAGTGGCAGAGCTACGAGGTGGTCTGGATGGCGCCGGTCTTTAATGCGGATGGCTCTCTTGCGTCTCCCGCGTACGCGACGGTATTTTTCAACGGCGTGCTCGTCCAGAACCATTTCGAATTGAAGGGTGAGACGCTATTCATCGGCAAGCCATTTTATAAGAAGTTTGATTCCGCTCCCATTAAGTTGCAGGCGCATCCCGATCCGAGTGAACCCGTGAGCTTTCGAAACATCTGGGTGAGAGAGTTGAATTAACGCCCCACCGCGAAGCTGGTTGCAGGCCCCGGCCGCGGGATCCGGTTCGCCCGTCGCGGTAGGGATGGCCGTTACCAGCCCTCGCACAGACCGCGTACTCGCACTAACTACGGTATACGGTCCTACCTTGGATACCTGGGATGGGACACCGTTCGGTGTCCGGCTTCCAAGTGGGCCGCTGTTGAACTGCGCTGGTTCAGGATTCCTTGGTTCCCGTGTCGGCTACCAGGCCACTGAGAACCACGACTGCATCGGCCCGCGCGCCGCGCGTTCATCAGCGCGCCCGTCTCTTGTCTCCGCGTCTCCGCGTCAAACCATTCCCTCCTCAACTCCCCTCCCCATGCGCCGCAGGCCCCGCCGGGACGATAATGAGATTGCCGATGCGCTTCATCGAAAGAATCGCCGTCCTTACCTCAGTGGCCCTCGCCTGCTGTGCGGCCCAGACGCCGCCCCGCGCCGCGGAGGTGCGCGCCGTGCGGACACCCACGGCCGCGGGCGCCAATCGCTATTACACCGGGAATCGCCGGCCGCTGGCGCCCAACCCGCTCATCAAACTGCCGCTCGGCAGCGTGCGCCCCGAGGGCTGGCTGCGCCGCCAGTTGGTTCTGGAGTCGGAGGGCTTCTCGGGCAAGCTCGAAGAGATCAGCCAGTTCTGCAAATTTCAAGGCAACGAGTGGACCAGCCCGGCGGGCGAGGGAAAATTCGGCTGGGAGGAGGTGCCGTACTGGCTGCGCGGCTACGTCGACCTGGGCTACATTCTGCACGACCCGGCCATCATCCGGCGCGCCAACCAGTGGCTCAATGCGGTGATCGCCACCCAGCGGCCCGACGGCTACTTCGGCAGCCGGAGCAACCTGGAAGGCGAACGCATCAACGGCCGGCGCACCCGCATGCTCGACCTGTGGCCGAACATGACCATGATGTTTGCCCTGCGCTCGCTGTACGAGGCCACCGGCGACCCGCGTGTGCTCCCCTTCCTCACGAAGTACTTCCGCTGGCAGACCACCGTTCCGCTGGAGGATTTTCTGCCCGGAAGCTGGCAGAAGCAGCGCGCCGGCGACAACCTGGATTCCATCTACTGGCTCTACAACCGCACCGGAGATCCGTGGCTGCTCGACCTGGCCCTGGTGAACCACGAGCGCACCGACGATTGGTCGGGCGGCATCGCCTCCTGGCACAACGTAAATTTTGCGGAATGTTTCCGCGAGCCGGCGCAGTTTTTCCAGCAGATCAAAGACGCGCGCTACCTGAACGCCACCGTGCGCAACTACGACACCATGCGCAGGCTCTACGGCCAGGTGCCCGGCGGCGGCTATGCGGCCGATGAGAATGCGCGCCCGGGCTTCAACGGACCGCGCAACGGCACGGAGACGTGCGCGTGGGCGGAGCTGATGTTCAGCGACGAAATCCTGGTGGGGATCACCGGCGACCGCACCTGGGCCGACCGCGCCGAAGAGGTCGCCTTCAACTCCTTCCCTGCCTCCATGACGCCCGATTTGAAGGGTCTGCACTACATCACCAGCCCCAACCAGGTGCAGCTTGACCGCGCCAACAAGGCGCCTCTGATTCAGAACACCGGCGAGATGTTCGCCTACGACCCGTACACTTATCGCTGCTGCCAGCACAACGCGGCCTTCGGATGGCCGTACTTCGCCGAGCACCTCTGGATGGCCACCCGCGATAACGGCCTGGCCGCGGTGCTCTACGCGCCCAGCAAGGTGACCGCAAAGGCCGGCGACGGCACCCCGGTGACCCTCACGGAGACCACCGCCTATCCCTTCGATGACGCCATCGCGATTGCGGTGGATGCGCCTAAGACGGTGCGCTTCCCGCTGGTGTTGCGAGTGCCCGCATGGTGCGCAAATCCCGAAGTCAGCCTGAACGGCAAGGCCCTTGAGATCGATGGCGCAGCCTCCGGATGGCTGGTGCTGGACCGCCCTTGGAGCGCCGGCGATAAGGTCGTCCTGACGCTGCCCATGAAGATCGCGGTGAAGGTGTGGAAGGAGAATCGCAACACCGTGTCGGTGAGCCGCGGGCCGCTGACTTACTCGCTGAAGATCGGCGAGCGCTGGGTCCGCGATGGCGGCACGGACGAATTTCCCGCCGAGGACGTCTATCCCACCACGCCGTGGAATTACGGGCTGGTGGTGAATGTGCGGCAGCCGGCGGAATCGTTCACGGTGGTGCGGACGGGCAAGACCGCGCCGCAGCCCTTCGCCGAAAACGACGTCCCCATCGAGCTGCGCGCCCAAGGCCGGCGCATTCCAGAGTGGAAGCTGGAGCCCAACGGCATGGCCGGCGAAGTCGAGCCCGGCCCGGTGAAGAGCGAGCAGCCGGTGGAGCAGATAACACTCATCCCCATGGGCGCGGCGCGGCTGCGCATCAGCTCGTTTCCGCAGATCGGCTCGGGACCGGATGCCCAGTCCTGGGACTTCCCCGCCCCCATTGTGCAGGCTTCGGCCAGCACGCATTTCGAACCGCCGTCGGCGGTTTTCGATGGCCTGGTGGGGGCCAGCTCGGCGGACCGCTCGATCCCCCGGTTTGTGTGGCCGCGCGCCGGCGGAGGCCGCGACGGAATGTGGATCGAGTACCGCTACTCCGCGGCGCGGCCCATGAGTTCGGCGGAAGTCTATTGGGCTGCCGACGCAACCGGAAATGGCTGCGCGCTGCCGGCGTCGTGGTCCATCGAGTGGTGGGACAACGGGACCTGGAAGCCCGTGGAGGGCGTGGCGGCGTACCCGGCCGAGCCTGACCGGTTCAACCGCGTCCGCTTTAAGCCGGTGACCACCACGGCGGTGCGGCTGCGAGCCGCGCCCATGGGTGGCCAGCCCGTCGGAATCCTGGAGTGGCGCATTGGCGAGTAAGATGGATGCCGCACCGGCGGACCAGCGGCTGACCGCCCGCCGAGGCCGTCACTTGACGAACCCTGCTGCAACCTGCTGGCGCCCTCTGCGACCGCCGCGGTCAGCCCATGGGACGCGGCTACCCCTCGCTGCGGCCGTCATCCCTGCTCCGGTTCCGCCGTGGGGCCCCTTGCCCGGCGGTGGTTCGGCGCGAGCGTCGGCCCGCGCGCCCATGCACGAGATTGCTATGAAAAAGTCCGTTCGCGTTTTCCGGCTGGCTGCCCTGGTGGGCGGCCTCGCCTTCACTGCATGGGGTCAGCCGCTGGCGCCCATGCGGCCGCCGGCGGTTCCGCTGGTGGTGCACGATCCCTATTTCAGCATCTGGTCGGCGGCCGACCGCTTGACCGACGCCGGCACCACTCACTGGACCGGCAAGCCCAGCACCCTGTCGCTGGCCGTGCGCATCGATGGCCGGGTCTATAGCCTGACCGGCGGCATGGGGCGAGGCGGCCGCGGGCGGGCCAACAACGCCCTTCCGCAGACCCGCCTGGAAGTGCTGCCCACCCGCACCATCTACGAGTTCGCGGGCGGCGGAGTGAAGGTCGCGCTCACCTTTCTCACCCCCGCGCTGCCGGACGATCTGGAGGTTCTTTCGCGGCCGCTGAGCTACATCACTTGGGCCATCAACTCCACCGACGGCCAGGAGCATCAGGCGGCGGTCTTGCTGGAAGCCGCCAGCGACCTGGTGGTGAATACCGCCGACGAGCCGGTTTGGGCCGCGCGCTACTCTCTGGATGGGCAGCCGGTGTTGCGGATGGGGTCGCGCGAACAGCCGGTGCTGGGCAAAAAAGGCGACGACCTGCGCATCGACTGGGGCTACCTGTATCTCGCGGCCGATAAGCCGGGGGGCGTCACTGAGGCGATCGCCACCCGCCAACAGGCCACCGCGGCATTCGCCGGTGCTGGGCGCCTGCCCGATTCGGACGATTTCGCCGAGCTTCCGCGTGGCAGCCGGGCGCAGCCGCCGGTGCTGGCGTTTGCCATCGACTTCGGAAAAGTGGCCGCGCAGCCGGTCACGCGCTATCTCATGATGGCCTACGACGACCTCTACTCGATCGAGTTTTTCGAGCGGCGCGAGCGCGCCTGGTGGCGGCGCAACGGCGCGGATGCGGCCGACCTGTTGCGCATGGGCCGCCGCGATCATGACGCGCTGGCGGAAAAAAGCCAGGCCTTCGACGATCAGCTCATGGCCGATTTGCGGCAAGAGGGCGGCGAGCGGTACGCCCGTCTGGCAGCCCTGGCCTACCGGCAGACGCTCGGGGCGCACAAACTGGCAGCCGATGCCGATGGCACCGCCATGTTCTTCCCCAAAGAGAATTTCTCCAATGGCTGCATCTCCACGGTAGACGTGATCTATCCCAGCTCTCCGTTCACGATGCTGTTCAATCCGCGGCTGCTGCGCGCGCAGCTTGAGCCGGTGATGGAATACGCGCGCATGCAGCGCTGGCACTGGCCGTTCGCGCCTCACGACCTGGGCACTTATCCGATGGCCGATGGGCAGGTGTACGGCGGCGGGGAGCGCACCGAGGAAAACCAGATGCCCGTGGAAGAGAGCGGTAACATGCTCATCATGATGGCCGGGCTGGCCAAGATCGAGGGCCGCGCCGACTTTGCGGCGGGCTACTGGCCGGAGTTGACCAGGTGGGCCGAGTACCTGAAGGCCAAAGGGCTGGACCCGGAGAACCAGCTTTCCACGGACGATTTCGCCGGCCACCTGGCGCACAATGCCAACCTCTCCATCAAGGCCATTCTGGCGCTCGGTTCGTACGGCCTGCTGGCGGAGATGACCGGGCGGAAAGAGGTGGCCGCGGAATACCGCCGTACGGCGCAGGATTTCGTCAAGAAGTGGCTGGAGCTGGCCCGCGAGGGCGACCACTACCGGCTGGCCTTCGACTCACCCGGCACCTGGAGCCAGAAGTACAACCTGGTGTGGGACAAGGTGCTGGGCCTGAATCTCTTCCCGCCCGAAGTGGCGCAGCAGGAGATCCGCTTCTATCTGACCAAGCTGAACCGCTACGGCCTGCCGCTCGACAACCGGCGCACCTATACCAAGCTGGACTGGATTCTGTGGACCGCCACGCTGGCGGACAACACCTCCGATTTCGAGAAGATTGTGGGACCGGCTTACGATTTCGCGAATGAATCGGAAAGCCGCGTGCCGTTGACCGACTGGTACGACACCGTGACGGCCAAGCAGCAGGGCTTTCAGGCGCGCTCGGTGGTGGGGGGCCTGTTCGTAAAGATGCTGGCCGATCCGGCGATGTGGAAGAAGTACGCCGGCCGGGCCGAAGCCGGGCGGTAGTCAACCGGCGGCGTAAGGGCTTTCTCCGGCGGTAAACCTTACTAACTTGCGCAAATAGTGCTGGTGTTCCACGCGTGGCATTGATAGAATCTCGTCCCAGAGGTTTTTCATCGCCACATGGGGAGCACCACGATTGTGCGAACCGCACCGGCGCCAGGGATATCGCCGGATGCGCCGCCGCCGGAAGCCGTACGCGAGCAATTGGGCCGGATTCTGGCCAGCCCGCTTTTTCGCAGCAGTAAACACTATCCGAATTTCCTGAGGCACGTGGTGGAGCAGACCCTGGCAGGTCATGCCGCCGGTTTGAAGGAGCGCTCGCTGGGGATGGAGGTGTTCGGCCGCGATCCGCATTACGATACCAATGCGGACCCGGTGGTGCGCACGTCGGCTTGCGAGGTGCGCAAGCGAATTGCCCAGTATTATCATGAGCCGGGGCGCGATGCGGAGATCCGGATCGAGCTGCCCGCCGGCAGCTACGTGCCCGAGTTCCACTATCCGGGACCGCGCACCGTGGAGATCTCCGAACCGTCTCCGGAGGCTTTGCGGATGCCGTTGGTCCTGCGCCCGGACGCGGGTCCCTACCGCGACCGTTACCTGCTGGCTGCGGTGGCTGCGGCTCTGGCCGCGGTAATTTTGACGGCGGCCGGGCTGGCGGCGGGCGTGGGCCGGTCCAAGACCGCCATGGAACAATTCTGGGACCCGGTCTGGGGCCGCACCGATTCGGTGCTGGTGTGCCTGGGAGTATTCCAGAATCGGCCCACGGACGGAAGCGCGCCGCCGGCCGATCCTACGCATCGGCAGGTGATGTGGAACGATCGGGTGGCGTTCGCCGATGCGGTGACTATGGCCAAGCTGGCCGGCCTGCTGCAGGCTCACGGCAAGCAGTACGATATCCGCGGCAGTTCCACCCTGACGCTCGAAGATATGCAGAAAAGCCCCACCATACTCATCGGGGCGTTTGACAATCCGTGGACCTTGGCGCTAAGCCATCGGCTGCGGTTTGACTTCGAATTCGAAGCCGGCCGGCCGTTAATCCGCGACCGGCAGAATCCGGCAAATGTCGCGTGGCACGGCGATTTCCAACGGCCTTACTCGCAAGTAACGGAGGATTACGCGGTAGTTTCGCGATATAAGGACCCGGAGGCTGAGCGCATGATGGTGGTGGTGGCGGGAATGGGCAAAGACGGCACTGCGGCGGCAGGGGAGTTTGTGACGGATGCGCACTATCTGGAAGCGCTTTCCTCCAAGGCCCCGGCCAACTGGGAGCACAAGAATTTGCAAGTGGTCCTCGCCACCGAGGTAATCAACGGTAATTCCGGGCCTCCAAGAGTACTGGCTACGTACTTCTGGTGAGGTTTTCCTGCAGATTGGGCTTGCCATACGGCTGTAGCGTTAATATAATCCACCTATACAAGGGTCTGGCTCGCGCCACAAGGTTCGGGTCATCAGACAGAAAGGGTACGGAGCGTTTAGAGCCGTCTACATTCCGGAGTCTGAGACCTTATTGGTCTCCGACGGAGGAAGTCTCAGGAGCCGGCCCAGGCGCGGTGCCAGAGAAGTGCGGCCCTCATTGCCAGTGGTACCGTTCCGGACCATTGAAAGGAAAGAGGTTAGCTCAATGAAAGATCTGCGTTCGATCTTGCTTTGCCTTATATGCCTGATATGCCTGCTATTGTGCGCCACGATGGGCTACTCGCAGGCCGTCAACGCGACGGTGGTTGGAACCGTTACCGATCCAACGGGCGCGGTCGTGGTAGGCGCCAAGGTGACGCTTACCGAGGCCAATACCAACGTCAGCCGCACCGGTAAAACCAATGAGAGCGGCAATTTTGTTTTTCCCGATGTGCCTCCGGGCAATTACTTTGTCACGGTGGAGATGACCGGATTTAAGAAAGAGGAGCACCAGGGATATTGCGCTGCTGGTGAACACCACCCAGCGCGTGGACATTCAGCTTCAGACCGGCAGCCTCACCGAAACCGTCGAGGTCACCGGCCGCCGCACCGGCGTTGCAGACGGACCGCGCCGATACCGGCCGCAACATCGACACGATGGTGGTATCGCAACTGCCGGTTCTGGTCAGCAACCGCAATTATCAAGCCCTGCTGGCCCTGGTGCCCGGCACGTCGCCGCCGACGGAGGAGCACTCCCAGTTCTTTAACGCTTCGGACTCGCTGCAGACCGAAGTCAACGGGGCCCCGCGCGTGGCGAATAACTACCAGATCGAGGGTATCGACGACAACGAGCGCACCGGCTTGCTGCAAATCCTGATCCCGCCGCTCGAAGCAATTCAAACGGTGGACATCTCCACCAGCAACCACTCCGTGGATTTGGGACGCGGCACCGGCGCGGTCACTAACGTGATCCTGAAGTCGGGAACCAACCAGTTCCACGGCTCCCTCTACGAGTTCGTGCAGAACGGCGATTTCGACGCCCGCAACTTCTTCCAGCCCTCGGTGGCCGCCGTCCACTACAACTACTTCGGCGGCACCATCGGCGGGCCGATCAAGAAGAACAAGTTGTTCTTCTTCGCCGATTACCTGCGCACCGAGCGATCACGAAGCCAACGCCAACACCGAGACGATACCGTCGCCGCTGTCGCGCACCGGAAACTTGAGCGAGGCCCTGGCTGGCTCCAGCCCCGCCCTGGTTTACGATCCGGCTAACCGGAGATCCGGTCACCGGAGTAGGAAGGACTCCGTTCCCCAACAACATCATTCCCACATCGCGCCTGAACCCGATCGCGCTCAAGATCCTGGCCCTGGTGCCCAACCCGAATGAAGCGTACAGCTTCGCGGCGCCGAACAACAACTACTTCGCCCTCCTGCCCTTCACCAAGGACAACGACTTCACCGACGGGAAGGTGGACTACACCATCAGCGACAAGGACCGCCTCAGCGGCCGGTTCAGCTTCCAGCGGCCGGTGATTTACCAGGCGCCCATATTTGGCCCTGCCGGCGGCGATGCCAATGGCGCTTTCGAGGGCACGGGAGTTCAGAAGACCTACAGTAGCGGCATCAACTGGGACCACATTTTCTACGCCCACCCTGCTGAACGAATTCCGCATTGGCGTGGCGCACTACCACAACACGGCGCAGGAGAGCGACTATGGAACGAACGCTTCCACCGCCCTGGGAATCCCTGGCATCAATATCAGCCAGTTCGACAGCGGCCTGGTGGGTATCAATATTGGCGCATTTACCGAGCCGCTGGTGGGATATTCCGCCAGTTTGCCCTGGGTCCGTGCGGAGGCCAACATCGATCTGGTGGACAACGTGACCAAGACGCACGGCAACCACACCTTTACGTTCGGGTTCGATATGCGCCGCATCCGTGACGACCTACTGCAGACGCAGACCTACAGCCCGCGCGGCGTCTACTATTTCGGCACTTGCCCAAACGAACTGCGCGGGCAACTGCCCGCTCCCCAACGGCACCACGAGCTCGGCGACGACCCCGAACAGCACCACCTCGTGGGCCAACGACATGGCGAGTTTCCTGCTGGACAGCCCCCGGCGTCCGGCACCGGCCGCGACTTCAGCGGCACGTTCCCGACTTACCGGGCCTGGTACTTCTTCCCTTACGCCTCCGATACATGGCAGGTCAGCAAAAAGCTGACCGTGGCCCTTGGACTGCGCTGGGAATTCTATCCGCCAGGCCTGCCGGCCTTCCCCGGCCAGTTTTCCAACTACATTCCGTCGAACAACACGCTGGTGGTCGGCGGTGTGGGCGGCAACCCCAACAATGGGGGCTTGGCCGACCACCTGAACTACCTTGCGCCGCGTTTCGGAGTCGCGTACCGCTTGACGGAGAAGACGGTTATCCGGACGGGTATCGGCGTCAGTTATACGCCGTTTGAGGACAATACGTACATTAACAACAACTATCCGACAAAAGGCAACATCGGAGCGGTGCAAGGCGCAAGCGCCTATACCTCCGCCACGTACAACGGGTCCCTTCTGAGTTTCGAGAGCGGTCTCCCGGTGCCCTCGCCTGTGCCCGTCCCGTCCAACGGGATTTACAGCGTCGCGGCTTTCGGCTTCAACGGTTCTACGGAAGGCTTTTTCCCGACAAACTACAAAAACCCTCATATGATTGCCTGGAACTTCTCGCTCCAGCAGTCGTTGCCAGCTCATTTCACGATGGACGTTGCGTACGTGGGCAATCACGGCGTGGACATGGGCTCGTCGCAAAACATCAATGCCAGCCCGGTGATCGCACCCGCCTCCGCGGGCGACACCGCCTACCTGCCATACTTCCCGCACACAGGCAACATAACGCAGTATTTCGTGCCGGTGTCCTCCATGTACAACGGCCTGCAAGTGAAGATTGACCGGCGCTTCGCCTCCGGGCTAAGCATCACTTCCTCGTTCAGCTACCAGAAGGGCATGGCTTACTACAACGGCGGCGACGACGATGGATTCTACGGCTTCTATCTGAACGGGCAATATCACCGTAATTGGGGGCTGAACGATTTCAATCGTACCGTGAGCTTCGTGCAGAGCTACGTATACCAACTGCCCTTCGGGAAAGGGAAACAGTTCCTGCAGCTCCGGCTCGCGAGCGCTGGACATGATCGTGGGTGGATGGCAGATCGAGGGCATCCTGACGGTCATGACCGGAACTCCCTTCACGGTGACTTACAGCTCGACGTACTTGAACCTGAACCAAGGCGGCACCAATACGCCGATACTAGGTGGCTCCAAGCGTCAAGATTCTACACGGAATCAACACCACCTCGAACGGCGGATCCGCGTGGTTCAATCCAGCCGCGTTTGCCGCGCCACCCTGCCAGTCGGCGACGCCTAGCGCGGGCTGCCCGACCGGAGCGATTGATCAGGTCGGCGGCGCCGCCCAGCAGGTCGGCAACGTGGGACGCAATTCCATGATCGGGCCGGGATTCTTCAACCTGAATGCCGCCCTGGCCAAGACTGTCGCAGTTCAGCGAACGCGTCGGCCTGCAGCTTCGGCTGGAAACCGTAAATACAACCAACACCCCGCAGTTCGCCAATCCGAACGGCACTTGCTGCACCGCGAACAACGCCAACTTCGGATTCGTGACCGGCACGGTCGGCAGCGGCTCCGGCTCGGTCAACGCCGGCACCGGCGGCCCTCGCAGCATCCAATTGGCGGCGAAGTTGACGTTCTAGCTCTTCGGGAAGTAGCTTTGGCCACCGGGGCGGCGCCTGCCACCCAGGCATGGAAACGCGAGCGCCTGGCGGAGGTTGGGATTCCTTTACCCGCCTGCCTTACCTTCGCCCCGGTGGATTTCGAACGCCAGGCGCTGGCCGGCGGCCTGCAGGCGGCGGGCTTCGACAGCGCCCAGCCAACCTTCTTCACTTGGCTGGGCGTGTTGCCGTACCTGAGTGAGGAAGCGGTGTGGTCCGCGCTCGGCTTCATCGCTGGCCTGCCGAACGGCGCCCGCATGGTGTTCGACTACGCCGATCCGCCGGAGTCGATGCCGCCGGAAATCCGCGCCCGGCACGACCGCCGCGCCGCCCGGGTTGCCGGGCTGGGCGAACCGTGGATCGATTACTTCGAGCCGAGCGAACTGCACGCCCGGCTGCGGACCACGGGATTTCCGCGGTGGAGGATCTGGGTCCTCCCGAGATCGCCGCCCGGTACCTGGGCACCGCCAGGGCCAGTTCCATCTCGCAGCGGCCACATCCTTGATACGCGGCCACCGTGTGACTCACTCCGCGCGCAGCGCCTCCACCGGGTCGATCCGCGCCGCCCTCCGCGCAGGCAGATATCCGGCTGCCAGCGCCGCCGCCAGCAGTAACAGGCCGGCCGCGCCAAAGGCAACGGCGTCGCGCGGCTGAATGCCGAAGAGCAGCGATTGCAGGTAGCGCACCAGGTACAACCCGGCGACCCCGCCCACAGCGATTCCGGCGAAGCTCAAAGCCAGGCTGCGTCCCAGGATCATGCGCAGAACATCGCCAGTGCCGGCGCCCAGGGCCATGCGCAGACCGATCTCGCGGCTCCGCTGGTTGACCGATTCCGAAACCACGCCGTAAATGCCGATGGCCGCCAGCGCCATGGCCAGCAGGCCGAACGAGGTGAGCAGGCAGGTTTCCATCGAGCGGTTGGCGCCCGATTGGCGGATGCGTTCGTTCATGGTGGCCACGCCGAAGATCGGTTGATCCTTGTCTATCGCCCACACCGCCGCCCGAACTGCAGAGGTCAACGCAGCCGGGTTGGTTCGGGTGCGAACCACCAGGTTGATTCCGCTTACCGGCCGTTGCGAGAACAGCCGGAAGATTTGGGGGTCGGCGGCTACCTCCCTTCCGTTGTGCCGGATATCCGCGGCGATTCCGACGATGGTCGCATACTCCGCCGAGCCGCTCAATCGAACGCGTTTGCCCACGGCGTCCCCGGCGCCATAAAAGCGCTTGGCGAAGGCCGCGTTCACAATGGCCACGGGCTGAGTGTCAGGATTGTCGGCCGCGCCGAATCCGCGGCCGGCCAGCATTGGAGTGCGCAGGGCTGGGAGGTAGGCCGGGCTCACCGTCAGCATTGGAACTGCGGGCCGCTGAAGAGGAGGTGGCACCGGCTGCCCTTCGAACAAGACATTCCCGAATGTGTCATATCCCATTAGCGGAAGTGAGCTGGCGATGGCGGCCGATTCGACCGCGGGCAGCGCTGCCACCCGCTCCAGAAGCGCGTCGGCGAAGGCTCTCTCTTTCGCCGGCGTGTTGTAATGCGAGTCCACCAGCCTGAGCCGCATGGTCAGCAGGCCGTCTGGTTGAAATCCCCATTCGACGGCCAGCACTCTCTGCAGGCTGCGCAGCAAGAGACCTGAACCCATCAGCAAAACCAGCGCCAGAGCCACCTGCAGCAGCACCAGCGCCGACCGTGCGCCCGTCCGCCGTCCGCCCATGACCGCCGCCACGCCGCTCTTTAACACCTCACTGAGCTGGACCTTGGCCGCCGCAGCGGCAGGCAGCAGTCCCGCCAGCAAGCCAACTACCAGCGCGAGACCCAGCGTGACCGCCCAAAGGAGCCAGCCCGGGTCGAACGCGCCCGGTTGGTCCAGGAGCGCGATTCGCGAGGCTCTCAGCATGGCAAGTAGCCCGTATGCTACAGCCACCGCGACCAAACCCGCCGCACCGCTGAGGACCAGGTTCTCCGTCACCAGCCATTGTGCGAGACGGACGCGGCTGGCTCCCAGGGCGGCGCGCATTCCAATCTCGCGCTGCCGCACTCCGGCGCGCGATAGTTGCAAGTTGGCCACATTGACGCACGTCAAAAGGAGCAGCATGCCGACCGACCACAGCAGCGCTCCGAGCGGCGTGCGGCTGCCGCCCACGAGTTGATCGGCAAGGGCCAGTACGCGGACACGCGAGGGATGCGCCGGATTCCAGTAATAGACCGGCATTTCCGAGTGATGGCGCGCGCTGACCGCCGAAAGATCCGCCAATAATCCGTTTACGGTTACGCCGGCGCGCACCTGCGCGATCACGTTCACCAAGTGCATGATCGGACCGCCCCACACCGGTTGCGCCAGCCATCGGGCCGGCACCAGGACTTCCGGCTGGAAGTCGGCTGGGAATCGGAAGCGTGACGGGAGTACTCCGGCCACGCGGTAAGGCTTGGCATTCATCGCCACGCTGCGGCCCAGGATGGACGGATCGGCGCCAAAGCGCCGCTGCCAAAGCTCGTGGCTGAGCAGGGCGACCGCAGGTGCGCCTGGACGGTCGTCGGCGGCAGAGAAGCCGCGGCCGAGAAAAGGCTGCGCACCCAAGACGGCCAGGAAATCCGCTGTGACTTCCGCCCCTTGCAGACGCTCTGGTGTTCCCTGGCCGGTGAGATTGAATTCATCGTCGCTCCATGCAGCTATCCCCTCCAGGGCGCGGCTCTCCCCGTGCCATTCGGTGAATTCCTGTTCCGCCACCATCCCGGGAGCGTGGGGCAGCTCACGCCCCACCGAATAGAGCGCCTGCGGATTCCGGTACGGCAGCGGCCGAAGCAGCACGTCGTAGAACACGCTGAAAATGGCCGCGTTGGCGCCGATTCCCAGCGCCAGGGCAAGCACGGCGGTGGCGGCGAAGGCCGGGCTCTTGCGCAGGGCGCGGACCGCCAGAACCGCGTCCTGCCGCAGGCTGTCGAGGAATACGAAGGTGTTCATGCGGTAGATCTCCTCGCGGATGAGGCTCGGGTTGCCAAGCTTGCGGTGCGCGGCCGCGCGGGCCTCTTCAAGCGGCATGCCGCGCGCCTGGTTGTCGGCGATTTCGGTTTCCAGATAGAACGCCAGGTCGCGGGCGGCTTCGCCATCGCGCTGGGTGCGCCGAAAAAAGCGCCGCCAGTTCACGAGGCCTTCCCATCCGCCGGGCGCAGAATGCCGGTAATGCCCTTCACCAGCCGCTCCCAGCGCGACGTTTGCGCCGCCAGTTGCTTCCGTCCCAGGGGCGTGAGCCGGTAGTATTTGGCCTTACGATTGTTCTCGGAGGTGCCTTGAAACGACACGATCCAGCCGCGGTCTTCCAACCGGTACAGGGCCGGGTAGAGCGAGCCGTGCTCCACCTGCAGAATTTCTTCGGAGCCGCGCTCGATGGCGTGGGCGATGGAGTGCGCGTGGCTCGGCCCCAGCACTAGCGTCCGCAGGATCAACATATTCAGGGCGCCCTGCAGCATATCGCCCTCCTCTTTGGCGCGTTTCGGCATGATACTCCGATTGTACTCCATTTGCGTATCTAGTGGAAGTGCCGCCCGCTTCATATTCGCTACCAATCAACGTTGGCTCTGCCTTCCCTAGATTCCCGAATGGAGCCGCGCAGGGCGCCGGCGGTGCATAATAGATCGATGCGCCTGTTCCACACATTCGTACTGTTCGCCCTGGGTCCGCTCGCTGCGCTGATCGGTCAATCGTCCGCCCAATCCTCCGACGAAAAGGACGCCGTCGCGGTGGTCCAACACATCTTCGACGGGATGGCCGCGCACGATGCCGCGCTGATCCGCTCCGTCATGCTGCCCGACGCCCGCCTGTACGCCATCCGCGATAGCGGCGCCCCGGTCTCCACCGCCGCTGCGGACTTCGCCAGCCAGATCGCCTCCAACCAGAGCGCCCTCGTCGAGCGCTTCACCGGCCGGCCGCAGGTTCTGATTCGCGGCCGTATGGCCCAGGTGTGGGGCGAGTACGAGTTCCTGCGCGACGGCAAATTCCAGCACTGCGGCGTCGATTCCGTCAGCCTACTCAAGACCGCCGACGGCTGGAAGGTTGCGGCCATCGCCTACACCTCCGAGACCACCGGCTGCAAGGCGCCATAGCCGCCGCGACTACCGCACAATAGAAACATGATCTCGTGCCGCAAGCTCACGCGCCGCTTTGGGGATTTCACGGCCGTCGATAACCTCAATCTGGAAGTCGCCGAGGGCGCCATCTGCTCCTTCCTCGGACCCAACGGCGCCGGCAAGTCCACCACCGTGAAGATGCTCACCGGGCTGCTGGCCCCCACCTCGGGCGAGGTGGAAGTGTGCGGCCTGAACGTACGCCGCAGCGCTACGGAGCTGAAGCGGCTGATCGGCGTGCTGCCCGAAGACCTGGGCCTCTTCGACGACCTTACGGTGGAGGAGCACCTGCTGCTCACCGGCGATGTCTACGGCCTCGCGCGCGCCGAAACGCGCGCCCGCACCGGCCAGTTGCTTCACGCGCTGAGCCTGGAGCACGGCCGCCGCACCTTCGCCGCCGCCTGCTCCCACGGGATGCGCAAGAAGACCGCCTTTGCCATGGCGCTGCTGCCGAACCCGCGGGTGCTGTTTCTGGACGAGCCGTTCGAAGCCATCGACCCGGTGACTTCCAAAATCATGCGCGACCTGCTGGAATCGGCCGCCCGCCGCGGCATCACCGTCTTTCTCACCTCGCACGTGCTGCCCATCGCCGAACAGCTCGCCACGCAGCTTGTCATGATCCGCCAGGGCAAAATCGTTTGGGATTCGCCGGCCGCCGATCTGCCCCAAGCGCTTGAGCAGCACTATTTCGAGCTGGTGGAATCGCCCGTCGTAGAGGGACTGGAATGGCTCGGCTCGCCGCGATCCTGAAGTCCCTCATCAGGGCCTTCGGCCGCGACTGGCAATCGTTCGGATCGATCGGCGCCAACAACCTGCTGTTCGTCACGGTGCTGTTGCTGCAGAAGGCCGGCACATTCATCTACCTGATTGTCGGCCTGGTGATGCTGGTGCCGATGAGCGCCGATCCGCTGCGCAAAATTCCGCCGTCGCGCCTGGCCCTGTGGCCGCTCTCGCGCCGCCAGCGCTGGTTGCTGCGCGCCCTCAGCCCGTGGATCAACCCGATCAGTTGGCTGGTGGCCGGCCTGGCGGTGTGGGCCCTGCGGGGCCGCGTCACCGCGGGCCTGGTGCTGGCGGCCGCCGGGCTGTTCGCGGCGGGCTTTGCGCTCTCTTCGCTGCCACTGCCGCGCGGCGTGAACATGTGGCGGCACGTGCCGCACTTCCCCGGCCCGCTCGACCAGCTCCTGCGCAAGAATCTGCGCGAGCTGCTCTCCACGCTGGATTTTTATTGCGCCCTGCTGCTGGCGGTGTCGCTGTTGGTCTACCGTCTGTTCTGGCGAGCGCTGCCGGATGAGGCGTTCCTCGCCATGACTCTGCTGATCGTCCTGGCGATCTCCACTCATACCCAGAGCCTGTTCGGACTGGATGGCGAGAGCGGTCTTTCGCGCTACCGGCTGCTCCCGCTGGCCGGCTGGCAGCTTCTGGCCGCCAAGGACGGCGCCTTTCTTGCGGTTACCGTGGTGCTGACGCTGCCCGGCGCGCCGTTCGCCGGTTTGGCCGCCGCGCTGATCGTGCTGGCCACCGGCCACGGCCCCAGCGTGGACCGACCCACGCCGCAAATCCGCTGGCGCTTCACCACCGGCGTCTCGATTATGTACGGCCTGTTTCAGGCGATTCCCATGGGCGTGGCCGGCGCAGCCGTCTTCTTCCATGGACCGCTGCTGCTGATCCCCTGCGTGGCCATCTGGGCCGGCACGGTGTGGTGGTACGGACGGCGGGTGTTCGATGGTGGAGGCCGGTAAGCGGGAGCGAACACCACACTACACGGCTCGGGACGCTTTCAGCAAAGCAGGAGAGCAAGGGAATGTGGTTTTTCTGGGCCGGTCAATCGCCGAAGGGAGATCAATGAAACCTCGTACAGCGGCTTCGCCGAGCACGCCCAGCGTGCCCGTGATGCGCAAGCCGCGGTCGGCGGCAACACGGCGAGCCGATTTTTCGTCGAGCAGGATCACGCCCTGTTCGCCCGCGTGAAGCTTCTCCGGACCGCTATCCTGCGGACTGGATTTTCACAGACGGAAACCGGGGGAGATTGTTTGCCGGGACCACAGATGAACACGGATTGTTCTAAGTTTTATCAGCGTTCATCGGCGTTGATCAGCGGCCTATTCCTTACGCGCCGGCAACAATCATCCGCCGCTGATCAACGCCGATGAACGCTGATAAATTTTGGATTTTTCTTTTACCTTATCTGTATTCATCCGTGGCCAATTGTTCCCTTTCAGTAGCTGCGGCGCTGTTCAGCGTCCGGGCGACAACACGGAATTGGCAGTGCTGATGCCGGATTCGGCCGTGTATCCAAACGCGCGGGCGCCGGTGGCTTCACGCCTCCGGCAGCATACCCACGATTTCCGCGCCGATGGCCAGTGACGCGGTGGCGCCTGGGCTGGGCGCGTTGAGCACGTGCAGGGCGTCGGGCCGCGGGATCAACTGAAAATCCTGCATGATCTCGCCGGCCGGCGAAATGGATTGCGCGCGCACGCCGGAGCCGCCGGTCGCCAGGTCCGACAGACTGAATCTCCGGCACCAGGCGCTGCAGCGACCGGCAGAAAATTTCGCGGCTGAAGGAGCGGCGCAGCTCGTACCAGGCCATGGATGGGTAGCGGCGCAGGAAGCGCCACAGACCGCCGTAACTGAGGGCGTCGAACAGGTCGAGTCAGGTTGATATCCCTCTTGCGGTAGCCCTCGCGGGCGAACGCCAGCACGGCGTTGGGGCCGGCTTCGATGCCGCCGTGGATCAGCCGCGTGAAATGCACGCCCAGGAACGGAAACTGCGGATCGGGCACCGGATAAATCAGGTTGCGCACAAGCTGCTGGCGCTCGGGGCGGATCTTGTAGTATTCGCCGCGGAAGGGGACAATGCGCACCTCGCGGCGCTCGCCAGCCAGTTCGGCCACGCGGTCGCGTGGAGGCCGGCGCAGTTGACGATGAAATCGGCTTCGAAGGCTCCCGCGGGGGTCTCGGCCAGCCAGCCCGCAGGAGTCCGGCGCAGGCGCTCCACGCGCGCGCGGGTCACCACTTTGGCGCCGCGCGCGGCCAGCTTCGCGGCCATGGCGGCGCACACCGCACCGTAATCCACGATGCCTTCCTGCGGCACGCGCAGCGCGGCCACGCCACCCACGTGCGGTTCGATCTCGCGCATCTCCGCGGGCGAGAGCCAGCGCAACCCTTCCAGGCCGTTAGCCGTGCCCCGCTGTTCCAGGTCGCGCAGCCGGGGCACCTCGCTTTCGTCGGCGGCCACCACCAGCTTGCCGCAGACTTCGTGCGGAATGTCGTTTTCGCGGCAGAAGGCCACCATCTGGCGGATGCCCGTGACCGCCAGCCGCGCCTTCACCGATCCCGGCTTGTAGTACAGGCCGCAGTGCAGGACGCCGCTGTTGTGGCCGGTCTGATGGCGGCCAAGGCCGTCTTCCTTTTCGAGGAGGGTAATGGACTCGGACGGAAACCGCTCACCTAAACGCAAGGCAGTGGCCAAGCCGACGATGCCGCCGCCGATGATCAGGGTGCGCCTGGATCTCACCGTTCCAGCGTACCGCGACGCACCCGGCAGGGCTACGCCAGGATCCGGCCCCGCAGGCCGCTATAGATCAGCGCACGGGTCAGTTGCTTGTCGTAAAGGTGGTGCGGGAAGCCGAGTTCAATCCGGCTGGCCTCGTCGAGAGTCTTCACCTGGTCCGCGGAGAGTGTCACCGCCAGGCTCGCCAGATTATCCTTCAACTGCGACAGTTTGCGCGCGCCGATAATGGGGATCACCGGCACCGGGCGGTAGCGCAGCCAGGCCAGCGCCGCCTGCGCCATGCTGCACCCGATCTGGTCCGAAACCGTCTTCAACGCCGCTACGATGCGGTCCGCCCTCTGTGGGTCCGGCAGGAATTCCTTCATCGCGTCGTTGCCCATGCGGCCCGGCTCAGACGGCCCGTGGCCGTGGTACTTCCCGGTGAGAATCCCGCTGGCCAGCGGCGACCACGCGGTCAAGCCGAGGTGCAACGCCTTGGCCATCGGCACCAGTTCGCGCTCGACACTGCGCTCAATGAGGCTGTATTCGATCTGCAGCCCGATGAAGGGCGACCACCCGCGCCATTGGGCCAGCGTATTGGCTTGCGCGATCCACCAGGCCGGTGCGTCGGAGATACCGGTGTATAGAACTTTGCCTACGCGAACCATGTCGTCCAGCCCGCGCATGACTTCTTCCACCGGCGTCATCTGATCCCAGGCGTGAACCCAATACAGGTCGATGTAATCGGTGCGTAAACGCTTAAGGCTGGCTTCCACCGCCTGCACCATATTCTTGCGCTGGTTGCCGGCCGCGTTGGGGTCGGCGCCCGGAGCGGCGTTGGTGTATTTGGTGGCCACTACCACGCTTTGCCGGTGACCCTGCATGAACTCTCCCAGCAAAGATTCGCTGGTCCCGTTGGTGTAGACGTTGGGGGTGTCGATGAAATTTCCGCCTTCGCTGCGGAAGGCATCGTACAGCCTGGGCGCCTCATCTTTGGCCGCCCCCCCGGTCTTCGCCGAAGGTCATGGTGCCCAGAGCCGCTTCGGAAACCCGGAGCCCGCTGTTGCCAAGTAACCGGTAGCTCATTTGCAATCTCCTTTCTTCTCGTCGCCATTTACGAAAATTTTTATTTTCCGTTTTCTATATTGCACCACGGCGTTGAATGAAGGCCAAAGAGCCAACTGTTCTGCCCCGATCTCCGCCGGGGTCAGCACGGCCACGCTCTACCGTTGGTGGGATACCAAGGAGGCGATCGTGTTCGACGCCTGCTTTGAGCACGTGAAGACGGCCCTGGCGTTTGGACGAAAGGGATCTTCGGCAGATGTCGCCAACCTGCTGGAATCCGTATCTCCGACGTATGCCGTGCCCTCGCCCGGTGGCCGCCATGTGGCCTTTCCGGAGTGGACGCTTTCGACCAACGCCGGGCTGTTTCACGCACTGTGATGGCGCGTGATGGCACGTGATGGCGGGTGCGATTCGGGGCCGTCGGGGCTGGCGGCCAACCCGTCGCGTATGTATATACGTCGGGCGCATATACTGGAGGTGTGTTGGAAGCGGTCGAGGGCTTCGATTGGGACGCCGGCAATGTGGGCCCAATCCTGCGCCACGCCGTCGCCCCCAACGAGGTTGAGGAGGCCGTTGGCCGCACGCACGCGATTATCCAAGCGAAACCCATGCAAGGCGAGGAACGCTGGAAACTTTTCGGCACGACGGCCGCTGGCCGCTACCTGGTCGTGATCTTCACGATTCGCAGAAGCTGTTCCGCGCCATTACCGCATATCCCATGAACGCTGCCGATAGGAGGGTTTATGCCCCGCAAATCGACTGACGCCCCTAAGCTCCGGTCCGAAGCCGAAGAGGCCGCCTGGTACACAACTCCAGAAGGCCGCCGCCGGACCGAGCGCGAGTTCGCTCGCGCGCTCAAGAATGGAACTTTGCTCCGCTCCACCGGGTCGAAAATCGCAAGGACCGATCCGAAGGTTCTCCAACAGCTCATGGAACAGGCCAGGCGGAACACGACCCGCTCCATCTCCATCCGGCTGCCGATCGCCGACCTGGAAGAGGCGCAACGGATCGCCGCCAAAACCGGTGTCGGTTACCAGACCGTCCTCAAGCAAGCCATCCGCAAAGGGTTGAAGCGCACCGGCTGACGCGCCGCCCGCCTACGAAAGCAACATCTCCAGATCTTCGCGGTGCAAGTCGCGGATCAGGCTGTTGTCTTCGCCGATGATGGCGGCGGCAAGGTCGCGCTTGGTCTTTTGCAGCTCCAGCACCTTCTCCTCCACCGTGTTGCGGGCAATCAGGCGATAGGCGAACACCTGGCGGGTCTGGCCGATGCGATGGGCGCGGTCCACCGCCTGCGCTTCCACGGCCGGATTCCACCACGGGTCCAGCAGGAAGACGTACTCCGCGGCGGTCAGGTTCAGCCCCAGGCCGCCGGCTTTCAGGCTGATCAGAAACAGCGGGCATTCGGGATCGTTCTGGAAACGCTCCACGCGGGCCTGGCGATCGCGGGTGGCGCCATCCAGGTATTCGTAGACCATGCCGGCGGCCTGCAGGCGCGAGCGCACAATCGCCAGCAGGCTGGTGAACTGCGAGAACACCAGGGCCTTGTGGCCCTCGCCCACAACCTCCTCCAACTGCTCCATCAGCATCTCCAGCTTGGCGCTCGGCTCGCCGGCGCGCCGGGCATCGAGCAGGCCCGGATGGCAGGCGGCCTGGCGAAGGCGCAGCAGGGCTTCCAGCACCTGAATCTTGGATTTCGCCATCCCCTCCTTCTCGACCCGCGCCAGCAGCGAGTGGCGGTAATGCTGCTTGCAGCTCGTTGTAGAGCCGGCGCTGCGCGGGCTACATTTCGCAATACATGGTCTGCTCGGTCTTGGCCGGAAGCTCGCGGGCCACCTGCTGTTTGGTGCGCCGCAGGATGAACGGGCGCAAGGCGTGCGCCAGCAGGGCGCGCGTCTCCGGGTCGGGGTTGCGCGCGGCGGTCGCCGGCCAGTTTGAACACGCTGGCCGCGCCCAGCATGCCGGGATTGAGGAACTCGAACAGCGACCACAACTCGCCCAGGTGATTCTCCACCGGCGTGCCGCTCAGGGCCAGGCGATGCTTGCCGCGCAGCAGCCGCACCGCCTTGGCCGATTCGGTATCGGCGTTCTTGATGGCCTGGGCTTCGTCGAGCACCACGTAATCGAACTCGACGTCCTTCAGGCGCGCGGCATCGCGGCGCAGCGTGCCATAGGTGGTGAGCACCAGGTCGCACGCCGAAAAATCCGACATTTCGCGGCTCAGGCCGGTGTAATCGAGCACGCGCAATTGCGGGGTGAAGCGCTGCGGCTTCCTGCTTCCAGTTGAACACCAGCGAGCGCGGCACCACCACCAGCGACGGCCCCACCGGCTGCCCCGAGGCGCGCAGCTCGCGGCGGGTTTCGAGCAGCGCCAGCACCTGCGCGGTCTTGCCCACGCCCATGTCGTCGGCCAGGCAGCCGCCGAAGGCGAAGCGCCGCAGAAATTCCATCCAGCCCAGGCCTTCGCGCTGGTAGTCGCGCAGCTGGCCTACAAATCCGGCTGGCTGCGGGAGCGGCGTCGACGCCCTGCAAAGGCGCGCATCTCCTGGCGCATGCGGGCGAAGGTTTCGTCGCAGGTGGCTTCTGGCTGCGCGGCCAACAAGGCATCCAGCAGGCCGGCCTGGCTGCGGCGGAAGCGCATGTGGCCATCCTCCGCCTCGCCCATTCCCGCGAATACGCCGATGCGCTTCAGCCACTCCTCAGGCAGCACGCCATAGGTGCCGTCATCCAGCCGCACCATGCTCTCGCCGCGCCGCACGGCATCCAGTAGCGCCGGAAGCTTGGCGGTGGTGTCGCCGTATTCCACGTCGCCGTGCAGTTCGAACCAGTCCACGCCGCTCGAAACGCCAATGCGGAAGGCGCCCGGCCGCCGGAAGATTTTGCCCTCGGCCTCGATGTGCCAGCCCCCTTCCACCAGCCTGCGCACCACCCGCGGCAGCTTGCTGGAGGTGATTTCCCAGGCGCCCCCGGTGTTGTTGTACCCCCAGTGCTGATAGCGCAGGCCGGTGCTCTCGAGCAGCTCCTTGGCAGCCGCTTCGGTCGCGGCGTCGCGGCGCAGGAACTGCCGCGTGGAGGCGTCGTAGAAACCGCGCGATTTGTCCTCGGATGCCACCGTGCGGCCATCGTAATCGAAGGACAGGTGGCCCGCCAGTTTGTTGGCCAGGGAAGATTGGTTGGCGGCGTGAATGCGCAGCGCCGGATGCGGCGTGGGCTGGACAACCTCGAATCGCAGTTCCTCGGGAACATCCACGTCCGGCGCGCCCGCCGCGCCCAGCAGCGCGCCCAACAGGGCATCGCCATCCGGCTCGGCCGCTTCGATGTTGTTGCCCTCGCGGAAATGCGCCATCCAGGCGAAGGCAGTGTCCGCAGCCAGTGGGGCCGCGAGTTCGCGGGTGAACAAGAAGCCGCCTGGAATCAACAGCGTGGGCGCGCCCGCCTCCATGGTCTCCGCGCCGCGCGAGAACTGGCCGGTCACGACCCACCGGTCGCGCTTTCCGCGCCGCATCAGCAGGCGGAACCGCCAGGGATCGCCCTCGTCCCAGGCCAGCGGCGCCACTCCATCGGGACGCAGCCCCGCTCCCAGGTAGCACCGCCCCGTGCGCACAATCTGCGGCAGCACAGTGGCGGCCAGGGGGTAGGAGATTTGGCGCGCCGGCGCGATCGGCGAATAGCTTTCGTATCCCCAGCCGTGGTGCTCCGCGCCGCCCGCCAGCGCGGCTACGATTTCGCGGTCGGGCGACGGCAAATGGAAAACCTGCTGGCGTTTCAGTGTGAGGGGTGAAAACACCGTCCAGCCACCGTCCATCTTGCGGTCGTGCGATCCCAGCCCCAGTACCAGGTTGTGGGCCGTTTTGCTGGCCGGCCCGTCCACCACATAGACAATCTCGCGCTTGGCCGGCCAGGGTTCGGGCGCCTCGTCCAGCAGCGAGCGGCTGGTAATCAGGTTGAGGTCGGACATCCAGGCGGGCGTCTTGGGCATGGGTCAAGCGCCGGCTGGGGCATCAACTCCACGGATTGCGGAGCCGCGTTTCTGGCCGGCGGTTCTCCCTCGTCGACCCCCGCCGCGCCGCCGTCGGCTTCCTCTTCGCCGTAGTCCCTCGCCACCCGGAACGCACCCTTAGCCTGCGCCAGGTAGCCCTTGGCGTCGGCGGCTAACACCGTGGCCCACAGGTGTTTGCAGGGACCTACGGTATCGAAATAGTCGCAGTCGCAATCCAGGCTGAGGGTGCCATCGGTCCAGTCCAGGTTGACATCGTAGGTGCGCGACCCGCGCACACTGGCCTGCACCTCGCGGTCGGTCCCGCGCCGGATACGCACCCGGCTCTGCCAGTAATAGATTTTGCCGCGGTTCCGGATGGAGCTGTCAAAATCATCGGACAGAATGCTGGCTAGGTTCATCGCAAGAAAAGAAACTACCCGTGGGGAGGCGTCTTTTTATTTTACAACGCGAGGGCCGCAAAGCGCTCAATTGGCGCTCGGCCGGGCGGCGGAATCCACCACGAAGTACGACACTGGAACCTTCTCCGGTTCCATCCTCAGGCCCAGTTGCTCGCGCAGCGCCGTGGAAAGCGCCGGGCCGGCGTTCTCGTCCCAGGAAAGCGTGAAGTCGTACTCGCCAGTGAGGCCGGTTTTATCCACACCGGGGCCATGCCCGCCGATCACGGAAAGCAGGTCGAGGAGCATCGCCATGGAATACTTGCGAGCCTTCATGGAAACGGCCTGGCCCGGCATGGGCTTGAGCACCGCGCTCCCCTCGGGGCTGCTGAAATCCGCTCTGGCATCCTCGGCGTGAGACACCTGGAGCTTCGGCCCGCCCTTGGCCACCACCAGTGCGAATCCCGCCAAGTCCTTGGTCTCGCGGTGATATTTCAACTGGAAACGGTCCATGAGCAGTGTCTGGAGCATGCTCAGAAGCTGCGCCTCGGTCGTCTTGGGAGGGTCGTCCGCTTTGGCCTCCACGTTGAACCGCTCGGCGCCCCGCGCGATCCAGTCCGGACCGGTTTCAAGCTGCGACATGGTCTGCAACCCCCAGGCAATGGAGATGAGATGGCTGAGACGCGCGTCGGTGATCACACACCGTCCGAGCGGCGGGGCAACGCCTTTCTCACGCGCACTGTAGACCGTATCGATGCCATGGCAGCCGCCATCCACCCCATTCGCGCCCGTTCCAGCCGGCTTCACTGAAGCTACCTCAAAGGCCAGGGGCGCGGGTGACGTCCTGGACTGGGCGGAGAGGGTAAATCCGGCGATACAAAGGATCCCGATGGCGAATGCTTTCATATGCACCTCCGCGGAAGACACTGAAATAGGATAACGCTGCCGGGGCGCTTCCTGTGACGGGGAAGGGCGGTTGGGGGTGATCTGGCTTCGGGCCGAGGCCGGAAGGCGCCGGAGGCCCTAGCGATACCCCCATGCCGCGACACGTGATATCGTTATCGGTGAACCTCAAACAGTACCGCAGGAAAGAGACCATGCCACGTCATCTTCAGAGTTTCGTCGTTTTGCTCACACTGGGAGCCGGCCTTCAGGCGCAGACCATGAAGGCGCCGGACATCACCAAGGTACCCACCCTCTACGTGGTGCCGTACGCGCACCTGGATACGCAATGGCGCTGGGAGTTTCCCCAGTCCATTAGCGAATACCTGCTGAAAACCATGCGGGTGAATTTCTACCTGATGGACAAGTACCCGCACTACGTTTTCAACTGGACCGGGGCCAACCGCTACCGGCTCATGAAGGAATATTTCCCGTCCGATTACGCCAAAATCAAGGGCTACGTGGACAAGGGCCAGTGGTACCCGGCGGGATCGTCGATGGAAGAGGGCGACGTCAACCTGCCCAGCGCGGAGGCCATTATCCGCCAGGTGCTGTACGGCAACGACTATTTCCGCAAGGAATTCGGCAAGGCCAGCGCCGAATTCATGCTGCCGGACTGCTTCGGGTTTCCGGCGGACCTACCCAGCATCCTGGCGCATGCCGGCGTGAAGGGGTTCTCCACCCAGAAACTGTCCGCGGCATGGCAGCCGGCGCCCAAGGTGGGCGGACCGGATTCGCCGGAACAGACGCCCGAAGGCATCCCTTTTAATGTGGGCGTTTGGGAAGGGCCGGATGGAAAAACCATCATTGCGGCGCTGAATCCCGAAGGATACGGAAGCACCATTCGCACGGATCTGAGCAAGGAGCCGACCGCCGAGGCGGGTCGCGGCGGGCGCGGCGAGCAGGATTGGGTGAAGCGCATCGAGCTGGACGGCAAGGTCACGGGCGTGTACGCCGACTACCACTACATCGGAACCGGCGACATCGGCGGGTCGGTGGACGAGGAATCGGTGAAGCTGCTGGAAGCCATGGTCACGCACGGGAAGGCATCGCTGCCGCCTCCGGGATTCGGCCGCGGCGGACGGGGAGGACGCGGCGGACAGGAAGAGCCGGCGCCGGCTCCCGGTCCGGAAGTGGAGATGGGCGATGGCCCGGTGCACGTGATTTCCGCGGCCGCCGACCAGATGTTCCTGGACATCAAGCCGGAGATGACCTCGCGCATGCCGCGCTATAAGGGCGATCTGGAGCTGATCAACCATTCGGCCGGCTCCCTGACCTCGGAAGCCTACCACAAGCGCTGGAACCGCAAGAACGAGATTCTGGCGGACGCCGCCGAAAAGGCATCGGTGGCGGCCCATTGGCTGGGCGGGCGGCCCTATCCGCAGGAGCGCCTGAACAACGCCTGGACGCTGGTGCTGGGCGGTCATTTCCACGATACCGGCGCCGGCACGGCCACGCCGCAAGCGTACGTATACGCGCAGAACGATGACGTGATCGCGATGAACCAGTTCGCGGGCGTGCTGACCAGCGCTACCGAGGGCGTTGCCGAAGGCATGAACACCCAGACCTCGGGCATTCCAGTGGTGGTCTATAATTCGCTGAACATCCCGCGGGAAGACGTGGTGGAAGCGGCGGTTTCGCTGCCTGCCGGCACCAAGGCGATCCGCGTGACGGGTCCCGATGGCAAGGAAGTTCCGGCGCAGTGGGAAGACGGCAAGGCGGTTTTCGTGGCGAAGGCGCCCTCGGTTGGTTATGCGGTGTATGGTGTGGAAGCGGCCTCCGAGCCGGCCACCCCGTCTACGCTCAAAGTGACGGCTCCGACGGGCGGACGGGGTTTCGGCGGCGGTGGTGGTGGGCGCGGTGGACGCGGCGGCGGGGGCGAGCGGTCGCTCGAAAACGCGCGCTACAAAGTGACCCTGGACAACCAGGGCGATGTTTCCAGCATTCACGATAAGCTGCTGGATAAGGAACTGCTTTCGGGGCCGATTCGCCTGGATATTTCCAGCGACCATCCCACGCAGTGGCCGGCCTGGAATATGGATTTCGACCAGGAGCAGGCCGCGCCGCGCTCTTATGTGCGAGGCGGGCAGGTACGCATTAAAGAGAATGGACCGGCGCGTGTGACGCTGGAAGTAACCCGCCAGGCCGAAGGTTCGAAATTCATCCAGACGGTGAGCCTCTCGGCCGGCGACGCGGGCAATCGCGTGGAATTCGGCGCGGACGTGGACTGGGCCACGCTGTACGCCAATTTGAAGGCGGCCTTCCCGCTGAGCGCTTCCAACGCCGACGCGACTTACAATTGGGGCATGGGCACGGTGGAGCGGCCCAACGCCAGCGAGCGCCAGTTCGAAGTGGCCTCGCACCAGTGGATCGATTTAACGGACAAGAGCGGCGCCTACGGCACCACCATTCTGACGGATGTGAAGAACGGTTCCGACAAGCCCAATGACAACACCATCCGGCTGACGCTGGTACGGTCGCCGGGGACGGACACCTCCTACACCGACCAATCCAACCAGGACTGGGGCCATCACGAGATCGTGTTCGGCCTCGCCGGGCACAAGGGCGACTGGCGCGAGGGCCAGACCGACTGGCAGGGGTATCGCCTGAACGAGCCGCTGATCGCGTTTGAAACCACCAAGCATGCCGGTACGCTGGGCAAGGAATTTTCGCTGATGAAGATCGACAACCCGCGCATCCGGGTGATGGCGCTCAAGAAGGCCGAACTGAGCGACGAAGTGATTCTGCGCATGGTGGAGATGAGTGGCCAGCCCGAAGCCAACGTCCACGTGAGCTTCGCCGGCCCGATTACTGCGGCGCGCGAGGTGAACGGGCAGGAGATGCCGGTGGGTCCGGCGACGGTGAGCCGCGGGGTGCTGGACACTACGTTCTCGGCCTACCAGCCGCGCACCTTCGCGCTGCGCCTGGGCGCTGCGCCCGCCAAGGTTCCGGCGGTGCAATCGCAGCCGGTGACTTTGACCTACGACCTGGCGGTGGCCAGCAATGACGACCGTCCCACGACGGGCGGTTTCGACGGCCGCGGCGACGCGATGCCCGCCGAAATGCTGCCGGCCGAGCTGACCTTCGACGGCGTGAGGTTCAAGCTGGCGGAGGCCGGTTCGGGCAAGCAAAACGCGGTGGTGGCGAAAGGCCAGACCATCGAGTTGCCGGCCGGCAACTACAATCGCGTGTACCTGTTGGCGGCCGCTTCCGATGGCGACACGCGGGCGACCTTCAAAGTGGGCGACAAATTCACCGACCTCAATATCGAGGACTGGGGCGGACATATCGGCCAGTGGGACACCCGCATCTGGAAGAACGATCCGTTGACCGACAAGGACTGGGCGGTTTCGGCGAACCACGCGGTGTGGGATCCGGATCCCGCCAAGCAGCGGACGCAGGGGCACCGCGACTGGTCGCCGCGCTATCCCGAAGACTTCGTCGGCATCGAGCCGGGGTACATCAAGCGCGCGGACCTGGCGTGGTTCTGCTCGCACCACCATACGCCCGAGGGGCTCAACCAGCCCTACGAGTATTCGTACCTGTTCGCGTACGCGATCGACGCGCCGGCCGGCGCGCGCACGCTGACGCTGCCGAATAACGACAGGATCAAAGTGCTGGCGGTTTCGGTGGCCCAGGAGGGTCCGATCGTGAAGCCCGCGCACCCGCTCTACGACACGCTCGGCGCGGATGAGCCGAAGGTGATGTCGGCGATGCGGTAGTGCCTCGGGGCAACCCGAGAAAATTGGACGCGGAGGCGCGGAGGCGCGGAGGCGCGGAGAAAAGATGGAGGCTGGAAGGGCTTCCCGGGTTCGCCGCGGCTCCGGGCCAGACAAAGGCGTTACGGACGGTAGAAGCGCGGTATGGCGACTGCCGTTCGTTGACCGTGTAGACAGGTTGGCCGCGGCGAGGTCCACGAGTGGGTAATTCCCGCTATGATCGTTACGCTCGATGCGAAGCGACGCCTCCCGGGTAAGGAGAATTGGCTCGCGGTCCTCAAAGCCTGCCCAGTCAGCCCCGACGATGTGCCACCGCTCCGGCGCGCGGGTGCCAGGCGCCGGAAGCTATGAGCTGGCGGACGTCATCTGCCAGCCGGCCAAGCGCCATGGCGATGCGCGGTGCCGTTGTCATCGTACAAAAGGCTTATTGAGTCGCGCCAAGGATGGACGGCGCCGGGCCCTACAGGCTTGGCTGAGACGGCTTGTGGAAAGCGCTTGGGGGTCGAATTCCGGGTTCAATTTGTCGCGCACAAGAGCGATTGCTCGAAAAGGCCGGCCGGCGTATGCCCATCGAAGACAGGCTACATCGCGGCGACTGCCCGTCGGCATGCGCTGACGATCGCCACAGGCAATGATCGGGATTTCAGGCGTCCTGGACTCAAGGTATTTAATCCATTCAAAGAGCTCACCTAACCTGACGACTGAGTACGACTGGAATTCGAGTTGATTGACGACCGGGAGAAGGCGCCGCCCGAACGCCTAAATGGGGCCGCAACCACTGCGCACATCCTGCATTCACCCGCGACTCACTCCTCTTTTTTAATCCGTCGCCGGAACTCGTTCGATTTCACATCGTACAGCTCAACACGCTCTTGGACTTCATCCGGAAATTCAGTCGGGGATCAACACCGGGATCACTTTGTTCCCATGGCGCCGGTAAATGCGAAAATCGGAGTCCAGGGTAAAGATCTCTCCAGAAGGTTCGATCTCCGATAATCGAACCATAGAGGCATCGGCGAGTGACATCGGCCGGTTGCGATAGCGTGCATAAGCGCCCGCAGGTCCGCCTGCTCCTGCTGAACGCCGAGCGCGATGCGGACCACACCTCGCTCTAAAAGAGCGAACAGGGGATCGGCTTCGCACCCTTCCCGCTTGAGAAGAAAGGCCGCCTCGGTAAGTACTGGTTCACAGGTCAACAGTGGGGGCCGGAAGAGCTTCCATTGTTCACGCGTCCACGAATGGTGCCTCAGCCCGGAGGCAAGGAAACTGACCAGCGGACCGGTATCCAGCAGGCCCGGACCCTTCTTCACTGCCCAAAGTCTTGCATGTATTTTGGATTGTCGGCGAGATCTTTGGGCAAGCCTTTCCGTGAGCCGGCAAGATCGCGGGCCAAGTCATAACAGGAGACCGCCCCGACCGAGGGTTGCTCGTGTAGCGCTTTCTCCAGGCTTTCCCGCATCAGCCAGGATTTCGTCACCCGCCGTGCCTTGGCCGCTTTATCGAGCTGTGCGAGCAGTTCCTCAGGCAGTTTGAGTGAAATGGTTCGCATTGATCCTAGCGTAATACGCGCCGTTCCCTCGCGCAATACTCTGGCGCCGTTGCGAGTCCGCCTACGACAAACGCCCGTTCCGCGGAAGTGGGAGTCCCACCCGCATCGCGGCCGCCAGCGGAAGCATCGTAGACTGGAGTGCGCCCCGCGGGCGGCGTAATCTTACGATTACGGGATCGGTATAGCGCGAGCGAAGACCACGTCCAGAGTGGTTCCGGTGTGCAGGACGACTTCGTGGCCGCGGGTCAGCAGGACGATGGCGGTTCCTACGGCAGCTCCGGCGCCTGCGCCAATGCCTGCGCCGGTCCAACTGCGGTCGGTGAGGCCGCCTAAGGCCGCGCCTGCGCCTCCCAGGGTGCCGATGGTGGCGGCGTCCTTGCCGGTGTCTTTGCCCTGCTCGATCTCATGCTCGTCGCCCGGATTGACGCGCTGGCCAGTGCCTTCGGCATCCACTGAGACCGGGTGCGGCGCGACGTGGATGGTCTGCCCGGAGGCCAGGGTCAGGGTCTCGATGCGGAGGGCCAGCTCGGCGCGGCCTTTTACCTTTCCGCTGCGGATGGTCTTGGATACCACGCCTTGCACATAACTCTCCGTTGGCACCACGATCTGTCCGTTGGCCACAATGGGGCTGGCGGTGCGCAGGTACACGTAATCGCCTTCGCGAGCCGTGCGGGTGTTGATCGAATTCACCATGCGGAGCAGCACGTGAGTGCCCTCGGGAATCTCCGCGGCGGCGGCGGTAAGGGCGAGCGATAAGAGAAGAGCCGGTAAGCGCATGCAGGCCTCCTGCTTCTATGCTAACCCGCGGAGTGCCGGTTGAGTAGCGAACCGGCAGCGGTTAGTGCCGGGAAAACCGGCGCAGGCGGAAGATCTCGATGAAGGAAATGTACAGATTCACCACGCCCATGCCGCTGATGGCGCCCCGTACGTACATGTTGTCCCAATACGGGATCCAGGAGGGAAACAGCCCTGAGAAGTAGTTGGAGTCCCAGTATTCGGTCCACGGAAACACCAGTAAAAAAAACCCGATTTCCAGGCAAAAGGTGATGAACAGGATGGCCGATACTTTGTGATACCACCGCGGCGGAGGCGGCGCCGCGGGGGAGAGTTCGCGGGTGGAATCTTCTACCGCGGGCGGAACGCCGGAAGTGGGTTCGGGCATCATGCGGCGCCTGCCGTATCGAACAAGTCCAACTGCGGGTTGGACGCCAGGGGAAAACGGCAGTGCGTCCGCACCGGCTCGAAGCTCAGGCGGTGCAAAGGAGTGGGGCCGAAGCGTTCCAGAGCGCGCAGGTGCTCCGGGGTGGAATACCCTTTGTGGGAGGCCAGCCCGTATTCCGGAAAAACGCGGTCCCAGACGCGCATGCAGTCGTCGCGATGCACCTTGGCGACGATGGAAGCGGCGGCAATCGCGTGGCAGCGGGCATCACCTTTGATCAGCGAGCGCTGGGGCAGGGGGACCTCGATGGGGACGGCGTCGATGAGCACGAAATCGGGCGCCGGATGGAGCTGCGCGACGGCCAGGCGCATGGCCATCCGGGAGGCCTGGTAGATGTTGATCCAGTCGATGGTGGCGGCGTCCACCGCGGCCACGGCCCAGGCCACGGCGCGCTCGCGAATGCGGGCGGCGAGGGTTTCGCGGCGTTCGGGTTCCAGAAGTTTGCTATCGTCGAGGCCGCGGACGGGCCGCTCGGGCGAAAGGATCACGGCTGCCGCCATAACGGGGCCGAAGAGCGCTCCCCGGCCCACTTCATCCACACCCGCGACACACAGGTACCCACGCGCGCGCAACTCTCGTTCAAGGGTCGCTTCGCACCGGAATTTGCCACCCGCGGACTCGGGTCGCATGGAATGAAAGCCAGCGCTATTCGCGTTCGCGGAGCCTGGCGGCCTTGCCCTTCAATCCCCGGAGATAATACAACTTGGCGCGGCGCACGCGGCCCGTGCGCACCAAGTCGATATGATCGATCACCTTGGCGTTGACGGGAAAGATGCGCTCCACTCCCTGGCCAAAGCTGACTTTGCGTACCGTGACGCTGGCGCCCAACCCGGTATTGTGGCGGGCGATGACCGTGCCTTCAAACGCCTGCAACCGCTCCTTATCGCCCTCTTTAATCTTCACATGGACCCGGATGGTGTCGCCGGGGCGGAACGTCGTGGTGTCGGTCCGCTTGTTTTTCTGAATAAATTTGCTCAACAACGCAGTCTGCATGAGAAATGTACCCGACCCTCTATCTTATACGAAGAGAGGGGACCGCCGCAGGAAAATGCTTCGCCAAGCCTCCACCCGGCCTCCGCCCGTAGGCCCAATTTCGTAGTACTTCTGGCCACAATCGTAGGTGGACGCGGTTTCCGTATCGAGCTTCATTCGTGTCGTGCGCGATATGCTAAGCCCGGAATGACGAACCCTGGCCGATGCCCGGCGGTTGGCCTCAGGCGGCGAGGCGTCACTCTGAGCCGGCTGATTTCAGCTTTGGCCCGCCAAGCCCTTCGCCCAACCCCCACGCCGAAGGTTCGGAATGGCTTTCCGCTGCTGGCGCCGAAAGTTGGCGCTTGCCGGACGGATATGGGAGTCGTGAACCAGTTGCGGCCCGGGATTTTCCGTGACTCCCGCCGGTAGCCGGACGCCCCTGGCCTGATTGCTCGCCCGGCCCGCGATCCGGAAACGCCACTTACTCGCACCGCCAACCTTCCTTTCGCCATCTTATCCTGTTGAATTTTTCAACATAGGTCGCCTGCACTAAGTGGGGGACTCTTTTTTACCCACATTCGCGGGGAATTGGTGTAGACTCTATCCCAAGAGAGGGACTGGGTGTGGCCGTGTCTGGATTATTCACTTGCCGCGCGCCGCGGTGGAACGGCGTGGTGTTCTTGCTGGCGTTCGCGGCGGCCTACGCCGCCGATGAGCCTAGAGTCAATCTCGTGCCCGAGCGCCCTGCGCGGGCCGCGCGCGCCGATATCCGCGCCGAAACCGACCTGGTTCTGGTGCCGGTCTCTGTCACCGATCCCAAAAACCGCGCCGTCACCGGCCTGGCCAAGGACTCCTTCCGCCTCTTCGACGAAAAGAGCGAGCAGCGCGTGCTGCACTTCGCCGAAGAGGATGGCCCCATCTCCGTAGGCATCGTCTTCGATGCCAGCCGTAGCATGGCCGGCAAGCTCAAACAAGCCCGCGCCGCGGTAGCCGAATTCCTGCGCAACAGCAACCCCGCGGACGAATTTTTCCTGGTCAGTTTCAACGATCGCGCCCAGCTCGCCGTCCCCTTCACCAATGACCCCGGCGACATTCAGAACCGCCTCCTCGAAACCGGCGCCCTGGGGCGCACCGCCCTGGTGGATGCCGTCTACCTGGCGCTCGACACCATGCGGCACGCGGCACACTCGCGCAAGGCGCTGCTGCTGGTCTCCGATGGCGGCGATAACGACAGCCGCTATAGCGAGGGCGAGTTGCGCCGGCGCCTGCGCGAAACCAGCGTGGCCGTCTACGCCATGGGCATTTACGAGCGCGGCATGCTGGTCCTGCCGGAAGAAGAGCGCGGCGGCCCCAAACTGCTCGACGATCTGGCCGAACAATCCGGCGGGCGCCACTTCCCGGTCAGTAATCTGGCCGACCTTACCAAGGCCGCCGCCCAAATCGGCCTGGAGCTGCGCAATCAGTATGTGCTCGGCTACAGCCCCGATGGGCGTCTCAACGACGGCAAATACCATCGCCTGCAGGTGAAGTTAGTAGGCCGGGGTAACTTGCGGGTAACTTCCCGCCCTGGTTACTTCGCTCCCGAGAGATAAGCGCGCGGCCGGTTTCGTTTCCAGCCGTCTACCGCTCCATCGGTGCGGGAGTCACCGGAATCAGCACGCCGTCGCGGATGTAGTAATCGCTGCCGCGCCACCGCACGCTGCGGCGCGCGAAACTCGCCAGCCAGATGGCGAAGGCCATCGCATCCCACGGCGCAATCATCCAAGCGCGCTTCGCTTCCCGCCCTTACCGCTCCATCGGCGCGGGAGTCACCGGAATCAGCACGCCGTCGCGGATGTAGTAATCGCTGCCACGCCACCGCACGCTGCGGCGCGCGAAACTCGCCAGCCAGATGGCGAAGGCCATCGCATCCCACGGCGCAATCATCCAGGCACGCTTCCAGAAATGCGGTTGCCGCAGACCGCGGTACACCAGCCCCGTGATGGCCAGGCGCAGCGCCAGGTACACGCCCAAATAGCCCGCGGCCACCGCCGCCGTCGGATGCACCGCAATGGCGGCTAGCGACCACGGCAGGCCCTGCGTCAGCAGCAGCCCCAGGTGTCCCCACGGCCGCATGTGCCGCATCACCACAATCCATCGCAGGCGCTTGTGAATCAGCTCGCGCAGCGAGTTGAAATCGGCCACCGTCATGATCGGATAGGGCAGCAGCTCCACTTCGTAGCCCTGGTCCGCAATCAGCCGGCCCACCAGCAAATCGTCCGCCGGGCGATTCTCGATGGCCGCATACCCACCGAAGCCCTCCAGCCGTGTGCGGGTGGTGGCAATCGTGGGACCGAGCGCGAACTTAATGCCATCCAGTTGCCAGGCCACGATGATGCCGGGGTAAAAGTCCGCCATCATCCCCATGGATTGCAGCCGGTCTACAAAATTTCCGTCCTCGGCCGGCACGTAGAAGCAAGTCACCGCGCCGGTCTTGGGATCCGCCAGCGGGGCCACTACCGTGCGCAGGTAATCCGGGCGCGCCCGTACATCGCTGTCGCTGATCACCACGTACTCATATTGCGCCTCACTCACCAGGCGCGCTAACTTAGCCACTTTGTCGTTGGTCGCGCGGCGTCCGGCGCCGAATAACACGCGAATCCGGCGCTGCGGAAAATCGCGCGCCAACCGCTCCAGGGCCGGAACCGCCGGATCGTTTTCGTCGGTGCAAAAGACTACTTCGTACTCCGGATAGTCCTGCCGGCAGAAACTGGCGAAATTCTCGTAGGCGTCCGGGTCCAGACCGCGAATCGGCTTCAGAATACTTACCGGCGGTATGAACGCGCCGCGTGCGCCCGACCGCTTTGCCTGGCAGCGGAAAAAGCGCAAACCACTGTAAATCGCGATGCAATAGTAGATAAATGGAATGGCAGCCACCGCCAGAAACAGCACAGTGACCGGAGCGGTCGACGTGGGCATCTTCCTCCGTAGTTTCCCGAACTTACGTGGGCTGACTGTTTGGACGCTCGCGACTGCCCTCCGCGTTACACCCCGCTACGGTGGTATCCTCCGTGCCGGGCGCGCCTGACGCGGCTCAACCCTCCACTGTTGGTCTGAATTTGGCTCTAAAGGACTAGCTTGCGCACGCGGAAGCCCGTGCTAAATTTAAGGCTCCAGAGGCTGGGGCGATGACCGGCGAATCTCAAACGCGCGCCGGCTGCGGATGCGACACAAGAGCAACCGTCGCGTTTGGCCGGGGGATCGACCGTGTGCGGAGTTGCTGGTTTTACACATTGCAGAAGTGTCCCCGACCCCAGTCGCATCCGCAATGCGGTCGGATGCCTCATCCACCGCGGGCCTGACCATCGCGGCTGTTACGAAACTCCCACCGCGTCACTCGGCGCCGCCCGCCTGAATATCACCGGCCCCGAATCCGCCGATCAGCCCCTCCTCTCGCGCGACGGCCAGACCGCCATTGCCTTTGATGGCGAGGTCTATAACCACCCCGAGCTGCGCACCGAACTGGAGCACCGCGGCCACCGCTTCAACACCCACGCCGCCGCAGAAACCGTGCTGGCGGCCTTCCTGGAGTGGGACACCGCCTGCTTTGCCCGCCTCCGTGGCATGTTCGCCGTGGCCTTTTGGACCGAGTCCACACGCCGCCTGGTGCTGGCGCGCGACCGCATCGGCATTAAGCCGCTCTACCTGGCCCGGCATCGCGGCGAGATCTACTTCGGTTCCGAAATCAAGGCCATTTTCGCCCATCCCGAAATCCCCCGGCGCCTTTCCCTGGCGGGCTTGGATTGCTACCTTTCGTTGAACTACGTGCCCTGCCCCTGGACCCTCGCCGAAGGCGTGGAAAAACTGCCGCCCGCGCACTGGCTGGAATGGCGCGACGGCGCGGTGCGTTCCGAAGCCTACTGGCGGCTGCCCGACACGCCTCAGCCCTTCTGGACCCTGGATGCCGCCCGCTCCGAACTCGACAGCCTGCTCAAGCAATCCATGCGCGAGCACCTGCGGTCGGATGCGCCCCTGGGTCTCTGGCTCAGCGGCGGCGTCGATTCGTCCGCCATTCTCCACTACGCCGCCAGCGCCGCCAGCGGCCCGCTGAAGACCTTCTCCATTTCCTTCGCCGGCCGCCGTTTCGACGAATCGCCGTACATCCGCCAGGTGGTCTCCCATTATGCAACCGACCATCAGCAATTCGATCTGAACCCCTCGCTCGACCTGCCCGCCGCCATCGAAGAGTTTGCCTACTACTTCGACGAGCCCGGCGCCGATACTGGCTCGCTGCCGCTCTGGTTTCTCTCGCGCACCACGCGCCGCGGCGCCACCGTGGCCCTCACCGGTGAGGGCGCCGACGCGCTCTTCGGCGGTTCCGTGGCTCACCGCGCCCACCGGCTCGCCGGCGTAGTCCGGCGTTGCCCGCAAGCCTTGCTTAGCGCGGCAGCCACCGCGGCCGGCTGGTGGCCGGTTTCCGATCAACAGGCCGGCTTCGAGTACCGGCTCAAGCGCTTCCTGGACGGCTGCCGCCTGCCGCACGAGGAAGCCCACATTTACTGGAACGGTGCCTTCAGCCGCGCGGAAAAACGGGCGCTCACCCGCCCTCTACCCGATACGCTCACCCGCGTCCTGCAGGAGCTGGCCGAGGGCGGCACGCTCCCCGCCTGCCTCCACTTCGACCAGAAATACTCTCTGCCCGACGGTATCCTGGCCAAAGTGGACCGGATGAGTATGGCGCACTCCGTGGAAGTGCGGCCGCCCTACCTGGACCACCGCATCGTGGAATTCGCGGCCGCCCTCCCCGACGGCCTCAAGATCCGCGGCGCGCGCCAGAAGATCGTGCTCAAGGAGCTGATGCGCAACAAGCTGCCGCCCGCCATCCTGCGGCGTCCTAAAACCGGCCTCGGCATTCCGGTCGAGGAGTGGCTGCGCGGTCCGCTCCGCCCGCTGCTGGTGGAAACGCTTGAAGCCGGCGCGGCCGATTACGCCGACGTCTTTCATCCTGCCGCCATCCAAACCTGCCTGCGCCGCCACCTGGAGCGGCGCGCCAACCTGGGCCACGCGCTTTGGGGGCTGATGGTACTATTTTTGTGGATGAAACGATGGCGTATCCAGACGATTCCACCACACCAAACGGGCCTAGAGACCACTCCCAGTATCTTCACTTCGGTTTGATCGTCCTGTTGTTCGCAGCCGCCGTCTACCTGGGCTGCATTCTTTCTCCCCCGTCTCTGATGGATGACGTGGACGCCGTGCAGGCACAAATCGCCCGCAACATGCTGACCTCGGGCGATTGGGTCACCGCCCGCATCGATGGCGTGGTGTACCTGGAAAAAGCGCCGCTCATTTATTGGGTCATCGCCCTGTTCTACAAAGCCTTCGGCGTGGCGGACTGGATCGCGCGCATCCCCGTGGCGCTTTCGGCCATCGGCCTCTGCTGGCTCACCGCGGCCTTCGGCGCATGGGCCTTCGGCAGGCGCGCCGGCCTGTACGCGGGCCTGTGCCTGGCCACCTGCGCGGGCCTCTTTCTGTTCACCCGCATCCTGATCCCCGACGTCATGCTCACCGCCACCGTGGCGCTGGCCATGTGGGCCTTTCTGCGCGCCATCGATCCCACCGAGCCCCGCCCGCGCCTGTGGGCTTTTCTGCTGGCCGCCAGCCTGGGCACCGGGCTTCTGTTGAAAAGCACCGTGGGCGTGCTGTTCCCGGTGGCGGCGGCGCTGCTCTATCTCTTCATCACCGGGCAGCTCTTCTCCCGCAAGGTGTGGCGGCGCCTGCATCCCTGGACCGGCCTGGCCGTCATCCTTCTGATCGCCGCGCCCTGGCACGTGCTGGCCACCTTGCGGAATCCGCCGTACTTCGATTTCACCTGGCGCAGCATCCCCGGCCAATACCACGGATTCCTGTGGTTCTTCTTCATGAACGAGCAGGTGCTGCGCTTCCTCAACTTGCGCTACCCGCACGATTACAACACCGTGCCGCGCCTCTACTTCTGGCTCTTCCACCTGGCCTGGCTGTTTCCCTGGAGCGTCTATTTCCCGGCCGTGTTCCAGCTCGGCTTCCGGCCCGTCGATCGCGCCGGACGCACCCGCCTGCTGGCCCTCTGCTGGGCCGGCTTCCTGCTGGTCTTCTTCACCTTCTCCACCACCCAGGAATACTACTCCATGCCCTGCTATCCGGCGCTGGCCTTGCTGCTGGGTTCGGCGATGGCGGCCGAGGGCGGCTGGCTGCGCTATGGAACGCGCCTGCTCTCGGTCGTCGCGGGTCTGGCCGGCGCCGTGGCGCTGATCCTGTGCTTCCTGGTGCGCAACGTCCCCACCCCGGGCGATATCTCCGCCGCGCTGGCGCATCATCCCGGCGCCTACACCCTCTCGCTCGGCCACATGGAAGACCTCACCATCAACTCGCTGGCGTACCTGCGTTTCCCGCTGGCGCTGGCCGGCATCGCTTTCCTGGTGGGATTCGCCGGGACCATCCGCGCCACCGGCCTGCGCGCTTACCTGGCCCTCGCCGTGATGATGGTGCTCTTCTTCCAGGCCGCCCGCCTGGCCATGGTGGGCTTTGACCCCTACCTGTCTTCGCGCCCCCTGGCCGAAGCGCTGCGGCGCTCCCCGCCCGGCCGCCTGATTGTGGATCACCACTACTACACCTTTTCCTCGGTCTTCTTCTACACCGACCGCACCGCCCTGCTGCTGAACGGCCGCTTCAATAACCTGGTCTACGGTTCGTACGCCCCCGGCGCGCCGGATGTCTTCATCGACGACCAGCAGTGGCGCGCCATGTGGCTAGCCCCCGAACGCTGTTACATCGTCGCCGACCGCGCCCAGATGCCGCGCCTGGAGAAGTTAGTCGGCCACGATGCCCTGGACGTGGTGCTCTTCAGCGGCGGCAAGATGTTACTGACCAACCAACCGCTGGAACCTGCGCCGCGCGCCCGATCCTGAAGTACAATCGCCCTATGACCGCCGAACAGTTGCGGCAGCTTCAGGCGGACGGCGTGGTGGTCCTGAGGCAGGTAATGGATGCCGCGTGGCTGGAAGCCCTGCGCGCGGCGGTGGCGCGGCAACTGGAAGCCGAAGGCGAGAACGCCGGGGCCGAGTTTCGCAAGGAGGAGCACGCCCAGCGCTTGGCCAACCTGGTGGACAAAGGGGAGGTCTTCCGCCGGGTGATTGCCCATCCCGAGCTGCTGCAGGCGGCCGAGGCCGTGCTGGGCGCCGATTGGAAACTGGGCAGCCTGAATTACCGCGGCGCCGATCCGCACTCCAATTCTGCCCAGCCGCTGCACTGCGATATGGGCATGGTTCCCGACGCCCGGGGCAACGCCGTCTTCAACTCCATCTGGCTGCTGGACGATTTCACTTCCGAAAACGGCGCCACCCGCTACGTCCCCGGCTCGCAAACCGGGGGCAAGCTTCCCCAGGAGGTATTGGCCGACCCGAGAGCAACGCATCCCGGCGAGCGCCTGGTGCTGGCCGCCGCCGGCGATGTGATCCTCATGAACGCCCACCTCTGGCACGGCGGAACCGCCAACCGCACCTCCGCACCCCGCCGCTCCCTGCACGCCTTCTTCGTGCGCGGAGACCAGCCCCAGCAGCAGTATCAGAGGCGCCTGCTCCGCCCGGAAACGCAGGCCGCGCTCAGCCCAGCGCTCCGCCGCATCCTGGCGCTCGACGACCCCCGAAACGACCAGCTCAGCGCCCACGGCAGCGGCCGCAGCGGCTTTCTGCGGTAAGAAGAGCGTGAGGTATCATTTGGCATGGGCACCACTGCCTTACTGAGCCTGGAGGAGTTCGAACGGCTCGACCAGGGCGCTGACCACATCGAGCTCCCTGAAAGGAGAATTGATCCGGTTCCCTCCCGCCCAACGAAACCACAACCAGATTCGCGAGAGCCTCTACGATTTCCTCAAGGCCGCCATCGAACGCTGCCGACGATCCCAGTCCACCGTTCGATGGGGCACGGTCCATATCGAAATGGGCTACCTGCTTTCCGGCGAACCGCGCTCGTGGCTGCAGCCGGACGTCAGCCTGACCCACCCGGATCAGCCCGGCGACCGCTATTACGAGGGCGCCCCGCTGATGGCTTTCGAAATCGTATCGGAATTCGATACCGCCAGACAGATGGAGGCCAAAGTAGCCGAATACCTGGCCCACGGCTCAGCCGAAGTCTGGGTGATCTACCCGGATACCCGCCACGCCTGGGTCTACGAGCGTGCCACGCCCTCAGCCCGCCGCGAGCACCGCGCCATCCGCAGCCCGTTGCTGCCCGCCGTGGAAATCGCTATCGCGGACATCTTCTGAGCGCGCCTCTACCCCGCCCCATTCCCCCTCCGCTTGCCCTATGCTGGATATTCATGGGCATGATCCACCGTTGCTTCCCAACAGCCGCCTCCCTGGCCCTGCTCCTCGGCTTGCCTGTCGCGCCAGCGGCCGGCGGTGACTACTACCCGCCTCCCGATAGCGCCGGCGGCTGGCGCGCGCTCACCGATGCCGCCGCTGTCCGCAAGCTCGCCGGTATGGACCTCGCACGCCTCAACCAGGCCTTCGCCTACGAGCAGGAAACCAGCCAGCACGGCGGCCTGGTGGTGGTCCGCCACGGATACCTGGTCTACGAACACTACTTCGGCAAGGGCAATCGCGAAGCCCATCCCGACATGGCTTCCATTGGCAAGGCCTTCACCAGCATCTCTTGCGGCATCATGTTCCAGGAGAAGCACGACCAGATCCCCGACGGTCTCGAAACCAAGGTCTTCACCGAGCGCTACCTGCCCGAAGCGTTCCCCCTCAGCGACCCCCGCAAGGCCGAGATCAAGCTCGGCCAATTGCTCAGCATGACCTCCGGCATGCACGGCGATGGCAACAACCCCGGTATCGTCCACGGCCTGGATCAGCGGCTGGAACCCGCTCCCCGCCCCGCCCCGCCGCTCGACCAGGACAACAGCGCCCTGCGCGCCCCCATGTGGACCGATCCCGGCGGGGGCTACGCCTACGCCTCGGGATCTCCTCACGTCGCCTCCATCGTCCTGCGCCACCTCACCGGCATGGAGATGCAGCAATACATCGCCGAAAAACTGGCCACCCCCATGGGCTTCGGGTCCTGGGGCTACGCCCTGCACCGCAATGGAAACACCCTGCCGCACACGCCCGGCGGCGGCGGCATTGCCCTGCGCGCTACCGATGCCGTTCGCTTCGCCTATCTGCTGCTGCACAAGGGCCGCTGGGGCGATCGCCAACTGGCCCCCGCCGCGTATGTCGCCATGTGCGGACGCCCTTCGCCTTATGACCCCCACGCCCCCATGAGCCTGATGTTCGAAGTCAACGCCGACGGCCACGTCTTCGGAGCACCGCGCGACGCGTTCTTCAAATCCGGCGCCGGCGGCTCGGCCATTTACGTGGTGCCTTCTCTCGACCTGGCCATCTACAAAATGTCCTCCAGCGATGCCCAGCTCGATCCCGCGCTCACCGGCCTGCCGGTCACCTACACCGTCGATCATTCCCGCGACACCTGGAAGCCCGCCCCGCACGATCAGTTTCACGATGGCCCCGTGGGCGGCGACGATGGCGTGCGCCGCCTGCTGGAGATGGTGGTGGCTTCCGTCATGCAGCCCTGACCGCCGTGATGGATTCGCCCCGCCGCCAGGTGGTAACTTACTCGTATGTCCCGTCTCGCCGCTCCGCTCCTCTTCGCGCTTGCCTTCACCGCCGGCGCCCGGAATCCTCCGGCCGATTCCAAGCCCGATAATCAGCCCTTCCCGCCCTACCGCATCGTCGCCAACATCTACTACGTCGGAGCGAGCGACATCGCCAGCTACCTCATCACCACCCCCGCCGGCCACATTCTGGTCAACAGCGGCTACGAAGACACCCCGCCGCTCATCCGCGACAGCATCTTCAAGCTGGGGTTCAAACTGGCGGACGTCAAAATTCTGCTCAACAGCCAGGCCCACTACGATCACGTCGCCGGCCAGGCGGCCATGGAGCGCATGACGGGCGCTAAAATCTATTCCAGCGCCCGCGAAGTCGCCGTCCTCGAAACCGGCGGCAAAGCCGACACGCGCTTTGGCCGCGAATACACCTATCCTCCGGTCAAGGTCGATCACGTGGTCCGCGACTTAGAGCCGGTCACCCTCGGCGGCACTACCCTGGTGGCCCACATGACCCCCGGCCACAGCATCGGCTGCACCACCTGGACCCTGCGCGTATCCGATGCCGGCCGCACTTACAACGTAGTGATCGTCGGCGGCACCACCATTAATCCCGGCGTCCAGTTGCTTCACCACCCGACTTACCCCGGCATTGCCGAAGATTACGCCCGCACCTTCCAGACCCTGCGCGCCTTACCCTGCGACATCTTTCTCGGCGCCCACGGCGGTTACTACGGCATGAAAGAGAAATATGAAAAAATGAAGGCCGGCGCCACAGTCAACCCGTTCATCGATCCTGCTGGCTACCGCGCCTTCATCGACCACGCCGAACAAACCTATCGCGACCAGTTAGCCAAAGAACGCGCCGCCAAGCCATAACGCGTTCAAATCCGCGGCCCCTCAGATGGCCTCCAGCTCCTCCTCCAGCATCTGTTTCTGGGATAACTCCGCGTAATACCCGCCCGCCTCCACCAGCTCCGCGTGGCTCCCCTGCTCCACAATCCGGCCGCGCTCCAGCACCACGATCCTCCCCGCCTGCCGCACCGTAGACACGCGGTGCGAAATCAGAATCACCGTGCGCCCCTGCATCACCCCGCTCAGGTGCGTCAGGATGCGCTCCTCGGTCAGCGTGTCCACGCTCGACAGCGCATCGTCCAAAATCAGAATCCGCGGGTCCCGCAGGATCGCCCGCGCAATCGCCGTACGCTGCTTCTGCCCTCCCGAAAGCGTGATCCCGCGCTCGCCCACCATGGTCTTGTAGCCGTCCGGAAAGCCTTCGATGTCCTCCGCCAGCCCGGCAATCCGGGCCGCCTCCCGGATCTGTTCTTCCGTCGCCGACTCCACCCCAAACGCGATGTTCTCCGCAATCGTGGCGCTGAACAGGAAGGTCTCCTGCGGCACGAAACCGATGTGCCTTCGCAGTTGCTCCGGGTCCACCCTCCGCAGGTCCACGCCATCCACCAGCACCGCGCCGGCCGTGGGGTCCAACAGCCGCGGAATGAGCTGCACCAGAGTGCTCTTCCCTGCCCCGGTGTGGCCCACCACCGCAACCGTCTCGCCCGCCGCAATCCGCAGGTCGATCTCCGCCAGCGCCGCCCCGCTCCCGTAATCCACCGTCACGCCGCGGAATTCGATCTCGCCCTCCACCCGGCCCAGTGGTACCGGGTCGCGTGGCGCCTGAATCGTAGGCACCTCCTGCAGCACCTGGTTGATCCGCTTCAGCGACGCGCTGCCCCGCTGCATCAAGTTCACCACCCAGCCCAACGCAATCATCGGCCACACCAGCGTCCCCATATAGGTGTTGAACATCACAAAGCTGCCGATCGAAATGCGCCCCAGCAGCACCTGCTGGCCGCCCACCCACAGCACCATCAGGAACGTGGTTCCGATCAGCAGTTCCAAAAGCGGCTCGAAGATTCCCTGGATGCGTACCAGCTTCAGGTTCTGCGCGATGTACTGCCGGTTCAGCTCCTCAAACCGCCGCAGCTCGGCGCGCTCCTGTGCGAACGCCCGCACCATCCGCACCGCAAACAGATTCTCCTGCACCCGGCTGGAAATATCCGAAAACATGGCCTGAATGCGCTCGAAGCGCGCGTGGATCGCCCGTCCGAAGAAGATCACCGCCAGGCTCACCGCCGGCGCCGGCATCACCGCGAACACTGCCAGCCGCCAGTCGTAGTGCACCATGATCCAGATCGCCAGCCCGAACGTCAGGCTGGTCTCGAACCAGTACATGATGCCCGGACCCAGCATCATGCGTACCGCATTCAGATCGTTGGTGGCCCGCGCCATGATGTCGCCCGTGCGCGTGTGCCCGAAGTAATCCGGCGAAAGCCGCACCAGGTGGGCGAACAGATCGTTGCGCAGGTCGTACTCAATGTCCCGCGAAACGCCGATCAGAATCACCCGCATAAAGAACTGGAAGATGCCTTTGGCTAGCGCCAGCGCGATCAGGTAGGCGGCAAAGCGCAGGAACACCCGGCCGCTTCCGCCCGGTTGTGCGAAAGAGTCCACCGCGCCGCCAATCATCAGCGGCTGCAGCGCCTGCGCCACATCTTTCACCACCAGGCAGAACATCCCCAGGCTCATGGCCCAGCGATAACGCCAGACGTACTTCCGAACGGTAGCAAGCGATTCCCACATGGCCTAAATTCCGAGTGGCCCCGTCACCGTTTTGACCCACTCGTTAAAGAAAGTCTTGCGGCCCTCCCGGCTGCGCCACCAGGAGTGCGGCGCAAAATACTGGTCCGGCGCGGCCACTGTGCGAAACGGCGGCGCGCCCGCCATGCGCTTCTCAACGGCCCGGTAAATGCGCGTGGCGCGGGCACTGTGATAATCGCTGGTCACCAGCAGAAAGCTGTGGACCCCGCGCCGCCGCAGCTCCGCCAGCACTTCCACCGCCTCATCTTTGGTCGAGAGCGCATCCACCGGCAGGGCCACAAACCACTCCGCCGGAAAGCCGTGGCGTTCCGCAAACTGCATCGCCAGGTCGCTTTCGCGGACCCCGTAGAAGCCCACCGGGCCGCTCACCAGCACCAGTGGCACGTAGCCCTCACGCACCAGTTCGGCGCCCTTAAGGATGCGGTGGCCTGAAAAGTCTCCCGCCAGCACCACCGCGATGTCCGCCTTGGCCGGCCCCTGGTCATAGACCAGCGCCCCGCCCAGCCCCGCCAGCCACAGGCCGCGCGTAAATAACAAAACCGCCGCCAAAGCCGCGGTCCCAATCGTGAGTTTTAAAGGAAATCGGCGGCGAGCCCCCACGCACTACTTCTCGTCCGTGGAGTTCTTCTGATCCAGATTGCCCACCGTCTTGAGGCGCTGGTAGAGGCGTTCGACTTCCGCTTCGTCCTCCGCCCGCAGAATGCGGTACCGCGGCGACGACGCCGGCTTGCGTTCATTGCTGCCCGGGGCCAGCACTTCGCCCCAATACTGCCGGTACGGAACCCCGTCAATCAGGGCATCCCGCGAGAGCCGCCGCAGATGCCGCAGCAGGCTGTTGCAGGAATCCACGTCGCCCGGGTACACCAGCATCAGCCGGGAATCGTCAAACAGCGTGATCCGCAAAATCAGCGGCGAAACCAGTCCGGTGCGGTCCAACCGCCGGATATCCATCCAGGGAATGATCCGCTTTCCTATTGACAGATAACCTTCGTGGACCTCAATGGCCGGCCGGAACGCCATGGCAAACAGCAACGCGGCGCTGACCAGAAACAGCCCACCCGGCACATAGGCCAGAGGCAAATGGAGCGTGTAGGCAAACCACCCCACACAAGCGGCCAGAACAACCGCACTGATCGCAAAACCCAGGTAGTGGCGCGCCGGCAAATAGCGAGTCATGGCGTGACCCCATCTCTCACTTTTAGACTACTCCCGGAGGCGCGACCCGTCAACGTTGTCATGCGGGATTGCGTCCAATACCCGCCATTTGCACCCCCCGCCACGTGTAGTGCAGACCGCTCCACACCGCCAAAGCCGCGCAAACCCAGAGCATTGCGGCCGACAGTGCATCCAATACTTCAAGCTGGAACAGGTCCCGCCCCATCCACACCCCCACGGTCACAATCTGGGCGAACGTCGAAAGCTTCCCCCACACGCTGGGGGGAAACCTCCGGATGGCCGTGAACTGCATCATCACCAGCGCCGCCAGCACGATATAAAGGTCACGTCCGAAAATAATCCCCACGATCCACCAGGGCACCCGGTGCGCCGCCGCCAGCGCCAGAAATGCGCCGCTCAGCAGGCATTTGTCGGCGATCGGGTCGAGATAGGCACCCACCTGCGTGCTCACCTTCCAGCGGCGGGCCGCCGCCCCATCCAGAATATCGGTCCACGCCGCCACCGCGAAAAGCACCAGTGCCGCCACCGGCCGTCGCGAAAGAATCGCCGCAATCACCAGGGGAGCCATCGCCAGTCGTACCAGGGTCAGGCAATTCGGAAGGTTCACCCAGCGCGGCATCTCAGCAAGAGTGTAGCGCGAGGCCCGTGCACCGAGGCGCCGAAAGCACGCCCGCCACGTCTCCCTGAACGGGACAAATCCTTACAGAGTTTGCCCCGCCAGTGGAGGACATTCTCTCTTGCTGTTTGACTAACTAGTCACGAACCAGCCGCGATTGTCTCAAGATTTCTTGCCAACTCCCTCCCGCCGGCGCGTCGCAAGCGGTTGCAAAGTCAGCGCGCCCCGTGGCCCTAGCGGCGAAGCCACCCTTCGACCACGCACTACGCACGGCGGTCGCGCCCGCCCATCCCATTTCCGAACGGATACGATAGACTGAGGGGGGCGAGTACGCCGAGACCGTATGAGTAAGGAATTCGTGGAGCGCCGCGACGGAAGCCTATACCTGATCGGCAGCCGTGTGCCGCTGGCGCACGTTGTCTGGGAATTTCAGAACGGAGAATCACCGGAAGCCATCCGTTTGCATTACGCGACCCTCAGCCTGGAACAGGTCTACGGCGCCATCACTTTCTTCCTGGGTCATCGGGAAGAGGTGGAGAACGACATGGTGGAGCGCAAGCGTGTGGAGGACGAGTTCACCTCCACCCACCCCGCGCCTCCCCATCTCAAGGAAAAGCTGGAACGCGCCCGGGAACAACTGCTCGCACGGCGAAGCTGAGCCATGATCCGCTTCCTGGCGGATGCCAACCTCAAAGAAGGCATCGTCACCGGCTGCTGGCGAAGAGAACCCGCCATGGACTTCCTCTCCGCCAAAGAGGCGCTGCTGGAGGGAGTTCCCGACCCGCAGGTGCTGGCCCTGGCTGCGGCTGAGGGTCGCATTCTCGTCTCCCACGATTTCCAGACCATGCCACGCCACTTCGGCGACTTTCTTCAGTCGCACGGCTCCAGTCCCGGCGTGCTCCTCATCCCCCAATACTTGCCCATTCGCGAGGCGATCGAAGAACTCCTGCTGATTTGGGGAGCCTCGGATGCTTCGGAGTGGGTCAACCGTATTCTCAGGATCCCCTTGCCATAGCCGCCCCCCTACTGCCCCGCCGCTATCTCCGCCTCCCGGCACTCCCCCGCGCCGTCCGATGGCTTGCAGTCGTAAACCCGCGGCGTCACCCCCAACCGCTCCTCATACGCCCCCGCAATCTCCTCCCGGAACCGCTCCAGCGATTCGTTCCGCAACAGCGTAACCGTGCACCCGCCGAATCCTCCGCCGGTCATCCGCGACCCCAACACGCCCTCGATCTCCAGCGCGCGGTCCACCAGAAAATCCAGCTCCGGGCTGCTTACTTCGTAGTCGAACTGTAAGCTGCGGTGCGATTGCTCCATCAGCCGCCCCATCGCCTCCACATCGCCGGCCGCCCCGGCTGCCCGGAATTGCTCCACCCGCTGGTCTTCGAAAATCACGTGCCGCGCCCGCCGCGCGATGGTCGGCGGCAGCTCCCGCTCCACCATCCAGAACTGCTCCGGCGTCAGGTCGCGCAGGCTGCGCACCGCCGGGAACCGCCGCGCGATTCCCTTCACCGCCGCGGCGCACTCCTCCACCCGGTCACTGTACGCCGACGCCGCCAGCGCGTGTTTCACCATCGAATTCACCGCCACGAAACTGACCCCCGCGGGAATCTGCACATCGTGGTGTTCCAGGCTGCGGCAATCGATCTCCACGGCGCAGTTCTCCCGCCCGAACACCGAGATGTACTGGTCCATCACCCCGCACGGCATGCCCACGAAGTCCCGCTCGGCGCGCTGGCACAACAAAGCCAGGTCCAGCCGCGCCAGCTCGCGCCCCGCCAGAAACGCCAGCGCCGAAGATACCTCCAGGGCTGCCGAAGAGCTCAGCCCGCTGCCCTCCGGAACCGTACTCCGAATCAGCAGATTGCCCGGCCGAATGGCGAATCCCGCCGCCGCCAGCTCGCGCGCCACCCCAATCGGATAGTCCGTCCAGTCGCCCGCCCGCCTCTGGCCGCCCAAAGCGCCCGCATCGAACGTCCGCATCTCGCGGCGCTGTTCCGAATACAGCCGGATTTCCCCGCCGTCCGACTTCGCCGCGGCAACATAAGTGGCCAATTGCAAAGCCACCGGACAGACGAACCCCAGGTTGTAGTCGGTGTGCTCGCCGATCAAATTCACGCGGCCCGGCGCACGGTAGATACGAACCCCTTCGGCCGAGCCGAACAGCTTGCGGAAATCTTCGGTCATGTGTGATCAATTCCGGTTGCGTGAAGAACGCCCCGGCTGGCCGTGGGTGACGCGCACCATTCAGGCGCACCGGAAAACTCAAGAATAGCGCGAACTCGGGCTGAACGACCTGCCCCTCGCGGGCCTCAGCGCACCATCGCTGCCTGCGCCGGAGCCACCGCCAGTCTCTGCCACTGCTGCCGTGCCGCCGCGCGGCATTGCGTGGCCGCCTCCGCCAGCCCGGCCGCTTCGAGCGACCGCGCCGCCGCCTCCATCTCCCGCGCCTTGGCCGCCGGCAGCATGCACCCGGCGGCGTTCCACCCGCGCAATGCCGCGTCCACCGAATCGCCAACGCCCGTCACCGCCAGTGTGATGCACGCCCCCGCACACTCCGGATGGCCGGTCGACTCCAACCTTTCATATGCCTCCCGAGCCAGCCCCACCGCCTGCTCCCGGTCGCCGGCCTCGGCGAGCGCCGCCGCCAGCTTGCCGCGCGCCGCGGCCACTGCGACTTCGTCGCCCGCCGTCTCTTCTTCCACCAGCGAAACCACCGCGGCCAGATCGGCAATCGCCTCGCGCACTTTCCCGCCGCTCCGCCGGATGGCGCCCCGCCGTTCGTGGAAAATCCTGCGCAAGTCCGAATCCGGCTGCTCCGCCGGCAGCACGCACGCCGCCCTCGCCGCTCTCCCGTCGCTGCGCAGCACCTCCGCCAGAAACAGCCGGAAGGACGCCGCCACGCGCATCGCCTTCCTCGCTTCCAGCAGCTTTACGGATTCGGTCACCAGCGCAGCCGCCTCCTTGGTCCGTCCCGCGTTCCACAGCGATTCGCCCAGCAGCCCCAGCACGTGCGGACCCGAAATCCCCGTGGCTTGCGCCCGCAAGTTCGCGGCCAACTGTGCCACTGCGTCCATCCCCGCCTCCCCGCGGCCGCTTTGCAGCAGGGCCTCCGCCCGGTAGTAGAGCAGCATGCCCCGGTTCACCCGCCATGCCTCGTCTTCCGGACAGGACGCCAGCGCCGCCGCCGTCGCCTCCAGCGCCTCGTCCCAGGCCTGCGCTCGCACGTGCAGGCCGGCCATCGAGAAGAGCGCCTCTAACCGCGCCTTGGAATCCTGCCCCTCCGCCATCCGCCCGGCCACTGCCAGGCCCTTCCGGTACGCCTCCGTGGCGCCCGCCCGGTCGTGCCTCTCCGTCCGCAGCACGTGCAGGCACCACCACCCCAGCACCTCCGAGGCCGCCAATGGCGCCGTCGACAAGAGTGCCAGCCCCTCCTGTACGTGCTGTTCGGCATCGCGCCGATGCTGCGCCGCCAGTTCCACCGACCCCAGCGAGATGTACTGCCCGCCCAGTTGCACCGGGTCCGCGTCGGTCGATTCCCGCATCTCGCGCAGCCTGGCCCGCCGCTCCTCCACGTCGTCCTGGTATTCCCGCGCCCGCTCCCCGGCCGCGCCCAAATGCGCTCCGCGCAGAATCAGGTTCGTCAGTTCCTCCCCGCGCGGAGTCCGCAGCAGCAGGTGGAATAGCATCGTACCGTGGCAATACCCCAGTGGCAGAAGATTGATCGTGCCCACATAGAAGCCAATCACCCCCGCCATCGTCACCAGCCCCCAAAGGCTCTGCGCGCGCGTGCCGGGCAGGACAAAAGCGATCCCCAGGAAAACACCGCCGGCCAGAAGGGACGTCAATGGCCCCGCCGCTATCACCATCGTCTGCCGGAACCGGAAGCGCCGCGGGCTATCCGGAGTGGCGCCCATATAACCGCTGGACAACAGCAGTCCCCGCCACGCAAAGCCCACCCGCAGACGCCCCGCGTTTCTTGAACACCAGCGGACCCACCGCCAGCACCTTCACCCGGAAGCCCACCGCGACCGCCGCCAGCGCGTGCCCGCACTCGTGCAGCGCCAAGTTCACCCACAGCAACAGCAGGAACGCCGCCATCCCCGGATGCCGCATAATCTCGGCCGGAACGCCCGAGCGATACGCCTGCGTCTCCAGCCGCGAGAGCGCCAGTTGCGCGGCGAACCACCCCAGCACCGAAGCCGCCACCATCCACCCCGACAACCTGCGCGGATTCCAGAAATCGGTGCCCGTGAGCGCCCCCGGCTTCACCGTGCGCTGCGTAAACAGGTAATAGAGTCCCATTCCGCCCACCGCGGTCAGGTACGGAAAACCGGCCAGCAGGAAAAGGCAGGGCATCAGCCCCGTCCACCGCGACCAGGTGCGCTGGTGCCCCACCCCCCACGCCGTGATGCTCAACAGCCCCGCCGCCGCCAACAGCGCCAGCAGGAAATAGCCCATGAAGTAAAACTGCGCCGCCAGGTGATCCGGAAAAAGCGCCACCGAGTAAGCCCGCGCGTGCATCAGCCCGTCGGTGGCCCATTCGTGGCCCAGGATGAGGAACTGGCCAACTGCGAAAAACGCCCAGCCCACCACCGTGTCGCGCTTCCGGTAATCACCCATTATGGGCAATCTAGCAGTTCCCGCCCGGCAGGTGAATACTGACGAAGGTAGACCGCCCGGATCTCCGGTCCTCGCCATCTCATCGCCGGTGGAGCGGACTCCTACGTCCGCCCGCGTGCTGATTCGCGCGGCTCGGTAGCGAAACGGAGCCGTGACCGAAAGTGGCGGACCATGCGGGGGTCGACGACCTGCGTCGTCAGTCGCGGTAATCGAAGTACGCCCTATTCAATGCGGCCCAGAAGAGCCTCGAGGTGGCCGTGTGACCGCGCAAGGGTTCGGTCGCAGTCTGCTCTCGCTGCCATTTGCCGGCGTACTTCTGTTACACCAGCCGCGTCTGGACTGTCGCCGCTGGGGCGTTGTGGCTGTGGGGCATCCCCTGACCCTACCACATCCCTGGCCAGATGGTACCCGTTGTTGCGCCAGCCGGTTTCGTCGCTGTTCAATACGGGCTCGTTTTCAGTTGCTGTTCCAGTTCCTGGCAGGGCTGGGCCACTGCGGCGCTGGCTTGCTCCCAACACTTTTGGGTGCTGCCCAGACTCATAGAGATGCCCAGCAGGTGTTCCAGAAACGCCTCCAACACCCGCCGCGGCATGCGGCAGTAGATCGTCAGGTAGGCGATCAGCGCCATCAGTTGCGGTCCGAAGTCCCCCTGCGCCTCTTCCGGCAGGGGTGCTCGCGTGCCTTCCCCACAGGCCGGGCAGACCACCTTGGGACATTGATACTCGATGACATAAGGCTGGATGGGCGTTAACTCAGTCACTTGGTGGCGCTGCACTTCTCCCACCGTCTGCATCTGCTCGGGCTGCTGCGACAACGCGTGGCCACAATGCTTGCATTCCTCCGGCAGCACCGGACGCACTTCCTGGACCTGTTCGGGGGGAGCCAGCGGGCGGTGATGGCCGGGATGGCCCTTCTGCCCGCCCGGTTTGCGCTTGCTCTTTTTCCGGCGCCCGCGCTGCCGCGAATTCCCCGCCAGTCCATCGGAGGACGGGGGCTTGGAGGAGTTGGTGGAATTCTTTTGGCGGGCCGCCAGTTGGCGCTCCAGATCAGCGATCTGCTTTTCGGCTTCGCCAATCTGCTGTTCGCGCTCGGCGATCTGCTGCTCGCGCTCGGCGATCTGCTGCTCGCGCTCAGCTACCTTCCGCCGGAGATCTTCAACCTCTCGTCGGAGTCGCTCGTTTTCGCGCTGTAGCCCTTCCCGGTTGGGCTGAGGTGTATGGCCATGGCGCTTCGCCGATACTGTTTACCCCCGAGTTCTGCGGCGGGCCGCCCTTGCACCCATCCACCATACGTTAGCCGATCATTTCGGAAAAGTCCAGCAAAATCGCCTGGGTACTTGAACTGTTACGGCCAAGCAGGCAAGAAGAAAGCTGTAGTCAGCCCCGAAGAGAAGGAGTATCGGCTGCAGAAAAAGCTGCGGGCGTTAACCCAGGTGGGGGTCCGCCTCTTACACTCTATGCGTCAGGCTTTGGATGCCCGTCCGGATACCCGACAGCGTCAGTTGCTGGTATCGGGTGACGGATCCTACACCAACCGTTCCGTTCTGCGGCAACTCCCCGAACGTACTACTTTCATTGGACGGATTCGCAAAGATGCCAAACTGTTGCTGGCTTTGTTGCCCACCGCCGCTACCCGCTCCGGCGGACGGCCCCGCCGCTATGGCACGCCGGCGCCTACGCCCGAACAAGTCTTGCACAATGACGCTGTGCCGGTGGTCAAGGTCCGCTGTTTCGCCGCCGGAGCAGAGCGTGAAATCCCGGTGAAGATCCTGTCCACGGTTTACTGGCGCAAGGCGGGTGCCGATATGCCGTTGCTGTTGGTGGTCATCAAGCCGCTGGGCTACCGCCTCCGCAAGGGCTCCAAACTGCTCTACCGCCAGCCGGCTTTCCTGATCTGTACCGATCCCCAACTGGATCTACAGACGCTGCTGCAAGCTTATATCGACCGCTGGGAAATCGAGTGCAATCATCGCGACGAAAAGTCTCTCATCGGCGCGGCCCAGGGCCAAGTCTGGAGTCCCCTGGCCGTCACCCGTCTGCCGCAATTCCAGGTGGCCATCTACAGCTTGCTGCTGTTGGCTTCCATCCTAGCTTATGGGTTTCAGCGCACCGCTACCTATCTGCCCCTACCAAAATGGAGAAGAAAATCCATTCGCCCTTCAGTCTTGGATCTGCTGAACCTACTCCGCGATCAAATCTTTGCTCGCCAGACGCAGGATCAAGCCGCGTCGAATATCGGCGACTTCGCGATTCCGGCACCCGCGGACGCGAACGCACCGAAACCTCCGCTGGGATCGGAGACGCTCTGCACCGTCGCGGCTTAGACTATGGCTATCGTCTTCGTTTTGTCCGACAAAGGGCCAATCTCCAGCTCGAAGCTACGCTTCGACTTGACGTTGGAGGTTAAGGGCAGACAGGCCGCGTATGAGGCTTTGGTGGTAGCCCAGGGGAGGAAATACGGCTGGAACAGTTATTTCTCACGACCCGAGGGCGTACGGTATGTCTGGCAAAAGCAAAAAGAGATCTATCGGGTGTGGCTCTCATGCTGGACAAATCTCCGAAAATCTGATAGAACAAGCTGTCGAAGGCTGTCCAAAACGAGGAGTGATGCGATGCCCAAGATGGTGATTGAAGTTCCGGATCAGTTTGTGGAAGTGGGAAAGGCGATGGCCGAACACCTGGCTATGCTGCAGCGAACTGTAGATCGGCTGGGTGGGGGGAAGGCGGTGGATTATGCAGCGGTGGAAGCGGCGATAGCGGAAGGGGCTTCCAGGACAGAATTGGCGGCCCACGGAGCAATCTTGAAGAGTCTAGACATCGATGTTCCGGCAGTGGTGATCGGCGGGGTTCGGTACACGCGAGTGGGACGGTGTGAGGGGGCCTATCACACGATGGTGGGTTCGGTATCGGTGGAGCGATCGTTGTACCGGCAATCGGGAGAGCGCGGTGGACAGCCTGGGGGCAGGGTGGTGGACGCGGTTAGCTTGCGCGCGGGAGTGGTGGGGGACGGGTGGTTGCCGCAGACCGCGCGGGCGATGAGCTTTGCCGTACAGCAAGGCACCTCGCGGGAAGCGGAGAAGACGGCGCAAGAGTTTAAACGGCTGCCATATTCACGAGCCAGCTTCGAGCGAGTGGCGCACGTGGTGGGCGCACTGGCGGTAGCGGATCACCAAGATATCGAGGACGCTTTGATCGATGCCCTGGAAGTGCCGGCGGAGGCATACTCGGTGAGTGTGTCGCTAGACCGGGTCAGTGTGCCGATGGAAGAACCGCGGCCGCGACCCGTAGGGCGGCCCCAAAAGGGAGCGGCTAAGAGGCCGGTGGAACGCAATTTCCGAATGGCCTATTGCGGCACGGTGACGCTGCATGACAAGACCGGAGTTGGCCGATATACGATCCGTTATGGATGCATGCCGGAGGGAGATATCGTGGGCTTACGCGACCGCATGGTGGCCGATGTGGCGACGCTACGGAGTAAGCGTCCAGACCTGAAAATTGAGCTGCTGTGCGACGGGGCCCCGGAGATGTGGAATCTGCTGGAGGACGGCTTCAGGCCCAAATTCGGAAACGACCTCGAGTGTTTTGTAGATTTCTATCACACGACGGAAAAGCTCAGCGCAGCAGCGCATGCGCTGGAGGACTCGGCGGCTGCGGCCGGCGAACGGCTGGGAGGCTGGAAGCAAGCCCTACTCCACCGCAGCAGCGCAGCAGCCGACATTCTCAGGGAACTGGTCGTCTCCGGACGCGATGAAGGTGTAGGCACAGACCATCCGGTCCATGAAGCGATCACCTATCTACAAAACCATGGCTGCGAAACGGATCGCATGAATTATGCCCGTGCGCGCCGACTTGGATTGGCGCTCGGTACTGGCAATGTCGAGGCCACCTGTAAGAGTCTGTTTGAAATGCGGATGAAGCGCTGTGGGGCGCGCTGGAAGCCGGACACGGGCTAACACATCGTGCAGCTCCGAGCTTTTGCACTCAGTGACCGATGGGAGCCTGCTATCGAATTGACACTTCGTCCGCTACGGATGGCTGTTCGCGCGGCTTGAGGTCAATGTCCAGGATGAGAGCCACACCCGATCTATCCGAACCAATGGTTGGCCTTCTTGCAGGGTACGCTGATGTCGGATCCTCTATACGTTAATCGGTCCGGGGTAACGGTGCGGCACTACGTTCGCGGCTTGTGGAATTCCTGCTCTTCATGGGGCAGCCGGAGATCGCCAAGGATGTAGCGCGGGCCGCAACGGAGGCCGCGCTGCAACTCGTACCGCTGAGACTGCCGGCCCCGACCTGGATTCCCGAACCTGTATCATGACGCGCGCCGAGGCCGCAGCTCTTGATTTACTTCTTCAACGGCTCACTTGGCCGTCAGGGCTAGTAAGGGAGAGAGCGTGTGTCTCACTCGGCTCACTGATAGCCGATGTGGAACTCGGAGCAGAGGCTGTCAGTGCAGTCCTGGACTGGATGGCTGAGCAGAAGTTGGAGAGCGTGACAGTTTTTGGGCTACTTGCCTTGTTCCAGGCGAAAACCTGTGGTGTATCCATCCCACCGTGGGAAACGGTCTCGCAACGACTCTTAAGGCGCTCCTTTCTCTCATGGCTTTTGGCGGGAAGCCTGTACAAAGAAGACTTCGGCGCCCCGGCGACTAACCTGATGCACTCCGAAGCGCCGGCGGCATTCGAAGCAAATGCCTTTTTTCTGCAGTACGGCGAAAGTTTGTGCCACCGATCTATCTGGAGCGCGCGAAGCACATCGATAAAAAATACAGCCCTGGATTCTTGAGGCAGTGGGCATTTGAATGGACAAGGCTTGTCGAATTCACTGGATTCGCGCTGCGCAGGCCGTATGTCGATTTTTGGACCCGCCAGGATGACGAACATCTGGTCTGCCTGGGCCTTCCCCTGAGCGAGGTTTATCGCTCCGCATTCCTGAGGGCAATCGCCTGGGCCGTTGATGAAAGAGCAATGACGCGATCTTTGGCTCTCTGGCTGTCGGCGCAGACTTGCCCCATTGATCTCGGTCTATGGCAGGTAAAGCCACAAAAGCAGCCGGATACTTGGCCTACGTGCAGCGCCGTGCGCGATGGCGTCGACACTCTGCCCGGAGAACTGACCGCGGAGATCGCCCGAATGTGGCAGTGGCAACTCGGGCAAGAGTGGCTCATTGCTGAGGCAAGCGGCCGGGTCCATGAAAGCGACATCTCGGCTTACGACCTGGAAATCATCGGCGTGATTCAGACCTGCAGCGGACCTAGCGCCCCTGCAATTGATGCGATTTGCGAAGAGGACGCTGGGCTCGCCATCGCCGAAGAGGCGGATGATCTGTTGGTTTTTGGTGGCACCTATAGACGCCGGCACGTACATGAATGCCAGGAATGTTACGCAGACTGGTCTATCTGGAGGTTGGCCTGTCTTGCGAACTCAAACGCTATACCCAGATGGCAGGCGTGGCGATTTTGGCGCGGCGCCTGGCTACCATCGCCTTTTCTTGCTAAGAATAGCTTTGAGTTCCGCTGCACTCAGGAGGCCGTGACCATCGGGGACGAGGGTTGTCAAATTGGGCGGTGGATAGACTGGACGCACAAACTACGGGAAATGACGACGGGCAACCGCTCACCTTCAACCGGTCAGATGCTACTCATCCGCCGCTCGCTGATTGAGGGTCAGGCAGCCGAGCTTGGAGGCGTCTTCGCCTGGATCTGCAAGATAAAGACGTACAATCGCAAGTACAGTCATACATCCTTCAAAGAGACAATGTTCGCTCTTGACTTCGGAACCACGAGGATAGTGCGCGACGGCACCTGAAGCCTGAGATCCTTCAGGGTGAAGATTTACCGGCGCTGCCAACGGCCTCATTCTAACGCGCATTGGGGCCTCCCCCGATAAGCCCCTCACGCCCCCCTCGCCAGGCACTCCAAAGAGAGTGCCGTATAATAGCGCATTCGGTTGAGAGAGGCCGAGCCTGTCCAAACGCGCCGGCTTCCAGGAGCTTTGCATGATTCTGAAACAATATTACCTGGGCTGCCTGGCCCACGCCTCTTATCTGCTCGGCGACGAGGCCACTTCGACGGCCATCGTCGTCGACCCGCAGCGCGACATCCAGAAGTATCTGGCCGGCGCCCAGGAATTCGGCCTCCAGATCCGCCACGTTTTCCTGACCCACTTCCACGCCGACTTCGTGGCCGGCCATCTGGAACTCCGCGACCGCTGCGGCGCCACCATCCATCTGGGTTCCCGCGCACAGGCCGAATACGCCTTCGCGGCCATGCAGGACGGCGATACCCTGGACTTCCCGGGGCTGCGGCTGCAGGTCCTCGAAACTCCCGGTCACACCATCGAGTCCATCTCCATCCTGGTGTTCGACCTCGCCAAAGACTCCCCCCGGCCTGCCGCCGTTCTCACCGGCGATACGCTGTTCATCGGCGACGTGGGCCGCCCCGATCTGCGCGCTTCGCTCGGCTGGAAGGCCAGCGACCTCGGCGCGCTTCTGTACGACTCGCTGCGGCACAAACTCCTGACGCTTCCCGACGAGACACTGGTCTACCCGGCGCACGGCGCTGGCTCCCTCTGTGGCAAGCAGCTTTCCTCCGACACGGTTTCTTCCCTCGGAGACCAGCGGCGCTTGAATTATGCCCTGCAGCCGATGTCCAAAGAGGAATTCATCCGCCTCGTCACCGCCGACCAGCCCGACGCGCCCCCGTACTTCACCTACGATGCCATTCTCAATGCCCGCGAGCGCGCCACGTTGGACCGCAATCTTGAACTGGTGCTCCATCCCATCGATCTCGACGAGGTCCTTCGCATGGGCGAGGCGGGTGCGCAGGTCGTGGACGTCCGCGACCCCACCGAGTATGCCACGGGGCACCTCGCCGGTAGCATCAACATTGGACTCGGCGGGCAGTACGCTACCTGGGCCGGCACGATACTCGATCGCGCCAAGCCGATCGTGATCGTCGCCGGGCCCGGACGCGAGGAGGAAGCCGCCATACGCCTGGGCCGCATCGGTTTCGATCACATCAGAGGCTACCTGCGGAATGGCATGGAAGCGGCCGCCGATCGCCCGGACCTGGTGTGGCCGACCGAGCGCATTAGCCCCCTCGCCGCGGCCGAGGAATTGGCCAGCGCAGATCCGCCTTTGCTTCTGGATGTCCGCAATCCGAAGGAGTGGGCAGCCAGGCGCATTGACGGCAGCGTCAATGTGCCGCTCAACCATTTGCAGGAACGCATCGCCGAGATCCCGCGCGATCGCCGGATTATCGTCCATTGCGCCGGCGGCTACCGCTCCTCGATCGCCGCCGGCATCCTGCAGCAATGCGGGATCACCCACCTTGAGGAAATGGCCGGCGGCCTTGCCGCCTGGGATGCCGCTTTCCCCCATCCCGCCACCGCGAACAACCTTCAACCACCCAAGGAGATCGGAAAATAAGCTTACCCATCAACCACGAAGCCCCTGACTCTTCCGCCGAGACCACCCACGGCCACACCGCGTGGGGCATGCTTGAGCTTGCCCTACCCCAAGGCCGTACCGCGGAAGGTGCGGATGTCATCATTCTGCCCTCGCTTTCGGAGTAATAGGCGAAACTGCAATATCTCGCTCGCGCGCGCCGCGCCGTAAATACGTTTCGTGCCGCAGTCCCGGGAGCCAGGGCGCTGCGTAGCCGGCACCCTTCCTACCGCCGACTGGCACCGCAGCCCGCTTTCAGTCCCAAAGTGGTGCTAACACGTTGGCGACCTGCGCCGCTCATGAGCGCAAGCGCCGCTTCATAGCGCGGTAGCCGGCAGTCCCGAGCAAACGCTGCCAGCCCCATGGCCAGCGTGGATGGCTCTGGCGCGGACGTCGGCGTAGCCAGAAACCCCTCGACGCCGTCGGCGGTGTCATAGCTACCGGTGATCTGGCCTGCGTCGTTGATCCCGTAAGCGGAACTCCCTCCGCTCCCGAACGGGTCGTCAATAGTGGTAAAAGTCCAGTCACTGGCCACGAAGCCATGCGCGATTCCGCTCGAGTCAACGTAGTAGCCGACGATTTGGCCCAAGTCGTTAATCCCGGAAACAATAGTGCCGTCCCCTCCCAGCGGGTCGTCGACGGTGGTGAAGACCCCGTTGTTATCAACAAACCCGTGCTCTCCGCTACCATCAAAGTAAAGGCCCACGATTTGGCCTGAGTTGTTGATTCCTTCAGCGTCGGTTGCACCGGTCGCAAGCGGGTCGCTAATACTGGTGAAGGTTCCACCGCTATCCAGGAACGAGATGTAGCTACCGTTTGCGCAGCAATATGTGCCGATGACCTGTCCCGCACTATTGATCGCGGTGGCTATCGTATCGTCGCCCGCAGGGTCGTTAATGGCTGGTGAAGATCCCGCCACTGTCCAGGAATCCATGGTCCCCGGTTCCATCAGTGTAGACACCGACGATTTGGCCGGCGTCATTGATCCCGATCGCGGCACGGGTTCCATTGGTCCCCAAAGGGTCGCCAATGTTGGTAAATGTCCCGGCATTATCCAGGAACGCGATCAAATTATCCTGTCCGCTACCATATTGGTACTAGCCGACGATCTGCCCGGCGTCGTTGATCCCGTAAAGGTCGGTGCTGCTGGTTTGCAGCGGGTCGCTAATTTCGGTGAAGGTATAAGCAATCGAGCCTGCATCAGCGAGTAGCGCCATCGATTGAGCTCCCGTTGTACCTGCGGCAGACCAACTGGTTCTCAGGCATACCAGCCGGCATTATGCGCTGAACTGCCCACGGGGGCTTCTTTCTATCCTTTTATTTATTTGTGTGCTCACGCCGGCAATCCGGGCAGCGGACCCGCCCTACTCCACCGCCATAGTCAGCGTCACAGTCGCCCGCACTTCGATGCTCTGCGCCTGAATCGGCGTCGGAACCTCCCTCACCGACTCCGCTTCGAGCGCCATCATCGGCCGGGGTTGAATCGGCTCCGCGGTGGTCTGCTCCAGCGATAGCACGCGCCCCAATTTCAGCCCCAGCACCCCCGCCATGGCCGCCGCGTTGGAGCGCGCTTCCTCGGCCGCCTTCCGCAGCGCTTCGGCCAGCGCCGGCTTGGCGTTCTTCAGCACGTATCTCTTCCGGGCTGTCGGTGCGAGGCCATCCGAACTGTTTTGGTCGCGGGAGATTGGCCGAGGTTCTTGCCGCTATCTGCGGAGTCCCTACGGGCGGTCCTTCTCGACCAAGTGCCCGCAGGAGCGCTTTTCTGGCGTTGTTTGACCCGCGGCTTGGAGGCCGAAGGCAAAATCATGGAGAGGAAGAACGAGGAGAAAACGTTGAGCGAAGCAGACCAGGATCAGATAACGCCCGAATTGATGAGATGAAGTCGGGCAAACGGAAGCACTTGTGGAGCGCCAACGACGAGTAGGCCTAATCAATAGCGGCAGCACCAACCATGAATGAACTGACTCAGGCTACGGAATTCAAGACGCATTTGCCAGAAACACTGTTGACCCGTCAGAAGTCGCCGAAAGTTCGAGGCCGTCCAGGGCGTTTTGCACCAGAATTGGCGGTATAAACGCCCTGTAATCAGCTTTAGCAATCAACAACGGTTGAAGTCGCGCTACTTTGACACGGTAGAGGTCTGGCGTTCGAGTCGCCACGGGCCCACCATTCAAACGAGCAATTTACCGGACGCTCGACGACGCCCGGCCGACCCGCATATGGCGGGCAGTACTGCGGAACCTTGCATCGTGGCACGAAAAGACAGACAATGCCGCCATGCACCGAGTACGAATCTTTGCGTGTGCGGTCTCTCTCCTGCTGCTGTCGATCGAAACCGCGGCACAGCCCCCACCGAAATACGAAATCGTAGACGGCCACCTACACTTCCTCAACTTCGTGCAGGAGACCGGCGGGATGGATGCCCTTCTTAGGGCGATGGACGAAACCGGCGTGACGGAGTCGGTCGTGATTGGGATGCCGGTAGTCAAGCAGTGGGACGAGGGTGACTCCAAGCGGCCCACTTATTACCTGGACAACGATTCGCGCACTTATTGGTACAGCGCGACGGACTTCCTGGTGGCGCGCGCGGTGCAGGACCTTCCTAGCGGGAGTTTACAAGTTAGGGACGCGGCCTATGCCGCCTGCCCTTGGGCGTGCGATTTACAGCGCGCCCTATCCTCTGGAAGAATAAGGGCTTAAGCCAAGCGGCCTGCTGGTCGGACGGCGGTTTTCTTTTGCCGCAATTGGTATGACCTAATTGTTTGGCCAGCAATCTGCGTTCGTGGTATGGTTGCCGGGCCTGAGGGTGGCATCTCCCAGAAGGCCTATAATCATTGCCTAATACCTTGCTTTTGCTGCTTTTTCGCAACGCCGGAACATTTCCTTGTGGATTTGTTTTGCGAATTATGGTATGACCTAAGCATGCCGAGCCTCACCCCCAAGATTATCGGCGGCCACACCTATTACTACGCCCGCTATTGCCAGCGCGTCGACGGCAAGCCCAAAATCGTCCGCCAAGTCTACCTCGGCAAAATCGACGACCTCGTCGCCGCCGCCGAGCGCTCCCAACAGCCGCCCCAGCCCCTCGAAACCGAGGTCGCCGCTTTCGGAGATGTCGCCGCTCTTCTCGACGTTGCTCAGCGATTGGATCTTGTCCAGTTGCTCGATTCCATCCTTCCTCCCAAACGCCACCAGGGCATCTCTCTCGGCCAGTACTTGCTCCTGGCTGCCATCAATCGCGCGGTCTCCCCCACCAGCAAAGTGGGCTTTGCTGACTGGTACCGCCAAACGGTCCTGACTCGTCTGCTGCCTGCCGATCCGGCCGCGCTGTCGTCCCAGGGCTTCTGGAACCATATGGATTTGGTCACCGCCGATCACGTCCTCGAATGCGAAAAACAAATCACCCAGCGCCTCATCCAGCGGTTTCAACTGGATCTCCGCGCTCTGGTCTACGACGGCACCAATTTCTTCACCTACATCAATACCCGTACCGCGGCCGAACTTCCGCAGCGCGGGCATAATAAGCAGAAGCGCGGGGATCTGCGCCAGGTCAGCCTCGGCCTGCTGGTCAGCGCCGATTTTCACATCCCCTTGTTCCACAAGGTCTACGCCGGCAATGTCAACGACAGTACCGAGTTCCGCTCCATCACCGAGGAACTCTCTACCCATTACCGTCAACTGGCCCAATCCTGCGATCACATTACCCTGGTCTTTGACAAGGGCAACAATAGCGAGGAGGCCTTTGCGTCTCTGCAAGACACTCCCTTTCATTTCGTAGGTTCTCTGGTCCCCTCGCAGCATGCCGAGTTACTCGCCGTCTCCCGCAAACAATTCCGGACACTCTCCCAGGTGGGCCTGGAAGGGGTGGAAGCCTATCGCACGGAGAAGAAAGTCTTCGGTCAAACGCGTACTATCGTGCTGACTTTCAATCAGAATCTGTACGACGGACAACTCCAGGGGCTCACTACCCACCTGAGCAAGGCGAGGCGCAAACTGCGCGACCTGCAAACCCAGTTGCAACGCCGCCGCGGGGGCAAGGTGAAGGGCGGCAAAGCCCCCACCCTGGATTCGGTGAAAAAGCAGATCCATACGATCTGCTCCGCTCAGTTCGTAGAGAAGATCTTGAAAGCCGAGGTGCAGCAACTCGGCAAAGGTCTGGACCTGACCTTCCGTACCGATCAGGCGGCTCTGGACCGGCTATGCCGCGTCCAGTTCGGCAAGACCATTTTGTTTACCGGCAATGCCGACTGGTCGGAGGAGCAGATCGTGTTGGCCTACCGCTCGCAGTACCACATCGAGGATGCCTTCAAGCAGATGAAGAACCCCCATTTTCTGGGATGGAGCCCGATGTTTCACTGGACCGACTCGAAAATCCAAGTGCACGCGTTCTACTGTGTGCTGGCCTTGCTGCTCACCAGCTTGCTCCAACGCCAACTGGCGGGAAAAGGCGAGCCGCTCAGCATCAATCGCCTGCTGGAAGAACTCGGAGACATCCGAGAAACCCTGGTAGTCTATCCGCGTCGCCAAGGCCAGCGACAGGCTTCCACCGCCGCCTGTCTTACCCGCATGACTGCACTCCAGCAACGCCTCTTCTCCCTCCTCGCCCTCCAGAGATTCGTCCCTGTGACCCGTTAGGTCATACCAGCCACTACGTGCAAAGCCTTCCCCAGGAATGGCTTACCCCGAAATCTCCCGATATCTTGTAAACTCCCGCTAGAGAAAAGCAGGCCCGGTTGCATCCCTTCATTTGCGGCTTCAACAGCGCCGACCGAAACGCCGTCGATCACGTCGAGCGCATGCTCGCCCTGTATCCCGGTTTCTGGGAAGGAATCGGAGAGGTCTTCCTGCGGCATGACGAGTTGACCGCCTTGACCTATGGGGACGTGCCGCGTGCAACCTCCACGGCGTTCGGCCGCCTGTTGGATTTGGCCGCGGCGCGCAACCTGCCCGTACTGGTCCACAGCGACATCGGCTCGGCTTGGAAGCAGGAACCCGATTTCCTGGGCGAGGTCGAGTCGGCGGTCGCGGCTCACCCTCGGACGCGAATCATCTGGGCGCACGCGGGGATCAGCCGGCGCATCGTGATTCCCAACCACACGGAGATCATCGAGCGGATACTCGACAAGCACTCAAATCTCACCATCGACTTGTCGTGGGTGCTGTTCGACCAGGAGATTGCGCCGGGAGGGAAGTTGGACCGGCGATGGGTGGATTTGATCGAAGCGCACCCCGGCCGCTTCGTAATCGGGTCGGATACGGTCGGTTTCTTCGATCAGTATCGGCCCACGCTGCAACGCTACTACCTTTTGCTGGACGCGCTGAAGCCGACGACCGCGCGAAAGGTCGCCCATGACAATTTCCTGGGATTGCTTCCCACGCGGAAAGCAAAAGGGCCGAGCCGTTAGGAAGAATGCGGCCTGCTCGCATCCCCGAACGATACCCAAAAATATCGGTAGCAGCGTGCCTTCGCGCGCTTTAGAGGATCTCCGCACCGTGCACCGATGAACGAAATCATCGCTCCTTCTTGTGGAAGCCAGTCGCTGCCGCCGGACGCGATATCCAACCCAACAACCCCTGAGCTGGGGAAAAGCTTATGCCGGGACGATCCCTCTCTTCCGGGCAATTAATTCTCGGTCGGTATTCGTTCCAGGCGATCAATGACCAGCATCCGGAGCGACAGAGTTTTCGGCGTCACCTTCAGGCCTAGCTGCTTTTCGAGCGCCTTGAGCAGTTCACTCGCTGCCGGCCTCTTCTCCGGGATTTCCGCCGGGGCGGTCAGTTCGATGTCGTAGTTTCCCTGGATTCCGGTCGCGTCCACCAGCGGGCGATCCAGAATGTGCGTGGCGTCGAGGGCCTCGAGGACACCGGCGACCGTCAGCCCGGACGGCGCTCCGCCGAGTTGACTGCTGAAATGCCAAAGGTCGGATTCGGTCCTCGTAGTGTACTTCGGGAAGTCGGTCGGCGGGGCCGGGTTCTTCGCTTCCCGCAGCTTCGAGCCCTGCCCGGAAACCCGCACTTCGAACGCCTTCAGCTCACGAGACTCCCAGTGCGTCACCAGTCCGAAACGAGTCGCGAGGAGATCCTGAAACATGAGATTCAGACGCTCCGGGCTCGAATCGCGTGGGAAGGTAACCGAAACATCGTATCCACGCACGCCGCGCTGCGCGTCGACCCATGCGGGCCAGACGACTTGGTAGTCGGGCAACGGCCAGGCCCTGCGGATCAGGTGCCTGATGCTCGCCTTGCGAAGATCGATCCGGACCGGATCGTATCGCGTGGACGGCCGGTCGGCCGATTCGTTGACTTTGACGGACGCGGCGTCGAATTGCGGCTGCTCGGTCTGGTTTTGGGCAGAGCCGCTTGCGGGCGACAACGCGAGCGCTGCCAGTGCGAACCAGGCTGAAACCGGCGGGACAGTTGCGGCGTGTTGGCGGTTCATCTTCCTCAAATGAGGATGACACAAACGCGAGGTTCTCCGGCGGAGAAACCTGGGTAGGCTCACCCTGCGCGCTCTCCACGGCACTTTGGACAAACTGAGAGACAGGCTACCCATTCTGCCTACTTTCAAATGCCGATCTAACGCCATAGGGTTATCTGGGTTCCGTCCGCATCGCCGGCCCCTCAGAGAGAGCCGCGATTCGCGTTGCCCACGTGATAACGACGAGCCGTTCCGATACCTACCGATATTAGTAGATAACGCCCAGAGTGTTGTGCCCTCGCGAGGGCGGCCCGAGAGCGTCCAATCCGCGCGGCACTGGCATTCCCGATCCGCTGCGCGCCTTGTTGTGCTCCAGATGGACCGCGAACTGGTAATTCCCAATATGGTCCCGTTCCTTGCAAGCCCCGAAGCGTCGTTCATAACCGGTAGCAGACTCGACGTGGATGGCGGCCTAAGCGACAGTCAAACACCTCCTGGAGGGGCGCCTTTGTCCACTACGATTCACCACAGGGCCGCTCTGGCGACGAAACCTGGTGGCCGAGTGGTCGCACTGGCGGCGACACGCGACTTGGTTGTAACACTTCATTTTGATGGGAAAGGCCAGCCTCGCGTTGAGCAGTGGCCGGCCAGTTGTCCGCGATTTGCCGGGATCGCCAGGCCAGACCTGTCCGGCCAAGAAGGGGGAAATCGTCGAAGTCCAAGCCGCGGCACCCGAAAGTGCCGTCGCGGGAGGCTTCGCGATGAACCCACGGAAGTCCATCACCGCGTGGCGTATAACTCTGCTCCTGGATCGAGACCCCTGGCGTCAGACGCCACGATCCAGGCCGCGCCGGGTTCCTTGACGGCACCATGGCTGGAGTGTCCGGCCCAATAAGGTCACCAGGCTCTTTCCACATACCATTATCGGCCAGGACACGTTATACCAACGCACAATTACGCTGGCAGGCGGCGCCGCGCTATTGTTGGGGGTGTGCCGGTTGAGAGGGACAGGAAATTGGTTGCCATAGTCGACGACGATGACTCGGTCCGGAGCGCCTTGCAGGGCCTGATGGAAGCGGTCGGTTTGCCCACGCGGGCTTTCGCCTCGGCAGAGGAGTTCCTGGAATCCGGCGACCAGCATTGGACCGGGTGCCTGATCGCCGATATTCGCATGCCGGGAATGTCTGGTCTCGAGTTGCAGGCCACCCTGAATGCCGCCGAATACAGGATTCCCACGATCTTCATCACGGCACATGGCGACGAAAAAATGCGCCGGCAGGCACTCAAGGCTGGCGCCGTGGAACTGGTCGCGAAGCCGTTCGATGATGAGGCCTTGCTGGCACAGGTGCGAGCGTCACTGGAGCGTTAATCCTCCCCGGATTCCGAACGCCCGCCTTTCTTCCACGGATTCCGTGTACTGGCCGAACGGCTACCGCCTTGCCGCGTGGCGAAAACAGGCCGACCCCGCAACGGGCTATACCAACGTATAATTTAACATCGCGCATCGCTGAGCTAGACTCTGGGCATGGCGACTGCTGGTGCGGAGCGGGACCCAGGCTGAGTTCGGACGATGGCGGCGGTAGGAGACGGCGATACGGTGATGCAGCGCGCCACGGGGCAGAACGCGGGGCACCTCCTCCATAATCCATTCGATGTTGCTGATCGCATGCGAACGGTGGACGAGTGTGTCAAAGCGGGTTCCGAATAGGAGCAACCGGAGGATCAGCCGGAGATCAGGCCGAGGGGCTGCGGTGGTACGAACTCCCAACGTGACGGCGAGGAGGACAGGGCGGCGGACGGCAGTGGCGCTCTTGAGTGCCCCGTTTCTGGCGCTGTGCAGTGTGTTGACGAGTTCGGCAGGGACTTTAGGGACTTTTCGCAGCGGGACAGTGCTCGGCGCGTTGAACCTCCGTCCCGCCATGGCGCTCGGGCTCGATCGGCCGGATTGGCAGGCCTTGTGGATAGGCGTCACACTGGTCCTCGCTTGCGCATTGGCATCCCTGGCCGTCCATCGCCTGCTTCTCCGCGCCCTGATGGCGAAGCTGAATGGCCGCTTGGACGAACGGCTGGCCGAACGAACGCGCATCGCCCAGGAACTGCACGACACACTATTGCCAGGATTCTTGAGCGCCTCTATGCAGGTTCAGGCGGCCGCGAACCGTCTGCCCGCGGACTCGGACGTCAAAGCAATGCTGAACCGGGCGAGCGATCTCATGAGGCGCTCACTTGAGGAAGCGAGAAACGCTGTGTGCGGATTGAGAACCAGAGAATGCCCCTCAACGGAACTCGCGGAAGCGTTTTCGCGAATCCGGGACGAAACGATGCACTGCCGGCAGCCCGGCGACCGGCCGAACTTTCGAGTGATTCGGGGAGGCTCGTGCAAGGCCCTGCATCCCGCAATCCGGGATGAGGTGTACTGGATTGGGCGGGAAGCGCCGATCAACTCGTTTCGGCACTCCAACGCGAAGAATATCGAGATTGAAGTGCAGTATGGCACCAAGTCGCTCCGCGTGTTGGTCCGTGATGACGGCTTGGGAATCGATCCCGACCTGTTGGCTGCCGGCCGCCACAGGCATTGGGGACTCTCTGGCATGCGGGAAAGAGCTGAGCGCATTGGGTCGCGGCTGTCCCTTTGGAGCCGCCCCAGGTGTGGCACAGAGGTGGACCTCAGCGTCCCGGCCCGTCTCGCATTCCACGATACGAAGCCTGTCAGGCGCACAGGACGTGAGTTCGTGCCGCTCTCGGAGACTGCCAGGTAAATGGACCGCAGGCCTTTAGCCTGCCGCCACTCTCACATCGTCGCTTTCCCGGCGAAGCGCTTCCCGCCGGCAACGCCGGGAACTCAGAAAATTCGTCTTGCATTTAGTATCGATTTCTGATTTCAGCATGATTGTCGGATTGGAACATGCTGAAAAGGCCCTTGGTGAGAGTGCGAACGCGGCGGCGGAACCGCTGGGTCAATGTCTCGCCGCTGGCGGCCGGTGCGGAGGCGGTAACGGGAGCGCCACCTTTGCCAGGCGCCGCGTCCAGGGTGACCAGCGGCGGCGCCGGCGCTTCGCAAGGCTGCTCCCCCGCATAGCGCACAATGTTGCCTAACAGGGCGTATTCGCGCCGCTGCCGCTGCCCCGAATCGTCCTCTACACACACCGAAAAACCGGGATACTTTTCGGTTTCCGCCTCGCCCCTGCTGCGCGTTTGAGGGGCATAATCCACGTCGTGCACCAAAACCGGGGCGAACCCGTGAATATTGCGCTCAATATATGCGGTTTCGTAGCGGTGCCGCTTCAAACTCCAGATAAATACGCGAAAGCTTGCGAAATCGTAGGGCTGTGGGCCGCTCTCCGAAGTGGTCCAAAGCCAGAAGGGCTTCTTTTGCCCGCCGTCCATGACCGTCGTCAGGGGGAAGTAGGAAACGATCCGCTTGCCCTCGGCGTACTGCGCCACCTCGTCGGGAATCGCCATGATCAACCTTCGCGTCAGGACCCAGCCGGATTGGCCCGAAGTGGTGCGGACCAGGCTCCAATCGTCGGTCGGTATTACTTTGGGCTCGGGCGTTTCCTCGGGCGCTTCGTCCTCGTCGGGATCGGTTTTCGAAAGGTCCAGCCAATTGGCTGGCGGCACGGGCGGTTTGGGCATCGGCGGCACGGGGTACCGGGACGCCTTCGTCTGGCTCGGCTTGTAGGTCCTGACCTTCTTGGGAGTTGGCGGAATCAGCGGCGTCCGCGGCAAATCCTTGCGCTCGGTGCGCATATGCGCCACCACGTCCACCTTTTCGTTGACCGGCACCGTAAGGAAACTAGGTGACTGGGCGTTGGGCAGCGTGTGCACGGTCATCTCACGGAAGCTGAAGGCCTGTCCCTGCGCCGGCATGTGCACGGCGCTCCGGGAGAGTTCCTTGAGGGCGGCCATGTCGGAGGCGGCCAGCAGTTGCCGGTCATCGGTCCACCCCTCGGCGCCATTGGGCGCCCGCACCCGCAGGAACAAGCGGTGCCGCTGTAGAATCTCGAGCCTGTCGCCGTGTTTCACAAGCGCCACGGTGCGGGATTGCATGGAGATGTCGCCGCGGATCTTCAGCGTAGCCGGCCCCACGTAGGCTTCTCCGATGGGCTCGGTTCGCCGTGGGCCGGTCGTGCAGCCGGCCCCCATGACGAGCACCGCCGTCACGGTAACTTTCGATATGGAACTTAGGTTCACACCCCTATCTCAGTGTAACAGGCCGTCGCATTCTACAATGGAAGAGTGACGCCGGCTGCCAAGCGCGCCTGTCTGCGGTACCTCGGTCTGGCGCTGGTTTTCGCGGCTATCGCGGCGCTGTCGCTGTTCCTGCTCCCCGCTCCGCATACACGCATTCACTACCTCGTTGCTGGCACCTGCGCCACGGCCGGCTTGCTGGCGGTGATCGGCGTGGCCCTGTGGCGCGGCCGGCCCACCACTGGATAATTCCCCCCGGAAGGCCCCCGGCCGGATGATGCCCCGCTACGCCTGGCCCCCGTACTGCTCCAGGAAGTGCGCCACCGTCATGATCCCCAGGTAATAATTCTCGATCTTGTATTTCTCGTTGGGCGAATGCAGGCCGTCATCCGGCAGCCCGAATCCCATCAGGATAGTGGGGATGCCCAGATGCGTCGCGAAATCGCCCACGATCGGAATCGAGCCGCCCGAGCGGATGAACACGGTCTCCTTGCCAAACACCTCGGCAAACGCCTGCGCGGCCACTGCGATGGCCGGATGATCGGGATTCACCACCAGCCCCGGCGACGCGCTCAGCACCCGCACTTCCGCTCTGAATCCCCTTCGGCGTGTGGGCGCGCACCCACTCGCGAAATGCTTCGACCACGCGGTCCGGGTCCTGCCGCGGCACCAGCCGGAAACTCACCTTCGCGGTGGCCTTGGCCGGAATCACCGTCTTGGCGCCCGCCGCCGTGAAGCCGCCGGCAATGCCATGAACTTCAAAGGTCGGCCGCGACCAGACGCGCTCCAGCACGCTGCGGTCCGGCTCGCCCGGTCAAGGTCGAAGATCCCACTTCGTTCGCCAGAAACTCGCGTTCGTCGAACGGCAGGCGCCGCCAGCTTTCCAATTCGGCCGGCGCCGGCTCCTCCACGTCGTCATAAATGCCGGGGATCTGGATCACGCCATCGGCATTCTTGGCCTTCGCCAGCAGCTCGATCAGCCCATACACCGCATTCGGCGCCGCGCCGCCGTATAGGCCGGAGTGCAGATCTCGCATCGGTCCGCCCGCTTCCACTTCCATGTAGATCAAGCCGCGCAGCCCGATACACAGCGTCGGAATGCCCTCGGCGTACAGGGCAGTATCGGAAACCAGCGCCACGTCGGCGCTGCAATTTGGCAGGGTTCTCCGCCACGTACTTGGCGATGGACGCGCCGCCGACTTCCTCTTCGCCCTCGATCAGAAATTTGACGTTCAGCGGCAGCGTTGCCGTTAACCGCGCGCAACGCTTCCATGGCCTTGATGTGCATGTACATCTGGCCCTTGTCGTCGCACCGACCCGCGGGCGTAAAGATTGCCGTCGCGCTCGGTGGGTTCGAAGGGCGGCGTGATCCACAATTCCAGCGGATCGGCCGGCTGCACGTCGTAGTGGCCGTAGCACAGCACTGTGGGTTTGCCGGGCGCGTGCAGCCAATCGGCGTAGACCAGCGGATGCCTGGCGGTGGGAATGATCTCGATATTCTCCATCCCGGCAGCGCGCATTGGCTTCGGCCACGAAGCCGGCGGCGCGCGTGATATCCGGCGTATGCTCCGGAAGCGTGCTGATGCTCGGGATGCGGATGAACTCTTTCAGCTCGTCCAGAAAACGGTGCTGATTCTCTTTGACGTATACGTCAACGGTGGCGGGCATGGTCTTTTCGAATTCGAAAAACCATTATATGGCGGCCATCGACGCTTCCTGGATGGGCATACGCGAACAGGCGTTCGACAAAATGCGCCGAACTTCCGGCTTGTAAAAGGGTTGGGTTAACAGGTCGTACGCGCCAAGATTGAGCGCTTCCGCCCAGAACCGGGCGTCCGCCTGCGGGTCGGTCACAATCACCTGGAGCTCTCCGGGTAACTTTTTGCGCCAGGTGAAGCGCGTCCAGCCACGTACCATCGGGGAGAATAGAGTCGGTCAGGACCACCGAATAGTGGTGCTGTTGGAGTTTTCTACGAGCCAACCGCAGGGACTTCACGTAATGCAAAGCCACAGGAAGGTCGAACAGCATTCTCGTCAGCTCGCGGGCATCTTCCGGATGCCCGGATATGTACAACACCCGGGATCTCATATGCGCCTCATTGTCTCTGAAGCTACTTTTATTTTAGTGCGGTCTGTGCCAAAGGACAATGAAGCGATGATGACATTACGCGCACTATGGATGTTCGCGCACAATGCTCCCTCTCCGGGCCAGCCGCCTCTGTCCGGTGCCCGGAATCCGCAACGCGGCCGGCATTCGTGCTGAACTTCTTCGGCCGGCACAACGTTCACCGCACGGAGGCCGGCCTTCGCCTGATGGATGTTCCATCACCACGGAACAGCCCGTGTCTCGCAACGTACGGATAGTAAGTGCGCGCAGATACCCGCGGAGTAACTTCGCACCAGGTAAAGCGAGGGTCGATACAACTCCGCGAGGCGTAGAGTTAACGGTCATACAGCATTCCCTTTAGTCAGTCTATCTTCGGTTTGATTTTCACAGACAGGCGCTCGGCGGCCAATGCACACTAAATCCGTGTACTGCTGGCGGCCCAGAGTCGACTCTGCCGTCGAATACCAAATCGGAGGACCACAAGTGCAAGCGCAACGTATAACTCTCATGCTCGCGATAGCCAGTGCATTTACCGGGAGCCTGAGTGCATCAACGATCATTTCGGGCACGTTTGACCTCGATGGAAGCATCACCGCAACCTTGAACACCATCACTTGGACCAGTGATGGCGGAGTTTCGGACCAGGCCACCATTGAAAACAATTCCGACCTGTCCGGGAGCTTCTTGGGCTTGGGCGACACCGCCGTGGCCATTGAGGATCTGAATCGCACCACCGAGCCGGTCGGCGGGTCAACCACGTTCACGGCGCAGGATTTCATAAACTTCCTGTCGGCACCCTCATTCCCGGAGTTGCTGATCAACTATGTCGATGCCGGAGCCGACACCTCGACCGACTGCACGGCTACACCCATGGTCGGCCAAACCTGTACCCCTGCAGTTGCCGGCGGCTCGCCGTTCGGCTTTCAGAATACGGGTTCTGGCGGCCCGGGCTCTACCGACGTGACCGGCAGCACCGCCACCTTCACCTTCAGCGGCGTGACCTCGGATGGACTCAGCACCTGGAGCGGCATATTTACCGCCCAGTTCAATGAGCCGTACCAGACGGTCCTCGCCGATCTGAGTAGTCCCGGCTTCTCGATCACCAATAGTTACTCCGATTCGAACCTCGTAATTACACTAAGTTCCGGAGTACCGGAGCCCGGCGGTTTGACTTTGATGGGCGTAGGTCTGGTGCTTCTCGCGGCCGGACGGGTGCGTTTCAACCGGAAGCGGGTCTAAGACGCCGCTGGTCTGGCCCGAAGCCGGGTTGGGGCCCCAGTTGAAGATGATCCAGCGCACTCCACCACCGCGCCCTCGGGTTCCCGAACGGGCGGTGCAACTCTCTCCCCAGGTACATAGCGTCCCGGGGAGAGAATGCCGGCCGGATCGAGCGCGCGCTTGATGTCTCGCATCAGGTCCGCGTAAGATCCGGGCCGGTCCATGGCCGACATCATCCCGATGCTCAAGCGATACGAGTAATACCCATGTTGCTCCAGTTCATGCACCAGATGCCGGTAACAGGCCATCGCCCGTTCGTCCTCGCCCCGCACCTCCCGGTCATAGGCGATCGAAATAATGCAGGCCACCGCCCGCTCGCTGATCATAGTGAGCGAAATGGCCGGTTCAAATCCGTGGTCCAGCACCAGCCCGCTCACCAGCGACGTCAGGTGTTTGATGGAGGCCCCGTCGCTCGGAGCGACGGGGCTGCACCATAGCAGGCCGCATCCGTCGCGGTCGGGATCCATCGCCTCCGGCGGCGCATGGCGCTTCCTCCAATAGGTGCTCGCCAGCGGATGGTCGGTTGGAATGCCCTTCATCAGTCCGTACACCGGCTTCAGCACTGCCAGGGTTCGCCGCAGATCCCACCCGCTCACCCACTGATACGGTTTCGCGAACAGGCTCGCCAGCTTCAGTTTTCGATCGTCCAGAAACTCCAGCCGCGTCGCCACTCCCCGCAGGGCCTTCCGCAGCAGGCGGCGCGCCTCCTTCACCTGCCCTTTGGTTCCATAGAGCGCCCCGGACCCGTTCCACGGTCCGATCTTCAGGTCGCGGCGGAACCGGCTGATCATCGCGCCATCCAGCGGCGTCCGGCCTCCGGTTTCCTCCCACGGGTACTGTCGTAGCGCCGAGAGGACTTTGTAATCGTTGGCGATGTGCGAGGCGCTGCGAATGGTCCCATCCAGGCGCAGCGGACGCAATGCGTCGATGATGCCGCCCACTCCATCGGGTTCCTCGCAGCGGAAGTAGTACGCCTGAAAATACTCCGGCGCCGGCATCAGCCAGAGGGTCATACGCGTCACCACACCGAAGTTCGATTGCGAGAATAACCCGTCAAAGGCCGGTCCCACGCCCCAGCGGTAAACCGGCGTGGCATGGGCGCCGGCGAACCGCCCGAAGCCGGTTTCGATCACGGCGCCCGTAGGCAACACCACCTCCAGCCCGCAAGCGTGCGCGAAGTGGTCGCCGTAAGGAGTGTGGCCGAAGCCGCGCTCCACGGCGTTGCCGATCAGGCTGCAATGGGGGCTGGCGCCGGTCGAATCCATCCATAATTTCGAGTTCCGCTGGCGCAGAAACTCGTAAAGCTGCGCCTGCGTGACTCCCGGTTCCACCGTGACGTAGCCCAGCGCTTCATTGAAATCCACGATCCGGTCGATCCGGCCGAGATCCAGCAGCACACATCCGTCGCTGGCAGGGACCCGCGATCCATAGCCCCAATTCCGGCCGCTCGAAATGGGATAGACCGGAATCCGGTGACGATTGGCGATGCGCAGGCATTCCTGCACTTCACTGCGTCCGGCGGGGCGAAGAATGGCCGGAATTTCGTGGTTCGTGGCAAAGGTCGCGGTTTCCGCGGCCCGCAGCGCGGCCGCGTGGATAATCACGTTCTCGTCACCCACCGCGGCGGCCCAGTCGCGCAATGCGGCTTCGAAGTGTATCATGCCTGAGGTCTCCTGTTTCTATACCGTGGCTTCTATGCCGGGGCCAGCGCCGGCATGGGCAAGTCGAACCCGTGCCAGACCCGGTCCAGGGTGGTGGCAATGCTGGCTGGACAAATCACCGGCGCTGCCGCCAGATCGCGGCTCAATTCGGCGATCCAGCTCCGAAACCGCGAATTCGGTGCCCGTGAGTCGAACTGCAGCGCCTGCATCTGACAGCCGTACTGTGCGTCCTGGTAGGGCGGCAGTTCTTCGCCACCCACGGTCAGCGCGGTCAACCCGATTTTTCTGCAGAATCCGCGCCGAGCTGTGGCGAAACGTCGCCGTGGCCACGCCCGCGCAACTTCCCAGCAATTCCAGCAGTCCGTAGGTGGCCAGAATGATGCGCAGCGGTTCGGCGGTCCCACGATGCTCCTCCGACACCGCCCAGCCGCCCACTTCGCCGAACCGGATGGCCGCCTGCCGGGTGCGTTGGAGGGACAGTTCCACGGCCTCCCGAAATTTCCAGCCCAGCCTGGGGCAACGCGCTACCGCGGCGTGCCTCACCCACAGGTCGTCAAAGCCGCGGGCATTGCTCTCGTCCACGTAACGCAGACACGCCGCGACCTCTCCGTGTTGGTCCAGAGACAGGACGTGCCAACTGTCCTCGTCAACGCTCAGTTTGTGGCGGCCGTCCGTGGTGAGATCGGCTTTGTCGATGGCATGGTCGCCGGCGTAGACTCTTCCGCGCATCCGCTGCATCTTCGCTAGAAGATCGCGATACCGCCGCGTGCCTGCTTCGATGTTGCGAAATATGGTGGGAACTGCGAACCGGGAAGGGGGTAAGACCGCAAACCGGGTTTGCGTGCGAGTACGGATCACCATCTTCGTTGAGGCGCCTCTTTCCGCCGTGACTCTCAAGAAAACTTCCTGCGAAGGCTTCCTGAACTTGAAGTGGTACCCGTGTCACTGGATGAGCTGGTCGAACAATACGCAGGTTATCGATGTGCCGGTTGTTGTCGGGCCAGGCACTCGGAATTCTTCAATTTACGACGGACCTCGGTCCGTCCGCCAGATCGTCATTCGTTTATGTAGGAGAGCTACACACCGGGAGCGAAGAGAATACGAATACCGGCAGTGCCGCAGAATATTCCGGTACGCTCCACAGGCTCGAATCCAGACCCCTGGCGCCAAAACATATTTGTCCTCGGATGTTAGAAACCCGAGCAACCATTCTTGTAATGAACTAGCATATACCATCGCTCGCGCTGGCAGAAGCGCAATTGCAGAAAATTTTGCGGGGCTATGCAGAACCCGCAAACGGGGGGGGGGTACCACTGGATTCTAGCCCATGGTTTGGTCCCACGGCAGGTTTTCCAGTCACTGATGGGGCTGAGATGGAATCCACCTGGCACCTTAATATCGCAGAGGATGCTCGTGGGATGCAGGTTGGGGAATTCGGGCGGGCGCAGTTGGGGACGGCGTTGATACGGTTGCGGGGCAAGCCTGGCAGCTTTACCCGGCCTGCACCGCCGCCGGGACAGCTTTACTTGGACACGCCAGGATTACTCAGCGGGGCCTGATCAAGTTGACCGGTGACATTCCGATTGCTGTTCTTCCGGAACTCCCGAATGGCGGCCTGGGTCTCCGATCCCATGGTGCCATCGACGTCGCCCTTCTAAAACCCCTTCTCGCGCAGGCTGTGTTGCGCGGCCCTCACGGCCGCGGCAGAAGGGTTGTTGATGGTGCTGGTTTCCGACTGGTTGACTTCAGCAGAATCCGCCAGCGCAAAGCCCGCACGAAAAAAGAGCCAACGCTGATGCAGCCCGCCGCCGCCAGGTATTCCCACTGTGCCGCAAGCACCGTGCGCCAGACTTTCATCCAGTCGACCCCGTGCAGCGTTTTGTACAGCAGAAAGGCCGCCAGGGCGATGGCCACAACCCACCGCCAGACCGCCAGGCTCGATCGCCGCCCGGGCACCCGGCGTTGGTGCCGTTGGCTTCATTGGCAGGGGCGCTGGAGGCCTGATGGCCGTGTTCCGGATGCCCAGCTGGTTGCGGGTCGCCGTATCCAGCCGGCCGTTGACCGTCAGATCGTTGTCGCTCTGGTACTTCCGGATGGCCGTGTGGGTCATGGGGCCGTCACACCGTCCCCCGCGCGGTTGTAATAGCCATCGTTCTTCAATTGCGGCTGTGCGTTGCGGACCTCCGCCTGCGACATTCCGCGGGCCTGTGCGACACCCGCAAAACCCGGCCATACCTCCGGCGATGACCAACGAAAAGGCCACGTTCCTCACCCGTTTATGAAGATTGATCATCTCCTCACTTTGGGGGGCACTATGAGATATTGCAACCGACCTGCCAACCCTCGGTCTCCGCCGCGCTTCCGAAACCGCGGGTGCCCACGCACCTTTGGACCGGTGTACGAAAGAGGGCCCAATGGAAACCGGGCCACTGTTGTATAACTGAAAGTTCGCCTATGGAAGACCTGAAGAAGCTGATCCGCGAAGTAGCGGGGTTCCCCAAGCCCGGTATCCTCTTCTACGACATCACCACGTTGCTCAAAGACCCGATTGGGCTGCGGTCGGTCATCGACGGTCTGCGTTCCCATTACCGGGAGGCTCAGGTGGACGTGGTGGTGGGGGTGGAGGCGCGCGGCTTCATCTTCGCGCCGGCCCTGGCCTACGCCCTGGGCGCGGGCTTCGTTCCGGTGCGCAAGCCTGGCAAGTTGCCTGCCGACTGCGTGCGTGTCACCTACGACCTGGAATACGGCTCGGACAGCCTGGAGATGCACCGCGACGCCGTCACCAAGGCGACGCGCGCGTTCTGATCGTGGACGACCTGCTGGCCACCGGAGGCACCGCCGCCGCGGTGGCCCGCATGGTCATCGGACCAGGGCGGCCTGGTGGCCGGCATCGGATTCGTCATCGAGCTGACCTTTCTCAAGGGGCGCCGCAAACTGGCCGGTTACGACGTCTTCTCGATGCTCCAATACGACAAATGAGCGCCCCGCGCACTCGCCGGGCGCGCGTGCGGGCGCTGGCCAAAATCAATCTCGATCTCCGGGTGCTGGAAAAGCGCGCTGACGGCTACCACGAGCTGCGCACCATCTTTCAGACCGTCTCGCTGGCGGACTCGCTCGAAATCGCTTTCACGCCCGGTAGCGGGACCGCCATCGAGCTGGACGACCCCCTGGCCATGGCGGACAACCTGGTGCTGCGCGCCGCCCGGATGGCGATGGAAGCCATGGGCGCCTCCGGGCGTGTGGCGATGCGGCTCACCAAACGCGTCCCCATGGGTGCCGGTTTGGGGGGTGGCTCGTCGGACGCGGCGGCCGTGCTTCTGGCCCTGCCCGCCCTGGCCGGCGGCTTTCTCGATTGGGCGGCCCTGGCCGCTCTGGGGCGTGCAGCTCGGCAGCGACGTGCCGTTCTTCCTGCTGGGCGGCTGCGCGGCCGGGGTCGGACGCGGCACCGAGCTGTTCCCGCTGCCCGATCGCCCGCCGGGGCATGGCCTGCTGGTGGCTCCCGCGGTGCATGTTTCCACTGCCGAAGCCTACCGGGCGCTCAGTCCCAGTTTGACAACTGAATTACAACAAAATAAAATATTTAGTTTCCAGTCGCAGGTGTGGGATGTAAGTAGTTCCGTCCCTGCCGCGAACGATTTCGAGCCGGCCGTCTTCGGGCGGCACCCGGAGCTGGCTGCCCTGAAGGAGCGGCTGCTTCGGGCAGGCGCCTCGCCGGCCCTGATGACAGGCAGCGGGTCCGCGCTGTTTGGACTCTTTCGCGATGCCAAAGGAGTTTCTCGAGCCATCGCGGCACTGGGTGAAAAATCTCCGGTGGAAGCGGCTCTGCCTGAGCCGTCGGAAGGGAAGCCATCGTCGGGAGACTGGCCGGCGGGCAACCCAAGCATTTTTCGGATTTCGCTAGTCAACCGGGCGCGCTACCGGGCATTGTGGTGGCGTTGGCTTAAGGAGCACTGTCACGGGAACGCATGGCCTCCCCGCAGCCGCTACGCATGAAAAGTCGAGAATGTCTTCAAGTCTTCTCGGGTAACGCCAACCTGGAGCTGGCGCAGGAAATTGCCGTGCATCTCGGCACGCCCCTCGGCGACCCCGCTATCCGCCAGTTCGCCGACGGCGAAATTCATCTCCAGATCCAGGAAAACGTGCGCGGCGCCGACGTTTTCATCATCCAGCCGACCTGCACCCCGGTGGACCGCCACCTGATGGAACTGCTGCTGATGATCGACGCCCTGAAGCGCGCCTCAGCGGAGCGCATCACCGCAGTGTTACCCTATTATGGTTACGCCCGTCAGGATCGCAAGGATAAGCCGCGCGTTCCGATCTCGGCCCGCGTGGTGGCGGCGCTGCTGGAAACGGCAGGGGCGGATCGGGTCCTGGCGCTCGATTTGCACGCCGCGCAGATTCAGGGTTTTTTCGATATCCCGGTGGACCACCTGTTCGCCACCCCGGTATTGATCGAGTATTTTAAGGCTTTGAACGTTCCGGCCCTGACGGTGGTTTCGCCGGATGCCGGGGGCGTGGAACGCGCCCGGGCTTTCGCCAAGCGGCTGAATTCGCCCTTGGCCATCATCGATAAGCGGCGCGAGGAAGCCAACGTCGCCGAGGTGATGAATGTAGTAGGTAATGTGGCCGGTCACAACTGCCTGATTGTGGACGATCTCATCGATACCGCTGGGACCCTGGTGAAGGGCGCGGAGGCCTTGCTGGCCAAAGGCGCGGCCAGTGTGTCGGCCTGCGCCACCCATGCCGTGCTGTCCGGTTCGTCGGTCAGCCGGATTGAGGCGTCATCTTTGAAGGAAGTGGTTTTTACGAATTCGATTCCGCTCTCGCCAGAAGCGAAAAAGTCAAGCCGGATCAAGTCGTTATCGGTCGCGAAGTTGTTGGCGGAAGCCATCCGGTCGATTCACGATGAGACTTCGGTGAGCGTGTTGTTTATTTGAGTGGCAGGATCTCGACGCGGAGGCGCGGAGACGCGGAGGAAATGCTCGGAGAACCCCCTTTTGGTCTCCGCGGTTTTTTTCTCCGCGACTCCGGGTCTCCGCGTCGGGTTTGGTTTCCGCGGGTGCCCGAACCCACGTTAGCCCGTCAGGGTGAACCGGACTTCGGCCCCGCTAAAAGGAGAATGTAGTGAGACAGGATATTACCGTAACCGCCGAGGTGCGTGCCTCGCGCGGTAAGAATGAAGCACGCCGTACACGCCGCGCCGGGCGGATCCCGGCCGTCGTTTATGGCGCCTACAAAGACCCCATCAGCGTCACCGTGGACCCGCGGGAGATCACCAAAATCATCCGCAGCAAAACCGGCTTCAACACCATCTTCAATCTGGCCGTCCAGGATGGCGAAACCACCCCGGCCATGGTGCTGGATGAGCAGGTGGACCCTGTCAGGGGCACCCTGCTGCACGCCGACCTGAAGCGCGTCGATCTCACCAAGCGCATCCGGGTCACCGTCCCGGTGCACACTACCGGCGACGCCAAGGGCGTGAAGGTGCAAGGCGGATTGCTCGAAGTCATCACCCGCGCGGTTGAAATCGACTGCCTTCCGGACGAGATTCCGCAGGACTTCACCGTGGACGTCAGCGAGTTGATGATCGGCCAGAGCAAGCGCGTCAGCGATGTCGGCCTGAGCGGTTCCATGAAACTGGTGAGCCGCCGCGACACCGTGATCGCCCACGTGGTGGCCCTGCGCGCCGAGGAAGAGCCGCGCCGCTGCCGAGACTCCCGCCGCCGCAACGCCCGCTGCCGGCACTGCCGCCGCTGAGCCCGAGGTCATCAAGAAGGGTAAGAAGGAAGAAGAAGCCGCCGCGGACAAAGGCAAAGAAAAAGAAAAGGACAAGGGCAAGAAGAAGTAATTTGCCATGTTCCTGGTGGCCGGTCTGGGGAATCCGGGGGAGGAGTACGCGCTCACGCCGCACAACCTGGGTTTCCTTACGATCGACCGGCTGGCCGAGCGCCACGGGATCCGCGTTACCCGCAAGGATTCCCGGGCGCTGGTAGGAATTGGCGAGATCGAAGGGCAAGCCGTCATGCTGGCCAAACCGCAAACCTATATGAACCTGAGCGGCGGCTCTCTCAAGCCGCTGATGGATAAGCACGAGTTGGACCTGGCCCGGTTTGTGGTGGTCTATGACGAGTTGGATCTGCCCTGGCTGTCATTGCGGATCAAACCCAAGGGTTCGGCCGCGGGCCACAACGGGATGAAGTCGCTGATCGAAAGCTTCGGAACCAGCGATTTTGCGCGCGTGCGCATGGGGATTCATCCGGGCCATCCGGTGAAGGATGGCGCGGAATTTGTGCTGGCGCCCTTTCGGCGCTCGCAAATCAAGGAATTGGACGAATTTCTCGGCTTTGCCGCCGATGCAGTTCGTTCGATAATCGCCGAGGGCGTCGCAATGGCCATGACGAAATTCAATCGTCGCGCCCCAGGCTCACCAACAGAGGAAGAATGAGGACTTACGAAGAGTTGTTCATCGTGAAGCCCGATGCTCCGGAAGAGGAAGCCGACCAGTTCGTGGAACAGTTGCGAACTCAGTTGACCGCCGCCGGGGCAACGGTAGACAAAATCGAAAAATGGGGCAAGCGCCGGCTGGCCTATAAAGTGGATAAGTACCGCGAGGGCGCTTACGTCCTGCTGCAGTTTACGGCCAAGCCCGAGACGGTCAAAGAACTGGAGCGCCGCCTGCGCGTTTCCGATATCGTGCTGAAATTCCTCACCGTGCGTATCGATGAGGTGCTGAAGCGGCTGGAGAAGCGCAAGAAGGTCCGTGACAAGCGGGCGGCTCGCCGCGCCGCGGCCGGTCCGGCGATGCCCGCGCCCGCGCAGCCGTCGCTGGCGCAACAATTGGAAGGGGCACCCGCCCCTGGCGCGCCGGCGGCGCCGATGCCAGCCATGCCGGGCCATCCCAAGGAGAGCTAAGCCATGCCCGAATCCAAAGGAAGACCAGGCAGCGCCGCGCAGCGGCCCACCGGCGGCGACAAGGCCGTCGCCACCCAGAAGAAGCAATATTTCCGCCGCAAGAAGGTCTGCCGCTTCTGCGTCGAAAAGATTGACGACATCAACTACAAGGATGTGAAGCTCTTGCACGCCTTCGTCGCGGAACGGGGCAAAATCATCCCCCGCCGCATCTCGGGTGTGTGCGCGCCTCACCAGCGGCGGCTCACCGACGCCATCAAGAAAGCGCGCAACATCGCGCTGCTGCCCTTCGCGGCGGCCATCTAAGGGCGGGAGGAAATTCCATGGAAGTCATTCTCAGAGAAGATATCGATAAGTTGGGCACCCGGGGCCAGGTGGTAAAAGTGGCTCCCGGCTACGCCCGCAATTTCCTGCTGCCCAAGCGGTTGGCCGTCGCGGCGACCGAGAGTAATAAGAAGATTGTGGAGCAGGAGCGCCAGGCTCATGTCCGCCGCGAAGCCAAGCAGAAGGACGAAGCGCAGGACCTGAGCAAGCAGCTTACCGGCGTGACCATCACGATTGCCCAGAAGGCCGGCGAGAACGACCAGTTGTTCGGCTCGGTGACCTCGAAGGACGTTGCCGATGCGCTGGCCGCCAAGGACTTCACCGCCGTTGACCGCCGCAAGATCCAGTTGGACGAACCCATCAAGCAACTGGGCGAGTACAAAGTTCCCGTGAAACTGCACAAGGACGTAACCGCGGAGATCACCGTGCTGGTGGTCAAAGAAGAGTAGTCTTGCAATGGCAATTTGCTCAGGGCCCAGTTTGGCCCTGAGCCGATTTTTGGCCGCTGCTCTGGCTTAGTATCCCGCGCCGGTCAGATAGGGCTGCAGGGCATTCCACCACGTCGTGAAGCTTACCGGATCGTGGGACGCATTGGCATTGGAGCTAACTGTACTGGGCGTGTTCGCCAGCCAGGGGAAGAGACTCTCCGGCGACGGCGGATTAAAGCCGGGAAACGTTTCCGAAGCGAAATAGTTCCACTGGTCTGCCGACCGCATGGCGTTCAGCGAAACGCCGTTGGCCGTCAGGGTTCCCTGAATCGCCGTTAGCTGCGATTGCTGATTCGCGTATTGAACTTGATGATAATCGCGGCGAGGCAGGTATTGCGCGCTCGCCGGCAAAGTCATTAGTAACAGGCAGGCCCCCGCAAGAGCGCTGATCAATATATGTTTCATCACTACCTCCTACTATGATGGACGCGCCGCGGGCTGCCTCCGCTTCGCGCGATGGTGCGCGCCGGCCCATATCAAATACAAGGGCGTCCGCACCCCTGGCCTACCGTCAATTGACCCTCCCGACACGCCTTGCAAGGTCACCTAGTTTCCGGATCGAGTCGAACCGCTTGTCCATCTCGATTCCCACCGAATAAACCGCGGCGTGCGGGTAACGCCTTTGTTCTCCGATCCCACGAAAATCAAGACGCTGGCCACGCGCCCGTCGGCGAGGTTCGCCGTGGCCGCCACGCACAGTGGAATGTCTCGCGGGCCGTCAACCTGGGGATCGCCCGTCTGTTCGCCACAATCGTTGATCTCCCATTGGATGGTGGCGCCGCGGCCCATCGCCCCCGCAAACCATCGATCGAAGGGCTGGTTGGAAAGGCCGGGTTCGAGCCTGGATGCGGGAATCCGTCGGGCCGCCTGAATCATGCGCTTCTCAACGCGTGACTGCTGGGCAATCAGTGGTACGGCCGCGGCGACAATCGAAAGCCACCAGGGAATGACCTTCATCAATCGAAGCATCGATTGTCCCTGCGCGCTTAAGCCCGCGCCAGCCGCCGGTGGTCCTTCAAAATGCAGCGGTCCATCACCACCGCTATCCCCGCTGCACGCGCGCGCTGCGCGGCCTCCTCGTGCATCACGCCTTCCTGCATCCAGATCAGCCTGGCGCCTTTGCGAATGGCCGCCTCCACAATCTCCGGCACAAACTCGCTGCGGCGGAAGATGTCCACAATGTCGATAGGTTCCTCGACCGAGTCCAGGTCGGGATAACTTCGTTCGCCCAGCACCTCCGACTCGCGCGGGTTTACCGGGATGATGCGGAAACCGGCGCGCTTCAGGTACTCGGCCACACCGTGGCTGGCCCGAAAACGGCGGTGGGAAAGCCCGACTACCGCGATGGTGTGGGCCGAGGCGAGGATTTCCGCAACCTGGTTCATGAACCCTCCTTGGCGTGCGCCGCCGGTGGCCGCGTGAGCGCGCGCTTCAGCTTGTGCACTTCCTCGAGGGTCAGGTGGCGGAAGGCGCCGGGCTTCAACGGCCCTAGTTCCAGTGGGCCGATGCGCACCCGTTTGAGCTTCTCCACCAGCCGTCCGAAATGCTTGAACATCAAACGGATCTGATTGTTGCGGCCCTCTACCAACCTGACTTCGTACCACGGATTTTCAGCCTCCCGCACCAGCTTCAGACCCGCCGGCAGCGTGCGGCGCCCGCCCAGCGGCACGCCGTCGCGGAACTTCTGCTGCTCCTCCGTCGTGAGCGCCCCGTTGGCCTTCACCAGGTACGTCTTGGGCAGATGCGATGCCGCCGACATGATGGCGTTGGCCATCTCGCCATCGTTGGTCAGCAGCAGCAGGCCCTCGCTGTGATAATCCAACCGGCCCACCGGGTAAACCCGCTCTTTGACACCTTTAAGCAAATCCATTACCGTGGCGCGGCCCTCTGGGTCGGTAACGGTGGTGACGGTGTTGTTGGGCTTGTACAGAGCGATGTAGACCAGGTGTTTGGGTGCGTGGATGAGGCGGCCATCCACCTTAATGTGGTCGCGGGCCAGGTCGGCCTTGGAACCCAGTTCGGTGATGACGGCGCCGTTCACCGTCACTCGGCCTTCCACGATCATCCGCTCGGCCTGGCGGCGGGAGGAGACTCCAGCTTGCGAGAGGATCTTTTGCAGCCGCTCTTCAGGCATTACGGCTCCTGGGGACCCGACGGTTCGGCGGCGGCATCCGGCGCGGACTCCACGGCCTCGGCGGCGGGCGGGGCTGGCGCCGCCGGCTCAACGGCGGCAGGCGCCGGCTGGGCGGCCGGTTCCGCAGCGGGAACATCGCCTTCCGAAAGCGCCATCCGCCGGATCTCCTCGAACTCTTTGAGCGAGGGCAGCTCGCTCAGATCCTTCAACCCGAACTGGATGAGGAACTCCTTGGTGGTCTTGTAGAGGATCGGCTTACCGATCACGTTCTTGCGCCCGGCCACGGCAATGAGCTTGCGGTCGAGCAGTGTCTTTAACACGCCGGCTCCCTGGACGCCGCGGATCTCCATGATCTCCGGCGCCGTGACGGGCTGCTTATAGGCGATCACGGCCAGGGTCTCGAGCGCCGGCAGCGAAAGCTTGAGCGGCGGCTTGAGGCTCTTCACGAAGCTGCGCACGCCCTCATGGTGCTCGGGCTTGGTGGCCATTTTGTAGCCGCCGGCCACTTCGCGAACAGTGATGCCGTGCTCGGGTTTATCGTACTCCGCCGCGAGTTGTTCCAGGATTTTGCGGATGCGCTCGGCCGGCTCGCGAAGCGCGGCCGCCAGTTGGGCCAGGGTCAGCGGTTCTTCGGCTACATAGATAATAGCTTCCAGAACCGCGCGAAGCCGGGCGTCCTCCATATCGGAAGCGGCCGGCGGTGTTTCGGCCAGCAGTTCCTCCATGGAGGTTTGGACCGCCTCGACCGGCAGGGGGCCTTCCGCGAGCGCGCTATCTGGCTGGGTCCCCTCGGCCTCGGCGACCAGCTTGGCCGGTTCCACATCCGCCGCTTCCGGCACGTTGGCTGGCTCCAGCGCGCCGCCTGGCTCCGCCGGCGTTTCAGATGGCCCAGCCGCAGACGCTTCCGCAACCGCGGAATCTGCCTCGGTACTTTCGGTCTCCGCAAGCGGAGTCACCGGCTCCCCGCGGGCTGCCTCTGGCGCGCCTTCTTCCTCGGCCGCCGCTTCGGACGGCCCAACCGCAGACGCTTCCGCAGGTGCCGAATCTCCCTCGGTACTTTCGGTCTCCGCAAGCGGAGTCACCAGTTCCCCGCTGGCCGCTTCTGGCGCCCCGCCTTCCTCGGCCGCCGCTTCGGATGGCCCAACCGCAGCCGCTATCGGAGGCGCGGAATCTGCCTCGGTACTTTCAGTCTCCGCAGGCGGCTTTACCGCTGCCTCACCGGCCGCTTCCAGCGTGGCGGCTGGCGCTGGTGCGCCACCTCCCTCCACCAGGGATTCGGATGGCGCGGTCGCGGCCGCTTCAGGAGGTACGGCATCTGCCCCGGTACCTTCGGTCTCCGCAAGCGGCCTCACCGTTTCCTCGCTGGCCGCTTGCGGCGCGGCGCCTGCCTCCGCCGGGGCTTCGAACGGCCCAGCCTCGGCGCCTTCGACGTCCGCTACCGCCGCTCCATCCTTAGGGGCATCAGGTGCTTCCTCGGCGGCCGTTTCACCATTGCCGCTGGCGACAGCGGCCTCCACGATACGGGCTTCCGGGGAAATGCCGGTGCCGGACGGCTCGGTCGCGGCGGCGTTTTCCTCGGGGGCTTCGGGGAGCGGGGGTGTTTCCAGTTCTTCCATGCTCACAGATAGTCGTTTTCGATCGCCGCAATGGGCTGGCCGCTTGCGAAAACCGCGTCGAATTGGATGTGCCGCTTCAGCGCGATCTCGCCGAACAGGTCCTTCTGGGTCACCATGACGGCCTGCATCCGCACCATTTCCAGCACCGCCAGAAACAACGCGATCATGGCGCGGCGGGTGCGCTGCTGCTCGAAAATCCGCAGGATGAACACAGGCTCATCCGGGCCGATCTCCTCGAACCTCTCCCGCAAATAGCGGATCATGTCCGCCACCGTCACGTCGCTCGATTCGATTTCATACACCGGCCGGGTTTTGGCGCGCTCCAGTAACTCGCCAAAAGCTTTCACCAGGTCGAAAAGCGTAATCGCCAGGCCGGGGTCGTCATCCTCGGAGGCGAACGCTTTGATTTGCGGGTTCGACCAGACGTTCTCCTCGATGATGCGCTTCTGCTGTAGCATCTCGGCCGCATTCTTAAAGCGTTCGTGCTCCAGCAGGCGGTTGACTAGCTCCTGGCGCGGGTCGTCATCGAGGCCGTCCGCAGCGGCCAGCGCCGGGTCGCGCGGCAGCAGCATACGCGATTTGATGTGGATCAGGGTGGCCGCCATGTAGACGAACTCGGCACCCAGGTCGATATCCATTTCGCGCGCCTTTTCCATGTAGGCAAGATACTGCGCCGTGATGGTGGCAATGGGGATATCCTTGATGTCCACCTGCTGTTTGCGGATCAGGTCCAGCAGCAGGTCCAAGGGTCCCTCATAGTGTTCCAAATGGATATTGAGAGGAGACGACGACACTGCCCTCCACCATAACACGCCGTGCCTTTGGACTGCTCTGCGCCAGGGCGTGCCCGGGTCCGCTGCGTCGCGCGGCATCGGGGAGGCGCAAAGCCTATTGTCGCAAGGCCGCGATGGTCTCCCGCATCTTGGCGGCCTGCGGCCAATCGGGGTGGTGCTGGAGGAAGTTTTCCAGGTCGCTGGCGGCGGCCTTCTTGTCGCCCAGGCGCATGTGGATTTCGGCCAGGAAAAGCTGCGGATGGGAGAAATGCGCCGGGTCCAGCGCCACAGCCTGGGCGAAGTGTTTTTCGGCCAGGTCGGAGCGGCCCATTTCAAAGTAGGTCATGCCGAGCTGCGAATGGGCCAGGGCGTCGGTGGGACGCAGCAGCACGGCGTGCTCGTTGTAATCCCAGGCTTCCTGCAGCTTGTGCAGGTTGATGAGCACGCCGCCCAGGTTCACCAGCGGCTCGTACGAGGAAGGATCGGCGGCCAGCGCCTGGCGGAAGCATTCTTCGGCGCGGGGGTATTTTTGCGCCTGGTAGGCGATAGTCCCCATCTCGTTCCAGGCGGCCGAAAATTGGGGCGCCACCGCCACGGCCTCTTCCAGGCGCTGGGTGGCGGCTTCCGAATCCCGGCGGGAGAGGCATTTGAGAGCGTCGTCATAGAGGCGCAGGGCTTTGTCGGGGATGGCCAACTGGCGGGTGCTGACGGTATGGCGCGCCAGCGCCGGAGCCCGCGCGAAATCGCTTTCCTTGAACTCCAGCGAGAGCGCCACACGGCGGTGAGCGTTGGCGGTGGAGGGGCCGATTTCGATGGTCTGCCGCGCTTCTCCATCGGCGGGCAGGAACACCGCCAGAGTGTAGGTGCCGGCTTCCAGCTTCTTGAAGCTAAAGCGGCCGGCCGTGTCGCTCAACGTCGAGGCCATGTACGGCCCGCTGACACCGAACAGCGATACCGACGCGCTGCCGGCGGGTGTGAAGCGCCCCGAAAGCTCATAGAGCGGCCCGGCGGCGCGGGCGGACAGGGCGGCCAGCAGCAGCGGCAGGAAGATCCGCGGCATACGATTCGTTCTCGATTGTAGCCCGTGGATCGACACGGTGTGTCGGTCGGGAATCTTCAAATTCATAGACCGGCTGCCGAATTCCGTATTTCAGGCCTGGCTGCGTTCGCCGCGGTTCTTGTAAACGTGCGGTTCCGCTCTCTTATTTGGCAATAGGTTCGACAAACACGGTGAAATAACAAGTCTGAACGGACGTCAAGATACAAATCAACCGTGCGGTAAGGAAATTGCTAACCTCTGCGTCAAGCGGGAGTCGAAAGGACGAGAAAGACCATGCGACGATCTATATTCTTTCTGTTTTTGGCCGCCTTGGTGAGCGTGACGATTTTCACAAACGCCATGGCGCAATCCATTACTTCAGGAGACATAACCGGAACAGTTACCGATCCCAGCGGAGCCGGAGTGCCCAATGCATCGGTTACATTAACAAACACTAATACCAACGCCACGCAGGGCACGGTGACCAATCAGCAGGGGTCTTACCGTTTCGCCCTCCTGCCCCCCGGAACCTACAGCGTAACGGTGAAAGCGGCAGGCTTCCAGACCCAGCGGCAGGGCGGCATTGCGGTGACGGCCGGGCAACCCATCGCCGCGAACATGAAGCTGGCTCTGGCCCAATCCACCCAGACCGTGGAGGTATCCGAAAACAGCGAAGCGATACAGACCCAGAACGCCGATGTGGCTACCTCGTACAACGTGGAGATGCTGCAAAACCTGCCCAACCCGGGCGGCGATATCACTTACTTTGCCCAGACCACACCGGGCGTGGTGATGAATACCCAGGCCGGTTACGGCAACTTTGTGGCGGATGGCATGCCCGCTACCTCCAACCTGTTTACCATCAACGGCACCAATAACAACGATCCTTTCTTCGGCATCAATAACAGCGGCGCCTCCAACCTGCTGCTGGGGTCCAACGACATCGCCGAAGCCAACGTCATCAACAGCCCGTATTCCGGGCAATACGGGCAGTACGCCGGCTCGCAGGTCAGTTACATCACCAAGTCGGGAACCAATCAGTTCCACGGCGACGCAATTTATAATTGGAACGGGCGGGCGCTGAACTCGAACCAGTTTTTCAGCAATGAAGCGGGACAGGGAACGCCGTTTAATAACTTCAACCAATGGCAGACCGGAGTTCAGGGGCCAATCTGGAAGAACCATACCTTCTTCGATGTTGACTACGAGGGGCTGCGCAACGTATTACCCACCGCCAGTGCACTGACCCTGATTCCCAGCCCGCAATACCAGTCCGCCACCCTGGCGAACCTGACCACCACCGGCAATGCGGCCGAGATTCCCTTTTACCAGCAGGTGTTCAATATCTATAACAACGCCCCCGGCGCCGGCGCGGCCACACCCGTAGCCGGTGGCGGTTGTCAGGATTTCACCGGGCTGGCGGCCGGCGTGCCGTGCGCCCTGCAGTTCCGGACCACTCCGCCTAATACCAATAAGGAATACCAGTGGTCGGCGCGCGTGGACCAGGTTTTCAGCGATAAGGACAGCGGGTACGTCCGCATCCTGCGGGACAATGGCTTTCAGCCCAGTTACACCAGCCCGTTCGGTCCAACTTTCAACGATCAAAGCAATCAGCCGCAGATGACCGGCCAGGTGGCCGAAACGCACACCTTCGGGCCGAACACGGTCAACGAATTTAAAGGCTCCGCATTGTTCTACGCGGCAGTGTTTGTACCCACCGACCCCGCCGGTGCGCTGGCCGCCCTGCCGACTTATCTGACTTTCTCCGGTACGCCGTTCTCCAACGTGGGCGCATGGGGAGAGCCGGGGCCTTTCTTCTTCCCGCAAGGCCGCCGCGTGTTCCAGTACCAGGTGCTGGACGATTTCTCGCATGTCCGCGGAAACCACACTTTCCGCGTCGGCTTCAGTTGGCTGCACAACACCATCACCGACCTGGATTTCAACGCGCTGGCCGGCCCCATTCACGGATCCCTCACCACCACCCTGACCGACTTCTTTAACGGCGGCGGTCCGGATACCTCCCTCCAGCAGGCCTTTCCCTCATCCGGCGAAGAGGGCATGCGCTTCAATACTTATGGCGGCTATGTCGCGGATGACTGGAAAGTTACCAACCGCCTGACGGTGTCCTTGAACTTACGCCTGGAGAGTTACGCTAGTCCGACCTGCGACACCAACTGCTTTTCGCGGCTGAGCTCGGCCTTCACCGGCGCGGCCAACCTCAACGCGGTATCGACGCCCTACAACCAGTTGATTCTTTCGGGCGAGCACGACGCATACCCCGGCACGCAGGCGCTGGTCTGGGAGCCGAGGGTGGGCCTTGCGTGGAAACCTACCAGGAACGGTAATACCGTGATCCGCACCGGCGCGGGCATCTTTGCGGACGAATTACCGGGCGGCCTGGCCGAAGATTCGGCTTTCAACGCTCCCAATCTGAATGCCTTCACCGTGGGCAACGGCGCCCTGGCGCCGGGAGCACCGGGAAGCCTGTTCACCACCGCTTCGGCGGCCAACCAGGCGCTGCTCTCGCAATTCAAATCCGGCGGCAGCTTCAATTCCATCTCGCAGACGGTCCCCGGGTTCGCAGCGCCCAATTTCTTCTCTTTCCCGAACGCCTTCCATCAGCCCAAGTACTATAAGTGGAATTTTGAAGTGGAGCAGGCCCTGCCGGGAAACATGGGGTTGACGGTGAATTACTCGGGGATGCACGGCATACAGATTCCAGTGGCCGATGAGGGACTGAATGGCTACTGCCCGCTTTCGGTTTGCCCCACGGGCTTTGTGGGGCTGCCTACGGCGGCGCCGAATGGCGCGCTCGGCACGGTGACGCAATACCTTTCGGCGGGCACCTCGAACTATAACGGCCTTACCATCAGCCTGCAGCGCCGCATGGCGGCCGGTATCAACTTTAACGTGAATTACACCTGGAGCCATGCGCTCGACGATGTGTCCAACGGCGGTGTCGCTAATTTGCCATTCGGCATCCTGGACACCGACCCCAGTATCACCGTTCTCCAGAACCCCTATAGCGTTCGCGGTAACTATGGATCCTCCGATTACGATGTGCGCAATTACTTCAGCGCCAACTTTGTGGTGACCGACCTGTTTCGCAAGGCCCGCTTCCATTGGGGACCCAACCGGGCCTTCGGCGGCTGGACGCTTTCGAGCAACTGGTTCTGGCGCAGCGGGCTGCCGTTCACGGTGATCGATAACAGCGCTTTGGCGCCGCTGCTTGGATTGAATTACGACGGCGTGATTTTCGCCTCGCCAGTGACCAATGTGCCGCGCACCTGCGGCAATGCGGTCAATGCTCCCTGCCTCAGCACGGGGCAATTTGCGCCCGCCGCTAATGGCGCCCCGTCGGGTTTCGGGACCATGGGACGCAACTCCGTCTACGGCCCCCATTTCTTCGATGCCGATATGTCGCTGACGAAGGATGTAGCCATTGGCGAGCACGTCACCTTCTCGTTCGGCGCGCAGGCCTACAACGTCTTCAACCACCCCAACTTCGATCAGCCGGTAAACGACATTTCGAACCCGCTGTTCGGTTCGAGCATTGCCTCCGTCGGCCCGCCCACCAGCTTGCTGGGATCGTTCGTGGGGGCGGGCAGTTCGCCGCGGTTTGTGGAGATCAAAGGCGTGGTGCGGTTCTAGCGGATAGGCGGGCATGGCCGCGCTTGCCAAGGCCATGCCCGTCGCCTCGCGTTTCGGCGTTCACAAACTTGAGCAAAATCTTTTGCCGCGCAAGTGCTGTTGGGCCAATACATTGAGGGTAACCACGCCGGATTAGGGCGCCGGCCGGAAGGGAGTCGGATGGGAGAATAAGGGCGTGGGAAGGTGATTTTTGGGGGAATCCCCCAAAAGATCTCGCTAACCTCTTTAGATTGAATAGATTTGTTTGAGTTTTTGGGGGATTCCCCCAAAGCTCTCCAATCCGACATCATGAATACAGAGATGATCGCGCCCGCTTCGGCGGAACAGCCGGAGGTGTGCGCTACCAATCTGGCCCGATGGCTGGGCCGCCGCGAGGCTTTCGGAACCGTTGCCGGTCGTTGCTCCGCCGCCGATATCGAATGCCTGCGGACGATTCGCAATCAGAGACTCTTCAAGAGCCGTGCCCGAAATTGGGACGAGTTCTGCAAGAAAGAACTACGTCTGAGCCGGCGTAAAATCGACGACGACATTCGCCACCTGGAAGAATTCGGACCGCAGTTCTTCCAACTCGCGCAGCTCACGCGCATCACCCCGGCGCAATACCGCGCCATCGCGCAGCACGTGGATAGCGACGGCATTCACCTGGACGGTCAGTTGATCGCCCTGCTCGAAAGCAACGCCGAGCAAATCGCCGCGGCCGTCGAGGACCTGCGCCGCCGCGTGGAACCGGAGCCACCGCAACCTTCTCCGCGGCCCGCGCCCGCCGCGGCGCCCGAGCCTCCCACCGATCTCGCCGGCGAAATCCTGCGCCTCTGCGACCTGGCAGCCGAGGAGGTCGAGCGCAAGCCGGTGATGGATTCGCTGCACCGCGCCAAGCTCGGCCGTTCGCTGCGGCGGCTATTGAACGCATCCGCACGGCTGGGCGTGTATGCCGCGCAGTAGCACCGCCGGCCCGGCGATCCGTCTACACTATCGGTAGGATGCTTCCCCTTGGCGAAGGCCCCGCGACGGAACTCGACAAGCTGTACCGGACGCTGCGGCCCGAGCCGTTAATCGGGGCCGAGGAACTGCGCCGGTATTACCGTGGGGAAGTGAATGAGGTGCGTGGCGAGGATACGGTGGTTCGCCTCTCCCGGAAATTGCAGGAGGCCTACCGAGCCTTGCCGTTCAAAGCCTTCGTCATGGGACATCCGGGAGTCGGCAAGTCGACCGAGATGTCCCGGCTCCTGGAGCGGGTCGGGGACCGCTATGCCGGCGTTCGGTTGAGTGTCGCGGATGAGCTGAACCCCGCGAGCTTCAAAGTATTCGATGTACTCCTTCTGATGCTCGCGCGGCTTGCCGAAGACGCCGACCGGATGAAGGTGGTCCCGCTGGAAGGCGCCGAACGCCTGGTCGCCGGCATCCAGGATTGGTTCGCCACGGAAGATGTCGAGACGAGCCGCACCCAAACTACCGTCGCCGGGGTCGAAGCCGGCGCCGGCATAAAGGGCGACTCGCCATGGGCGGCAGTGTTGGGGCTCTTCGCGTCGGCTAAAGCGGAAATGAAATTTGCAGCCGACCGGAAGACGAAGATACTCGAATACCGCCTCCGCCGGCTGCCCGATCTGGTGGCGCTCTGCAACCGCCTCATCGACGTGTGCGGCAGGCACATGCTGGAGAAGACGGGCAAGGAATGGCTCCTGATCATTGAGGATCTGGACAAAACTGTGGTTGCGCCGCGGGAGTTGCAAGAGATGTTCGTGCAGTACGGCAACGTGTTTCGGGAATTGCAGGTCAGCCTGATTTTCGTTATCCCGGTGTGGCTGGCGTATTCATCGGACGCGGTGCGGCTGCCGTTTGCGCAGTACATGATTCCCGACGCGCCCGTCTATGACCGCAGGCACGCGCCTAATGAGGAAGGCCGGGCGGCCGTGAAGGCGGTCCTCGAAGCCAGAGTTTCGCCGGCGCTCTTCGCAGATGAGCAAATGTTGCGAATGATTGTGGCGTCCGGGGGGAACCTTCGGGATCTTTTTGCCATGGTTTTGGAAGCCGGGGAACGGGCTCTCGCCAAAGACGACGCCGCTTCGATGATCGGGGAAGCCGACACACGGGCGGCCATCAATAAGATGCGTGGGGTTTACCTCATGCGGTTGGGCCAGAGTCCTTATGATCAGCAGGTCATCCCGTATGAGCTGAAGCGGGAGAGGTTGCTGGCGGTGTATCACCAGATGCCCGATCACGGCGTACCGGATGCGGTCTTGTACTCCCTGCTGCGCGGCCGCGCCATCCAGGAGTTCAACGGCGAACGGTGGTGCGGCGTCCATCCGCTGGTGGTGGACATCCTTAAGGAGCAAGGCCACCTGAAGCCGCAAGACCCGGGCGGAACCTTCTAAATGGAGGGATCGATTGAGGACGTGACGGCGCGTCTGAAGTCCTGGGGCGCCCGTTGGGACCGCGGGCTGGCGCGGGTGGAATGGGATTCCGCGTTCGCTCGGCGGGAAGTGGTGGCGCGGCTGAAGGAGCAACTGGGCAGCCAGGGGATTGCGCTGGCCGAAATTGCGCTGCCGGCCGGGCAAACAGGATTTAACACGGTTCGGGGACTGCTGGAGAAACTCCGGTCGCTCGGGGACGCAGTGGTTTCCATTACCGATTTGGAGTGGGCGTTTCCCAAGCATGGCGATGTGATGGAAACGCTGTTCGCTCTCAATTTTCAGCGGGAAAGCCTGGCTGCGTTGCCTTTGCGCCAGATCTGGTGGATGCCTGGCCCCCTGGTGGATCGGTTCGTCGTCACCATCCCCGACTTGGAATCGTGGTTCCAGTTGCGGCTGCATTTGACGGAGGTGCCGGCGTCTCCCATGCAGCTTGGTCCGGAGATGCAAGCCACGGACCGCCGGACCGTCAGCGTGGAGGAGGCCCGCTCGCTGGCCCGCCGCTTCTGGGACCGATTGGACGCGGCGCGCGCGCAGAAAATCCCCGAGGAGCGGATTCTGACTGAATTGGCGCAGCCCGCCGTGGATGCGCTGCAATCCGCGGGCCTGGAGTTGGAGGCGGCGGACATTCTGGCGCGCATGCCGGAGGCGCGGGAGGATCTGGAGCGCCAGATCCAGGAACTGGTGGCATCGCGCGGACGGGATGATCCGCAGGTGCTCTGGCTTAGATTGGCCCGACTTCTACACAGGCAGGGAGACTATGCGGGAGCGCGGCGGATCGAGGAGAGCCTGCTAGAAGTACAAACGTGCGTGCTAGGCGAAGAGCACCTCGACACGCTGACCGCTATGGGCAACCTGGCTCTGACCCTCTGGTCCCAAGGGGACCACGCGGGAGCGCGGGGGATCGAAGAGCGCGTGCTCGCGCTAAGGACGCGCGTGCTGGGCGAGGAGCACCCGAGCACGCTGACAGCGATGAACAACCTGGCGCAGACGCTCTGGTCGCAAAGAGATTACTCGACGGCGCGACGGCTTCAAGAGCGGGTCCTGGCGGTGAGGACGAGCTTGCTGGGCGAGGAGCATCTCGACACCCTGTCTGCTATGGGGAACTTGGCGCTGACGCTCGCCTCTCAAGGGGACGACGAGGGAGCTCGGCGGCTTGAAGAACGGGTGCTGGAGGTTCGTAGACGAACTCTCGGCGAGGAACACCCAGACACGCTGACGGCGATGAACAATCTGGCCGGGACACTGGTCACGCAGGGCGACTACGCCGGAGCCCGGCGGCTTGAAGAGCAGGTGCTGGAGGTGGCTAAGCGGATGCTGGGCGAAGAGCACCCCGGCACCCTGACAATGATGGCCAATCTGGCCCTCAACTTGTTCGAAGCAGGCGATACCGAAAACGCCCTGCAACTGGCCCGCGAATGCCTTGTGGCGCGTCGCAAAGTGCTCGGTGACAACCATCCCGCCACGCTTGCCACAGCCAATTTACTGAAGTCTTGGGAAGCACGCTCTGCGGGCCACCCCCGCTAGCCATTCCGCTCCACCTCCCATCGCGGGATAATAGAAAACGAATGCGCCCCATCTTCACCCTCAGCCTCGCGGGTCTCCTGCTGGCTCTCCAGCCCGCCCGCCTGCCTGCCGCGGATTCCTGGGTGAAATATCTCTCCGGCCCCTTCGAGGTCTACACCGACGCCGGCTCGCGCGTGGGGCGCGAAACGCTCATGCGCTTCGAAGAGTTCCGCGAGGCTACCGGGCAACTGCTCGGCGATCACGACCTGAAAACCGCGCAGCCCATCCGCGTCCTGGTCTTCAAGAACCCGCAGGCGTGGGGGCCGGCCGGCAAGCTCATTCAGGCGCGCGACCGCTACGAGATCGTGCTGGCCGAAAAGCAAGCCATCCCGCCCGATCTTTACAGCGACCTCATGCGGCTGTTGCTGCGCGACAACACATCGCGAATGCCGCCGCAGTACGAGCACGGGCTGATCGAGTTTTTGTCCACCTTCCAATCCACCGGTGTCCGCCTGACCCTGGGCGAGCCGCCGCCGCATCCGGACCTGGATTGGGCGCGCATCCACCTGTTGGTGGTCGATCCACAGTTTTACGGCAAAATCCGCGTGCTGCTGTACAACCTGCGCCAGGGCGTGGATCAGGACGCCGCCTTCCAGAACGCGCTGGGCAAATCGCCGGCGGAAATCGAGGCGCAGGTGAAGGCGCATCTCGCCACCGGCATTTTCCAGGCCACCACCATTCCTGGCCGCGCCATGTCCGAAAGCGACTTCCAGGAGCGCCAGGTCGCCGATAGCGACGCCCGCCTGGCCCGCGCCGATCTTCTCGAAGGCGCGGCGTCCGCCGCCGAATACCGTAAGCTGCTCAACGACGGCGTGAAAATGGCGGAGGCCAATGAAGGCCTCGGCCTGCTGGCCTTGGCCGACCACCACACCGACGACGCGCGCGGCTACTTCGTCGCGGCCATCAAAGCCGGCAGCTCCAGCGCGCGCTGCTACATCGAGTACGCCAGGCTGGAACCCGACAACGCCAAAGCCACCGACGCCCTGCTGCACGCCGCCGGAATCAACCCCAAGCTGGAAGAACCGTTCGTGCTGCTGGCCCAGCGCGATACCGACCCGGCCAAGCGCACGGCCCATTGGAAGGCCGCCACCGAGCGCAATCCGCGCAATCCCGACGACTGGAAGGCGCTGGCCGAGTGCTATCTGGCGGACCACGATTATCCCGATGCGGCCAAGGCCTGGCGCGGCGGCGAGCAGGCCGCCACGGACCCAGCCGTGCGCGACCAAATGCGCGCGGCGCGCTTGAAGATCGAAGACCAGCGCCTGGATTTCGAAGCCGCCGAACGCAGCCGCAAGGCCGCCGAAGAGGCCAGTGAACTGGACCAGTTGAAGGCGCAGGCGCGCGCCGAGGTGCACGAGCTGGAGGTGAAGGCCAACGGCGGCGAGCCAACCACCAACCCCAACGCCATTCCCTGGTGGGAGGGTCCCAAGCCCGGAGGCCAGGTGCACGGCATGCTCAAGCAGGTGGATTGCCTGGGCAAACAGGTCCGGCTGGTGGTGGAAGGCGCGGACCACAAGATTCTGAAACTGCTGGTTACGGACCCCTACAAAATCGCCATTCACGGCGGAGGGGTCGAGACGCTGGGCTGCGGCGTGCATAAGCCGCGCCCGGTGGCCATCGAATACTTCCCCAAGCCCAATGCGCGGCTCGCCACCGCTGGGGAAGTGGCCATGATCGAATTCCAGTGACCGCGGGCCGCTCCACTGGGCAGAGCAAAGGGCAGCCCACAGGAGACTCCGCTGGGACTCCCACCGGAAACCTCGCCGGGCAACCTCTCCGCTGGGTGGTGCTGGCCATTTTCGTGCTCTCCACCGCCATCAACTTCCTGGACCGCGCCACGCTGGCGCAACTGGCCGTCCCCATTCGCCAGGAATTCCATTTGAGCAACGCGCAATACGGCCTGCTGTGGACCGGGTTCTACATTCCCTACGCGCTGGCAGCGCCGCTGGCGGGCATGCTCATCGACCGCATCGGCCTGACGCTGGCGGCCAGCCTGGCCATCGGCGTATGGTCGTCGGCGGGCATCGCCACCGGCCTTTCGCGTGGGTTGGGCGGCCTGGTGGCCTGCCGCTCCGTGCTGGGACTCGCCGAAGCCGGCGGCATTCCCGCGGCGGGCAAGGCCATCCACGTATATCTGCGGCCCGCCGAGCGCAGCGTGGGCAACGCCGTCAACCAGATTGCGGTAAGCCTTGGGGTGATTCTGGCCGTTCCGCTGGCCACCGCGCTGGCGGTGTGGTACGGCTGGCGGTCGGCGTTCCTGGTCACCGGAGCGCTGGGGCTGGCGTGGATTCCGGTTTGGAACTGGGCCGCCCGCCGCGCGCCGCAAGCTTCATCCGTGCGGGCCGCCGCCGGTGAGCGCGGCAAACTGCTGCGCGACCGGCGTCTGTGGATCTTCGTCGGGGCCAACGCCCTCAGCATGGTGGGCTATTCGCTGTGGAACGGCTGGACCGCCAATTACCTGATGACCGTCGACCAGCTCACCCTGGTGCAGGCGGCGCGCTACACCTGGATTCCCCCGCTGGCCGCCATGGCCGGCGGGTTGGCGGGCGGATGGCTTTCCATGCGGCTGGTGGATGGCGGCGTCCGTCCGCTGGCGGCGCGTTTCCGCGTTTGCCTGTGGACCGCGGTGCTTTCGCTGGCTACCGCCGCGTTGCCCTGGGCGCCCGGAGCGGGGTGGTCGTGCGCCGGCATCGCGGTCAGCTTTGGCGCGGTGGCGGCGTTCAGCGTCAACATGTACACCATGCCACTGGACGCTTTTGGCCGCGACCGGGCGGCCTTCGCCATCTCGTTTCTGACGGCTTCGGCGGGCGCGATCGCGGCGGTGATTTCCTATCCCATCGGGCGGGTGGTGGACCTGCACGGCTACGCGCCGGTGACGCTGGCGGCCGCGCTGGCGCCGCTGGCGGCCTGTGCGCTGCTGGCCGCGGGCGGTACGGCGGAATGAAACTGTGGCTCAAGCGCTGGATCGTCCGTTTGGAAGGTTTCGACCGCGAGCGGGCGGCCTACGCCATCTCGTGTCTGACGGCTTTAGCGGGCGACATTGCGCTGGCGCCGCTGGCGGGCCGTGCACTGCTGGCCGCGGGTGGTACGGCGGAATGAAACCGTGGCTCAAGCGCTGGATCTTCCGCATGGACGCTTTCGACCGCGAGCGGGCGGCCTTCTACATCTCGTTTCTGACGGCTTCAGCGGGCGACATTGCGCTGGCGCCGCTGGCGGCCTGTGCGCTGCTGACCGCGGGCGGCACGGCGGAATGAAACCGTGGCTCAAGCGCTGGATCGTCCGGCTGGAAGGTTTCGACGGCAAGCGGGCGGCCTTCTACATCTCGTTTCTGACGGCTTTAGCGGGCGACATTGCGCTGGCGCCGCTGGCGGGCCGTGCACTGCTGGCCGCGGGTGGTACGGCGGAATGAAACCGTGGCTCAAGCGCTGGATCGTCCGGCTGGAAGGTTTCGACGGCAAGCGAGCTGCCTACGCCATCTCGTTTCTGACGGCTTCAGCGGGCGACATTGCGCTGGCGCCGCTGGCGGGCCGTGCACTGCTGGCCGCGGGTGGTACGGCGGAATGAAACCGTGGCTCAAGCGCTGGATCTTCCGCCTGGAAGGTTTCGACGGCAAGCGAGCTGCCTACGCCATCTCGTTTCTGACGGCTTTAGCGGGTGACATTGCACTCGGGCCGCTGGCGGCCTGTGCGCTGCTGACCGCGGGCGGCACGGCGGAATGAAACCGTGGCTCAAGCGCTGGATCGTCCGGCTGGAAGGTTTCGACGGCAAGCGGGCGGCCTTCTACATCTCGTTTCTGACGGCTTTAGCGGGCGACATTGCACTGGGGCCGCTGGCGGCCTGTGCGCTGCTGGCCGCGGGTGGTACGGCGGAATGAAACCGTGGCTCAAGCGCTGGATCTTCCGCCTGGAAGGTTTCGACGGCAACCGAGCTGCCTACGCCATCTCGTTTCTGACTGCTTTAGCGGGTGACATTGCACTGGGGCCGCTGGCGGCCTGTGCGCTGCTGGCCGCCGGTGGTACGGCGGAATGAAACTGTGGCTCAAGCGCTGGATCTTCCGCCTGCTGGGCAAAGATCCGGAGGCGGTGGTGGTGGCCTTCTGCTCGGGGCCTCCCGAGCTTTGCCGCCGCATGGTGGAGGAAGTGCGAGCGCTGGTGCCCGATCGCCGCCATTTCGTAGCCACCGCGGAAAACTGGCCCGCACTGCGGCGCGAATTGCGGCGCTACCGCATCGGCCTCGCGCCGGTGATGCTGGCGGGCGGTCCCAGCGCTTTGCGCCGCGTCGCCTTCCTGCGCGCGCCGCGCAAACTCCTGGCTTACAACTCGCGCCTGGAGCGGCACCATCTGGGCTGCAATCTGGCTTCGTTGCTATTCTGGCGCGGGGTGCCTCTGGACCGCATCTACCTGCGCCCGCGCTGGTGGCCCTTTCCGAAGCGCGAGCGCTCGATGACGCCGGATTGGTTTCGCGTGGTGGAGGGCCGCGCCTGCTCCCCCGGACGCCAGCGCATGGCCGTGCTTTCGCCTTATTTCCCGTATCCTTTGGCGCACGGCGGCGCGGTGCGCATTTACCATTTGCTGCGCGAAATGGCGCGCGAGTTCGATATCGAGCTGTTCGCCTTCACCGATGCGGATGAGCTGGAACTGAGTCTACCACCGCAAGGTCCGCTCCCTGACGGCCGCGGCTCTGTTTCGGTGCTGAGCCGCGCGCGTCAACCGGCGGGCGAACCGAGTCAAGCAGGCGGGCGCCTGGCGCCGATTTTGGAATTCTGTGCCCGCGTGGTGCTGGTGGAAAAGCCGCGCTACCGCCAGCCGCGCTGGTCCACGCTGCTGCCGCCGGAGGTGCACGAGTTCCGCTCGCCCGCCATGCGGCGGGTGCTCGACTACGAGCGGCAGGATTTCGGATTCGACACCTTGCAGGTGGAGTACACGCAGCTCGCCGGATACGGTGGCGACCTCCTGGTGGAGCACGATGTCACCTTCGATCTCTACAGCCAGATTGCGCGCCGCCGCCGAACACTATCCGCGCTCTGGGATCTGTACCGTTGGCGCCGCTTTGAAATGCGGCAGGCCCAGCGCTACGGCCGCGTGGTGGTCATGTCGGAAAAAGATGCGCAGATGCTGGGACCTGAGGTGCGCAGCGCGATGATCCCCAACGGCGTAGACCTGGAGCGATTCCGCCCCGAGCCGGAAACCGCCGGTGAGCGGCTGCTGTTTATAGGCTCGTTCCGCCATTTTCCGAACATCGAGGCCTACCGCTTCTTTACCGAAAGCGTGTGGCCGCTGCTGCGCGATAAGTTCCCGCAGATGACCGTAACGGTGGTATGCGGCGCCGATCCATTGACTTACTGGCGCGCCTTTACCGATTCGCCCGAACCGGCGCCGGATGGCCGCATCCGGATGCTCGATTTTGTAGCGGATGTGCGCCCGCTGTATGTCGAAAGTAACCTGGTGATTGTCCCAACGACGGTTTCGGCGGGCACCAACGTGAAGGTCCTGGAAGCGATGGCAATGAAGCGGGCGGTGGTTTCGACGCCTTCGGGCTGCGCCGGCCTGGGCCTGTTGCACGGCCACAGCGTATGGGAAGCCGGCACGGCCGAGGCCTTCGCCGCCGGAGTTGCCACGCTGACGACCGACCCCGAGCGCCGTGCGCAGATCGCGCGGGCGGCACACAATCACGCCGTTCGTAACTTCTCCTGGGCGGCCATCGGGGAGAAACAGCGCGAGTTACTCCGAGCTACTCGGGGTCATTCGCCGGTTAGTTCTCCGTCGGCACCTTCTCCGCATGATCTACCACGATAAACTCGATGGGGCCTTTGCGCGGTTCCAGTTTCAGCCCGGCCTGCTCCTGGAGCGCCACGATAATTGCCGTGGCGGCGTCATCCCCGGCTTTCATCCCCGGTCCCGGATCCGCCATCGCCGGAGGCGCCTCCACCACCCAATCCAAGTTGAAGCTGTAGAATCCATCGAGGCCGGTCTTATCCACCACCGGCCGTCCGAGAGAAATCTTCGGCCGCTGCAGCCAATTCACCAGCGTGGGCATGTCCACCGCGGTGAAGGTCACATGCCCTAGTCTGTCGCTGTCAATGCCGCTGTGGAGAACCTCGGCTGACGCCTCTTTCTTCATCTTCGATATATTCTTCGTGGCCACCAGTTGATAAATCGGCCCCTCGCGCGTCTCGCGGTGCAGCACCACGTGGAAGCGCTCCTTCAGCAGCGTTTGCAACCTGAGCGGGAATTGGTTGTTGACCGCATCGGCGGCCGCCTTGGCGGTAATATCGTAGGTCTCCGAATCGAGCCAGGCCGGCCCCAGGATGTGATTCTGCGGCACGCCGTACGCCGCCTGGATGCACAATTTCAGAGTCACGTTGGTCATAGTAAGCAGGCCGCCACGGTCGTGTGACGAGGAGTGGCCCGGTCCGTAACTTCGGTCTACCTTCACCGACGCAGCATCGAAGGACAGCGGCGCCGCCGGCTGCTGCGCCCAGGCCGCGCACCACGCGCCATACACCACGGGCGCCAGTAGCACCGCCACCGAAACAAGGCTCGGTCCCACCCCGGTCCGCGCCGCCGGCCGGGTCTGGCCGAGCAGCCGGGCAATGCGGTCCGCCAGCGATCCGCCGTTGGCCGCCAGCGCCGTTCGCACGCGCACCGGACGGCACGCCTCCAATTCCGCCAGTGCGCGGGCGTACGTGAGCACGTCGCCGTTGGCCGAGACCGCCACGTCGTCGCAGCACAGTTCGCGTTCGGCGCGAATGTGTCCCGACACCCACCACACCGCCGGATTGTAGAACAGCAGGGCCTCGGCGACGCTTTGCAGAATGTTGACCAGGTAATCGTGGCGGCGGATGTGCGCCAGTTCGTGCAGTAGCAGCATTTCCACCTGCTCGGGCGCGAGGCCGGCGAGCATCCCCACCGGCACCAGCACCATGGGCCGCAGCCAACCGATCACCGCCGGCGCATCCACCATCGAAGAAACCAGCAGGCGCACCGGGCGAACCAGGCCGATCCGCGCGCCGAGCCGCCCCAGCAGCCTCTGCCATTCCGCCGGCGCGCCGCGCACGAACCGTGAGCGCATGCGCGCGGCCAGCATCCAGTTGCTCGCGAGGCGCATCCAGAACACTGTGACGCCGGCCAGCCAGGCGGCCACCACCCACGGCAACACCTCCGCGGAGTGAGTGCCTGGAATCGCGATGCGCGCCGCATCGGGCAGGGTCGCCCCCACTGCGCCGCGGCGTAATTCGCGGCGGAGGCGTTGGGCGACCTGTGGAGGCGCGGGCGACGGCCGCATCGCCACCCAGGTCGCGACCGGCGCCGCCATCATGGCCGCCAGCGCCGCGCAGGCCAGCAGGTAGCGCGCATTGGCGCTCGCCCGCGTCATCGCCCGCCGGGCGTCGGCGTACAGAACCGTGATCGCTAGCCCCTGCCAGAGGAAATGGACCAGAGTCCAGCCCAGGCGTTCCACCCAGGGCTGCGAGGAGAGCATCGGGATAGCGTTCATTTCGGGCCCCCTTTCTTCTTTGCAAAGGTGTCTAGCATTTTGCGGATTTCGGCCAGTTCCTTGCCCGAAGCCGGCTGCGCCGAGAGCGCGCCCATCACCAGGCTGCTGGGGGAACCGCCGAAGGCCCGCTTCAGCAGGTCCGCCGCGATGCGTTGCTGCGTCTGCTCTTTGGGGACGCTGGCCTCGTACACGTGCGACCGGAAGCGCTCGGTGCGCGTGAGCAGGCCTTTTTCGGTCATCAATTGCATCTGCTTGAGCGTGGTGGTGTATCCCTGGTCCTTGCCCAGGCCCTCGTGCACTTCCCGCACCGTCGCCGCTCCCAGCCTCCAGAGCACGGCCAGAATATCGAGTTCGGCGCCCGTCGGTAGCGGCGCCGGTGGTGGATTCCGGTGCGAGGAACTCATGTCCACCGAGTGTACGACGATAAAAAACGTACGTCAACGAGAAAAATCGTAAATTCCGGAATCGCTACACTGGATCGTGTGCAGCGGATCGTGATTGTGGGCAACGCCGGCAGCGGCAAATCCACACTTGCGCGCCGGTTGGGGAAGCGCTTCGGCCTTCCCGTGGTGCCGCTGGACGCACTCTCCTGGGATCCTGGTTGGCGGCGGGTCCCCGTGGAAACCCTGCGCTCGCGTCTCCGCGCGGCCATGTCCGGCGACCGGTGGATCACCGACGGGAACTATGCAAGCTGCACCTTCGACCTCCGCCTGCCGCGTGCCGACCTGTTCATCTGGGTCGAGCGGCCGTGGCTGCAGTGCGTCTGGCGCGTGCTCCAGCGGGCCGTGAAGAGCCATTTCCAAACCGGCGAGTATCTCGCCCCCGGCTGCGCGGAGCGGTTCGATCGGGAACTCCTCGACCGGCTCCGGTTCATCCTCCATTTCAATCGTGTGAACCGCCCCCGGATTGAGGAGGCGCGCCTGCGTTACGGGCCCGATGTCCCGGTGGTGGTTCTGCGGGGGGATGCGGCCATCACTGGCTTCCCGGATTCGGTTGGTGCCGCACGGATTATCCGATCGCATTGATAAGGCAGATACTGTTTCTCAACCGCACCGCTGCTGGCATGAAGTGGAAAGGAAGAACGCATGCCCGAACATGAAGCCGTGAAACCCGGAGATGTGACGGCGCGTGTGGGCGTGGAAGTCATCCGCGCCCGCGGTGTCGACGTAGACAAGCTGATCAAGATGGTCGTTGCGAACGCTGCCGCTGAATTCGCCAGCACATATTACTACTACACCATCCTTCCCATGAACCTGGCCGGTTATGAAGATTACAAGGAGATTGCGAGGATGCCCGGCTGGAGGACCGCGCCCATTTTGAACTCATCGTCCCGCGCATTTACGAACTCGGCGGTAACCTGCCGAACGATCTGAAGGCCTTCCACGACCAGGCCGGCTGTGTTGCCGCAAAATTGCCCGACCCTCCCACCGTGGTCAACATCCTGACGCTGCTGCTGGAATCGGAGCGCTGCGCCATCCGGAGCTGGAGCGCCGTTTGCGACATGACGTTCGGCAAGGACCCGCGCACTTACGATTCTGTCCGCGCGCATCCTCAATGAAGAGGTGGAGCACGAAGCCTGGTTCATTGAACTGCTGGCGCACGAGCGCGACGGAAAATCCATGCCCTCGGTTCATTTCCGCCGCGGCGAGCCGGGCCATGCGCCCTACAGCAAGAACCGAGGCTTCTATAATCCGTAGAGTGAGCCTGCGCGTTCCGCGGGCCGCTTTCATCATCAGCCACATGGGCGGATCGCGCGAGCATTCTAACCAGAGTCGCAGGCCCGGGCCCCCGCTTGACGTTTGGCGTTCGGGCTGCCGCGCCGAGGCGTTCCTCGCGCCGCTCCGCGTCATCAAAGCCCGGCCGTTAGGCCCGAGCGTGCGTCGCGCGGCGACCTGAACTGGGCCGGTCTCCGTCGCGGGAGGTGGCGATGATGGCGGCCCTTCGTCACGTGCAGGCCCGCATCGCCCAAGCCGCCGAACGCATTGCCATGAAGTCCGCGCTTGGGGCGTGAACTGCGCCGGTTCTCCGGGAATGGCCTCATACTTGCTTTCACAGCTTCCATGACGCTGGTACAGGAATCCGGTTGTGGTGGGACAGGCCGGCATGCTTCCGGTTTGACAATGTCGTGACGTCGACGAGGATCGGCGCCACCGGTGCTTTGAAAAGATGAACCCGGGAAGAAGGTAGGGCATCCAGGGTTCTCTCGGTGGATTCGCCCTGGTTGGTTTTCGAGGCGCTGGCTGATCTCCGGCTCCCTTTGGGCGCTGCGAGACCGATGGAGAGACTACGGTCTCGCATTAGCGGCGAGTTGGAAGCGGTCATGTTTCCTGGCCGGCCAAGCCATCGCGAGGAGAAAGGCGAGGAATGAAGAACCAGAAACCGGTATCATCGCGGCGCGGATTGCCACGCGAAGCCGCCGTGCCCACGCTCTTGATCGTCGGTCCGGTGGAAGAGGCCTGTGGCGACGGTGTATTTGAACAGCTCTCGTGGCCGGCACAGCGCGTCCGCAACTGCCTGGAGGCGGCCCTTTATTTGCGAAGCGGGCAACCTTGCGTGGTCCTCTGCGAGCGCGACCTTGCCGATTGCGATTGGAAGGACGTCCTGGAGGTAGCGGCATCGCTGCCGGACCCGCCGCCGCTGATCGTAACCTCCCGCGTGGCGGACGAGTGCCTGTGGGCGGAAGTCCTGAACCTCGGCGGCTTCGACGTTCTAGCCAAGCCGCTGGATAAGCAGGAGGTGCGTATCGTCCTCACCTTCGCCTGGGAACATTGGGCCAACCGGCAGCACCGTGCGCAAAATTTGCCTTCGCGACCGCAGGAAATTGCCGCCCGGGGGTGTTAGATGCCGGAGGAGTCCCCGTTTTGGCCCCACGGCTACTCCTTCAAAACTGCCACTTCACCCCCACCTGCAGTGACCTCGGCCCACCGGTTTGCAGAATCGGCGACAGGCCGCTGCCGGGGCTGCCGGTGCCCAGCATCATGTTCAGCATGGAAGTCGATTGGCCGAACACGGGGCTGTCCAGGTACGCTACCGGGTCGGCGAAATTGGGATGATTCAGCGCGTTGAAGGCTTCCAGGCGGAACTGTACGTGCATCCGATCTCCCAGCTTGAACTCGCGGCGCAGCGCCAGGTCCACCTGCCACATCCCGAAGCCCGTCAGCGCATTGCGCCCCAGAATGCCCTGCACTCCCGTGGGCGTGGCTAGAAACGCCGCCGGATTCAGGAGCCGCCCGCCCGGCGCGGCGCCGTCGGGAATCCACAGCGGCTGGCCCAGCGCCAGGTTGGGGCGGAAGGCGTTGATCAGCGGGATGCCCGTGTACTCCTCATTTTGCAGCACCGTGATGGGGAAGCCGCTGCGCGCGCGGAACACGGCGTCGAGCGCCCACCCGCGCAGCCACCGGTGCCACTCGGCGGGCAACTCGTAGGTGGCCGACGCGGTTAGCGATTGCCGCAAATCGAAATCCGACGAGCCCCAATTGCTGGCCGGCGACCCGACCCAGACCAGGAACGAGTCGCTCGAATCGTTATCCATCGAGTGCGCCCAGTCATAGGCCGCGATGGCCTGCAACCCGCGCGCCACCTGCCGCCGGTATTGCACCTCCAGCGCGTGATAGATCGAGCGGCCGTCGTCATTAGTCACCGCCACCAGCGAGGTGGGCGTGTTGCCCGGGCCGCCCACCTCGCGGCGGATCAGTCCAGTGCCCATGGATCCCACATATCCTGCCGACAGCACGTCGTGGCCGCTCAGCGCCCGTTCCAGCGAGAGGTTCCACTGTTTCACTTGCGGAACCTTCAAACCCGGCATCAGCCCGTAGCTCAGTTGCGAGGAAAAAGGCGCCGCCCGCAGGCTGGTATAACTGGAGATACTCAGCGGGCCTCCGTTCAGGATGTCCGCCGCAATGCTCAGGCTGGAGTCATAATATATCCCTCCGCCCGTACGCAGCACGGTGCGGCCGTCGCGCGTCAATCGCAGGGCCACACCCAGCCGTGGAGCGAAATCGTCGTAGGCCGTGGGCCATAGCGGCTGCGGTTGCGTGGCGGGATAAAACGTGCCCGTCGAGGGATTGAAAAACAGGGTCCCCACCCCGGTCGGTCCGGCCGAAGATTGAGTGGCCGGGCTGAACTCCCAGCGCAACCCGCCCGACACGGTCAGCCGCGGGGTGGCCTGCCAGGTGTCCTGGATCCATAGCGACAACTCCTGCACACCGGCGGTACCGTTTTGGGCCGTGCCTCTCGAAATCCACAGGGTGTTGGTGTTGATCAGGGAAGCCAGGGTGTCGGCAATCAAACCCAGGGTTCCGGTGGGGTCGCGCCGCACCAGCACGATGTTGCGGTAGTCGGCGCCCACTTCCAGGGCTTGCCGGCCAAGCTGCACGCCGGTGGAATGGACAAACTGGAACTGGCGCTGCCAGCGCGCGCCCTCGGGTCCCGAAATCAGCTGTCCGATGCCGCCGATCGAGAAGCGCACCAGATCACTGCACGGCGAGGTGGCATTCAAAAAGTCCGCCGCCAGTATGTCAAGTTCGCAGCCCGGCTGCGCCGTGTTGCCGTTCCAGAACGAGTCCGCGCGCGATTCCGATTCATTGGCGCGGAAATCCAAAGTCAGGCGGCTGGTTGGCCGGGCATTCAGCCCCACGGTTAAACTCCGCGCGCGCAGGCTCAGTTGATCCACGGCCAGGGTGCCAAACTCGTTGCTGGAAGGGGCGTCGTTGTACCGCCCGAACAGCGCCACCCGCGAACCGAACGTCTGGTCGATGCGCACGCCGCCGGCATCCAGGCGCGCCGGGCGGTCGGTGCGGCCAGTCCACTCCCCAACGCTCGCCGCGGTTGCCGGATTGCTGGGAACCGGAAACAGGTTGAGCACCGGCTGCACCCAATCGCCCACCAACTGCCGCCCCGCCGGCGATGGCACCGGCTGGTTCCAGACAAAGGGTTGCAGCAGCGCCATGTGCTCGTAAGAAAGGAAGAAGAAGGTGCGGTTACGCCGCAGCGGCCCGCCCAAAGTCTGCGAAACATCCTGCAGGCGCAGGGGCAGCGGCCCGTATCCGGCGGCATTGCCGAACCAGTCGTTGGCATTCGCCAGTTCGTTGCGGATGCGGTACGAAGTGGTGCCGTGGAACTGGTTGCTACCCGATCGCGTGGTGAGCGAAACGGCCGCCCCTGGCATGCGGCCGAACTCCGCTACGGAAGTCGAAGTGCGCACCCGGAACTGCTCCACCGCGTCCAGGGCAATCAGCGAATCCAGGCTGCCGAAAGCGCTCACCGCCGGTAGCACCCCGCCGGTAGGTTGCGCCGGCAGTCCGCCTGCCGTCACCCCGATGTTGGCGCTCACCCCGTCCACCGTGAAATAGTTGGTGTTGGGGCGCTGGCCGGTGGTGGTGAATTGTCCTGCTTCGCCGCGCGTAGCGGGCGTGACGTTGGTGCCGCCGGTCAACTCCAGCAGGCCCAGAATCCCTCCCCCGTTCAGCGGCAGGTGCTCGATTTCGTCGCGCCCCAGGCTGCCGCCGGTGGAGGGGTCGGTTTGCCCCGCCAGCGGTTCGGTGTCTTCCACCGTGATGGTCTCTTCGATGCTACCCACGGTCAGCACAAAATCCGCCCGTACCAGGGCATCCACCCCAAGCCGCACGCCGAATTTCATGGCCGTGCGAAAGCCTTCTTTGCGCACCGTGATTTTGTAAATGCCGGGGTCGAGGGAGGCCACTGCGAAGTTGCCGGTGGGGTCGGAGCTGGTCACGCGCCGGAAACCGGTATCTTCGCTGGTGATGGTGACGGCTGCTTCCGCAACGGCGCCCTCGGAAGGATCCAGAATCCGACCGAACACCGCGCCTCTTTGGGCCGCGTGGGCGCCCGCTACGCCTGCTGCCAGCCACACCAGTAGCGCGAGCGACCGGCGGTAGAACATTACATACTACCCTACACCCTCACTCCTGACCCAGCAACCGCTGACAAATGATGATGTCGGACTGAAGTCGGTCCAGATCACCAAGTAATCCAGACGTCGGGAAAGCCGTCCCATCGGCAGGCGCGGCCCCCAGCATCACGGAGAGCCTCCGTTCCACCCGCTGGGCGGTGAGCACCAGGTCTTCCGCCGCCGGTTGCCAGGCATCCGCCACAAGCGGAGATGGGGTGGCAGTTTGGCCGCCCAAACCGGTCAGGACCGGTTTCAGCGTGCGGCTCATCCGGCCAGCCAGATCGGCCAGCGCGGCGGCGTTTTCGCGCGCAATCTGCCGCAGGGCATGGCGATCCGCAGGGCTGAAGGCCGCCTCGGTGGGAGCCGGGAAGCGCTCGGCCAGCCGCCGCAGCGCGTAGGCTCGGGCCATGGCCGCGTCGCTCCAATCCAGCATTTGGGAGCTGAACCGCTCAAACTGCGGCCGCCCGCCCAACTGCTGCTCCACCCGCGCGGCAATCCCGGCCGATGGGTTTTCCGCGGGTGGCGGCGCGGCGGCGTCCGGCGGCGGAGTGGCCACCACCGGCGGCGCGGCGGGCTCCACGAACTGCACCGTAACGTTTGGAAATTTTTCCAGAGCCGCCTGGATCTGCTGCTGGCGGAGCGGCGGAATGCCCACCCCATTCACCACCAGCCGGCTGCCCACGGCATTGACATCCACCTGCTCCCCCAGGTCGGCGGCGATCTTGTGCAGCGCCGTGAGCACCTGCAACACGCCCGAAACCGGGACAGTCTCTGTGGAGGGCACGCTGGCCGCCGGCAGGCTGGGTTCGGCGTGCCGCGCGGAAGGTTCCGGCGCAAGCGGCGGCGCGGTGGCCGCTCCGCCGTCCTCGGGAGCTTCGGCGGCTTCGGTCAATTCCACCCAATCCTGATTGCGAAACTCCAGCCGGGCCTCTAGCGGCGCCAGGTCCGAAGTCCGCAGAGTGAGGCTGGCGGCCGACAGTTCGCCCTCCGGCGTGGTGGTTCGGATCTGATAGGCGTCGGCCGTAGCGGTTACCGAATCTTTCCTGTCCTGGAGCGAATCGCGGCAATCGGCGAAGGCTTGGGCGCTCAGCGGGTCGTTCCAATCCCAGTGGGCTGCTTCAAACAGGGCCTGCAACGCGGGAGGCGGCGGCTCCTGCGGCAATGGGGTACGGCTCAGGCGGTTCCCGACGATGTGGGTGAATTGGCCGGTCTTGGTCCGGATCAGGACCCGCCGCGGCGCGGTGGCCGGCCGTTTCGCGGCCGCGACCTCGGCCCGGCGGAGCAGCGAGGCCGCCTGCACCGAAGGTGTTTCGCGAAACTCGTACAGGAACGCAACCAACAGCATCGCGGCGGCTGCCAATACCCAGCGCAGCGCCGGCCGCACGTGCCATCGCGAGGCTGGGGGAACTTGCGCGAGCAGCGGTGTAAGCGACCGATCGATGCGCGCGAATTCCGGCGCCAGGTCCGCCCACGGTTCCGGTGGCGGCGGCAGCATGGCCTCCAGCACCTGCTCGCGGTAGGCGATGCATTCCGCCAGGGTGCTGCGCAGGTCGGCGACTTCCGCGCGGCACTCCGGGCAGCCTTCCAGGTGCTGCTCCAGCGCGCGGGCTTCCCCCGGCGGCAATTCGCCATCCACCAGGCGCAGCAGCGCGGCTGCCTCGGGATGTGCCGGCAAGTTACTCATTCCGCACCTTCTTCAGGCGCATCATGGCGCGCCGCAAAAACTCTCCCACGGCCGAGGCGCTGATTCCCAGCGCGGCCCCGATCTCCGGGTAGTGCAGCCCCTCCAGGCGCAGGAACAGGCAGCGTTTCTGCTGATCCGACAGCTCCTCCACGGCATTGTGGAAGCGCGTCAGGCGCTCGCGGTCCAGCAGCGCCCGTTCGGGGTTGGGAGCGGCCGCCCGCAGGCAGGCCTCCAGGCCCGGATCGAAGGGTTCCTCCGAGGATTGCCGGGCACGCACTTTGAGCCCGTGGTTGTGGGCTACCCGGAAGATCCAACCCTTATAATTTTCAATGGTTTCGCCCTTTTTCAAGGTGGCGTAGAGGCGCAGAAACACTTCCTGTACGGCCTCCTGCGCGCGAGGCGGATAGAGACCCAGGGTCAGCAGGTAACGATAGACATCGTTGCGCGATTCTTCGTACAACTGTGCCACCCGATCCTGTAGAGTGTCCACCGTCCCTTCCTGCCGTAGAGTTTGCAACATCGCTTGGCTGGCCGAGGACGCGGACATTACAAGCCATTAATAAGGACCCCCGAGACCATCCGGCCAACTACACTTCCTTAGGAGAAATATCGAACATTTTTTCGAGAACCGCAAAATTGGTGTAGTTGGCCCGGCCGGGTCGCGGGTCTTTGCATTAGCACCTTGAAAAACACTGTGCCCGACGGAAAAGTTTGTGTCGCCATCGTCACCTATAACAGCGCCCGCTACATCCGCCGCTGCCTCCAGGCCGTGCTGGCCCAGACGGAGGTGGCCCTCGACGTGACTGTGGTAGACAACGCCTCGACCGACGATACCCGCAGCATTCTCAAGGAGTTCCGCGGGCGCATCCGGCTCATCCAGAACACCTCCAACACGGGCTTCGCCGAAGGCCAGAATATGGCCATCCGTGCCAGCCAGTCGAAGTGGGTGCTGACGTTGAATCCGGACGTGCTTGTGGAACCGGGCTTCATCGCCAACCTGCTGAAGGCCGCCGCCGCCGATTCGCGCGCCGGAGCCGTCTGCGGGAGGCTGCTCTCCATCGGTCCCGGTTTCGAGCCGCTGCCCGAACCGCTGATCGATTCCACCGGCATCTTCTTTACCCCGGCCATGCGGCATTTCGATCGCGGCTGGCATGTCCCCGATGGCCCGTATTTTCAACAGGTGGAGTACGTTTTCGGCGCCAGCGCCGCCGCGGCCCTCTTTCGCCGCCGCATGATCGACGACATTGCCGTGGACGGGAACTTCTTCGACCCCGATTTCTTCGTGTACCGAGAGGATGCCGACGTGGCCTGGCGGGCCCTGCTGCTGGGCTGGCGCTGCATCTATACGCCCTATGCCGTGGCCCATCATGTGCGCACCGTGACTCCGGCCAACCGCCGTTCCGCCCCCGCCGTCATCAACATGCATTCGGTGAAAAACCGCTTCCTGATGCGCATCAAGAATGCGACCTTCGGAGTGTACCGCCGCCATTGGCTGGCCATGACCGCGCGTGACTTTGTGGTGGTGCTGGGTTCGATGATCTGGGAGCCGACTTCGCTGGCGGCCTTCTGGCGCCTGGCGCAGTGTCTTCCCCGCGCCCTCCGCGGCCGGCGGCAAATCATGAGCCGCCGCCGTGTTTCGGACGAAGTTCTCAACCAATGGTTTAGCTTTGAGGCGGCCGCCCAGCCATTAGACGCAGCAACCGCCACGGCCACGGCCGATTCCGGCGGTGTCCTGCGGGCGGTCCCGGCGCTCAGCCGTACGACCTGAGTTCGACTTTCGCAAGATCCCCACAAACTGGCTATAAAGTCAGGTGGGGCGGCTCCCGCGGCCGGCCCCTATGGGGCCGGTCTGTCTGTACGCTGCCGTTCGGGCGAGGACCGGGGCGCCACCTCCGCCCGTTGTTCCCCCGGGTCCCGCAGGAACCCTAGACCTTGGCCGAGTCACCCGCCCCAACCGCGCACCAGCGCCACTCCCGCGCGGACCCTTGTCCGCAGCCGCAGTGACAAGAGAACCCCGAATCGCCCTTTGCCGACCGGGCTCGACCCCAGACCCCCATTCGCCCTGGCCGATTTGTCCGTCCCGACCGCGCACCAGCGCCACCCCCGCGCGGATACTTCTCCGCAGCTGTGCCGACCGCCTCGACCCCAGAATCCCATTCGCCTTGGCCGATCTGTACGCCCCAACCGCGCACCAGCGCCACCCTCGCGCGGACCCTTTTTCCGCATCCGTGGTGGCCAAAGAACCCGAATGGCCCTTTGCCGACCGGGTTCGACCCCAGATCCCATGCGCCCTGGCCGATTTGTCCGCCCCAACCGCGCACCAGCGCCACCCTCGCGCGGACCCTTTTTCCGCATCCGTGGTGGCCAAAGAACCCCGGATCGCCCTTTGCCGACCGGCTCGACCCCAGATCCCATGCGCCCTTGCCGATTTGTCGGTCCCAACCGCGCGCCAGCGCCACCCTTAGCGGACCCTTTTCCGCAGCCGCGGTGGCCAGAGAACCCCGAATCGCTCTTTGCCGACCGGCTCGACCCCAAAAAGGGCACCCCCCGGTGAAACCGAGATCCACCCTATTGCAACATCTCCGACAGGACGCGCCCCACCGACCCGGCCGGCGTCTCCACGTCCAGCAGGGTCGCGAGCGTCGGTGCCACGTCGTTCACCACTACCGGCTCGCTGTAGCGGCCGGCGCGGATGCCGGCTCCCAGGAAAATCAGCGGCACGTGCGCGTCGTAGCTGAACGTCGTGCCATGGGTGGTGCCGGTCTTGGCCGCAATCCAGTACGGGTCGAACAGCACCTCCAGGTCCGCGCCGCGCCGCTCGTTATAGCCGTTCATCACGCGCTCGGACACCTGGTCGCGCAGCACTGCTCCCGCCAGAAGCTGCTCGCGGGTGTACGTGCGGAAGACCTCCGGAATCGTCATCGCGCCGGCTGCGGCGGTGCGCTCCACGTCCGCCGGATTCAGATTTTTCCGGGCCATCAGCTCCTCATCGAAGTACAGCATGGAATCCGAATCGCTCAGAATCCAGCGGCCCTCCCCGTATTTTTTCACCAGCGCAGCCTGCACCACCTTATTCACCGTCCCCGGCTCGATCCGCCCTCCAGGCATCCGCCGCGCCTCGTTGACGTCGGGCACCGGCGCCACTCCGTGGTCGGCCGTCAGCACCACCAGCGCATTGCCTTCGCCCGCGGCGGTGTCCACCGCCTGCAGCAGTCTGGCCAGCAGCCGGTCGGTGCGCAGGCACATCTCGTGCACCTCTTCCGAATCCGGCCCCATCCGGTGGCCCACGTAGTCGTTGGCCGAAAAACTCACGGTTAGCATGTCCGTGACCCCGCGCTGGCCCAATTGTTCGGCAATCAGCGCGCGCTCGGCCAGAGCCTCCACCAGCTCGTTGCCGAAGGGGCTGGCCTCCAGCTCCGAGTAGAGCTTTTTCAGATCGGTGGGAAGGGTGTGGGTCAGCCAGGCATTGCCGGCGTACTGGTCGGCGGGCTTCCCTGCATTGAAGTCCCGCACCCATTCCGGGAGGTCCGCGAAGTAGTAGTTGCTGCTCACGAACTGCCCGTTGGTGGTGTCGAACCAGTAGGCCCCGTCGGCCATGTGGCCGGAGGGCAGAATTGCGGCGCGATCCTTGAGCGAGATCCCGATCACCCGCGGCAGGCCTTCGGGCCGGCCCTCACCGGCCATCTTCAGCTCGTCGCCTACAGTGTCGACCAACAGCCGCCGCGGCGAGGAACCGGGCGCCCCCAGTTCGGCGCCCAGCAGACTGGTCTGGAGGTCGGAGACGCTGGTCACCTTACGACCCTCATCCCGGTCGTACCACTCGTTTTCGATGATGCCGCTGACGGAGGGCGTGGCGCCGGTCAGAATCGTGCTGTGGCCGACCGCCGTGACGGTCGGAAAATGTTCGTACTGGGCGTTGGTAAACACCGCGCCCTTGGTCAGCAGCGTATCGAAGCCGGCGTGATACTCATCCCGGTACCGTGTCAGGTAATCGTAGCGGAACTGGTCAATGACGATGGTCACCACCAGCTTGGGTCTGATGGAAGCCTCCCACAGGCCAGCTCCCAGCAGAAGAAGAACAAGCGCCTTCCTCATAGGTTTGGAAACCTCAGCGTACCATGCGTACCCGGTGGGATCCCTGTGTAAACCTCCTGGACACAAAGGCTCCGCGGCGCTGTCCACCGCGTGGACATAACTTCCCTGCAAGTTCGTGTAAGTAGCTGATTCTATGCGTCTAATGCTCCGGCCCACGAAGTGCATTTCCTCATCCCGCGAACTACGGAGGTCTCGCTACCATGGCGAATGAACCAGCATCGGATCAAAATCGCAACAACCGGCGGCAGAAAACACGATTCCCCATTCACCGCGAAGTGCGGTATAAGCTTTTGCAGGACGGGCGCATTCTGGAAGCCGGCCTCGGCCAGACCGTCAACATGGGCAGCGGAGGAGTCGCCTTCGCCCTCGATCGGGAGCTCTCCGCCGGAACTTTCATCGAGCTTTCCATTAGTTGGCCGGCGCAACTGGACAACGGAACTCCCATGCGCCTGGTGGTATTCGGGCGGGTATTGCGAAGTGGCGCGGGCGTGTCCGCCTGCAGCGTGGACAAGTACGAGTTTCGGACGCAGGCGCGCACCCCGCAGATCAACACCGGCTTCCGCGGCAACACCCTGCCGCCGCGCTGGGGCACGCGCACCAACGTCAAACCGGCCAAGTGCGGTCCTGAGCCTACCAACTATGAGAACGCCGCGAATCGCTCGCGGCTACGCGGCGCGGAACTGGCTCGCGCCCTCACTCAGTGACAATGGGAAACAGGTCCCGTTTTTCTGTCTGCTCCAGATCCAGATAGCGCGGGTCCAGCAGACGGCCCGTGTCCACGTTCCCCATGGCCGAAAGAATATTCTCCTTCAGGTGCGGATATTCCTTCTCCAGTTCGCCAAATAAGTCGCGCAGCGCGCGCCGCACGGTTCCGGTGCGTTGGGAGCAGCCGCACGGCACCACCGGCACGCCGCACGCCTCGGCGTACGCGCGCGTGAGATCCTCGGTCACGAAGACCAGCGGCCGGATCAGCCGGTATTCGCGGTCGCGCGAGTAGGTGACCGGGGGCAAGGCGCTCAGCTTCCCGGTAAACATGGTGTTGCGCAGCAGGGCTTCGCAAAAATCGTCGGCCGTGTGACCGAAGGCGATCACATTGGCGCCCAGCTCGTGCACAATCTCGTATACCGCCCGCCGCCGATAGCGGCTGCACAGGTCGCAGCCGTGGTCCGGTTGATCTTCCAACAGCCGCAGCGAAGGCGCATCGCGATGGTAAGTCCACGCGACGCCGCGCTGCTTCAGATACTCTCCCAGCGGTTCAATGGGCCTCAGAAACTTGCCCTGCTCCACCGTGAAGGCGCACACACTAAAGTTGATGGGCGCGCGCTTGGCCAACAGCAGCAGGGCCTCCAGCAGAGTGGCCGAATCCTTGCCGCCGGACAGCGCCACCGCCACGCGGTCGCCATCGCGGATCATCTTAAAGCGGTGGATGGCTTCCCCCACCTTGCGCAGCAGTGTCTTTTCGAGTTCCACTGACTTTGATTATAGAAGGTGAGTCCGGGCGGCGTTACCCTGGAGGGCAGAGTGCCTGCTTCCCCCGCCCGCCTCGCCGCCTTCGACATCCTGCGCAGGGTCGAACTGGGCGGCTACGCGAGCGACCTGCTGCTGGCCCAAACCGCCCCCTTCGATTCCCGCGATGCCGGGCTGGCCTCGCAGATCGTTTTCGGCGCTCTGCGCTACCAGGGCCAGCTTGATTACCTGATCGCCCTGTATTCCGGGCGCGCGCGGCGGCTCGATCCGGAAGTGCGCATCGCCCTGCGCATGGGCATTTTCCAGATCCGCTACCTGGAACGCGTGCCGCCGCACGCCGCGGTCAGCGAAAGCGTCGGCCTGGTGAAGCGCGCCCGCAAGACCTCCGCTGCCGGCTTCGTAAACGCCGTCTTGCGCAAGGCCAATCGCGACCCGGTCGAGTGGCCCAGCCGCGAGGCGGCGCTATCCTGCCCGGGCTGGTTGCTCGACCGGTGGGAGAGCCATTACGGGACGGCCGCCGCGGAGGGGATCGCCCGCGCGGCCCTCACCGAGCCGGAAAAATATTTCCGCGGCAGCCGTATGCAGGACATCGGTTCGCAATCCATCGTCCCGCTGCTGCGCCTGGCGCCGGGCCAGAGCTTCCTCGATCTGTGCGCCGCCCCTGGCAACAAGACCGCCCAGGCGCTGGAGACCGGGGTGCGCGCCGTGGCCTGCGACCTGCACTTTCACCGCCTGGCGTCCATGCGGGAATTGGGCTGCCCCCTGGTGACCCTGGATGGCACGCGGCCGCTGCCGTTCGCGCGCCCGTTCGAGCGCATCCTGGTGGATGCGCCGTGCTCCGGAACCGGCACCCTGGCACGGAATCCCGAAATCAAATGGCGTCTGACGCCCGCCGACCTGGACGACCTGGCCGGCCGCCAGCGCAGCCTGCTGGCCCAGGCACGCGCAGTTCTCGCCCCCGGCGGCCTGCTGGTGTATTCCACCTGTTCGCTGGAACCGGAAGAGAATCAGGCGGTAGTGGCGAACGTCCCGCCTGGAATGGTGGCCGAGACCATTGAACGGATTCCAGGCCGCGACCCCGGCGATGGCTTCTTTGCCGCCGCGATTCGGGCGGAGGGGGGCTGACACCGGTTGGCGGAATTCTGGAGTGGAAAGACGGTGGCAAACGCCACCACTCCCGCCAGCCCCGGGACGCCTCCGTTCCACTCCGTCGCGTCTGAAACCTCGCGGCGCCCGCCGCAAGTCTGGCGTGATCGCTTCTGACAGCGCGGGCGCTCATTGGCTTCCGGCCGTCTCTTGCGGCCGGTCTGAAAGCGCGGCACCCCCGCTTCCGCGGCCCATGCTCTGCGGCCGCTTCTGAAAAGCACGCGGCGCCCGCCGCACGTCCGGCGTGATCGCTTCTGACAGCGCGGGCGCTGATTGGCTTCCGGCCCGTCTCTTGCGGCCGGTCTGAAAGCGCGGCGCCGCCGCTTCCGCGGCCCATGCTCTGCGACCGCTTCTGAAAAGCACGCGGCGCCCGCCGCACGTCCGGCGTGATTGCTTCTGAAAGCGCGGGCGCTCATTGGCTTCCGGCCGTCTCTTGCGGCCGGTCAGAAAGCGCGGCGCCCCCGCTTCCGCGGCCCATGCGCTGCGGCCGCGTCTGAAGCCTCGCGGCACCCGTTGGTTTCCGCGACCCATCGATTGCAGCCGCGTCTGAAAACGCGGCGCTTCCGCGGCGAGCCCTGTGCAGCCGCGCCTGAAGGTGCCCCACACTTCTCGTTCCTCCGCCCGTCGGCGGAAGGATTGGTAGGCTAGAAAGTGACTATGCAGAAGAAACGATTGGGTAACAGCGACATGGATCTGACCCCCATGGGGATCGGCGCGTGGGCCATGGGCGGCGGCGGATGGGCCTTCGCCTGGGGACCGCAGGACGATGCCGAATCGATTGCGGCCATCCACGAAGCCCTCGATCACGGCATCAACTGGATCGACACCGCGGCGGTCTACGGGCTGGGCCACTCCGAGGAGGTGGTCGCGCGGGCGCTGGAGGGACGCTCCAACCGGCCGTACGTCTTCACCAAGTGCGAGCGGGTGTGGAACGAAAAGGGCGAGATCTCGCCCAGCTTGAAAGCCGAATCCCTGCGGCGCGAATGCGAAGCCAGCCTGCGGCGGCTCAAGGTGGACGTCATCGACCTGTACCAGATTCACTGGCCGCAGCCGGAGGAAGATATCGAGGAAGGCTGGTCGACACTGGTCAAGCTCCGCGCGGAAGGCAAGGTGCGCTGGATCGGCGTATCCAATTTCACCGAGCTGCAAATCGAGCGGTGCCTGGCGATCTCGCCAGTCACATCGCTGCAGCCGCCGTATTCGGCGGTATCCCCGGAGGTGGCGCGGGAAACCTTGCCCTACTGCATGCAACATGGCATCGGGGTAATTGTCTATTCACCCATGAAATCGGGCCTGCTCTCCGGAACCATGACGCGCGAACGCGTGGCGGCGTTTCCGCCCGACGACTTCCGCCGGCGCGCGCTGGCTTTTCAGGAGCCGAACCTCACCCACAACCTGGAACTGGCCGACATCCTGCGGGCCATCGGCAACCGCCACGGCCGATCGGCGGGCGAGGTGGCCATCGCCTGGGCCCTGCACCATCCGGCGGTGACTGCCGCGATTGTCGGGATGCGCTCCCCGGAGCAGGCGCGGGGTGTTCTGGGAGCTATGGAGTTCCGCCTCAGCGATGAGGAAATCGCCGAAGTTGAGGCCTGGCGGAATCATTCAGCCGGCGCTACCTGAGCCGCACCCGGCGGGCGGGTAGGGACAGGGCCGCCGATCCTGGATCCGGCCGTTGAGGCCGGAGAAGCTCGCATAGGCGTTCAACTGAGACTGGTTGCGAACGCGAAAAGGTGGTTGTTACTCCGGAGGGTTACCTGCGGAGCAATTGGAATTGCGCACCGCAAAGCCCAAACCGGCCGGGGTAGGGCTGAACTGCCGGATTTAGGCCGACGGAGTAACTGGCGAGAGCGCGCCGGCAGCTTTCCGTTTACGCCACAACGCCAGGCCGAGGATGCCCGCACCCATCAGAGCCAGGCTGCCCGGCTCGGGTACGTCACCATTCATCTGGCTTGAGAGAACCACGGCGAACCGTTGCAGCGAAGGATCGTCCGGCACCCACGTTGGATATTGAGCGGAATCCGCGGCCGTCCAGGCGCCGTCGGCGACCGCCGTGACGGCTGCGGCTTCGTATGGGAGCGCCGCCGGGTCAGTCGGAAACTCAGACGTGCTGGTGGTGGAAGAGGGATTCATGAGCTCCCAAACCGCTAGTGAGATGGCTCCCCGCGTGGCCAAAGGCGCATTCAGCCCGCCCCCGGTGATCAACTGGTTGACCAGGTAGGTGGCTTCCAGGGTGGCGGTGTCGGTTAAGGTCTCCAAGGTGCCGGGATATTCGGTCCCCACATCGGTGGGGCTGTTGAAGTCGTAGCAGAACGTGAAGGCCAGCGTATTGTCATAGCCAGAGCCATTCAAGTAAGTGATGTAAGGGGCGACGGGAATATCATCCTGCGCCTGACCCGAAGTATCCGTGTAGCTGTAAAAGGCATAATCCGGTGTCGCAAAATTGCCATCTAAAAATAGGTCGACGCTGACATTGCCGGCATGGGCGGCGGCCGCAGACAGGGCCAGGCACAGCGTTCCTAAGGCTAGCTTATTCATAGTTTCGGTTCTTTTTCCTCTGATCTTCCCTGCATCAATTTCGAGTATGAGGTCCTGAAAAGTTTTTGAAAAGTACGGCGAGTAGGGGAGCCGGATAGGAAGTCCAGGCCGTGCAGGACTGCCCGGAGTTTACCGAGCAGGCTTGTGAGACGGCCCGTATTATCAGGTAGATAGCAGGCAGCAGGACCTTAGTTCGGCGGGTCCTTAGTACCCGCCTTGGATAACGTACGCACAGCCATGCGATGGGGCGGAGGTGCGGCCGGGAGGGCTTGCAGCGCCCTGGAAGAGCCGCCGGGCGGGCCGCTTCCGCGGTGCTATGATCGGTGTGCCAGACGCAATGAACTGCCAACCGGACGAACCAAGGCGTGCATCCACGAACCGGCGGCGTAGCGAAATCCAACAGTGGGCCGGCATCTCGCGCCGGCCGGGTTCAAACATCGCGGCATTGGAATGCTGCGGGCGGCAGCGGTTGACCTACGGCATCCCGCGCTGGCCAAGTGGAAACATTGTGGTGTGGGAATCCCGCGGGCAGCGGTGCTGGCTGCCGTTGCTGGAGGATGTTCCGCTGCGGCGGCCCGGTTCTCACAATCGGCGAAGCAGCGGCGATTTCTATGCCACAAGCTGAATCGGGTCGCGGTATCCGGCTCCCCGCGCGGCTCGGATGGTTGCGGGCGGATGCCATCTTCGGATGGCGGCAGCTTAGCAAGCGAAAGGTTACTTCCGCCGCTGCCATCCTTTCTCTTGCGCTGGCCATCGGCGCCTGCACGTCGGCCTTCCGGATCATCGACGCTCTGCTGCTGCGGCCTTTGCCGGTCTCCCAGCCCGAGCGGCTGTACGCGCTCTCCCGCCAGAGCTTCGCGGTGCGCGGCACCCTGACCACCTACGATGGATGGGAATACCGCCTGTACTGCGAGTTGCGCGCCGCGGTGCAGGGGCAGGCGGAACTGATCGCCGCCTCGTTCGGGAGCCGCGCCAACCTCACTTACCGGTCGGACCGCGAGATGGAGAAGGCGCATCTGCAATACGTTTCCGGCTGGATGTTCCCATCGTTCGGCCTCGCGCCCACTGCCGGGCGTCTGTTCAGCGAACGGGACGACAAGGAACCCGGCGCGCATCCCGTGGCCGTGCTCTCCTACGATTACTGGTCGCGGCGCTTCGGACGGGACCCCAAAGCCATCGGGCGAACCTTTCGCCTGGGCGACAACCAGGGAACGGCATCGCCCAATGATGTCTACGAAATCATCGGCGTCGGTCCGCAGAATTTTACGGGGACCGAGCCGGGCACCATCACCGACATTTTCCTTCCGGTAACCATGAACGGGTACGTCAACCTGCCGGTGGCGGCGTTTCTGCGGACGTTCGTACGCCTGGCTCCGGGCGTTGGGCCGGAGCCGGTTCGCGCGCATCTCCGCGCGGCCTACCGGCACATTCAGGAAGAGGACGCCAAGAGTGCCGCCGCCCGGAACTCGTCCGGGCTGGGACGCTGGACGACCTCATTCCATACGCTTCTGATAGAGCCGGCCGCGGCAGGAATTTCCGGGATGCAGAAGGACTACCGGCTTCCGCTTTGGGCGCTGGTCGGGCTGGTCGGTTTGGTCCTGCTGATCGCGTGCGCCAACGTAGCCAACCTGCTTAGCGCCCAGGCCGCGGCGCGGGCGCGTGAGATGGCGGTGCGCGTGGCCATCGGCGCGAGCCGCGGGCGCCTGGTGCAATTGGTGCTGGTGGAAAGCGCCATGCTCGCGTTCTGCGCCACGGCCATCGGCGCGCTGTTCGCGTCGTGGTCCGCGCCCTTGGTGGTCGGCCGGATCAATCCGCCGGATAACCCGGCGCGGCTGTTGCTACCGGCGGATTGGCGGGTACTGGCATTCGGCCTGGCGCTGGCGCTCGGGGTGACGCTGCTATTCGGGTTGGCGCCTGCCCTGCGCGCCTCGGCGGCCAAACCGGCCGGCGCACTCAAGGGCGGCGAAGATCCGCACGCGCGTCGGCGGCTGATGCACGTTCTGATCACCGCGCAGGTGGTCTTCTGTTTTCTGGTGCTGTTTATCGGGGGCCTGCTCGTCACCACCTTCGACCGGCTGTCGAATCAGCCGACTGGTTTCTCGGCCGAACGGCTGCTGGTCCTGGATGCCGTCTCGCAAGGGGCCCGGCGGCCGCCTGGGAAGAAGTGGCCGCGCATCTTCGCACCGTCACGGGGGTGGAAAAGGTGGCGCTGGCCGAGTGGGGCCTGATGGATGGGTGGGGCTATCGCTACATGGGCGTTTCGGCCGATGGCGCCCCCGCGGCGCGGGACGTTTCGACTGCCTTTCTGAGCGTCTCGCCCGGATGGCTGGACACCATGCGCATCCCGTTGCTGGCCGGGCGCGATTTCCGAGCCGGCGACCTCTACATGACCCCGTCAAGATCGGGCGTGGCGATCGTCAACCAGGCCTTCGCCAGGCAATATTTCGATGGCCGGAACCCGGTGGGAAAGACCTTTGAGGCTGGTTCGCAAGGGGCGCGCTTTGAGATCGTCGGGCTGGTGGGCGATGCCCGCTATTTCGATATGCGTCAGCCGTTCGTGCCGGTGGCGTACAACGTGTTCCGTTGGGCCGATGGCGCGGACTGGTACCGGGTCCTCAAGATGAATACGTTCATCGTGCGCACGTCCGCCCCGAATCCGCTGGCGCTCGCCTCAGTGCTTCGCCTCGAAGTTTCGCGAGCGCGGCCGGACTTTTACGTCAGCAATGTCCGCACCCAGAAGGAGCTGATCCGGATGCACACCGTGCGCGAGCGCTTGCTGGCGATGCTGGCGCTGTTCTTCGCGGCGGTGGCGCTATTGCTGGCCGGCCTGGGGATGTATGGAGTGCTGGACTACTCGGTCTTTCTGAGGAGGCGCGAGATCGGCATTCGCATGGCCCTCGGAGCGCAGGCCGGGGACATTGCGCGGCGAATCGCGCTGGAGGTACTGGCCATGGTGGCGGCGGGCGCCGCGGCCGGTCTGGCGCTGGGCATGGCTTCGGCGCGATACCTGGAAAGCATCCTGTTTCAGGTGAAGACCACGGACCTGGAAGCGCTCGCGCTTCCTTCGCTGGCGATGCTGGCGGCGGCGTTGCTGGCCGCCCTGCCGGCCCTGCTCCACGCCGTGCGGATCGATCCCGGCAAAGTGCTGCGCGCCGAATAGCGCCGCAAGCGGCCGATTTTCACATGCCCAGGTATTTGCCCAGGGGTTCCCAATAGTGGGCGGTCCATCCGGCGGCCAGATTTTCGCCATCGCCTTGCGGAAAGCCCGTATGGTCGAAAAGGATTTTGGTCGAAGATCCCTGCGCGGTGAGCTCGAATTTGGCAATCGAGTAGACGCCCGGCTTCCAATCCACCACGCGCCACGCCTGGACGATTCTGCGGTTGGGCGTGAGCTCAATGTGCCGGCCGACAATGTGGCCCCCGAAAAGTGTGAACATGCCTCCGGCTTGCGGGCTGATTTCGGTGGGCTTACTGCCCAACGACATCGATTGAAGGGCCCCACTGAGCTGCACGACCTTGTCGAATTGTCTGGCATCGGTAAGTGCCTGATAGACCCGCGCCGGGCTCGCCTGAAAGACCGGCTCCTGGTGGATGGCTTCCGCGGTATGAGAGACTCCATCTCCGGCGGCAGCCCAGGCCTTGGAGAACATGCCGACGCCACCCGAGACGGCGGCACCCACGATCAGCCGCCGGCGCGTGACACCTGCGAGGGTCATCCCCGGGTGCGTTCGATTATCCATAGGTTGCATTTGGTTGCATTGAAGCATGCGCACAAAATATGATCAAGATCATCTTTTAAGGAGGTCCAGACACATGCCGTATCCCGCCGGACATCGTGAGCAGGTCCGCAACCGGATTGTGGAGAGCGCCCGCCGGCTGTTCAATCGCCACGGATTCGAGGCCGTCTCGATCGATTCGATCATGGCCGGCGCCGGCATGACCCACGGCGGATTCTACAAATACTTCCACAGCAAGAGCGACCTCTACACCGAGGTGCTGGGCTGCTTCTTCACCGATCCGAACTGGAAGAACCGGTGGAAGGGCGTGCGCCTCGACCTTGCCTCCGGTCCGGCCGGCCCGCAGATCGTGCGCGCGTACCTGTCGCGCCAGCATTTCGACGACGTGGAGAATTCCTGCCCCATGGTGGCGCTGCCGAATGAAGTGGCACGCTGCGATGCGAGGGTCAAGGCAACCTTCGAAAACGTGTTCAAGGCGATGGTAGGCACGCTTGCCCGCGACATGGGGAACGTCCGGGAATCGGAAGAGACCGCCATGGCGATTGCAGCTCTCTGCGTCGGCGGCATGGTGGTAGCGCGGTCGCTCAACGACAGTGGATTCAGCGACCGGTTGCGCGAGGCCGCTGCACAAGCCGCCCTGGGACTAGCGGGGTGGCAATCGCCGATTCGGAAAACCGCGGCGCCCGCCCTCAGTCCCCGCCGGCCGCCTGCTCGGCAGACTCGACCAGGGAAGGCGCCGGCGCGCCGTTGAAGTCCAGGCTGCCGGCCGCGCCCTGAGCGCCGTGCCACCGGGTGAAGCAGTCCTTGACCACGCGATAGATTGCCGCCCGGTTGGTACCAAGCAACTTGAGCCACGCCCACACACCCTTCTGCGGGAAATAGATTCCACGGAAGAACAGGCGGGCTACCAGGTGGCTGATCTTGTAGGCCGCCGGCTCGTCGGCGATCGAATCCAGGGCTTGCTGGAACGCGGCAGGGCTGTAAGAGTTCGCCCAGGCGTATTGAACCTCGTCCTGCACCTGGGGGATGGAGATCTTCAAGGGCGTGTGGGCCATCCGGAACGGAGCGAATTCGAGCCAGTGTTTGGGCCGTGTCAGCCGGCCTTCCTTTTCCAGGCGGACGTATAAAGGCGTAGCGGGGAAGGGAGTGATCTGTCCGAAGACCGGCAGCCCCGGCGGCCATTTGCGAATCTCGGCGAGGGTGCGCTCGGCCACCCCGGGAGTATCGTTGTCGAGCCCGAAGATGAACGACGTGATGGCGTAGACGTGGCGCCGCGCCAGCGCCTCCAGCACCCGGGAGTAATCCGCCGGCTTATTGAAGCTTTTGTTGACGCTGGCCAGATTGGCGGGATCGAGGGACTCCATACCGATGAAGATCCATTTGCCCCCCGACGCCGGCAATCAAATCGAGCAGCTCTTCATCGCGCAAAAGGTTGGCGCTGATTTGCGCCACCCACGAAAGCTGCGCCCCGGCCGCAATGATGTCGCGCAGCAGCGATTTCGTGCGTTTCACGTTGATCGCGAAATTATCGTCGACGAAGAACACGGCCGCCTTGCCGCGGCTGTGGCGGGTGCGCTCTTTGATCCTCAGCATCTCCTCGACGATGCTGGCGTTGGTGCGAAACCGGATCGAATCGCCGAAAAAACCGGTCACGGTGCAGAACTCGCAGCCATACGGACAGCCGCGGCCGGATTCGATGGGAATGATGTGGAAGGTCTCCCACTCGAGGCTGAAGTGCCGCATGATCGGGCGCAGCAAGCCCGGCATGCGGTTGAACTGCTGCAAGTCCAGCGCCTCCCAGGGAATTGCCGGGTAATCCTGTAAGGTCGGCTTGCGCTCCTGCCCGAACGCGTCCACGGGAGCGTAAACCTCCTTCAGCTTGCCCGCGGCGGCATCTTCCACGATGCGCGGCCAGGTCTCGTCCGCTTCTCCCAGGGCCAGCGCGTCCGCGTGACGGGGTCCGCCGTTCCGCCCCAGAGCTTCCTCGGGAACTTCGGTGACGTGCGGGCCGCCCATGACCACGGGAATGCCGGCCGCGCGGAGGGCATCCGCCACCCGATAGGCTTTGGCGATCATGCGCGTCATGGCGCCGATGCCCACCAGCCCGATCTGCTGGCCGAGAGCGAAGCGAACCAGCTCGGCGTCGCTCATGGGCTGGGTATTGCCGTCGATCAGGATCACCTCATGGCTCGGCGGAGTGAGCGCCTGCAGCAGGAACATCCAGAGGTGAGGCATGAAATTCTGCGTGACCCCGTTGTCGGGGTTGTAAAGGAGGATCTTCATTCGCTTGCCGGTCCCTGCCAAATGCTGGCATTCCCTTTCTCCGGCAAGTCGCCCGCAAGCGTCGGATCAATGGCGCAGATTCGTCTCAGACGGATTGAATGTCGGTAGAGTTATCTTATCACCGCGCACGCGCTGGGCACGGTAAAAAAAAGGTAGTTCAAAAGAGCAGAAACTGGGAGAAGAAAGTGGTCAAAATTGCTCAGCGAATTCCGTCGGATGGGTATATCGGAAACCGGATTCCGGTCACCACGGCGGTGGCGATGTGTGACCATCTACTCGGCCGGCCACGCCAGGGACGGCACCCGGCGGGCGTGACCGCGTCCTTTTCCTGGCGCACACGGATGCGCTAAATTAGCGACATGGCGGCGCACCTACTCCCGGCGATACCCGATACCTTGCCGCGCAAGCGGTTCACCCGAGACGAGATCCATCGAATGGAAGAATCCGGAATCCTGGAAGGCCGGTACGAGTTAATCGAAGGAGACCTGATCGAAAAGACGGGACAGAATCCCGCGCACGCGGGCGCGCTTCGCCTGATGTTGGTCTGGCTGGCTGCATGCTTTGGGGTCGAGCGGATACAGTCGCAGCTTCCGATTGAAGTTTCGACCGAGGATTGGCAAAGCGAGCCGCAGCCGGATCTTGCGGTGCTGAACCGGCTCCTGCCCGATTATCTGAAGCGCCATCCCCGCGGCGATGAGCTGACCCTGGTAGTCGAAATCGCGGACTGCAGTTCGCGGTTTGACCTCACGGCCAAAGCCGCCCTCTACGCCCGCGCCGCTGTCCCTGAATACTGGGTGCTGGACCTTAGCCGCCGGATCCTGGTTATGCACCGCCACCCGCAGAACGGCGCCTACGGGCGCGTGGAGCATCTGGCCGAACACGAAACCGCCGCCATCAACGGCAAAACGCTTCTCATCTCCAGCGTCTTAGGCTAGCGTGCTGTCCCGCTTACCGCTTGCTTATGCGGCGCGGCTCCGAAACCCGTGTCCGGAGCCGCGGCTCCTGAGGGTGCCCCGTGAGGGCGCGGTTGTCAGTTCTTGGCTCGGACACGACACGAGCGTTCGGCCGATGCCGGCAGCCGCATTCCGCAATTGCGTTTACGCCCCGCTCTGTTGCAGTAACTTCGCCACCAGGCCCGTCCAGCCGGTCTGGTGGCTGGCGCCCAGGCCCGCGCCGGTATCGCCGTGAAAGTACTCGTAGAACAGCACCAGGTCGCGCCAGTGAGGGTCGGTCTGGAAAATGCTGGCGCCGTCATAGACCGCTCGTTGGCCCTTTTCGTCCTTGAGGAAAATCCGCGACAGCCGGCGGGAAATCTCGGCGGCCACTTCCCACAGCGTCATCCAGTGGCCTGAACCGACCGGGCACTCCACCTTATACTCGTCGCCCAGGTAATGGTGGAAGCGCTGCAGCGATTCGATCAGCAGATAGTTCAGTGGAAACCACACCGGGCCGCGCCAGTTGGAATTGCCTCCGAAAAGTCCGGTTTCCGATTCGCCCGGCTCGTAGCCTACGCTGTGCTCCGTGCCATCGCCCGTGAAGACATAAGGGTGGCCGCGGTGCGCGCGCGACAGGCTGCGAATGCCGTAGGGAGAAAGAAATTCCTCCTCGTCCAACATGCGCCGCAGGATCAGGCGAAGCTGGTCGGGGTCCACCAGCGAGAGCAGCCGCCGCTCGCCTTTGCCGGGCACCACCATCGACGCCACATTGTGGGTAAGGTCGTGGCGGTTGTCGATGAACCACTGCATGCGGGTTTTGAAACCGGTCATCCGGTCCATCAGGCGCGGCTCCAGGGTCTCCACCGCGAACAGCGGAATCAGCCCCACAATCGACCGGACCTTGAGCGGCACGTGGCTGCCGTCAGGCATATGCAGAACGTCGTAGTAGAATCCATCCGCGGCATCCCACATCCCCGCGCCATCGCCGTCGTCGTCGCCCAGGTGGTTGATGGCGTTGGCGATGTACAGGAAGTGCTCCCAGAACTTGCTGGCCACGTCCTCGTAAGCTGGATCATCGCGCGCCAGTTCCAGGGCGATGGCCATCAGGTTCAGGCTGTACATGGCCATCCAGCCGGTGCCATCGGCCTGCTCGATAAACCCGCCGCTCGGCCAGCGGCTCGCTGCGGTTGAAGACGCCGATATTGTCCAGGCCCAGGAAGCCGCCCTGGAAAATGTTCTTGCCCTGAGCGTCTTTGCGGTTCACCCACCAGGTGAAATTGAGCAGTAGTTTATGAAACACGCGCTCCAGGAAAGCCCGGTCGGCCTTGCCGTGCCGCTTCTGGTCGATCTTGTAGACCCGCCAGGCGGCCCAGGCATGCACCGGCGGGTTGACGTCTCCCAGGTTCCACTCGTAGGCCGGGAACTGTCCGTTGGGATGCATGTACCACTCGCGTAGCATCAGCACAAGCTGCATCTTGGCGTATTCGGAATCGATCAGCGCCAGCGGCAGGCAGTGGAAGGCCAGGTCCCAGGCCGCATACCACGGGTATTCCCACTTGTCCGGCATGGAGATCACGTCGGAGTTATACAAGTGTACCCACTCGTGGTTGCGGCCGTGCTTTCGCTCGGGAGGCGGCGGCGGGAAGTTGGAGTCGCCGTGTAGCCAGTCGCGCACCACGTAGTGGTAATACTGCTTGGACCACAGCATTCCCGCGAAGGCCTGGCGCATCACCGAGCGGCCATCCTCGGACAGGTCGCGCGGCATCACCGTGGCGTAGAAAGCCTCGGCCTCGCGAATACGGGTGTCGAAGATCTGGTCGAAGGGCACCCCGAAGGCCTCTTCCAGCGGACCGGAAGGTTGCGCATCGGTGAACCGCAGCCGCGCGATAGCGGACTGGCCGGGTTCAATCCGCCATACATAATGCCCCGCCGCCTTGCTGCCGGAAAGTTTCGGGTTGACCGCCTCGCGCTGGCCGTGGACCACGCACTGGCCGATGCCGTCTTTGACGAACGGCTCGCGATTGGGCGTGTTCCACAGCGCCATAGCATTGCTTTCGTTTTCCGTGAAGAGCAGTTCCGGCGCGCCTTCGGCCAGCAGCCACCGGTGGCCGTAGTACGGCTCGATCGATGGCAATGGCGCCGGGTGCGATCGCGCGCAACTCGCCGCGCTCGTGAGTGTAACCCCATCGCCAGCGGTTGCGCAGCCAGATGGTGGGCAGCACGTGCAGGGTGGCGGTTTCCGGCCCGCGATTGAATGCCTGGATGCGCATCAGAATCTGGTCGGGAGCCGCTTTGGCGATACTCCACGAAGACATCAAAGTAGCGGTTTTCGGCGAACACGCCGGTGTCGAGCAGCTCGAATTCGGGGTCGCCGCGGCTGCGCCGCCGATTCTCCTCCAGCAGGCGCGCGTAGGGAAACTCGGCCTGCGGATACTTGTACAGGCACTTCATGTAGGAGTGCGTGGGCGTGTTGTCGAGATAGAAATAATATTCCTTGACGTCTTCCCCGTGGTTGCCCTGTTTGCCGGTCAACCCGAAGAGACGCTCTTTCAGAATCGGGTCGCGGCCATTCCACAGCGCCAGGGCGAGGCAGATGCGCTGGTGCCGGTCGCAAATGCCGGCCAGCCCGTCTTCGTTCCACCGGTAGGTGCGCAGGTGCGAGTGTTCGAACGGGAAATAGCGCCAAGCATCGCCATCGGCGCTGTAGTCCTCGCGCACTGTGGCCCATGCGCGCTCCGCCAGAAACGGACCCCAGCGATTCCAGTGGGCGCGGCGCCCGCGCATTTCTTCCACGCGGATCTGTTCGGGGTTGGAATGGTTGTTGGCCGGCATGGCTTATCCCATCATAGGCTGGTTGGCGCCGCCAGCCGCCAAGCCGCCGGCCACGCTCAGAGCACCATCAGCCGGTGGTCCACGCAATCCAGTTGGATGGCATCGTAGACGTGGTCCACCAGGTCGAACCCGTGTTTGGCCAGGAAGGGCAGGATGGAATAGAGGCGCTCCTGGAGGTGCCGCTCGGGATACAGCAAGCCGCACAGCGAGGCCGCATCCTGAGCCGCACGGGCATCCCGGCGCAGCGCTTCGCGCCCGGCTTTACGTTCCACTTTGTCGAGCTGGTAGCGCATCTTGCGGGCGCTGCGGTCCAGCGCCACGGCGAGGGTCGGATCGAAGCTGGCCAGCTCGCGGCGCAGCCGGTCGATGGCGCCATCCACGGCGCCGGCGGCTTCGCCCATGGCGGTGGTCAGAGTCGGAGGAGCCAGACGAGCGGCCACGCGCTCCCGCAAAGCGTCCTCACCGTGGAAGAAATCCGCCAGCGACAGGCCATAGCGCCGCAGGAGCTTTTCACTGTGGGTGTCCAGGATGGTGAAGCCCGTGCGCGGAATGGCCAGCGGCATACGCCCCAGAATTGCGTCGTAGAGCACCGCGGATTGCGCCAGGTAAGCCACCTCGGCCGGTCCGCCGATATAAGCCACCGTGGGCAGCATGGAGTCCTGCACCACCGGCCGCAGCAAGGCGTTTGGCGAAAGCGAGGCGGCGCGCGCAGCCAGCTCCGCGAGGGAGAAACGCCGTCCATTCAGGATGTACTCGTCGCCATTGCGCCGCAACGCCAGGCGCTTGCCGTTCTCCAGCAGGAAGAAGAAGGAAGTCTGCTCTTCGACGTGGACCTGGGCGTGATAACCGGCGGCGGCCAGTTCTTTGTTGCGCTCCAGTACCCGCGCGGTGAGGTCGGCGCCCCGTTCCACCGCGGCGGCCAGAGCGGGCGCGGCCAACTCGCGGAAGACCGGCAGCATGGGGTCCACCTGCGGCACATCGAAGCGCGCCAGGATGCGCCGCAGCAGCTCCGAGAAGGCCTGCCCCATGGTGTTGCCGGCGCGATAGGTCTCCTCCACCAGGTCGGCCACTTCCTCGCCGAAGGGCATACCGTGCAGGGCGGCCCGAAACTCGCGCAATGGCGGATTGGCCAGTGCCACCCCGCCCACCGGCTGTGCGCTGGCCGTGCGCCGCATTTCCAGCTTGATCGGAGTGTGGCGCTGGTCGAATACCCAGGCGTGATTGACCTCGGCGAAATCGTGGTCCTCGGTGGCCAGCCAGAATACCGGCACGGCAGGCAGGCCTTGGCCGGTCAGCCACTCGGCCAGCTTGATGGCATGCAGGACCTTATAAATGGTGTAAGAAGGCCCCGAAAACAGCCCCACCTGTTGCCCCGTCATCACCGCCACGGTATCCGGTTGCGCCAGTTTCCGAAGCGCCTCGCCATCCGGATTGCGCTCGTCGCAGAGCCGCGATCAAGGACGCCCGCTGCTCGGAGGTAAACCGGATTGCCGCAGCCGCTTCACGGAAATCCTCCAGGTCACGGAGGGGATGCTGGTAAAAGGCGGCTGTGCGGTCCGGATGATAAAGGACGTCCGCAAACAGGGCAGAAGTGTGCGGAAGCTCGGTATGGCGGACGCAGGAACAGTGCATTACCAGGATCAGCTTACCAGATGATTGCGTGCGGATGGAGGATTCGGGGAAACCTGCGGGGGCGGGCGGGCCCATTCACCGCGGAGACGCGGAGGGTGCGGAGAATACGCGGAGAAAACTTTTCTTGACTTTTTCTACAGACCCTCCGCGGACTCCGACGGCGCGGTCCGCACCGCAGAGAATCTCTTTTGGTCTTCTCCGCGTATCCTCCGCGCCCTCCGCGTCTCCGCGGTGAATCGGAGGCTGCGGAAGACGCCTACCCCGCCGGCAGAATCCTGGAAATATCGTTGTAAATGGTGAACACCAGAATTAACATGATGCACACAAATCCGACCTTGAACACCGCTTCTTTGACGTTCAGGCTGAGATCGCGCTGCATCACCATCTCGATCAACAACATCAGGATGCCGCCGCCATCCAGGATCGGGATCGGCAGCAGGTTGACGATGGCCAGTTGCAGGCTCACCATCCCCATCCACATGAGGAACACCGAGGGTCCCTGGCGCGCGGCGTCGCCGGTCTCGACCGCGATGCCGATGGGGCCGGCCAGGTTCTTGGTCGACATGCGCCGCTCCACCAGGCCCTTCAGCACCTCGCCCATCATCATGGCGCCCTTAGCGTTCTCGCGCACCGACGCACCCAGGGCATCGGGAAAGGAAAGCCGTGTGGTGATGAAATCCAGCTTCTGCTGCGGCACTACGCCGATCATCCAGCGGGCTGGTCCGTCGATTTTGGCGAATACCGGGCGCACCGTCACTTCATTAGTAACGCCCTTGCGCTGGTACTCGATGCGGATGGGCTTGCCGCCGCTGTTCTTGGTCATCTCCTGGAACTTGATCTGCGAGTGGATCGGCTGGCCGTTGAGAGCAATGATCAGGTCGCCGCGCTTGAGGCCCGCCTGGTCGGCCGGCATGCCGTGTTCCACATCGCTCAATTGGATCTGGCCGCGCTCATCCCAACCCGCAAAACCAACCCCCGTGCGCTCACTCAGGGTAGGAGTGACCGTGGTATTGAAGGTATTGCCGTTACGCAGGATGGTGAGGTACATGGGCCGGTAGGCGCTTGTCCATCTCCTTCAGCCCGACGTCTTCCCACGTGGGGTTGACTTTACCGTCCATCTTGACGATGCGGTCGCCATCCGTGATGCCGGCCTTGGCGGCCGGGGAATCCGGCATCACATGGCCGATCACGGCTTCCATATCGGCGTCCGAGACCTTCTGGTACTTCACCATGTACAGCCCGGTGAGGACGGCCACCGCCAGCACGATGTTCATGAACGGACCGGCGAAGAGGATGATGAGGCGTTGCCAGCGCGGCTTGGAGAGCAGATGCCGCGGGTCATCGCTGTGGGCCGCGGCGTCGGTTCCCGGGGTGACGCCGTCGCCGAACTGCTCGCCAGCCATTTTTACATAGCCGCCAAAGGGAATCAGAGAGACGCGATAGTCCGTCTCGCCCCGGCGAAATCCGAACAGGCGAAGACCGAAACCGAAGCTGAAGGCATCCACCTTCACATCGAAGTAGCGGGCGGCCCAAAAATGCCCCAGCTCGTGGATGTTGATCATCACTCCGATCAGGACAAGCCACCACAAAATATTTTCAAAACCAGCCAGCATATGAATTTAAGCCGTAACGGCGCCGGCGCGGGCGGTTACCATCTCGCGCGCCAGGTTGCGAGCTTCCCCATCGATCTCCAGGATCTCCGCTACCGTCCGCGGTGAACGCGCCGGCATGCGCGCCAGCGTCTCCGAGACGACTTCGTAAATCGAGGGGAAGGCCATGCGTCCCTCCAGGAAAGCTTCGACTGCAATTTCATCCGCCGCGTTCAGCACGCACGTGGCGGCTCCGCCGGCCCGCTGGCACTCGTAGGCCAGCCGGAGCAGCGGAAACTTACCAAAATCCGGAGGCAGAAATTCCCATTTGCGAGCCTCCGACCAATCGATCTTCGGCACCGGCGCCTCCGACCGTTCCGGATAAGTCAGCGCATACTGAATGGGCATGCGCATATCCGTCGCTGAAATCTGCGCAAGTACGCTGCCATCGCTGTACTCGATCATGGCGTGGACGGTAGATTGCGGGTGAATCACCACATCTACCTGCGAAGGTGTAAAGCCGAACAGCCAGCAGGCCTCGATCACCTCGAAGCCCTTGTTCATGAGAGTGGCGCAATCGATGGTGATGCGGTTGCCCATCCGCCAGGTGGGATGGTTGCAGCGCCTGGGCGGGAGTGACGAAGGCCAAGGCTTCTTTCGGCGTGCTGCGGAACGGCCCGCCGGAAGCGGTCAGGATCAGGCGCGAGACTTGCCCGCGATTGCCCGCGCGCAGGCATTGGTGGGCGCCGTTGTGTTCGCTATCGACAGGCACCAGTTCGGCGCCGTATTGCCGCACGGCGTCCATGACTACCTGCCCGCCCGAAACCAGCACCTCTTTATTGGCCAAACCAACCCGCTTTCCGCGCACCACCGCCTGGTACGTGGCCTCCAAACCCGCCACCCCCACAATCGCCGAAATCACCGTGTCCACTTCATCGGCAATCGAAACCAGCACCCGCGCCACATCGCCGGACAACAATTCCGGCCACTCCGCGCGCGGCAGGTGCAAATCGGTGAGCCTCTTGGATAGACGGTCCAAATCGGCGGAAGTTGCGAGCACCGCCGCCTGGGGCCGGAATTCGGCAATCTGGGAGGCCAGCAACGCGGCATTGTGTCCCGCCACCAGAGCATACACTCGGTACAGGTGGCGGTTGCGCCGCACGACGTCCAGAGTATTGGTTCCGATGGATCCGGTAGATCCCAGGATGGTAAGCGTTTTCATCGCGTGCGGGCGCTCCCACGAAGCACCCTGTGTCATGATATCACGCGGCAACAAGCCCCAATTTCAGCCTTTTCAGACATTCAGCGGCGGCGGACTGGGAGCGGCGAGTGCCGCGGGACGGTCGCCTTCTTCCCCGTCACGCATAAGCCACCCCAAAGTCCCACTACGTCCCACCGGGCCATCCGCCACCGCCAAACCCACGCCAATGGCAGCGGGACGCCATGTCGTTATCCGCTTCGGCTGCCACTCTGAAGCACCGGCTCGCGGGCCTTGCACGAAGGGGCTGGCCCCCAGCTCGCTAATCCCATCTGTGACCCCATTGCCGCTCAATCAGTTAGCGGCTCCTCACGCGGCCGTTTGTGGCTCGAGTTTATAGCCGAGTTGGTAGGCCGCAGTCTGCAGGCGATGAATGCGCGCGGATTGGTAGCGTTTTTCGTAGGCCCGCGGCCGGCGGCGGGTCACGCTTTCGTTCAAACCGGCCCCTCCGGCGGGCAGGCTCATCTGTGACCCCATTTCCGCTCAATCAGTTAGCGGCTCCTCACGCGGCCGTTTGTGGCTCAAGTTTTATAGCCGAGTTGGTTGGCCGCAGCTTGCAGGCGATGAATGCGCGCGGATTGGTAGCGTTTTTCGTAGGCCCACGGCCGGCGGCGTGTCGCGCTTTCGTTTCAAACCGGCCCCTCCTGGCGGGCAGGCTAAAGCGTGAACGACGGAACGCCCCAGGCTGCCCCTGGCCTCGGGCGGTTGGCAGTCAGGTGGGGCAGAAACAGAAAGCCGGATTCATCCGCATTCGCAACTTCCAGAAGCAGCCGACCAGCGAGGCCAATCCATCGTTCGCCGGGCGCACGCAACCTCTGCTCATCTTTTCTTGTTTTTTGGAAGACCTCTTTAACCCTTTCGGGCGCCGGGGAGGATTGCTTCAGGGGTCTTTATTTTAGAGGTTAGTCTCGCTTTGGTGGGAGTTGCCTCCCCGGCTTACTTCCAATAATAGTAGATTCCGTTTTTGGAAGCAACAGAAATCTGTATTATTTTTTTTAGGATTTTACCTGGATTCCGGTCAAATCCTCTAACACCTTGATTGTAGAACAGATATCCTCTTCGCCATGGCCCGCCGCAATAGCCGTCTGGAAGAGCTGGCGCGTCAATCCGGTCAAAAGCAGTGGTACTCCTAGTTCTTTTCCGGTCTCCAGCATGAGGCCGACGTCCTTATCCATCCACTTCACCGCGAAGTTCGCCTGGAAATCGCGACGCAGCACGAAGGGCGCCTTGTACGAGATCAGGCCGCTCTTAGCGGCACTGTTATCCAAGATCTCCAGCATGAGCTTGGGGTCGACTCCGCCCTTGGTCGCCAGCACCATGCCTTCGTTAAAGGCCATTAAGATATTGGACAGCACCAGGTTCTGACTCAGCTTGGCCTGCAGGCCCATGCCCGGCCCGCCGCAATAGTAAAGACGCTTGCCCATTACCTCCAGGTAAAGTTTTACCTTTTTAAATACTTCCTCCTGGCCGCCAATCATGAAGGTGAGAGTGCCCCCTTCGGCGCCGGGAGTTGAACCGGTGCAAGGGGCGTCGAGAAACTCCACGCCTTTGGCTCGCAGCGCGTCGCCGATCTTGCGGCTCTCGCTGGGGCTGATGGTACTGGCGTCGGCCACCACGCTGCCCCCCCGGGCGCCTTCGATGAGGCCGTCCGCGCCGAGGATGACCTCGCGCGACATGGCGGTATCGCCAACACATAGAAAGATATAGTCGGCTTGTCGGGCGACCTCGCGCGGTGTCTGGCAGAATGCGCCGCCTTCGGCCTCCGCCAATTGGCGCGCCTTGGCGGAATTGTGAGACCACAACGCCACCTTGTGGCCGGCGCGAAGAAGGTTGCGGGCCATCGGGTAACCCATCAACCCCAGGCCTAAAAAGCCCAAATTTGCCATAGATTTAGAATTTTAGCGCAATTTGACCGGCGGGTTCGAAGGAGAAATGCAGGATGACCGCTGGATGAATGGTCCGCGGCTCCCCGGCCGAAGGTGATCCCGCGTGACACTTTGATACCCCCTTGGGCGCCGCCGGCCGTTCCCGGGCTGGATCTGCGGTTATGATACACAAGACAAGGAGGGAACCGCCGAATGAATTGGAACTCGATTAGCAAATGGTCCAGGACAAGGCTACCGGAGTCGGCCTGCAAATTCTGGGAGCTTTGGTGCTTTACATCGTGGGACGCTGGCGGACCTCCCTGGTGGTGGGCGCGGTGACGCGCGTTCTGACCAGGCAGCGGATCGAGCCGACATTGATGCGTTTCGCCGGCAACACTCCGTGGCCGCATCGCTCATGGCGGGCTCTTTCGGTGGCCCTCAACGTCACCCTGGTGGTGGCCATCCTGGGCTACTTCGGCGTGCAGACCACCACCTTCGCTGCGCTGATTGCCGCCATGGGTCTAGCCATTGGAACCGCGTGGTCGGGGCTGCTGGCGAATTTCGCGGCCGGAGCGTTCCTGCTGGTGCTGGGTCCGTTCAAAGTAGGCGATTTCATCTCTGCGGGCGGAATCACCGGCACCCTCCATGAGATCGGTCTGTTCGTCACCACGTTCGACACACCGGACAATATTCGGACCTTCATCGGGAATAATAAGGTCTTCTCCGACACCATCCAGAACTTCAGCGTGAACTCTTACCGCCGCGTTGACCTGACTGCCCAGATTTCGGGAGCGGCCGACCCCCGGCTGGCCATCGGGCGGCTGAGAGAGCGCATTGCCGCGATTCCCAACGTGGCCAAGGATCCCGCTCCCGATGTCACCTCCTGACGTTCACGGCGTTCGGCCCGGTGCTGGCGGTTCGGCCGTATTGCCACAACGATCAGTATTGGCAGGTCTATTTCGATTCGAACATGGCCATCCGCGAAGTGCTGGGCGACTCGGCATTCCCCGGACCGGCCTACCCGATGGCCATCCAGGAAACCAAGGCGGCGGGTGCGGGGGCGTAGGCGAGCCACAGCTCAAGGCGGTGCGGCTTGCCGCTCCAGGTGTGCAGGGTGCGACTTGCTGCGGGCGGGTGCTGCGTAGGGGTGCAGCTTGTGGCAGGCCAGGTATCTTGCCGCTTTGGCGTCGGGACGAGAGACGCAGCGGGTCGGCTGGCAGGAAGAGCGGCGGTTGGCGCCCTCGTCGTTGCGGGCGGTGAGGCAGATTCAGCAGCCAAATCGCCGCCCGGGCCGCATGGCGGTTGCCTCCCGGGGAAGCGCCTTCTCCGAGCGGGAACGGGTAAATCTGCGTGGCGACGGGTGACTTGCTTGTCTGGGCCTCGGTCGGGAACCAATTACACTGGCGGCTGGTGACCGTTGCCGCCGGAAAGCTCCTTGATGACGTCCTCCAGCACTTCCTCCTTGCGGGTCGAGTGCAACTGGGCGATCATCCGGCGCAGCGCCACTCCGACCACGTCGCGGTGGTGCAGCTTCGATCCCGGCCCCATGGCACTCAGCTCCAGCCAAAGCCGGTGGGCCAGGTCGATGTCTTCGGGCCACAGGCGCGGCGGATGCGGGCCGAGGTTGAAGAACACGATGTCCTTCTGGTTTTCGAGGACGATCTCCAGCGAGAGCGAAGGGCGCGGCTCGGGAAGCTGCTCCCAATAGAGGCCCACCCGCGCGCCTTGTTCGGAGGGCGTCAGCTTGGGCGAGAGGCCCATGACGATACGCGAGGATTGCAGGCGGGCGGCCGTCTGGACCACCGCCTCGTAGGGGTCCGAACCGGGCACCACTATCAGCTCAACGTGCTTGCCGGCTTTCTCGGCCAGCGTCACCACGCGGGTAAATACAGTGGTCTCGTCGTCTGAGAAGATCTGCTCGGTATCCAGGGGGTGCTCGCCCGAGGCGGCCTGCGTCACGGTCCGGATAGACAGCACCACGATGTCCATCTTGCGCGTGTCAGTCTTGCGCAGAATGCGCTCCAGGTGCTGCAGCCGGTTGGGGTTGCGCACCGCCACCAGCACATTGCCGGGGCGGATGCTGACCGCGTTGGCGGAAAGGTCGCGGCGCGTCTCCAGGCGAAACTTCTCCAGTTCCACCGAATGGCCCGCCCGGCGCTTGCGGTTATAGATGTCGGACAGTTCGAACACCACGAAGAAAGCCGCCGTGAAGCTCACGCCGGAAATCGTGGCCACCTTTTTGGTGAGCACGTTAATGCTGGCCAGGGCAAACAGCGATATCGTGATCAGCACCAGCCCCAGCGGAATTTCCGTGCCGCCGATGTGGAAGTTCAGCGGCACTTTCCATTCGCGCGCGCCCGGCTGTTTATAGCGCAACACCAGCACCGACAGGGCCTTCATGGCGAAACTCCAGACCACCCCGAAGGCGTAAGCCTCGCCGAGCATGTAGACATCGCCGCGGCTGATCACAATAGTGGCGAGTTGCAGCAGCACGATGGTGTTGATCAGGCGCGACGTGGTTCCGTACTTTTTGTGCGGGTGGCGGAACCAATCGGGCAGCACACCATCCTCGGCCACGCGGTTCAACACGCCGTTGGAGCCGATGATGGCGGTGTTTACCGCACCGGCCAGAATCAGAGTGCCCACCAGCACGACGAAACCGTGGAACAGCAGCCTCACCAAGAGCGGCCCCACCAGGAACATCGAAAGGCCGCCGATCAGGTTGTCCAGAAACTTCTGCCGCTCGGCGTCGGGGATGATCATCACCGCGAAGAACGAAACCAGCGAGGTGAACAGCATGCTGTAGATGAAGATCACGAAGCCGGCGCGCTCGAGGTTCTTGAGTTTGGGATGGGCGATTTCGCGGTTCACCTGGGCGAGGCTCTCTTCGCCGCTCATGGCCAGCAGCGAGTGGCCCAGCCCGATGAGGACGGCAATCACGGTGATGGAAGGCGCCACCGTGCCCTTCAACCAGCCCAGCGCTTCGGGACTGAATTTCAGATTGGCGCGGACCGGCAGCGGAACCGGCTGGTAGCCATTCCGGAAAATCGTGACAAGGCACCAGACGATCAGAATCACCACCATCACCGTGGTGATCTGCATGATGCGCAGGGCCTTTTCACTGGATTCGTGGATGCCGATGATGTTCTTGCGCCAGAAATAGACGGTTACCAGGGCGGCGAAAACGGCGGCGAAATAGGGCGGGTTGACGTGCAGACCGGGGATTTGCAAGTGGTCGCCCATCTCGTTGACCAGACCCCCCAGGTAAAGGCCGGCGCTGACCGCGCTGATGGGGCCGGTGAGCACATAATCGAACATCAGGGCCGACACCGAAAATTTGGCCAGTGTGCCGCCCATTGCCTCGTGCACCACCTTGTACACACCGCCACGCACGAACATGGAACAGCTTTCGATATAAATGGCCCTGACGGCGTAGGAAAACAGCATGATCGCCAGGATGAACCAGGGAGCCGCTTTCCCGATGGCCTGCTCGGCAATGCCGCCGACGTAATAAGCCGAGGAGGCGAGGTCGCTGAGGACGATGGCGGCCGCGCGCCAGAAGGAGATAAACGACAGCATGACGGTGGTGGCGACCACCACCTTGACCGCCGCCGGCCGTTGCTCGTTGGTCACGGAAGAGTTCTCCTCACTGGAGCAGGCCTCGCGTCCCACGCGCCACAGCGGGCTGGAGAGGGTCCGGAATAAACTTCCAGAGGCACCTCCGAGTGGAACCCACTGGGCGCCTGAACGGGGCACCACGATAGGAGATAGACGAATCCAAGGCGGGGCTCTGGCTTAGTCACCTCATATTAGCATAGGGTAGGGAGGCGGCTGACGGATGGGAGCGGAAGCCCTGGCGAAGCGGGTAGTGTCCGAGTTGCGGGCCGCTGGGCACCAGGCCTTCCTGGTGGGTGGGTGCGTCCGCGACCTGCTCCTGGGGATGGCGCCTAAGGATTTCGACGTGGCCACCGATGCCCATCCGGACCGGATTATGGACCTTTTCCCGCGGTCGGGCCAGGTGGGGGCACATTTCGGGGTGGTGCTGGTGCGTGACGCCCAAGCCCAGGTGGAAGTGGCCACTTTCCGGCGCGATCTGGATTATACCGATGGCCGCCGCCCGGACGGAGTCGAATTTGAGAGCGACCCTCGCCAGGATGTGCTGCGCCGGGATTTCACCATCAACGGCTTGCTGATGGATCCAGAGAGCGGCGCTGTCCTGGATCTGGTAGGTGGGCGCGCCGATCTGGAAAAACGGCTGGTGCGAGCCATCGGCGACCCCGGCGCGCGCTTCCGCGAAGATCATCTGCGGCTTCTCCGCGCCGTCCGCTTTGCCGCGCGGCTGGGGTTTCAGATTGAAAGCGCGACATTCGAGGCCATCCGGCGCCACCGTAGCTTGATCGCCAGGGTCTCGGCCGAGAGGATCCGCGACGAACTGGTCCGCATTCTTACCGAAGGCGGGGCCCGGCCAGGCTTTGAGATGCTCGATTCGACCGGCCTGCTGTCCGTCCTGCTTCCCGAGTTGGCGGCCATGAAAGGTGTGGCGCAACCACCCCAATACCATCCCGAAGGCGACGTTTGGGTGCACACCCTGATGCTTCTGGGCAACCTGGACCACCCTACGCCAACCCTGGCGCTGGGCGCATTGCTGCATGACGTGGGCAAACCACCCACCTTCCGGGTGGCCGATCGCATTCGCTTCGACGGGCACGCCGAGGAAGGGGTCAAACTGGCCCATGACATTCTGACCCGCCTGCGATTCTCGCGCGAAGACACCGAGCAGGTGGAAGCACTGGTGGCCAACCACATGAAATTCAAAGACGTGCCGCGCATGAAAGAGAGCACGCTGAAGCGCTTCCTGCGCCTTCCGGAATTTGAAGAGCACCTGGAACTCCACCGGCTGGATTGCCTTGCCAGCCACGGAGACCTGAAAACCTACGAGACGGTTCGCCAGAAGCGGGCCGAGTGCCCGGAGGAGCAGCTGCGACCCCCACGCCTTCTGACAGGTGACGACCTGGTGGCAGCGGGATATCGTCCCGGGCCGCGGTTTTCCGAGATGTTGAACTGGGCCGAGGACGCCCAACTCGAAGGCCTCGTTCATACTACGGAGGAGGCCCTGGCGTTGGTGCGGAGAAAATTCCCGCTCTAAGGGGCCGCGGAACAATAATCTGAACAGATGTTTCGACGCACCCAGCCGCTCCTTGCGGTCGCGGCTCCGCCAGATCGCGCTCTGAGCCGCGCGCGCCAGCAAGCGGTTGGATTTGAATGCACAGAATATTTCTCCGCGGCCCCTAAGCGGGGCCACCGGCGACTTCGGCTCATCGTTCATTCCGTCACGGCATTTTCGGTCACTCGCTATTTCACACAGATGGTCGCACCGGCCTGGGTGCGATGGGATTGGTCCGAAGTGCCGATTGACGCGGTGATGGAGATCGAGGAGCCGGTTCCCACTGTGGGCGGAATAATGGCATTGATTTGCACCAGCCCGTCCACGGAGCCGGGAGACGTTCCAGCATAGGTGACGACCGCCGGCTGGCCCCCAATATCCACTCGCCATGTCTGGTCGGCCAGGAGCACGGGTGTCGCAGTTGCCACCATTCCATCGGGCTGCGGCGGCGTGGCGTCCAGTTCGCCCATGCCGGTGACAAAGACTTGAATGGTGGACCCTCGCGCGGCGGCGTTCTTAGACCCGTTAATCGAATAATCTTGATTCAGGACCGCGGCCTGGCCCTGGCCTTCGCCTGCAAATGTGAACAGCCCCGGATCTTCCGGCAGGACCGTTACGGTCAATGCGGGGGTGGAAATCGCTGGTCCGGTAACGCCGGCGGTAGTAGTCGTAACAAGCACCTGGATGGTGGCAGTCTGGGCCGAGGTCTGCAGCGCCTGCTCGACTTCGAACGGCACAATCACGTTGATCTGATTGCTGGTGAACATGATGATCGGTGCCGGCACGGTAACCGGGGAGCCGACGATTTCGGGTGGTGTGGGAGGGGGGGTGTAGGTGAAAAAGACCGCTACCGACACGCTGGAGTTGGTGCCGGTTGCGGCGCTCAAGGTGACTGGGTAGTACAGCGGAGGCGGGCTGGCGGCGCCCGAGGTGTTCAAGGGAGTCGCGGTGGTCACCGCCGAGGGCCCGAGATTTTGACCGAAAATGGAGATGATTTCTCGCGGTGCGACGGTGGTTGGGTAGGGATTCCCCACTGGGTTCGGATTGGTTCCGGTGCCGGTGAAACTCGAGGTGGACAGGTAACTGGCTGCGTTAACCACCGAGGTAATGGATGGCAGCGTGGGATCAGTCACGTAAAGAGCCTGAGAGGCGATTTGTGGCTGCGGATTCGTCGGGGTCGCGGGATTGTTTACCGAGACCGTCCATTGGATTCCCGCCGGCACCGCCGGCGGGCCCGCTTGGGCGAGCGGGTATGTCGAGCCCTCATAGGCAGGAGTGAAATAAGTCATATTCACGGTTGCCTGGAGCACGCCGCGGCTCAGCAGCGTGGTGGTCACACCGGGCGAGCCGATGGGCGTGTTGGTGCCCAGTTGTAGAGTGACTACCGAAGTATTGAAGAAATTATCGCCATACAGCGTGAAGACCGGATTCACCGTCGGGTTGGCCACAATTGTGTTCGGGTAGATTGAATTCAGCACGGGAAGGCCGGCCGAGACAATCAGGTCCACCAGGATCACCCAGGTACCGTTGGCCGAATTGTTGGCGGCAATGGTGATCTGCCCGGCATAGCTTCCCGGGTTGAGGGTTTGGAGAGTGGGCAGATCGGCAGTGACGCAAATGGGGGCGTAGGATCCGGTGTTGGCCACACCGCTGGTAGCGGTCGTCGGCAATTGCCCGGAACTGTTCACCCGCACCCACACGGCGCTACTTCCGCTGGTGCCGCTGGTGGCCTTGACGTTGGCAACCGTTACGTTGAAGGGGATGATCCCGCCGGTGGAAGAGACGTCCAGCTCCATGTTGCAGGACGGGGCGGTGGCGGGTGGCGGGACGGTGGTGGTGCTCGCGCCGGTGGTGTAGCTGAAGGTCACGATCGGTGAACTGCTCCCCGATCCAGGCGGCGTATAGTAAGTGCCTTGCTGTGGGGAAGTTACCAGCAACGTCGGGGGAAGATTGGACACTGTGAGGGTCACCGGGATCACTGCGGGCGCGTGGCTGGTGGGGTTAGTATCGACACTGATACTGGTCACGTAGCTGCCGGGCGCAAGTCCGGTAGGGTTGACTGTGACAGTCAGGGTCAGCGGGGTGGAGCCGCTGAGCGGCGTGACGGCGGCCCAGTTGTCAGGCGGAGTGACCACAAGGGGCAGGCTGGACGAGGAAGACGGCAGGGTGATCTTAACGGCGGTAGCCGACGGGAGGGTCGTGCTGTTCACGGTGTAACTGAAATTTAAGCTGCTGGGAGTAGCGGTCGGACCTACGGTCTGGGCACTCGCGCAGCAGGCGCAGCCGAGCCATGCCGCCAGCAGGATTACCGATTGAGAAGCGAACTTTTTCATGTCCAGTTTATCGGCAGAACCGAAGCCGAACTTTAGGGTGCGGGCAAAATCAATTTCGGGATGGCGGACTGGCGCCGGAACAGAGGAGGACCAAACGAGGCACGGGTACAGAAGGCAACTGAAGACCAATTGGCGGAGATCGACAACCGTAAGCTGGGTTGTGCGAATTGATGGAGGTAGCGGCGCCAGGCTACCCGCCCGTTGCTTTGAGTCATTACAATGAAAACATCGTCGCTTTCCACAAAGCTTTAGAGTCCGCGAGAAGGTTATCGCCTCGAAGCATCGTGTTATGCTGAATCCGGATGTTCGCCCGCCAGCGTAAAGCTCGTGTTTTGTTCGCCCTATCCGACATCGCCATGGCCACTGTCGGGTTTGAGGCGGCGGCCATCAGAACCGGGCCCCCTGCACCTCAAGTACGAGTTCTACCTGACCCTGCCGCAAGTGGCCCTGGTGTTGGGGGTTCTGCTCGTCGCGCTGTTGTCGATTGCGCTCTGGCTGGGGATCTACGAAAAACTGGATTCCGGCCATCCGCGGATCATTCTTGCGGGACTCGTTCCGCCAGTGCGTGTATGCCGGCATGTGCCTGGTGCTGTTCGAATATTCGCTGCGCCTCGATCTGAGCCGCTTTTTCCTGGTTTTCTTTACGGTCTACACCTGGATTCTGATTCTCTTGTTCCGCCTGGTGGCGGGACGCCTGGTAGGCTG
>CAWDOH010000025.1:0-181627 GCA_963803725.1 Bryobacterales bacterium | reverse complement strand
TCTAGTGCGTCAGAAGTCCTGTAACGTAGGTGCCGGAGGGGGGTGATCCGTCGATGAAAAGGAGGAGGTAACAGTTCAAGTGGCCTATTTTTGCCGAAGGAGCAGAGAGGGCGCAGACTGATGACGGCGATAGCGGATGATCGCTTCGGTCAGATACTCCAAGGTGTTGCGGCCCCGCATTTTGCAGGTTTGGGTGACGGTGAGGAGGCGGGCCGTGGCCACCTCCCCTTGGGCGCTGCGATTGCCAAAGATGATCTTGCGCAATTGCACGGCAATACGTAAGGCTTGTTCCACGCAATTGTTGGTAGGCTCCACCCCGGGACGCTCGATGAAAGTGAACAGCCGGCCACAGTGTTGGAACAAGGCGGTGGCCATGTTGCGCACTTCTTTGTCGTCACTGTCCAGGTACTGCTCGGCGAGCGCAAACCAGCGCTTTTGCAGCGGAAGGGAGCGCAGGATCAACTGCTCCCGGTCGATTAAGCTGCCCTGGAACTTGCGCCAGGGGCGGAACAAGCGGGCATATAGCGCCAACGCGTCCCGGCAAAATCGCTGCGCGTCGGTGGTCTTGGCGAACTCCTGAATGCCCAGAATATTGCGTTTCAAGTGCGCCCAGCACAACTGAGACAAGCCTTGGTGATATTTGAAATAGGCACTGAACCGGTCGCTGCACAGGATGCCCGCGAACACCGCCCCCAGCAGATGGATCAGGACGGCGGAACTGCGCGTCTTGTCCACCGTGTAGAAGACGAAGTCGCGGGCCACCAACGCCATAAATATCGTTTTTCCCCGTTGTTGCGCCAGCCGGTTTCGTCGCTGTTCAATACGGGCTCGTTTTTCAGTTGCTGTTCCAGTTCCTGGCAGGGCTGGGCCACTGCGGCGCTGGCTTGCTCCCAACACTTTTGGGTGCTGCCCAGACTCATAGAGATGCCCAGCAGGTGTTCCAGAAACGCCTCCAACACCCGCCGCGGCATGCGGCAGTAGATCGTCAGGTAGGCGATCAGCGCCATCAGTTGCGGTCCGAAGTCCCCCTGCGCCTCTTCCGGCAGGGGTGCTCGCGTGCCTTCCCCACAGGCCGGACAGACCACCTTGGGACATTGATACTCGATGACATAAGGCTGGATGGGCGGTAACTCAGTCACTTGGTGGCGCTGCACTTCTCCCACCGTCTGCATCTGCTCGGGCTGCTGCGACAACGCGTGGCCACAATGCTTGCATTCCTCCGGCAGCACCGGACGCACTTCCTGGACCTGTTCGGGGGGAGCCAGCGGGCGGTGATGGCCGGGATGGCCCTTCTGCCCACCCGGTTTGCGCTTGCTCTTTTTCCGGCGCCCGCGCTGCCGCGAATTCCCCGCCAGTCCATCGGAGGACGGGGGTTTGGAGGAGTTGGTGGAATTCTTTTGGCGGGCCGCCAGTTGGCGCTCCAGATCAGCGATCTGCTTTTCGGCTTCGCCAATCTGCTGTTCGCGCTCGGCGATCTGCTGCTCGCGCTCAGCTACCTTCCGCCGGAGATCTTCAACCTCTCGTCGGAGTCGCTCGTTTTCGCGCTGTAGCCCTTCCCGGTTGGGCTGAGGTGCATGGCCATGGCGCTTCGCCGATACCGTTTGCCCCCGAGTTCTGCGGCGGGCCGCCCTCGCACCCATCCACCATACCTTAGCCGATCATTTCGGAAAAGTCCAGCAAAATCGCCTGGGTACTTGAACTGTTACAGGAGGAGTCGGGTACAAGATGAGGACGGAGATCGCCACTGAGGGTACGTGGTAGGCGGACTGAAGCATCCAACGGGACGGGAATGGTTGAATTCGGGTTTGGTTCAGCCAGGACGAGTGCGGTCAGCGCGGAGGAGGGAGAGAGCTAGTGGCGAGGCGTCCGATGCGCGGTGGGGATAGACGAGGGTAACGTGCACTTCGTTAATCAAGGAGCAGCCACAGCGCCCGCGGTTGCCAGATGGCGCTCGAGACCTGCAGGGCGGCCAGTTTCTTGGGGGCATAGCCACGGGCCATTAGGGCCTTCCAGGCTCGCTTGACCTTTTCCAGGATATCGTTGGCCGCAGCGGTCCACAGGTATTGCTTGGGGTTCCGATTGTGCTGGTCAATGTAGACCCGCATGGTCTGTTGCAGTTCCTTGACCGAATGAAAGACACCGCGTCGGATACACTTATCCGTCAGGTCGCGAAAGAAGCGCTCCACCTGATTCAGCCACGAGGAACTGGTGGGAGTGAAGTGCACCTGAAACCGCGGGTGCTTCTCCAGCCAGGCTTTGACTTCAGGGGTTTTGTGGGCCGAGTAGTTATCCATGATCAGGTGCAGCACTTGGTCTTTGGGAGTCCGTCCATCGATCAGCTTGAGAAAGCGAATCCAGTCCTTATGAGTATGGGTGGGCATGCATACGTCTATCACCGTCCCATCCTGCGTATTCATGGCCGTGAACAGCGTGGTCGTCCCGTGGCGCTTGTAATCGTGCGTCATCGTCCCGCAACGGCCCTTTTTCCAGGGCAGGCCGGGTTGCGTACGCTCCAAGGCCTGGATCTGGCACTTCTTGTCCAGCGACAATACCATCGCATTCGCGGGCGGGTGGAGATACAGTCCCACCACGTCTTCCAGTTTCTCGGCAAAGCGGGGATCGTTGCTGAGTTTGAAGCGACTCACCCGGTGCGGCTTCAAACCGTGCGCCCGCCAGATACGTCCCACCGAGGACGGGCTGACGCCGGCCACCGGAGCCAGCGTGCGCGTGCTCCAGTGGGTGGCGCCAGCAGGCGTCTCCCGCGTGGTCTTCGCGACGATCTCGGCGATTTTGGAATCCGGAATGACAGGCGGACGTCCGGAGCGGGGCGCATCTTCCAGCCCCTGGATACCTTTTTCCTCGAATCGGCCCAGCCACCGGGGGACGGTTGGCCGGGACACTCCCAGTTGGTCGGCAATTTCCCCAGCGGTATGTCCGGCCGAATACAGCACCAGCATCTTGGCCCGCTCCACCAGTCGCGCCGCCAGCGTGCGGCTGCGTGCAAAGCGCAGCAGATCATCCTCCTGCTCAGAAGTCAACCGAATTCGGTAAGCGCGCTGCATGTGGATGGGCCGGGCTGAACACAGGGAACCGCTCCGGATCTACTGTAGCCTAACCGATCCCACACAAATTGTCCAGCAAAATCTTCGGGAAGCGCGTTACAGGACTTCTGACGCACTAGACTAGTTAGTTAGCCTGCCGCCCCGCCTCGTAGGGCCATTGGCGCCACCAATCTCCAACTGTGGCGCAGATCACCTTCCGTGTGACAACCGGTTTATCTGAAACTGGTTGCGGCGCACGGTCGCTGCTCGCTCCGCGGGGCAGCAACCGCCAGATTTAGGTTCAATTTTCCGAAGGCCGTTCCACGTGGTCGATGACCAGGATCGGGAGCGAGGCTTTGGTGGATTCCAGTTTGAGCCCCAGTTGGTCGCGCAGCGCTGGCACCGCCGTGGCGCCGAGGGGTTCGGACGGCACGGCGCCCGGCGAATCGGAGGGTGGAGCGCCGGTCGGTTCGGGCGCCCATTCGATCGTGTAATCGAACCTGCCGCTGAGGCCCGTTTGGTCCACCACCGGGCGGCCCAGGTCCAGAATATAGAGAGAGTTTGCCAGCATATCCATGGTGGCATTGCGGTAGCCTGCCAGCCTCAGCGCGCCGTTGGCCCTGCGGAGCACCACGAGCGAATCGCAGCCGGGCGGAAAGCCCACCAGGCCGCGGCCGGGCGAAGGGCCGGGACGATCGCAAGGGGGACCGTCGGCGTGTGCAACGAGCTTCGGCCCCAGCTTGCCCGCCTTGACTAGCGTGAGGGCGAAAACGGGAACCTCGCGGGTCTCAAAATGGGCCGCCAGCTTGAATCGCTCGGCAAGCAGGGACTGCATCATCAGGCGCATCTGATCCTTGGTCGGATTGCCCGGCGCCCGCGCGTCGATGCTGTAGCGATCCGTAAAGGCCCATCCTGGCAAATGGGCGCGTACCTCGCGGGTCTGCTCTGCGGTCGGCCAGATCTTGAAGGCGAATTCAATGTAGACCGTAAGTGGGAAATCCGCCCGGAAGTAGCCGCCCGTGGGGCGAAACTCGTCGCCGGCATTCAGGGCGAAGGCTGGGGACACAAACGCGCCCGTATTCAGCTTGACCGACCCGACTTCGAACGACATTTTGCCTCCCGCCGCCTTCTGCCAGCTCGATGCATCTTGCGCGCGAATCGCGGGCGCATTCAGGATACCCACGAGGACCGGAGCAATCAGGGCCGCCACGCCGGCCGCGGCGAGGGCAAGCTTCTTCACGGGGGTCAGCCGCGCCACCCTGCGGTTCCGCATGATCGCCTCGATGCGCCTCTTCAGATCCGACCCCGTCACCCCCGACACGCACGCCAGCGGAGACGACAAATACAACTTGCAAACCGTCAGGATGCTCTCGGCGTAGATCCCCGGCTTATGCCCCAGGCGCAGCACCTCTTCGTCGCAGGCGCGTTCCCGCTCATCCACCAGGCGCGCGCCGATCCACCACGTCAGAGGATGAAACCAGAAGATCGCCTGCACGGCCATGTGGATGGCGGCGGTGAGGTTGTCCCGGCGGCGCAGATGGCAGAATTCGTGCGCGAGAATGGCATCCAGTTGCGCCTGGTTGAGACGCTCTCGAATTCCCTCCGGCAGCAGCAGGACCGGCCGCAGAATGCCGAAGACGCCCGGTTCGAGGATCTCGGACGCGGACATCACCGGCACGGGAATTTCCAGGCCGGTGGGAATGCCGGTCGCCTGGGCCGATCGCCGCAGGGCTCGGACGCGCCTCCACCGCAGCAGCCAGCAGATCGTCACGGCCGCGAATCCGCAGGCCCACAGAACCAGGGCGGCCGCCTGAAGAAAACCCTGGTCCGCCATGCCTGCTGTGCCCGCAAACCGAGCCGGCGAGGGAAGCGGGAGAGGTTGGCTGAATTCCTGGAGCGCGGCTACCCATTCTGTCCGCATTGGCGGAGCCGCCGCGGGGTGCGGCAGGAGCGCGCCGATCCCCACCAGCACGGAAAACGGAATCAGGAATTTCGCCGACGCCGCGAGCCACACCCAATAGCGCGCCTGTGCCCGATTCCTTCTGAGCGCCAGGGCGAAGAGCCACGCGGCTCCGGCAAACAACGTGGATTGCCAGAGGTGAGCAACGATTGCCGGGATCATGGCTTTTCCTCCTTCGCGTCCTGTTCCTGCAGCGCGAGCAGGGCCTTCTCCGCTTCCCGGACATCCTGGAGGGTGAGTCTCTTCGATTCGATCAGGTGCGCCATCACTGGCTGAAGCCGGTCGCCGAGCAAAGAGAGGAGTTCGTCGATCAGCCTGCCCTGCGCGTCTCCGCGCGAGATCGAGGCCTCGAAAATGTGCGCGTGGCTGATTTTCTTCACCCGCCGAAGGGTCTTCTTGCCCTCCAACCGGTAGACAGTGGTCTGGATGGTGGAATACGCCGGGCGGTTGCGCTTCGGGAAGGCTTCCTGAATTTCGCGGATGGCGCACGGCCCGCGGGTCCAGAGCACCTCCATGATCTGCAGTTCCAGCCGGGTCAGCTTGGGCGGCTTCATCCGGGAATTATTATCCTCGTATGCAAGACTACTATGCAAGTATGTTTTTTGGCAAGCGCCGGAATTGGCTGCCAGCGGCACGACGCTTGCCGGCGTTCCGGGAGGCCGCCCTAACCGCACATAGAGGGTTCCCCGTTTGTGCCGCGGAAGGACCGCCCGGACCGGGGAGCCCTTGAAAATTGGTGCCACCGGTTTATCCTAAATCCGGCAGTTAGCCAGCCGCCCCGCCTCCCAGGGCCATTGGGCCCACCAATTTCCAACTGCGGCGCAGATCGCCTTCCGGGTGACAAGCGGTTTATCTGCAACTGGATTACAGCGCACGGCCGCTGCCCGCTCCGCGGGGCTGTAAGCGCCGGATTTAGGTTTATCCGCAACCGGTTGCCGCGAACGGCTGCCGCCCGGTCCGCGGGGCTGCAACCGCCGGATTGAGGTTGAAGTGCCCGCAAGCCGGAAGCCTGCGGCGCTGCCGGAGGTCGGCTACGAGCCCGCGCCGGTCGCCGCCGGTTAGTTGGCCGCGGTATCTGGTTGCCGGCCGGCGTGACCCGCCGCCGCCCGGTCCGCGGGACTGCGCGGCCGGCTACTCCTGCCGCAAGGCCGTGAGCGGATCGATGGAGGTCGCCTGGCGCGCCGGCACAAAGCGCGCCGCCGCCGCCACCAGCGGAAAGGTTCGGTTGACTGCGCGGCCGGCTACTCCTGCCGCAAGGCCGTGAGCGGATCGATGGAGGTCGCCTGGCGCGCCGGCACGAAGCACGCCGCCGCCGCCACCAGCAGAAACACCACCGGAATGGCGGCGAAGGTCAACACATCCCGTGGGCTGGTCCCGTACAGCAGGCTGGCCAGCAGTTTCGTCAGCAGCGCCGCGAAGACCGTGCCGGCGGCGATTCCGGCCACCGTCAGCACCATCCCTTGCCGCATCACCATCGCCACCACCGACCTCCGCTGCGCTCCCAAGGCCATCCGCACTCCGATTTCGCGGGTCCGCTGGCTCACCGAAAGCGCCATCACCGCGGCAATTCCGCTGGCGCTGATGACCAGCGCCAACCCGGCGAAGATACCCATCAGAAAGGTCATCATGCGCGGCGGCGTCAGCGACTCGTATTCCGCGTGTTCCACGGTCTGCACCTGATCGACGGCCACCAGGGGGTCGACCTCGTGGAGGGCCTCCCGCAGCATCCGCTCCTCCGTCTCTTCATGGCCGCCCGTGCGCACCACCAGCCGGTTGACGAAGCCGTCTTGCACTGCCGCATAGATTTCGCCGATGGCCGGCTGGTTCAAGCCGTATTCGCGCACGTCGCCCGCGATGCCCACAATCTCCGCCCAATGTTCGCCCTTATCGAAGCTGACGCGCTGGCCGATGGGGTCCCGGCCTGGAAACTCGCTGCGCGCCATCGTCTGGTTGATGATGACCACAGAGGGCCTGGTGGGGTCGCAATCCTGTTCGGTGAGACTTCTGCCTTTCACGATGGGCTGGCGGATGGTTTCAAAGTAGCCCGCGGTGACCACGCGGATATCGGTGGTGGCGGTCGGGTCCCCTTTACTGTGCGGACGGCCCTCTATGATGTACTGGTTCTGGGCCGGGCCGAATACCAGTCCGCCTGGATTGAAGGGAAACGTCGTCGCCATGGCCGCCGATTGCACTCCCGGAACCCCTCGGATGCGGTCCAGAATGCGGTCAATCAGCAACCGCGACGTCTTCATGGTGTAGGGCGGCATCCCGGGGCTGATCCGCATGGTGATCAAGCGGTCGGGAGCAAACCCCGGCTGCACCTGCTGCATCTTCACGAAGCTCCGGATCATCAGGCCCGCCGCGGCCAGCAGGATCACCGAAAAGGCCACCTGGGCCACTACCAGCGCCGAGCGCAGCCGCCCGCGCCCGCGGCTCGTGGTACCGCGTGTGGCCGCCTGTTGGAACGCCGTCCCCAGCCATCCGCTGGTGGTGAGAACGGGCGCCAGTCCGAACACGATTCCGGTGCCCACGCTCACCAGGAAGGTGAACAGCAGCACCGGTCCATCCATCCGCACTTCCGCCGCGCGCGTGGTGAAGCGCCCGGCGAAGCCCGTCAGCACGCGCAACGACAGCGGCGCCAGCACTACTCCCAACAGCCCGCCGCCCACCGCCAGCAGCACGCTTTCGGTCAGTAACTGGCGCACCAGGCGGCCTTTGCCCGCTCCCAGCGCGGAACGCACTGCCAGTTCCCGCTCCAGCTTCAGCAGCCGCGCCAGAAACAGGTTGGCCACGTTGGCACAGGCGGCGAGCAACACGAATCCCACCACCCCCAGCAGCACCAGGAACATCATGCGGGCGCGCCGCGTCAGATCGTCGCGCAGGCCATCGGCGCGGATCGCGTAGCCATCCGCGGCCAGATAGATTTCCGGATGGTCCCTGGCAATGTGCGCCGCGATCACCGACAGATCCGCCTGCGCCTCGGCCAACGTAACGCCCGGCTTCAGCCGGCCGAATACGTTCATCATCCGCGCGTTGCGATTGTCGATGAACTTAGCGCTCGACCGAATGGGGCACTGCGACGTGGGCATATACACGTCGCTCTCCACCGGATACTGCGGAATGGGCGGCAGCACACCGATCACCGTGTGGGGCCGGTTGTTCATCTGAAATACTTTGCCCACGATGTGCGGGTCGCCGCCCTGGTGCGTCTGCCAATACTGGTAGCTGAGAATCAGCACGGCCGGCCCGCCGGGCGCCTCGTCGGCGGCCACAAAGGTTCGTCCCAGCAGCGGCTTCACCCCCAGCACGTCGAAGAAATTGGCCGATACCACCGCCGTCTCCACCCGCTCGGCGGTATTTTTGCCGATCAGCAGGAAGTTCATGGTGTGGTGCTCCGCCAGCGACAGCAGCGTGTGATTCTGCTCGCGGTAGTCCGTGATTTCCTTCACCGAAAACGAAAAACTCAGCACGTTGGCCTTGAGGGCCTCCTGGTGCAGCACCACCAACTGCTCGCCATTCAGGTAAGGCAGCGGCCGCAGCAGCACTCCGTACACCAGGCTGAAAATCGCCGTATTGGCGCCGATGCCCAGCGCCAGCGTCAAAATGGCCGCCAGCGCAAAGCCCGGGTTCTTGGCCAGCACCCGCAGGCCATAGCGGACGTCCTGCACCAGCGTCTCGATCCATCGGCCCAGGCGCGCGTCGCGGCAATCGTCTTTGAGTTGCTCCGCGCCGCCCACCTGGAGCGCCGCTTGCCGCCTGGCCTCCGCGCGCCTCATCCCGCGAGTCAGGTTTTGCTCCACCTGTTTTTCATAGTGATAGCGCAGCTCGGCTTCCAATTCGCCCTCGTACCGACCGCGCCGGAAAAGAAACCGCCAGACCGATGCCAGCCTGTTCATCTCTATGTCCCCACGATTCGCGCCACCGCACCCGAAAGCCGCAGCCAGGTCTCTTTTTCCGCCGCCAGTTGCTTTCGCCCGCGCGCCGTCAGCTCGTAATACCGCGCCTGCCGGTTGTTCTCCGAGTTGCCCCAGAACGCCCGGATCCATCCCCGCTCCTCCAGCCGGTGCAGCGCGGGATACAGCGACCCCTGGTTCACCTGCAGCACACTCTCGGAACGCTGCTGGATGCGCTGCGTCACGCCCCATCCGTGCATCGGCGCCAGCTCCAGCGTTTTCAGAATCAGCAAATCGAGCGTCCCCTGCAACAGGTCCGCTTTGGGTTTTGCCATGCTCCTCCAGATATTCTACAAGAATGCGTCGCTTCTTGTAGATTGTCAAGAGGGAGGTAGGGAACCTTGGGAACTTTAGGAAATCGGGATGCTGGCAACCGGGGGGCGGACTTCCCGGAAGTGACCGATGTTCCCCGATGCAGTCCGCGGACCGCGCGATTCGGTTCGCCCGCTTGCTAACGCGCACATGCGCCGCGAGGCGAAGGCCGCCACCAGTGCCTGCTCAACACCGAATCGGAGCCGCGACCGTGAGGGAGCGCCCTATGGCCCGCGGCGGGCCACCAAAAGCGATGAAGACGCGAGTGGCCAGCCTAATAGAAACAATGGCTTGCGGTCCGTCTTCAAAGGAGCGCCCCTCGCGGCCGGAGGTCTCGTGTGCTCCTGGTGCGAGCCGGTCAGCGCATCCGGTCGGCTTCTTCCTTCATGACGATGGCATTGTGCCGCGCCTGCTGCTCATAAGGCCCGGCGATGGCCGCCGCCTGCTGGCTGAACTTCACCGCCTCCAGCATCTTCGCCTTGCTCATGGTCATCTTGCCGAGCTGGTAGTTGGCCATGCCCAGATAGAACAGCGCCGGTCCCGTCATGGCGGTGTTGCCGGCGATCAGCGGCAGGGCCGCCCGCAGTTCCCGGTCGCCGGGACCGTACGTCTGCTTCTCGCAATAGACCATCCCAGCCACCCAATGTGCCCGTCCCAGGATGGCGGCGTTCTCCGGCTTGGACGCTTTCCCCAGCGCCGCAATCAGCTTCCCCGCATAGTTCAGGGCCCGGTCGTTCTGCTTGGCGTTCAATGCCGCTTCCATCGACACCGACAGCAGGTCCTCATTCTCCGGAAAATGCACCAGGGCCTTCTCGGCGATCGCGGGGATCTTGGCGGTGGCGCCCGTCTTGCTCAAGGCCACCAAGTACGGCCCGTAAGCCGTATTCAGATACTTGCTGGAAGGATTCAGCTGCTCCAGCGTGCCAATCAGATCGACCATCGCCGCGGGCGGCGATTGAATGGCGGTGGCATACAGCGCATACTCGCAGTATTCCTCGATACTCTTGACGTACTCCTCGTGATCGGCCCAGGCTTTCTTGGCATCGTCGCCCGAAGGGGCCGGCGCGGCGGTTGCCTCCCGGATCATCGGACTCAACTGCTCCACCACAGCCTTCACTTGTGTGGCGTCTTTCTTTCCTACGGCATCTTTCAGGCTTTGGAATGTATCGTCCAGCTTGTCTGCCACGGCGGGACCGGCAAGGAGAACAACCGTCATACCGAGAACGCAAAGTCTCACGGCAACCTCCCGACTGCCCAATTAAATAAGGGGGCTTTATCTGAATTGGGACCAGATCAATTCTCTGCCATTTCTTCGCCGGCTGCAAGCCCATCCGCCGCCCTCTCCACCCTCCCACTCGCCCCCCGGACGGGTCGCCCCCCGGTCGCCCCATCGGACGATTTCGTCGCCCGCGGCGCATCGTGGCGTCCGTGATCCGATCGGTTCATGGCGGATGAACCGCGCGGTTCATTTCCGGCCTCCGCCAGCCGCCGAATCCCAGTATTTACAATCACTTACAGTCTGGCCCCCGGCCTGCCTTATAAGGCCCCGTAAGTCGGGACCCAGACAGGGCCGCCCGAAGGAGGGTAAGACGATGAAAACTCTAACGACGCGTTTGATGATCGCGGTGGTTGCCCTGGCGGCCGCTGCTAGCAGCGCTTCGGCGCAAACTTACAAAGCCGAAATCCCGATGGCTTTTCACGCCGGTAGCAAGCTGATGGCGCCGGGTTCCTACGACCTGATCCTGACCACCACAACGGGCCACAACGTCGTTCGGGTCCGCAGCAGCGATGGTAAGGAATCGGTTTTCCTTCTCGCCACGGCGGGGTCGGACGCTCCCAAGGCATGGCGCGCCGATAGCAACCCCAAGATCGGCTTCGAGTGCTCTGGACGCAACTGCTCGCTCAGCCAGTTGTATGACGGTAGCGACATCGCAACCTATCGTTTCCCGACCCACAAGCTGCCGGCCGCAGAGGCGGAACGGGCGGCCATCGTGACCGTGGCGCTGACCCGCGCCGACTGACCGGCCTTCTCTGGAACCATGAGGCCCCACCCCGCGCGGCGCCGTTCATTCGGCGCCGCGTTTTGGTGTTTGATTGCGTAATGCCCTGCCATCGGCCGATTCCACTCGTTCAATTCGCGGAGGGACAGGTCCCGGTGCTCAATTCTCCGAAGGGCGCTCGATGGGTTTGGACTACTTACGTCCGCTAATCTACTACACCAGTGGTTGCCAGCGCAAGAATCTTCGGCGTGCGGCCCGCCGCCCGGTTCCTCCCCTGCGTCACATGCCCCACAAGATTTTCCACAAAGTGTTGCAAAATCCGACGCCCGCGCTATAATCAGTACATTAAGACCTCATGGTGTTCTTAGCAGGTATTTCGGCCGCCTTGGCCGCCGGAGCTGCCCGCTCGATTCCACCAGGGGAAGGAGAAAACATGCGCGCGTTAAAAGTGTTGGTCCCGTCGGCTGCTCTGATGGCCGGATTCCTGGTGTGCAGCACGGCTTCCTATGGAAAGCCGGAGTATGCCAAGAAGGAAAACATCAAATCCTGCACCACCTGCCACGTCAAAATGGGAGCCAAGCCGGAACTGACCGCCTACGGCAAGTGCTACCAGGACAATAACCACTCGCTCACCACCTGCAAGCCGGCTGATAAGAAGTAAGACCCGCGCCCGGCGAGGTGGGCCCGTCCGCGCCCGCCGCCCAGACTCCGCAGCGCAGGCTGCGCCGGGCCGTTCCGTCTTGCCCCCGCATCCCACCCGCCTCCCCTCGCGCCCACCCACCCGCGCATAGGCGTTAAGATAGGCACCCCGAAGATGACTCGAGTACTGGGCGATCCGGCTGCCGGAACAGGAGTTCTGGCCCGCGGCCGGCAGATAGACCAATGTCCCAGTGGCGCGTGATACATCCAGAACACGTTCCAGAGGCAATCTGCATTCCCCGGCCCCTGATGCCAGCGCCTCAACCCTGCCGGCTCGTGCTCCTGCGCAGGTTGCGGCGCGCACTTTAATCGTCAGGTTAATGAGTTATTGCACGCGGAAGCCTATTTCCTAAACCATGCACCCAGCTGCGATGACGCCGCTCATGGGGAAGTATAAAGTAGCGCAGGTGTCACGGTTCAGAGATGAGAGATCAGGGAACAGCAATCCAAAATCGCAAAATTCACACTTGACATTGATGGAACAATCCACTACCGTATGGTTGTGGATCAATTGGGTACAACATTTGCTGCTTTGTCTGATCCAACCCGGCGGGGGATGATCGAACGACTCTCACATGGTCCTGCCTCTGTGCATGGATTGACGGAACCGTTTGCACTCTCGCAGCAGATGATTTCAAAACATATTGCCTACCTGGTGCGGGCGCGGCTTGTGATCAAGGCGAAGTGTGGACGAGAAAGTGTGTGCACGCTTAGGCCAGAGGCGATAAAGAAGGTCAGCGACTGGGCGGCTTATTACCGCCGATTCTGGGAAGAGAGTTTCGACAAGCTGGATGTGGTTGTGAATCAAATGAAAAAAACGGAGGTCAGAGATGACAAACAACACGGTTAACGAGACAGAGCGGATGGTTGTCACAAGAGTTTTCGATGCACCGCGCGAATTGGTTTGGAAGGCGTGGACAGACCCGAAATACGTGATGCAATGGTGGGGGCCGAAGGGTTTTACTGCGCCTTTCTGCAAGATAGATTTTCGCGTGGGAGGAAAATTTCTCTGCTGCATGAGAGCGCCGGATGGCCAGGAGTTCTGGAATGGTGGTGAATACCACGAGATTGTTTTGCATGAGAAGATCGTCTCCTCCATGTACTTTTCCGACCCGGATGGAAACAAGGTCGACGCTGCGCAATATGGAATAGAACATGAGGCCATAGCCGATGCGCACGACGTAGTTACCTTTGAGGATTTTGGAAACGGCCAGACGAAACTCACCTTCATTGGCAACGAAACCATGGAGCACGCCAAAAATAGCGGTCAGCTAGAGGGCTGGAACCAGATACTCGATAAAATTGACGCAGTTGTTGCCGGGCTCGCGCAGGCGAAGTAAGAAGTTGAAGTTCTGATGATCGTCATGCGCGAGATACTGAATGTAAGGCAAACCCAGGTCCATCCCGGAGACCCCAGCTAAGGGTGGAAGTGGAAAGCATTCTTGGACGATTTGCCGGATTTTCGGAGTCCGGTCGGATCGTCCGCGACTCGGAAACCGGACGGAAACGGCGGCACGGGGAGTCCTAACCACAGGTCAACCATAGATTAGGTCGCGTGCCGCCGAGGCCGTTTGCCGGCGGCCAAGCCACCCTCCCGCCTGCGTCCCCCCGCACCCGCCCACCCCGCCTGCCGCTTGCTACTCTATTACGTACTGCCGACCGTTATGCCAAAAACTACCGTTACCTTCGGGGAACTCATGCTGCGGCTGGCCCCGCCCGGATTCGAGCGCTTCCTCCAAAGCCCGCAGTTCGTGGCCACCTTCGGCGGCGGAGAGGCCAACGTCGCCGTCGCGCTGGCCGCCTTCGGGCTGCCGGCCTCCTTCGTCACCGTGATGCCCGACAAGAACCCCATCGCCGATGCGGCCATCGCCGAATTGCGCCGCTTCGGCGTGGACACCTCCCACATCGTGCGCGGCAAGGGCCGCCTGGGCATCTATTTCCTGGAAGCCGGTGCCAACCAGCGGCCCTCCAAAGTGGTCTACGATCGCGACGGCAGCGCCATCGCCCGCGCCAAACCCGGCGACCTCTCCTGGGATGCCATCTTCGCCGGCGCCGGCTGGTTCCACATCACCGGCATCACCCCGGCCATCAGCGCCTCGGCCGCCGATCTGGCCCTCGAATCGGTAGCCCGCGCGCACGCCCTCGGCCTCACCGTCTCCTGCGACCTCAACTACCGCAAGAACCTCTGGAAGTGGGGCAAGCCCGCCGCGGAAGTCATGCGCGAGCTGGTGCGCTCGGTGGATATTGCCATCGCCAACGAAGAGGATGTGCAGATGGCCCTGGGCATTCAGGCCGACATCAACGTGGAGGCCGGCGCGCTCGATCGCTCCCAGTACGAGAAACTCTCCGCCAAGGTGCTGGGCGAATTCCAGAACCTCCGCGCCATCGCCATCACCCTGCGCGAATCCCACAACGCCTCGCACAACGGCTGGTCGGCCTGCCTGTACAATCGCTCCGAATTCCTGCTCAGCCGCCACTACGAAATCACTCACATTGTCGACCGCGTGGGCGGCGGCGACAGCTTCGCGGGCGGCCTGATTTATGGCATGCAGGTGCTCGGCTCCCACCAGGAGGCGTTGGAGTTCGCCGTGGCGGCAAGCTGCCTGAAGCACTCCGTTCCCGGAGATTTCAACCGCGTTACGGTGGACGAGGTCCAGGCGCTCCTCAAAGGCGGCGGCTCGGGCCGTGTACAGCGCTAACCCCGCGGCTACGCGAACGGCCAATCGGACATTTAGCCCCGCGATGGTTTGGCAGCCGGACGATTTCCAGCGATTGGCCGTTCGAGCTCCGGGGAATCCGCCGGTTCTTCCGCCGGATGCGCGCTCTGCGCCCGTTTCGCCAGGTCGCCGCCGCTTCCTAAGGAGCCTTCCAGCGCCAGGCGCACCAACTGGCTCCGCGTGCGAACGCCCGATCGCACAAACAACTGCTGCACCACCGATTTCACCGTACCCTCCGAAACGCCCAGGTTGTCCCCAATCTTTCGATTGGTAAGACCTCCCAGGATTCCCAGCAGGACTCGTTCTTCTCTGTCGCTCAGGCGGTTCGCGGATTCCTGATTGTCCGCCGGCGGACATCCGGCCAGTTGGTCCGCCAGAAGCCGGATCGCCTTCTGATCTACCCACATTGCGCCACTCGCGATCAGCCGGATGGCTTGTACCAGGCGGTCGGGCGCCTCCGACTTCAGGAAAATTCCCGATACTCCCAGCTTGATCGCCGCGGCCAGTTCCTTCGCCCCTGCCGATCCGGCAACAATCAGGAAATGGCCCTTATAACCGGCCCGCACGGCTGACGGGATGAGGTCGTCTCCAATTGACGTGCCGGCATCCAAATCCACCAGCAGCACATCCACCGCGGAACCGTTCAGAATCTCCAGGGCTTCGGCGGCAGTGCCGCACTCGCCTGCGATTTCAAACCCCGGTTGGGCTGCCAGAAACCGGCCCAGGCTCTCTCGAAACAATGCTTGATCGTCGACGAGGACCAGGCGGATGCGCTTCTGCTCTGTCTGTTTTTCCATGCTGCTCATACCGGTTTCTGAGGTCATCTTACGGGTGGATCTGACTCCTGCCAAGCGGTTCGCCTGAAAGATACCAAGGTTACCCCAAAGACTGATCGCCGGATTGTTTCGATCGGCACATATTACTGCGAGTCGCCTGTCTGACTCGCCGATTGATCTAAAGACTGCTCACCGCTGAACAGAAGATCGGGGGCCGTGCGGAGATGCCCGCGCTAAAGTCAAACTTTGATTCTTAGTCACCATCGGCTTCCTCATATGAAGATTGAGCCATCGGACAAAACTGTTCGGCAGTGCACCACGCGTACTCTGCGGCCGCGCCTAAGTCTCGGAATCGTCATTGTGGTCCTCCTGCCGGCCACAGTTTTTGGTCAGACTTCCTTTACCTGGCAGCAGATCAAGGAAAAGTTCGAGGCCGCCAACCCGACGTTGAAGGCGGCTCAACTCAATATCGATGAATCCCGCGCGGCCGAGATCACCGCTTATCTCCGTCCCAACCCGGATTTCGCGCTGTCGATCGGATGGAACTCAGATCGCCCGCTATGAAGGAGTCTGGCGGCCGTTCGCCGGCACTGACAATTTCACCCAGCATCAGCTACCTGCACGAGCGCGCAGCACAAGCGGGAGTTGCGGCGCGACCAGGCCGAAGAATCCACCGACCATCGCGGAATCGACTTATCTGGACCAGGAGCGCGGCCTGCTGTTTAACCTGCGCAGCGCCTTCGTACAAACGTTGCAAGCCAAAGCGGTGCTTCAGAACGCCAAAGAGAACCTGGATTACTGGGACCACGAGCTGGACGTGAATCGCACGCGCTTCAAGGCCGGCGACCTCGCTCAAGTGGATCTGAATCGCCTGGAGCTGCAGCGCGTTCAGTTTGAATCCGACTTCGAAACCGCCCTGGTGAATCTTCGGACGGCCAAGATCCAGCTTCTGATGCTCCTCAACGACCGGACGCCGATCGAGCAGTTCGACGTCGCCGGACCGTTCGATTTCACCGAGGCACTTACGGCCGCTGGAGGAATTCCGGAACATTGCCCTGGAAGCGCGGCCGGACCTGAAGGCCGCCGTGCAGAACGTGGAGTTGGCCAAGGTCACCTACCAGCTCGCCGTTGCCAACGGCTCGACCGATCCGACCTACAGCGTGTGGTGGACCCACAACTCCTTCGTTCAACAACCCGTACGACAACAACACGCTCGGCGCCAGTGTCACCATTCCCCTGCGCATCTTCGACCGGAATCAGGGCGAGAAAGCGCGCACGCAGAGTCGATATCGGCCGCAACGAGCGATTGCGGGACGCCACCGAGGCGCAGGTCTTCAACGACGTCGATTCCGCCTACTGGACGCTGGTCCAAAACGTGAATCTTCTGAAGCCGTACAAGGCCAAGTACCTGCCGCTGGCCACCGATGTTCGCGACACGATGGCCTTTTCCTTCCAGAACGGCGGCGCGTCTTTGCTGGATTACCTGGATGCGGAGAAAGCCTATCGGGACACTCGCCTGGCCTACTTGAATCTGATTGGTTCGTACTTGACCGCCGCGGCGCAAATGAACATGGCCGCGGGCCGGGAGGTTGTGCAATGAATCGTCTACTGTTTTTCGAAGCAACTGGTGTGTTTGGGTCTGCGGCCTTTTTGTCACCGGGTGCGAAAGAAAGGTGACAGCCCAAGAAAGCGACCGGGCGGACACCGGCCCGGTCCCGCACCAGCGTGCAGCCGGACCTGGATACCAACAATTTCAAAGTGGATCACCCGGAGCAGTTTCCCCTGGCGACGGCGGGTGAGCACGTTGCCGCGCCGGAACTGAACGTCACCGGAGTGGTGAATCCCGACGTCTCGCGGCAGGTGCCGGTGCCGTCGCTCGCCACCGGGCGAATCGTGGAAATCGACGCGCGGCTGGGCGACGAAGTGAAAAAGGGCCAGCTTCTGTTCAAAGTGCGCAGCTCCGGACATCGCGGGCGCGTTTTCCAATTACCGCCAGGCCGTCAAGAACGAGGAATTGACCAAGATCCAACTCGACCGCGCCAACATCCTGTTCGAGCATGGGGCGATCCCCAAGAGCGCTCAGGAAGTCGCCCAGAACGCCGAGGACGACAACCTGGTGGTTCTCGAGACAGCCAAGGAACAACTCGGACTGCTGGGCGTCGACCCCGACCATCCCACGGGTATCGTCGAGGTCTTCGCTCCGGTTGACGGGCACCATCACGGACCAGGAAATCACCGAATCAATCGGGCGTCCAGGCGCTGACGCCGCCGAACCCTTTCACGATTTCCGACATGTCGCACGTCTGGATCATCTGCGATGTGTGGGAGAACAACATGTCGCAGGTTCACATCGGCGAGTACGCCGACATCCATCTGGTCGCCTATCCGGACCGGGTCCTGAAAGCGCGAATCAGCAACATTCTGCCGATCATCGACCCCAACATTCGCACCGCCAAGGTCCGCCTGGAAGTGGAGAATCCGGGCCTCATGCGGTTGGGATGTTCGTCACCGCGACGTTCCACGGCGCAACGACAGAACGGCACGCCACCGTGCCGGCCACTGCGATTCTGCACCTGCACGACCGCGAGTGGGTCTATACGCCGCTAGGAAACGGCCGCTTCCGGCGCCAGGAAGTGGTGGCCGGGGACATGCTCCCCGGCAACATCGCAGGAAGTGGTTTCGGGCCTGAAGCCTGGCGACCAGGTGGTGGCGACGCGCACTCGTTTTCCAGAACACGGTGGAGCAATAAGACCAATGATTCGCCGAGTCGTCGACTTCGCCCTGGACAAACGCCTCTTCGTCTTGGCTTTCGCCGCTCCTGCTGATCGTCGGCGGGGATCGTCGCGTTCCACGCTCTTCCCATTGAGGCCTATCCCGATGTGGCGGACAACTACGTCGAGATCGTCACGCAGTGGCCGGGAATCTCCGCCGAGCAAATGGAGCAGCAAATCACCGTTCCGCTTGAGATCGTGATGAACGGCATGCCGCACGTAACCCATTTGCGGTCGTTCTCGTTGTTCGGCCTCTCCGACATCAAGCTGATTTTCGACGACGAGGAAGCTGAATTGCCTGGGACCGCGAGCGGGCGCTCGAGCGGCTTTCGCAAGTCAGCCTTCCGCCCGCCGCGGTTGCCGCCGGCGTGTCGCCGCAAATGCAAACGGACTGGAGCCCCGCCGGCCAGATCTACTTCTTCACCCTGCACACCACCAACCCGGCGTATGACGTGATGGAGCTGAAGTCCATTGAAGACTGGGTGGTGGAGAAGAATTTCAAGGCCGTTCCCAACATCGTGGACGTCGCCAGTTTCGGCGGACCCACGCGCGAATACCAGGTTCGCGTCGATCCCGACAAGCTGATCTCCTACGGGCTCAGCATCGGGCAGGTGGAGCAGCAGCTCACCAACAACAACGCCAATGGCGGCGGCAGCTTCATCGAAGCCGGTCTGCAGCAGATCAATATTCGGGAAGTGGGCCTGGTGCGGAATGTCCACGATATCGAGAACACCGTCATTCTGACCAAGAACGGCACGCCGCTGCGGATTAGCGATATCGCCGTCGTGGCGCAAGGACCGAAGATACGCCTGGGCCAGTTTGCCCGCGCGACCAGGCACCTGCCGGACGGCACGGGTCGTCGATAACGACGACGTGGTTTCCGGCATCGTGCTGCTGCGCAAGGACGCCGAGGCGGACGCTGGCCTTGCAGGGTATTCACGAGAAAGTCGCGGAACTGAACGATCACATCCTGCCCCCGGGCGTGACCATCGACCCGCTCATCGATCGCAGCGACCTGGTGCACTTCACCACCGAAACAGTGCTGCACAATCTGACGGAAGGCTTCATCCTGGTCACGATCATTCTGATGCTGTTTCTGGGAAATGTGCGCGCCGCCATCATCGTCGCCATCACCATTCCGTTTTCGCTGTTGTTCGCCTCCATTTGCCTGCAGCTCAAGGCAGTTCCGGCGAACCTTTTATCGCTGGGAGCTCTGGATTTCGGCATGGTGGTGGATGGAGCGATTGTGATGGTGGAAAACATCGTCCGCCACCTGGGCCATCAGGAGCGGGTGACCAAGTCGGTTCGCGACAGAATCCGCGACTGCCGCGCATGAAGTGCAGCGGCCCGTGTTCTACGCCATCACCATCATCATTACAGCCTATTTGCCCATCTTTACGCTGCAGCGCGTGGAGGGCCGGCTGTTCCGGCCGATGGCCTGGACCGTGGCATTCGCGCTTTTGGGCGCGGTGATATTCTCGATGACCATCGCTCCGGTACTGGCAAGTTTTGTGTTCCGCAAAGAGACGCGCGAATGGGAGAATCCGGTGCTGGTCTGGGTTACCAGAATATACCGGCACGCCGTTACCTGGACCGTACATCATCGCTGGGTGATGGTTGCGGTGTCCGTGGCCGCGGTGTGCTGCAGCCTCTGGCTGTTGCAGGGCGAAAGGATCGGGTCGGAGTTTCTGCCGCACCTGGATGAAGGCGCGCTGTGGGTGCGCGGCACGCTGGCTCCCAGCACCGGACCCACCGAGGGCATCCGGCTATCGAACCAGGCGCGCATCATCCTTTGTTCGTTTCCCGAAGTGACCCAATGCTCCAGCCAAACGGGGCGTCCGGACGACGGAACCGACACCACCAGCTTCTTTAATACCGAATACTTCGCCGATCTGAAGCCCAAGGAAGCAGTGGCGCCCGGCGTTTCACCAGAACAAGGACGCAGCTCATCGCGGCCATGAACCGCGAGCTGTCGAAAGCTGCCGGGCGTGGTCTGGGGCTTCTCCCAGCCGATCGCCGACAACATGGAGGAAGCCGTCAGCGGAGTCAAGGGACAGCTTGCCACGAAGGTCTACGGCGACGATTTGCGCGTTCTCGAGGACAAAGCCGAACAGATCGTCAACGTCATGAGCAGCGTCAGGGGAATCACCGATCTGGGAATTTTTCGGGTTACCGGCCAGCCCAACGACAACTTCGTGGTCGACCGTCAGCGCAGCCGCGCGCTACCAGATCAACGTCGCGGACGTTCAGGATGCCATTAATACCGCGGCGGGAGGAAACGCTCTCACCCAGGTATTGCAAGGCGAGGCGCGCTACGACCTGGTGATGCGCTATCTGCCGCAGTTCCGCAGACACCAAAGAGGCCATCGAAAACATCCGTCTTGCTGGCGCCCACGGGCGAGCGGGTTTCGCTGGCGCAGCTCTGCAAAATCGAAGAGCGGGACGAAGGCTCCGAAATCTACCGCGAAGGCGAACGAGCGGTATGTCCCGATCAAGTACAGCGTCCGCGGCCGCGACCTGGGCGGCGCGGTCGAAGAGGCCATCGAGAAGGTGAACAAGCAGGTTCAGCTTCCGCGCGGCTATCACATCAACTGGGAGGGCGAATACGAGAGCGAGAATGCGCGCGGAGGCGCGGCTGTTCATCATCGTCCCCCTCACCATCTTCCTCATCTTCCTGATCATCTATGGCGCATTCGGCTCGGCCAAGTGGGCCTGCCTGCACCTGGTCAACGTGGGCGTGGCGCGCGTCGGTGGGCTGCTGGCGCTCTACGTCACCGGGACGCACTTCAGCGTCTCGTCCGGGCGTCGGATTTATGGCCCTGTTCGGCGCGTCGGTCCAGACCGGCGTCATCATGGTGGAATACATCAACCAGTTGCGCGCGCAGCGGGCATGCCGATCGTGGAAGCGGCGATCGAAGGCGCCACGCGCCGGCTCGGCCGATCATGATGACCATGCTGGTGGCTACACTCGGCCTGCTGCCGGCCGCCCTATCGCACGCGATCGGCTCCGATTCCCAGCGGCCCTTTGCCATCGTGATCGTGGGCGGCCTGATTGTCGACCTCGTCATGAGCATTTTCCTGCTGCCCACGTTTTATGTCTGGTGGGCGCGTCCCACCGATCATCTGCCGCCGTCGGAAGAGTCCAGGAGCGTCTACGAGTGATCCGGCTCCCCAAGGCGCCGGTCCTGCTCGCGGGCGTCGCTCTGATGGTCGCCGTGGCGGTCTGCGTGGAATCCAGGCGCCAATTGCTGGATGTGCAACGGCAGTTGCAGGGCGTTACCGCGGCCAACGAATTTCTGAAGAAGACTCTGGGCGAGATGACCGTCTCGATTGCTGCCAAAGACCGGCAGATCGATCGCCTGGAACATGCCGGCTGCGATGGGCAGGGTCAAACCCCGCCTGCCAATCCATCCCTGCCCCCGCAGAGCCGCGTTTCCGGTGCCGGTGCGGTGACCCCAGGTAATGGCCGCGCCCGCTGAAGGCCGTCAATACAGGCACTCATGGCCGCGATTCGGGCCGGGGACACACCGAGCCACCGGTATTCGGAAAAACCTTGTAACTGGGCTTTATCGGAATCGAGCGTGGGGCCTTTGATGGCGTCTTATCAAACGGCTCCGCGGATAAGTCTTTCGGATGCCGTTGGAGGATCGGCAGGCGTAAGGATGCAGCGAAACCGGTCCGCCATTCTGTCCCGGCCGCCCCGGCCGCCGCCCCTAGAACCGGAACTTCAGCGCGGCCTGTACCAGCCGCGGAGACATGGCATTGACGACCTGCCCGAAGGTCGAGTCGTTGATATTGCCATCCACCGAATTGGCGCCGAAGAACTGAGCGTGGTTGAACGTGTTGAACGTCTCCAGGCGGAACTCCAGCACCTTGGCCTCGGTGAAGTGGGTCTCCTTCAACAGCGCGATGTCCCAATTGTTCATCCCAGGCCCATAGAACAGGCGGCGCGACGCCGTACCCGGCGAGCCAAGCGCCGGAAGGCTGAAAAGCGAGGTGTTAAAATATGGCCGGCCGTTTCGCGGGTTGGAGTTGAGCTGCAAGGGGCCGGCGGCGACGTCCAGGTCGGAAAACCCGACGCCGTTCACTCCGTTGTTGTAGCTTCCGATCAAAGCGGTATCGTTGGGATTGACCAGCGTCACGGGCAGTCCGGTCGAGATGCGCGTGATTCCGGAGAGGGCCCATCCGGTCGTCGCCTGGTTCGAGTGGTGGAAGAGCTTGCCGAAGGGTAAATCGTAGCGGTAACTCACGACCAAATCCTGCTTGACGTCGAAAGAGGAAGGGGATCGTGTGAGGCGGTAGTCGTATGGGTCCACCTGCTCACCGAGATTCGAGGCCTGATCCAGCGACTTGCCGTAGGTGTAGCTGCCCAGCACGGTAACACCGCGGCCGGTATGTTTCAGGCTGACTTGCAGTGAGTTGTACGCCGAGTTGCCCATGGCGTCAAAGTAGACGTCCGTTCCGAAATTGTTGCCGAATGGAGCACGTGTGCCATTGACTACCTGGCCGTTGCTTCGGGTATAGACCAGGTTTTCGCCGAAAGGCCCGCACGTGGGCGTTCCCGGCGCGACATCGCCAGGTTGGCTCAGACTCAGACACAATGAGGGATTGCCAGGATTGGCGGCCAGCAGCACTAATAGACGATGCCCCTGGCTGCCGATGTAACTCGCATCGAAGACCAGACTTCTTAAAAACTGCCGCTCGAAGGAGAGAAAATAACTCTCCGAGTACGGGTTCCGGTTCCGCGGGAAGTACGCGTCAATGCCGTTGATCGGGAAGTAGGACGACCAATTCACGCTGGTAGCGGGGTGACTGGGCGATGAATTGTAAGGCGGAACGCTGACGGGGAATTGCTGAGGATACACGGTTCCCGTCTCGGCCCCGATGAGCGGATTGGTGAAGACGGGAGGCTCCGGGCTGGTATAGGTAAGGCCGTACGGGGCGTTTCCGGTTTCAAATGCCAGCGCCTGCCCCTCGATGGCGGTGAAAAACCGTCCGTAGCCGGCGCGGACACTGCTATTACCAGGACCGCCGGTCAGTTTTGCCAGCGGACCATTTTGCCAGGGAGGCGACCAGGCCAAGCCGAGGCGCGGCGAAAAGTTGTCGTAGCGGGTGGGGGAAATCGTGCTGGGAACGCCCGGATCGCCGGGGAAGACAAAACCCGTGGGGGCGCCGGGGAACACCACGGATTGTTCGCCGGGGATCAAGGTGCCGGTCTGATTGTGCTCCTCGGTCCACGGCACGATCAGATCCCATCGCAGGCCATAATTCAGCGTTAGATTAGACGTCACACGCCAACTGTCCTGCGCAAACACGCCGGCGTAGTTCGAGCGTTCGTAAAATGCCGGCGAGAAACCCTGCGAATACAGGCTCGGAAATCCAAGCAGGAAATCCGCAAAGTCCGACCCGGTTTGATATCCGGTGAATTGAAATTGTCCATTGGCGGTGAAATCCGGCAGTAATTTGACATCCTGCTTCAGAAACTGCCCGCCGAACTTCAGCGAATGGTTCCCCATAACCTTGGACACATTATCCTGCGCCTGGTAGCTGGCGTCGGTCTGAACCAGTGCGAAGGGGCTGGTCCCGAAATTGATCTTGTTGAAGACGATGGATTCGATTCCCTCGGTTTGCGGATCTCCCGGGAGGATCCCGGCCTGGCCGGTGGTAAAGCCCTGCGATGCGAGACTCGGGCCGACCCCGCCCTGCTGCCGGCCCAGGTTGTTGAAGTCGCGCATGTAGCTGAGCCGGATTTCGTTCACCAGCGTGGGGCCGAAAGTCTTGGTATCGCTCAATAGGGCCAACTGCGCACGGCCGTTGGAGAGCGCGTTAAAACCGGGCACGTTGGCGCCGCCCTGTGCGGTCGGGTACGGGTTGTTCAGGTTGTAGCCGTCGAGAAAGTAATATACGGAGATGACCCCGAGGTGGGTCGTCTGGGCATCCACTCGTGCCGATCCTTTCCCGTCGTTCAGCCTTTGTGCCAGGGACGCGTTCGAGTATTCGGCCGTCCCGACGTCCGGCAGCGGTATGTACTGCAGCAGGTGCTGCGCGGGAGCCGGCCAGGCGCTTTGCGGAATCACGGCGTTCGGGAGGACGCATTCGGAGGCATTGGCGCAGCCCGGTGTATAGTAGGGCTTCTCCCGGCGACACGCCATAGCCTAATCGCTGGGTGAGCACGCTAGCTGCGTACGACCCTTGCACCGTGCCGGTTAAGGAACTGGCCAGGTCGGACAGGTTGCCGCCACGGTCCGCGAGCGAGGGCACGGGAAGCAGTCCACTCTCGATTCCCTGAATGTTGCGCGTACCCTGATAGTCCCCGAAGAAGAAGAGCTTGTCCTTCTTAATTGGCCCACCCAGGGTGGCGCCGAACTGGTTCTGGATATAGGGAGAGCGCGTCGGATCGAAGAAGCCGCGCGCATCCAGGTCGGTATTGCGCAGGAATTCAAAGGCCGAACCGTGCAGTTTATCTACGCCGGACTTGGTCACCACGGTGATCAGCCCGCCCGAGTAATTGCCGTATTCGGCGTCGAAGTTGCTCGTCAGGACGCGAAATTCGGAGATCGAGTCCAGGTTGGGAATGATCGCCGCGCCTTCTGCGATGCCCTCCTCCACATTGGCGCCATTCAGGATGTATCCATTAGCGGATTCGCGCTGGCCGTTCACGGAAAACAGTCCGGGGTTCAACCCTCCGGAAGGCGCGACCGCGCCGAAGCCGCCGCCAGAGGAAGTGCTGGATGTCGCGCTGGTGGTAACCGGAACTACGCCGGTCTGAACGGCGAGCAAGTCCGTATAACTTCGACCGTTCAGGGGGACCCCGGTGATCTGTTGGCTGGCGATCGTTTGCCCCAACTGGGTATCCGATTTCTCCACCTGGACCTGGGTTGCTTCCTCATTCACGTTCACCGTTGCCGATTGGCTGGCGAGTTGTAGCGTGACGTCCACCTGCGGAGCGCTGTTCACGTCAATGGTTACCCCCGTGCGGCGATACTGTGTGAAACCGGGAGCGCTGACTTCGACGTTGTACTGGCCCACGGCGAGCGCCGGGAACGTATAAGTTCCCTGGTCGTCGGTTCTCGTCGCCTGCCTTAAGCCCGTGGCCGTGTTAACAGCCGCTACCACGGCGCCCGATAACGCCGCCCCGGTTGGGTCCTTAACCGTGCCCGTGATCCTGCCGCCAACTTGCGCCAGAAGCGTTCCTGTGGCGAGCGCCAGGGTGAGTAAAAGCCTTGAGTGCATGACGCAGGTATACGCCAGAGCGGGCTGCCGCCGTAAGATAGGAAGACGATTTTGGATCGGCTCTTCCGGACTGTCCGAATGCCTGCCTCAGGCGTTTGATTGATCGTTTACAGGAGGGAGTGACTTAGTCGGATTTATTACAATAGATCCCGGTAGCGTTCCAGGGCCACGCGGACCATCTGGCTGCGATTCCTCGCTCCGGTTTTCGAGAATAACCTCTGTAGCGTGTTCTTAACCGCGCTGGGGGTCATTTCAAGGCGGGATTCAATCTCGTGATTCGACAGGCCCTCGAAGATAAGCCGCAAAATCGCTACTTGACGGGCATTTAGGCTGGCGCGTTCCATGCCGTGCGCTTCCACCGAAGCGCAACGGATGCCGGCGGTTTGCTCTTCGGTGACATCGGCGATGATGGCGGCTAACTTCGGGGCGCCTTTCTCGTGGTAGGTCGAAAACCATACTTCGGCGACGAAAGATTCCCCATTGCCGCGGCATACTGGGCAGCGCATGGAGGCGCGGAACTGTGCGCCCGCCTCGGGCCGCAGTGCCTTTTGTAACTCCGGCAGGTAGGAGGCAATCGATTGCCCCACAAGATTGTTACAGGGAACCAAAAGCTCGGCGGCCGCCCGATTGGCCGCTTCAATCGTCCCAAGCTGGTCCAAGGTGACAATGGCCGCCGGGCTGGTCTCGAACAGGGCCCGAAGCCGCGCCTCGGTCTCCCGGCCGAGGCGCCGGTTACGAAGCAATTCCGAGACGAACAGACCACACCCTGCCAGCGCCAGCGTCTCCAGAACCAAACGGCCGGCCCTTCCCTCCAGGTCAAGTGAGCTGAATGTCTCACTTAGCGCGGCGCAAAGGATCGCCAGCGCCAAAAGCGCCCGACGGGGAAGGAACCCAGCCGCCAGCATGATGGGAAACAAGTAGAGAAACCCAAGCGACACATAGGTGGGAGTCCACCAATCTGCCAATGCGATCGAGACAATCATCGCGGCACTCGCCATCAGGGTGCGGCTTCGCATTGGCCGGGCCCAAAATTTCTCCGCAAGCAGTCTCACCGTCGCCCTCGTCAGGTTTGCATGATCCTAAATCCGGCAGTTAGCCAGCCGCCCCACCGCGGAGGGCCATTGGCGCCACCAATTTCCAACTGCGGCGCAGATCGCCTTCCGGGTGACAAGCGGTTTATCTGCAACTGGCTGCAGCGCAGGGCCGCTGCCTCCGCGGGGCTGCAACCGCCGGATCTACGATTATGGGCGCGCGCCAGCCGTGATTACCAGGAATCAAATGGCCATTCCGGCGGCCTCCGGTGTGTTTTAGACCGTCGCGGCTCGTGGGCGGCAATTCAACGCGCACTCGAATGGCCGGTGTCGCTGCCATCCGAATGGCGTGGGCCGTCGCAATTCGTGGAGCGACGCCGGAGAAGTCGCCAATCATCGGATTAGTTGGAAGAACCGTTTGCGTAATCGGTGACGCCAAGGGCGGGCGGAACGGGTTCCGCGGAAGGCGCAAGGAAATACGTGTGTTCAAGGCCGGCCAATCGGCCCGGGTGCAGCGGTAACCGTCAGCGGAAAAGGCTACTGAGAATTCTTAGAAGTTGTGGGCCGGGAGCTGCCCTTCCGGATCACCGGCCGCCCGTCGGGTGTGGTGGCGGGCGATGGCAATCCGCCAATCACCAGCACGAATCCGTCGCTGATCCCGCCTGCGTAACCACCCTGATACGAGGCCGGCGAAGTGGGCAGGCCGATGCCCCCGTACCCGGCCACAAACAACGTGCTTCCGTTCGCCGTAACAGCCAGCGACATGGGCATGTAGTCGCTGGTTCCGCCGATGTAACTGGAAAAGACCAGGCCCTTCGAGCCGCGAACCAGCTCAGTGACAAACGTATTGGTCCCGCCCGGCCAGGTCCCTTGCACGGCATTGCTGGTTACCGGAAAATTCGGAGACAGCGTATATCCGGTTACGTAGATGTCACCGGCCGCATCGCTGGTCACCCAGGTGCCCGCGTCGCCGGCGCTGCCGCCCAGGTAACTGGAGTAGAGAAGCCCGTAAGTGAACGGCAGATTCGGATTGATCACCGCTACCCACGCATCGGTATCTCCGCCATATGTGCTCTGCACGGCATCGGGAGTTACCGGGAAATTCGGTGAGATGGTATAGCCGGTCATGATCGCGTTGCCGTTCGGATCGAAGGCCAGCCCCGATACCGCGTCGTTCTCGGCGCCCCCGAAGTAAGTCGAATACACCAGCGTGGCCAAGCCCTGCTTGGTCAGGTCCATAACTCCGAGAATGGCATCTTCTCCGCCGAAAGGATTGGCCGAATACTGGTATCCCGCCATGGCGTACTCGGTCGAGAAGGTGGACGCGGTGAAATACACCAGGTTGTTGGTACTCAACAGGATATTCTCGCCGAAGTCCTCATCCTCGCCGCCCACATAGCTGGAATAGGTCAGGCTGCCGGTGTTGGGATTCATTTCCGCGATAAAAACGTCCGAAGGCCCCCACAAGGCGGATTGAAAGGCGTTCAGGCTGACCGGAAAATCGCTGGAACGCGCCGTGCCAACCATGTACATGTTCTGATTGGCGTCCACCGCAATGCCCGTCGCCTCGTCCGCGCCGGTAGTCCCGGACAGGTAGCTCGAGTAGAGCAGCGAGATGCCGCCATACAGCGCCGGGTTGAGCTGAAACACGAAAGCCCCCTGGTTGGTCGCACCTCCGGTTGTCTGATAAGAATTCCCAGCCATGGGGAAGTCCGAGGAGGTGGTCCAGCCGGTGACGTAAAAAATGCCGCTCGCGTCCACGTCCAGCCCCAGCGGGATATCGTCGCTGCTGCCGCCGATGTAGGAAGAATAGACCTGCTGGTAGCCGCCCGCGGGAGTGGTATTCAAAATTTGCAGGAAGACGTCGGTCAATCCGGTGTAGTCGTTATTGTAGGCGCCGTTGATGTACGGGATCTGGCCGCTGTCCGTCTGGCCGGCGATATACAGAAGGCCATTCGGCAGCAGCTTGGCGGCGTTCACCTGGTCCTGTCCATTCCCGCCAATGTAGGTGCAATATTCAACTGCCGGGTCGACCACCAGCATTTTGGAGTGGTCGTACCGCCCCAGCCGCAGTTTCACCGTGCCATCGGCCAGCAAACGATAGCCGCCGGAAACCTCGCGGCGGGCGCCCGAACGGTCCTCCTGGTAGATGTACGGCGCGTGCTGCAGCAATTTCCGCCCGGCCGTCTCCAGCACCAGGTCGCCCTCGGGGGAAAGGTGGGCTTGCACTGCTCCGTCAAACTGCAAAGCGATCGCGGACGGGTCGGCGCCGGGCTGGACCACGAAATCGTATTCCAGCAGGTTATGGCTGCCGTAATAGACCACGTCCACGCCCGGATAGACCGAGCGATAGCGGATCCGGCCATAATTCGGCACGCCGGTGTGCCAGTTCTGGCGGCGGCCGATAAAGTAATCGGTGCGGCCCGCCAGCGGGTCGAGCGGCTCGATGACGGCCTGTGGATTGGAGTTGGCGAGCGCCAGGCTCACCGGAGCCGAACCGGGGACCGAAAACAGGAGACCCTTCGCCGTGAACAGGAGATTGTAATTCCCAGCTCGCGCCACATAGCGGATGGCGGAGTCGAACTGGCCGTGGTTGGCCTCAAAACGGAGCGGCAAACCGGCCAGCGCGGCCTGCGCGCTGGCGGGCGGAGCAGTCCGCACCGCGGGGCGGCTCGCGGCGCCCAACGCCGCAGCGGCCGACACAAAGAACACCATACCGTACGAACGCATAAGCCGAACTTTTATTAGAACATGCACTAAGGTAACGGAAAACTGGGCGCAGCCTTCACAGGCGTGAAAGCTGGAGTCATTCCTTCAAACCATCAGCCCGACCTTATGCACCTCCAGCACCAAGTCCCCCTGGTCGTCCACAAAGAAGGCCGGGGCGAAGCGTTTGTCCCAGGCAATCTCGTCGTGGCGGTAGGAGTAGCGTCCCACCACGGTCTGGCTGAAGGTGTCGTCATAGGCCTTGATCAGTATCAGCACCTCGGCCTGCAGCCGGGCCAGGTCGGCGGCGCTTTTGCCCCACAGTGGGCTCTCCCGGTCGATCGGATGCACCACCGTCCAGGTGAGCGCCAGAAAGAGCACGTCCGGCCGCTCCAGCCGCAGCAGTTCGTATTTGCGCTTGGGAGTTCCGCCATCGTTGTCGACGGTCATCAGCAGGCACCGGGCCTGCAACTCGGCCAGCGAATTGCTCCGCCGGTTGACCACCCGGAACTGCAGGCTATGTCCCTCCTGGTACGGCGCCACAATCATGTTCTCGCTGAATCCGAAGCGCGCAGAGGGGCGCGAAACGCGGCCGAACAGCAGGCCGGTGGCCACGGCAAACCCGAGCACGCCCACCAGCGCCTCAAAGGTCGCCACCAGGTTGGACCCCAAACTAGCCGGCGCGATATTGCCGTATCCGACCGTGGTGAGAGTGTGGGAGCTGAAGAAGAAGCAGTTCAGAAAGCGGCCCATGGCAGTGGGCGCCTCGGCCCCCGCAAGGTGGCCCGGGCCGAGGCTGAAATAGACGCAGGCGAACACCGTATTGACCACTGTGTAGCCCAGAAACAGCGATGCCAGGAAGCTGGTCCAGCTCATGTTGATCAGCAGCAGGTAGGGGTGAAAGTCGCGCCAGGTGACGCCGCGGCGGTGCACGTTGAAGCTGCCGTCTCGGTTGATGACCCGCCGGAACGGCGCGGTGAACTGTTGCGTGAGGCCTGGATCGAAACCGGGATTGTGCATCTTTCGATCATCCCAGACCTCCCTTCCCCGGATTGCACCCCGCGCGGAGGCCAACCGCCCACCCGGCGCTCCGCGCCTGCACGCGAGCCGTCGCCGGGTGGGCGGTTCCGCACGGCCGCAGCAAACGGTCCCGGCCGCGCGCCACCCAGCGCCGCGCAGGCGAGTGCCAAGGGCGGCGCGGCCGCGGGGAAGCAGCTTGCACCGTGCCACCGCACGGCACCGCGCGCCGTACGGGAAGGGTCGCAGGGTGGACGATTCCGCGCGGCCGCGGCCAGGGGGCACCGCGCGGAAGTGACCTCAGGGCGGGCGAAACGGTACGGGGAGGCATTTTGTACCGTGCCGCCGCACGGCACCGCGCGCCGTACGGGAAGGGTCGCAGGGCCGGTGATTCCGCGCGGCCGCGGCCAGGGGGCGCCGCGCGGAAGCGACCTCAGGGCGGGCGAAACGGTACGGGGAGGCATTTTGTACCGTGCCGCCGCACGGCACCGCGCGCCGTACGGGAAGGGTCGCAGGGTGGACGATTCCGCGCGGCACCGCGCGCCGTACGGGAGGGGTCCCAGGGTGGGTGATTCTGCACGGCCGCGGCCAAGGGACACCGCGCGGAAGTGACCTCGGGGCGGGCGAGACAGAACAGGGAGCCGCTTGTACCGTGTCACCGCGCCCCCGCCGATTCCGCGCGGCTCCGGCGAAGCCCGATCCGCAACAGCGCCAAGCCTTACTGATTGATTCTATTTCCCGATATGGCGCTGGACCATCTCGCGGTTCTGGCGAGCTTCCTCGTTGTTGGGGTCGATGGCCAGGGCGCGGTCGAATTGCTCCAGAGCGCCGGGCAGGTCGCCGTGGCCCATCAGCAGCTCTCCGAACTCGTTGCACAGCGGGGCATCGGCGGGCTCGAGGGTGGTGGCCTCGCGATAGCGCGCGGCGGCCTCGTGCCAGTAGCCGTGGGCCGCCAATTGCCGCGCGCTCTCGGCCAGGGCCCGCGCCAGGCGTCCACCAGCGGCGTCTTTCTCTTCATCCGGCAGACTCGCGGCGCCGGCGGCCGAGAGCTTGCGCAAATCCGCGATGCCCTCTTCCAGTTTGCCCGCGGCTACCAGCGCGTTGGCCAGATTCCAGCGCGCCGCCGAAAGGTCCGGATTCAGGCTCAGCGCCAGCCGGAACTGCGCCATGCCTTCGGCGGTGCGGCCCAGCCGCATGTAGGCGGACCCCAGCATATCGTGCGCCTCGGCATTCCCGGGAGCGTTGCCGGGCTGCAGGCGCAGGGCCGTCTCCAGCATGCCCACCGCTTCGGGCGCATTCATGCGGGCCAGCAGCACCGCGCCCAGGTTGAAGCGCGCCGAAAAATCGTCCGGGTGCTTCTCCAGGCGGTGGCGCATCACGGCTTCCTGCAATTCCAGGCGATGGTCGCCGGTCCCCACCGGCAGCAGTTCCAGCCACAGGTGGCCCATCTCGTCGGTGGATTGGTTGCCGCTTTCCACCAGGCGCGGCGGCTGGTTCGGATTGCGCACGTTATCGGCCGAGTTGTCGTAGTGGTAGCGCATCGAGATCACCGATCCCTCGGGCAGCACCAGCGGCTGGCGATAGTAATAGACGGCCTGCCAGTTGGGATCCCAGTTGGGAATCCGGATCAGCCAGCGGCGCGCGCCATCGGGCAAGGTGGCGTAGGCTTCCAGCACTTTGCCGAGATAGTGCGCGTGCGGATAAACGGCCAGTACCTGCACGTCCATGGGCAGCCGGAAATCGTCGGAGATCGGGAAGTCCCGCACGCCGGCCGGGATGTGCAGGGCGTCGTCGTTTTCCAGTTGCACCAGCAGCGGAAAACGGCGCGGCGGCTGGTCGGTGAAATACAGCCCGATGGCGGGCCGCACCTGCTCGGGTTTTCCGGAGGGCTGCAGGTGCGCATTGAGCACCAGCTCATCGCCGGGGTCGAGGCGCCAGGAGAAACCGGGCGGTTCCACGTGCGGCGTGCTGCCCGGTTTCCAGAACAGGAAATGGCCGTCGGGGTCGAAGGGACTGCGGAACAGCGTCACCTCCATGCCGGGAAAGCCGCTGCCCGGCGAGGATTCCTGGCGATGCGCCGAGGCCGTTCGGTCCACCAGCAGATTGGCGTGGTGTACCAGGCGGCGGTTGCCGGGGCGGATTTCGATGGCCTTCACATAGCGCGTGGCGGGCAGGTTCACGCGGAAGACGAAGTTCCAGAACACGTCCGGGCCGGAGGCAGGCAGCGGGAACGGCGCGGGCGCCTCGAGCACCAGGTCCGGCGGGCCTAATTGCCAGCCGCCCTCGAACCGCGGAGGCGCTGGTGCACCTGGGGGACCCTCGGGCGCTCCCGCCGCCGCCCAATCGCCGATCAGCCGGATTTGCTCCGCGGTCAGCCGCCGCGTGCCCGCGAAATCGCCGTAGCCCGCCTCGGGCAGCCAGGGTGGCATATAGCCGCTGTGCGTCACGGTGGCGATCTGCGCCGCGCGCTTCTTCGCGTCGGTATAGCTCAGCAGCGAAAACGGCGCGACTTCCCCGGGATGGTGGCATGGGGAGCAGTTCTGGTAGATGATGGGCGCGATGTCGCGGGTGAAGGTCGGCCCCTCCTGAGCGGCCGCACAGGTGGCCACCAGCAGCAGCGTCCCGACCCGGAGCATACTTCCACTCATACCACGGCGCGAGTGGTCGGCCCGCGGCGGTGTGTGGTTGGGCGGCGCTGGGCCGTAAGAATCTGCAGGACCTCGCGGGCCGGCGGAACGGGGTTCCGCGGCGTGGGCCGTTGCGCCATCCACTCATACCACGGCGCGAGTGGTCGGCCCGCGGCGGTGTGTGGTTCGGCGGCGTTGGGCAGGGAGGCTTTCAGGGGCTCGCGATGCCGGCGGAGGTTCCACGGCCCTCTGGCCGCTGACTTGCGGCACCGGCGGAGAGGGGTTCCGCGGCACGTGGGCCGTTGCACCACCTCAGGCTTTACCTGCCCTGGGCCAGCGCGCGGTTTGGTGGCTGTTGGAACGCCGGGATTCGCAGGGCTTGCCGCCCGGCGTACCTTGGGAGGAATGCGTCTCGCGGCGGCCTCCGGTTGGTGCTGGGAGGCCGCCGCGGAGATTCAGAACGTGTACAGCAGCGTGCCGGCGGGGACTTCGGCGGGGGCGCCGGCGGTGACGGCGGCTTCGCCTTCGGGGTTGATCGTGCGATAGAAGATGCCGGTGTCGCCCAGGTAGACTTCGAGTTCCGCAGGGCGGGGAAGCGTGCCCTGGATCAGCGACTCCGAGAGCGGGTCCTCGATGTACTTCTGGAGCGCGCGGCGCAGGGGCCGGGCGCCGTAGCTGCGGTCGCCGCAGGTCTTTTCGAGGATGTACTTGGAGGCGTCCGGCGAGAGCCGGATCTTGACCTGCTTGGCCACCAGGTTGGAATTGACCTGCTGCACCATCAGATCGATGATTTGGATCAGATCGTCGTCGGTGAGCGAGCTGAAGAGGATGATTTCGTCCAGGCGGTTGAGGAATTCCGGGTTGAAAGCCTTCTTCACTTCGCCGCGGACCATGTCTTCCATCTTGGCGGAGACGCCTTCGCCTTGCGGCGCCGAGAAGCCCAGGTGGCCGCGCTTTTCGAGGAACCGCGCGCCCAGGTTGGAGGTCATGATGATGATGGTGTTTTTGAAGTCCACCTGGTTGCCGAGGCCGTCGGTCAACTGGCCGTCTTCGAAGACCTGGAGCAGGATGTTGTAGATATCCGGGTGGGCCTTCTCGATTTCATCCAACAGGATGATGGAGTAGGGGTTGCGCTTGACGCGCTCGGTCAACTGGCCGCCCTCTTCGTAGCCCACGTATCCGGGCGGCGAACCGATCAGCTTGGAAACCGAATGCTTCTCCATGTACTCGGACATGTCGAAGCGCACCAGGCTTTTCTCGCTGCCGAACAGGAAGCTGGCGAGGGCCCGGGCGACCTCGGTTTTGCCGACGCCGGTGGGACCCAGGAACAGGAAGCTGCCGGCCGGCCGGCTGCTGGCTTTGAGGCCGGCGCGGGAACGGCGGATGGCGCGCGCCAAGGCGGAAATGGCTTTCTCCTGGCTGATGACACGCTTGTGCAGCTCCTCTTCGATGCGCAGGAGCTTGGTGATTTCCTCTTCCTTGATGGAGGTCATGGGGACGCCGGTCCAGCGGGCCACCACGTCCTCAATGTCATCTTTGGTTACGCAGCCGGTGGAGGAGTCGTCGAGGTTGTACTTTTCGCGGAGCTGGCGCATGTGCTCGCGCTCCTTACGTTCCTCGTCGCTGTAGAAGCGGGCCTTCTCGAACTCGTGGTTGGCGATGGCGTTTTCCATGCGGTGCACGATGAACTTGATGCGCTTCTGGATGTCGGCGAGGTCGGCGGGGAGGGTGGTCTGCCGGAGCTTCACGCGGGCGCCGGCTTCATCGATCAGGTCGATGGCCTTGTCGGGCAGGAAACGGTCCGGAATGTAACGGCTGGAGGTGTAGACGGCGGTTTCGATGGCATCGTCGGTGTAAGCCACGGCGTGGAACTTCTCGTAGCGGTCCTTGATGCCGAACAGGATTTTCACGGCGTCGGTTTCGCTGGGCGGCGGCACTTTGACCGCCTGGAAGCGGCGCTCAAGCGAGCGATCCTTCTCGATGGACTTACGGAATTCCGATGGGGTGGTGGCGCCGATGCACTGGATTTCGCCGCGGGAAAGAGCCGGCTTGAGGATGTTGGCGGCATCCAGGGAGCCTTCGGCCGAACCGGCGCCCACGAGGGTGTGCAGCTCATCGATGAAGATGATGGCGTTCTGGTTCTCCATCAGCTCCTTCATGATGGTCTTGAGGCGCTCTTCGAACTGGCCGCGGTACTTGGTGCCGGCGACGATCAGGGAAAGATCCAGCGCCAGGATGCGCTTGTCGGCCAGGAAGGAGGGAACGTCGCCCTCGGCGATGCGCTGCGCGAGACCCTCGACGATGGCGGTTTTTCCCACGCCCGGCTCGCCGATCAGGACGGGGTTGTTTTTGGTGCGGCGGCACAGAATCTGCACCACGCGTTCCAGTTCGTAGTCGCGGCCGATGAGGGGGTCGAGGGTATTATCCATAGCGGCCTGGGTGAGGTCGCGGCTGAATTCGGCCAGCAGCGAACTTTCCTTGGGCCGCGCGGAGGCTACCTTTTCACTCTGCGAACGGGCCAGCTCCTCACGGATGGTGGAGAGGCGCAGACCGCGCTCATGTAAAATTTCGGCCGCGAAGCACTTTTCCTCGCGCAACAAGCCCTAGCAGCAGGTGCTCGGTCCCGATGTGCTTGTGGTTCAGGCGTTCGGCCTCTTCGGCGCCATACGCCAGAACGCGTTTGCACTCATGGCTGAGGGGCAGATCCACGGAAGTGGAGACCTTTTCGCGGATGGTGGTATGCCCTTCGATCTGCTTACGGATGGATTCGACGGCAGCATGCGAACGCAGGAAGCGATTCGCCAGCGCCTTGTCTTCCCGCAGCAATCCGAGGAGCAGGTGTTCGGTTTCGATATAGGGACTCCCGAACTGGCTGGCCTCGTAGCGCGCGAAGAAGATCACTCTTCGCGCCTTCTCCGTGTAACGCTCGAACATAGAATGTGACGCCCCCTTGACTTTAAAGATACTCCGGTCTGCCGCCGGGTTGCGAACCGGAGGTTTGGCCAGGTACCAAACCGCCTTTATCCATGCTCAGTACCCGGGTACAACGCTGCGCAAACGACAAATTATGAGTGACGAAAACCGATGTGAGCTGATGGGACCGGTGCAAGCCTTCGAGCAGTTCGAAGATCATCTCGCCGGTCCGGAAATCGAGATTCCCAGTTGGTTCGTCGGCCAGCAGGACGGAAGGTTTGCCCACCAGGGCGCGCGCCAGCACGACGCGCTGCTGCTCGCCTCCCGACAGTTCCCCGGCGCGATGCCACGCCCGATCCCGAAGCCCAACCTCATCCAACCTCGCTTCCGATTCCAGGGCGGCGCGCGCTGGCGGCATTCCCCGGATCAGCAATGGCATCATCACATTCTCCAGGGCCGTGAACTCGGGCAGGAGGTAGTGAATTTGCCAAACGAACCCAATTTCCCGATTGCGGAACTCGGCTCGCTCCGTGTCAGCGAGACCTGAAATCTCCTTACTACCGTAGTATATCGTACCTTCCGAAGGCGTGTCCAGACCGCCCAAGAGGTGCAGGAGGGTCGACTTTCCGGCACCGGATTCCCCAACCAGAGCCAGCATTTCACCCCGTTCGACCTCCAGCGAAAGCCCGGCGAAGACCACCAGGTCCGCGGAACCCGAACGGTACACCTTAGAGATGTTGCAGGCGCGTATGTAGGATTCAGACACTCCAAGTTTACGATAGCGCATGTACAGTGGCGGGGCGGGTATTGCGGAGTACGGGGACCTCGTCTTAACCGCTGAGACACGGAGTTCGCGAAGGAAACGCGAAGAAAACCAGAACTCAAGGCGGCAGAGGGAGGCGAGACCCGAGGGGTTTCCCCTGGGTTCGTCGCATGATGGCCCCAGCTAGCCGGGCCATGAGCCAGGCCATGAGCCTCCCTTTCGGCGTGGACGGGCACAACTGAACCGCCTGGCCGATCTTTGTGTCACAACCAAAGCTGTGGAACGCACGGCCGAAGCCATTGGCCGAGATATCTGGAAACGCCAGCCACGCGAAATCCAGCGTGCCCACTGGTGCCCGATTCGAAGCAACTGCTTTCCGTATTGGGTTCCACCCAGGTCCAGCGGCCCTACTACTGTGCCCAACCTGCCACCATGGCCAATTTCCTGTGGATCGCGACCTGGATATGGAGCATACCGAATATCCTTCTTGGCCGGAGACGCGGAGGAGGGCGAAGAGAGGCCGAAGTCTCGTCCGCGGATTGTTTCCGCGCCCATCGGGCCCCGTGGGCACTCCCTGTGTCGGACTTTTGGAGCCGTCTGGAGATGTTTCGAGAGAGCCGCCGCGGGAGGGGAGATAACGTGGAACGAACCCAAATTGGGGGGAGCGGAGTTTCGGAGCCGTCCATGAGGCGCGCGACATCCGCCGGTATGAAAACAGGACCAACGGGGTTCCGGCAAGCCAGGGTGGGTAGGGGTGGAGTAGCCGGGCATTTTCGAGAAAGGCACGGGGTTCGCGGAGAAAAGGTGGAACGAACCCAAATTGCGGAGCAAAGTTTGCGGGGCCGTCCATGAGGCGCGCCACACCCGCCGGTATGAAAATAGTCCCAACGGGGGTTCCGGCAAGCCAGGGTGGGTAGCCGGCGGGGGTGGGGTAGCCGGGCATTTTCGAGAAAGGCACGGGGTTCGCGGAGAAAAGGTGGAACGAACCCAAATTGGGGGAGCGGAGTTTCTGGGGCTGTCCATGAGGCGCGCCACATCCGCCGGTATGAAAATAGTCCCAACGGGGGTTCCGGCAAGCCAGGGTGGGTAGCCGGCGGGGGTGGGGTAGCCGGGCATTTTCGAGAAAGGCACGGGGTTCGCGGAGAAAACGTGGAACGAACCCAAATTGGGGAGCGGAGTTTCTGGGGCTGTCCGTGAGGCGCGCGACATCCGCCGGTATGAAAATAGGCGCAACGGGGGGTCCGGCAAGGCGAGGGTGGGTAGCGGGGCATTTTCGAGAAAGGCACGGGGTTCGCGGAGAAAAGGTGGAACGAACCCAAATTGGGGGAGCGGAGTTTCTGGGGCGGTCCATGAGGCGCGCGACATCCGCCGGTATGAAAATAGGCGCAACGGGGGGTCCGGCAAGGCGAGGGTGGGTAGCGGGGCATTTTCGAGAAAGGCACGGGGTTCGCGGAGAAAACGCGGAACGAACCCAAATTGCGGGGGCGGAGTCTGTGAAGCCGTCCATGAGGCGCGCGACACCCGCCGGTTTGAAAATAGGACCAACGGGGGTCCCGGCAAGCCAGGGTCGCAGGGGTGGAGTAGCCTGGCATTTTCGAGAAGGGTACGGGTTCGCGGAGAAAACGTGGAACCAACCCAAATTGGGGGAGCGGAGTTTCTGGGGTTGTCCATGAAGCGCGCCACTCCCGCCGTATGAAAATAGGACCAACGGGGGCTCCGGCAAGCCAGGGGTGGGTAGGGGTGGAGTAGCCTGGCATTTTCGAGAGAAGCACGGAGTTCGCGAAAGAAACGTGGAACGAACCCAAATTGCGGGCGCGGAGTTTGCGGAGGAAGAGCGCGACGCGGGGCGCCGGCGGGTAAGGCCGCGAGATTGCCGAACGGGTTCGTGCGGCGGGCAGTAAAACGTTTCGTCTCTGTCGGATGGCGCGGAAAAATGGGTTCGTTCGGCATTTTTATTTGTGGGCGCGGATGCGATCCGGGGCAAGCGCTCCTTTCCCCGTCTCCGGTATAGCACGGCGACACAGCCATGCCCGGCTTTCGCGCTTCCAAGTAGCTGAAAATACGGATGCGGCTAGCCGGCGGCCTTGGTGACCGGGGGTGCGTTTCGGCACCTTATCCTATATAATCGCTCCCAATATGGCCGCCGCCGATATGACTGAGCTGCTGCAGCGGTTTTCGCGCGGCGACAAAGAGGCCGAAGCGGAGCTGTTCCGTCACGTCTTCCGGGAACTCCACAAGATTGCCCGGGCCTGCCTGCGGGGCGAGCGGCCCGAGCACACCTTGCAGGCAACGGCGCTGGTCAACGAGGTCTACATGAAGCTGATGGCCGGGCCGCAGATCGACTGGCAGAACCGGGCGCATTTCTTCAGTTTGGCCGCCCGGGGCATGCGGCGGATTCTGGTGGACTACGCCCGGCAGCGGGCGGCGGCCAAGCGGGCGGGCGTGCGGATCGAACTGGACGAGGCATTGATCGTCTCGCCCGAGCGGTGTACCGAGATCGACGCCCTTCACGAAGCCCTGGAGCGCCTGGCGGAATTTGCGCCGCGGGCCGCCAAGGTGGTGGAAATGCGGTATTTCGGCGGATTGACCGAAGAAGAGATTGCCGGTGTGCTAGGGGTTTCGTCGAAGACCGTAAAGCGCGACTGGCAGATGGCGGTGGGGTGGCTGCGTGGGGAACTCTGCCAATAACGGGCCGACGAATGTCCCTGGCGCCAGGACGGATGTCCCTTGTGGACCGGCGAATCCGCCTGCTACAGAGACGATGCCGCGGAAGCGCCGCCCCATTTCTCCCGAGTTGTGGATTCGTGCCGAGGCGCTTTTCGACCGGGTGACGGAGGCGGAAGACCCCGAAGCGGTGCTGCTGGCGGAACCGGACCGGGAGTTGGCCGCGCTGGTACGGCGCTTGTGGCAGGACGGCCAGCGCGCGGCCGGACAGGGTTTCCTGGACACCCTGACGGTGGTGCGCCAACTGACCGGTCCGCCGGCGGCGCGGTTTGAGTTGGGGCAGGTGCTAGCCGGGCGGTTCACCGTGGAGGGGCCGCTGGGGGCCGGCGGGATGGGCGAAGTCTACCTGGCGTATGACGCGGTGCTGCACGAAAAGGTGGCGCTGAAGACCATCCGGCGGGACCTGGCGGCCGACCCGGCGATCGCGCGGCGGTTCCTGGCCGAGGTGCGGAACGCGCGGCGGGTGACGCACGCGCACGTCTGCCGGATCAACGATATTTTCGACGCAGGCGGGACTCCGTTTTTCACCATGGAGTACCTGGAGGGGGTGCGGCTGAGCGATTGGCTGGGGACTGCGGAAGGCACCCCACGGGCGGCCGCGCCGGAGCGAGTGCGGCGGCGGATTGCGCTGGAACTGGCCGAGGGTCTGGCGGCGGCGCACCGGGCGAACATCGTGCACTGCGACTTCAAACCGTCGAACGTGATTCTGACGGGACCGGCGGACCGGCCGTCGGCGGTAATCACGGATTTCGGCCTGGCGCGGGCGTTTGCGGGGGCGTCCCAGGAGGATACAGGAGTTCCTGAGGGCGCCGCGGAAGGCGGGGCGGGGAGCCGCTCGCTCAAGGGTGGCACTCGCGGATACATGGCGCCGGAACTTCTGGCGGGTGCGCCGGCCAGCGTGCGCACCGACATTTATGCCTATGGGAAGGTTCTGGGGGAACTGTTGCCGGGTCATCGACTGGCGGCGCAGTGCGCGGCGGAGCGGGCGGAAGACCGGCCGGCGACGCTGGACGCAGTGGTGCGCGAGCTGGGCGGCGGGCTGACGCGACGGCTGTGGATTGCGGGCGGCGCGACGGCGGCAGCGGTGGCGGCGGCATGGTCGTACGCGCTGCTTTCGCGGCGGCCCATTGTGCTGGCCAGCCGGCAACGCATAGCGGTGAACGGATTCCGGCCTGGCGGGGCGCGCAGCGCGTTGGCGGTGCGGGACTTGTTGTTGACGGCGCTGCGGCAATCGCCATTGCTGATGGTGATGGCGGACGACCGCATCCGGGCGCTGCTGCGGATGCTGAAGTACCAGCCGCAATTACCCGCGGACACGACCGGTCTGCTGGCGCTGGCGGCGCGCGAGGGGGCGCTGGCGATTGAGGGCGCGGTGGAAACGGCTGGCCAGGGACTGCGGTTGGTGTTGCAGGTGTTTGCGCAGGGCGAGAACAAGCCGGCGCTGCGGATTTCCGAAGAAGTGGACGACGGGCGGCAGGTGGTAAAGCTGGCGGACCGTACGGCGCTGCGGCTGCGGCGGGAGTTGGGGGAGAGCGCGGGATCGCTGGCGGCGAGCGTTCCTTTGGCGCGGGTGACGTCGGCGGTGCCAGAGGCAGTGGAGGTGTATTTCCAGGGAATCGGCGAATACGAGCAGGCCCACTCCGCGCCGGCGCTGGCGTTATTCGACGAGGCTATTCGGCTCGATCCGCAATTCGCGATGGCCCATTTGCGGCGCGGTCTCACGCTGGCGGCGAGCGACCAGGTATATCAGGCGATTCCATCGTACGAGCGGGCCTTCGCGCTGCGAAAGGGGCTTCCGGATCGCGAACGTCTGTGGATCGAGTCGCGGTACTTTCACATCACCGGGGATGATGAATCGTCGCTTCAATCGTGCCGCGAACTGATTGCCCGGTTCCCGGAAGAGGCGACATTTCAACGCAGCACCGCCTTGGCGATGACTTGGCTGGGCCGACCGAACGACGCGCTGCCGTTTAACCGGCGCGCCCTGGAACTGGATCCATCGAGCGTCAACAATGCCAGCGAGTTGATTGCGAATCATGTTGAAGCGGGCCGTTTTGAAGAAGCGGTGGCGGCGGCAAAGCAGTGGCAGGAACAACTGGGCGATCCACCTTTGCTGCAGTTCAATCTCAGCCTTGCTTATCTAGGGCTGGACGACTACGCTCACGCGAGCGCGGCCGCCGAAAGAATGGGCCAGAGACCCGAATTGGAGCGGGATGCGCGGCTGCTGGAGTGCGAGCCGCTGATCATGACAGGGCAGTTCCGGGAAGCGAGCACGCGCCTGGCCTCGGACATGGCATGGGACATCGCGCGGGGTGAGGAACGGCTCCTGCAGATCCGGCGGGTCTGGATCGGCTGGCTGGCCTTTCTGATGGACGAACCGGCGCGTGCCGGAGAGCAGGTGGAGGCGTTGGCGCGGCTCGATCCGTCGCCCGCCTGGCTGCAACCGTTACGGGAGTGCGGATTGCTGGCGGACGCTATCGGCGATCCGCGGTGGGTTGCGGTGGTGCTGGAGCGGTTGCGGGAGATCGAGCGGCGCTGGCCCTCCACGCAAAGCCAGGGTGCGCGAGCCCATCTGGAGGCGGTGCTGCTGGGCGATCGGGACAAATCGCAAACCTCGTCACTTTTCGGGGTGGCCAAGGGGCTGTGGCCCGACCCGCTCACTCTGTATTCGCTGGCTCAGTGGCAGCAGCACGAGGGAGATATCCAAGAGGCACTGGCGACGCTCGATAGGATCGAAGCACGGCGCGGAGCGGTGCTGCGCCGCTTTTTTCCGGCGATGGTGGTGCTTGGCCGTATCGCGCAGGCCCAATGTTTGACGAGTTTGTCCCGTTTCAGGGATTCCATGCGCCTTTATGAGCGGGTGCGGGATAGCTGGCGATTGCACGCGGGCGGGTACTCGGTGATGAGAGGGGTGGAGCGCGAATACCAGCGGTTAGTAGAGACAACTCATGCACAAGGAGAGAAAAACGATGCTTGATCTATGGGAAATTTTCGGGCGCCTGGTGACGGATGACGACTTCCGGGGCGCGGTCTTTAACGGCAATTTCTCTGGCACGGTGGCCATGCCGTATCAGGAAAAGAATGACACGGCTACCCCGCCCGTACGGATGCGGAGGATGGATATTCCACCCACGGATTATATGAACCTGCGCTACGTGGTTTCGTTAAAGGTCGCTAAGCCGATATCTCTGATGGCTCTTGGAGAGGTCGTGTACGCCATGACTCAAAATGGGTTCATTGACGACATGAACAAGCTTGCGGCGACGCTCCAGCAAAAGTTTGCCGGCCAGACGCCACCTTTCGATCCATCAGATAAGACGCCGGATTTCTATCGGGCGCTCGGCGCGCTGGTGCTCGATCAGAACCTCTTGGATCTGTTCGTCAATAGCAATGGCGGCAGTAGTCCTGTATTCGATACCTATGGCTTCGGCCCGTTGTTTGGCGACGATCTCCAGGCCGTATTTGAGGCGTTTCAGCCAGATGCCGGAGAGGTGGGTTTTTCAGCGACCTATCTCGGTTGCCAGACCGTATGCGATGGCAGTTGGGTGCCCGACTGCAACGATATCGCGGTCGAGTGGGCGGGGCACACGCACCCGGCCGCCAACCTCCAGCCCCCTGCGGCGTAACCATGAGCTACCGGTATTGGATATTGACAGTCGTCGCGGTGAGTATGCTCGCCGCGACGATGGTTGTCCTGTATCAGCCCGCGGAAATCCGCTTTGCGCCCGATCGGTCGCTCACCGCGCCAGGCGTTGTGAACAAGCTGCGCCTGGCTGTGGGGCGGGTGTCGCTGGACCCGGCGGAACATGTGAAATTCGCTGACGGGGTTCTGATCGTCCGGTCGAAGGACGTGGTCAATGCATCGGATTTTGCCAACCCGCCCGGCGCCTGGAGCTTTCAAAGTCTGATCAGTGCGGCCTTGACCAAGGGTTGCGGAGCCAATTGTCCCGAGACACCGCAGCGGTGGCTGGTGGATTGGGTGAATGGTTCCCATACAGGCGCATTCGGGATTTTCAAAGGGACTTGGAATCCGCAGGAACCGACCTTGGCTAACATTCCGCTTAGGCTGCTGGCGGTGGTCAACCGGATGGACCTGGCAAAGGTCAGCGACACTAACTGCAATCCACTGCCGCTCGGCGGCAACATGGGGAAGGACGCTCAGATGTGCGGCGCGGAGGTGCGGTTTGTCTATGCAGGGATCAACCACAGCGATGCTCCCTACCTCACCGTGATTCTGGAATTCGTTCTTCCCGCCATGACGAAGGGCCAGTTCCTGGCGCTGGCGCCCTACTGGACTCATTTGGAGAACTCGACCAACCGAATGGGCGACCTGGAGTCGGCGCTGATTGCCTCGCTGGGCGGACCGTCGCTCTCGGCGATTGCCTCGGCGAGAATTCGGGTTAACGGGACCGACGGGATCTGGCGCTTTGGACAGGCGGCCCTGTATTGGACTCAGTCCAGCCAACCGCCTCCTATCGATCAGGAACTGGATCAACAGCCCAGCCCGAAGATGCCGCAGTGCGTAAGAGATAAGAAGCTGGCGAACTTCGTGAAGACGAACGACGTTCTGCACGCCAACTACTCGCTCGATAGTATCGGCTACCAGTCGACTATTGGAACGATCCAGCCCGCAGCGGCGTACGTCTTAACGTTCGCTACGGGCCTGGTTCCGGACAACTACCGGCTGGCCTTTTCGGTCAATTCGTGCACCGGCTGCCACGGGTTTGAAACAGTCAACACCAATAACACGGCCGCCCCATCGCCTTTCGATCAGGTCAAGTATCGGAAGCAAGATGAGTGTAGCAAGCTGTCCAATTTTCTGGCCGGGAAGGGCGATGGGGGCGAGCCGACTCTGTCGCCATGGAAGGTGACCCGAACCGCTATTTATCCCGGGTGCCTGGACACTACCCATCCTCCGCCGGCACCGGGGCAGTTTAACGACTTGTGGCGCCGGCACATTTTTTTCACCATTTTGGCCACACTGGATCCCAACGCGCCGGACCAGAACTGGGTGGATCGACTGGAGGCCGTCACATCGGTGGTCGCCTGGCAAACCGATTGAAGGAGCACGCTGAGCCGCGGAACTTAACCGCGGAGGAGCTTGGAAAGCTCACGGCAAACGCCCGCGTTTCCCCGGCGGTGAATCCGCGGGATGGCGTGATTCCCGGTGCCGCCTGCTCCTGATATGCTGGTTTACCGGTAAACCTTATGCGACTTTGCCTTTCCCTCGCCCTTTTCGCCTCCGCCTCTTTCGCCGCCAGCCTGACGGGAAACTGGGTGGTTGCCAATCCCGGATCGGATGGCGTCACTCGCAAGACTTATTTCGACCTCCACCAGGATGGCTCGCGCATCACGGGGCACATCCGCGTGGGGCAGTTCTATTACGCGGTAAAGGAGAGCACGGGCGGGCCGGATGGTTTCACCATCACCGGCAGCATGATGGATACGGGGCACAAAGAACGCACGGTGAAATATGAAGGGCGCCTGGAGGGCGACGTGCTGCATATTGGAACTCGCCGGCGGCCGGATGCGGCGCTTACGGAGCTGACGGCTCACCGCGCTCCGCCGGGCGAGGGGGCATACCCGGCGCGGCTGCCGCTGCCGGCGCTCCACAAGGTGCCCGATAACGGGCTGGCGCGGACGCCGCCGATGGGCTGGAACAGTTGGAACAAGTTCGCCGGACGGGTGGATGATGCGGCGGTGCGCGGGATGGCGGACGCCATGGTTTCCAGCGGGATGAGGGACGCCGGCTACATCTATATCAATATAGACGACACCTGGGAGGGCGAACGCGACGCGCAGGGGAACATCACCACCAACCGGAAGTTTCCGAACATGAAGGCGCTGGCCGATTACGTTCACTCGAAGGGGCTGAAGATCGGCATCTACTCTTCGCCCGGCCCCAACACTTGCGCGGGATACGAGGGCACTTACGGGCACGAACAACAGGACGCGCGCACATGGGCGGCCTGGGGCATCGACTATCTGAAATACGACTGGTGCGGCGCGCGCAACATTTACAGCGATGAAGAAATGCAGCCGGTGTACCAGAAGATGGGCGATGCGCTGCGGGCGGCGGGGCGGCCGATTGTGTTCAGCCTGTGCCAGTACGGCTTCGCGGACGTGTGGAAGTGGGGCGCGCGACGTGGGCGGCAATCTCTGGCGGACGACGGGCGATATCCGCGACGCGTGCGACTCCATGGAGAAGATCGGCTTCGCGCAGGACGAGCATGCGCCCTACGCGCGGCCGGGCCACTGGAACGATCCGGACATGCTGGAGATCGGCAACGGCGGCATGAACGACGACGAATACCGGACCCACATGAGCCTGTGGTCGATGCTGGCCGCGCCGCTGTTGGCGGGCAACGATCTGCGCAACATGCCGGCGGCGACCGCGAGCATTCTGATGAACCGCGAGGTGATCGCGGTGGACCAGGACCGGTTGGGCAAGGAAGGCCGGCGGGCGTGGCAATCGGGCGGGCAGGAAATCTGGGTGCGCGAGCTGGCGGGCGGGGACCACGCGGTGGCGGTGTTCAACCGCGCCGGGGAGGCGGCGCAGGTGACCGTGAAGTGGGCCGAGCTGGGATTCAAGAAGCCTTCCCATGCCCGCGATCTGTGGGCCCATAAGGATGAGCCGGTTCAGGAGGCGCAGGCGGTGAAGGTGGCGGCGCACGGCGTGGCGATGTGGCGGGTGAAGTAGCGGCCGGCGGGTAGACCCTGCGTTCGTGGCCGTTTCATAGGGCGGGAGTGATCGTCATCGATTCCTCCGTTGAGCGTCTTCGTCCACAAGCGATCGAATCAGGTCCGGATCGACGTAGAAGCTCGTTAGCTCGAGTCTGGCCAATGTGGAACGGAGATCAATCAGATCGAGTTGTGCAGCTCTGCGTAGAATGCCGAGCGTGCCAATGAAGGGCAACTTGCGGCGCGCAGCTTCTTTGCGGGCGTCGATTTCATCCACTACGAGCTGGTCTGCCTTCAGTTCCTCGGCCAAAGCGATCGCTTCCCGCTCGCCGTCATCCAGATAATCCAGCCCGGGGTCTGGCTGCGAATGGAGGGGGTGCACTTGTAGCCAGGAAGGAGCATCAGCCAACCAGGCTCGAACGGCGGCCGGTGTTTCCGGATCTTGCAATTCATCGAGAACGGCGGGAGGGATCAAGACCTGACCGAAAAGGCGAGGGAGCAGATCGACTTCCCGGATCAGCACGAGATAGTTCACCGGGGTGGTATCGGCGATAACGATCATGCGGCCGGGGGTACCTGGATGGCATCACCAGCCTGGCGATCGTGCTCCAGATCCTCGGCGCCGTAACGAAGATAAACCCCATGCTCCTTCAATAAGGCATGAACCTGCATGCGAGTGTGGTAGCCAAGCAAGCGCCGCAATTGAGATGTGGAGAGCTTGTCTTCGCGGTAGGCTTCGAGAGCGATGGTTTCGAGGGCGGCGCGTTCGATGCCAAGGCCCGAGGCGGCCAAAAAACTAGAAAGCTCTTCCGGCAGGTCGAGGGTGACTCGGGGCATGCGAGTAGTATAGGGCAAAGCGGCTTACCCCCGCACGGCGTTCCAGACCATCAGCATGGTCAGGGCGATCATGATGACGCTGGTGGAGACGGCCACCGCGTTTTGCCACCGGCCGTTGCGGTGCTCGCCCATCAGTTCGGGCTTGTTGATCAGCAGCAGCATGAAGACCAGGACGAAGCGGAATCAGCACGCCGTTGGCGACCTGGGAGAGCAGAATCAGCTTCAGCAGCGGCAGGCCGGGGATCAGCACGACAGCCGGCGCCGATGACAATCAGGCCGGTGTAGAGGCAGTAGAAGATGCGGGCTTCGGAGAAACGGCGGTCGACGCCGGATTCGAAGCCCAGGCCTTCGCAGACGTTGTAGGCCGTGGCCAGCGGGCAGGATGGCGGCCGAAAGCAGGCCGGCGTTCACCAGGCCGAGGGCGAACAGGAGGCGGCGAACTTTCCGGCGAAGGGCTCGAGGGCCAGGGCGGCCTCGCGCGGCGTCGTTGATTTCTCCATGGCCGGATTTGTAGATGGTGGCGGCGCAGGCCACCACGATGAAGAAGGCGATGATGTCGGTGACGATGCAGCCGATGATCACGTCCCAGCGCGCCAGCGGGTATTCGCCGGGCGGTGACGCCCTTTTCGACCACCGAGGCCTGCAGGTAGAACTGCATCCAGGGCGTGATGGTGGTGCCGATCAGGCCCACGATCATGGGGATGTAGCCGGGATCGCGACGTGAATTGCGGAACGAAGGTGTCGTGAGCGCGAGTGTGCCAATCGGGATTGGCCAGAATATGCCGAGACGGGATACGCGAAATAGATCAGCGAGAAGATCAGGAGTACGCTCTCACCGGCTTGTAGGTGCCGCGCACGATGACCAGCCCACACCAGGAGGCGCCGACCGGGACCGCAAGGTACTTGCTGACGCCGAAGATGCCCATGCCGGAGGCGATGCCGGCGAATTCGGCGAAGATGTTGCCGAGGTCGGCGAGGCCGAGCACGGCCATGGTGAAGAAGGTGATGCGCAGGCCGAATTCCTCGCGGATGAGGTCGGAGAGGCCTTTGCCGGTAGCCGACGGCCATGCGGGAGGCCATCTCCTGCACGACGATGAGGGCGATGGTGGTGGGGATGAGGGTCCAGAGGAGGACGTAGCCGTACTTGGCGCCGGCCTGCGAGTAGGTCAGAATGCCGCCGGGATCGTTATCGACGTTGGCGGTGATGAAGCCGGGGCCGAGGACCGCGATCAGGGCAGCCAGGCGATAGCGCAGGAGCCGCAGTCCGATAGGGCGCGCGCGACGCGGGCGCTTGGTGAGCAGGTCGTGTCCGGTTGGCTTGGTCACAGTTTCGGAGCGATGCGGTCGCCGCCGGGGTGCGGTCCACGGTTTCCATCTTAAAGGGTTTCCGAGGTAGTTTGCCGGGAAAAAGCGGTCTGACGAAAAAATGGCGGAAATCCGCGGGGAGCGGCAAGATTCTGCCGCGGCTGGGGGCTTCTTTATCGCCTAGCGGCTGATTCGGCAGTGCCTGCGAGTGGTTGGTGAAATGCCCTGAACAGGCGGGCGGAATTTTCCAAACCGGCCGCAAGGATCGCCACTCTTATGCACTACGCAAGTGTTGCAAGAATCGGCACAGCGACGCTGCTCGCCGTGTGCCTGTCTTCGGGGGGCCTGGCTCAAAGCCCCGCTCCGCAGTCGGGTGCAGGATGCCGGAGCGCCTCGATGGCGAAGCCCGCCGGGGGCCGCGACTTGGGCGGCAGGCTTAAGCCGATGGTCAGTCCGGATGTTGTGAACACGAACTCGGAGGTGTTTCTGAGCGTCGTCATCGGCGCGGGCCAGACGGTGTCGCTCGATTCGACGCTGGACTATACCTCCGCCGGGACCGTCGCCGTGGCAGTGGAATGCAGCGCCTGTGCCACCGGAGCCACTTCTCTGGGAAGCGCCGGGTTGACGCTGAATGCCGCCTGGCTGGTGAGCAACGCCAGTGCCTACATGTTTACGGAGAATGAGTCCGGCAGCGGACTCACGTGGTGGGACGGCGGCGGCGCCGTCTTCAACGTCTACGGTTCGCAGTTCCGGCTCGTCATTCAGAATGGCGGGAGCCAGGGAATACTGCTCGACCAGGTGACCGTCTTCCTCCGCAACCAATAGCGGACAAGCCGGACCTGAGCGCCGCTCGGGTTTCGCCCAGAGCCGCCGGCCGAACCGGTTCGAGCCGCCAGAAAAAAAGGCCGCGGCTGAGAGTGCCGCCGCGGCCTGGTTGCGAGGAAATCGCTAGGAAAATCGCGAGGTGACGACGCAGGCAATCGCGGAAGCCACGCCGCGAAAGGCCCGCGCCGGCCTCGCAAGGAACCGTCGCGAGGAGAGGAAGGCAGGCAGAGAAGCTGCCCGGTCAGTACTGGTAGCTGAGGCCTACCATGGGGACGATATCGTTCAGGATGCTGCCGAACTTGGCTCCCGGAGCGGGCGTCAACACCGCCGTGGGGAAGGGCGTGAGGTAATCGCGGAACTCCAGACGCAGCGAAAGGTGCGCCGTGAGGGAGTAGCGGATGCCGGCGCCGAAGTCGGCCATGGGCTTGATCGAGTGGGTCTGGGTGAAGTAGCCGAACTGGCTCAGCGGCTGGTAGGCTTCCTCCTGGCCGGTGCCGTCGAAGATCTTCATTCCACCTCCAACGGCGGCGAAGAACTGGGTGCGCGACTCGCGGTTGGTGTGGGCCACAAAGTCGTAGTGCAGCACGTGGGCGTTGCCGGAGAAGGATACGGTCTGGCCGCCGCTCGAAAGCTTCAGATTGCTCTCGAAAAATCCGTAGTGCGCCTCGCCGCTGAAGTGCGAATAGAGATTCTGACCGAAGAAGGCGCCGAAAGCGGCGCCGGTCTGGAAGCCGGCCGTAGCGGACGCCTGCGGCGTGGCGACGGACACGCTATTCAGAAAGCCCACGCCGCCCGAGCCGCCGAATTCCCACTGCTGGGCCAGGCATCCGGCCGCCGCGGCGGCCATCATTAGAATCGATTTTGCTATGGTTCGCATGACTGTCTTCCGTCTTCCTGCTTTGTTGGCTGATTTCTGTCCTGGGACTGCCGGGTTAATTCACCACCCGCACGTTGATGGTGGTGGAGCCGCCGCCCTGGTCGATCACCAGGGGAATGCTGAGGCCCTGCGGAGCGTTGGAGGGCGCCACGGCATTGATCTGATAGACGCCTACCTCTCCGGGCACCAGGCCGGCGTAGGATACGTTCATGGCTACTCCGCCCAGGGTGAGTGCGGGCGGCACAATGGCCGAAGCGAGCGTCCCGGAGGGCGCCGCGGCGCCCGTGGGTACCGGCGGCGCGGTCACGCCGAGGCCGGTGAGATAGATCACGATAGCGTCGTTCGGATGGATCGGATTGGTGGGGGTCACCAGTTGACCATCGTTACTGCGCACGATCGTGGCCAGTCCCGTTTCAGGCCCGGCCGTGCCGCTCAAAAAGATGGCCGGGGCCTGGTCCTGAATGGTGAGGTTGAAATTGTTGCTGACGCCGCCGGGAGTGCGCAGGAGCATGGTGGCGTTGCCATCCACGGTGAAGGGCAGCTGGCCGTTGATCTGGGTGGACGAAACGAACAGCACCGGCACGGACACGCCGTTGACGGTGAGGCACGATTCTCCGAGCGCGGTAGGCAGCGGAATCTGCTGGGTGGCAATATTCACGGGGCTCAACTGCTGCCCGTAAATGCTGATCAGGCCGCCCGGCGCGACGGTGCTGGAGCCATCGGCGGCATTCACTACCGAGGAGATCTGCGGGATGGCTACCGCCGCGGCGAAGTTGGCGGGGATGATGGTGACGCCCGAAACCGAGAGGGAGACCAGGGCGCTGCCGTCATAGATTTCCGCCAGCGAGCGGATCAGCGGCTGGGTGGTGGTGCCGCCCAGCGGTGCTTCCACCAGGGCTGTGGGTTGAATACTCAGGCTGCTGGCGGGGTTCACGGCTTGGATCACGCCGGGGTTGGTGAGGGTCGACTGGCTGGTCTGGTAGCCGTTCTGAGAGACGAACACGAAACCGGCCGGAGTGCCGTTGGTGGAATCCAGGGCGGCCTGCGGCACCAGCGAAGCATTCAGTAAGTTACTGCCGGCCACATAAGTACCGAAGCTGGAAGCGCCGTAGGGGCCCGAGATGGATTTGACGTCCTGCCGCGACACCGTGAAGGTGTTGGCGTTGGCGTCGTAGAGCATTACGTTGCCGTCGGGCGAGACCAGCAGGATGGCGCCGCCATTGGGCGCCGGGGCGAGCACGGCCGCGGGGTCCATGCTGTTGGTGTAGATGCCTAGGGAAGGCAGCTCGGTGGCCTTGTAATTCAACATGTCGATCTGGTCGACGGCCCCCGGAGCATCGCCGGTCACGTCGCGTGCCAGCGCCAGCAGGGCGTTGCCGGAAGCGGCGATGGAGCGCGGATAATGTCCCGACGGAAATTGAATGGGAGGTTGCTCGGTGAGCGAATTCAGATCGAAGACATAAGCCTGTTGCGAGTTGTCATGACCCACGATGAGCGAGTTCTGGTCCATGGTGATGGCCAACTGGGTGGGCGTGCTGGAGGTGCGCAGGGCGGCGATCTGGGTGTAAGTCGTGGAGTCGAAGACCAGCACCTGGTTACGATCCTGCTGCACCACATAGAAGCGGCTGCGGGCCGGGTCAGCCAGGATATCGGTTAAAACGCCCGGAATATCGATGAAGCTGCCGCGCTGATCGGGATTCTGATTATTGACTAACAGCCGGATCGTGGGCGGCACATTGACCGCCAGGGCGGACGTGATAGTCAAGGGGATGGTGAGAGTTCCGTTTTGATTCTGGAACGCGGTCGGATCGACGCTGATCTGAACGGCCGCGGGAGTGGTTCCGGCGCCGGGGGTAACGGTGACGCCGTTGGGGACGCCGGAGATGGCAAAGTCGGTTTGCCCGCCACCCGGATCGCTCAAGGTGATGGTTTGGGTGATGGCCGTACGGCTGCAGGAATTGGAGTGCGCCACGACATCGGTCACCGAGGGATAGACGCGGTGGGCTTGATTCAGTTGGCCGATCGGCAGCACCATCACGCCGCTGTCGCTGACGGCGTAGATGGTGTTGCCGTCGGGCGAGAGAATCATGCGGCCGGTGATGTTTTCGGGCAATTGCAAAGTATCTTCGACCTCCAGGTTGTCCGCATCCATGATGGTGAGCGCCGGCGGTGTGGTGGAGGACACCGGTGCCGCCGGCGAGGAGGGATTGGTAGAGGAGCTAGTGGAGGGGCTGGCAGTGAGGATCTGTGCGTAGATCAGGCCGGTGGCGGAATCCACCACCGCGCCGCCGATATTGGTGGAGGTGATCGAATTGGGAAACTGCGCCAGGTCGTCGGCCACGGAATCCAGCTTGTATTGGCCGATCATGGCGTAACTTCCGTCCGCAGACACGCTGACGCGCGGCAGCGGCTTGGGAGAGGCGACGATACCGATGGCGTACAATTGCTGCCCCACGTTCATCTGGTAACGAATAAAGGCCTGATAGGCGCTGCCGTTGGCGATGCCGTACACGGTTTTGAAATCGGGCGAAGTGGAAAGGGCCGCCTGGACCACCTGCGAGGGGAACGTGCCGGGGGTCACCGGCAGGGTCTGGCCGAGGGTGGCGAAGGTGGCGAGCGAGGTGAGCGCCCCGGAGGCCGGGCTGAACAGCGAGATTCCGGAGGTTGTTACGATCATGGCCGTGTCATCGGCCAGAAACGCCACTGCCAATGGCGTATCTCCGGTGGTGAAAGTCTGGACCGTGTTGCTGGTCAGGTTGAGCAGCGTAATGGAATTGGCGGTGGGATTGGCCGCAGTGGTGTCGCCGTACTGGGCGACGATCAGGTACTGCGAATCCGGCGAAATGGAGATCGCGGCGGGCTGCGGGGCGACGTTGATGGAGGTCTGGATACCCATCGTCTTGAGGTTCATCACGTCGATCCGGTTGCCCGTAAAATCGGCGATATAGAGCAGACCTCGCGAGGAGTCCAGCGCGATATCGGAGGAACTGCCGCCGATCGCCACCACGTTTCCGAATGTAGCCGAAGCCGCCGGCCGGGCTGCAAAAACCGCCGCCGTGGCGGTGCAAATGAGAATTACTTTCCAGGACATAGAAGAACCTTTGGACTTTCCAATTTAAAGGCCCCGTACCCATCGCAATCAATGATCGAAATGGCTAGTAAGTCCCGCATTACCAAAGTTAGCCGTGTATTTCCGCCAATTTATGCCTATACTGGCGCACGTGGGCAGAGAAGTCCCGCGCCGGGATACGGCGCAGCGGGACCGTCGGGACCCTTTAGGCCATGCGGAGATCCATATTTCATTTCGCCATTTTCGGTTTGTTATTTGCGGCGCCGGCAGGCGCGCAATCCATCGGCACTGCGGTGACCGTGCGCACCATCCCTAATTCGCTCTATTTCTATGTGGACGGCGTGCAATATTCGGCGAATTTCGCGGCCGTGTGGCCGGTGGGCAGCCAGCACACGCTGTGGATCCAGGCCACCACGCAGGACGCGGTCCTCTATAAGACCATCTACGGTTTTACGGGCTGGCAGGACGCCAACGGGACGTTGGCGGGCAATCCGATCACGATTACAGCCGATCCGGCGATTCCGGAATACGATGCGCTGTTCAGCACCCAGTACGCCATCAGCCTGAACTTTTATACCTGCACGACGCCGCCCTGCCAGGCCCGGCACGGTATTTGTAAATGGCGCGCCCTACACCTCCAACACCGATATATATATGGGTGCGGGAAGCAGCGCGACGCTGACGGCCGCGGCCAACCCGGGCTGGGTATTTTCGGGGTGGCAGCCGGGCGGGAACCAAACGATCGTGGGCTTTACCGACAACGTAACGTTGAACGGGCCGGCTATCGTGTATCCGATTTTTACAACCGCCAACGCCGTCAACCTGCTGACGGTGCCGGCGGGATTGCAGGTAATGGCGGACGGTGCCGCTCTGGTGACGCCGGCCACCGAGCAGTGGGGGCTGGACACACAACACACGGTAGGGGCGGTGACGCCGCAGAAGGATTCCTCCGGCAACTGGTGGGTGTTCGGCTCGTGGAGTGACGGTGGCGCCGCCACCCATGGTTACATGCCCAATTCCATCGGGCCGACCAGCTTGACCGCAACCTACACGGCCGCGGGGGGCGTGACCCTGGTGACGGTGCCGGGGGGCTTATCGCTGACCGTGGATGGGCGCAGCGACTGGTCCTCGTACAACTTTGTGTGGGGGGTGGGGCAGACGCACTCGATCGTGGCGCCGGCGCAACAGTTGGATGCGCAGGGCAACGCCTGGGGCTTCAGCTCGTGGTCCAACGGGGCGCCCGCGTCGCAGAGCTACGTAGTGCCGCCGGGCGGACAACGGCTCACCGCGACTTATACGGCGATGTCGCATCTGAGCGTGACCAGTCCGATTGCCGGGCTGAGCGTCACGGTGGATGGGACCGCCTGCCCCACGCCCTGCGACGTGATCCGGCCGATCGGGACGACGGTGCATGTTTCGGCGCCCGCCAGCCTGCCGATCAACGCCACTTCGCGGCAGGATTTCAGCGGATGGCCGGGTGGGACCGGCACGGACTGGATTCAGCCGCTGGCCGCCGGGATCACCACGCTGACCGCCAACTATCAACTGATGAACCTGCTCTCCACCTCGTCGAGCCCGGCCAATAGCGCTTCGTGGACCTTTCAGCCGGTCTCGCCGGATGGTTTCTACAATGCGCTGTCGAGCGTGACGGTGACGGTGGCGGGGCAGCCGGGCTACTCGTTCAGCAACTGGACCGGCGATTTGAGCGGCTCCAATCCCACCGCCACGGTGAACATGAATGTGCCGCGCTCGATCCAGGCGGTATTTACGAAAGTGCCGTACATTGCTCCGGCGGGCGTGACCAACGCGGCCGGGAGCACGCCCCAGGCGGGAGTGGCGCCGGGATCGATCGTGACGATTTTCGGCCAGAACCTGGCGGCGTCCACGGCGGTGGGGCCGGCCAGCCCACTGGTTCAGACGCTGGGCGGGGTTACGGTGACGGCGGGCGGAAGCCTGTTGCCGCTGTTTTTCGTGTCGCCCACGCAGATCAACGTGCAACTGCCGCCGGCTTTTCCGTTAGGGCCGGCTACCTTGACCGTGAGCGCCACGGGGCAGGCGCCGGTGAGTGCCGATTTCACGGTGGTACAGGACGCGCCGGGGCTGTTCCAGCAGACCGTGAACGGCCAGAACTACGCGCTGGTGGTGCATCCGGATGGCTCGCTGGTAACGCCCTCGGCTCCCGCCCAGCAAGGCGAGAGCCTGACGCTCTACGGCACCGGCTTCGGTTCCACGGACCCGGCGCTGCTGGACGGATTCGCCCTTCCGGCGAGCCCGCCGTTCACCATTGTGGACCCGCTCTCGCTGCAGGTGGCGGGAGTGGCCATTGTGCCCGATTCGGCTACGGCGCTGGCGGGCAGCGTGGGCCTGGACGTGATCCAGTTCCACCTGACCTCGGCGGTGCCCTCGGGCGCGAATGCCAATGTGTACGTCACGGTGAACGGGCAGAACAGCAATATCGTGGTGTTGCCGGTTCAATAGGGGCGGCCGGGAACGCGCTTTGGGGCACTGGGGACCTCCCGGTGCCCGTCCATGTGGCGGTGTTGGCGTGGATCCCGGCGGGCGGCACGGCGCGAGGGCGCTCTATAGAGTACTCAACTGGTACCCACCATACGCTGGCGCGGCGGTCTGAGAAACACCCGAAGCGCTGTCCTGATCGCGCCGGACGCGCGCGATGATGCGGGCCGAGCTGGAAAACGCGGCGACAGGACTCGACCGGTAGCCAGCAATCGCCGGCACCGCGGGAAAAACGTTCGGGTAGAGCTGCGGCTTCTGCAACATTGCCGATTGTCGTGGGGTGTTTGCGCGTTTTGCCGCGTTCGCGGCGGGTCAGGACGGCGCCAAAGCGTCGCTAATAGTACTGAATTTGGTAGCCGCAATTCGCTGGCGAGCCTCGCGAGAAAGACAATTGCCGCGGGGTGTTTGCGGCTTTTCAGCGTTCGCGGCGGGCTGGATGGCGCCGAGGGCGCGCTCACCGTACCGAATTGGTAGCCGCAATTCGCTGGCGAGCTCGCGAGAAAGACAATTGCCGCGGGGTGTTTGCGGCGTTCGCCGTGTTCGCGGCGGGTCAGGACGGCGCCAAAGCGTCGCTAATAGTACTGAATTGGTAGCCGCAATTCGCTGGCGAGCTCGCGAGAAAGACAATTGCCGCGGGGTGTTTGCGGCTTTTCAGCGTTCGCGGCGGGCTGGATGGCGCCGAGGGCGCGCTCACCGTACCGAATTGGTAGCCGCAATTCGCTGGCGCGGCGCGCGAGAAAGACAATTGCCGCGGGGTGTTTGTGCGTTCGCCGTGTTCGCGGCGGGCAGGACGGCGCGAGGGTGCGCTCATAGTACTGAATTGGTACCCGCAAGTCGCTGGCGCGGCGCGCGAGAAAGACAATTGCCGCGGGGTGTTTGTGGCGTTCGCCGTGTTCGCGGCGGGCAGGGCGGCGCGAGGGCGCGCTCATAGTATTGAATTGGTGCCTGCGATTCGCTGGCGCGGCGCGCGAGAAAGACAATTGCCGCGGGGTGTTTGTGGCGTTCGCCGTGTTCGCGGCGGGCAGGACGGCGCGAGGGCGCGCTCATAGTATTGAATTGGTGCCTGCGATTCGCCGGCGCGACGCGCAAGAACGATTACCGCAGGGTGTTTGTGGCGTATTCCGCGTTCGCGGTGGGGCAGGACGGCGCCGAGGGCGCGCTCATAGTACTGAATTAGTGCCTGCGATTCGCTGGCGCGGCGCGCGAGAACAATTACCGCGGGGTGTTTGTGGCGTTCGCCGTGTTCGCGGCGGGCAGGACGGCGCGAGGGCGCGCTCATAGTATTGAATTGGTGCCCGCAATTCGCTGGCGCGGCGCGCAAGAGCGATTACCGCAGGGTGTCGCGGTGGGCGGGGACGCCGCGAGGGCGCGCTCATAGTACTGAATTGCTGCCTGCGATTCGCTGGTGCGGCGCGCGAGAACAATTACCGCGGGGCGTTTGTGGCGTATTCCGCGGTCGCGACGGGCAGGACGGCGCGAAGGCGCGCTCATCGTACCGAATTGGTACCCGCAATTCGCTGGCGGCGCGCGAGAAAGACAATTGCCGCGGGGTGTTCGTGGCGTATTCCGCGGTCGCGGCGGGCGGGGAGGCGGCGAGGGGCGCTGTTATAGTACTCAACCGATACCAGCGTTGGCTGGCGCCGGCGACGCGAGAACCCGATTGATGTGGGTGTTTGCGGCGTTTGCCGCGCTCGCGGCGGGCAGGATGGCGCCCCAGCGCGCTAATAGTACCGATTTGGTACCCGCAATTCGCTGGCGCGGCGACCGGGTTGCCGCGTTCCCGGCGGGCGGGACGGCGCGGGCGTGCGGTATCGGTACTCAATCGGTACCCGGCATCTGCCGGGCCGGCGGGCACGGGGACCGCTTGGATAGGTGTGGGAACCGTACTCGACTGGAACCCGGCCGCCGGCGCGGGGGGCAGGGAAGCTGGCGCCGCTCTACTGCTCCTCGATGGCGGCCAATTCCCATTTGGCGCGGGCGGCGTCGGCGTCGCTCAGGCCGGAGTGGAGCGCCTGCTCCAGTTCCTGGCGCGCTTCGGCCGGCTTGCCCAATTGCTTCAGATCCAGGCCGAGGTGGAGATGGGCTTCGGCGTAATCGGGGAAGCGTCGGATGGCGGCAGTGAAATGCTGCGCGGCCCCGGCCAGGTCGCCGCGGCGCTCCAGGGCCTTGGCGTAGGAGCACTGGCCGACGAAGTACCCGGGATCGAGGCGCACCGCTGCGGCGTGATGCGGAAAGGACTCGTCGAAGCGGCCGCGGTCGTCCAGGGCCGCGGCCAGATAATGCTCGGCGGCGGGGTTGCCGCCGGTCGTGGCGATGGCGTTGCTAAAGACCGTTACGCTGTCCTGCCAGGTGCCGATGTGGGCCAAAGTGGCGGCGCCGCACGCCACAATCGCAGCGCCTGCGAGCAGCGCGGCGATTGCCGGCCGGCGGCCGAGCAAGTCGCCCATGCCCCAGACGGCGATCAGCAGCAGGCCGATGAGGGGAAGGTAAGTAAAGCGGTCGGCCATCGCCTGGCGGCCGACCTGCACCAGTCCGATGGCGGGCACGATCCCGATCACGAACCACAGCCAGCCCACCGCCAGGTAGCCGCGTTTTCTGCCGAACCAGAGCGCCGCCGCGGTGATGGCCGCGAGCAGTCCGGCGGCGGCCAGCGGTTTCCACCAGGCAATCGCCTCCCGGTACGGATAGAGAATGGCGAGGCGGTGCGGCCAGAGCGCCAGGGCGAGATAGGCGGTGTAGGAGACCAGCGCATTGGCCAGGCGATGCGCGAAAGGCAGGCCGCCGGCCCAGTTGATGGGATGCAGCCGGCTGGTACCCACATAAGTAATGCCCAAGGTGAGGGCCGCCATCAGGAACAGGGGAAGTTTTTCGCTCCAGGCGCGGCGGCCGAGCGGCCAGTAATCCAGCAGCAACAGCAGTACGGGGGTGGTGACCAGCATGGGCTTGGACATCAGCCCGAGGGCGAAGGCTAGGAGCACGCACAGGTAGCGGCGGTCCGAAGGACGGCTCACGAACCAGAGATAGGCGCGCACCGTGACCAGGAACCAGAAAGCGCTGAGCACATCTTTGCGCTCCGCGATCCATACCACCGACTCCAGGCGCAGAGGATGCAGGGCGAACAGGGCGGCCAGAACGGCGCTGCGCCAGAACGCTCCGGTGAGCCGCCGGAAGATGGAAAACACCAGCAGGGAGTTAGCGATGTGGAAGAGCAGGTTGACCAGGTGGTGCCAGCCGGGACGGAGTCCGAAGAGCTGGCAATCCAGCATGTGGGAGAGCCAGGTGAGCGGCTGCCAGTAGAAATAATCGATGACCGTGAAGGCCCACACGACCCCCGGGAAGGTAAAGCCGCTGCGCACCCAGGGGTTTTCGTAGACGTAGGCGTTGTCGTCGAAGTTGATGAAACCGAAGCGCACCACCTGGCCGAATACCAGCAGGCAGGCGGCGGCCAGGCCGAGCGAAACCCACAGGCCGCGGCGGTTCATTGCGGCCGTGCCGAGGGAGGTCCGCCGGGAGGGCAAACCTGCCCGTAAGGAGCCAGGGCTGGAAATTGGGAGATTCGCATCCGATTGGTCCGCCCAGTAGCGAGGATAGCAGAATGCAGGGCTGGCGGCCCGGAAATCCCCGCGGGTTGCCAGCCGGGCTGTGTGGGGGCCGTCGTGGACAGCCCCCGGGCGCCCGGAGCGGCGGAGATTCTAATACTGGCGTTGGAGCACGGTGCGCAAAGGCGCCTGGTAGCGGGGAGGCTCGGGCGCCTGCGAGGGGCGCTCGAGTACCAGGGAACGCAGTCCGGGCATGGAACCAGGACGCTGGCCCCTTTCTCCGGTGGGAAGCTGGCCGGTGGTGAGATTCTTCAGGCCGAAGAGGGCCAGTTCAAAACGGTCCTTCACGCCGACTTTCTGGAACAGCCGCGACAGGTAGACCTTCACGGTGCCTTCGGAGATCATGAGGGTAGTGGCGATCTCCTTATTCTTGAGTCCTTGCGACAACAGGCTGACCAATTGGCCCTCGCGCTGGGTGAGAGCCACCCGGCGGGCGCACAGGAAGCTGTCGGTGAGCGCCTTTTCAAACCACAGCTCGCCGGCCTGGACTTTCTGCAGACACTTGACCTGCAGGTCCGTAGGCAGGGTGCGGCGCAGAATTCCGCGGACGCCCAAGCCCATGGCCTGGAAAGCCAGTTCGGTGGAGATGTTGTTGACCCACAGGACAATTTTGCTATTGCTGAGGGCGTGCTTCATCTCGGTAAGCACGGCGAAGGTGATTTCCGAGGTCAGGTCCAGAAGCACCAGATCGGGGGAACCCTGCGCCACCACCTCCATGACCCCGGCTACCGAGGTGCAGGTGGGGAGCAGGTCGAAACCGTCCACTTGTCGCAATACCGACTCCAGCCCTTTGGCGAGAATGGGTTCGTCGCTGTAGAGAAGAATTCGCGTCATAACTTTGCTCTTTCCTTGTGGGACTCCGAGCTGCGGGCGGTGCGGAGTATTCCCCGTCCCCGGATTTCCCGCTGCCCCGTCAGTTCATTCCGGATTCTCTGACGATTTATGACCAATGTCAACAGCAAACAATCACGAAAAAGTTGACAATTTCGTAAATTAGACCACCGGAAATGGCCTTTTGGGAGCATTGTATAGATTGAATAAATGGTCTTAATTTCAGCGGTTTATAAAAATAGCCAGGGTGTCGTGAGAATACCGGAAATAACCCCGATAATTCCTGAATATTAACCCTTAACTCTAGTACTACAGAGTTGGTTCCAGTGGCCATTTTCCATAGTACCGGATGCGTTTCGAGGCTGGGAGTGAGGGGTTTTCCGGGGGGTAGTAGTAGGTAACTCCCGGAGGCGTGTTTTCTTCTAATAACCTTCGGGAACAGCACTGTATAGCCCATTTACGATATTGATGCGGCTCCCCCGTAGGCGCTAAATTCTCAGATGTCGAAGCAAGGCGATGAAAAACATCAACCGGCGAGAAAGCCCGCGCATTGAAATCAAACTGCGGTGCCACGTGACGTCCCCGGCGCTCTGGATGCGCAACCCGATGTACACGGAGAATATCAGCCGCAGCGGGATGCTGGTGGTCTGGCGCGGCGAAACGGCCCTGCCGCTGCCATTCCTCAACCAGATTGTGACGGTGGAGGTAGAGCTGCCGGCCAACCACGGCTTCGGCCAGAAGTGCATTCATTGCCAGGGCACGGTGACCCGCATCTCGCAGGCCGATCCGGAGTGCCCCCTGGTGGCCTTGCGCATCAACTACATGGACTTCCGGGCATTTCACGACCGCCTGCGGGTTATGGAACAGCTCAAACAGCCGGTGGTGAATGCCTGGATGGCTTAAGCGGGTATGAAAGACGCGCGTCCATCTTTCGCCATTAAGCTCCTGCCTTCGCTGGCGGATTTCGCCTTTCTCATGCCGATCGTGTTTCTTTTCGGCCGGATGGAAGGCGTCAAGACCCTGCTCAGCGATTGCGACACGGGCTGGCATATTCGCACCGGCGAATGGATTTTGGCCAACCACTGGGTGCCCGCGCGCGATATTTTTTCTTATTCCAAGGCGGGCGCCCCCTGGTTTGCCTGGGAGTGGGGTTCGGACGTGCTGATGGCCTGGCTGAACGCCGCCGGAGGGCTGCGCGTGGTGGCGTTGTGCGCGCTGGCGCTGATTTCCACGATTTTCGCGCTGGTGTTCCTGGTTTCCAAGCGCAAGGCCAATCCGATCGTGGCGGTCGGGGTGACCATGCTGGCGGCGGCGGCCTCTTCCATCCACTGGCTGGCGCGTCCGCATCTGTTCACGCTGTTGTTTCTGGTGTTGTTTTACGCCGCCCTGGAGCAGGTGCGGGAAGGGCACGACCGGTTTTTCGGGGTGCCGTACCTGGCGATCCTGCCGGTGGTTACGGTGCTGTGGACCAACCTGCACGGCGGATTTTTCGTGGGGGTGGTGGTGATCGGGGTTTACGGCGCGAGTGAGATTTTGCGGGCGCTGGTGGGTCCGGAGGCGCAGCGCCCGGACGCCATCCGGCAGGCGCGGCGGTACCTGGTATGCGCGGCGGCGGCCCTGGCGGCCAGCCTGATCAACCCGTATTTCTATCACCTGCACGCGCACATGGCGCAATACTTACGGGATCCGTTTAATTCCGAGCACATTGTGGAATTCCTATCGCCGAATTTCCACGGTATCCAGGCAATCTTTTTCGAGGCCATGCTGGCGCTGGGCGCCGCGGCGGCCTGCTGGAACCTGGCGCGGGGCCGCTTTACCGAACCGCTGCTGTTGGTGACGCTGGCTCACGCGGCCCTGCTGGCGGCGCGCAATATTCCGCTGTTTATGATCGTGGCGGCGCCCATCGTGGCCGCGGCGATCCAGGAATGCCTGGACGGGCTGCCGGCCTGGAACGTGGCCGCATGGCTGCGGCAGGCGGTCAGCCGGTTCAACGGCGTGGCGGCCGAGACCGCTACGACCGAGGCGATCGGACGCTGGCACCTGGTGAGCCTGGCGGGCCTGGCGGTGGTGGCGGCATTGATCTACGCTCCGCACCCGCCCAAGCGGTTCCGCGCCGAATTCGATCCCAAGAGCTATCCGGCCGGGGCCCTGGCGCTATTGCGGCAGGATCCCGCGGCGCGGATTTTCACCCACGACGAGTGGGGCGACTACCTGATCTGGAAGCTGTATCCGGGCCACAAGGTGTTTGTGGACGGCCGTAGCGATTTCTACGGGGACGATTTCGAGTACAAGTATCTGGACGTCATGAACGTAAAGTACGGCTGGGAAAAAACCCTCGGCCGGTTTGGCGTCAACACGATTTTGCTGCCGCCCGGCACGCCTCTCGCAGGGGCTCTTAAGGAGTCCAGCCACTGGCGAGTAGTGTACGACGACGGCATCGCGCTGGTTTTCCGGCCAGCCGAGCCGCGGGTGCAGCAGACCATTTCCGCCGCCAATCTAGGGGGCGGGATAAGCCGTGATCGTGAGATCACGAAAACACTGACGCGTGATCCGGCGATCACGGCAAAGCCAATTAAATCCAAAACCTGAAAATAGGAGCGAACACAATGACGACGATTTTGCGCAATCTCTGGAATGACGAACAGGGGCAGGACCTCATCGAATACACTCTGCTCATGGCGTTTGTGGCCCTGGCTTCCGCGGCTCTCTTCCTGGGCGCGGGTGGCAGCATCAAGGGCATCTGGTCGGTTACCAATAGCCAGTTGGCTGCCGCGAACACTTCGGCCAGCTAACCATTCCGGGCAGGGGCTTGTGGCGGGCGGCGGCGGCCGCCGTCCCGCCTTGTCCGCCCGCAACCGGCCGTCGTCCGGCGGCTGGGATTAATGGCATGAAAGCAAACCAAAACCGCGGCGCGCGATACGCGGAGGAAGGCAGACGACGCGCCGCGAATTCAAGACCTAGCCGACGGTTCGGAGGGGCGCACGCCGGGGGGCATCGATCCCCAGGCTGCGACGGGGTATCGAGATGAACAAAAGATTTCTTGGGGTTCTGGCTTTCGCGTTTGTGGTGGCTTCGGTGGCCAGTCTGATGCTTTACCGGTTGCTCAACCGGCCGCAAGCTACCAAGGCCGCCACGGTCATGACGCAGGTGGCGCTGGCTACCCGCGACCTGGAAGTGGGCACCGTGCTCAAAGAGTCGGATGTGCAGCTTGCCGACTGGGCCGGCTCGGCGCCGGCGGGGTCGAGCACACGCGTGCAGGACCTGGTGGGCCGCGGGGTGATCATGCCGGTGTATGCCAAAGAGCCTCTGATTGAGTCGCGCCTGGCGCCCAAAGGCGCTGGCGGCGGGCTGGCAGCCATGATTCCGCCCGGCATGCGCGCGGTGGCCGTGCGCGTGAACGAGGTGGTGGGCGTAGCCGGATTCGTAATTCCGGGCATGCGCGTGGATGTGCTGATCTCGGGCAACCGCCCCGGCGGCGACGGCAACCTGGGAACCCTCACCCGAACCCTCCTGCAGAATCTGGAAGTGCTCTCCGCCGGACAGGATTTCAAGAAAGACCAGGAAGGCAAGCCGGTTACGGTGCAGGTGGTGAACCTGCTGGTAACGCCCGAGCAGGCCGAGGAACTGAGCCTGGCGGCCAGCCAGACGACCGTACAACTGGTGCTGCGCAATCCGCTGGACCGCGAGGTCACCAAGACGCCGGGGACCGCCCTGGCGCTGTTATTCACGGGCGATAAGTTGAAGTTGAACGATGGCAACCCGCCAGCGGCCCCGCGGCCGCGCGCCGCGCCGCCAGCTCCCCGGGTACAACCCGTGGCGGTGGCGCCGCCGCCCAAGAAAGAAGCTCCCTTTGTCATGGAGATCCTTTCCGGCGACAAGAAGACCGAACAGAAATTCGACAACGGGGGGGGCAAGTAAGTGCCGCGACTTCGAGATTTGCTATGCGTCCTGGCGATGGGCGCCTGTGGTTCGCTCTTAACCTATAGCCGCCCGCTGGCGGATGGAGGCAAGGGAGCCACGCAACAGTCCGGCCCGGCCGGGGTGGAGAAGCTGGTGGTGACGGTGGGCAAGTCGATGATCATCGACAGCCCTCTGCCGATCCAGCGCGTTTCGGTGGCCAATGAGCTCCTGGCCGAGACCGTGGCGGTAGACCCCCAACAGGTCCTGATCAACGGCAAGGCGCCCGGGGAAACTTCCCTGATTGTGTGGCAGAGGGGCGGCGCGCGCATGGTCTACGACCTCACGGTGCGCATGAGTCCGGCGCGGTTGGACGCCGTGCGGCAGGAAATTGCCCGCGATTATCCCAAGGACAATATCAACGTCACTTTCGACAACGATACCGCCTTTGTGCGCGGCACGGTAAAGGACGTGACCGCAGCCGAGCGGGTGATGGCCATCGCGTCCACCCTGGGCAAGGCGGTCAACCTGCTGCGCGTGGAGCTGCCGCCGGTCGAAACGCAGGTGCTGCTGCATGTGAAGTTCGCCAGCGTGGACCGGACCAATTCAATGAACCTGGCCCTGGGCCTTGCAAGCGGGGCGGGCAACACGGTGTCGGGGATTGGCACGGGCGCACCGGTGGTAACTACCCAGACCACCAGCACACCCTATCAGGTCCTGGAGACGGCCCTTTCGAGCGCCATGAACATCTTTCTCTACCGCCAGGACATCAACGTACTGGCGGGCCTGCAGGCTCTGGAAACCAAAGGCCTGGCTGAGGTGCTGGCGGAACCCAACGTTCTGGCGATCGACGGAAAGCCGGCCAGCTTCGTAGCCGGCGGCCAGTTCCCCTTCCCGATGGTGCAAGGCGGCGCTTCGGTAGGCGCGGTGACCATTTCGTGGAAGGAATATGGCATTCGGCTCAACTTCCTGCCGAATGTGACGCCGCGGGGCACCATCCGGCTGCAGGTGGCAGCCCGAGGTGAGCGCCCTCGATTATTCCAACGCGGTGACGATTTCGGGTTTCACGGTGCCGGCCCTGACCACCCGCCGGGTGGAGACCGAAGTGGAGCTGGAGAGCGGGCAGAGCTTCGTGATTGCCGGCCTGCTCAACGACCAGGTGACCCAGACCCTCTCGAAGATTCCGGGGATCGGCGATATTCCCCTGTTGGGCAAGTTATTCCAGAGCAAGACCCAGACCAAGAGCAACACCGAGTTGCTGGTGATTGTGACCCCCGAAGTGGTGCGTCCGATTCCCGCGGGCCAGCAGCAGCCGGCGGTGAAATACATGATTCCCTTCATGACCAAGAACAGCAACGTGCCGATGGCCCAGCCGGGCATGGGGCAGACCGGGCCGGTGCCGGTGAAGCCCACCACCGAAACTCTGCCGGCCGAGGAACTCATGATGCAGCGCAAGCAGGGGCAGGCGTCTCCCACGGCCAACACGCCGCAGTACCAGCTTGTGCCGGTGCCGGTGAATCCGGCGCAGCCCAATCCCAACCCGGGGGTGGCGCCCAATCCGATCGTGCCTAACGGCGGCAACGGCGGCAACGGCGGTAACGGCGGCGGCGGAAATTGAGCCGGGCCTGGGCAAGCCCGCGCATGAGGAACCTGGTATGTACCCGCTGACGATCGGCCTGGCGATTGAAAATCGCGAACTGTGGGAACAGGCACAGGCGTGCCTGGCGGACCTGCCGTTCCGGGTGACCGTAGAGCACCAGGATGTAGGCGACCTGAGCAACCTCCTGGACCGGCTGGAGCGCATGCGGCCGGATGTGGTGCTGATCGATATCAGCACCTGGAAGGAACCGTTAGAAGGGCTGATCGCGTCCATCCGCACGGCGCGTGGGCGACCCCATGATCGTGGCGATCAATAACTCGGCCGACGCGGATTCGATTCTTTCGGCCCTGCGGGCGGGCATCAACGAGTACCTGTTTCCGCCGCTGCGGGAGCCGCTGCGCAAGGCTCTCGAAAAGCGCTCGGCGGAACGCAGCCGGCGGCGCGAAGGGGGCGCCAAGGGGAACGGCAAGAGTTTCGGGTTGCTCTCGGCCAAGGGCGGCTGCGGGGCCACCACGCTGGCCTGCCACGTGGCGGCGGAGCTGGGCCGGCAGAATCAGAAAGTTCTGCTGGCGGACCTGGACCTGGACGCCGGCATGGTCGCCTTCCTCACCAAGACCAAGTCGGTGTACTCGATTCTGGACGCCGTCAACAATCTCCACCGGCTGGACATTTCCTATTGGAAGGCGCTGGTATCGAACGGCATTCCCGGCGTGGAGATTGTGTCGTCGCCGCCGACGCTGGCTTCCAAGCAGCAACCTAAGGACGACCAGATCCGGCACGTGCTCGCGTTTGCCAAGCCGCATTACGATTGGTCGGTGGTGGACCTGGGCCGCAGCCTGAGCCGCATGGCCATGGCCGCGCTGGAAGAGATCGACGAAGTCTGCCTGGTGACCACGCTGGAAGTGCCGGCGCTGCACCAGGCCAAACAGATCGTGCAGACGCTGCTCGACAGCGGTTATGGGAAGAACCGCATCCGGCTGATTCTGAACCGCACGCCGAAGCGGCTGGACATTACTCCCGGGCGAGTTGGAGAAGATGCTGGGGGTACCCATTTTCAGCATGATTCCGAACGACTATCCGGAGTTGTACGAGACCTATGCCGAAGGCCGGCATGCTCAACCGCAATTCCGAGCTGAGCCGAGAGATCGCCAAGTTGGCCTTGAAGCTGGCCAGCATCGAAGAAGACAAGCAGCCGGGTCCGAAGAAGCGATTCGCTTTGTTCTAGGAGAACCAGGGAAGCATGGCCTCAAGGATTCCGCGGCGGAGACGAAGAGACGGTTTGGCGGTGTTTCCGGGCGGTGAATCGGGGCCCAGGCGGGTAACAGAATCTTAACGCGGGGGCACGCGGCCGACGAAGGCGCGCGGCGGTGTAAAAAAGGACGCTATGGTGGCGGGAAACAATACGGGAAACGGGCGGGCGAGCAGAGGGAAACCGGCTGGGTCAACCGGCTTTTCAACGCGAGGGCTACACTCCCGAATACCAGGAGCTGAAGTTCACGCTGCACCGCAAGCTTCTGGACCGGATCAACCTGGAGGCCCTCTCCTCCATGGCGGGCGAGCGCGTCCGCGCCGAGATTCGCGCGGCCGTCGCCAAGCTGGTGGACGAAGAGAAGACGCCCCTCAGCCTGGTGGAAAAAGACCGCGTCATCGAAGAGATCCTGGATGAAGTCTTCGGCCTGGGTCCGCTGGAGCCGCTGCTGCAGGACCCCACCGTCGTCGGACATCCTGGTGACCACGCCGCAAGCTGGTCTACGTGGAGCGCGGCGGCAAACTCTACCGCACGCCGGTGGAGTTCAAAGACAACGCGCACCTGCTGCGCATCATCGAAAAGATGGTCTCGCGCGTGGGCCGCCGCGTGGACGAATCGTCGCCGCTGGTGGATGCGCGCCTGCCCGATGGCTCGCGCGTCAACGCCGCCATTCCGCCGGTGGCGGTGGATGGACCGCTGCTCTCGCATCCGCCGTTTCGGCCGGCACGCCCTGCAGGGCGAAGACCTGGTGGCCAAGCTCGCCCTCACCGAAGGCATGCTGGAGCTGCTCAAAGGCTGCGTCAAAGCGCGCCTGAACATCCTGATCTGCGGAGGCACCGGCTCCGGCAAAACCACCCTGCTCAACGCGCTCTCCTCCTACATTCCGGAAGACGAGCGCATCGTCACCATTGAAGACGCCGCCGAATTGCGGCTGCAGCAGACGCACGTGGCGCGCATGGAAACGCGCCCGGCCAACGTGGAAGGCGTCGGCGCGATCCACATCCGGCAACTGGTCATCAACGCCCTCCGTATGCGGCCCGACCGCATCATCGTCGGCGAAGTTCGCGCGGAAGAAGCCCTGGACATGCTGCAGGCCATGAACACCGGCCACGACGGCTCGCTGACCACCATCCACGCCAACACCCCGCGCGACGGCCTGGGCCGGCTCGAAGTGATGGTCGGCATGGCCAACGCCAATATGGGCATTCGCGTCCATCCGCCAGCAGATCGCTTCGGCGGTCGACCTGTTCGTACAGGTCTCGCGCTTCAGCGACGGAACCCGCCGCATCACCCACATCACCGAAGTGGTCGGCATGGAGCAGGACATCATCACCCTGCAGGACATCTTCCTCTTCGAAAAAACCGGCATCACGGAAACCGGGAAAGTCGTCGGCCGTTTCCGGGCCACCGGCATCCGTCCCAAGTTCTACGACCGTCTGAAGACTTGCGGCATCACTCTGCCGCCGCAGCTGTTCCAGACCGTGGTGGAGATCAACTGATGCCGGTCGGCGTCATCGTCTCGTTCATCGTCCTCTTCGCGCTCATCCTGCTGGCGGTGAGCGTCGGGCTGAAGTTCTTCGACGCGCGGCGCAAGAAGCAGGTGAGCAGACATGCTGCAGACCGCCGCCGGCGAGCCGGTGGTCAGCCATCACCAGCCTGCTCAAGGAGATCGAGCCGGACAAGCCCACCGGGTTCAAGGCGCGTGCTGTCGAGTCATGCAGTTCTCGCGGCACGCCCAGGAGCAGATGCAGCAGGCCGGGCTGTCGCTGGTCGTCCACGCGGCTGCTGGCGGCCATGGGGCTGATGATGATCCCGGGGCTTGGGCTTGGGCGCCATGGTTCCGTTCCTGTTGAACGGGCCGACCACGGCCATCGTGCTGGCGGTGATTTTTGCCGCGCTGCCGTATTTGTACGTGCAGCACAAGCGCAAGAAGCGGCTGGAGCGGCTGGAAGAGCAGTTTCCGGAGGCGCTGGATTTTCTGGCGCGTTCGATGCGCGCGGGCCACGCTTTTTCCATCAGTCTGGAAATGCTCGGCGAGGAGCTTGCCAGATCCGCTGGGGCATGGAATTCCGGGCCCTGTTCAACGAGCAGAACCTGGGCGCGCCGCTGGATGTGGCGCTGCGCAATTTCACCGAACGGGTGCCGCTGCTGGACGCCCGCTTCTTCATTTCCTCGGTGCTGCTGCAGAAGCAGACCGGCGGCAATTTGAGCGAGATTCTGTCGCGCCTGGCATATGTTATCCGCGAGCGTTTCCGGCTGAAGGGGCAGGTGAAGGCAGCCAGCGCGCACGGCCGCCTGACGGCCACCATTCTGACGATTCTGCCGGTCGCCACCATGGTGGGGCTGCTGGTGGTGGCGCCCGGCTACCTGCAGGGGATGGCCGCCGACCCCGATGGCAAGTGGATGATTGGCGGCGCCATTGTGGCCCAGATTCTGGGAAATTTCTTCATCAAGAAGATCATCAACATCAAGGTGTGACATGGTTCTACCGGTCATCATTTGCTTTTGCCTGTTCATCATGCTGATGCTGGGGGGCGCCTGGTTAGGCTACCGGGTGTACTACCGCCCGGCGCGTCTGCTGCGGCAACTGGGTACACCGGTAATCAGCGACGGTCCCCGGCAGGGATCCGTGGACCACGCCGAGAGCGAGCCCAGCGCGCTGGTCTCGGTGCTGCACCAGATCGGGTCGCGGGTGCCTTCCTCGGAGGCCGAGCAGGCCACCCTCCGGACCAACCTGATTCAAGCCGGATTCCGCTCCGAGAACGCTTCGGCGGTGTTCTACGGAGTGCGCATTCTGACCACCCTCATGATGCTGGTGGTGAGCCTGATGCTGGAGGCGCAGATGCCCTCCAACCCGGCCATGAAAATGGCGCTGATGGGCTTCGGGTGCATGACCGGATGGATTCTGCCGCGCATGTTTCTGGAAAAGAAGGTCAAGAAACGCCAGGAGACCGTGCGCCTGTCGCTGCCCGACGCGTTGGACCTGCTGGTGGTTTCGGTGGAGGCCGGCCTGGGACTCGACCAGGCGATCCAGCACGTGGCTCGCGAGTTGATGGTGAGCCATCAGCAACTGAGCGAGGAGCTTTCGCTGGTGACGCTCGAAATGCGCGCCGGCAAGCGCCGCTCGGAAGCCTTGCGCAACCTGGCGGAGCGTACCGGCGAGCCGGAGATCCGCAAGCTGGTGGCGATTCTGATTCAGAACGACCGGTTCGGCACCAGCATGGGCGAATCGCTGCGCACGCACTCGGATTTCCTGCGCACCAGGCGGCGCCAGGAGGCCGAAGAGCGCGCCGGCAAGGTGGGGGTGAAGCTGGTATTTCCGATTTTCTTCTTCATTCTGCCCTCCATGCTGATTGTGGCGGCGGGGCCCGGCATTTTACAGATTTTCAAGTACCTCTTCCCGATGATGAAGACCATCGGGTAGACCAAACCAAGGAGCACAAACGATGAACCCACAGACACTGATTCAAGCCGGGATCTGGCTGGCGGCCGGCGCGGCACTCTTCGTATTCTTGAAGCGGCGGCGCAGCAAGAGAACCCAACACTAAACGGCGCTATGAATCCGCTCCCTCACGGGGCGTCTCGCGGATCGCGGTCCGGTGCGGGCCGGGACCCCGTCGCGCCCCGCCAGCCAGCGGCCGTAGCGCCACGATCTCAACCAGGCTGCTTTCCTCGCGGGGTCCACAGGGATTCCGTTCCGGAAAACGGAGGCCGGAAGAAAGCGGTCCAACCGATAAACCGAGAGAGGAGCGAAGCGATGATGTTAGGACTACAAGGAGCTATCTGGCTGGGCGCCGGTGTGACGCTGGTCATGCTGCTATCGAGGAGGCGCCGCAACAAGGTGGCGCGCTGAGCGCGGGATCGGGCGCACGGCCGGGGCACGCGGTGCGCTCGAACGGTCGCGAGGGGCGTTTGGATACTGGAAAGCGCCGGGCGCCGGCAAGCCCACGATGCCGTGCCGGCGCAATGGTCCGGTTTTGCCCCGGGCTGGCGCCGTCGCGCGCCTGAATTTGGATATGCCGATTGAGACTCTGCTAGAGAGACAGAACCCGGACGGGGGCTGGCCGTATACCCACGGCGGCTCCTGGACCGAGCCGACGGTGTACGCCATCCTGGCGTTGCTGGCGGCCGGCAAGAGCGACGCAGCCGATCGCGGCATGCGCTGGATTGTCTCGGCGAGGCGGCCCGATGGCGGTTGGGCGCCGCGCGGCGGAGTGGATCAAAGCACCTGGGTGACGGGTTTGGTGGCGCTTTTGCCTCCCGGGCGGCTGGGCCGGCCGCACTACGAGGAAGCGGTTCGATGGCTGCTGCGCATCAGCGGGGAGGAATCGGCGTTCACTTACCGGCTGCGCGAGTTCCTGCTGGGAAATGCGCCGCCGCCGGAGCAGAAATTTCCAGGTTGGCCCTGGGTTCCGGGCGCGGCCGCCTGGGTGGGGCCGACTTCGATTGCGATTCTGGCATTGCGCCAAGCCGCCCGCCGGGGCGCCTCGCCGGCGCTCGAGAAGCGGCTGGAATCGGGGCGCGGGTTTTTGCTGGCTCACATGTGCCGGGATGGCGGCTGGAATCACGGCTCGGTGCGTCCGCTGGGATACGAATCCAACCCTTACCCCGAAACTACCGGTATGGCGCTGACGGCGCTGGCGGGCACTAAGTCGCCGGAAGTGGATCGGGCGCTGGCCGTGGCCCGGCAGTTTCTGGCCGAGTGCCGGTCGGCCGATGCGCTCAACTGGCTGCGCCTCGGGTTGATGGCGCATGGACAGTTGCCGCCCGATTATTGCGCTCCCACGGTAACTTACCGGACCATACCCGAGACCGCCCTGGGGCTGCTGGTGGCGCAGAAAGACAATCCGCTGCTGGGCGCGATTCCGGCGGGAGAGCGCGGATGAGAACGCCGCACCCTATCACCCGGCGGGAATGGCTGGCGGCGCCGGCGGCGGCCGGAGCAGCCCTGCTGGCGGGCTGCAATCACGCCGTCGCGATCCGGCCGGCAACCGTATCGATTACCCGCGTCGCGGCGTACGGCCAGGGTCTTTACGCCACGGTGCGCAATATTCTGGAGCAGCACCGTCTGGACGTGCGCGGCCGCCGGGTTCTGCTGAAGCCCAACCTGGTGGAGTTCGAGCCGGGCAGCAGCATCAACACCCATCCGCTGCTGGTCCACGCGGCCATGGAAGCGTTTCGGGCCATGGGCGCGGCGGAAGTGCGGATCGCCGAGGGTCCCGGGCACCGGCGCAACACCCTCGACCTGGCGGAGGCCGCGGGCTACTTCCAGACCGTGCCGCAATTCGAAGACAGTTTCGTGGACCTGAATGTGGACGAGGTCTCGCTGGTGCGGCCCGAGCGGACGTTTTCGCGGCTGGAAAAGCTCTACCTACCCAATTCGGCGCTTGGCGCGGACCTGCTGGTCTCCATGCCCAAGATGAAAACGCACCATTGGGTGGGAGCCACGCTGTCCATGAAGAATCTCTTCGGACTGGTTCCCAGCGGCATTTACGGCTGGCCCAAGAACGTGCTGCACTGGGCCGGGATTTCCGAGTGCATTGCCGACCTGCACGCGGCCTTTCCGCGCCAGTTCGCCCTGGTGGATGGCATCGTGGGGATGGAGGGTAACGGCCCCATTCAAGGGACGCCCAAACCGGCCGGGGTGCTGGTGGCGGGGCGCGGCCGGGTGGCCGTGGACGCCACCTGCTGCCGCATCATGCGCATCGATCCGTACCGCATCCGGTACCTGCAACTGGCCACCCGCGACAGCCAGGAGTCCATCCTGGAAGGCAATATCCGGCAGGTGGGCGAGCGCATCGCTGACGTGGCCACCAGGTTCCAACTGCCGCCGGATTTTCAAGACCTTTGAGGCACCACGGGAGGATGCGGATAATGAGGACGATCCAACGGCGATGATCCAGGTTGCGCGCAAAGGCTGGCGCTACCTGGCGGCGTCGGTGCTGCTGCTGGTGCCGTGCTTCTGGCAGCCGCGGTTGCAGGCCGGCGATCTTTCGAGCCACATCTACAACGCCTGGCTGGTGCAGTTGATCGAAAGCGGCCGGACCAGCGGGCTGGCGGTGGCGCGGCAGAGCACCAACATCCTGTTCGACCTGATGCTGAGCGGGTTGCTGCGCACGCTGGGAGCCGAGGCCGCCCAACGGGTAGCCGTTTCCGTCGCGGTGCTGACGTTCGTCTGGGGGGTTTTCGCTTTCGTCGCGGTGGTTTCGGGCAGGCGGCCTTGGGGGCTGATGCCGGCGGTTGCCATGCTGGCTTACGGCTGGGTCTTCCACAGCGGCTTCTTCAACTTTTACCTGAGCTTCGGGCTGTGCTGCTGGGCGCTGGCGCTGGCCTGGGAGCCCAAGCCCCGCCGCGTGCTGGCGGCCGTACCCATCCTGGCGCTGGCCTACATGGCGCACGCGCTACCGGTGCTATGGACGCTGGGGCTGGCGAGCTACCTGGCGCTGGCGCGCCGTATAGTGCCGCGGCGCCGCGCCCTTCTGACGGCCGCGGCGGTACTCGCCATGGGCGCAGTGCACGCGCTGGTGAGCCGCTCCATGTTCACCCGCTGGTCGCCTACGCAGGTGACCTTTACCACCGGTCTCGATCAGCTTTGGGTATTCGACACCAAGTATTACGTGGTGTTGATGGGGCTGCTGGCGGTCTGGGGACTGCTGTTCCTGGGGCTGGTGCGCAGCCAGGGCGCGCGCCGCGTGGCTTCCGGGCTGCCCTTTCAGCTCTGCGTGATCAGCGCCTCGGCGGTGCTGGTGCTGCCGGGCGCGGTGCTGGTTCCGGGCTATTCGCAGGCCCTGAGCTATATCGCCGAGCGCATGTCACTGGGAGTGGCGATCTGCATCTGCGCCCTGCTGGGGGCGGTGCGGTTCAACAAACTGGAGCGCGTGGCGCTCTACGCGGTGGCCCTCACCTATTTCTTCTTCCTGTATAGCGACGAGCGCGCGTTGAACCGCTTCGAGGACCAGATGCAGGATGTGGTCGCGGCGCTGCAGCCGGGGCAGAGGGTGGTCAGCGCGATCGGCGATCCGCACATGCGGGTGAATGCCCTGACCCACGTCATCGACCGGGTCTGCCTGGGCCGCTGCTATAGCTATGCCAATTATGAGCCTTCTACGCGACAGTTCCGGGTGCGGGCGCTGCGGCCGAATCCGGTGGTAACCTGGTCGCGTCTGGAGGCCGGGTACCTGCAAAGCGGCACTTACGTGGTGAAGCCGGGCGACCTGCCCCTGTACCAGGTGAGCGTGGACCACCGGGGACGGATCGTGCTGCGCGAACTTAAAGCCGGTACCGAAACGGGCACTACGGATATGCGGCTGCTGCCGGATTGGCTGGGGCAGGGCTGAGGGCCGGGAAGCTACTTGAGCGCCGGAGCGGCCAGCAGAATCATCAGGTTCCACACCACCAGCCCGCCGTACCAAAAGGTAATCCAACGGATGAGCTGGTGCTTCTTGCGGTACACGCACCAAGCGCCCAAACCCAGGGCCAGCAGTTTCGAAAGCGCCACGCCCACGCCGGGACCAAGGTACATCAAGAACCGGATGAAGGGGCTGGCCTCGGAGGCGCCCAAGCGGAAACCCACCAGAGTCGTGAGCAGATCCAGCAGTTGCAGATACACGAACACGTAGACGATGGACATTCGTAACCTCTGGGGGATCTATCGGGCGCTCCCTAAAGTTATTGTAGACTGGCCGGTACTATAGGAGTAGCGGGAAATCTACTTTTGTACTAGGGGGGATTCCGTTTGTGCCCCAAATTACGGGATCTTAGCCCGCGCGGCGGGAAAATGGGATGTTCTGCTAAATTGGAGGACGGTGAATCTCCCCCCCGCTGACGCATATCTGGTTTTAGAACCCAACGGCCGCCGCTATACCTTGGCACAAGGTCAGTCGTGGGCGATTGGCCGGGGCGACGGTTGCGCGGTGATGCTGGACAACCGCTCGGTGTCGCGGCTGCACGCGTTGATCCAGCGCCGCGAGACGGGCGATTTCTCGCTGGTGGACCTGGGCAGCCGCAATGGCAGCTTCGTGAATTCGCGGCGGGTAAGTGTACCGCTGGTTTTGAACGACCAGGACCGGCTGTTGTTCGGCGACCAGCAGTTGGCCTTCCGGCAGCCGGTGCGCGGCCCGCACACGTCCCCGGTGGACGATTCCGGCCGCAACGCGCCCACCACGGCTCTGCACATGCACAGCCTGGCGACCATCGTGGTGGTGGATATCCGCGATTTCACGCCGCTGGCGCGGACGGTCTCCGAGTCGCTGCTCTCGCAGACCATCGGGACGTGGTTTCTGCGCACCGGGAAGATTGCGCAGGGGCTGGGGAGCTGGGCGCAGAAATACATCGGCGATGCGGTGATGGCGGTGTGGGTACACGACCACGTGCCGGATCTGGCCGCCGATGTCCGCCGGGCGCTGCGGGCGGTGAGCCAGATGGACGCGGCCACGGCCGAGATCAGCCAGGCCCTGCCACTGCCGGGACCGCTGCGCATCGGAGCCGGCATCAATACCGGCCCGGCGATCCTGAGCGGCGCCGATTATACCGCCATCGGAGATACGGTGAATGCCGCATTCCGCCTGGAGGCCGCCACCAAAACCCTGGGATTAAGCGTAGCGCTGGGACCGCGGACCGCCACCGAGTTGGGCGTGGCCAGCCAGCTTCCGTTCGTCGAGCGCGAGGTGGAACTGAAGGGCTACGAAGCGCCCAGCCGCGCCTGGGCGATATCGTTCGAAGACCTGGAAGTGTATCTCAGGGGGTAGGGAGATCCGGAGTTTAGCTGCCGCCGGCGTCATCGGGTAGGCCCAGGCTGAGGGCGATCTTGCGGGCCATCTCTTCGGTGACGTCCGGAAGAAAGGTCAGATGCGCGCTGCAGGTACCTGTCTTCCCGGGCACGGCGATGCTGTAGGCGTTCGGTTGCTCCTTATTGGCAGCCGTGCGGTCCTGGTAGAAAACGCGCTTGGCGCTATTCTCGAACATCTTCTCCTTACCAATCCCCATGACTCTCTGGACCGCCTCCGGTAGCGGCTTGAAAGCCTGATCCGGCTGGCTGGTGACCACCGCGATGGCGGTCGAGGTGTCGTGGAAAACGGCCACTCCGGCGTTCTCGCCGAGCGGAGACCAATCCGCTGGAACGGCCATCTGGCAGGCGCCTTTGGCATCTTTGATGGTTTTCCAGCCGGCCGGCACGGTCTGCGCCGGGGCGGAGGACACGAACAAGAGAATCAGAGCTGAAACTGAGACTATGTATTCTCTCATGCATGGAGTGTAGCTCCGGTCGAGGCCGGAGGCAAGCCCCGCGGGGCGGGACCGGATGCGCGTCGACTCTACCTTACGCGGGGGCCGGCAGTCTGGTAGTGGTCAGTTTGAAGTTCCAGTTTCGACCCCTTTGCGGACGTTCCCTCGGTCGCCAATCGAACGAATGACCCGCGCCGGATTTCCTCCGGCAAGAGTATTCGGGGGAACGTCCTTGGTGACTACCGAACCCGCCGCCACGACCGAATTCTCGCCTACTGTTACGCCACCGATGATGGTCGCGCCGGCTGCGATCCACACGCTTTTCTCAATCACGATGGGCTTGCCGATTGTGGCGGCGCGCCGCTGCGAGGGTTCAAGGGGATGGCCCGTCGTGATGATGCTCACGTTCGGCCCGATCATCACGTCGTCTGCGATGTCGAGGCCGGCAAGGTCATAGAAAGTGCAGTTCTGATTTACGAAGACATTATGCCCGACGCGGATTTCGTCCCCACCGGCAGTATAGAACGGAGGGATCAGTAAAAAGCTCTCGTCTACCTTTTTACCGATAAGTTCGCTGAACAAGGCCCGAATTTCGTCCGCATCGTCGAAGGTCAAACGATTCAGTTTGGCAGTGATCGCCATCGCTCGTTTGACGTTTGCCAACATGGCCGCTGACTCCGGCGTCCCGCTGTAAATTATCCTGGTGCGATCGTCATTCGGCATTCGTTATTTTCCTCGGGTTGCGGTTGAGCGTGTGTTTCGGCACACGAAAGCCGCGCCGGGCTTCGCTGAATGTAGCCACTAAGCTGAAAGGTCGGAATCCGGCCGGAGCGGCAATTAAAAATGACCCACTGCCGGTAGTCTAGTTGGAGCGGTTGTCAATTCCCGGCCGGGACCGGCGCTAGCGCACCACCACCCACTCGGGCATTATACGCAGCATTCCGCCGTGCATCCAGGCGTGGAAGGGGACGTTGCCGAAGACTTTGGCCAGCCGTGAGTCCAACCGTGAGTCCAGCATGTCCTGCTGCGACTTGCGCGTCAGAAGGTCGAACAAAGTGCGCTTGGGCGGGTACACGATCACGCTCACCTGCTCGCTGGCGGGAATATTGGCGCGCTTTTTGACCAGCTCGATGGCCGTGCTCAGCCCGCCCAGCTCATCCACCAGCCCTTGCGGCTTGGCCTGCGACCCCAGCCAAACGCGGCCCTGCGCCACCGGCTCGATATCGGACGGCTGGCGGTGGCGCGCTGCCGCTACCTTCTTGATGAAATCCTCGTAGCTTTCGTCGATGCCCTTGCGCAGCAAGGCCAGCTCGTCGGGCGTCAAAGCGGTGTAGTCCGAATCGATATCGGCGTGCTGGCCCTGTTCGACGGCGTCCTTGGTGATCCCCAGCTTATCGTAGAGCCCGTGCAGGTCGGGCTTTCCGAAGACCACCCCGATGGAACCGGTCATGGTGCCCGGATAAGCCACAATGGGATCGCCGGTCATGGCCATGTAGTAGCCGCCCGAAGCCGCCACATCCGACATGGAAATCACCAGCGGCTTTTTCTTGCTCAGCAGATTCATCTGGCGCCAGATATCGTCGGAGGCGGTGACTTCCCCGCCGGGGGAATCGATGCGCACCACGGCGGCCTTGATCAGCGGATCGTTGGCCACCTGGTTCAGCAGCTTGTCGAATCCGTACGAAGTGAGGCTGTTTTCGTCGGCGCCATTGTCGGAGGGATCGCCGCGAACAATGTCGCCCTCCCCGATCACCAGCGCCACGCGGCTCCGCCCGCCCAGGCCCAGCGCATCCATGGGCACCTTGGTATAAGTGTTGGCCGAGACCTTCACCGGCTCAATTTTCAACTGGCTCGCCAGCTCGCCCCACATCTGGTCTTCGAAGCGCAGCTCGTCCACCAGACCCGCCTGGAGCGCGCCGGTGGCGGTGAAGGGGCCCTGGTTGATGATGGCGCGCACGTCGTCGGGCGTTTTCTTACGGGCGGCCGCGATGCGCGCCACCAGGTTGCCGTAGAGATCGTCCACCAGCGCCGTGGTCACTTCGTGCGTTTCCGGACTCATGTCGCTGCGGGTGAACATATCGCCGAAGTCCTTGTACTTGCCGGCGTGCTCCACCTGTACGGTGACGCCGAGCTTGTCCAGGGTCTTCTTGAAATACATGATTTCGGCGCGCATGCCCTTCAGCATGAGGGGATCTTCCGGCCCCAGGTAGATGCGGTCCGCGGGAAGGGCCACATAATATTCGCGCGCCGTGGGCGCTCGCAGGTAGCAATAGACCGGCTTGCCGGACTTGCGGAACTCCGCGATGTCGCTGCGGATTTCCTCCAGCTTGCCCCAGCCGGCCGTCAGCCCTTCCGGCTCCAGCACCAGGGCGCGCACGTGGGAATCCACGGCGGCCTTGCGCAGGTTCATCCAGACGTTCGTAACGGTCAGGTTAGAGCGCTCTTCTCCGCCCAGAAAGTCCGGCAGCTCAATGGGGGCCTTCTCGGGGATGTCGCCTTCCAGCCGCATGACCAGAACGGAGCCGGCTTCCACCTCGGGCGGCTTTTCCCGGAAACGCAGCAGCGCAAAAATGAGCAGGACGAAAGCCAGGAACACCAGGAGGACCCCGGTACCCAGGCCGAGCAGGAACTTGACCATGGCTACTCAGACAGTAGCATAGGCGTGCCGCGGCTCACCGTGCGAATGGGGACGCTCAGGCTTACTGGCCGTGCGCGCCCGTCTGCGGCGCAACAGCAGGCCGGCCGCCAGGCCCAGCGCCAGGAAGACTGCCGGCCCCGGTTCGGGAACATCCGCTTCCACCGATTCGATCCAGGCTGCGTTGGAGCCGCCCACAAACGTATCGCCGCTGGCGTAACCACCGGTGATCGAGCAGTCGCTCAGGTCGCAAGCGACATACTCGTGGACGCCAACCAGTTGCCCGTTAAAGAAACTGCCGCCGCCGGAATCGCCAGGCGCGATGGCCACCTGGTCGGGAAGCTGGGAATTGGGGTCGAAGGGCGCGATCGCGATCGAGCTGCTGTTGGTGGCACAAGCGCCGGTGGCCTCCACGCTCACGTCCGCGCAGCTTCCCGAGTACAGAAACTCGCCCTGGCGCAGGGTGCCGGCGGGGTAAGCGCCTCCCTGGTCGGAGCCTTGGCCGCTCTCCCCGAGTCCCGCCACCTCGATTGGATCGGTAAGGCTGTCGCCGATGCTGTCGACACTATCGCCTGTGTACAGCGAATATCGCGTAGCGGAAGCGGGAGCTTGGGATCCCAGCCGGATCACCGCCAGGTCGTTGCCCGCGCCAATTTCGCCGTCATCGGCGATATAGCCGGAATCGACAAAGAAATCGGCCGGATTAGTTACCGTATAAGCGCCGCAATACCAACCGCAATTTCCGCCCTGATCGAAGTAAACCTGGACGAGGGAAGGCGGTCCCGCCAGCGGATCCAGGCAATGCGCGGCCGTGAGGATGGATACTCCGTCGCTCAGCAGCGATCCGGTGCAGGTGGCCGCGAAAGTGCCGTTGAAAACCTCGACCATCACCTCGCCGTTCAGATTCACCCCGTTGGCAACCTGGTTGAAGCTGACTTCGTAGGTGGGCGAATCGGGGTTGCCGAATATTCCCGACCCGACCGGATCGTACCCCACGACCAGCGCGCTCAAAGGCACGGCTATACCGAAAAGGAGTATAAGAAATCGAAAGTGCAAAGGGCCCCCAATAGATCGTCCGATTTTAACCCGCGCATGCCGGGTGCGCAACCCGATTCATCCGATAGAATTCGAGTTCCGAACTCACGCTCTGGACAGGGGATACGGCGCCGGGGCTTTCCGGGACGGGGTGGCCGCCGGGCCGCAATGTTTGATTTCAGGGTGACAATTCGATGACGGCTGGGAGCGGCGCAAACAAACCACCGCAGGGTTTTCTATGGGCGTAATTCCCCGCGTTTCCATGAAGGATTGGACTGTTTTGGGGGAATCGCCCAAAAACTCTGTACAATCTAAAGCAGTTAAAAGAAACTTTGGGTGATTCCCCCAAATATCGCCCCGCATTTCGGATTGCCTGACTGCCCTCGGTGCGTTGCGCTTTTGGGGGTTTTCGGCGTCACGCGGCGGCCATCCCACTGGCTGCGGAGCGGGCGGCCGGGCCGATGTTATGATGCTCACAGCGGTGGCATTGAGTGGCGTGCGATCAGGTCCTGGCGCAGCTTCGTGAAAGGATTGTCCGTTTCGCGGCATCCCATATTGCGGGGGACGCCGCCGAGGATGTGGCCCAGGAGGTGCTTATTTTGTTGCATGAGAAATACGCCCACCTGGAACGACCGGAAGACCTGCTGCCGGTGGCCTTGCAGATCGTCCGTTTCAAGGTCTTGAGCCTGCGCCGCAAGGCGGCCCGGCATGGCGAGTATAGCCAGGTATCCGTGACGGATATCCAGTTGCCCGATCTGGGCGCCAGTCCGCTGGGGGCATTGGAGCGCCAGGAAATGCTGGCGCGCCTGAACCGGGCGGTGGGCCAGTTGGGCGAGCGATGCCGCGAACTGTTTCGCCTCAAACTGCTCGGCAAGAGTTTCCCCGAGATTCAGAAGATCATGGGGGCCGGCTCGCTCAACACGGTCTACACCTGGGATCACCGCTGCCGCAAGAATTTGCTGGAGCTGATGGGCGGGGATTGGGAAAAGCGATGAGCCGGGAAGAGATCCACAAACTGATCGGCGGGTACGCCACCGGCACCCTGACCGCCGAGGAGCAGGAGGCGCTGTTCCAGGCCGCGCTGGAGGACCAGGAACTGTTCGACGCCCTGGCTCAGGAGCAGGCGCTGCGCGATCTGCTGAGCGATCCGGCATCCAAGGCGCAACTTCTGACGGCGCTCCAGGAGAAGCCCGCGCGATGGCATGAGCGGATGCGGTGGCTGTGGGCGCGTCCATTGGGCACGGCAGCGGCTGCCTTGGCGGTGGCGGGAATGGCGGCGGTAGGGTGGATCTGGTGGCGGCAGGGCGGCGCGTTCACGGCTTCGGCGCCGCGTCCGCCCCTGGTGGCGGAGTTTCGGCCAGCCCCACCGCCGGCCGCCAGCGCTCTGGCGCATCCAATGCCACCGCCGCCTGCAGAGGCCGCTGTTCCTCGCCAGGCGAAGAAAGCCGCGCGCCCGTCTCCGCGGCCAGAGGTGCGGGCGGCACTCGAAAAGGCCATCGTGGTGACCGGCAACGCTGCGATTCCCGGCGCAGCGCGAGCGCCCATGGCTGCGCCACCCCCGCCGCCTACTCCGGTTTTGGCAGGAACCGTCACCGACGCCAGTGGGACGGCGGTTCAAGACGCAACCGTCCGGGTGGTTTCGGAGAGTCGAGCCATCGACCAGCAGGCCCGGACCGATGCGCAGGGCAAGTGGTTGGTCGGTGCCCCACCGCCCGGCCAGTATCAGGTCACCGTCAACGCGCCCGGATTCAAGACTGAGCAAGCCGCCGTCGATCTCCCGTCGGCGGGATCGCAATCAATCCAAACCCGCCTCCAGCCAGGCGCCTCCACGGACGCCGTCCAGATTACCGCGGGGACGCCCGTAGTCACTCCTTTCCGGCAGACCGCCGAAACAGCGGCGCAATTGCAGCCGCTGCAACCGGCTTTGCCGCAGCCGGCGATGGCCCCACGGGCGGGCATGCTCGCCCCCGGCGTCGGTGGGGGCGGAGGCGGGGGCCGCGTAGGGCGGGCGTTGAGCGCGCGGCAGCTTTATGAGGAAGCGGTCGCTCACCCCGAGGCTGCGCCGGTTTCGGTGGGCAGAATCAACGGCGCCGCGGCGGTTTTCGGGGGCCAGGGCAGCCCGGCGTTCGGCCTGCGCTACTCGTTGCTGCCCAAGGCTGGCGCTGCCGGGACCTTCCAGATCGAGCTTACGGCTTCCGCCGATGGCTACGTGACGGTAACCACTGTGGCCGGAGCGGTGTTGGTTTCCACCCACGTCAGCCGGGGGCAGCCGTTCGTCACCCCGCTGACGCCCGAAGGGGAAAAACAGGTGCTGGTGAAATATTCCCTCCAGCGGCCCTCCACGGTGTCCAAAGTGGCATCGAGGAATGTGATCGGGCTGAAGGCGCCCGTCAGCCCGCCGATTCAGGAAACCATTGCCGGGGTGACGTATGTGGCTGCCCGCACTCCGCTGGGCGAGCTGAGCTTTACCATCAAGCTGAAGTAGCGGCCAGGGCCGGCGTGGCGGCGGCCTCCAGGAATGCCTGCGCCACGCGCGCCGCGTCGAACCGGGCCACCTGCGCGGCGCCGGCCTCCAGGAATGCCTGCGCCCACGCCCGGAGCGTCGAACTGGGCAACTGCGCGGCCCGCTCCGCCGTTCCAGCAACTGGCAACGGCGGGCGGTCCACACTACTACCGAGCTGAAACAGCGGCCAGGGGCGGCGCGAGGAACTCCACCGCGCGGAGAGCCTGCCGGCGCTGTGCGAAAGGCTGGCGGGGGTCCTCCGGTCCTTCCCAGCAGCGGGGCAATCCGCGGCCCCACTTATGATTGGGCTGAAGTAGCGGCCAGGGCCGGCGCGGCGGCGGCCTCCAGGAATGTTTGCGCCACGCGCGGGGCGTTGAATTGGGCCACCTGTGCGGCGCCGGCCAGGCACTGTGCGGCCCGCGCCTGGGGCGAACGATACAGGGCCTCGATGCCGTCGGCGAGCGCCTCCGAGCGGTCCGGTTCCACCAGCATGGCGTGCGGCGCGACTTCCGGAATGGCGCCCGCGCGGGCGGCCACAATCGGAGTCGCCGACGCCATCGCCTCCAGGAGCACGATGCCGAAACCCTCCTGCACGCTGGGCAGGCAGAACAGATCCGCGCGGTTGTATTCCGCGGCCAGCGCGGGGCGGGAAATATCGCCCACCCAGGCCACCGTGCCCTCCAGTCTCAAACGTCGCGACAGCGCCTGCCACGGCGCCGTGCAGGGTCCGGCGCCGACGATGCGCACCTCCAGCCCGGGAATGCGGCCGGCCAGAAGTGCGGCCGCGCGCAGCAGCACATCCACCCGCTTGCGGCGGTAATGCCGCCCCACGAACAGCACCGTGAACCGCGGGGAACGGGCGGGATGCTGCTCCAGCAGGCGCTGCCACTCGGCCTGGTCGATGGGTTCGGGCACTATGGCGGGCAACTCGCGCAGGCCGTAGAATTCCTGTGCCCGGTCGGCGGAATAGCGGCTGGTGACCAGGACACGGGCGGCGCGGTGCACGTGCAGCCGCTCGCAGCGGGCCTGCATCCGCATGGTGAGGCGCGTCATGCCGCTCTCGAACCGGGCTTCATCGGCGATCACCCCTTTGAGCGCCGCCACGTGCGCGCCGGCGCCTGCCGCGATGCGGTAGCCATCCATATCGAAGCCCACCGTGAGATCGTACTCGCGCGAGACCGCCAGGGACCGGTTGAAGACCAGCCGTTCGGCGGTGAAAACCGGAAGCCGCACACGCGGCGTTTCGTAATCGACCGAGTGGCCGAGGTTCCGCAACGCGCGGGCCAGCACCTGGATGCCGACATAGGTGCCACTGCCGCGGCGGATATCGAGCGGCGTTGCAGTGAGGAAGCGGATTCGCACGTCTGAGGTACGCATTACCATGATACGGCTGGCGCGGGCAAGAACCCGACGCGGAGGCGCGGAGACGCGAAGGAAGGCGCGGAGAACGCGAACGAAGAAGCGGAGAATACGTTTCGATTTTCTCCGCGTCGGTCTTGGGAGGCCCAGAGGGCCGGCGGTGAGGCCTGACGAATCCGCCCCCGACTGCTGCCAAAATAGAAGAGGTGTTCCCTTTGGATCGAATGTTCCCCATCCGTTACCGGCCGGCCATCAGCCTGTTCGCGGTGCTCGCCGGCCTGTGCGCGCTGCTGGTGTACTACTCGCAGTCCATCGCCTTTGGCTGGGACGCGGGCTTCCACCTGCTGGCGGCCCAGATGATCAACGACGGCAAGCGCCCGTACCTGGATTTCTGCTTCCCGCAAACCCCCCTGAACGCCTGGTGGATGGCGTTCTGGATGCGTCTGTTCGGGCAATCGTGGCGGATCCCGCAGGCACTGGCGGCGCTGGCCAGTTTCGGGGCGGCCGCGATGGCGTCCGTCTACGTGTTCCGGCGCTTTCCGGTGGCCGGCTGGCGCCTCGCGGCAGCGGTGGCCACGGCGGTGCTGTGCGGTTTCAACGAGCTGGTCTTCCGCTTTGGAACCGTGGGGCAGGCCTACGGAATTTGCCTGTTTCTGACGGTAGCGGCTTTCCTGGCCGCGATCACCACTCCGGAAAGCCGCAGCCTGTGGGGCGCGGCGGCCGCCGGACTGCTGGCCGGGGCCGCGGCCGGATGTTCCCTCCTCAGCGCCCTGGCGGCGCCGGCTCTGCTGGTGTGGATCGCGTTCCACAGCCGCAAGGGTAGCCGCTGGGCCAAGGGGGCCGCGTTTGTGGCAGCGGGCGCTATTCCTTTTCTGCCGCTGGCTCACCTCTATCTCCTGGGGCCGAGCCAGACATTGTTCAATCTGTTTCAATACCAGATGGCCTACCGGCACGCCAACTGGGGCGGCACCGCGGGGCACGACCTGGGGGAGATGACCGAATGGCTGGATTCCACCCAGGCCTTCGTTCTGCTGCTGCTGGCCGCCGCGGCGGTGTGGTTCGTGCGCCGGCCCGAGTGCGGCCCCAAACTGCGCGCCGAGCTTTACCTGTGCGGCTGGCTGGTGCTGGCCCTGGGCGCGGAATCGGCCCTGGCCCGGCCCACGTTTACGCGCTACTTTGTTTTGCTGGTGCCTTTCCTGGCCATCCTGGCCGCGCCCGGCTTCTACGAGGTGGCCATGCGTTTGCGCGGCGACCCGGCGCGGCCGCTGGTACCGGCTGTGATCCTGGTTGTTCTGATCGCCCTCGGCGCGGGGCGTGCACTCTATGACCATGGCGATGTCTATCGCTGGAAGGACCTGCAAAAAGTGGCCAACAAGATTCGCGACGTGACCCCGCCGAATGGCACGCTCTTCGCTTCCGAGCCGATTTATTTTCTGCTGCACCGCACGCCGCCTGAGGGCATGGAATTCACCTACTCGCAGGACCTGGATCTGCCACCCGCCCAGTCCGCGCAACTGCACATCGTGCGGCAGGGTGACCTGGACAAGCAGGTCGAGGGCGGGCAGTTCGCCACCGTAGCGGTGTGCATGGACGACGACTCCGTGGACCGCATGAAACTGACCACCCTCTTCCGCAAGACTGAGGAGATCGAATACTGCAAGGTGTTCTGGGATTGGGCGCCGGGCGGGCGGCGGTGAACGGCCGGCTTAGGCCTGCGCGCTCAGCCGCAACTCGTCCTCAAGCTCGTAGATACGGTCCTCCAGGGTACGGGTGGGTTTGCCGGCGGTCTTGGCGTCCTCCAGTTTCTTCTTCGCCGCAGCCAGCCGCTTCTCCAGAACGGCCGACTTGGGATTGGGCTTCGCCGGCGCGGCCTCTACGGCAGGCTCCGGCTTCGCCGCTTTGCCCGCTTTGCGCGCCTTGCCCTTGCCGCCGCTTTTGTAGCGGAAGGCCGTCACCGGCGGCTGGGGCTTGAGCGGCGTGCCGAAATCCGCGCGATACTCGTCGGCGATGTGCGCCGCCTCGGCCAGCAGTTCGCGAAAGCGCGCCTCCATTGCCTGGCGGGCCTGGGTGCGCAGTTCCTGGCCCTGCTGCTTCCACTTTTGATATTCCGAAATCACGTCGCTCATGATTTACCTCGGGACGGAAATGCCGATATTGCGATAGCGCATGCCGCCATCGTGATCGCCCTGCAGCATGATCGGCCCGGGCTCGCCTTCGTGGCTGTCCAGCGCGCCGCCGGTGACGCCCGGGATTTCCCGGTTATCGTGAATCTTCACGCCATTGCGCAGCACGGTGACCGAGCGCCCCACCAGGGTGATATCGAACACCTGCCACTCGCCCGAGCCCATGGGCATGGCCGACGCGGGAGCGTAGTAGCCGTACACCGCGCCCATTTCATGGCTGGGATTGACGCCGCCTTCGGTCCCTACCTGGATCTCGTAGCGCCCTCGCAGATAAATGCCGCTGTTGCAGCGCTCCGGGCAGTTCACCTCGATGTGCAGCTTGAAATCGTCGAACGTGCGGGTGGTGCGGATATTGGAGCCGCGATCCTGGTTAAGCATGGTGCCGTTGTCCACCACCCATTTGCTGCGTTCGGGATGGTTCACCGGCTCCCAGCCCTCCAGACCTTTGCCATCGAACAGGGCCACCGGAGTGCTCCACGCCTTGGGCATGGGGCGTTTCAGCTCCGGCGCCCGAACGCCCGCGATGGTGGTATCGGAAACATCCCCGCGCTTCTGCGTTCCGCTGATTTTGGAGCCGTCCATGGTGAGGTCCCAATCGACCTCCGGCCCGCGCCCGGCCGCGCTCACGGTGATCAGCAGGTGCTGGCCGTCGAGTTTGGCGGCCACAATGGGCCGCACGGCGCCTCCGCCCGGCTGGATCCGGCCGTCCAGCTTACCGTCTTTTTCCACGATCTCCATCCACTGGATGGCCGTGCCTCGCGGCGAGGTGACCGTCAGGTCCCAGCGTCCGAGGAAGGGATTGCCAGTTTGCGATTGTGCCGCCCCGGCGAGTGCCAGCATCATAAGTAGCGTTTTCATCACCGCATAGTGTAGCAATCGGAATGGGTGGGGAAGGGGCGCGGTCGCAATCGTGCCGGGGCGGCAGCGATTGACGGGCGCGAAGCACGCCAGAAGAGATAGGACGGGAGACGGGGCCTGGTGCCACAAGACGGTGGCCTGAGCGGCCGGGTGCGGGCGTCGACTTCGGGTACCATGGAAACAATGTCGCACCATGCGCTTGCGGGGCAGCCCGCGCCGCTCAACCTGTTGGTGAATGTGCCGCGGCTGATCACGGCCTATTACACGGGAAAGCCCGATGCCGCGGTGGCTTCGCAGCGGGTGGCGTTCGGCACGTCGGGGCACCGGGGGTCTTCGTTGGCGTGCTCCTTTAACGAAGACCACATCCTGGCCATCACGCAGGCCATCTGCGAATACCGGCGGCAGCAGGGCACCGACGGGCCGCTGTTTCTGGCCAAGGACACGCACGGGCTTTCGGAGCCGGCGTTCGCCACGGCGCTCGAAGTGCTGGCGGCCAACGGGATTGAGACCATGTTGGATGCCGACCTCGGCTACACTCCCACGCCGGCGCTTTCGCACGCCATTCTGGTGTACAACCGCGGGCGCCGGAAAGGCATTGCGGATGGGGTGGTGATCACGCCGTCGCATAATCCCCCGGACGATGGCGGCTTCAAATACAACCCGCCGGAGGGCGGTCCGGCCGATACCACGGCGACGAAATGGATTGAGAACCGCGCCAACGCCATCCTGGCCGATTGCCTGGCCGCGGTGCGCCGCCAAACCTACGCACGGGCGCTGGCCGCCTCCACTACCCACCGGCACGATTATGTTGCGGAGTACGTGAACGACCTGGAGGCCGTGGTGGAACTGGCCGCGGTGCGCGACGCGCGTCTCTCGCTGGGCGCCGATCCGCTGGGCGGCGCGGGCGTGGCGTATTGGGGGCGCATCGCGGAGCGCTACGGGCTGAACATCAACGTAGCGCACACCCAGGTGGACCCCACCTTCCGCTTCATGCCGCTCGATTGGGACGGCAAGATTCGCATGGACTGTTCCTCGCCCTACGCCATGGCCGGCCTGATCGCGCTCAAGGATCAGTACGACGTAGCTTTCGCGTGCGATACGGACCACGACCGGCACGGCATTGTGACGCGCAGCGCGGGCCTGCTGAATCCCAACCATTATCTGGCGGCGGCCATCGCGTACCTGTTTCCGAACCGGCCGGGCTGGCGCGCGGACGCGGGGGTGGGGAAGACGCTGGTATCGAGCAGTGTGATCGATCGCGTGGCGTCTAACCTGGGGCGGCACCTGATAGAAGTGCCGGTGGGGTTCAAGTGGTTTGTGGACGGGCTGCTGGACGGCTCGCTGGGCTTTGGCGGAGAAGAGAGCGCCGGGGCGTCATTCCTGCGGCGGGATGGCGGCGTTTGGTCCACCGATAAGGACGGCATCATCATGGGCCTGCTGGCGGCGGAGATGCTGGCGCGCACGGGTAAGGACCCCGGGGAAATCTACCGCTCGCTTACGGAGCGCTTCGGCGCCCCGGTGTACGAGCGCATCGATGCCAGGGCGACGCCTGCGCAGAAGGCCGCGCTGGCGAAACTTTCGCCCGAGCAGGTGAGCGCCAGGGAACTGGCCGGCGATCCTATCGAGGCGATGTTGACCAAGGCGCCCGGCAACGGCGCACCGCTGGGTGGATTGAAGGTGGTGACACGGCGCGGCTGGTTCGCGGCGCGGCCCTCGGGCACCGAGGATGTCTATAAGATGTATACGGAGAGCTTCGCGGGCGAAGAGCACCTGCGGCGGATTCAGCAGGAAGCGCGGGAGCTGATCGAGCGGACGCTGGCGGTGGTGTAGCGGGCTGTCCCGCTTATTGCCTGATTACGTACGCGCGCGGTTCTGAAACCAGGTCCTCGACCGCGGGGTCCGCTCCTTTGAAGACGCTCCGCAAACCATTGATTCTATTAGGCCTGCCACTCGCGTCTCCATCGCTTTTGGTGGCCCGCCGCGGGCCATAGGGCACTCCCTTTCGGTCGCGGCTCCGTTTCGCTGCTGAGTCGCGCGCATAAGCAGGCCGGCGAACCGAATCACGCGGTCGCTGACCTGGCGCGGTAGAGTAAAGCGGCGGGTTGGGCCGGGGAAACGGCTGCGCATTGCGATACCGAAAACCCATTATGTGACTTGTAACATCTTGAAGGCGTGCTGCCACTCATTGCGGAGAAAACCGGGCAGGCACCACAGGATGCAGAGCGGCTCCAGGGCCCGCGCGCCGATGATGCCTCCGCAGTCGTACGGTTCCCAGCCGAACTCTTGAATGATGGCCGCGACCTGGCCTTTGGCGGCGCTGTCTTCGCCGCAAAAGAACATCGTGGGCAGGCCTTCGGGGAAATGCGGGTCCACCATAAACCCGCTGCCGACGCTGTTAAAAGCCTTCACCACGTGCGCGGCGGGAATTTTGGCCTGAATCTTCTCGGCCAGCGATTCGTTCGGCCCCGTCATATAGGGCAGCACGCCATTCACCGGCGGCCCATCGGCGATGGGATTCGTGGTGTCGATGACGGTCTTACGGGCGAAGTTTTCGGGGCCGGCCAGATCGATTATGTTTTCGGCCGCGCGCCCCAGCGCCGCGAGCACCAGCAACTCCCCGAAGCGCGCCGCTTCCGCAAAGGTTCCGGCCGCGGCGCCGGGGGTGGAGCGCACCCAATCGGCTACCTCTTTCTTATGCGGGTCGCGCGTGCCCAGCATGACGTCATGTCCGTGTTTGAGGAAGCCGGCACCCAGTGTTTGCCCCACGATTCCCGATCCCAGAACTCCAACTTTCATTTTGCCTCCAATGCCATTGACTCTTACGCGATCTTAGCCCAGCCCCGCCGGCTCCGGGCGCTAGCTTTTCGGTTAGGGGCGCTGGCTTTTTGGCGAGGTGCACTTGAATTGGAACGTGCGAAAAGCCGCAGTTGCGCCAATGGTGCCGCACGCACTGATGGTGCGCCACTTGCAAGAGGATCACCAGGAGTTCAAAAATGACGACAACATCGGTAGTAATTCTGATAGCCGCGATTGTAGTCGTAGCGATCGTGGCGTGGATCCTTTTACGAAGGGAGCGGTCTCGCAAGCTGCGTTCCCATTTCGGTCCCGAATACGAGAGGGCGTTCCGGCAATACGGCGAATCGGCGAAGGCCGAGGATGCCTTGGCGGCCCGCCAGAAGCGCATGGAGAAAGTGCAAATCCGTCCGCTGACCGAGCCGGAGCGGGAGCGGTTCGCGAACCTATGGAATGGCGTTCAATCGCGCTTTGTGGATGACCCGGGAGGGTCGATCCGCGAAGCCGACCGCCTGGTTATGGATGTGATGATGGCGCGCGGATATCCGATGGCCGATTTCGCGCGGCGCGCGGACGATATTTCAGTGGACCACCCCTACGTGGTGAGCAATTACCGGGTGGCGCATGAGATTGCGGTCGCCGACCAGAACGGGGAAGCCACGACGGAAGACCTGCGCAAGGCGGTGGTCTCGTATCGAAAGCTGTTTGAAGAGTTGCTGGAGGCGCACGTTGCGCCGAGGGGATGAAAAATGGAACGACTAATGGAAGAAACGGTTGCGGCGCGTCCCGGGCAGAACGAAGCGATGGGGCCGCTGCTGCCCGCCGACTTTGTGCAGGAACTGCGGTCGCGCTGGGACGAGGTGCAGACCGCGTTTGTCGATGAGCCGCGGACAGCGGTGCAGCAGGCAGACGAACTGGTGTCCGAGGCGATCCAGCGGCTGGCGCAAAATTTCGCCAGTGCGCGCGACCAACTGGAGAAGCAGTGGGACCGTGGGGACGACGTCTCCACCGAAGACTTGCGGCTCGCCTTGCGGAAGTACCGGACCTTCTTCCACCGCTTGCTGGCGGTGTAAGCGAGGCAATGGCAATGCTGCCTGGAATCGAGCGCCGCCGGGAAGGATCGCAAGGGCGGTCTTTTGCGGCGCGCTCGCGCCAGGGGGTGCTGGTTGATGTGCTGGCGCGGAACGGCCGCGGGGCAGTGAAATTTTGCAACATCGTTGGGCCTTGGGGCGTCTAATTGAGCAGGTTAGTTTGCGTTCGAAAACTGAGGAGCTTGGGTTTTTTGCTATGAGTGCGCCGTCCATTTCGTCGTCCGGACCGCACAGCGACCTGGAAGCCTTGCTGGTGCGGATGGGGCAGAGGCAGTATCCCGAAAGCATTCCGGTGCTGGTTTCCTATTGGTTGAAGACCATTTATACCGGCGGCCACAAGCGCAACTGGTGGAAAGATCTCAGTGCGCTGTTGAAGAAAGCCCTGCGGGAGCGGACCTTCAGCGCCCCCGCGCGCGAGTCGCTGGTGGAGGTTCAGACCTGGATCGAGCAGGCGGGCGTGCTTTCTGGGAAGGCGCCGGTGGTTCTTCCGCCGCGTTCGGACCCGTTTCGCGCCAATCTGCGCCCGGAACGCCTGTCATCTTATATCAGCCGGCTTTTGAACCAGTGGTTGTCGGCGGAAGTCGCCAACCTGCTGGTGAATGAGAACGAGCCGGCCATCCCGGAGACCGTGGGGATACCGGTGCTGGCGGTGGGCCGCGCGCTGGAACGGCTGCTGGTGCGGGAGCGGCTTTCCCCCGGCATCCTGGAGCAATTGCTGCAGCCCGAGCTGCTTTCTCCGCAATATATCTACCCGGCCGATGCGGAGATGCTGCGCGACGTGGTACTGGCCCTGCTGGGACGAACCTGGCTCCGGAGCCGCAAGTCATGCCCGCCATGCTGCTGGGGGTGGCCGCCGGAGCGCCTCTCCCGCCGGATTATGCGGAAGCGGTCCGCCACGCTTCTTTGGTGGAGGAAGAGGGCAGGGAAGAGGTGCATGTTCCGATCGGCGCCGAGCAGGCATGGGAAATTCTGAAAGGGGGCCCGGTGCGGATTGCTTCTATCATCGTTACCATGGATGGTCGCTGGTGGGAGTCGGAGACCCTGGAGAGCGGCGAAAAGTATTCGGTAGTGGTGTACAAACCCGGCGGGCGCCTGGCCATCGACTATTCCGCGGACCACGCCAAGATGAACATACCGTGGCCGGACTTGCAGGTGAGCTGGAACGGCGGGGTGCAGTTTGGCGGACCGTTCGAGATCTTCGGCCGCGAATGGCGCGTCTCCAGTTGGGAAAGCAACGGAGAGCGCACGTGGCTGCACCTGGTGTTCTCGCGGGCCTTGGCGATGGCGGAGATTGAGCCGGAGGCGCAGACGGCCGTGCCGCGGGCGCGCTCGGCGGCCGTGGATATGGCGTGGGCCGCCTTCGAGACCGCTTTGGCGGCGGCGACCTTCGAGAAGAGCCGTGAGCCGGTGGAAGAGCTGCGCCGCTCCGAATTTATTCCCCTGGGGCGCGCCATTTTTGAGCTGGCCGAATCGGTGAAGAGCCGGCGGATGACCAACCGCGAGACGCTTGAAACGCAGCTCCGTGCCATCCGCTATCTGGAGGCCGAGGTGTCTCTAACGTATGGGCGGGTTCCGTGGCGCATCCTGCCGACGCCGATGCGCACCGCGTTTCTCAAGCGGCGGCCCGATGCGGGTTTGCTGGAACTTTTGAATCAGGCCTTCGACGACCTGCCGGAGATTCTAAGCCCCAGCCGCGCCACCCATTCGACCACGCCGTCCCAAGCTGCCTGAATGGGCCCGTCGCGCTCAGGCGTAATCGATGGGATTTTCTTCGAGCCAGCGCAAATCATGCACGGTATTCATGTTGCGGATGGCGCCGCGCGCCATCGCACCCGTGAATCCGCGGGACGCCCAAGCCACGCCACAGCCCAGGCCCAGGCTGCTGCCGAGTAAGCCGCTGGCGGCCACCGCATAGCGCGACCGGCGGTTCCGGCCGAGAGACGCCGTACACGCCCCGGCCAAAGCGCCGATGGCTGCCGGCAGCCAAACCGAACTCTTCCAAACAGGACCGGCCGTAGTCTTCCGGGCGGAATTGACGCCGTCCATTCCGGCTTGCACCAAGTGGAGGACATGGCGTACCTCGGCGCTCAGTGACTGGAGGGTTTTGCGAGACACTCCCATACCAGGATGGTACCGCCAAGCGCCCCACACCGCCAGGGTGGCGATGGCTGTTCCCCCGCGCGGCGAGGCTCAGCGCGGAAGAATTTTCCGCCTGCGGCAGCGGCGTCTCCAGAAATGGGCACGGCGGGCGGGCGGCTTGCGCCGCTTAGTACACCTCCACCTGCCCACGGATTTCGCCCTTCGGGAAATTGGCCGTGTGCACATTCACATATGCATTGCCGCTGCGGATGGCCTGCACCATGGCGTCCAGGTCGGAGGGACGAATGCCCTGAGGGATCACCGAATCGCTGTTGGTGGCGGGCAGCACGCTCACATCGGCGGGGGTGAGCGTTCCGGTAATCTCGCCCGACGCGGGGCAGGCCGGTTTGGGACCGCCGCACAGAAATACCATGACCCCGCCATTGGTGCCGATGGCGCCGAAGTGAATATGCGCCTGGGTGACGGCGCTGGTCATATTCGAATAAGCCAGCGTAAACGAGATGGCGCCATCGGCGTTGATGTGGGCTATGAAAGTGCCGCGGCCCGGCGCGAGCACCGCAGGCACCTGGTTCAACGGCGTCATGATGGCCGTAAGGGTGCTCTGGCGGGGCCGGCTCTGGGCGCGCACCGCGGCGCTCCCAATCAGGGCGAACAAAGCTGCGCTGGCCAAAATGAGTCTGGTGTGGGCGCAGAGGCGAAATATATTCATGGAATCGCTCCTCACACCGGAAAGCGATGTTTCCCCGCCGATTCCCTCACACTACCGGACGGCGCCGGGGCCGGGGGCACGCGCCTTTACGCGGTGGGCGTCCAGACGCCGTTGCCGCGCATCGCCAGATTGGCGATGTGTCCAGCGCGCGCCGCGGCCACTCCCACCTCCACCGGCGCATTGGGCGTGTTGCGCGAGCGCACGCAGTCGATGAAGTTCTTCATGTGGTCCAGGCCGCCATCGCGGGGCGAGACCTCCTTCAGGATGGGCGGCGGAGTGGTAAACGCCTCGGTATAACGCGGCACTTCGGCATAAACTTCGAATCCGCTGCGGTGCAGCCGCATGGCCGCTTTGGTTCCGCGGATCATCAGGCCGCCGCCTTCCAGGTAGCCCAGGAGCGCGCTATCGAACTCCACCAGCGCCTTGGCGTAGGAGAGCGCGGCGCTCATGGTGTCGGGAGTCTGCCGCTGCTGAAGCAGCGCCTTCACTCCCGTGGCGGTGGCGCGGGTGGGCGTGTCGTCGGCCATGTACCACTGCGCCACGTCCACCCAATGAACGAACAAGTCGGTCATGGCGCCTCCGCCGAAATCCCAATACCAGCGCCAGTGCGCGTATTGATCGGCATCGAAGGGGCGGTCGGACGCAGTTCCGAGGAACCGCTTCCAATCCAGCTTGGAAAGGTCGGCGGGCGGCCCGGACGTCTGGTTGGCGATGTGGTTCTGATACCAGTAGGTGTGGATGAAGGTCACCTGGCCCAGCGTGCCGTTGGCCACCAGGTCCTTGGCATGGATGAAGTGCTCCCAACTGCGCTGCTGCGTTCCGGTCTGCACCACGCGCTGCGATTCGTGCACCGCGGCGATGAGTGGTTCGCCTTCCGACAGCATGTGGGTCACGGGCTTCTCGCAATAGACGTCCTTGCCGGCGTGCACGGCGTCGATGGTGATGGGGACGTGCCAGTGGTCCGGCGTGGCGATGACCACCGCATCCATGTCCTTGCGGTCGAGCAAGGCGCGGTGGTCCGAATAATCCGCGGCATCGGCGGTGGCGAAGCGGCTCTTGGCTTTCAGACGGTGCGGCTCATACACGTCGCAGAAAGCCACAATGTCGTTGTTCTCCAGGTGGGCCACGTTGCCCAGCAGATACTGGCCGCGCTCTCCGTTGCCGATGGCGCCGAACCGAAGACGATCGTTGGCGCCCAGGACCCGGCGGTAGGATGCGGCGGTGGCCAGCGCAGCTCCCAGAAAGCGGCGGCGGTTGGTGTCTGTCATCAGGGGTACCTCTCTGCCAGGATAGCCCCGCGCGGTATAAGCGTGGGGCGGGGGCGTGTCCTCACCGCGGAGCCGCGGAGTACGCGGAGGCAACGCGGAGGAGATCAAGAGGAGGCGGCGGGGAACAGCTATTGGGGACGTGTGGGGGCGGACCTTCAGTGCTGCATAAGCGTTAAGTTAAGCCAGTTGCGACGATACCCCGAGTATCGAGCGATGGGCCAGAACCTCGCCGCGTCTGCTATTCCAAGCCGGTAACGCACGATGCCACGATCCAGTCGACGTTGAATTTGCCAGCCCGTTCACAACTGGACGGAGCAGCCCCGGTGCCGACTGGATAACGACACAGGCTGAGGCACCGGAAATCTAGCTGGACCTCGGCTCACCGGTTGGCAGGGTCCAGGGCGCCTGCGAAGGTGATGCGATTTACTGCTTTGAAGCGCTGGATCGGATAACATAGCCAAGAGAGGTGGAGGCCCGAGGAATGAAACGCGGAATCAACATTTCGCCGCGGTCGCGAAATATATTAGGTCGCCCTGCCTGCCACGAAAATGTTCGCGATAGACCGTTTTATGAAGACAATTGTCGGACTTAGATGTTTCGTTTGTCATCCTCCCTCACCAGAATTTGACCAGCTGCCAAGAGCTAGGTGGTATTTGCCGGCCCGCGGCCAGAAGGGCTATAACAACGACACCCCAGACAACGATAGGTCCGAAGGTCTTTTCCCTCTTAATACATCTACCGTTCGGCGCATAGTGCTCACGACATTCATAGGCATTTTTCACAATTAGGCGTTTCCCCAGACTTGATTGATTCAGATGTCCAATTCCTCGACCGGTACTCCAATCTGCTCTATCGCCTTCGCCGTCACCCATCTTAGGTTACTGTCCGCTGCGGCGGCACGCAGAGAGGAAAAAACCGCAAAATGTTTCCCGTAAAAATGTTCTCCGTCCTCACTCCAATAGTAGAAAACAGCAGCATCCTTAGGTGTAGTAGCGACGCAATAGAAGAAGTCGGCCTCATTTCCGTCTTCGCTCGTTACCCGTAATGGTTTAACCGGCGGGATTATCCATTTCCCTGAAAACGCCTTTTTTTTGGGGATGAGATTGTCATCGGCGTCCTGGAAACTAAGGACTATGCGCTCAAAACCTTTGGCGACAGTTTGCTCCAACTTCTTTTCGATAACAAACTTCTTTAGACCCTCGACAATAATCGGCGCGAGCTTCTCACCAGCCAACTCCTTCGCGCGGTCCCACACTGGAACGTCCTCATCGCGGATGTAGATGGTCTTGTTCACAACACAAGCATGCCACATAGTATAAGTATACACAATGGGTTGCGCCAAAAAGCCCCGTAACATCATGAAAGGACGGGAAATATAGTTTTCAACCTTCTTCTAAACTGCTTTTAAACGTATACCTTATTGACATTCTCCGCCACTTGCGCCCTCACGCCTCCTGTGAGTTGATAAGGTGGAAGCAGTGTCAGACGAATACGAGCCTTTCCGCTCGCTCCCATTCCCGGCCCTGGCTGGCCTGCTCGGGCTTGACGTTGCCAACTTACCCCCAGCGCAAGCCGCAGAGCCGGATCATCAACTGCGCGCGTAACATTGCATGGATACTCTACAGCGTTGAGCGCCAGGTTCGAAGTAATGCCCTCCTTCGCCTGGGAAGCCACAATCACAGCGAACTCCAGGTTAGACCCGCGCCATCACGTCCTTTGCCAATGACCCTTGGTCAAACGCCTATGGAAGCGCGAGCACACCCGCGCCTCGAACCTCCCCCACTCAGATGCTGACTACCGGACAGGGCGCCTCCCGCAGGATCGAGTAGGCGTTCGCCCGCAGCCGGCCCAGGACTCCGGCGCCGTGGCTGCGGCCGATCACCAGCAGGTCGGCATTGTGGTAGCGCGCGGCGTCGCGAATGGCTGCCGGCGCATCGCCTACTTCGATGTGCACTTCACCGTCAACGTCCAGATCCGCCTGTAGCCGCGCGATCCTGCGGCGCGCGTCGCGTTCCATCAGGAGGCGCCATTCGGGGTCGAAACTGAAGCCGCCCGCGCTCACGGTGGAGGCCGGCAGCGCGTGCAGAATCACCAGGCTGGCTGCGAATTCGTGGGCCACGGCGGCGGCCCATTCGAGCACCGCCGCACTCTGCGGTCCCAGGTCCAGGGCGCAGGCTACCCGCCGGACGGCGAAGCCGTTCCAGTCGGGCGCCTGCTGCATGTGTGGCCCGGTCCAAACCGGGCACTCGGCGTCGTGCAATACCTTGACGGTCACCGATCCCTGCAGGAAACGGCGGACGGGCCCGTATCCGTGGGTCGGCATGACGATCAGGTCGAAGCGGCCGTTATGCGCGTAATCCACAATCTGGCGCGCCGGGTCGCCATCCAGCAGGGTGCGATGCAGCTTCAGGCCGGGAGGAGCATCGCGCAGGAAGGCGTCCAACTCGGCTCTGCTTTGCTCCCACCGCTCGGTGTAGAATTCGGCCGCCGGAGGGTAAGCATTCACCTCGCCATAAGCTACGTAAGGTGGCGTGACAACGTGCAGCACCACCATCTCGGCATGGAAATGGCACGCCAGGAATTCGGCGCAGCGCGCCGCTCCCAGGCAGCGGTCCGAGAACTCCACAGGAAGCAGAATCTTCGATACGCAGATTGCCGTGGTCATGACTTGTTCACCCCCTAAAGGTCTCTGTCCCGGCGCCGCCGGTGCGCGGCTTACCGGGGAAGGCCGCCTGCCGCTAACCGGCCGCGGAAAGCGGTTCGCTGCGCGCGGCACGCGCTGCGTGGCGCCAGGCTTTTTCAAAGCCGCGCACCAGGTGCATCGTCAGCAGGTCGAAGAAGCGGCCGATGCGCCGCTCAAACTGCTCTTCGGCGTACATGGCGAAGTAGTCCTGGCCGGTTCCCTGCTCATCGAGGAAGTCCATCATCTTTTCCTTGAGCAGGAACAGACCACGGACCGATTCGTGGAGCGGTACGCCCTGCTCAAAACGGGCGTGGCCGAGGCTTTCGTACTCGTGGGCCAGTTGGCTATCGTGTGCCTCGGCCAGCCAGTGGTTGAGATTCTTGAGGATCTCGCGGCCCCGTTCGCGCAGCTCCGGTTCGGGCAGTTTGCCCAGGTGGGGCAGCTCCGGATGGAGACGGATGGAGCTGACGATGCTGGCCGCGATCTCTTCCTCGTGGCGTTCGATCAGACGGATGGGCTGGTTGGAGAGCATAGGGCGCCTCCTGAGAAGGAATCACCAGCCGTGAGCTACCGGTTCGCGGACCAGCGAGACGGCCGACGGAATGGCCAGGCGCCGGAACTCCGCCATGCGAACGTGAATCACCTCCGAGTGCGTACCCGCATTGAAGGCGATGCTATCCTGGCCCGCCAGGCTGTTGTCCAGGTAGACCGGCAGGCCGTAGAGGGGTCCGAGCGGAGGCATGGCGCCCAGCTCGCAGTCGGGGAATAGCGTCCCCAGTTCAGCTTCCGTGGCCAGCCGGGCTTGCGACAGCCCCAGCACGGGACGGACTTCGTACAGATCCACCAGCTTGCTGCCCGGAACCACGATCATGTGAAAGGCGTCATCGCCGAAGATCACGACGGTCTTGGCGATCTCCCGCGGGGGCAGGTGTTCCGCGGCGGCAACGGCGCGCGCGGTGAAGGCCTTCGCATGGGTGGTGAGGGTATACTCCGCCTGGTGGGATTCGAGGAAACTACGCAGTCGCTCCGAAAGCGGCATAGGAACCTCCACTGACCGAATTATACGTCGAATTGGCCGTTTTACAAGCGGTCTTTTTCGATCTGAAAATCCGCTGCAATCAGGCCGCGCGGCGGACCTGTTCCAGGCACTCGCGGCCGCACTCGCGCTGTTGCGGCCAGCAGCCACAGCCGAGGACGCGTAGTTCCGGGTTGCCGATGGCATGCATCTTCACGGCAAACCAGGGGTCCAGCGTCACCTCGGCCGGCGCGCCGATTACCGGACAGGTTACCTGGCGGGCGACCCGCGCCCGGCGCCACGCGCGCCCCAAGCCCCAGGCAAGCGGGACCGCGAGCGCCAGAAGGAACCAGGTAATCACTAAGTAGGCAGGCCACATAAGAGATCCCTCCTTGGGAAGAGAACGCCGGCAATCCCGCGGCCCAAACGGGGCAAGACCCCAGCGATTCGAGTTGGCAACGGGCTTTCGCGCCCACGCGAAGGCCCAGCATTAATATAAGGCCCGTTGGGCTGAAATTCAATGGGTGGCCCGGGGTGGCCCCGGGACCGGTCGCTGCCGATTAATTCGGGCTGGGCCGTTCCACGTGATCGATCACCAGGAACTCGGCAATACCCTTGGCTGGTTCGATCTTCAGGCCGAGCTTTCCAAGCGCGGCGGTCACTACGCTGAGCGGATCGGGAGCGTTCGGGTCGTCTCCCCCAGGCGGCGCGCCCGGCGGACCGACGATCACATCCAGATGGTAATTGAATAGTCCGCTTAGCCCTGTCTGGTCAATCACCTTCCGGCCCAAGTGGCCCCGAATCAGGCTGCAAATGCTCGCGACGCTCACCCCGACCGCATTCACTCCGTCGGGCGCTCCGTCGATGTAACCGCAGGGCAGAGGTTGCCCGGGCACCACCGGAGGGGGAAGGCTATTCGGGTTGCCGGGAGTGCAGCCACCCTCTTTTGTCCTTTCGAGCTTTGGGCCGCCTTTGGCCACCGCAAGGGCGTAGACCGGAACTTCTTTACGCTCGCGATGGAGTTTCAGCCGGAAGCGGTCTTCGAGAAGCGCTTGCAGCATAGGCCCAGCCATGACGGTCCTGGTTTGAGGAATCGCCGGCTTCGCGTCGATCGTATAGCGGTCGGAGTCGATCCAGCCCGGGCCGCCCTCTACTGGCCCGTCCTTGAGCTGGGACACCGGCCCCGCCCGCCCATCCGCATATCGGATATACGCCATCTGGAGGAGCAGCCGCAGGGGTACGCATCCGGTTCGGAACATTCCTGGATCGCCGAAGGCCCTTCCCACTCCACCACCACCGCCAGCTCCGCGGCCGCCGCTGCCAGCGAGTCCACGAGCGGCAGCGATATCGTCTGCGGTGCACCGCTTGACGGAGGCCACTTCGAACTTCGGCGCGTCCGCGGCTGCGGATTGCCCACGGATCGCGGGCACGTGCACTATGCCCACGAGGATTGGCGCCCCCAGCGCCGCCACCCCGGCCGCCGCCAGCGCGGCTTTCTTCGCCAGGCTCAGACGGATGGCCGCGCGGTTCCGCATAATGGTCCCGATGCGGTTGGTAAGATTCGCTCCAGTCACCCCGGACACGCACGCCAGCGGCGATTCCACATAGAGCTTGCAGATGTTGATAATTCCCTCCGCGTAGACTTGCGGATCGTTGCCGAGCTGCAACACTTCCTCATCGCAGGCGCGCTCGCGTTCCGCCACCATACGCCTGCCGATCCACCACACCAGGGGGTGGAACCAGAAGATGGTCTCCACGAACATGTGAAGCGCGGCCATCGGATTGTCGCGGTGGCGGACGTGACACAGTTCATGCGCGATTACGGCATTGAGCTGCGCCGGAGTCAGACGATCGAAGATGCCTTCGGGCAGCAATAGGACCGGGCGGAAAATGCCGAAGACGCCTGGCTCCAGGAGGGCGGGCGAAGACCTTGCCGGTATAGGCAATTGCAGGGGCAGCGGCGATCCGGCAAGCACTGCCGCGCGAATCCGCCGCCAGCGAACCCACCACGCGTCGCCGATGCCCAGGAATCCGCAGGCCCAGATGCCCATTGCGACCGTGGCGAGGGAACTGCGAGCAGGCGGCCCGGCCGGCCAAGGCGCGGGAACCGGCAGAGCCGTAAACGGCCGGCTGAGCACATCCACCGCAACCGGCCAATTGGATGGCGCGGCCGCTGGCGCAGCTCGGCGCGGCAAGTGCCCACCCAGCGCGATGAGCACGGAGAGCGGGACCAGAAACTTACACGAGGCCGCCAGCCAGACTCCGTGGCGCACCCGTGCGCGGTTATTGCGGAGCAGCAGCGCCAGCAGTCCGGCCGCTCCCGCAAACAGAGTGGATTGCCACAGGTGATTGGCGATTGGCGCCAGGGAATCGGGGATCATTCCGGTTTCTCCTCTCCCGCGAGTTTCAGAAGGGCCTTTTCCGCCTCGCGTACATCGGCGAGCGTCAGCGATCCCGATTCGACCAGATGCGCTACGATGGGCCGGCTCCGTCCGCCGAAAACGGCCAGCAAATCGTCAACCAGCCTGCGTTCGGCGGCCTCGCGCGACACCGCCGCCTCGAAAATCAGCGCCGTGGCAATCTTCTTGACCCGACGCAGTGCTTTCTTGCCTTCCAGCCGGTAAACCGTGGTCTGCACCGTGGTGTATGCCGGTCTTTTCCTGGCCGGGAACGACTCCTGGATCTCGCGGACCGAACACGGTCCATGGGTCCACAAGGCCTCCATAATCTGCAATTCCAGCTTGCTTAATTTTGGACGCGTCATCGGCTTCGACTACCCATGTTCGTTAATCTACTATGCCTGTGGTTGTTATGCAAGCGCTTTGGCGCCGCGGCGGGCGGAAAGGCATCGGGTTGCCAGGAGAGGCTGAGGGAGGCTGAAAAATGGCGGTTGCGGTGCGGGAGGGTTGCTGTACGATAAAGGAGGGTTGCAGGCTGCGTTTCGGCCCGCAACGCTGTTCCGTTACTTGGTACGACGACGGCGCCGCTCAACGCGGACCGTAATCGTGACCGTGATTACCAGCACGGTCATAACGGTGACTCCTATGATCACAATCATAGGGGCCTCCTTTCCGCCTAAACGCTAGAGTGCCGGCCCCGGCGGTAAGCCGGGGCCGGTTCGTTTAGGACGCCGGAAAACGTCCCTTACGATCCAAACGCTGGCGGAAACCGCAGACTCACACAATGCAGGGAATCCGTCTGCCCGGCGCCTTGGGTTTCCGGCGGGGCCGAAGCGATTCCTTTATCATAGGGAGGAGACCCCGGCATGTGGATTGTTCAGCTCGCTCTGCGCCGCCCCTATACCTTCGTGATCATGTCGCTGCTGATCGCGATTCTGGGCGGCCTGGCGATTGTTCGCATGCCCACCGATATCTTCCCGGAGATCGATATCCCGGTGGTCAGCGTGATCTGGAGCTATGCCGGCGTTTCCCCGGAAGAAATGGCCGAGATCATCACCGTGCGCTCGGAGCGTTCCTTCACCACCACGGTCAACGATATCGAGCACATGGAATCGGAGTCGCTGCCGGGTCTAGCGGTGATCAAGGTCTTCTTCCACCCCAAGGCGCGCGTGGATGCGGCCGTGGCGCAGCTTTCCGCAGCGGCGCAGGCGGTGCTGCATTCGCTGCCCACCGGAATCGTGCCGCCCAACATCATCCGCTATAACGCCTCCAGCGTGCCCATCCTGCAATTGGGTATTTCGAGCGACTCCCTACCGGAACAGCAACTCTACGACCTGGGCTACCAGTTCATCCGCACCCAGATGTCCAACGTACAGGGCGCCAGTTTTCCGCTGCCCTACGGAGGCAAGCCGAGGGAGATTTCGGTGGATCTGGACCCCCGCGCGCTGTACGCCCAGGGGCTTTCGGCTTCCGACGTGGTCAACGCCATCAACTCGCAGAGCCTCATTCTGCCCTCCGGATCGGTCAAAATCGGCGCCCAGGAATACACCGTGAAGCTGAACAGCGCGCCGGAGCTGGCTACCGCCTTCAACCGCCTGCCCATTCGCCAGACCAACGGCACCACGGTGTACGTGGGCGATGTGGCGCACGTGCGCGATGGCTACGCCGTGCAGACCAACATCGTGCGCCATAACGGCGTGCGCGCGGCCCTGCTCACGGTGCTGAAAAACGGCGGCTCCTCCACGCTCGATATCGTCGCCCAGTTGAAGGCCATGCTGCCGCGCATCCGCTCCACGCTGCCGGCCGCCCTCAACCTGAAGCTGATGTTCGATCAGTCGATTTTCGTGCGCGCGGCCATCGCCGGCGTGCTGCGTGAGGCCACCATCGCCGCCATGCTCACCGGCCTCATGATCCTGCTGTTTCTGGGGAGCTGGCGCTCCACCATTATCGTGTGCATCTCCATCCCGCTTTCCATCCTGGCGTCGCTCGCAATCCTCAACTTCATGGGCGAAACGATCAACGTGATGACGCTGGGCGGGCTGGCGCTGGCGGTGGGCATCCTGGTGGATGACGCCACCGTGGAAATCGAAAACATCCACCGCAATTTCGGCATGGGCAAACCGATTGTGCGCGCCATTCTGGATGGCGCCATGCAAATCGCAACGCCCGCGTTCGTTTCCACGCTGTGCATCTGCATTGTCTTCGTGCCGGTGATTTTTCTTACCGGAGCGGCGCGCTATCTGTTCACCCCGCTGGCCCTGGCGGTGGTGCTGGCCATGATGGCCTCATACCTGCTGTCCCGCACCCTCGTCCCGACCATGGTGCGGTACCTGCTGGCCGGCGAGGCGGCCCGCTATCACGGCGATGCTGGGGTGATGGAAGAAACCGGCCGAGGCCCCTTCGCCGCCATCCACCACGGGTTCCAAAGCTGGTTCGAGCGCATGCGCGCGGGATACCGCGAACTGCTCGCCGCCGCGCTGGCGCACCGCGTTCTTACCACCGCCAGCTTCTTTCTGATCTGCGCAGCCTGCCTGGCTCTGACCCCGTTTCTGGGCGAGGACTTCTTTCCCCAGGTGGATGCCGGCCAGATCCGCCTGCACGTGCGCGCCCCCGCCGGCACCCGTATCGAAGAGACCGAGCGGTATTTCGCGGCGGTCGAGGACAGCATCCGCGCAGTGATTCCTCCCGCGGAGCTTTCCGATATGATCGACGATATCGGGCTGCCCTACTCCGGCGTCAACCTGGCCATGAGCGATACGGCCACCATCGGGCCGTTCGATGGCGAAATCCTGGTTTCGCTGCGCGAGGGCGAGCACGCTTCAAGCTGGGATTACATCCGCAAGCTGCGCGTCCGCCTGAACCGAGAGTTCCCCGGCCTGACGTTCTTCTTCCAGCCGGCCGATATCGTGGGCCAGATCCTGAATTTCGGGCTGCCCGCGCCGATCGATGTGCAGGTGGTCGGGCCGCTGGCCAACGCGTCCGCCAATTACACCCTGGCGCGGCAGATCGAGACGCGAATGGCGCGCATTCCGGGCGCCGTGGACGTGCATACTCACCAGGTGGTGGACGTGCCCGAGCTGGTCTTCCACGTGGACCGCACGCGCGCCGACCAGATGGGCCTCACCCAGCAGGACGTGGCCGACAGCCTGCTCATCTCGCTGGCTTCCAGCACCCAGATCGCGCCCAACTACTGGATCGATCCGCGCAACAGCGTGGACTACCCGATCTCCGTGATGACCCCGCAATACCGCGTGGATTCCACCGCCGAGCTGCTGCGCACGCCCATTCGCGGCGCCACCCGCACGTCCGGCCCGCAGTTGCTTACCAACGTGGGCAGCCTGGAGCGCGATACCACGGCTTCCGTGGTGAACCACTACAACGTGCAGCCGCTTTACGATGTGTACGCCAATGTGCAGGATCGCGATTTAGGAGCGGTGGCCGGCGAAGTGGACCGCGTGCTGGCCGCATTCCGGCCCAAGCTGCCCAAGGGCAGCTTCTTCGAAACCCGCGGGCAGGTGGCCACCATGCGTAGCTCATTCGTGGGGCTGGGCCTGGGAATGATTTTCGCCATCCTGCTGGTATATTTCGTGATGGTGGTCAATTTTCAATCCTGGCTCGACCCTTTCATCATCCTGATGGCCCTGCCCGGCGCCCTTTCGGGCATCGTGTTGATGCTGTTTGTCACCCAGACCACCCTCAACGTGCCCTCGCTGATGGGCGCCATCATGAGCATCGGGGTGGCGACGGCTAACAGCATCCTGCTGGTGAATTTCGCCAACGACCTGCGGGAAGTGGGGTCGGACGCCGTTTCGGCGGCGCTGGAAGCGGGCTTCACGCGCTTGCGCCCGGTGATGATGACGGCGCTGGCCATGATCGTCGGCATGCTGCCGATGGCGCTGGGTCTTGGCGAAGGCGGCGAGCAGAACGCCCCGCTGGGACGCGCCGTGATCGGCGGTTTGCTGCTGGCCACGGTTGCTACTCTGTTTTTTGTGCCGGTGGTGTATAGCGTCTTGCGCCGCAATCCCCCACGTTTCGGGCGGCATCGGGAGATCGAAATATGATGGTGCAGACGGCCGGCCCCCAACCGGGCCGGCAGCGGCGTCCGGGGCGGCGCCCGGTGCTGGTATTCTTTAGCGTGCTGGCGGTGCTGGTGGCGGCCGGCGTCGTCGTCGGCTTGCTGCCCCGGCTGGCGCGGCAGAAGGTGATGCTGGCGGCCTCCGAATCGCTGGCCACGCGGCGGCCCGTGGTGATCGTCTCGGCCGCTCATTATGCCTCCGGCAAAGAAGATATCGACCTGCCTGGCGACATGCAGTCGATTATCGAATCTCCCATCTTCGCGCGCGCCGATGGCTACATGAAAACGCGCCTGGTGGACATCGGCGACCGCGTCAAAAAAGGCCAGCTTATGGCCGAGCTGGAAACCCCGGAACTGGACCAGCAGATCACCCAGGCACACGCCACCCTGGCGCAGGCCACCTCTACCATCCAGGAGCTGCAGGCCGATCTCTCCCTGGCGCGCGCCAATCTGAGCCTGGCGCAGGTTACCCGTGACCGCTGGCTGAAGCTGCTCGCCAAAGGCGCCGTTTCCCGGCAGGACAGCGACGAGAAGCAGGCCGATTTCGAAGTCAAGCAGGCGCAGACGCAGAAAGCCGAGGCCACCCTGGCCACCGCGCAGGACACCATCCACGCCAGCCAGGCCAACCTGGGCCGCCTGGAAGAGATGAAGGGCTTCGCGCGGGTCACTGCCCCATTCGATGGCGTGGTGACGGCGCGCAATGTGGATGTCGGCACCCTGATCAACGCCGGCAACGGCGGCGCCGCGCGCGAAATGTTCCGCGTGGCGCAGATCCAGCCGCTGCGCGTGTTCGTGAATGTGCCGCAGACTTACGTGGAGCAGGTGCGCTCCGGCCAGGTGGCGGAATTGCGGGTGCAGGAAAAGCCCGGCCAGGTGTTCCCCGCCAGGGTTACTAACATTTCGCAATCGCTGGACTCCAATTCCCGCGCCATGCTGGTGATTCTGGAAACCCCCAACCCCGGCGACGTGTTGTTTCCGGGGATGTACGCCCAGGTGCGGTTCATCTCCCAGCGCACGCGGCGGGCGCTGCGCGTGCCCGGCGACACCATCGTCATCGGCAAAACCGGCGCCCGCGTAGCCTTAGTGGGACCGGACCACATAGTGCACTATCGCAGCGTGACCCTGGGCGAGGACCTGGGATCCGAAATCGAGGTGACGTCGGGCATCGCCGAAGGCGATCTGCTGGTTTCGAACCCCAGCGATGCCGTGCAGGAAGGCGTGGTAGTGGATGAGAGACGGAAGTAAAGCGAGGGTTGCACAGTGCGAGCCGCCGGGTAAGTCCGCAGGCTAGACCTTCGGTGCGGCTCTCGATCCGTTTAAACTTGGGGATCCCCGTTCCGGATCACCCCGACGGAGATGCCAGGTTCCGCAGCGCTCCTCGCCCGTATCAGAACCTGCCACCGCGCGCTCGGTTTCCGCTAGAATTGAAGCATTGCCGCCAAAGCCTCCGAATGTGATTGCGATTTATCCCGGATCGTTCGACCCGATTACCAGCGGTCATCTCGATCTGATCCAGCGAGGCTCGCGGCTGTTTGACCGGCTGATCGTATCGATCCTGCGGAATGAAAGCAAGCAGCCGCTCTTCTCCGTTGAAGAGCGCATGGAAATGCTACGTGAGGTGGTGGAGGACTATCCCAACGTGCAGGTCGATTCGTTCAACGGCCTGCTGGTGGATCATGCGGCCGCGCACTCGGCGACCGTCCTGCTGCGCGGCATCCGGGCCATCTCGGATTACGAGTTCGAGCTGCAAATGGCGCTGATGAACCGCCGCTTGCGGCCGGGGGTGGAAACGATTTTCATGATGTCCAATGAGGCTTATTCGTTCATCAGCTCGCGGCTGGTGAAGGAAGTGTTCGGACTGGGGGGCAGTATCACCGGACTGGTGCCCGCCACGGTAGAAGCGCGGTTGCACCGGCGGCTATCTCAACTTCAAACCAAAGGGGCGTAGGATTCAAACCATGCAGACAGCAGCAAACCCGATTGCGGAACGTATCTCCACCATCAGCGTCAGCTCCACATCGCGGGTGTCGGCGGAAGCGGAGCGGCTGCGCTCCAGCGGCGCGGACGTGGTGGATTTCGGGGCGGGGGAACCGGACTTCCCCACGCCCGACAACATCAAGCAGGCCGCCATTCGCGCCCTGGAGCAGAACTTCACCAAGTACACCGCCACCGGCGGAACGGCCGAGCTGAAGAAGGCCGTGTGCGAACGCCACCGCCTGGATTTCGGCACCGATTACAAGCCCTCCGAGTGCATGGTGACGGTCGGCGGTAAGCACGCCATCTTTAACCTGACTCAGGCGCTGGTAAATGCCGGCGATGAGGTCATCATTCCGGCGCCGTATTGGGTGACTTACAAGGACGTGGTGAATTACGCGGGCGGCAAGCTGCGTATTTGTGGAGACCGATGAGGAGCAGGGTTTTGCCGTGACCGCGGCCATGGTCGAGCAGCACATCACGCCCGCGCACCCGCATGGTGATCGTCAACTCGCCCTCCAATCCAGTCGGCGCAGTGGTGGACCGCGGGGAGTTCGAGAAGATCTTCCGCCTCACCAGCGAGCGCGGCATCTACCTGATGACCGACGAATGCTACTGCAAATTCCTCTACGCCGGCGAGCCGTTTTCCATCGCCTCCCAGGCGGGGGCTAAGGAGACCGTGCTGGTGGCCGGGTCGCTCTCCAAGACGTATGCCATGACCGGCTGGCGGATCGGCTTTGCTCTGGCGCCTGAGGCAGTGATCGGTGCGATGATGAAGTTGCAGAGCCATTCCACCTCCAACCCCACTTCGATCTCGCAGAAGGCCGCCGTGGAAGCCCTCCGCGGCCCGCAGGATTCGGTGGCCGCGATGCTGGCCGAATACCGGCGGCGCCGCGATTTCGTGGTAGCGCGGCTGCGGCAGATTCCGGGCGTCCGGTGTGCCGAACCCCAGGGGGCATTCTACGCTTATCCCAACGTAGCGGTGGCGATCGGCAAGGACGGCATCCGCAACACGCTGCAATTCTCCGAGCGGCTGCTGGCTGAAGACCAGGTGGCCGTGGTTCCCGGCGAAGCCTTCGGCACCGACCGGCATATTCGCATTTCCTACGCCACGTCCATGAAAGAGCTGGCACGCGGGCTCGATCGCATCCACCAGTTCGTGGTCCGGCACTCGTAGACGATGGAACCAGCCATTCGCCTCACTCCCTCCCTGCGCGAGAGGGTGTGGGGCCGGACGCACCTGGAGCCGTGGTTCCGGGATGCCGCCAAGCCCATCGGAGAAGCCTGGTATCTGGCCGATCGCGAGCTACCCCTGCTGGTGAAGCTGATCTTCACTTCGGAGCGGCTTTCCGTGCAGGTGCATCCCGATGACGGCGAGGATGGCCCGCGCGGCAAGACCGAGATGTGGCATATCCTGGAGGCCGATCCGGGCGCCACCATCGCTCTGGGCTTCCGCGAACCGATCACCCGTGAGCAACTCTGGGAGGCCACGCGCACCGGCGAGGTGGAGCACCTGCTGCGCTGGGTTCGCGTAAAGCCCGGCGAAACCTACTTCACGCCCGCGCACACGGTTCATGCCATCGGAGCCGGAATCGTGCTGTGCGAGATTCAGCAGAATTCGGACGTCACCTACCGGCTCTGGGACTACGGCCGGCCCAGGGAAATCCACGTGGATAATGCAGTGCCCATCGCCGACCTGGGGGTGCACCCCGGCGCCGCCGTGAGCATGCCGCTGGCGGATGGCCGCGAGGTGCTGGTGCGCTCGGAGCACTTCGTTACCGAATTGGTTCCGCTAGTGGCGGGGGAGCGGCGGACGATGGTTCCCGAGAACTGCCAGCTTTGGATTCCCATTGCCGGCAGCGGGACCATCGGCGGCCAGCCATTTCGCGCCGGTGAGGTCTGGCTGATGCCCGAGGAGGGTCCGCAGCCTTCGGTGGCTTCAGAGGGCGGCGCGCGGCTTTTGCGCACTTACGTGCCGGCCGCGCCACACCCGCGACTCGAAGACCATTAAAGCCTCCCAGGAAGCTCTATAGCGCGCATTTACAGACCCAGCCGCTTTGGCCACCTGGCATCCGCCGGCGAGATGACCGGCAAGGTGATCGCTTCGACGCCCGAATCGGCTGAGGATATCGGGAGGATAGTTTCACAGCCCGATTCGTGGAGCTTGCGTTCCCCGCCCCAATTGTCGAGGCGATTTCCTTCCTTTCAGCCGATCCGGCTTTCGCCGGTGAGATGACCATGCTGGTCATCTTCGAGGCCACCGCCGGGCATACGGCCCGAGGACAATGAGGCCGGCTCCCGGTCCACCCTTAAAAAGCTGGCTCGCTACATCGAATAGAAACGCAGCCGACCCGTAACGCCGGCCGGCGGTGTGCGATACTGACCTCCAATGGAGGGGCCGATGCTCCGGAAGATCTCTCTCTTACTATGCGCCCTGGGTTGGTTGGCAGGCGCGCAGACGCAAACTGCCGGCGGCGAGGAAACACCGAGGCGCCCGGTGAACCAGACCATGAAACAACTGGTGCGCGGCTCCGAGTACGCCGTCGCATCCATGATGCCGCAGGCCAGCCTCACGGCCGAACATGTGCTGGCTGCGGGCGGGAACGCCTTCGATGCCATCGTGGCGGGGCAAGCCGTGCTCGGCGTGGTGCAGCCGAATATGAACGGCATGGGCAGCGACGCCACGCTGCTGATCTACGACGCCGTCGCTAGAAAGGTCTGGTCCCTCAACGCCGAGGGCACCGCGCCTCGTCTCGCTACTATCGAGTGGTACAAGAAGAATAAAGACGGCAAGATCCCGGTCAACGACTCGCTGCAGGCGGGTACCGTCCCCGGCGTCATGGACGCCTGGTACATCCTGCTTTCGCGCTGGGGCACCAAAAGCTTCGGCGAATTGCTTGCCCCGGCTATCGAACTGTGCGAGCGCGGCGTGCCCATGGGCCGCATGTTGAACTCGGCGGCGCTCGCCAAATACCCCACCAGCCAACATGTTTACGGCGCGCCCGACGGGCAGCGCTGGAAGGAGGGCGAGGTCTGGAAAAACCCCGACCTGGCGCGCACCTTCCGCAAGCTGGTGGAAGCCGAGAAGGAAGCCGCCCGACAAGGCCGGCTGGCAGGTCTGAAAGCCGCCCGCGACCGGTTTTACAAAGGCGACATCGCGCGGGAGATGGCGCAGTTTTCCGAAGAGAACGGCGGGCTTTTCCGCTATGAGGATTTCGCCTCCTACACCGCCAAGCTGGAAGAGCCGGTCTCCATCGATTACCGCGGCTACACGGTCTACAAGAACGCTTCGGCCAGCCAGGGACCGGCGGAGCTGATCGCGCTGAACCTGCTGGAAGGCTACGACCTGAAGAAAATGGGACTCAACTCCGCCGACTACATCCACACTTCGGCGGAAGCCATGAAGCTGGCGATGGCGGACCGCGACACCTATCTGGGCGACATGGATTTCATCAAGATTCCGTACGCCGCGCTGCTTTCCAAGCAGTACGCGGCGGAGCGCCGCAAACTGATCGACCCCGCCAAGGCTTCGCTGGAGTTTCGTCCCGGCGATGTCGACCGGTTTCGCCGGCCCGGGCTTACCCGTCGTTTGACCGGCCGCGCGACGTCACCATCCACGGTAATGCCGATCATGCGGGCGACACCAGCTACATCGCGGTGGTGGACCGCGCACGCAACATGATTTCGTTCACCCCCAGCCTGCACAGCGCCTTCGGCACCAAAGTGGTGATGGGCAACCTGGGCTTCATCTTCAACTGCCGCGGCGACTATTATTCGCTGGTGGAAGGCCACGCCAACGCGCTGGCGCCGGGCAAGCGCCCGCGCAGCACGCTGCAAGGAACGCTGGTGATGAAGGACGGGCAGCCGTTTATGATCACCGGCAGCCCGGGCGCCGATGACCAGTGCATGCGCACCATGCAGACGCTGCTCAACGTGGTGGACTTCGGGATGAACGTGCAGCAGGCCATCGAAGCGCCGCGCTGGTCTACCCGCAGCTTTCCGGCGTCGCCCTTCCCGCACACCATGTATCCCGGCGACCTCTCGCTAGAGGGGCGCATCGTTGAAGCGGTGCGCGACGAACTGATCCGCCGCGGCCACAAGGTGGCCATGAAAGGGCCGTGGTCGATGAACGAAAGCGCCGCCATTATGGTTGAGGCGGCGACCGGCACCCTCAGTGCCGGAGCCGACCCGCGCACCAGCGCGATGGCCCTGGCCTGGTAGTCCGGAATCGTCGCCACCCACGCCGGGCCGGTCCGCGTCTCAGGCGAAAAAGGCGCTGACCTTCACTGAAAACCCGGGCAGGACGGGCGTCTCCAGGATCTCGTCGCCCGTAAGATCGTAAAGCCGGTCGGGCAGATGCACCCGCACGCGGCGCCCCCGCGGATAGAACTGCCATACTTCGCGCACACCCGCGGCGAGATACTCCCGCACCTTGGTTTCCGCGGAGGCAGCCGTCTCCGACTCGGAGATCACTTCCACCACCAGATCGGGAACCACCGGAATGACGATATTGGCATCCGATAACAGAGCAACCTTTGCGGCGCCGAGAAAAGCCGCGTCCGGCATGCGGGCGGTCCGGGGACCTAACTGGAATAGGGATTCCCCAAACGCCTGCCCAATCTCAGGATGCTGCTCCTCGTACGCGAAGAGCCGCCTCATAATCCTGCGCTTGACCAACTCGTGCCACATGCCGGCTTTACCCATAACGATCAGTTCTCCATCGCTGACCTCGTATTCCACGCTGTCATCGTCGGGCATGGCCAGCAGGTCTGCCGGCGTGAGCGCCGTCTTGGTACCCATGCCGATCATCTTAGCGCTTTCCTCGGGATAAGTCGCGGCTGCTGGCTTGGCCCCGCTCGCGTAGCGGACGAAAAACGCGCTGACCTTCACCGAAAACCCCGGCAGTTCGGCCGTCTCCAGAATCTCGTCACCTGTAAGATCGTAAACCCGGCCGCGCAACCGAATCCGGACCGACCGCTCCCACGGATATACCTGCCAGACTTCGCGGACGCCCGCCGCAAGATACTCCCTCACCTTTTTCTCCGCTCCAGCCGCGGTCTCCCATTCCGAGATCACCTCCACCGCCAGATCGGGAACCACCGGAATGACCACATCGGCATCCGGCAGCAGGGCGACTTTGGCAGCGCTCAGAAAAGCCCCCTCGGGCATACGGGCGGTCCAGGGCCCGAGTTGGAAGAGGGATTCCGCAAACATCATCCCAGCTTCGCAGTGCCAGCCCTCATACCCGAAGAGTTCTGTCAGAATATTGCTCTTAACCAACTCGTGCCACGCGCCGGACTTAGCCGTCACGATCAACTCCCCATCGCTGAGCTCATACTCCACGCAGTCATCGTCGGCATGGTCAGCAGGTCCGCAGGCGTGAGCAGCGTCTTGGTTCCCATGCCAATCCTCCTAGCGTTTACCCGCCCGCGCCTCGGCCACCATCGTCTTCACCCGCGCCATCAGCGTGGGAGCGTGGTAAGGAATGCCGTCCTTGATGGTCCATTCCACGCCGCCCGTGTGCACCACTTTTCCGTCGCGGATCTCGTCCACCCCGGTCGGATACAGCACCTTCAGATTCTCCAGCGGATTGCCGTTCACCACGATCAGATCGGCCGCAAACCCCGCGCGAACTCGCCCCAGGTGCTGCTCCTGTCCCAGAATCCGCGCGTTGTTGCCGGTGGCCTGCTGGATGATCCTGATCGGGTGGAAGCCCGCCTCCTGGTGCAGTTCCATGCCGCGGATCAGCCCGAAGCCGTACATTTGGTAGATGAAGCCGGCGTCATCGCCCATCCCGATCAGGCCGCCAAGCCGGTCGAATTGCCGCAGCGCGTCCATCCAGATCCGGTAGTTCTCCTTCCAGAACTGCTCGTCGGTGGAAGTCCAGCCGATGAAGTACGACCCGTGGTTGGCGGGGTTCGGCTTGAAATACTCTTCGAGCGCGGGGTGCAGGTAGTCGGCGAACCACGGCTGTGTCTGCGCCCGCTGCAAATCGCGGCTGGCCTCGTAAATATCGAGGGTCGGATCCCACGCCACGTTGTGGTCCACCATGGCCTGCAGCACCTTCGTGAGCCGCTCGGGGTTGGCCTCGCGCCATAAATGCCCGGCGTAGCGGAAGCGGTCCGTCTCGTTGTTGTAGTTATAACTGGAGGGGAAATTCTGCACCCCGCCTTCGATGGCCGCATCCGGAATCCCGTACCAGTGCTCGATGCTGGTGGTGCCGAACCGGATGTCGTCCCAGGCGTTGGTCTCTTCCACGCCAACGTGGTGCGCAACGCGCAGGCCCAGTTTGTGGGCTTCGTCCTCGGTGGCGCCCATCAGATCGCGGTCGATCCCCAGCATCTTGACCCCGTCCGCGCCCATCTGCTTCAGACTGCGCACCCGCGCCCGCGCCTCCTCGGTGGTGCGCACGCGGCCCAGCATCGGGTAGACGAAAATGCGCGGAGCGGCAATCTCGCCCTCGGCGCTCTGGCGGCGCAGTTCGAGCGCCCTCCGCGTGTCCGACCCCACATCGCGCACGGTGGTGATTCCGCAAGCCAGCCAGATATCCAGCTCGTATTCGATCGGCTGCGGCCGCCCGCCGCGCTCCTCCTGCAAGTGCGCATGCGCGTTGATCAGCCCCGGCAGCACGTATTTCCCTGTGGCGTCGATCACCGCATCCGCCTGCGCGGCGCTGGCGTTACCGCCGCGGGCCACCGCCACCGGATCGAGCGGAATTACGTCCGCGATGATGTTATTCTCGATCAGAATGTCCTTGGGGCCAGCCGCCGGAGTGCCGTTGCCGTCGACTACCGTGGCATTGTGAATCAGCAGTCGGTGTACGCGTTTGCCGCTTGTGGGCAGCGTCTGCGCGCCGAGCGCGCCGGCAAGCGCCAGAGCCGTGCCGAAGGCCAGGATCATGCGAAAGGTCATTGGTCGATTGTGCCACAGAGCCGTTCCACAGGGCACCCCCGGACGGATGCTAAACTAGGCATGCGGCCCTGTAGCTCAGCTGGTTAGAGCGCTTCGTTTACACCGAAGAGGTCCACAGTTCGAATCTGTGCGGGGCCACCACCCAAATCTGTTCTTCCCAGTCCCCATCGGGCTGCTACCATGGGAGAGGCCCCGCCAGCCTGGCCGGATGGCCGCCCGCGCGCATGGAAGATCTCCGACTGCTGGTGAAGGGAGCCTTGGCCGGCTTGGCGATTTCCGCCTCGGTGGGGCCGGTAAACGTGTTCTGCCTCTCGCGCACCATTGCCAAAGGCCGCACGGCCGGACTGATTTCGGGCCTGGGCGCCGCCACCGCCGACACACTCTACGGCGCGGTTGCCGGCTTCAGCATCAGCTTCATCATCTCCTTTCTGCTCCGCGAGATCTTTTGGATTCGCTCCGTGGGCGGCCTCCTGCTGATCGCCCTCGGCATGCAGTATTACTTTAAGAAGCCCCAATCGATCAAGCAAAGCCGTGGAGGATCGGCGCACTCCGAGTGGGCCGCGGCCTTTCTGCTGAACCTGACCAACCCCACCACGGTGCTTTCCTTTCTGGCCGTCCTGGCCGTGCTCGGCATGAGCCGTCCTCGCGAGTGGTGGCACACCCTCATCCTGGTGGGGGGGATATTCTCCGGCGCGATGATGTGGTGGGTCACCCTGGCCCTCGTTGTCGGCCACTTCCGCGAGCGCTTCAACGACCGCTCCCTGTTGTTGATGAACCGCATCGCCGGCGGGGCCATTGGGGCGTTCGGAGCCATCACGATCCTGCTGGCGTACCGCAAGTAGCGGCGCTTTACTGCAATACGGGCAGCGTCAGATAGCCTTCCGGTACATACAAGCTGCCCTGGGTGATCCCTTGCGGCGCCGCGCGCTCCAGCGCCCGCGTGAGTTCCCGCGCAGTCCTCTGGCCCGCCAGCGTTTCCGCGAAGGCTCGCGCCACCAGCGCCACCTGCTCCGCGCTCTCATGCGCAAACTCCAGCCGGAAGCGCCGTATGCCGGCCTCCCGCCACGAGTCCAGATGCTGGCTGGCCTCCTGCGCTTCGGCGCCAAAAACCGTATTGCGGCAGCCCACGTCGGCCACGACCGGGTGCGCCCGCCCGGCGCCATCCTTCAGCGCCACGCGGTGCTCTTCGCACGGCCGCCCGCAATCCTTATAACTGGTCCCCTTCGAAAGAAAGCGGCAGAAGACGCAGTGCTCGGTGTGAAACACAGGCAAGTGCTGATACGCTACCGCTTCAATCGCCGCGCCACCAATCTCGCGCGCCAACTCGGCCACCTGCGCGGCGTTCAGATCGTGGGTGGGGGTCAAACACGCCAGCCCCATCGCAAGCAGCTCTCCGGCGGTGAGCGCGTTGGCCGCATTCAGGCTGAAATCGCCCACTAGCCCGGGCCCGCAGTTGGCTCCGCGGCGCTTGCGTAGCGCCTCCAGCAAACCCGCCGACCGCACCAGAATGGCGCAATCGCAGCCCAGCAGGAAATCCACAATCCGTTCCTCTCCGGGCTTGAGCACGCGCGGACTGGCGACCCGAACCGCCAGGCCCGCGACGCGCACGCGCTCGATGGAGGGCCGCAAGCCATACAGGTCCAAGTAGTCCAGGGTGATGCTGGCCGGCTTCGCCGCCAGTGCCGCCTCAAGCTGCGCCGCATCGCGGACCAGCAAGTGGAGCGTCGCGCCGGTCTCCGTCTGCTGGCGCGGAACTACGTGCGCCGCCCACACTTCGCCCGGCGCCGCGACAGCCTTGACCTTGGCCGCGCCTTGCCGCTCCTGCAGACGCTCCACAGCCTCACGCCGCACCTGGTTCAGCAGCGATCCAGGCGCGAACGGCCGCCCCTCGATTTCCAAAGCCACCTCGCCCAGCTCGTACGGCGTATTTCCCAGCCGCCCAAACTGGTCGCGCGCGAGCGTCGCATCCAGGACCGTATTCCGCGCCGCGCCCAACGGACCCGCGGATTGCACCGTGACCGTCACCGGGCCCACCCGCCATTCGGTGTCGAGCGGCTGTCCTTCCCGCGCCGTCACCCGCACATCCACTCGCTGCTTGCGCACCGGCACCGTGGCGGCGGTAAACGGCCGCGCGGCTTTCTCCACCTGCGGATCGTGCGTCCGCCACACCAGGTCGCCCGGCCGGATACGCGCCGGGTTCACCGAGCCATTGCCGAAACGCAGCTCCAGCCGCCGCCCACGCGGCCGAACTTCGAACACCCGTCCGCCCTCTTCGGCCTCTTCAGGCGACCGCCAATCCGCCGCGTCGAATACCACCCCGTCTCCCGGCTTCAGCGGCGCAATGGCCTGCACCGCTGCCGGTTCGATGGATACCGCCGCGCCGGCCACTTGCATCACCCGTCCCATCAGCAGTCCGCGATGACGCGGCGCCCGGCCGCGCACCACCGCCTGATGGTTGGTGCCGATCAGAAAGTGCGGCGCCATCCCGCGCGAGTAAACCTGCTCCAACTGCAATTCGCGCGCCGGGTCCGCCGGCGCCGGACGCCCCTCCCACGCCGCATCCACGGCCTCGCGATACGCGTGCGTGGCCAGCGCCACGTAATCAGCGTCTTTGTACCGCCCTTCGATCTTCAGCGCCGCAATTCCGATTTCGACAATCTCGGGAATCTGCCGCAGCGCGAACAGGTCGCCCGGCGAAAGCAGGTAGCGCGCATCGCCGAGCGGACGCACCTGCCCATCCACCAGCATTTCGTACGGCAGCCGGCAGGCCTGCGCGCACTGCCCGCGGTTAGCGCTCCGCCCGCCCCAGGCCTCCGACGAAAAACACTGCCCCGAGTAGGCCACACACAACGCGCCGTGGACGAAAATCTCCAGCGCGCACCCGGTGGCCTCGCGAATCGCCCGGACTTCGGCCAGCGACAGCTCGCGCGCCAACGTCACCCGCGACGCGCCCAGCCGCTCGGCCAGACGCACGCCATCCGCGCTGGTGACGCTCATCTGTGTGCTGGCGTGGAGTTCGAGAGCCGGGGCAATCCGCCGCGCCATGCGCAGCACGCCCAAATCCTGGACGATGATGGCGTCGGCGCCCGCTTCGGCAATCGCCGCCAGCGCGCGGGCGGCTTCCTCCAGCTCGTGATCGAAGACCAGCGTATTAAAGGTGACGAATCCCTTCACGCCGCGCCGGTGCAGGGTGGCCAGCGCCTCCGGCAACTCCTCCAGCGCGAACCCCACCTTGGCGCGCGCCGTGAAATGCTTCAGCCCGAAATAAACCGAATCCGCGCCGGCTTCAATGGCCGCGCGCAACTGCGGCCAGTATCCCGCCGGAGCCATGATTTCGGGTTTGCGAACGGTCTTCAGTTTCCGCCTCCGCCTTCAGGGTAACAGGTGGCGGCGGAGCGCCCTACTCTGCTCGCCGCGCGAAAAGGCGCCGGAATAGACCGGCTCCGCCCCGCCGCCCTCCGCGCCGGTTGATAGTATGGCAGTCATGCGACCCCTCCTGATTGCTCTGATCCCCGTGCTTGCCATCGCGCAATCCACCGTCCAGTCTCCCGATGGCGCGATCGAGCTTTCCTTCACCACTGATAACGGCCAACTTGCTTATTCGGTCAGCTTCCATGGCCGCCCGCTACTCACGCGCTCCACGCTGGCGCTTGACATTCAGGACCAGCCGGAGCTCGGCGGCGCCATGCACCTGGTGGACTCCAAGCCCGGCTCAGTGGACGAGACCTACACCATGCCGCATGGCAAGTCCAATCCCGTGCGCAACGTCTGCCACACCCTGACCCTCAACCTTGAGGAAACCGCCCGGCCGCACCGCAAACTCACCATCGAAGCGCGCGCTTACAACGACGGCGTGGCCTTCCGCTACATCATCCCCAATCAGCCCATCCTCACCGAACTGCGCCTCGCCGGCGAGCGCACCGAATTCCAGCTCGCCAAGGACGCCACCACCTGGCCGCTGATCCTCGAAAACTTCCACACATCCTACGAAGACAACTACAACTACCTGCCCCTCAGCGCCATTCACCGCGAAGACCTGGTGGCGCTGCCGCTGCTCGCCGAGCTGCCCGGCGTGGGCTGGGTGGCGATCACCGAAGCCGATATCGACAACTACGCCGGCATGTACCTCCAGCACAATGGCCACGACCCACGCTCGCTGTTTTCGAAGCTGGCGCCTTCGGCGGAAGACCCCGGCATCGCCGTCAGCGCCGCTACGCCAGTGCGCTCGCCGTGGCGCGTGATTATGATCGGTGCCGAACCGGGCCGGCTGATCGAATCCAATATCGTCATCAACCTCAACCCGCCCTCGAAGATCGCCGACACCTCGTGGATCAAGCCCGGCAAGACCGCCTGGGACTGGTGGAGCGGCAGCTACGCCGAGGGCGTCGATTTCAAGCCCGGCATGAACACCGCCACCATGAACCACTACATCGATTTCTCGGCCGCCAACGGGCTGGAGTACATGCTCATCGACGCCGGCTGGGCAGCGCGCGGCTCGGGTCCCAACGATTCCGGCAGCGATCTCACCCATACCAACCCCAACATCGACATGCCTGCCATTCTGGCGCATGCGAAATCCAAGAACGTGGGCGTGTGGCTGTGGGCGCACTGGAACGACATCTCGCGCCAGATGGACGAGGCCTTCCCGCTGTTCGAACAGTGGGGCATCAAGGGAGTCAAGATCGACTTCATGAACCGCGACGACCAGTGGATGGTGAACTTCTATCATCGCGTGGTGGAGAAGGCCGCCGAGCACCACCTGATGATCGACTTCCACGGCGCCTACAAGCCCGATGGCCTGCGCCGCACCTGGCCCAACCTGGTGACCCGCGAAGGCGTGATGGGCGCGGAGTATAACAAGTGGAGCGCGCGCGTCACCCCCGATCACAACGTCACCCTGCCCTTCACCCGCATGCTGGCCGGACCTATGGACTACACTCCCGGCGGTTTCAACAATGCGACCCGCGACCAGTTCGTGCCGCGCAACCGCCAGCCCATGGTGCAAGGCACCCGCGCGCATGCCCTGGCGCTCTACGCGGTCTTCGAGAGCGCCCTCCAGATGGTCTCCGATTACCCTGAGAATTATAAGGGCCAGCCGGAGATGGATTACATCCGCGCGGTGCCCACGGTGTGGGACGAGACCCACGTGGTCGGCGGCCGGCCGGGCGAATGGATTTCGGTGGCGCGCCGCCGCGGCCGCGAGTGGTTCGTAGGAAGCCTAACCGGATGGCGGCCCACTGAGATCGATCTGCCGCTGGAGTTCCTGGGCCATGGCGACTTCATCGCCGAGATCTACTCCGACGCCCCCGACGCCGCCGACAATCCCAAGCACACCGCGCGCGAGGAGAGGCGCGTGAACGCCTCGACGCTGTTGCACGTGAAGATGGCCCCCGGCGGCGGCCAGGCCATCCGCATCCGGCCGGCCCGGTAGCCGCGATCCACGCGGGCCTCGGATTCACCGCGGGGCCGCGGAGGGCGCGGAGGAAACGCGGAGAAAACAAAAGCGAGGGAGCGAGGAGCGACACGCCCGTGGCGCGCGCCGGATGCGCGTCTCTGTTTCGTTCGCGTCAGGTATTGGGTCCCTGGGGCCTTCGCAGACGGGTCAGGGTTGCTGGTGCTATGACCGCGACATTTGTTCCGATTATCGGGCCACTCGCTCACGCTCGTGGCTGTGATCAGTGCCGCGACGTCAGGGAGCGTCTGCCGCGCAACTGCACAACATCTCGCGGTCGGAGACCCAGTTCCCTTGGGCAGGCTCTTACGCCTGCCCAAGCGTTTGGCTGCCAGAAATAACTCTGGCTTCATTGCGGCGAGAAGGTCACGCTCACCGAAGTAACCACGGGGACCGGTTGGCCGTTGAGCAGAGTTGGCTGGTACTTCCAGGTTTTGACCGCTTGCATGGCCGCCGCCACCAGCAGCGGATGCCCTTTGAGGACCTGAATGTTCTGGACCGTCCCGTCCTTGCCGATCACCACGCCGAGCGTCACGGTTCCGGGTATGCCGTTCTGTGCCGCCAGCGCAGGATACGCCGGCTGCGTCTGGCTCACCAGCTTGGACTGCTGGATGGACCCTTCGACCCGGATACTGTTCGGCGGCTCGACCATCGCGACACCGCCCATTCCTGGCGGTGGAGGCGGCGGCGGAGGGGGCGGGGGTGGCGCCAGAGGTTCATCGGCCGAGCGGGCGGCATTGGCGGGCCGGCTTGTCCGTGAGGCGAGCTGCGCCTGCTTGCGTTTGGCGTCCAGCGCCTTCCCGACCCAATCGTCGGCCTGCGTTATGTTGGCCTGGTAATCGGCGGCGTTGTCGGAGATCCCGGCCTTGATGCGGTAGAGCAGGTTCATGTAAGCCATGGCGTCAGAATAATCGGGATCGAGCTGCAGAGCGGTCTGCAACATGCGAAAGCCTTCTTCGATCTGCGCGCCGTGCTGCGCGCGGACGTTTTGGCGCAGGCCCGGGTCGGGAATGACGCCGGGGTCTTCCGGCTTCATTCCGGCGGCCACGCGCGCGCTGGAGAAGTCGGGATAGGTCGTCGACCAATCCAGGAAGCCGGTAGTATAGTAGCCGGCCGGGTCGGTCGAATCGGCCTGAATGGCCTTCTGTGCCCACTCGCGCGCCTCGGAGAACTGCTTGCTCTCAACGCTCAGAATCATCATATTCTTAATGGCCCGCTGATTGCCGGGGTCGCGCGCCAGCACATCCTGGTATTGCTGCCGAGCACCCGTCAGCAAGGGGCTGGAGGGATCGGTGCCGGGTACGTATTGCTGCAACAGGGCGCCGGCGAGAGATAGTTTGGCGTCCAGATTGTCCGGCTCAAACCGGACCGCGGCGGCGAACTGCGCGGCGGCGGTTTGGTAATCGCCGCGGTTGTAGGCGGCCTGCCCCTGCTTCATCATGTCGCCGGCGGCGCCCTGCGCGCGGGCAGTCAGTGCCAGGCTGGAAGCCAGCACGGCGCAGATCGCCAGCGCTGCCAGTCCTCCGGCCAACAGCAGGCGTGCGCGCTGGAGATTGGCGGCCGGCCGATGGATCAGCCGGCGGATGCGCTCTTCGAGGATGTCGCCATCGAAGACGCCGAGGGTGTATCCGGGGCAGGGAAGGGCGGTCATCTGCGTGGCGATGCTGACGATGGAGCGGGCGTAGACGCCGGCATCCATCAGGCGGCGGGTGACCAGTTCATCGCAGGCCATCTCGCGGGTGCGCTCAATGCCGCGGCGGATCAGCCAGGCGGCCGGATGGAAGCTGACCGGCAGATACACCAGCTCGTAGAGCAGCTTGCAGGCGAAATCGCGCCGCGCGATGTGCGCCATTTCGTGGCCGATGGCGGACGTGAGCACATCTTCGGACGCCTCGGCCAGCAGCGACTGCGGCAGGATGACGGTGGCGCCGGCGGCTACCGGCCCGGACACGTTGGACGAGAAAAGCAGCTCCACGCCGCTTAGCCCGAAGGCATCCTGGCAGCGGCTGCGCACGCGATCCAGGCGCAGCGGAATTTCGGCGGCAGCGGCTGCCTGGCGGATGCGGAACGTGCGGAGGGATGCCTGCGCCAGCCGTGCCAGGCGGAAGAGCAGGAACAGAAGATACGCGCCCAGCAGGAGGGCGCCGGTGGTTTCCGCGAGGGTGATGGTGCGCGGCGCGAGTGCGGGCGCCACCGCGGGCTGAGCCGAAACGGCCGTTCGCGCCGTGGTGGGCGCGGCCGCAGTGGATACGGCGAGCGAAGGCGAGAATTGCAGGCTTCCGGCCGGCTGTGCGGTGCGCATGCTGGCCAGCGGCAATAGCAGCGCGGCTGCCAGAGCCGTTACCCAGACGGCGTGGCGGAACTGTGCGGGTCCCTGGCGCAGGAACCGGCAGGCCAGCGCCGCCACACCGGCGACCATCGGAACCTGCCACAGGGAATTGACTAAGAAGGTAAGCAGCGAGCGGCTAATCGTTTCCATGTTCATCCTCCTTCGGGTGCTCCAGCAGCCTCTGAATCTGCGCGAGCTTCGCGGCGGTTAAGTGCCGGGTTTCGACCAGGTTCAGCACGAGAGAATCGGCCGAGCCTCCAAAAAAACGGTCGAGCACATCGCCGACCGCCTGCGTAACGGCTTTTTGACGGCTGAGAACGGCGCGATACACGTAGGCGCGGTCCTTCAGCTTGCGGGTGACCTTGCCTTTACGGTGCAGGATGTTGAGCATGGTCTGCACGGTGGTGTAGGCGAGGTCGCGCCCTTTCATGTGGGTTTGAACGGTCTGCACGTTGGCGGGTCCGGTTTCCCAGAGGGCGTTCATGATCTCAAGTTCGAGCGGCGTGAGCGTCTGCTCGGGTTTTTTCGATCGCGGCAACTCTACCTCCTAAACAATTAGGATTATCATCCGGCGCTTGGAATTTGTCAACTAAATCTTTAGGACGTCCGCCCGTTCGTCACCCCGCTTAGGGGGAGACTCAACGAAGCGGCACGACGCGCAGGGAGCCGCCGCGCCTTGACCCAGTTGCGGCAGACCATTCAAGCTGGGTGCCGCCCCGGCCCCGCCGCCATGGGCGCGGTCACACCACCACCACCAGGCACATGTCGCGGGCGCCAGCAGCTTTCGCCACAGGAATCGCAAAGCGGCGCAAGGCCGCAAGCCATAATAATTCCGGCAACGGGCTAACCGTCTGGCTTCTTCCCTAGTCTAACTGTCGTATAGTTAACCTATGGGAAGCAGGCTCGAGATTCCGCCGGGTACGCTCTATATGTTGATCTTGAAGTCCATCGCGCGGCTGGGGCCGATGCACGGCTATGGTATTGCGCAGCACATTCAGCAGACTTCCGAGGATGTGCTGCAGGTGGAGGAAGGCTCGCTCTATCCGGCCCTGCAGCGCATGCTGCTGAAGGGCTGGGTGGCGGCCGAGTGGAAACAATCTGAGAACAACCGGCGTGCGCGCTACTACCGCCTGACACCCGAAGGCCGCAAGCAGATGGTGCGCGAGGTGGGGGAGTTCGAACGCGTCGTGGCCGCCATCGCGCGCGTCATCGAGCCGGCCTGAACCTATGCGGGAACTGCTGCGCCGTATCCGGTTTCTCTTTCATCGCACGGAGTATGAGCGCGATTTGGAGGAGGAGATGCGCCACCACCTGGCGCTGCTTGAAGAAGACCGCGCTCGGGGCGCCGCCGCGCGCCGCCAGTTCGGCAACGTGACCTCACTGAAGGAGGAAAGCCGCTCCGTGTGGACCTTCGCCTTTCTCGAACAACTCGCCCAGGACCTTCGCTATGCCCTGCGCGGCATGGCGGCCAACCCGCTCTTCACCGCCACGGCCGTGCTGTCGCTGGCGCTAGGCATCGGCGCCAACACCGCCATTTATAGCTTCATGGATGCGATCCTGCTGCGCTCGCTGCCGGTGCCCCATCCGGAGCAACTGGCGGTCGCCGAATGGCACGCTCCGAGCCGCCCGCCGGTGGTGAAGGGCATCAACGGAACGGCGCGCCGCTACGGTCAGGTTGGCACGCTCAGCCCCAACTTTCCTTTCGCGCGCCTATGAGGTTCTGCGTTCGGAGAAGCAAGTTTTTTCCATCCTGTTCGCCTATACCTACGCGCAGAACTTCAACGTGATCACGGGCGGCCAGGCGGAATCGATCCCCGGCGGATTCGTTTCCGGCAACTATTTCAGCGGCCTGAGTATTCCGCCAGCCGCCGGACGCCTGCTGGACGATGCCGACGACCGCGCGGGCGCTCCGCCCACCGTGGTGCTCGCCTATACCTATTGGCAGCGGCGCTTCAACGGCAACCCGGCTGTGATGGGGAAATCGATCCTGGTGAACAATCTGCCCTTCACCGTGGTGGGTGTCGCCGCGCCGGGCTTCTTCGGCGTCGATCCGCAATCGAACCCCGCCTTCTTCCTGCCGATTCGCTCGATGCCGAGCCTGGCTTCCGATCCCGCGGCCGAAGAGCGGTCGCGCTTTCTGGACGACCGTTTCTACTGGATCGAGATGATGGGCCGGTTGCGTCCCGGCGTCGGTATCCAGCAGGCCCAAGCTGCCATAGGCACGCGATTTCGCGCCTTTGCCGCCGCCACCGCCGCGGCGCCCAAAGACGCCCAGGTGTTGCCCGAGTTGTCGCTTGAGGAAGGTGGCTCGGGCCTCGATTCACTGCGGCGCCAATACTCCAAGCCGCTCTACGTGCTGATGAGCATGGTGGGGCTGATTCTGGCGATTGCCTGCGCGAATCTGGCCAACCTGCTGCTGGCGGGGGCCGCCGCACGCCGCCGCGAAATCGCCGTGCGGCTGAGCCTGGGCGCCAGCCGCGGCCGAGTTGTGCGGCAGATGCTGACCGAAAGTGTGCTGCTTTCGGTGGCGGGCGGGGTTCTCGGTTTAGGCGTGGCCCTGGCCGGCATCCGCTTCATCACCTGGCTGATGGCCAATGGGCAGGAGCAGTTCACGCTGCGCGCCGCGCTAGACTGGCCGGTGCTCGGCTTCACCTTCGCGCTCGCGCTGGTCGCGGGAGTGCTGTTTGGCCTGGCACCCGCCTTGCAAGCCACTAAAATCGATTTCACTCCAGCGCTCAAGGAGAACCGCCTGCAGGGCGCCAGCGCGCACGGCCCCCGTTTTCGTCCGCGGTTGGGCCAAACGCTGATCGTATTGCAGATCGCCGTTTCGCTGCTGCTGGTCATCGGCGCCAGCCTGTTCGTGCGCACGCTTTCCAACCTGCACTCGATCGACGTCGGATTCAACCGCGAGAACCTTCTGCTGGTGCGCATCAACGGCCGCCAGGCGGGCTATCGCGATGCCGCGCTGGCACGCTTCTACGGCGGGCTGCTGGACCGCTTTCGCGAAATCCCCGGCGTGCGCGCAGCCAGCGCTTCCAACTTTCCCCTGGTGGCGCACTACATCAACAGTTCTTCGGTGGCCGTCCCCGGCCGGACGGCCCAACCGGGTGACCCGGACACCGAAATTCTGAATGTCGACCCCGCGTTTCTCGAGACCATGCAGATTCCCGTGCTGCTGGGCCGTAGCCTCGAGCCAGGCGATCTGGCGACGCCCACCGTGGCCGTGGTCAATCAGAAATTCGCAGTCCACTTTCTTCGGCAGCGAAAATCCGGTCGGCCGCCAGTTTGCGCTCGGCAAGGAGACTAACCCGCTGTTCCAAATTGTGGGAGTCTCCAAGCCGGCGCACTTCAATTCGCTCCAGGAAGAGGTGCCGCCGGTCATTTATATTCCGTACACGCAGAACCTGGCCAATCTCGGGCAACTTTTCTTCGAGATTCGTACGGCGGGCTCGCCATTGAGCGCCGCGGGATCGGTCCGCCGCATCGTACACGATGCCAGTTCCAGCGTCTCCATCAGTGAGATGTCCACGGAGGCGCAGCGCATCGAGCAGACCATTTCGCAGGAGCGCACTTTTGCCGAACTGGGCAGTTGCTTCGCGGCGCTGGCGCTGCTGATTGCCTGCGTCGGTCTGTACGGCGCCATGGCCTATACCGTGGCTCGGCGGACCGGGGAGATCGGCACTCCGCATGGCGTTGGGGGCGCAACGGCGGGGCATCATTTGGATGGTGCTGCGCGAGGTGCTGGCGATTTCGGCCGCGGGGCTGGTGTTGGGCTATGGCGCGGCGCGGCTGACCACGCGCTTCGTCGAATCGTTCCTGTACGGCCTGAAACCCAATGATCCGCTGGCGATCGCCGCGGCGGTGGGCATTCTGCTTGCCGCTGCGCTGGCTGCCGGTTACCTGCCGGCGTGGCGAGCTTCGCGCATCGATCCAGCCGACGCCCTGCGCAATGAGTGAGCGCGCAGACGGCTACTCGTAGCGTGGCGCCACCATCGGATCGACGCGCACGGCGCGGCGCGCCGGAAGATGCCGGGCCCGCTGGCGATCGCCGCGGCAGTGGGCATTTGCTGGCCGCTGTGCTGGCTGCCGGTTACCTGCCGGCGTGGCGCGCTTCGCGGATCGATCCGGCCGCCGCCCTGCGCAATGAGTGAGCGCGCGGACGGCTACTCGTACCTGTAGCGCTACCATCGGATCGACGCGCACGGCGCGGCGCGCCGGAAGATAACAGGCGAGCAGTGCGACCAGCGTCAACACGATGGCGACGGCGGCGAACGTCAACGGATCTTGCGCGGTGACGCCGAAAAGTTGGTTGGCCATGAGGCGCGTCAATCCCAAGGCGGCAGCGATGCCGGCGGCCACGCCAACCAGCGCCATTTTTGCGCCCTCCCCGAGCACCAGGCGCATCACGTCCCGGCGTTGCGCGCCGAGCGCCATCCGGACGCCGATTTCATGGGTGCGTTGGCCGACCACGTAGGAAATCACGCCGTAAATCCCGACGCAGGAAAGAACCAGCGCGAGCGCCGCGAATATGCCGAGAAGAATCATCGAGAGCCGGCGCGCGGCGAAGGAGCCGGCGATGACTTCGTCCATGGTTTGCACGCCGTAGATCACGTCGCGACGGATCGATTTGCTCAACCGCGCGGCGAACCGGGCCCATGATGGCTGCCGGATCGCCCGCGGTGCGCAGCACCACGGCGACGGCCGCCGGCGGCGATGCGGCATCAGCTTCTCGGGAAGCTGCATGAAAGGATAGAAGAACTGCGCTTCGACGGCCGATTTTTGCATCCGTGCCCAGGCCCCACTGCTTTATATGGCCCACCACGCCGACGATTTCGGCTTGCACATTGAATTGCTCCAGATGGACGCGCTTCCCGATGGGATTTTCATGCGGGAACCAGGTGCGCGCAAAAACGTCATCGATGTCGATCACCACGGGGGCGTTCTCGTTGTCTTGCGGAGTGACGAAGCGGCCGCGCTCGAGAGTGATTCCCATGGCCTGCTCGAAACCGGCTTCCACCAGATAAAACATCGCCTGATGCATTTCGTTGTCATTGGCAGGCTTCGGCTGGCCTTCGATCCAGAAGGGCAAGGACGAGTCATGGATCATCGGGCGTGAGCCGAGCGTGACGGAAACGGCCTGCACGCCGGGAATGGAGCTCATCTTATCGTCGAACCGGCGCAGGCGGGCGCGAGTCTCCGCGGAGGTGGTTGCGGAGGAGGACGGCATCGATAAACTGAAGGTGATGGCGTGGCTGGGATTGAATCCGGGATTCACGCGCCACAGCGCCGAGAGGCTGCGCAGCATCAGCCCCGCGCCGATCAGCAGAACCAAGGCCATGGCGACTTCGATCGCCACGAAAATTCTCTGCAGCCGGTGGCGCGCGCCGATCGAGCCGCGGCCGCTTTCCTTGAGGATCTCCATCACATTCACGCGTGAACCTTTGAGCGCGGGAGCGAGACCGAAAACGATGGCGGCGAACAGCGAAAGGGCCAGCGTGAAGAGCAATACGCGCCCATCGAGCGAGATTTCTTCGACGCGCGGCAATGTGCCGGGCAAAGTGTTGAGCACCGCTTTGGCGCCGCAAAAGGCGAACAGGAGCCCGAGCGTTCCGCCCAGGCCCGCGAGCAAAACGCTTTCGGTGAGAAGCTGGCGGATGACGCGCAAGTGGCCGGCGCCCAGGGCCGCGCGAACGGCAAACTCGCGCGAGCGGCCCATGGAGCGCGCCAGAAGAAGATTCGCGACGTTGGCGCACGCAATCAGCAGCAGGAAACCGACGGCGGCGAGAAGCACCAGCAGGAATGGCTGGACGTTGCCGACGATATCCTCCTTCATGGAAACGAGCGTGATGCCGGCTTCCTTGTCGGCGACCGGGAAGGCGGCCGCCAGGTTGCGCGCGACCACGTCCATGTCGGCCTGGGCCTGCGGCAGCGTAACGCCCGGTTTCAGGCGGCCGATGGCATGCGCGCTCACCGAGATGCGGCGATCGCGAAACGATGGATCGTTCCACTGGCCTATGGGAGTGTAGACGTCGCGGTCATGGCCGTAGAAAGTGAAACCGGGCGGAATCACGCCCACGATCGTGTAGGACGTGCCGTTCAGGGTGAGCGATTTTCCGATGACATCCGGCGAAGAGCCGAATTTGCGCCTCCACAAACCTCCGCCGAGAATGACCACCGGCGCCGCGCCCACCTGATCGTCATCGGGGCGGAATGTGCGGCCGAGAATGGGCTGCACGCCGAGAGTGGAAAAGAAGCCGGCGGAAATCATGTAACCGCTCAGGCGTTCGGCTTCGGCCGTGCCGGTGACGTTGTAATCCTGGTTGCGGTAGAGGGCCATCGAGGAAAACGTGCGGGTGTCGCGCTGCCAGTCGAGGAAGTTCAGATAGACGACCGGGCCCTGGTCGAATCCGGGCGTCTTGCCATAAACCGCCACGAGCTGCCCGGAGTGCGGATACGGCAACGGGTTGAGCAACACGCCGTTGACGACCGAAAAGAGCGTCGTGTTGGCGCCGATGCCCAGCGCGAGAGTGAGGACCGCGATGGCTACGAAGCCGGGCGATTTTCGGAACAGGCGGGCGGCATACTGGAGGTCCTGCGGCAAGTCCCTGAGCCAATCAAGCATGTGGGAGTAGACGAGCCGGCGGGCCTGAGGTTTCGGGGGAACGGGGCGGCGTGCTGCGTGTGTCTTCCGGCGCGCCGCCCGTCGCTGTCGCTCTTTCAGGCAGCCGGCCGGCTCAGGAAACCCGGCACGAACAAAGGCGACGCGTCGCCCAGCGCGCCCGGACGCCACGTCGCCGAATCCACCGGACCGGGACCGATGATATTGCGCAGGGCAAACAGCGCCAGCTCCAGGCGATCGCTGGCTCCCACTTTCCGGAACAGGTGGGAAAGATAGACCTTCACGGTTCCTTCGGTGATCCCCAGCAGGTGGGCGATTTCCTTATTTCGCAGACCCTGCGCCAACAGGCCTAGCAGGTCGCGCTCGCGCTGGGTTAGGGTCACGCGGTTGGTGCTGAGGATGCGGTCGCTCAAGACCTTTTCCAGCCAAAGCTCGCCCGCCGCCACGGTCTCCAGGCACTTGAGGTGCAGTTCAATGGCGATGGTCTTTCGCAGGATGCCGCGTATGCCCAGGCCGATCACCTGCGCGGCAAACTCCGTGGATACCACGTCGACCCAGAGGATGGTCGCGCCGCCGCGGGCTTCGGAGTGGATCTTTTTGAGCGTCTCCAGCGTTACCTCCGAGGTCAGGTCGATCAGCACCAGCGCGGCGGGCGTGGCCCGGATCTGCTCCATGAGCTGCGGGATTGTGGTACTGACCGGCGCCAGGTGGAAATCCTGGTGCCCGGCGAGAGAGACACGCAATCCAGCGGCCAGAACCGGATGAGTGGAGTAGCAAACGACGTCTTTCAATTTTTTAAGCTCCAATTATCTGAAATATAGCGTTCCGACAGAATTCGTCCCAGGAGGTCCCGAAGACTATCCCCGATGGTATAGACCACCGTCATGAGCGGCTCCAGTTTGCGGAACCGCCGTTACACTTACTTGGTTTTAACGATTAGTTGGTCCGGAGTACTGCATTTCTCATGTCTCCGCGCTTATCAATTGCGGGTATTGGCGCTCCCCCCAATTGGGGGCAAGCGGGGGTTGCGAGTCCGAAATAACCGGTTACGGCGCCAGAGGGCAGCGCGGAATCCTCAGTCCACCATCCTCCAGGGCGGCGCCGGCCCGCAGGAGTAGGGCTTCCCGGAACGGTGCGCCGACCAGTTGCAACCCCACCGGCAAACCAGTGCGGCCGATTCCACAGGGAATTGAAAGCGCCGGGTAGCCGAGCGCGTTGAAGCTGCGAACCAGGCGCGTGGCGGCCAGGCGGACGTCCTCCTCCACCCCTCCCAAGGTGGTGGTGGCTTCGCCGATTCGCGGGGCCGGAGCGGGGGTGGTCGGGACCAGCAGACAGTCCACGGTCTTCCAGACCTGGTCGAACTCGCCGCGCAGACGGCGGCGCAAACGCTGGGCGTTTACATAATCGGTGGCCGCCAATAGCCGGCCCTGGTCGAATAGCGCCAGAACGTCGGCGCCGAACTGGTCGCGCCTGGCGAGATTCGGCTCCGCCTGCGCCGAGGCCTCCGCGGCCAGGATCAGGCGAGCCACGGTGTTGAGCGCATCCACATCGGGCAGGCGTACGGGCTTCACCACTGCACCCAGACGCCCGGCCAGTTGGATGGCTGTCTCGACGGCCGTTTTCACATCCGGATCCAGGCGTTCGAAGTAATAGTTTTCGGGGACGCCGATGGACAGGCCACGGATGGAGCATCCCTGCTCCGGAATGTAGGAATCCAGCGGGCGCCGCGAGGAGGTATCGTCGCGGCGGTCATAGCCGGCAATCGCTTCCAGAACCGCGGCGGCGTCGCGAACCGTACGGGCTAGCGGGCCCATGTGGTCCAGGCTATAGGCCAGCGGCATAGCGCCATAACGGCTGACGCGGCCGTAAGTCGGCTTCAGCCCCACCACCCCGCAGAAGGACGCCGGAATGCGGATGGAACCGCCGGTATCGCTGCCCATGGCGGCGAAGACGGTCTCTGCAGCCACGGCGGCGCCCGAACCACCGCTCGATCCACCGGGACTGCGCGCGGTGTCCCAAGGATTGCGCACCGGTCCGAAATGGGGGTTGGCGGAGGTGATGCCGTAAGCCATCTCGTGCATGTTGAGCTTGCCCATCAGAACCGCCCCGGCGGCTTCCAGTCGCTCCACCACCGCGGCGCTGTAATCTGGGACGAAATCCCAGTAGACTTTGGAGCCGCAGGTGGTGCGCACGCCGCAGGTAGCGAACAGGTCTTTCAGGGCGATCGGAATTCCGTGTAGCGGCCCCGCGGGAGCCCCGGCGGCCAGTTCGCGGTCGGCCTGGTGGGCGCGGGCCAACGCCGCGTCGCCGGTCACGGTGATGAAGCTGTTCAGGCGCGGTTCCAGCGCCTGGATGCGGGCCAGCGACTCAGTGGCCAGTTCGACCGCGGATACTCGGCGGGATCGCAAGGCGGCAACGGCTTCCATAAGCGTCATTCTGCCGCGTCCTCCTCCAGCGGGCAAATGCCGGTGGCTGGTTCGAGCGAAGGCGGAAGATCGGCCGCCAGCGGGCGAAAGGCGGCTTCCAGTTTTTCGAGAGTGGGGACGATGCGGTCCAGTTCGGCCTCCGGAATGTCCAATCCCCGGGCGCGGGCAACGGCTTTAAAATCGGTCATTAAGATTTACGATAGCGGATCTCGCTTGCCGTGGTTGGCGGTCCAGTGCGCACCCGCCAGGATGATGAGCGAAGAAACGAACGCCAGCAGCAGGATGGTGGCCGAGAAGCGGAAGACCTGGTATTCGTTTTGCAGCTTGTGGGCGAGCGATGGTGCGATCAGCCGGTTCACATATTTAAGAGCCTCCAGCAGCAGACCTACTCCCAGGGCCACGGGAGCCACCCGCCGCGCTTCGATCTTGCGGTTGGGCAGCAGCCAGTAGACCAGGAACAACGCCAGGACCGAGACCGTCAGGGCGGCCACCTTGAAAATGGCCAATTGCACCCAGGCCTGCTCCGCGCCGTGTTTGCCGAGGGCCGCTTCGACCCATCCCGAATTCATGGCCGTGAGCATGAGCGACAGCATGGCCAGCCCGCCGCAAAGGAAAATCAATCCCAGGCTGATCAACTGGTTCTTCAGGTAGGAGCGGTTTTGGGTGACGCCCCAGGCGCGATTCAGCGCCACTTCCAGCGGCTCGAAAATGCCGTTGGCGGTGAGCAGCAGCAGGAACATCGAACCCCAGTGCAGGTGCGGGATCATATACGACTGCAAATTGCGCACCAGGAAGACCCCCGGCTCGCCGGCGAAGAAATCGCCCAACCCCAGGTAGATGGCCTGCTGGGCCGCGGGCCAGTGCAGCACATCGCGGCAAAACGAAAGCATTACCAGCAGAAATGGATAGAACGAGAGCAGTACGCTGGCCGAAACCGCCAGGGCGTACACGTGAGCCTCGGTTTCCATCAGGTAACGCACCGTAGGCCCCACGCGCGCCCACCAGGGCCGGATTCGCCGAGCGGCTACAGGTACCAAAATACAGGCTATCAGCTTTCCGCAATCGGCCCGCGGGCGGATGCGATACGCTCGGTACTGGAGGTAGATCATGCGAGTTCCGATCTCGTCCTTTGTGGCCGTATTGCTTGTGGCCGCAACCGTGTCAGCCCAAACCAATCCACCGGTACACGAGCCCGATGTACCGTATGTGCCCACTACCGAAGCAGCGGTGCAGGCCATGCTCAAACTTGCGGATGTAAACAAGGCCGATATAGTCTACGACCTCGGCTGCGGCGATGGCCGGATCGTCATCGCGGCGGCCAAAGACTTCGGTGCGCATGGAGTCGGCATCGACATCGACCCGGTGCGGATCAGCGAAGCCAAGGAGAATGCCAGGAAGGCGGGCGTGCTGAACCTGGTGCGGTTTGAACAGAACGATCTCTTCCAGGCCGATATTCACGAAGCCAGCGTGGTTACGCTGTTCCTGCTTTCGAGCGTCAACCTGCGATTACGCCCCAAGCTGCTACAGGTATTGAAGCCCGGGACGCGGGTGGTTTCCAACACGTTCGGTATGGGCGACTGGCGGCCGTCGAAAGAGGCCATGGTGGGCAAGCCGGGCGATGGTACCTATTGGAGCCACCAGCTATACCTGTGGATCATTCCGCCGCGGGAAGGGAAGTGAGACCGACGGCCGCGGACGCCGCCGATGATGGTTGCCCAGCCGCTGGGATGACGGACCGTGGGACCAGCGTGGACGAAGGCCGGCGGTGGACTGCCCAGGTGACGGCCGGCACGACGGCCGCTGATGCACGCCGCCCAGTCGCTGGAGATAACGGGATGGCGGACCGACTGCCTGCGCGCCACCACTGCACCGGACGATGGAAGCCGCGGACGCCGCACGTGGAGTCCATCGCGGCCGCTGCGAAAGATGGCCAACCGCGGAGCCAGCTATCCAGATTTTCCGCCGCCCGGATGGCCAGCGCATTCACGCCAAAGCGGTCATCGAAGGAATCCCAGGCCCAAGAGCAATGAGCGGGGCGCCGGAGTGTGATCTCCGCCGCACTCCGCCGCCCCAAACCCGCCGCGAGCGGGCGTCCCTTAGAAGTTCAGCTTCAGCGCCAACTGAAGAATGCGCCCGGTGCCGTCGATCGTCGAGATGATGTGGCCGAAGTTGGAGTTGCTGATGTTGGCTTGCGGATTAGAGAAGATCACGTTATTAAACACCTTGAACGCCTCCGCCCGGAAGGTCAGGTTGGCGGCCTCGCCCATGGGGCGGATGGGGAACTGCTTGCTGAGCGCCAGGTCGAAGCGCTGCTCGCCCGGTCCCTGAGCGATATTGCGGCCGCTGATTCCGAATAAAGAACCCACGCCGGAATCGCCCGTCACCCCGTTGTTACCGACGGCGAAGGTGCCGCTGCCCGGCCCCTGTTGCGGACTCAGCCCGGTCAAGACGCTGCCGCCAGGTAGATTGGGTACCGCGGCGAAGCACGCCGGGTTTATGTAATTGTTCAGATTCTGTATGGTTCCACCGGGAGTCAGGAGGTTCGAGCAAGGCATATAGTTGGCACGAACCGTCACCGATCCGCTCAGACCGGCCAGCCCGCCGCCATTGGTGCTACTCACCGAAAACGGCAAGCCGGACTGTATGGTGTAGACGCCGCTCAAACCCCAGTTTCCGATGGTCTGGCCCATCCAGCCCTTTCTCGGTCCGGGCAGGTTCCAGATCCCCGTGAAGACCAGACGGTGCGGCTCGTTGAAATCCGAAACGCCGCGGTTGTACTGGGAGTAAAGCTGGTTGCCGGTGAAGCTATCCAGGTCCGAACCGGTCGGTCCGGAATCGTTATCGGTGGAGCGGGATTGCGTGTAATCCATCCTGAACTGGAAGCCATGCGCGAAAGCGTGCGCCACTTCGAGGATGAAGCCGTCGTAGTGGGAGTAGCCCTGGTTGGTCACCAGGTTGAGACCCGCGGGAGAGAATCCCAGGGTCGGTACGCGGATGGTCGCATTGGCGTTGGAGTTCTGGGTCACGGTGATGCCGTTGGGATGGCCGTTGGCGGCGATCAGCGCGTTGTTGTAAGTAATCGGAGAGGATGAGCTGACCAGCAGCGACTGGTTGAGGCTGGGCTCCACCAGCAGGTTGCGGCCATGGGATCCCAGGTAGCCCACCTCCATGAACCAGCCTTTGGGTAACTGGTATTCGAAACTGAGGTTGTACTGTTGCACGTACGGCGTCACCAGACCGCGGGTGAACCCGTAGAGCGATTGCGATACCGCCGGCGTGCCATCGGGGTTGACGAAGTTGGGAGCCCCGGCGGAAGTGTAGGTTCCATTGAATTGCCCCATCACCGGCAGGATCGGGAACTGGCTCGGCACGGGAAGGCCCGCCGGCCAGGGATTCGCCAGCACCTTGCTCCCTACCACCGCGGTCCCGGACGCCAGGTATTGCTCCACCCACGGGGGAGAGGCAATCAGTTGCAGCAGCGTCTGTCCGGAGGTACGGATGTAGTAATAACCGAAGCCGCCCCGGACGGCCATTTTGCCGTTCCCAAATAGGTCATACGCAAAACCGGCGCGCGGGGCGAAATTCAACTTATTGCCGGTGGTGAGCGTGGTGTTGCTCACACCGGGAGTAGCCAGCGGACCTTTGAGCGATGCAGGGGAAATGAAACCGGCCAGCAGGCAACTGCCGCCTCCCGCCGCGATACAGGAAGAGGGCACCCGGCTGGGATCGAAATTGCCCACCTTTCCGTTCAGATCGTAGGGGAAGCCCAGGTAGTCGTAGCGCAGGCCCAGGTTCAGCGTCAGACGCCGGGAAACGTGAAAGTCATCCTGGACGAACGAGGCCAGATCCTGCGCCCGGTAATTGCGCTGGAACGACCCCACATCCACCTGCAGGCGGTTCGGCGTTCCAGTCAGAAACGACGGGAAATCGGGAAAACTCAGGCTGCCGCGCGTGCCGTATTCGTTGTCCACATTCCAGGCGTAGCGCCGCGACTCCACGCCCACGCGGACCGTGTGTTTCCCGCGGGTCCAGGAAAGCGTGTCGCCGGTGGTGATCGAAGTGGTGCCTCCCGCCTGGAAGCTGTTAACGCCGATGCCTCCGAAACTCAGCAGGCCGCTGATCGACATGGAGGGGATGCCGGGATACAGATTGCCATCCCATTTCTGCATGCCGATATCGCCCACGGTCACGTTTTCCGTCCCCAGCGTGGCGGATTTGATGTTGGTATAGCCCACCCGGAATTCGTTCAGCAGGTGAGCAGTGAAGGTCTCGGTATCGGTGAGAGCGCCGTGATTGTTCTTGGCCGGTGAATTCTGGCCTTGCCCCAGGCTGACGCCGCCGCCCGTAGGACTGAACTGGGTGATGTTGGCGTAGAAGAATTGCGCCGCCAGATGGTTGTTGCGGAAAAGATTACGGTCGGCCGAGACGGCTTCCTGGTCTTCGTTATAAATGGTGGGGAGCGACAGAACCAGCAGCCCGGTGCTGCCCGGTCCGGTGCAGCCGGGAACGCCCGTGCAGGAGCCGGAGGGATACAGCAGGCCGCCGTAGGGTCCCGGCTGGTTGAGAATGTTCACCGCCACGGGGTCAATGTTGGCCGGGCTGACGCCAAAGGCTGCGCCCAGCGTCGCCGCGGTGCGCGTGGCCGGCAGCACCGGCTGCGATCCGCTGACCAGGCTGGAAACGCCGTTCTTCTGGCGCGTCGCCTGGTAGGAGAAAAACCAGAAGGTGTCCTTCAGCTTAGGCACGGGACCGCCGACCTGTCCGCCGTACTGGTTCTGCAGCAGCACCGGGACGCTCTTGCCCTGCGAGTTGGCGAAGAAATCGTTGGCGTTGAAATCGTTGCTGCGGTAGAACTCGAACAGGCCGCCGTGGTAGTGCTCGGTGCCCGAGCGCAGGACCACGTTGATGTTTCCGCCCGAACCGCGCCCCTGGCTGGCATCGTAGAGGCTGGTGCTGACGCGGAATTCGCCCACCGCGTCCGGGTTCGGCACCGGCACGGTGCTGAGGCTGTTGCTGCCGAAGCTGTTGGCGTCCACGCCATCGAGCACGAAGTTATTGACCGTGGCGCGGGAGCCGGCGACGTCCAGAATCGGCGTGCCGCGGCCTACGGTGGCGGCGCTTTCCATGCGCGCGGAAGTGCCGGCCTGCAGGAAAGTCAGATCCAGGAAGTTGCGGGTGGGCAGCGGCATGTCACGAATCTGCGTGCCGGTAATCACATCCCCGGTTGTAGCGGTGTGGGTGTCGACGGTCTCCACAACCGCGGAAACCTGGGTCACCGTAGTTACCTGGCCCAGGCTCAGTTTGGCGCTGGCGTTGGTGACCTTGGTGATTTCGACCACCACGTTGTACACGGCGGTCTCAAACCCCGTAGCCTGGATCTGGATCCGGTAATTGCCGGGAACCAGCAGCGGGAAGACGAACGAGCCGTCAGATTGCGCCAGGGTTGAGGTGAGGGATCCCGTGTCGATGTTGGTGAGGCTCACTTTGGCATTGGCGACCGCCCCACCCTGCGGATCGGTGACGACGCCCTGAATCGCGCCGGTAGCGGAGCTGATCTGGGCTGACGCATTCGAACAGCACCAGAAGGCGGCAAGAATGGCACACAGATACACGTATCGCTTGGAATGTTTCATGGATTTCCCCTCCGAGGATTGGTTACCCAGGTGCGACGCGGACCTGACGCTTAAGCTTCAGGCCTGGTATCCCGGCAGGCCGCTAACTTCCCGTTCGACTCAGTACGCCCGCCGGCCGTCCCGTAGGGACATCGCTCCGGCGCAACGTGATTAGCGTAATTGGAGGGAGTTTACCATATTGACTGATCTGATACAAGAAAAGAATTTGCAGGACAAGATGAGCCTGAAGCCGTCAAAGCTCGGAGGGTACGAACGATGGGAGATAAGGCGGGGCGCGGGTGAACGCGCCCGGTGTTGAGCAACTCGGCCCTTCAGCCCCTTAGGGCCGGGATGGATAAATTCCCTGCATCGCGATGCAGAAGTTCAGCGCCAGATAGGGCGGCACGTTGTTGTGCGGCTGGCTCCCGCCGTTGACGCTCAGAGCTCTGGTAGACATCTGCACCAGCCCGGAGGTCGGCGCCGGTGCGTACAGGTTTCCATGTCCCTTCAGAGCACCGCCCCAGACGTTGCCCTGAGGGCTGGGGAGGGTGCCTTCGGTCGCCGCGGCCATGGCTGAATGGCCGTGCCCCGGCATCTCGGTCTGAAGGAGCGTGACGTTCTGCTCTCCGCCGGTTTCCCCCAGGTCGCGAAGACTCAAACCGGGCCCCTGCCCCTGCTGCATGGGCGCGGACCCTTGAAAGTTGGGAAGGGCGAAGTTGCTCTTCCCATCGCCCCCATAAGTGGTGCCAAGGAGCGAGAAGAGCGCCGTATTCTGAGAAATCGGCAGGATTTGTCCGTTGCAAAACGCCCAGCCTCTGGGCGCAAAGTTGAAGGGGAAGATACGCATCTCGGCGAGAAATGGATCGGCCATTGGAAAGCTCCTCTCTCTCTAATTCTGACTTGGGAAAATACCCTGCAAGGCAATGCAAAAGTTCAGCACCAGGAATGGCGACATATTCGGGTGCGCCTGGCTGCCGCCCGTATTGCCGATACCGGCCGGCGACATGGCAGCGTTGGGAGCTTGATTGCTGTACGCACTTACCGAGTTCTGGCACCACAAATTGCCCACCACGGGACCGACACTCGGATTGGCAGTGGTCGCCATGGGCACATGGTTGTGCGCCGGCAGTTGAGTAATGTTGAGTGTGACCGCCTGTGCCCCGCCTTGCTGGCCGAGGACAAGGCCGGAACCAATGTGGAATGGCGTGCGCCCCTGCAGGTTGGGAAGCCCAAAGTTGACCCGGCCATCGCCCCCGTAGGTGGTTCCGAGCAGAGAGAACAACGCCTGGTTTTGGTTGATGGGCAACAATTGCCCATTGCATTGGGCCCAGCCTTTAGGGGGAAAGCCGAAGCTCATGATCTTGATTTCGGAAAGAAACGGCTCGGACATTATTTTCTCCAGAAGAAATTACGTCTGCGATGGATAAACCCCGTACAACGAAATGATGAAATTCACCGCCAGAAACGGCAACATGTTGTCATGCGGCTGTGATCCGCCGGTATTTCCGATGGCCGAGGAACTCATAGCCCCGCTGGGAGCGGCGTTGGAGTATTGGTTGAGACTCGATTGCGCCCACACGCCGCCGGTAGGAGTGCCTTGGTTTCCGGACGGGGTGTAGCCTTGAGGAACGTGCGAATGCGCCGGTATCTGTTGGACCGTAAGGGTGACGTTCTCCGTGCCGCCGTTTTGCGCGAGAGTAAAACCGGCGCCCTGGTGCACAGGCACCCGCGACCGCAAATCAGGCAGGCCAAAAGTGCTTTGGCCATCGCCGCCGTAAGTCGTGCCAATCAGATTGAACAATGTCTCGAAGTTCGAGATGGGAACGATTTGACCCTGGCATAGCATCCAGCCGGCGGGTGCGAAGTTGCCCGCGAACATGCGGATTTCTCCTACATACGCTTGCGACATTGCAAGGCGCTCCTTGACGCCGTCATCACATAGTAATCAAGCCACTTAAAAAATGGGAGTTGGGTTTGAAACCGTATGGAGTATAACACCTTGGGAAAAAAGTGGGCAAGCTGGCAATCGGCTTTTGGTGTCTTAATGAACAAATCGCGGGTTTTCTTATTTTCTGGCGAGCCGTTCGCCTTGCCCGCACTCAAGTCGCGGCTATCTGTTGGCGAGCGGCTGAGACAGGCTGCCGTTCCAGTAACAATTGAAAACTATCCTCGACTACAATCCGGAACCCCAGGCGTTGGAACAACCGCAGCGAGGGATTGAAACTCTCCACATAAATCGTGACGGGCTTACTCTCGCGGTCCGCCTCCTCAAGGATTTCCCCTAACACCACAGAACCAATGCCGGCGTTCCGGAATTCGGGCGCGATGGTGATATCGAGAATACGCAGGCCATCCGGCAGGCGCGAGAGATACAGGCGCCCTACCGGGCGGCCGCCGGCAGTAATCATTTCGTGCTCGGCCTCCGGGTAAGTCTCGCGGTACGCCGTGATTTGAGCGTTGAACTGCATTGTGAGGAATGCCTCTTGCTGCTCCGCCGTCCAGGGCGTTAGAGCCATCTCAGCAGCGCGGGTGCTGGCGTACAGGTCGAAGAGAAACGGCCGGTCGGCGTTGCCAACGGTCCGGCGGCCGATATTCGCCGGCATCATTGGGGATCGCGGAAGCGGTTGAAGATGGCCTCATATTGCATCCCCTGCCCGTCCGGCCCCACCGGCACCAGAAACAAATCCATGCTCCCGAGCTTCTCGTGATGCAAGCGGTAAATGGCCTGCGGAAAACAGGGCGCCATCGGCCCGCGGAAAAGCAGCGAGAAATTCTCCAGGCGCGGCGAGTTGCTTCCTTCCTGGACGCTCACCAGCACCAGCGGAACGCTCTCGCCGGCCGGCGCACTCAATGCGAAGGTTGTGTGCAGGCAATCCCCGAAGCTTTGGCTATTCAGGATCGATACCATGGTGCTCCATCTCAATGTACATCGAGCCGGCGGCAGCCGTCACAAACCCCAGCCGTTCATAAAGCTGAGCGGCACGGTTGCCGCGGAATACGCTGAGACGCAACGGAAGGCCCGCGGCGCGAGCCTCGCGGATCAGGCGCACCATCCACTCCGTCCCCAGCCCGCGATTCCGAAACTCCGGCAACAGCGCAATATCCACCAGCCGGATTTCCGCCGCGCCGCGCCACACGATCGCGGAGCCTGCGGGGACGCCATTAGCGAGAAGAATGGAACCAATGGCGCCCGCGTAAGCCGCCGCGTACGATTGCCGCCGGGCTTGAAATTGCATGCGCAGGAAGCTCTCCTGCTGGGCGGGCGGCCAGCCCCACGCCGCCACTTCTTCGGCGCGCGTGGCCGCGTAGACCTGAAAGAGAAATTCCCCATCCTCTCCCGACACTAGCCGCTCCGAGAGTGCGCTATCGGTGAGATTCATCGATCACGCGGCCCTTCCCAGGCCGCGGCCCTGTATCGTATCAGTTTCCCGACTGCCGCGCAAACCGATACAATCGCCCTCGATGGGCAAAGTGCCGTTGCAATTCCGGATACTCGACGAGGTGGTGCGGGTGGAAGTGGACCCCGCGCCCGAACAGATGCGCCTGGACGAGATCCTGCCGGTGCTGCGTGCCGTGGACGACGGGTTCAACGCCGTTGCCGTGCGGCACAACGGGAAGCCGGTCACCTGTGCCAAGGGATGTTCGGCCTGCTGCCGGATCCAGCCCGTGCCGGTGACGCCAGTGGAAGCCTACGCCCTGCTGCTCCTTGTGGAATGCCTGCCGGAGCCACGCCGCGCCGAGGTCCGTGCAAGGTTTGCGGAGCGCGCCGCGCGATTGGAGGCTGCCGGACTGGCCGAGGGGTTCCTGGAGGGCCGCCGCCCTGCGGACGAGGCGGAAGGTAAGGCGCAGGCCAGGGAATACCTGAATCTCGGCTTGGTTTGTCCGTTCCTGGCAGACGATTGCTGCCAGTATTTATGAAGCCCGTCCCTTCGCGTGCCGTGAATATTTTGTTACGACGCCCAAAGAGCTGTGTACCGACCCCCTTTCCTTACCAGTTACGACCGTCCCGGTAATTCTGGATGCTGCCCAGGCGGATCTCGCCACTTCCGCGGAATTCATGGGAAGGTCCAGTTACACGATTCCCCTCACCTTGGCCTTAGTTTACGCCCAGGCGCATCGGGAAGAACTCCAATCAGTTTACAAGGGTAACGAGGTATTTACCCGGTCGATCGCTAATCTTTTCCAAGTGGCGGCCGCTGGACCTCGGTTTCGTTGAGCCGCCCTCGAACAAGATAGACATCACCGGAGCGCCGGGCGGGTTTTCCACCAACCCGTCCGGAGGCCGGCTGGTGTACTTACAGACGGTTCTTAACTCGCCCGGACAGAAATCTTTTGCTCAGTTATCCCCCGTGTGATATATTACCGCGAGCGATTCTAATACGATTGGACACATCGCAGGGAATCCCAACCGAAGCCCGATAGTGGTTTGCCAATTTGAACGGGCGTGCCGCGAGCCTGATGCCCTTCCGAGTCATGTCCGGGCCATATTTGACCAGTCGAGATCAAACATATGAAATCTGAACCGACGCCGGTAGCCAAGAGCCTGCGCGCCAACCGCCGGATTCCAGGAATTCTGGTGCTGTTGCTGGTGCTTATGCTGATGAGCCTGGCGGCCTGGAAATTGACCAGGAACAGCGGCCGGGTCTACGCGCAAGGCACCTCCGCGCGCCTGTATCTCTCTTCGGCACGGCGGTCCGGGGTCTCCTATAAGGGATCGGCCAAGGCCACCGGGGCCCTCGGCAGGCATCCGGCCGCGCTGTCCATCGCCGCGGCCGATCTGGATGGCGACGCAGTGACCGACCTGGCCATCGGTTTCGCCGCGCCCAGCGGTGGTTTGATCGCCATTCATCGCGGCAATCTGGATGCCTTCGCCCCACAAAGCGAGGCCAGCTTTCAGGCCATCGGGCGCGGCGACTTTCCGGCTCCCTATCTGCCTCAGGCGGAGCTGATGGAGATCCCCAGCCGGCCGGATTTCCTAGCGGCGGGCGAGTTCATCGGGCCGGGCGGTTCGGCGTTGGCGGCGGCGGCGCGCGGCGGTCAGAGCATTCATGTGCTGGCGAGGGGAGCCTCGGGCAAGCTGGAACTGCTGCAAACCATCGCCACACCCGGTCCCATCACGGGCCTCTATGCATACCGGCCGGGCCCGGGCAATTATTGGCAGATCGCCGCCGGAGTGCGCACGCCAGGCGGCCCACGCCTGGCCCTCTATGCGGGTTCCCACGATGGATTGTCCCTGGCGGCCAGTTTCGCGCTGGCTGGCGACGCGACGGCGTTCGCCGAGGGCAACCTGGATGGCGACGCCAAACCGGACCTGCTGGTAGTGGCCGGTGGCCAGCCTGCCATCCTGCACGGCGGTAGCCGCAAGGTGGAACCGGTGAGCGTGCCCTACACCGTAACTACCGCGGCCTTGGGGCGCTTCCTCAACGATCGCGATCCGCTGCTGCAGATCGCCCTGCTGGCCGCCGATGGCAGCGTGCACATTCTGGCGCGGCAGGATTTCGACCCAACGCCGCTGACGCTGGCCGGGATGCGCGGGCGTCGCCAGGCCCAAATCGCGCGGCGTGGCAAACCGGGGGCGCCGGCTCCCGAGCGGTCGGTGGCGTGGAAGGAAATCGAAAGCGAATCGGGGTTGGGAATCACCGGCCACGGCGGCCACCCGCCGATCATGTTTCGCACGCGGATTTCCGATAACGGCTCCGACGACCTGATGTTCCTGGGACCCTCGCGCCTGTCGGTGTTGACCCATCCGGATGGGAATCCCACCGTGGGGACGGTCCTGGAGCGCCCCGATCTGGCCGCCGACGCGGCCGTGGCGCTGCCGGTGCGCGTCAATATCGACTGGCGGGCGGGCGTGGTGTATGTCCCGCGGGGCGAAAGCGTGCCCCAGATCATGATGCCGCTGCCGGACCCGACGTTTACGGTCAACACCACCTCCGATTTCGTTTCGTCCAACTCCAGCGCCTGCGCGGACGCCGTCGCGGGGCAGTGCAGCCTGCGGGAGGCGATCATTGAGGCCAATGCGGCGGCCGGCACGGACACCATCATGGTGCCGGCCGGCACCTACACGTTGACCATCGCGAGAGCCACCAGCCCGACCTACAATGCCCACACCGGAACCCTCGACGTGACCGAGTCGGTGAATATCGTCGGCGCGGCGCAGGCCACCACCATCATTCAAGGGGGGACTTTAGGAGTCCACGATTCAGGCGGGCCTAACGGCGTGGACAAGGTGTTCTCCTTCAACCAGGACATCACCGCGTTCACCAACGCCTCGGTGATGGTCTCCGACCTGACCATCCAGAACGGCTACAATCGCGGCAGCGAGACCCTCGAGGATGGATGGGGCGGAGCCTTCGATTTCGACACCGGCACCGACGGCACCGCCACTTTGACGCTGACGGACGTTACCCTCAACGACAATACCCTGACCCAGGGCGAAGGCGGGGGATTCGCAGTCTTCAACACCAATGCCGGAACGGGTAAGGCGACCCTCACCGGCTGCATCGTGGAAAACAACGTGGTTGCTCCGGATTCCTCGGGAGCCGGTGGTCACGGCGGCGGAGTTGCCATGGAGTATCCCGCCACCCTGGAGATGACCTCCACGCAGGTGACCGGCAATGAGGCCAATACCCGCGACAATGTCCACGGTATCGGCGGCGGATTCTATACTTTTGGCAACCCGGGAACAGATAACATCCTTGAGTTGCACAGCGTGACGGTTTCCAGCAACTCGGCCACCGGAGACGGCGGCGGGATCTATTCCGGCGCGGGCCTGGATATCGACCAAAGCTCGGTAATCAGTAACAACACCTCCGGCGGAGACGGTGGCGGGATCTGGTTCAGTGCCTACCCCGCTGCGCCGGCAACTCTGGCGGAGGTGACGATCACCGGCAACTCCGCGGCCAACGGCGGCGGGATCTACATCAGCAGCGGCAACCAGGCCGCGTTTACCATGCAATATAGCCGCATCGCAACCAATAGTGCGTCCGCCGCCGGGGCTAATCTGAGCCAGCCCACTCCCTCCGTCTCGGCACCGGCGACAGCGGGGACCGTCACCGTAACCGAGGACTGGTGGGGAACCAATTCGCCCCTCTCCACGATGGACCTCGAGACGGGTAACACCACCACCTACAGCCCGTACATCGTTCTGGCTCTTTCGGCGAGTCCGACCACCATCAAGATCAGCCAGACTTCCACCCTCACGGCCGATGTCAGCAAGGATAGCGGCGGAACCACGCTCACCACCGCGGAGTTGGTGGTCTTCAGCGGTCTGCCGGTCACTTTCGCTGCCGTCTCAGGGGGAAGTATCACCACTACCCAGCCCGTGGATCTCTCGACCGGTGCGCAGGCGAATTCCACCTACCAGGCCGGCGGCGTCGGGGCCAACGGTGAGGCAAGTGTCACCCTGGACGGCTTTGCGGTAGATACCGGGATTACCATCCTGCAGCCGCCCTCGATGACGAAGAGTTTCGGCCCTACGACGGTGGCGCCTGTCACGACCTCGACTCTTACGTTCTCCGTCACCAACGGAAACACGGTAACGATTGATGCGAACTTCAGCGATTCGCTGCCCTCCGGGCTGGTGGTGGCAGCCACGCCGGCGGCGTCGAACGGCTGCGGAGGAACCGTGACCGCGACGGCGGGAACCGGATCCATCAGTTTCAGCAACCCCGTTCTGCCGGTCGGCACGTGTACCATCACGGTGAAAGTGTCCAGCGCAACGGACAATACTTACATCAACAGCGTCACTCTCGACTCCACGGCTGCGGGGAACGCCACGAGTCCCAGCACGGCAACTCTCACTGTAGTCAATCCGCCTAACATCAGCAAAGCCTTTGGAGCCTCCACCGTGCCGCTGAGCGGCAGCACCTCACTCACCATTACCGTTTCCAGCACGAACGCCAATGTGATCCTGTCCGGCGTCGCATTTACGGATACGCTGCCTTCCGGCCTGGTGGTTTCCACGCCCAACAATCTGAACAGCACCTGCTCCGGCACGACCACCGGGATCGCAGGCGCCGGCACCGTAAGCGTGTCGGCGGCAACCCTCGCGGCGGGCGGTTCATGCACCGTGTCCCTGAGCGTGACCGGAACCACCGCGGGTGTTCAGAATAACAGCGTCCAGGCCACTTCGACCAACGGCGGAACCAGCAACACCGCCAATGCCAGCGTCACGGTGGTAAGCCCGCCTACGATCAGCAAAGTCTTTGGCGCCTCTACCGTGGCCCTGAATACCAGCACCTCGCTGGGCTTCACAATTCACAACAATAACACCACCATCACCTTGACTGGCGTGGGCTTCAGCGACACGCTGCCCTCCGGGCTGGCGGTTGCTTCGCCCAGCAACGGGCTGAGCGGGAGTTGCGGCGGCGGAACGATCTCGGCCACAGCGGGAGGCAGCGTGGTGAGCCTGACGGGCGCCAGCGTCGCGGCCAGCTCATTCTGCACCTTCTCGGTGAATGTCACCGGGACGGCCGCGGGCGCCAAGAACAATACAACCACCGCGGTGACGTCGAACGAGGGCGGGACGGGCCTCACTGCTAACGCCAGCCTGACCGTGGTCGCGCCACCCACTATCAGCAAAGTCTTCGGCGCCGCCAACCTGCCTTTGAACGGCACCACCACCCTCACCTTTACGCTGACCAATCCAACGGGCAATACCGTGTCGGAGACGGGAGTGGCGTTCAGCGACTCCCTCCTCAGCGGGCTGCAGGTAGCCTCTGCTCCGGGCGTATCCGACACCTGCGGCGGATCCGTAACCGCCGCGGCCAACACCACCACGATCAGCCTGTCGGGCGGCGCTATTTCGGCCTCCAGTACCTGCACTATAACGGTGAATGTCATCGGCACGCAGTCCGGCACCGTCAACAACACCACTGGCGCAATCAGTTCCACCAACGGAGGCACCGGGACCACCAGCAACACCGCCAGCTTAGTCGTGGCGTCCCCGCCGACGATTTCCAAATCCTTCGGCGCGTCCACTGTTCCGGTCAACGGGACGTCCACTACCCTGACGTTCTCCATCCATAACCCGAATTCCACCGTAGGCTTCACCAACGTGGCATTCACGGACAACTTCCCCAGCGGCCTGGTGGTGGCTGCGACCCCTAACGCGATCAACACTTGCGGCGGCTCGGTGACGGCCACCGCGGGCGCCAGTTCCGTGAGCCTGTCGGCTCCCACGCTTGCGGCCAGCGCCACATGCACGGTTTCGGTGAGCGTGCAGGGCACCACGGTGGGCGTCAAGAACAACAGCGTGCAGGCGAGCTCCGCCGAGGGCGGAACCGGTACAGCGGGCACCGCCAGTATCACGGTGGTGGGGCCTCCGACCATTAGCAAGAGCTTCGGCGCATCCACCATTCCGGTGAACGGCTCGACTTCCTTGAGTTTCACGATTTCGAATCTGAACACGACGGTCGCGCTTTCCGGCGTGGCTTTCAGCGACACGCTGCCTTCCGGACTGGCGATTTCCTCGCCCAGCAATGGGCTGTCCGGGAGTTGCGGAGGCGGAACCATTACGGCCACCGCGGGAGGCGGCGTGGTGAGCTTGTCGGGAGCAACCCTGGCGGCCAGCACGCCCTGTACCTTCTCGGTGAACGTAACCGGAACGACGGCGGGCACCCAGAACAACACCACCGCCGCGGTGACCTCGAACGAGGGCGGGACGGGCCTGACCGCTTCGGCTTCGGTTTCGGTGCTGGCGGCGCCGGTAATATCCAAGTCGTTCGGATCCAGCTCGATTGCCTTGAACGCTACCACATCGCTGACCTTTACGATCACTAACCCGGCGGGCAATACCGTCTCGCTGACGGGCGTAGGATTCAACGATACCCTCCCCACCGGCCTTACGGTTACCAGCGCCATGAGTGCGCAATGCGGCGGAACTGTGACCGTGACCGCTCTCGTCACAATTGCGCTCTCGGGTGCCACGGTTGCCACCGGCGCGCCCTGCCAGTTCAGTGTCACGGTGACCGGCGCGGCTTCCGGATCTTATACCAACACCACGGGGAATGTGACTTCGACGAACGGTGGGACCGGAAACACGGCGACGGCCAATCTGACGGTGGCATCCCCGCCGGTAATCAGCAAATCCTTCGGCGCTTCGACCATTCCGGTGAACGGAACCACCACCACGCTGAGTTTCACCATCCAGAATCCCAACTCCAACGTGACGCTGCACAGCGTCGGGTTCACCGATAGCTTCCCCAGCGGCATCGTCGTGGCGGCGACACCCGGAGCCACTAACAATTGCGGTGGCACATTCAGTCCGGTCGCCGCGGCCACCTCGGTCACCCTGTCGGGCGTCACGCTGGCAAACAACGGCTCGTGTGCGGTTTCGGTGAGCGTGCAGGGCACCACGGCGGGCGTCAAGAACAACAGCGTGCAGGCAAGCTCCACCGAGGGCGGGACCGGCACAGCGGGCACCGCCAGCATCACGGTGGTAGCGCCGCCCACCATCAGTAAGAGCTTCGTCGCGGCCAGCATTCCGCTGAATGGTTCGACTTCGCTCAGCTTCACGATTTCGAACCTGAACACGACGGTCGCGCTTTCCGGCGTGGCTTTCAGCGACACGTTGCCTGCCGGGCTGGCGATCGCTTCCCCTAACGGGCTGACCGGGTCCTGCGGAGGCGGGACCATCACGGCCACCGCGGGCACTGGCGTGGTGAGCCTGTCCGGAGCAACCCTGGCGGCCAGCACGCCCTGTACCTTCTCGGTGAACGTGACGGGAACCGCCGCGGGCACCCAGAACAACACAACCAGCGCTGTGATCTCGAACGAGGGCGGGACGGGCTTGACCGCTTCGGCTTCGGTTTTGGTGGAGGCGCCTCCGGTAATCTCCAAATCGTTCGTACCCAGCCCGATTTCCTTGAATAGCACCACGTTGCTGACGTTTACGATTACCAATCCAACCGGGAACCCGGCTTCGCTGACGGGCGTCGGATTCACCGATACCCTGCCCACCGGCCTAACCGTTGCCAACGGGACGAGTTCGCAATGCGGCGGAACCTTGACCGTAACCGCTCCCGTCACGATTATGCTGGCGGGCGCCACGGTCGCCACCGGCGCGCCCTGCCAGTTCAGTGTCACGGTGACCGGCGCGTCCTCCGGTTCGTATACCAACACCACCGGGAATGTGACTTCGACCAACGGCGGGACCGGAAACACGGCGACGGCCGGTCTGACCGTCGGATCCCCACCGGTAATCGGCAAATCCTTTGGCGCCTCCACCATTCCGGTGAACGGAACGACCACGCTGACACTTACCATCCAGAATCCGAATTCCAACGTGATACTGCACGGCGTGGCGTTCACGGATTCTTTCCCCAGCGGTCTGGTGGTTGCCACCACCCCCAACCTCAGCAACAATTGCGGCGGTACCTTGACGGCGGTAGCTGGAGCAGGTTCCGCGAGCCTGTCGGCCGGCGTCCTGGCGGTCAGCACCACCTGCACAATCTCGATGAGCGTGCAGGGCGCCACGGCGGGAGTCAAGAGCAACAGCGTCCAGGTCACCTCGACCGAGGGCGGGACCGGAAATACCGCCACCGCGAGCATCACCGTGGTCGCGCCGCCTTCCATTAGCAAGAGCTTCGGCGCGCCCAGCATTCCGCTGAACGGCTCGACTTCGCTGAGCTTCACGATTTCGAACATGAACACGACGGTGGCGCTTTCCGGGGTCGGTTTCAGCGACACGCTGCCTGCCGGGCTGGCGATCGCTTCCCCCAACGGGCTGAGCGGGTCCTGCGGCGGCGGTACCATCACGGCCACGGCAGGCACCGGCGTGGTGAGCCTGACGGGGGCCACTCTGGCGGCCAGCGCCCCCTGCACGTTCTCGGTGACGGTCAAAGGAACCGCCGCCGGCCTCCAGAACAATACCACCGGCGCCGTAACCTCGACCGAGGGCGGGACGGGATCGACCGCCTCTGCCAGCATTGTCGTTATAGCGCCCCCCACCATCAGCAAAGCTTTCGGAGCTTCCAATGTCTCGTTGAACGGCACCACCACGTTGAGCTTTACCCTCACCAACCCGGCCGCCAATACCGTGGCTGAAGCCGGAGTGGCCTTTAGCGACACCCTGACGGGCGGGCTGCAAGTAGCCGCCACGCCGGGCCTCACCAATACCTGTAGCGGCACTGTTACCGCGGCGGCGAACTCCACTTCCATCAGCCTGTCCGGAGGCAGCATTGCGCAGGGCAGTACCTGCACGCTGGTGGTGAACGTGACCGGCACCCAGCAGGGCCAGGTATCCAACACCACCGGGGCGGTCAGTTCGACCAATGGCGGCACCGGGACTACCAGCAACACCGCCACGTTATCCGTGGCCAGCGCGCCCTCAATCACCAAGTCCTTCGGCGCCGCCACGGTGCCACTCGGTGGCACTACAACTCTGAGCTTCAACATCTCGAATCCCAACACAGCCGTCACCCTGACGGGAATCGCGTTTTCGGACACGCTGCCTGCCGGCCTGACGGTGGCGGCGACTCCGGGAGCGACCAATACCTGCGGCGGCACGCTAACCGCGGGCGCCGGTGCGGGTACGGTGAGCCTGTCCAGCGGCACCATCGCCTCGAGTTCTTCCTGCGCCGTTTCGGTGCACGTGGCCGGCGCCACGGCGGGTGTGAAGAATAACAGCGTGACGGTGACCTCCACTGAAGGCGGCACCGGAAACACTTCCAACGCCAGCATCACCGTGGTAGCGCCGCCCACCATCAGCAAGACCTTTGGGACGCCCAGCGTTGCCCTGAACGGCTCCACTTCGCTGAGCTTCATGATCCAGAACAGCAACGCGACGGTCGCTCTGACAGGCGTGGCCTTCAGCGATACGCTGCCCAGCGGGCTGGTGGTTTCGACGCCCAACGGCTTGACCGGAAGCTGCGGCGGCACCGTTACCGCCACACCGAATAGCTCAGTGGTCAGCCTCGCCGGAGGCGCCGTGGCAGCCGCGGGGTCCTGTACGTTCTCCGTGAATGTCACCGGCACGGCGGCCGGAACCGTGAACAATGTAACCGGCGCGGTCACCTCTACTGAAGGCGGGACGGGCCAGACCGCCACCGCCAGCATCTACGTGGTTGCGCCTCCCACCATTACCAAGTCGTTCGGCGAACCGATCATGCAGGTAGGCGGCGACACACCCCTGACCTTCACGATCACCAACCCGGCGGCCAACACCGTGGCCGCGACCGGCGTCGCCGTGACCGATACGCTGCCCACCGGCATGGCGGCGCTCGCTACCTCCGAATCCTTCTGCGGAGGGACGCTGACCGCCAGCGGCCGCACCATCTCGCTTTCGGGAGCCACCGTGCCGGTAAACATCCCATGCGTGTTCATTGCGACGGTGACCGTGAGCGCGGCCCACACCTACCAAAACGTGTCCGGCAATGTCAGCTCGACCAATGGCGGAACCGGAAACACGGCATCGGCTTCGGTCACCGCCGTACAGGGGTCAATTAGCGCCAGCATCGGGGTGAAATCCGGTCCGCTGAGTGCCAGGGTGTGGCCGATCCAGATTACCAATAACGCTTCGGGTGTGGCGTCCAATGCGGAGGTCACCAGTATTTCGTTCACACCGGTGTTCCTCGCTACCTGCACTCCGAAACTCGTCTCTCCACTGCCGGTTGTCGCGGGGAGCATTCCCAGCCATGGGAGCGCCACGGCCAGGGTGACCATCGATTTCGGCTCGTGCACCGCCGAAACCATGTTCAGCGTATCGCTGCGGGTGACGGCCGATGGCGGGTCTGCCAGCGCATCGCTCACTCTGCCGCTGCAGCTTCCGTAGCCCGCAGCGCGCACCCGGCTGACTGGCTCCGGCCCCAAGGCGCGCGGCGCCGAAAATTCACCCGCGAGCCCTTCTCGTGCGAGCCACTCTCGCGTGAGAGAATTGGAAATCTCGCAGCGGCAGCACACTGGACGGTCAGACGGCAATGGCGATCTGGGTCAAACCCCCGTGCGATGAAGCAGTCATCCTGACCGGCGTCGCCACTTCGGGCCTTGCCCCTCCAGGCCGCACCGATGCCAGGCGATGGGTGCTGGCTGCGGCGATCCTCGGGTCGAGCATGGCATTCATCGACAGCACCGTGGTGAATGTAGCGCTGCCCGCCCTGCAGGCCGGGTTGCACGCTACCATCTCGCAGGTGCAGTGGGTCATCGAATGCTATGCCCTCTTGTTGTCCGCGCTCGTTCTCACCGGCGGGTCGCTGGGCGACCTGTATGGGGAGCGCCGTGTCTTCGCCGCCGGCATCGTTCTCTTCACTGCCGGCTCCGCGTGGTGCGGCATTTCCTCCGGCATCGGCCAGCTTATCGCCGCCCGCGCCGTGCAGGGAATTGGAGGCGCGCTGCTGATCCCCGGAAGTCTGGCCCTGATCAGCATCTCGTTTTCCCCTGCGGAGCGCGGCCGCGCTATCGGGACCTGGTCCGGCGCCACCTCCATCACCGCGGCTGCCGGACCGGTACTGGGCGGATGGCTGGTGCAGCACGGATCGTGGCGGTTGGCATTCTATCTCAATCTTCCGGTCGCCCTGGTGACACTGTTCATCACCTGGCGCATCCCGGAATGCGGCTCGGCGAACCGGGTGGCGCCGGTTGATTGGGTGGGTGCCCTGCTGACGGCGATTGGCTTGGGCGGGATCGTCTACGCTTGCATCGAAGGCGTTCCGGTGGCTGGCGTAATCGGAGCGCTGGCGCTGATCGCGTTTGTTTTCGTCGAAGCCCGATCCCGAACCCCCATGCTGCCGCTCGGCCTGTTCCGCTCGCGCACCTTCCTGGGGGCCAACCTGCTGACGCTGTTCCTATACTTCGCGCTGGGCGGACTGTTGTTCTTCCTTCCGCTGAACCTGATCCAGGTGCAGGGATATACGGCCACGGAAGCCGGCAGCGCCCTGCTTCCTCTCATCCTGCTGATGTTCCTGCTTTCGCGGTGGTCCGGTGGGTTGTCGCAGCGTTACGGCGCCCGCCTACCCCTGATCATCGGCCCGCTGGTGGCCGCGGCCGGGTTCACGTTGATGAGCCGGCCGGCCATCGGCGGTTCGTACTGGACCACATTTTTTCCAGCCGTATTGGTGCTGGGTTTCGGGATGGCCATCAGTGTGGCGCCGCTCACCACTACGGTGATGAATGCGGTCCCTCCGGAGCGAGCCGGTGTCGCCTCGGGAATCAATAACGCCGTGTCTCGGGTTGCCGCACTTCTGGCTATCGCGGTCCTTGGGCTGGTATTGAACGGCGTATTCAGCCGCACGCTGGACCAGCGGCTGAACCATTTGCACTTGCCCGCTGCGGTCCGCCGCCAGATCGACGCAGAAAAGCCACAGCTCGCCGCCGCCCAGCCGCCCGATCCAAAAGGCCGGCGGGCCATTGAAGAGTCTTTCGTAGCCGGCTTTCGGATCGTCGCATGGATCTCAGCTATGCTCGCCGCCGCTAGTTCGATCACCGCGGCAGCGCTCATCGGACGCCCCACGCTTCCGGGCCGCGGCGGCCCGTAAAAAGCCCGACGACCCGACTACTCGAACTTCACCGCCGTGGTGTTGCCGCCGCAGATCAGCACCCCGATGCGCTCACCGCTCCGTGGCCGGTAGCGGCCGGAAAGCAAAGCGGCAAACGCCGCCGCGCCGCCGGGTTCGGTGGCCACGCGCAACACGTCCCACAGCCTCTCCTGGGCCTGCCGGATGTGGCCGTCTTCTACCAGCACCACCTGCTCCACAAAGCGCTGCGCGAGAGGGAACATCAGCTCGCCGACCCGTTTGGGAGCCAGCGAATCGGCGGCAATCCCGCCGGCTTCCGCATCCACCGGATGGCCGGCTTCGAGGGCCCGCGTCAGTGTAGGGGCGGCCTCCGGTTCCACGCCGATCAGCCGCACGCGGCCCTCGTACCAGGCGGCCATCCCGCCGATCAGCCCGCCGCCGCCCACCGCTACCAGCAGGGAGTCGAGGGCTGGGTCCTGGGCCTCGAATTCCAGGCCTACGGTGCCCGTCCCCATCAGAGTTTCCGGCTGATCGTAAGCGTGGATGGGCAACCCGCCCGTTTGCGCGGCGAAGCGCTCGCTTTCCGCCAGGGCGTCGGCGTAGCGGTCGCCCGAAACCACCAGGTTGGCTCCGTAGCCGCGGATGCGCGCCATCTTGGCCGCCGAGGACACGCTGGGCACGAAGATGGTAGCCGGCTTACCCAGGCGCTGCGCCGCGTAAGCCACCGCTGCGCCGTGATTGCCGCCCGAAGCGGCGATCACGCCGGCCGCAGGCACGTTCCGGGTGAGCAGATTGGAGAAGGCGCCGCGGGTCTTGAACGACCCGGCATGCTGCAGAAGTTCCAGTTTGAACGCCAGCCGGTGACCGGCGAACCCGAAATCCGCGCCATCCACTTCGATCACCGGCGTGCGGCGAATGTAGGGGGCGATCAGGGCGGCGGCCCGGGCAATTGCGGCGCGATTCATGCGGACTCGATTCTAGCAACGTTACGGCCTCACCGGCACCGGCGACGCGAGGGGCAATCCCAATCGGCCCGCTGATCCACCTGCGCTCCGCTTCCGCCCACGCCCCGCGCCGCGGGCCCGATCCGGCCCCCGCCCCCTCCGCGCTCCACGCTGGTTCACTCCGCGTCCGCGCTCCGCCCGTCACCCGCTCGCGCCCGCTCCAGCGTGCGCTCCCACAACTCACCTGCTCCGTGGTCCACCGGCTCCGCGGCACGCTAGCTCCGCGGTTCACGTGGCTTCGAGGTCTCCGCCGGCCACGGCCCGCCTGCTCCCGCGGTCCGCCCGCTCCGCGGTTCACATGGCTTCGACGTCTCCGCCGGCCGCGGTCCGCCTACTCCTGCGGTCCGCTCGCTCCGCAGTTCACATAGCTTCGAGGTCTCCGCCTGCCGCGGCCTGCTCCGCGGTTCACGTGGCTTCGAGGTCTCCGCCGGCCGCGGCCCGCCTGCTCCCGCGGTCCGCCCGCTCCGCGGTTCACATGGCTTCGACGTCTCCGCCGGCCGCGGTCCGCCTACTCCTGCGGTCCGCTCGCTCCGCGGTTCACATAGCTTCGAGGTCTCCCCCAGCCGCGGCCCGCCTGCCCCCGCGGCCCACCCGCTCCGCGGTTCACATAGCTTCGAGGTCTCCGCCTGCCGCAACCCGCCTGCTCCCGCGGTCCGCCCGCTCCGCGGTTCACATGGCTTCGACGTCTCCCCCCAGCCGCGGTCCGCCCGCTCCGCGGTTCACATGGCTTCGAGGTCTCCCCCAGCCGCGGCCCGCCTGCCCCGCGGTTCACATGGCTTCGAGGTCTCCGCCGGCTGCGGCCCGCCTGCTCCCGCGGTCCGCCCGCTCCGCGGCCCACCTGCTCCCCCGGCCCACCCGCGCTGTTGTCCGCGCGCGCTTTCCCGCGTTTTCCCGCGTTTGCCTTTTCCAGTACTTACTCTTACAATTGAAACCGCTCCCGGCAACCGTCAGGCCGGCCGAGCCTGGAGGATCGCGTGAATCGAGGGGCCAAGGACCAACCGATGAGCAACTCAACGGCGACCGACGGTGGGAAGACTTGCCGCTTTCCGCTGTCCGGCGCCGCTGGGACAGCCCCCACATTACGGATCGTCAGCGGCCGCACCTCGCGCCAAAACACGCCCGGAAAGCCGGCCGTAAACCTGTCCTCCCTCTTCATCCAGTTGGTTGAACTGCAGCAACGGTTCGGTGCGCAGATCCTCAACCTGGAGCAGGGCATTCGGCAGCAGAGACAGGAATTGGTCACTACCATCGGGCAGTTGCCCGAGATGAAGGAGAAGATCAACTGGTTGATCGCCGGCTTTTACGAGCAGGGCAGGAAAGAGGCCATGCTGCGTGAGACGATCGGCCGTCAGGAAGCGGCCATGCTGGACGTCACCAAATCGGTGCGCTCGCTCTGCGAAACCCAGGCCCGCTGGAAAGAAATTATGGACCAACTGGCCGATGTGCTGGCCTTGGCCAGGTCGATCCAGACGGTGGCGCCGCCCGGTCCGCCCGGTGCATTCTTCGACGCCAACCGGCCCACTCCGTTATCCTGAAACTATCGCACATCGGGTTCTCATTCTCGGCGGCGGATTCGGAGGCTTGTACGCCGCGCGCTCGCTGCGCCATGCCAAAGTGGACGTGACGCTCATTGACCGGCGCAATTTCCACCTCTTCCAGCCACTGATGTATCAGGTGGCCACCGGGTCGTTGTCCCCGGGCGAGATCAGTGCTCCCTTGCGGTCCATCCTCAGCCGCCAGCGGAACACACGGGTCCTGCTGGGAGAGGCCGCCGGGATCGATCCGATCGCGCGCCGCGTGACGCTCCTGGACGGCGGGGAATTCGAGTACGATTCCCTGATTGTGGCTACCGGATCGAAAACGTCCTACTACGGCAAGGACGAGTGGCGCGAGTGGGCACCCAGTCTGAAGACTGTTGAAGAAGCCACTGCCATCCGCCACAAAATCCTGTACGCCTTCGAGGCCGCCGAGCGCGTCACCGAACCCGCGGAGCGGAGCGCCTGGCTGACTTTTGCCATCGTCGGCGGCGGGACGACCGGCGTGGAACTCGCCGGGGCGCTCGCGGAGATCGCCCACCAGACCCTGAAGCACGATTTCCGCTCGATTCGTTCCGCGGATGCCAGGATCATCATCCTGGACGGCGGCCCTCGCCTGCTCGCCGGCTACCCGGAAGACCTTTCCATGCGCGCCCAGGCTTCCCTGGCTCATCTGGGCGTCGAAGTGCGCACGGGCGTACGCGTCGTTGGGTTGGACCGAAACGGACTTTCCCTTGAATCCCCAGGCGGCGCTCCGCAGTGGCAGCCCGCCAAAACCGTCTTATGGGCAGGCGGCGTCACCGTGACCACTTTCGGACGTACCCTGGCGGCCAGCACCCACGCGCCCACCGATAAGGAAGGCCGCATCCTGGTTGATCCCGACCTTACTATCCCAGGCTTCCCCCAGATCTATGTGGTAGGCGACCTGACGGACTTAAAGGATTCGCATGGCAAACCGTTACCCGGCGTGGCGCAGGTAGCCATGCAAGGCGGGGCGTATGCCGCCCACGCCATTGTCCAGCGTCTGGACGGCCCGCGCACACTACCGCCTTTCCATTATTTCGATAAGGGCGACCTGGCCGTGATCGGGCGCGGCTCGGCCGTAGCGCGCATCTTCGGGTTCCATCTTTCCGGCCTGCCCGCCTGGGTGGTGTGGCTGTTCGTCCACCTGATGTACCTGGTGGATTTTCAAAACCGGGTGCTGGTGTTTGTGCAGTGGGGCTTAGAGTACGTGACCTTCAGCCGCGGCGCCCGCCTGATTACCGGCAACGCAATCAGCGATTCGGTCACCGCGGCCCCGGCCATGAAGAATCGCGCCGAAGAGTAAGAGGCGATTGGATCAGCTGCCCCCGCCGATGCCGGAGTCCCTTGCCGCGGCCGGATACAACTCCACCCGCGTCCGAAAAGCCAACTCCGGCCGTGCAGTTACATACCCTAATGAACCGAAGTATCGGAGCCCGGCGAACGAATGCCTTCCACGGCGATGGTATTACCGCGTCGCGAGCCATCGATGATGACTGGCATGTCGCCCTTCCTGTTCAGTTTCAAGGCGCCCTCCTGGAAAGCTGCCTCAGCCTTGCTGTCGCCTGCCGCGTCCAGAATGCGGACCCTGCCATCGGTACGAATCGCGAAATTCGTGGTGGAGGCGGTAGGAACGCACTGCACCCAGGCCTTTGCGCCGGTTTCCGTTCGATTCTGGTTGTAGCAGGACGCGTCCATCAATTGCCCTCTGTACATGGTGACGCCAAAGCTGATCCCAGCCGTCAGACACAAGCCCATACCAAGTCTTCCAATAGTGCTCATAATATTCCTTTTTCAAACCCGTAGTTGGCCGAAGTGATCCGGCTAAACCGTAAATGTGCAATCGCCGTGCCAGCAAGTGTACCGAAGTGTATCCAATTGAGCAGATAACGGAGACTCGTTCGCGCCGCGGCCATGGCCCGCTCACCGCAAACTCACGGCCTCATTCGCACGGGAACGGCCGTTGGCCCCAGAAGGCGTTGGGAGTGGAGTCTGGCGTGCACAGTTATGAGTAATGGGTGAGCATGTATGGAAATTTCTAAGGCGTCAGTGATCCAGATCATCGTGCTGGTGGCCATCGTGGCCCTGGCAATTCTGCTGTTTGTGTACCTCCAGGGCGGTCTCTCGCACGCGGTAGCCCAATAGGCTGCGGCTGTTGAGGGTCCCTCCCCGCTTCGTGGTTCCGGGTTGGGGTCCGCTCTCAGCGGACCGCCACCCATAGTTGGGAATACAGTATTTTCTCCGGCCCATAAACTTTCATCCCATTCTGCCGATATACAACCTGTAACGGATTTTCGCCAAGGGAACCCAAAATGAGATTTCTGTTCTTTGCCGTATCGTGGATGATATTCACAACCCAAGCCTTTCCGCAGGAGAGTCCCAAAAAGATAACCCAGCACGATGCCATGGAGGCGATCGCTCATAAAACCGCTCCGGATTATCCGTCCATTGCCAAGCAGTTGAAAATTCAGGGAGTGGTCGAAGTTGAAGCAGTGATCGGCAAGGACGGTGCGGTGGAGCACGTCAAGACCGTAAGCGGCAGTCCGGTTCTCACCAAGGCCGCCGGCGAAGCGCTCCTGAAGTGGAAATTCAAACCGTTTACCGAGGATGGCAAACCCATCAAGGTTGTCGCGACCTTCTCATTCACATTCAATATGTAGGGCTTGGAGAAAATAAAATGAGTCTCAGCAAAAAGCTGTCGGGCGGCTTTGCCGTAATGCTGGCGCTGGTGATCGTGCTCAGCGGGTCCTGTGTGTGGATTATTCGGGATTTCAAGGGGAACTTGGACCGTGCGGTGAACTCTACTGCCCGGCAGCAGTACCTGGCCGGCGAAATCAATTCAGCGGCGGCGGAGATGACCAGTATCGAGAGGGCCAGCGTGCTGGCGGCGGTGCTGGGACAGTCGGGGCCTGCGACCGCGTATCAGCAGCAGTTCCAGCAGCCTGCCGACCGTCTCCGGAGGGCTCTCGACGAACTTCGTGCCATGGCCTTGGCTGGGGAAGCCGACACCCTGCTACAGAACCTGGTTGCCCGCAACAGCGAAGTCCAGCAATCCCACGAGGATCTCAAGCGGGCCATGGCAAGCCTACAGCTTGACGCCGCTTTGGATATTTTTGCCAGGCAGGTGCAGCCGCATCTGGACGAAATCGGCCGGGCCGCTTCCTCGCTGGTCGAACAGCAGAATCGCGATCTGTCGGCCCAATCCTCGGCGGCTGCCGCCAAAACCTCGCGCGCCGTGGCTTTGACGGTGGGGTTGGCAGTGCTGGTCTTCTTGTTCGGCGGCGTGGTGCTCTGGATCGTCCGTCAGGTGAATACTTCGCTACGCCGGTTGGCGGAGCGCATGTCGGAGGCTGCCCGGCACGTTGGCGGGGCGGCATCCAACGTCAGCAACTCCAGCCAGTCGCTTGCCCAGGGAGCTTCCGAACAAGCTGCTTCGCTCGAGGAGACCTCCGCCTCGGCGGAAGAGATTTCCTCCATCACCCATAAGAATGCCGATCGCGCTCACCAGGTGGCTGACCTGATGCAGCAGACGGCGCAGGGATCCACGGAAGTGAATGCCACGCTGGATGGCATGGTCGCTAAAATGAAGGAAATCGACGCCTCCAGCAACAAGATTGCACGGATCATCAAGGTGATCGACGAGATCGCCTTCCAGACCAATATTCTGGCCCTCAATGCGGCTGTGGAGGCGGCGCGGGCCGGCGAGGCCGGTTTGGGCTTCGCTGTGGTGGCCGACGAAGTGCGAAACCTCGCGCAGCGCTGCGCGCAGGCCGCCAAAGACACCGCCACGCTAATCCAGGATTCCATCGAGACCACCCGGGACGGTCACACTCATCTCGACCACGTGGCACACGCAGTCCGTGGAATGACCGAGAGTTCCATACACGTCAAGGCTCTGGTGGATGAGGTGAATCTAGGGAGCCAGGAACAGGCTCGGGGAATGGATCAGATCGCTCGCGTGATCGTGCAAATGGAGAAAGTCACACAGACCACAGCGGCCAGCGCCGAGGCCGAAGCCGCTGCCGGCCATGAACTGAATAGTGAAGTCCACAACCTCCAGGAACTGGTCCAGGAGGTCCAGGCAATGTTTGGTTCGAACTGAGCGGGCCGGTCGGCTGAACCGGCCCCTCGGCATTTACATCGCTTTCAGGCTTTCGACGCTGATGGTGTCGCCATCCATCTTGCCGGTAATCGTAACTTTCTTTCCGGCCTCGTCTTTCACCTTGTCTTGTTCCTTAATCTGGTAAACTTTGCCGTCCTCGGTGGCGAGAACTGCCGGCGCGCCGCGCCCGATGCAGCGCTTGGCACAAGCTTCATTGCCCAACATTGCCTTGTTGGTCGAGCAGTTTTTGTCGATAATATAACCCGTCCAACTGTCCGCTGCGAAAGCGCACAACGACAGACTGGTCGTGAAGGCAAACGCTACAACTAGCTTCCTCATGGCACCCTCCTCTGAAAAACCTGATTCCTCCTGACTATACTCTAGTTACGCACTCCACCGCAAGTTTGGATGGGCCGGCGGGCGTGGCGGGGGGCTTTGCAGTTGTTAATTCCGGGGCGTCGGCCGACCCACTCCTGGGCTCAGTAGAACAGATACTTGCGCCACTGTGCGTCGCCTTTGCCCAGCATGCGCATAAGGTGGCGGCTGGTATGCAGGCTGAAGGGCCGCGGCTGACGCGCCAGTTTCATGCCCGCCTCTTCAGGCGTTCGATTTCCCTTGCGGTTGTTGCACGGATGGCAACACGCCACCAGGTTCTCCCACGCTGATTCCCCCGCGCGCGAGCGTGGAATCACGTGGTCCAGCGTCAATTCCCCGGAAGGAAGAATGCGATGGCAATACTGGCAGGTATACCGGTCGCGCATCAGGATGTTCTTGCGCGACAAGGCGCGCGTCTGATGAGGAATGCGCCGGTATTCGAGCAGCCGGATCACGCTCGGCAGCCGCACCGCGTTGCGCGCCGAGTGCACCGCATGCAAAGACTCCTCTTCGGCCGCCGCCACGCCTTTGAGCACCAACACCAGGGCACGCCGCGCGGCGCAAATGTTGATCGGCTCATAGCTGGCGTTCAGCACCAGGACGGGTTTCTGCAGTCGATCGTTCGCCATTCAGAATCGTACCCCCCATTCCTCGGTCCCGGCAGCCTCGCCACCGGTCTCTCCCACTAGCGCCATCTCGCCATCCTGGCGTTTTGGGGCCGCCACTCGCACATCCCAGCGCCGGTCGACCCGTGCCAGCGTCAGAATCCCCACGCGGCCGGCGCCGCCCTTCTTCAATGTCCGCGCGCAGGCCGCCGCGGTGGAGCCGGTCGTCAGGACGTCGTCAATCAGCAAAACCCGTTTGCCTGCCAGCCCGTCCCCGCGCAAAACCATCCGTCGGCACGCGAAAGCCGACGCCACGTTACGTCGCCGCTTCTGGTTGCTCAAACCCGCCTGCGCGGTTGTGGGCTGTACCCGCTTCAGCAGCGAAACGAACGGAATTCCACAGCGCCGCGCAAGGTCCCGGGCCAGCAACTCCGACTGGTTGAAGCCCCTCTGCCAACGCCGCCGCCAGTGCAACGGAACTGCCGCGATCATGTCCCAGGATTCATCGCGGGCCAGCGCCGTCCACAGCAGATCGCCCAGCGGCCGGGCCAGCGTCCGCACTTTGCCGTACTTATAAACGTGGATCAGCTCGCGCAGCACGCCTTCATAGGATCCGTACGAATAAGCCGCGTCAAAACCACGAAGGCCGCTGCGGCATAGCGCGCAGCGGCCTTCGGCGTCCAGCGGGAAGCCATTCTGAAATGGCATCCGGCAACTGCTACAGAAAAACTCCGCATTCAGCGGAGCCGGTTCTTCCAGACATTTGCGGCACACCGGGATCCGGGAGACCTCATCCAGAGGATGGCCGCAGATGCGGCAATCATCGGGAAACAGCAGGGTAAAAAGGGCGCGCAGGGCTACTCGTACGAACGGAACGCGATTGCTGGCGGCTGCAGCTCGGTTACGACTCGAGAAGACCCACCTCCACTGAATCCCCATTGTAGCCGATTTTGCGGGCCGGCGAAACTCCTACGACCCTCGGCCACCCTCGGCCGCAGCGCTCCTCCGCCGCCTTGCCCGTGCAAACAGCCCGCCCAGCGGGCGATGCCCGGCATGTGCTGGTTCGCGGATGGCGGCGATTCGCCGCTCACACACACACCTTGTCCGCGGCCATCGAAGAGTGCGACCTATCGAGTAGCCGCCGCCCGGTCGGCGGACAAGAAAGCCCGTCTGCGGAATCCCCGTACGTTTTCGGTACCCGGGTGTCCGCCGCCACGGCACTACTGCTCCGGCGCAATTGCCTGACGCAGTAGAATACAAGGCGGAGGGATTGGTTTGGGCGGTTCGCGAAAGATCTTTGGCCTGGCGCTGGGCCTTGCCGCCCTGGCGGTTTGCCATCTCTCTGCGCAGGTTGCCGTGGTCCCCCGGCCGCTTCCCACGCCCCCGGATTCCCCGCGCCCGGTCACCAATCTGCGGGTAGACTCCCACCTCGTGCTGGTGCCGGTCTCGGTCTGCGATCCCCAGAACCGCCCGGTCACCGGTCTCGAAAAGGAGCACTTCAAAATCTTCGACGACAAAGTCGAACAGACCATCACCCAGTTCGGGATGGAGGATGAACCGGTGGCCGTGGGCCTGATCTTCGACATCAGCGGCAGCATGGGCGATAAACTGCGTCTCTCCCGGATGGCGGCCTCCAAGTTCTTCGACACCGCCAATCCCGACGATGAGTTTTTTCTGGTCGAGTTCAACGACCAGCCGAAGGTTGTAGTTCCGCTCACCCGCGACTATGAGGAGATTCAGAACCAGCTCACCTTCGCGCAGTCCAAAGGCCGCACGGCGCTGCTGGACGCTATCTTCCTCGGCCTTCACGAGTTGAAGCGCTCGCAGAAGAACCGCAAAGCCCTCCTGGTCATCTCCGATGGCGGCGATAACGCCAGCCGCTACACCGAAACCGAGATTCGCAACACCGTGCGCGAATCGGATGTATTGATTTACGCCATGGGGGTTTACGAAGCGCCCGGCGCGCGCGGCCGTTCGCCCGAGGAGTCTGCCGGACCCGGTCTCCTGAGCGAGCTTGCCGAACAGACCGGCGGCCGCGAGTACCCCGTCAGCGCCATGGAGATGCCGGACATCGCCGCCAAAATCGGCATCGAATTGCGCAACCGGTATGTGCTGGGCTACGCCCCCGCCGACGAGCCGCGCGACGGCCGCTATCATCACGTGACGGTCAAGCTGGTGCCGCCCAAAGGCCTTCCGCCGCTCAAGGCCTACTGGCGGCTGGGCTACTACGCGCCGTCGAACTAGTGTCCTGAGTTGTTGATTCGCAGTCAAAGTCCTCGGGACCCGTCGTGAATCAGAAATTCGTTGATAAAGTCTCAGCCCTGAAAGATGCAAACGCGTGATTGCATTGCATGTTCAAAGGCGTACCTGGCTTTGCAATCAGGGGCTTCCAAGACCCTGCGGGTGGCTTGCTCCTGAAAGGCCGGCGGACCGAGGGGGGCGGCAGGCAGCCTTGAGACTTTTCAAAGGAATTTCTAACTCAGCACACTAGGGTTGGGGCCGCGAGACCCGTCCATATGGTTGCAGCTTTGTCTCGGCGCGTTAAGCCGGCGGGCGAAGCGAATCAGGCGGTAGGGGGCCCAGATGGCCTAGGGTCGCCGCGGTCGCCACACGGAAAGGCGCGCCGCAGCCTGAAAATTTCTTCGGGACCACCTCGCGCGGGCTGCCAGGATGAAACCCGCACGACCGCGCCGCCCCACCGGTGCCTGCGATTCGCCGGCTTATGAACATTCCAGGGCGGTGGTCCGCCGTCAGCCGCGCTCAGGTGTGTCAACGGGTGGCACGTCGATCCTGCCAGGCCCGCCCAGTCCACCGTCCTCGCGGCCCAAGCGATTCACCGCCGCGGGACCCCTTCGCGGCGCCAGCCGAGCCGACGGCCGGACCGAGAGATCCACCTCTGCCTACCGGCCATCTCCGCGGCTCTCAAACCAACCCGCAGCCCCGGGGCACCCGCCTGTAGCTTAAACTGTCTGTTCGCGGGTCTTAGTCATCAGGTCTTCTAAAAACGGATGCAGCCTCCCAAATGGGTTCCCTTCGTCGTGGCGGGCACGCTGGCGGTTTCGGGCGCTACCGCCCTCGATGCCCTGGTGTTCCGCACACCCTGGTACCTCTCCCATCTGGAGCCGGATTCCTCCACCGGCCTCTTTGAGCAGGTCCTGACGCGCGAGTTGGACGCTCAGCAACACAACGGCGACCACCTGGTGGTCACCCTGGGCGATTCCCGTTTTGCCTACTCCCCGCGCCTCTCCAACCAGGTCACGGCCCAGACCGGCTATATTTTCCGCCACGCCGGGGTGGCCGGAACCGATGCCCGCGCCTGGTACTACATGATGCGCGACCTCGACCCGACCCGCCGCCGCTACCGCGCGGTGGTCATCGGCATGGACGACTACGACGACGAGGACGAGGATTTCAATCCCTACGATGACATCCGCGCCCTCCATTACGTCATCGCGCGATTGCGGCTGCGCGACGTGTGGGAATTCGCCACCTCGTTCGAAAGCCCTGCTCTGAAATGGGAGGCCTTCCGCAGCGGCATTTGGAAAGGCACGGTCTTCCAGGCGGACGTGCTGGATTTCCTGGCCCATCCCGAATGGCGGCTTGGCAAGGTAGCCCTCGACCGCAGGTTTTTCGAATTCTGGACCTACGGCTACGTGGAGACCGATCGCAGCATGGCGGGGCTGTCGATCGACTGGAAGACCATGACAGCCACCATGCCGCCGGGCTTGAACGAGGACCAGATCGCCACCGTAAAAGCCGCGCTCCTGCGCAGTCCCGCCCCGCAGACCGGACGCCTGGCCGCCTTCCGCCGCCAGTGGCTCGGCAAAATCATCGACCTCTATCGCGGTTCGCCCACCAAAATCGTCTTCCTGCGGCTGCCGCGCGGTCCGGTTGTCCGTCCGGACAGCCTGGTGCACAAGCTCAGCAGCTCGATCCGCGAGTTTGCCCAGCGCCCCAACGTCATGCTGGTGCCCGAGCACGCCTTCGATTCGCTGGAGCACCCCGAATTGTTCCGCGACGCGCTGCACCTGAACCGCGATGGCATCGCCCGCTTTTCCCCCATGGTCGCCGTGGAAATCGGCCACCTGCTGGATGCCGCCGCGGCGCAAAGGGCGGCCAGGTAACCCGCCATGCTCTTCAATACCACCCACTTCTTTCTCTTTCTGAGCGTGGTGCTGATCCTCTTCTATGCCAGCCCGCGCGCGGTGCGCAAATACATTCTGCTGGCGGCCAGCTATTTCTTCTACGGAAGCTGGAACTACAAATTCATCGCCCTGCTGCTCACCCTGACGGCCATCGACTATACGGCCGGCCTGTGGCTGGAGAAAACGCCGCCCGGCGCCCGGCGGAAGGCCATCCTCATCCTCAGCCTCTCCGCCAACCTGGGCTTCCTGGGCTTCTTCAAGTACTACAATTTTCTAGCCGGCAACCTGGCGCTCGTCATGGGCCGGCCCGCCAATTTCTTCTGGCTGAACGTGGTGCTGCCTCTCGGAATCAGCTTCCATACCTTCCAAAGCATGTCCTACGTGGTAGACGTGTATCGCGGCGAGCAGGGGGCCGTGCGCAATCCGGTGGATTACGCGCTGTTCATCTGCTTCTTCCCGCAACTGGTGGCCGGCCCCATTGTGCGGGCGCGCGAGTTCTTCCACGACCTGCTGAAATGGAGTCCGCCCAGCCAGGAAGACGTTTCCCGCGGCCTGTTCCTGCTGGCTCTCGGCTTGACCAAGAAGATGGCATATGCCGACCAGTTCGCCAAGGTCGCCAACCTTTACTTTGGCAACCTCGCCGCGCACCCGGCCATGCGCGAGGCCTGGAGCGGGGTTTTCGCGTTCGGCATGCAGATCTATTTCGATTTCTCAGGCTATACCGATATGGCCATCGGCATGGCGCTGCTGTTCGGGTTTCACTTCCCTGTGAATTTCCGGCGCCCGTACCTTGCCTCCAGCATCACTGACTTCTGGCATCGCTGGCACATCTCGCTCTCGCGCTGGCTGCGCGACTACCTTTATGTCCCGCTGGGCGGCAATCGCCACGGCCGTTGGAAGACCTATCGCAACCTGATGCTGACCATGCTATTGGGCGGCATGTGGCACGGGGCAAGCTGGAACTTTCTGATCTGGGGCGGCTATCATGGCGGTTTGCTGGCGGCCGAACGCGCCTTCCGCTCCGACACGCAAAAGCCTTGGCCCGGGGGGCTGCTCTATCCTCTGAAGGCCGCCGCCACGTTCCTATTAGTGATGATCGGCTGGGTGTTTTTCCGCGCCGCGGACTTGAAGCAGTCCATGCGGGTGCTGGCGCAGCTCGTCTCGCGCACGCCCGGCCACGGCTTGCTGCAACACTGGCATTTCGGGCTGGTGGCGATCGCCCTGGCGGTGTCGCTGCTGGAGGAGCGCTTCGAGATGGTCGAGCGGATCATGAAAACGCCCACGCTGGCTTACGCCGCGTCCATGGCGCTGATGCTGTTCTGCCTGGACGTATTCGGGGTGATCGACCAGGCCATCCCGTTCGTCTACTTTCAGTTCTGAGGGAACCGGGCTATTTCAGCAGGTCGGCCAGCGCCGGCGCAAGCTGGAAGAAGCGGAACGGGAACCCGGTCGATTCGGCGGCCTTGGGGGCCACCCGCTGGCTGGCCAGCAGCACCTCCGCCATCTCTCCGAACAGCACCCGGAGCGCCAATCCGGGCACCGGCAAAAAGGCCGGGCGGTGCAGGACACCTGCTAGCGTTCGGGTGAACTCGGCATTGTCCACCGGATAGGGCGCCACTCCATTGACCGCGCCGTTTACTGGCTGTTCGAGCGCCAGATGGAACAGCGCCGCCAGGTCTTGCCAATGAATCCACGACATCCATTGTTTACCGCTGCCCAATTTGCCGCCCACGCCCACGCGGAATGGCGGCAGCATGCGGGCCAAAGCGCCGCCGCGGCTATCCAGCACGATGCCGGTGCGCATGGTCACCACCCGCATCCCCAGCGCTTCGGCCGCGCGAGCCTCCGTCTCCCACGCCACGCAGACCTCCGGCAAAAATCCGCTGCCGGGCGTGGCCGTTTCCGGTAGAATCTCGTCGCCGCGCGAGCCGTAGTAGCCGATCGCCGAAGCGCACACCAGCACGCCGGGCGGCCGCGACAGCTTCTTCAGCGCTTCTACCAGGTTGTGCGTGCCTGTGACGCGGCTTTCGCGAATGCGCCGCTTGACCTCCTGGCTCCAGCGCTGCGCCACCGGCTCGCCGGCCAGGTGGATCACCGCATCCGCATCGCGCAGGCTCTCGGCGGGCGGTTCGCCCCGGGTGGGGTCCCAGGGGGACAGACGCACGCCGCCCGGCAGATTGGTCCCCGCGTGACGGCTGAGGACATGGAGGGTGTGCCCTTCCGCGCCGAGGGTCTTGAGCAGGCGCCGTCCAATCAACCCCGACGCTCCCGATATGGTGATTTTCACGATCGATCCTTGGCGTTCATGGTTATTTTATCGCGTGGGCCGATCCTAAAGACCTGACGCGGAGACGCGGAGACGCGGAGGAAAACCATTTTCTTCTCCGCGTGCTTTTTTCCGCGTCTCCGCGCCTCCGCGCCTCCGCGTCGAGCTTTTTCCCCCAGTTACAATGAATGTACACATGAGGGCCTGGAACCGGGCAAAACTGCTGTGGGGTTACCTGGCGCGGCGGACCACCCTGCCGGCGCTGCCCGTCGAATATATCGTCGAAACCACCGCCAAGTGCAATCTTTACTGCCCCATGTGCCCGCGCGAAACCCATAAACAGCCCAAAGCGGATATGACGGACGAAGTCTTCGAACGTCTTGTTAGCCAGTCGGGCGAAACCGCCGAGCACATGATGCTGATCGGCCTGGGCGAGCCGTTCATGGACCCGCACATCTTCGAGCGCATCGAATTCTGCCACCGCCACAGCATTTCCACGCTGCTCTCCACCAACGGCACGTTTCTGGACGAGGCCACCGCCGCGCGCGTGCTCGATTCGCCCCTCGAACAGATCACCCTCAGCTTCGATGGCTTCAAAAAAGAGACCTTCGAGTTCTACCGCAAAGGCGCCCGCTTCGAGAAAGTGCGCGACAACTTCGTGCGTTTTGCCCGCATGAAACACCAGCGGCGCTCGCGCCTGCAGGTGGTGGTGCAGATGGTCAAAATGGATGGCAACGCCTCTGAGGTGGACGATTTTCTGGCCTTCTGGGGCGGTATCCCCGGCGTGGACCAGCTCCGCATCAAGGCCGATGAAACCAACCTGATGCGTCCCGATGCCGGCCATGCCGCCGCCGATTGGAAGCATCCCTGCCACTACCTGTGGCGGGGGCCCATGTACGTCAAGCAGAATGGCGACGTGTACCCCTGCTGCCAGAGCTACATGCTGGATGGCCAGCCCGTGGGCCACATCAACGGGCAGCCCCTCGTCGAGATCTGGAACGGCGAGGAGATGCGCGCGATGCGCCGCCTGCACGCCGCCGGCCGGGGCGGGGAAGTGGACGTCTGCTCGCGCTGCTGCACCACCATCCCCCACCCCGCGCTGGTGACCGGAAGCTTGCTGCTGAATGGCCGCACCGTGCGCCGCCTGCTGCCGGTGGTCGAGCGGCTGGTGTATCTTTCCAAGCTGCCCGCGCGCCTGCTGCGCCCGCCGCGGGCGGTTTCGAACGGCAAATGAGCTATGTAAAGCGCATCGTGTGCCTGGCAAGCTCCTGGAAGCATGCCGGCCGGTGCATCGCAGGCAGGCGGGTTCTGGCCTCGGGATACGGTGGCTGGGTGCGGCCGGTAAGCGCGCGCCCCACCGCCGAGATTTCGGACGAAGAGCGCCAATGCGCAGATGGAAGCATGGCCGGCCCGCTCGACGTGCTGGATGTCCCGCTCGAACGGCCCGTCCCCGAACTGCACCAGACCGAGAATCACCTCATCGACCCGCGTATCCCATGGGTGAGGGCCGGGACCCTGCCACCTGCGGAACTCGGCACGTTAGTCGACCACCCCGATCAGCTTTGGCCCAATGGATCGTCCACGGGGCACGGCTCAACGACCGCGTATCGGCGCGCGCCGCCACGGAGCTGGATTGGTCGCTGGCGCTGATTGAGCCGGAGGAGCCGTTCGTGCTGGTTCAGGACGACGGCAAATTGCAGACCGTGCGGGCCGGGTTCGTGTATAACGGCGTGCCCTATAACTTTTCGGTCACCGATCCCGCCTTGCTGCGCGCCTTCCGCGGAAAGCCGCGCGGCCGCTACCCGCTGGCCGATTGCTGGCTCTGCGTCAGCCTGGGCGAACGGTTCGAGGATGGCTATTGTTATAAGCTGGCAGCAGCGGTCCTCGGCAAGCCGGGCCCGGCGGAACTCTGATGGACGAAGCGGTCTACACAATCGGCCATTCCAATCACCCGCCGGAGCATTTCCTGGAACTGCTGTCGCGCCATGCGATCGCTGCCATCGTCGATGTGCGATCGAAGCCCTACAGCCGCATGAATCCGCACTTCAATCGCGAGAACCTGAAGCGGCTGCTGGCGGCCGGCGGGATGGCCTATGTCTTTCTGGGCCGCGAGTTGGGCGCCCGCAGTGAAGACCCGGCCTGTTACTCCGAGGGCAAAGTGCAATACGACCGCCTGGCCCGCACCGAGCTGTTTCGCCAGGGTCTGGAACGCGTGTGCGAGGGCCTGGAAACCCGCCGGCTGGCGCTGATGTGCGCCGAAAAGGATCCCCTGGAATGCCATCGGACCATTCTGGTGGCGCGTCAATTGGCGGCGCGCGGAGTGGCCGTGCGGCACATTCTGGAGGACGGCGCCCTCGAAAGCCACGAACAGGTACTGGTCCGGCTGCGGGAGAAGCTCAAGCTGCCCGAGTACGATCTGTTCCGGTCGCCCGAAGAGGTAATCGAGGACGCCTACCGCATGCAAGGCCAGCGGATCGCTTATGAATTCGAGGAGGAGGCCGGACCTGCCGGTCGCCGGCACAGCGGCGCTATGAAGATCTTCACCATCGGATTCACCCGGAAGACTGCCGAGCAGTTCTTCGGCAAACTGCAGCGGCCCGGCCTGGAGCGCCTGGTGGACGTGCGCCTCAACAACGTCTCGCAACTGGCGGGTTTCGCCAAGAAGGACGACCTGCGGTACTTCGTGAAAACCATCTGCGGCATCGAGTACGTGCACGTCCCGGAGCTGGCGCCCACCGCCGAGATCCTCGACGAATACCGCAAGCACAAGGGCGAGTGGAGTGTCTACGAACGCCGCTTCCAGGCACTCATGGAATCCCGGCGCATTGAGGACACCGTCGCGCGCGAGATCGTGGACGGCGGCTGCCTTCTGTGCAGCGAGGATCGCCCGGACCACTGTCACCGCCGGCTGGTGGTGGAATACCTGGCGAAAAAGTGGGGCGCTGTGGAAATCGAGCACATCCTGTGAACCCTATTTCTGCCGCAGCACCGAAATGATATCGTCGGCGGTGATCACGCCGGCCAGCTTGCCGTCCTCGTCCACCACCGGCAGGGTTAGCAGATTGTACTTGTCGAACAGCTCGGTGACGCGGTCCTGGCTTTCGTCCAGGGTCACCTGGATGAGGGTGGCGGACGCCAGATCCTTGAGCTTGGCGTCGCCGGCGGCCAGGAACAGGCGCGCCAGCGGGATCGAGGCCGTGAGCCGCTCATCGCCATCCACCAGGAACAGGGTGTTGAGAGACTCCAGCAGGTCTTCGTTGCCTTTCAAAGCGGCCAGCGCGTCCGTCACCGAGGCGTTGCCGTGCAGGGAGACGAACTCCGTGTTCATCATGCCGCCGGCGGTATCTTCCGCGAATTCCAGCAGCTCGCGCACCTCGGTTTTGGGCGCGGAGTCCATCTCGTCCAGAATCTCCTCGGAGGTCTCAGCCTCCATTTCGTTGAGCAGGTCGGCGGCCTCATCGGGCGACATCTCCTCCACGATATCGGCCGCCTTCTCGGGCTCCAGCGATTCCAGAATGCTGATCTGCATTTTGGGTTCGACCTCGGTGAGGGCCTCGGCGGCCACTTCGTTGTCGATGGTCTCGAAAATTGCCTCGCGCTCGGCGGGGCTCAGGTCTTCGACGATGTCCGCCAGGTCCGCGGGGTGCATTTCCTCCAGCTTGGTGTAGGAAATGTTGAGCCGCAGCCGCCGCAAGGGGTCGGGTTCCACCACGTTAGCGAATTCCCACCGGATGGAATTCGGTGGGATGGCCGCCTGCAGCCGCCGGATGGCGCGCCGCGGCAGAACCCCCTGCATCAGCCGCCTCAGGATGCTGCGCAGGCCGATATCCACTTCCCGCACCACCAGGATGTCGCGGGTCCCATCGTTATGGCACTCCATGGTGACGTCGTTGACCCGCACCACTTTGCGGCCGGTGACGTCGATAATCTGCTGATCCAGCAGATCGCGGCCGATGCGCAGCATGTATTCGTCGTCGTGGTACGGAACGAGCTGTTCCTCAGCCAGGAAGATGCCCTGCGGCATGCGGATGGAGCGGATCTGGTCGTACCGGACGGTCAGCCAGGCGTCCCCGCCGCCCATCAGGAGCCGGTCGATGCGGGAAGCATTCACCAGCGGCACCATGGCGGCGTCCTTGACCCGGCCGATGCGGCGGCCCTTCAGGTCCAGGACCGGCATCGACACCAGCTCCGTGAAGTAGAGGTAAGTCTCGGCCATCCAAACGCCCGTCTCCGGCGCAACCCGAGCGCGTCACCCCGGCGGCATTGGATGTTGGTCCTTGATGGTGCGCTCTACACTGCTTTCACCGGCTAATTTCAATATGGCGCATCAACAGGGAACCCGCAAGCAAATTTGTGACACGAAAGTCCTGTGCCCGCGGATGTGGGGTACGGAGGCGCTATCAGGCGGTATGGCCCTTCCGCCGGTCAACCCATCGTTACTTCATATCCTTATACCGGTCGTACTGGTCCCGAATCCCCGCGCCCACGCTGTTGCCGGGGTGGATGATCACCCGGTAGCGGAAGCGCAACGGCTGCCCGGGCTGAATGGTCAGGCTGCCATCGCGGGATTTGTCATTCTCGAAATCGTGGACGCCGAAAATGTTGCAGGCGAACAGCCCGTAGGCGCGGACGTGCCAGTATGTGGGCGCGCGCGGGTTGCCGGGGTAGTCGAGGATGGCCACCCCCACGGTCTGGCCGTCAATCTGCCCCGAATAATCCACCCATTCGGAGCGCTTCCCCCAGACATTCTTCTCGCCCTGCTTGTTCTGCGCGTTGACGATCTTGCCGGTGCGCTTGGGTCTCGGCGATACCCTTGGGCTGCTCTTCTTCGAGCGGCGCCGCCAGCCGGATGGCGAACATGCCCTCCTTGGTGTCGCCGAAGGTGACCTTCTGCTCGGGCGACAGGGTCATATCGAAATCGATAATACGGAATTGCGGATCTGTGTAGAAAGTCATCTTGCGCGATTCGCGAAGGAGGGTCTCGCCGGTCGGGATCTTCCATTCGAAGGTCGCCTCGATGGAGCCGGTTTTCCGGCCGCTGGTCAGTTTATCGACGTGCTTCAGCACCACCTTGCCTTTGCCCTTGCCGGCGCCAGGCTGGGAGTCTTCGTTGGCCCAGAAATCGTAGCCGTTCACGTCGCCGTGGGTGAACCACAGGCCGCGGTGGTGGGGGTGGTCGTGGGACTCGCCGGGCACATCCGGGATCATGGGGAAGCCCCGCGTGACCACCACGCCCGAAGCCGTCCGCAACGGGTACAGGTAGGGCTTGGGGACGGAGGGGCCGATGTAGAAATCGGTGAACGGCTTGCCGTCGATTTCGACCGAAATCTTTTCGTTGCCCTGCTGGGCGATTTTGACCTGCCCCGTGGCAGTTTGCGCCACGAAAGCAAGGATGGCGGCGCAGAGAACGGTTGGCTTCATGGTAAAGCATCATCATACAGCGGCCCCGCTGCCGCGCGGTAAACTGGGAGCTTCATGTCCAAGCTACTGGAAGGGAAGACGGCCCTGATTCTGGGCATCGCCAATAAGTGGAGCCTGGCTTATGCCATCGCGCAGGCCTTTTCGCGGGAAGGCGCGCGCCTCGTGCTGACCTATCTTGGCGAGCGGCAGAAAGATTCCATCGAGGAGTTGTCCAAAGGCCTCGAAGTGGCGGCCATCCTGCCATGCGACGTGACCAAGGACGAAGAGCTGACGGCGCTTACCGACGGCCTGCGCCCGTTGGGCCGGCTGGATGCGGTGGTGCACAGCCTGGCCTTCGCCAATCGCGAGGACTTGTCGCGACCGTTTCTGGAGACCGGACGCGAGGGATTCCTGCTGGCACAGAACGTTAGCGCCTATTCGCTGGTGGCGGTAGCGCGGGCCACGGCGGAACTGATGACCGACGGCGGATCACTGACCACGCTGACCTATCTGGGGTCCACGCGGGTGCTGAGCGGCTACAACGTGATGGGGGTGGCGAAGGCGGCGCTGGAGGCCTCCATGAAGTACCTGGCGGACAACCTCGGCCCGCGCAAGATTCGAGTGAACGCGATTTCGGCCGGCCCGGTGAAGACCGCCTCCGCGCGGGCCATAAAAGATTTTACCAGCGTGCTGGAAGTGGCTCCCCAGAGGGCCCCGCTGCGCCGGAACACCGATCCAGCCGAAGTCGGCGACGCCGCCGTGTTCCTCGCCAGCGACCTGAGCCGCGGCGTGACCGGCAACGTGCTGTTCGTGGACTCGGGGATGCAGATTATGGGTTTCTGAGGGGCCTCCCTTCACCGCGGAGCCGCGGAGAGCGCGGAGAATCCGCGGAGAAAACCTTCTTAGCTGCGTCTCTGCGGGCACTGACGGGGGATCGGTTTCCACCGCGGCGCCGCGGAGCACGCCGGGTCTACGCCAGAACTCTTTCTTCCTCTTAGTTTTCTCCGCGTATTCTCGGCGCCCTCCGCGGCTCTCCGGAAACTCCGCTCCCTCTGAGACCTGTCCTTACCTTGGGTCTTCTCCGCGTTTGCCCCGCGTCTCCGGGCCCAGCGGGCAACCCCCCGCGTCGAATCGGCCCCGCCGCTATCAATCGATGCCCGTGCTCCGCGGTGAAACGGGGCCCCTCCGCCCTCGCTCCCCCCGCAACGCCGGGGACCGAGTTGGAGTCGCGATGCCGCAACCCCAGCCTATCCCTCTTCCCCACCCTCCGACGGCTGCTCCAGGTCCGCGTCCTGTTCGTAGGTCGGCCGGATCTCCAGCTCCTCGTCGGCCGAAAGCGAAGCGCCCGGATAAAGCCTCCGCAGGTCCCACTCGTTCACCCAGCGCCGCACATAGGAGCGCATCCGCCGTGTAATCGCCGCCGCCGGCCACGGAATCTCGGGCGGCTCCCATCCGTAGGCCTCGGCGTGAATCTGCTTCAGCCGCTCGTACGTCTGCCGCAGAGTCGCTTCATCAGGCGGCTGGAGCAGCAGCGCCTCCCGCTCAATCAGCCGCATGCCCGTATCGGCGCGTCCCGCAAGGCTAAGATACTCGTCGGTCTCCTTGGCGCGCAGCCGCGCTCCCACTTTGTCCCGGTCGCCCTTCTCCTGCAGCACCTTGAGGCTGAAATCGTCGGTAATCGCCGCCACCGCCAGCACTCCGGGGTTCGCTTCGCCCTCCACCGCGCCCATCCACCGCGCCAGTTCCGCGTAGGACCGGCCCCGCTGCAGTAAGCTATACCGTCCCACCAGCTCCACTTCGTCAATCAGCAAAACCCATCCCGCGTAGCCCGCGGCCAGAATCATGCGGGCCACAAACAGGAATCGCTGGAGCGCCAGTTCCTTGAGTTTGACGGACTTCAGCGAATACATCCCCGACGAGTTGATCTGTTTCAACCCCTGCCGGATGCGGCTGAGCGGCAGCCGTTCGCCCGACCAGAAACTGGTGATGTCGTCTACCAGCTCCGGGTCGTTGTGAAGCCTTTCGTGAAGCAGCACCGTGGCGGCGAAAATCTGGCTCAGGCCATTGGTAGGCTTCTTGAGCCATTCCGAAAACTGGCGGTACCTGGGGCTGTCCGGCTGTAAGCGAAGCGCGATTTCGCGGATCGCCTCGCCGTTCAATTCCGGAACCACCGCCCCGTCAATGGCCGCCAGCAGAACTTTGGCAGGGTCGAACAGCGGCGTCTCCTTGCTGATCACCACTCGGCTGGTCACGAAATTCTTCGACCCGGCCAGGTGTTCCAGGTAGTCCAGCAGGTGCGATTTCCCGGTTCCAAATCCCCCTGCGATCAGCAGGCCGGGCGCCTGTTCGCCCTCCGCGGCGGAGCTCTCCACGCAGTCCAGGCGCGCCAGAAATTCCTTCTCCGCTTCGCGCTGGTTCGATCCCAGCACGCTCACCGCGTGGCGGTTCGGCACGCCGTTGCGCAGTGCCTCCAGCGCCCGCTGGTAGTCCAGTTGCCGGCCGGTCTCCATGCTTACTCCCTCACGGCGTTCGAGATTCGCGCCAGGGATGCCATCGGATTTACCAGGTTTCGATCGCGAATCTCATCGAACACCCGGAACTTCAGCGCCTCGTAGGCGCCGATGCCCCTCCCGGCGTCTTCCAGAAAAGTAACATCGGGCACCACCACCATAAAGAAGCCCTCCAGGTTATCGGCTCCGTCGATGTACTGGCGTAACACCTCGTAAGTATCCAGAACCGCCGCCTTACTATAAAACAGGCCCAGGTCGTTGGGATTGCGCGCCAGCATCAATCGCTGGGCATCCAGCAGAACCGCCAGCCCGGGGTAAGCCGCCACTCTTAACCAGCGCACCATCGATTCGAAGAAGAACCGCGCCGTGGCGCGATTGATCTTGCGGAAGATATGGTAGGGCTTCACCGCGCTGGCGGCCTTATTGCGCCCGGTCAACCAGTCGGTCAGGATTCCCACTGTCGTCGCCCCATCCTGCCCCCCGGAAAGTTCGGCGATGCAGAGGTGCGTCATGGCCACCCGGAAATCGCGCGATAATCTCCGCTGGCGGAATACCTTGTTGCCGATCTCCTTCTTCAGGTCCAGCAGCAGCATCTGCGGGTCCACCTGGTTTCTTTCGGCCAGCCGAAGGTACAGCGGATCGTCCCCGTCTTCGGCCCAGACGTAGCCCGAGTCGGCCGCCAGTTTCGCCACGAACCTGCGGCTGAGGGTCTGCCACGGAACCTGTTCCGCAGTCCGGAAAAAGATCTCGTCGGCCATGTGGACCTTCGTCTGGGCGGCGTCGATCTTCGCCACCAGGTAACCCGCCTCGCCGGCCATCCGCGTCAATCCGTCGAAGATCTCCAGCCGCCATGCATCGTCCAGGGGCACGGCGAACTTCACCGCGGACCCGCCCTGGCGCACAAACGCCCGCAGATACTCCTGGTCGATAAAGTTCAACCAACCCGTTGGGCCGATGAAAGTCATTCCTGCGCCTCGGTAAATCGAATCCCGTAATAGGTTACCGTCTCGCCATCCGGCGCCACGAATGAGTAAGTGCCGCGGGCGCTCTTAGTCCCCGTGCTGGCGGGCAGTGAGTAAGTCGATCCAGACTTCGTCTTGCCGACTCCGCTACGGTCCAATAGAAACAGGTCGCGCACGAAATCCGTCTGGTCGTAAGTGGCCGACGTTCCGGGCAGCAGCGTCAAAGTGTCGTAAATGCTCGATAGCGCCACGGTTTTGCCGTACTCCGCGCCGGCAATCAGCCGGTAGGCCCGGTGAAGCACCTCCAGAAAATGTTCGGCCGAAGCTTTAGGCTTTCTCGCCTGAATCGCCTTGAGGACCTGGGCCAGCCTGGTAGGCCGGATCCCCTGCACCTTGCGCCGGTTGATGCGCGCCGCCCGGTCGGCCGGCAGAACGCGCAGAATCGAAGGGAACACCACCAGGCCCTCATCGCGCTGCTGGATCTGCAAGCCCTCCTTCCGGGCCACCTCCAAAAGTTCGGCGGCGAACGATTCCTTGAGGTATTTCTCTTCCTCCTCCGGGCTGAACGGCCAGGCCGACCGCGCGTTGCCAATCTCCTGCCGCGTCGATTCCACAAGCGTCGATAATCGTTCGGACACTTTGCGCATCTTCAGAATGTCGCCTTCCGCAGCCGCCTTATGGAACTGGCGCGCCGCGGTAGCCAGCACCGCCACGGCCTTCGTGGTAGCCGTCGCCGCCCGCTCGGCGTCCGCAAATCCGGCTTCAAAGGTCACTCGTTTCCTCCACTCCGTGCGTCGGGCTTTCCAGAGGCCCCCATCCGCTGCAACCGTCTCAAAGGCATAATGTGGTTGTAGCACGGAGACTCCGTCCCTGGCGTGCCTCACGCACGGCCATCGCGGCGGCAGCCGCCCCGGCTGTTGAACACGGTCGAGTTCTTACGCTCGCCGCCGGCCGCGTCGCCCACGCGGCCGTGTTCGACGCCGCCGGATCCGCCGGGTTTTCGCCGACGGCCACTCCCCGCTCCCGACTTGCCCCACCGGCCCAGACGGCGCCCCCCGTGCCGCCCCACTGCTCGCATGGGCCCGTGTGGCCCACATCCCCACCGCCCCGCACTGCCCCGACGCTTCCGATTGCCTCGCACTCCGCCACCCGCTTCCCAAATTCATGACAGCCCCGCACCGCCACCGACGCCCCCGCGCCCGTCCCGACCGCCTCCGACCTTGCCTTCCAACCTGCTTGAGGCCCCCTCCCGATTCTGCTATCCTCAAAGACGTTGAAATCATAAACATTTTCCCTCCCGGCCGCCGCGGCCGGGCCTACCTGAGAGGTTCACATGTCGGGCCATTCCAAATGGGCCACCATTAAACACAAGAAGGCGGCTTTGGACGCCAAGCGCGGGAAAGCCTTCACGCGCCTGATCAAGGAAATTATGATCGCTGCCCGCAGCGGCGGCGATCCCGACGGTAATCCCCGTCTGCGGACCGCCATCCTCGCCGCCAAGAACGTCAGCATGCCTTCCGACAACATCAAGAAGGCCATCATGCGCGGCACCGGCGAACTGGAAGGCGGCCAGATCGAAGAGGTCATGTTCGAAGGCTACGGCCCCGGCGGCGCCGCTGTGCTGGTTAACGTGGCTACCGATAACCGCAACCGGACTGTCAGCGAAATCCGCCACGTCTTTTCCAAAAATGGCGGCAACATGGGCGAGCAGGGCAGCGTGGCCTGGATGTTCGAACGCAAGAGCCAGATCTTCGTGCCGGGCGAGAAGGCCTCCGAGGACCACCTCATGGGCATCGTGCTGGATGCCGGCGCCGACGACCTTCGCAGCGATGGCGACCGCTGGGAGATCCTCTCCCCGCCCGAAGCCCACGAAGCCGTGCTCAAAGCGCTCGAAGCCAACAAAATCCCCAGCGAGGACGCCGCTATCGCCATGGTGCCTAAGAACCTCATCCGCCTGGAAGGCAAGAACGCCAGCGGCATGCTCCGGCTCAATGAAGCCCTGGAAGAACACGACGACGTGCAGAACGTCTACTCCAACTTCGATATCGACGAGAAGGAGTTGGAAGCGATGGCGGATTAACGTGCGCGTCCTGGGCATCGATTGCGGGTCGGAACGCACCGGTTACGGCGTGATCGATAGCGACGGACTGTTCCACCGCATGGTGGCCGCGGGGGTGATCCGCACCGACACTACCTGGCCGTTCGAGAAGCGCCTCGCGGTAATCGCCGGCGAGTTGCGGGCGCTCATCCGCCAGCACTCCCCCGAGGCCGGCGCCGTGGAGGGCATCTTTTATTCGGCCAACGTCAAGACGGCCTTGAAACTGGCGCATGTGCGCGGCGTGGCCCTGCTGGCAATTGCCGAAGCCGGCCTGCAACTGGGCGAATTCTCGCCGCTCGAAGTCAAGATCAGCGTGGTGGGCTACGGGCGCGCAGAAAAGAGCCAGGTGAACCGCATGGTGGGGTCGCTGCTGCACCTCGACGAACCGATCCAGTCCGAGGACGCCTCCGATGCCTTGGCCGTGGCTCTCTGCTTTGCCACGCGGGAAGCCACCAATCGCCGCCTGGCCGGCGCCGGGAGAACTCTATGAAGTGGGCCGCTTTGCTGCTGCTGGCCGGCTCGGTGTGGGCCGGCGACGATCCCCGCCTGACGTATTCCAAGTCCTTCCCGGGCAGCACCCCCGCCTTCGTCATGGTGACCCTGGAAAAGAACGGCGACGCCGAATACCGCGAGGCCCCCGACGACGATCAGCCCCTCAAGTTCAAACTCGAGGATGCTGACGCGCAAACCGTCTTCGGCCTGGCCGAAAAGCTGGATTACTTCAAGCACCCCCTGGAGTCTCCCCTGAAGGTGGCCTTCATGGGAACCAAAACCTTCCGCTACGAAAGCGGCGCCGTCAAAAACGAGGTCAAGTACAACTACTCCGAGGACCTTTCCGCCCAGGCCTTGCAGGATTGGTTTGAGCGCATGTGCGAATCGGCGCAGTACCGCGTCGAACTGGAGCGCACCGCCAAGTACGACCACCTCGGCGTGGTCCATGCCCTCAGCCTCCTGGGATCGGCCATGGACCGCAAGCGCCTCGTCGCCCTGGACCAGTTCCTGCCTATGCTGGACCGCATCAGCAACAACGAAATCTATATGCACACGGCCCGCGCGCAAGCCGCCGAAATGGCTGAAGCCATCCGTGCCGGTAAGTCCGCCGCCAACGACCAGCCGCCCGCCAAACCCCCCGCTCCCCAGCCATGATGCGCTGGCTCGGTTCCGCGCTCCTGGCCGCTTGCCTGTGCGCCGCCCCGCAGAATCGTCCCAAGCCGGCCGCGCCCGCGCAGGCCGCCAACCAGGAATCCCAGGACCTGGAAACCGCGCTCTCCGAGGCCGGTTCCAGCCCCGTCGAATATCTACGCGCCATCGAGAAGCACCTGGCCAAATATCCCAATTCCCCCCGCAAAGCCGAGCTGGAACGCGCCGCCGTGCGCGCGGCCATGGAGGCCAATGATGACGCCCACATCGTGGAATACGGCGAGCGTGTGCTGGCCCGCCAGCCCGACGATCTACAGATCCTGGAGCGCGTCATCCGCTCCTTGCTGGCCCTTGACGGTCCCGAAACGGTGAGCCCCGAACACGCCCAGCGCGCCCTCCAGTTCGCCACCCACTACGAGCAACTCCTGCGGCGCATGCAGCGCGAGGGCGGCCAGGGCATGAGTCCGGCGGAATGGAAAGACCAGACCGATCGCGCCATCGCCCGTACCCTTTCTTATGAGGCCCGCGCTACCGGCAACCTCGGCCATCCCGAAGACGCCCTGGCCCTTGCCCACCGCGCCTTCGAAACCTGTCCCACGGCCGATGCGGCCCGCGAAATTGCCCGCTGGGAAGAGCGCCTCGGCAAACCCGAAGACGCCGCCCGCGCCCTGGCCGACGCCTTCACCATCCCCGACCCGCACACCACCGACGCCGACCGCGCCCGCGATCGCTCCCGCATGGGCGACCTCTACCGCCAGGCCCATGGTTCCGAAAGCGGTCTGGGTGACATGCTATTGCAAGCCTATGACCGCAATCTGGCGCTGGTCCATTCCCGCGAGCTCCAGTTGCGATCCGGCGATCCCAACGCGCAGTTGACCGACCCCATGCAGTTCACCCTCAGCGCCGTGGAGGGCGGCCCGCTCAAGATGCCCTCGCTTAAAGGCAAGGTGGTGGTCTTCGATTTCTGGGCCACCTGGTGCGGCCCCTGCCGCCAGCAGCATCCCCTCTACGAGCAGGTGAAGGCGCGCTTCCGCAGCAATCCCTCGGTGGTCTTCCTGTCAATCGATACCGATGAAGACCGCAAACTGGTGAAGCCGTTCCTGGCGGAAGTGAAGTGGGAGGGGCCGGTGTATTTCGAAGACGGCCTTTCGCGCGCCCTCCACATCACCACCATCCCCACCACCGTCATCGCCAACCCCCGCGGGCAGGTGGCCGGCCGGATGAACGGCTTCGTCCCCGAGCGCTTTGTAGAAATGCTCACCGAGCGCATCCGCGATGCCCTGGCGGAAGGCCCCAAACCCTGACGCTTCTCTGCGTGCTTCTCCGCCCCTCCGGGAATGTCTTCTCCGCGCGTTTCTCCGCGCCTCCGGGCCAGGAGGGCACCCCTTACATAGGCGCTAAAATAATGCCGTTGGCAAAAACGACCTGGCCTGCGCGTGATCTAATCTCGGTTCGCGGGCGGTTTACAAGCTCGCAGGAGGTTGCCCGTGGCTAGTATACGAGGTGCGCACTTCTGAGGAAGTTGCGATCAAGGCGTGCTTACTGCGACCGTAACACGACGGCGTCAGCGAGCATCCCTCACTTGACCCGCCACATGTCGGGAACGGGCGTTGCGCGGCCAAGTGAGCAGGGTTTAGAATCGACAATTGCGCCGAGGAAATGATCCTGCGATTTGACAATCAACGCGGAACATAATTGGCCCTTCCGGTGTCTGAAGTGTGAAGAGACGAGATGTCAAGTCTCCAGGAGGCCGATCCATGGATGAACCGGCGCAAATCAGGCTAGCTCGTCTTCTCTGGGTCGGTCCGCTGACCATAGGGCTTTCCGTGGTCGCAGTCCTATTTATTCGTGTGGTTGCGGTCGCGTTGTTGAAGCCTGATTCCAGCTTTCAGCCGCTCACAGTGGGGACGCCGGTCTTCGATACGGTATTTTCCAGCGCGTGCGCAGTTTTGGTTTTTCGCGCGAAAGGCCTCTACAGTTTAGAACCGTTGCGCGAATTTCGCGGTCTCGCGTGGAAGGTCCTGGTCGTGTCCTTTGGCCCTGATATCGGACTTGCAACGCAGCATTGGTTCGGGGGTGGCTGGCCAGAGGCTGTCGCGCTGATGTTCATGCACATCGCAGTCTGGGCCGTCTGCGTGACGATATTACCGGCTTTCGCCGCGTCCAACAAGCGCCTCTCAAACGGCGGCGACGTACGGCCGGCCTAAACAACCATCCAGATCGACGAGTCGTCGCCTACCTGGAGAAGGAGCGTTCGCCGGGAGAAAATCTTTGTGGACGAAAGACGGGGTCCAACTTCGAATTTGCCGGTCGGCCTTTCAGGTGCGCTTGCGCCAGAACCGTGGCCGCCTCTTCCCGTGTGCTACGGCAACGACTACAACGCTGAGTTCATCCGCTCGAAAGACGATGTAGAAAGGAAATCGGCGAAATACCGCCCGGCGGAGGTCCATATCGAAGACCTGAAACGTGTTTGGCGAAACCGCGATCAGATCAACCATGCGATCCAACTCATCCAGAAAGCGGACTGCGGCTCGAACGCTTCGCCCGGCGTACCAGGCGGCAGCTTCCTCAGCGTCCTGCAGCGCTGCAGGATGGAAGCGGATAGACCGTCGCATCAGCGATCAAAATGGGGTACGGAGCCGACGACGAGCCTCGTCCCAAGCGATAGTTTGAACGCCGCCGGAATCGAGATCCCGAATCCGCTGCGCAATCTCGCTTCTCCATACCTCTTCGGCGTTCTCGTCGACCTCTGTGTCAAGGCTGTCGATGAGAGAATCGGCAAGTGCCGCCCTTGCTTCCGGGGGTAGCTTCAAAGCGTGCGTTAACAACTCCGCTGCATCTTCGGCCATGCCCCATTCTAGCGCGTGCGGAGATACCGCCGCGGGCCAGTTGACGATAGACGGGCATTCCGGAAAGTGACCTCGGCTTCTCCGCGTGTTCCTCCGTGCCCTCCGGGCCCAGAGGGCACCCTCCGCGTCCAATCTCCCCCACCTCACATCTTCAGCAGCCGGATCCCCCCGTTCGAGGTGCTCAGGTCGAGCAGCGGCCCGCCCACGCCGATCACCCCATCCAACTCGTGCTTGCTCAACGCCCCCTGCGTGCGAATTTCGAAATCGCTGGTGATGCTGGAATTGCTCGTATGCGCGGTCACCCGCGCGTTGATGGCCGCCGGCAGGCGCAGGGTGATCCCGCTATTGCTGGTGTGGGCGTGTACTTCGGCGTCGAAATCCGCCGGCAGGGTCAGCTCGATGGGGCCGTTGGAAGTCTGCGCGCGCACATCCCGGCTGCCGCGCGCCACCTCCCCGCGGATTCCGCTGTTGGAAGTCGTAGCGTCCAACGACCCCACCAGGCCCTCAGTCTGAATCCGCCCGTTGGTGGTATGGGCCACGGCATCGCCCGATACGTTCACCAGTTCCACCCGGCCATTGGACGTCTCCGCGTCCACGTTGCCCTTCAGGTCCTCCACGTGAATGGTCCCGTTGGAGGTCTTCAGCCGTGCCGGCCCCACGCCGTCGTCGGTGCGGATGCCGCCATTTGACGCCGTGATGCGCTCCAGCCGGGCCCCCCGCGGAATCTTGATCACGAACCGCGCCCCCAGGTTGTTCCGCCGCTCCAGGGGCCGCTCCACCTGGATCGACACCCCATCGGCATGATGGTCGATATCCACCCTCAGGTTGTCCGCGGCATCCTGCGTCGGCCCATACTTGGTGCCGCTGATATCCACCGTATCCTGGTCCCAACCGGAAATTTCCACCGATCCGTTAAAGGTCTCGAGTGAGAATCGCCCATCCGCATTCATCGGATAGCTCTCATGGAAATCGCGGCTGAACCGCTCCATGGGTCCCCAATCCACCACATCGCAGGCGGGGAGTGAGATCAGGACGGCCGCCAGGGCCGCGAGCAGCAACTTCGGTCGCATGGCTTTCCTCGATGCCTAACATACGCAGGCCCTCGACGCTTTGTTCCGTTTAGCGGCTCCACACCGAGGCGCTGACGCGCATGAACACGTGCCGCAGGTTACGGATATCCTCGCCCGGATTGGCCGAAAGCAGCATGAGGTTGGCGATTTTGCCGGGCTGTATCGTCCCCTCGTTGGCCAGCTTACCCATCGCCGCAGCTCCGTTGCGCGTGGCCGCCACCAGCACATCCATCGGCGGTATCCCGGCTTCGGAAAGCAATTCCACTTCGTTCAGAAAATTGCCGCCGGCCGAGGCCACCGCAATCGGCACTCC
>CAWDOH010000024.1:0-79114 GCA_963803725.1 Bryobacterales bacterium | reverse complement strand
GGCCCGGAGCCATCGGAGGCGCCGGAAGTCAGCCCATTGACATCCCCCACCCGATCCTGTAGAAATAAAGTACAGGCGAATAAATAGCGAAAATGACGCCCACCGCTCTCGCACAGTTCGCTTCTTCCGGCTGGCAAGCCCGGCCTGAGCCGGTGCTGCTTTCGAGCGGCATTCCGGGCATCCAGCTTCCGCGCGGCGGCCTCACCGAAATCTATGGGCCGGCTTCTTCGGGACGCACCAGCCTGCTGGTTTCGATTCTCGCGGAAGCCACCGCCCGCCAGGAAATCTGCGCCCTGGTGGATGCCGAAGACGCCTTCGACCCCGCCTCCGCCGCGCTGGCCGGAGTGGCCCTCGACCGCCTGATCTGGGTGAGGTCGGCACACAACGCCGAGCACGCCCTCAAGGCCACCGACCTGCTGATCCAGGGCGGCGGGTTCGGGCTGGTGGCCCTCGACCTGGGCGATACGCCGCCCGCCACCGCCCGCCGCATTTCGCTGACCTCCTGGTTCCGGCTGCGCCGCGCCGTTGAGCACACCCCCACGGTGCTGATTTCGCTGTCCCTTCAGCCGAACGCCAAAACCTGCGCCTCGCTGCTGATCGAATGCCGCCGGGAAAGCGCCGCCTGGAGTGGGGCGGCGGCGCCCGGACGCCTGCTGCGCGGCATCGCCGTGCGCGCCACTTCCACCGAAAGGAGCAAGGTATGTTCGCCTGCCTTCATGGCGCAGGCAATCTGACCGCGCTGGCTTTCGAATTCTCCCCCACGGTGGAACAGACCGCTCCGGATACCGTGGCGCTGGACGTTGCGGGCCTCGACCGGCTGTTCGGCCTGCCCCAGGAGATCGCCGCCGCGATGGCCCGCCGGGCCGCCGAAACCGGCCTGGCGTGCCACATTGCCCTGGCAGCCAATCCCGATGCCGCCATCTGCGCCGCCCGTGGATTCAGCGCGCGGCTGGGTCCCAGCGTGATTCCACAGGGCGACGAGGCCAAGTTCCTTGCTCCGCTGCCGCTTACGCTGCTGGGGCCTACGCCCGAGCTGCTGGAGACCCTCAGCCGCTGGGGCATCCGCCGTTTTCAGGATTTGGCCGCGCTGCCGCCCCTGGGCATTGCCGAGCGGCTCGGTCCGGAGGGGCTGCGCCTGCGCGAACTGGCCCGCGGCGAGGCCACCCGGAAGCTGCGGCCCATTCCCGACCCTCTGCGCTTCGAAGACGAAATCGAGCTGGAATACCCCATCGAGCTGCTGGAGCCACTGGCCTTCCTGCTGGCCCGCCTGGTCAACGGCTTAGCCACCCGGCTGGCCACCCGCGGCCTGGCCACCGACGAGCTACGGCTGCGCCTCAGGCTGGAAACCCGCGAAACCCACCAGCGCACTCTGCGCCTCCCCGTGCCATCGCTCGACGCCAAGGCATTTCTGAAGCTGTTGCAGCTCGACCTGGCGGCGCATCCGCCGGCGGCGCCCATCGTACACGTCTGGTTCGGGGTGAACCCCGTGAAGCCGCAAGCCGCGCAGGGCGGCCTGTACATTCCTGCCGCGCCCGAGCCGGTTGGCCTGGAGCTGACCCTGGCGCGCATTAAGGCCATCGTGGGAGAAGACCGAGCCGGGTCCCCGCGCCTCGTCGATACGCATCGCCCCGGGGCGTTCCGCATGGAGCAGCCGTCGCTTCCCACTCCCGCGCGCGCCGCTACGCGCCAACCCAGACTGACCCTGCGGCTGTTCCGTCCTCCGCGCCCGGCGCGCGTTTCGCTGGCGGAGGGGCACCCCAGCTTTATTGCCGCGCAAAGCATCCGCGGGAAGGTGATGGACCTCGCCGGTCCGTGGCGCACCTCGGGGGACTGGTGGACGGCCGAAGCCTGGTCGCGCGACGAATGGGATATCGCGCTTTCGGACGGCATCCTGTACCGGCTGTATTGCAGCCCGGCGGGGTGGTTCGTCGAGGGTGCGTATGACTGAAAACCAGGACGCGGAGACGCGGAGGCGCGGAGAAAAACACGCGGAGAACATCTTCAGTCCCTCTCCGTGTGTTCCTCCGTGCCTCCGCGTCTCCGCGTCGAGCTTTTAGGCCCTCACGTGTACGCTGAACTTCACGCCCGCTCGGCTTTCAGCTTCCTCGAAGGCTCCTGTTTGCCTGAGGAACTGGCGGGGGCGTGCGCGGCTTACGGCATGCCTGCGATGGCCATCATGGACCGCAACGGCGTTTACGGCGCTCCGCGCTTTCATATGGCCGCTAAGAAGGCCGGCGTCCGCGCGCATATCGGTTCGGAGATCACCTGCACCAACGGCCTCAGCTATCCGCTGCTGGTGGAGAACCGCGAGGGGTATCGCAACCTTTGCCGCCTGGTCACCCGCATGAAGTTGCGCGCTCCCAAGGGCGAAGGCGCGGCCACTCTGGAAGAGATTGCCGAATTCTCGCGCGGCCTGGTGTGCCTGACGCGCCATCCTGATGAGCGGCTGCTCGAAATTTTCGGCCGTCACAATCTTTACGCCGAGTTGCAGCGCCACTACCACCGCGAAGAGGAGGCCCATAACCAGGCCATCGCCGAGCGCGCCCGGTCGCTCGGCATCCCGCTGGCGGCCACCAATGCGCCGGCCTATGCCACTCCGCCCCAGCGCGAGCTGCTGGATGTCTTCACCTGCATCCGCAACCACGTCACCCTCGCCACCGCCGGGCGGCTGCTGGAGCGCAACTCCGAGCGCCATGTCAAATCGCCCGCCGAAATGGCGCGCCTCTTCGCCGACCTGCCCGAAGCCATCGCCAACACGCGTCGAAATCTCCGTCGCGGCTCGAATTCACGCTCGCCGATCTGGGCTACGAATTCCCGCGCTATCCCGTTCCCGAAGGCGAGACCGATGATGTCGTTCCTGCGGAGCTGCGCCGATGAAGGCGCGCGCGCTGCGCTACCAGCCGCGAGTCATGAGCGCGCGCACCGGCAGATCGAGCGCGAACTGGCGCTTATCGAAAAGCTCAACCTGGCGGGCTATTTCCTGATCGTGTGGGACATCGTGCGCTTCTGCCGCGAGCAAGGCATTCTGGCGCAGGGGCGCGGGTCGGCCGCCAACAGCGCCGTCTGCTATTCGCTGCGGATCACCGCGGTCGATCCGGTGGGCATGGATCTGCTGTTCGAGCGCTTTCTCTCCGAGGAGCGCGGCGAGTGGCCGGACATCGATATCGACCTGCCCAGCGGCGACCAGCGCGAGCGCGCCATCCAGTACGTCTACGAGCGCTACGGCAAGCTGGGCGCGGCCATGACCGCCAACGTCATCACCTATCGCGGCCGCTCCGCCGCGCGCGAAGTGGGCAAGGCGCTGGGCTTCGATATCAGCACGCTCGAACAGCTCTCGCAGCCTGGCGCGCGCGTGGGAATGGAAAGATCCCGAACGACACCACCGAGCGCCAGTTCCGCGAAGCCGGTTTCGATCTGCGACATCCGCGCGTGCGCAAGTTTCTCGAGCTGTATCGCTGGCTGCAGGACCTGCCGCGCCATCTGGGCCAGCACTCCGGCGGCATGGTGATCTGCCAGGGACAGCTCGATTCCGTGGTGCCGCTGGAGCCGGCCACCATGCCGGGCCGCGTGGTGGTGCAGTGGGACAAGGAAGATTGCGCCGACCTGGGCATCATCAAAGTGGACCTGCTGGGCCTGGGCATGATGGCCGTGCTGGAAGACTGCCTCAAGCTGATCCGCAATCATATCGGCGAAGAGGTCGACCTGGCGCACCTGCCGGCAGACGATCCGGCCGTCTATCGACGCGCTGCAGAAGGCCGACACCATCGGCATGTTCCAGGTGGAGAGCCGCGCGCAGATGGCGTACGCTGCCGCGCATGAGGCCGGAGAAATTTTACGACATTGTGGTGCAGGTGGCGATCATCCGGCCCGGCCCGATCGTGGGCAAGATGGTGCATCCGTATCTGAACCGGCGGCAGGGCAGGGAGCAGGCCGGATTGCTCTGCATCCCTTCGCTGGAGCCGGTGCTGCGAGCGCACGCTGGGCGTGCCGCTGTTTCAGGAGCAGTTGCTGCGCATGGCGATGATCGCGGCCGGATTCACCGGCGGCGAAGCCGAGGAACTGCGCCGCGCCATGGGCTTCAAGCGCTCCGAAAAGCGCATGGGCGATATCGAAGTGAAGCTGCGCGAGGGCATGGCAGCGCAACGGCATCAGCGGGCGAGGCGCAGGACGCTATCGTGCACTCCATCACGTCCTTCGCGCTGTATGGATTTCCCGAATCGCACGCCGCCAGCTTCGCGCTGCTGGCCTATGCCAGCGCGTATCTGAAGTGCCATTACCTGGCGGCGTTCACCTGCGCCCTGCTGAACAACCAGCCGATGGGCTTTTATTCGCCCGCCGATTCTGTCAAAGATGCGCAGCGGCACGGCCTGCGCGTGCTGCCGGTGGATGTGGCGCGCTCGGATTGGGAGTGCACGGTGGAACGCACCGCTCCCTCACGGGGTGCCATCCGGGCCCAACTCCGTAACGATCCGAGCCGCGACGGTAACGATCCGAGCCGCGACCGTGAGGGAGCGGTCTGCGACTCGGCCTGCGCTATGCCAGGGGCCTGCGCGAGGAAGCCGGGCGCGCCATTCTGAGCGCGCGCGCTGCCGCCCGTTCAGCAGCATTGACGACCTGGCGCTGCGCGTTCCGCAACTGCGCAAGGACGAAATCAACCGGCTGGCGGAAATCGGCGCGCTGAATTCGCTCGACAAGATCCACCGCCGCGACGCGCTCTGGCAGGCGCAGCGCGCCATCCTGCCGGTGGGGCCGCTGCTGGAACCGCTGGAAGAAAAGGGCCAGCCTTCGCCGCTCGCGCCCATGAACACCGAGGAGCGGCTGTGGGCCGATTACCGCGGCACCGGCCTGACCATTGGCCGCCATCCCATGGCCTACCGCCGCGCCGAGATGGACGCGCTGGGGGTGACCCGCGCCATCGACCTGGCGCGCGTTCCCAACGGCCGGCTGGTGCGCATTGCCGGATCGGTGATTGTGCGCCAGCGTCCCGGCACCGCCAACGGCTTCGTCTTCCTGAGCATGGAGGACGAAACCGGCGTCTGAATGCCATCGTCACTCCGCACCGTTTCGACCGGTACAAATTCCAGGTGCTGGGCGAGCCGTTCCTGCTGATCGATGGCGTGCTGCAGAATCTGGAAGGAGTCATTGCGGTGAAGGCGGGGCGATTGGAGGGCCTACCGACGGGGGCGGTGGCGGAGGTTCATAACTTCCGGTGAAGTACATATGTCAAGTGTGTGGCGCGACCTTGACGAAACGAACGCTGCTCCTATGAAACCATACAAATATGAAGCGACAGTTCGCCGCAACTGTCTGGCGCGAAGGAAACTGGTATGTTTCCTTTCCCAGTGCCTCGAAGTGGATATCGCCAGCCAGGGGGAAACTGAGGAAGAGGCCCTGGCTAACCTTGCGGAAGCTCTCGAACTTCACTTCGAACCTCCGCAAGCAACGCGTCCTCCCACGGTGCGGATGATCGAGGTTGAGGTTGGGGCGGCTTAGTCCGCAACCTTTTCGGGAGATCAAACGCCGGCTGGAGGCGGCTGGATTTGTCGAAACCAGTCGGAAGGGTAGCCACGTGAAATTCGTCAGGCGCGTGGTTGAGGTCGTGGATACTGCTATCGTCCCGAAGAAGGACGAAGTGCCAGTCGGAACCTTTCGAAGTCTTCTCAGCCAATCCCATATCGATCCCGAGGACTCGGAAAAGCTTGCCTGATGCGTGTGGCAAAATGTGGAAGGAATAGTGGCGGTAAAATCGGGTGATTGGAAGCCTACCCACCGGCGCCGCGCGGAGGCGCATCACTTCCGGTGAAGTAAATCTGTGACATACATAAGAATGTCTAGTGTCCTGAGTTGTTGATTCGCAGTCAAAGTCCTCGGGACCCGTGATGAATCAGAAATTCGTTGATAAAGTCTCAGCCCTGAAAGATGCAAACGCGTGATTGCATTATTCAAAGGCGTACCTGGCTTTGCAATCAGGGGCTTCCAAGATCCTGCGGGTGGCTTGCTCCTGAAAGGCTGGCGGACCGAGGGGGGCGGCAGGCAGCCTTGAGACTTTTCAAGGGAATTTCTAACTCAGCACACTAGGGTTTTCCGAAATTGCGTGCTGACGGGCCGTGTAGACTGGCCACGTTATACTGGAGGGAAAGCTATGGAAGTCCAATTGTCACCGGAGAAGGAAGCCAGACTTCAGGATTTCGCCGTGCGCACCGGCCGACAGCCCGCGCAGCTCGTTGTCGAAGCCGTGGACCGCATGCTCGAATACGATGCCCGCTTCATCGAGGCCGTCGAGGAAGGCCGGGCCGCGGCCCGCCGCGGCGAGCTGCTCGAACATGACGAGGTTGTCGCCCGCATCGAGAGCACGTTTCAAGCGTGATGCGGGTTCGGTGGACGACCACGGCCGCCGCCGACCTGACGCATATAGTCGAGTACATCCGCAAAGACAACCCCGCCGCGGCCCACCGTGTGGCGAAAACCATTTTCCAGAGCATCGCCCGCCTGCGGAAATTTCCGGACGCCGGCCGGATCGGCCTCGCCGAGAACACTCGCGAGCTGGTCTTTTCGCCGTGGCCCTACATCGCGGTTTACGAAATCATAGGCGACCAGGTGCAGGTGCTTCGCATCCGTCACGCCGCGCAGGATTGGCCGTAGCGGTTACTCTGTCCGCCGCAACGGACAGGCCGTTCCGGGTCGCAAGCGGCAGCAGGCTAAAGTACCTTCGCCCGCCCGTCCTTTGCCGTTGGACGATAATCGGGAGGTATCAGCAGACGTCAGCATCCGGGATGGATGGGGGCCGTCCCCCTTTCGCGCTTTGCTATCGTATCGAGATTCACTCCCCCTTCCGCAAGAGTACGGTTGCGGCGGCGCTATCAAACATTCCACAGAATCGCGTATGTAGGTAGGCAAAACCTTAAGAAGACGGTTCCCTCCGGCCGCGTCTTCGCCAACCCCAGGTTTTATAATTTAAACCGTGCACATACTGCTGGTGGATGACGACAGCGAGCTTTGTTCGTTGCTTAAGGAGTTCCTGACGCGCGAGGGCTTTACCGTACATTGTGAGCACGAAGGCCACCGCGGCCTGGCAAGCGCCCTGGAACCCGGCGTCGGCCTGGTGGTCCTGGATGTCATGCTGCCGGGCATCGATGGTTTCGAAATCCTGCGCCGGCTGCGCCAGCAGAGCAAGGTTCCGGTGATCATGCTGACCGCCCGCGGCGAAGATGTCGACCGCATTGTCGGCCTGGAGCTGGGAGCCGACGATTACCTGCCCAAGCCCTTCAACCCGCGCGAGCTGGCCGCCCGCATCCGCGCCATTCTGCGGCGCTACGAACCGCGCGTGGCGGCCCCGCCATCGGCCCGCATCGAGGTCAACGGGGTGACGCTCGACCCCGGCACCCGCCAGGTTACTTCCAACGGCAAACGCGTGGAACTCACCACCTTCGAATTCGATATCCTCGAAATGCTCATGCGCGCGGCGGGCCGGGTGCTCTCCCGCGACGCGCTCATGGAGAACTTCTACAATCGTAAGGCCACCCCGTTCGATCGCTCCATCGACATGCACATCAGCCATCTGCGCAAGAAGCTGGAGCGCGATGACGACCTCATCAAGACCATCCGCGGCGTGGGTTACCAGTTCTGCCGGACGCCCGAGGAGGCCTTGGCCGAATGAGAACGCTGTTTGCCCAAATCCTGCTGTGGTTCTGGTGCACCGTCGCCATCACCCTGGTGGGATCGGCATTCCTCTCCGCGCTGGGCCTCAACCCCGGCGCGGCGGAGGAGGAGACGCCTGCCGCGCGGCTGGTGGCCTTCAATCTGGAAGAGGCGCGTGCGGCTTACGAAACCGGCGGCCGGCCGGCGCTGCAGATCTTCATGGACAACCTCCGCCGCATCTATGATGCCAAGGGGATCCTCACCGACGAATCCGGCCGCGACCTGCTCACCGACCAGGACCGCTCCGACCTGCTGCGCCGCGCCCGCACGCGCTCGCCCTTAGCCGTGTTCCGCGCCGGACAAAGCACGGTGGCGCGGGCGGCCGACGACGGGCGCTACTGGCTCTTCTTCATCGTGCCGCGGGCCAGCGTGGGCATCGGGTTTCTGACCCCCGATCATATCTTCATGATGGGCGCTGCGGTGCTGCTGTGCTACTGGCTGGCTTATCACCTCACCCGCCCGGTGCGGGCGCTGCAAAAGGCCGTGGAGCGGTTCGGCAAGGGCGATCTTTCGGCGCGTGTGAATTCCACCCGCCGCGATGAGCTGGGCCAGCTCTCGGGCGCCTTCGACCGCATGGCCGGGCGCATTGAGACCCTGCTGGCCGCCGAGCGTCGCCTGCTGCTGGATATTTCGCACGAGCTCCGCTCCCCCCTGGCGCGTCTGGGCGTGGCCGTGGAGCTGGCCCGCTCGGGCGAGGACCGAAACGCCGCCCTCAACCGCATCCAAAAAGAATCCGACCGCCTGAACGCCCTGGTGGGCCAGCTTCTGCAGGTGACGCGCGCGGAAGGAGACCCCAATTCCCTGCGCCGCCACCCCGTCCGGCTGGACGAGCTGGTGGAGCAACTGGTCAACGATTCCGGCATTGAAGCCGCCGCGCACGATTGCGCCGTAACCTACGAACGGCACGAGCCGGTCACCGTGGAAGGCGATCCCGAGCTGCTGCGCCGCGCGGTGGAGAACGTCATCCGCAACGCCATACGCTACGCGCCGCCGCAATCGGCCGTGGAGGTTTCCCTGGCGCGAAACAATGGTAAAGCCGTGGTGGATATTCGCGACCACGGTCCCGGGGTGCCGGACGAGGCCCTTCCGCGGCTGTTCGATGCCTTTTACCGCGTGGATAGCGACCGCAACCGCTCGAGCGGCGGCATCGGGCTGGGGCTTTCCATCGCGCGCCGGGCCATCGAGCTGCATAAGGGCAGCATCCGAGCCCAAAACGCGCAGCCTGGGTTGGAAGTAATAATGGAACTTCCCGCGGCGGCGTAACGCCGCAGTGCGAAAGATATTAAACGTTGCGGAATCAGAGATCGACGAAACCCCTGGAGGCAGTACAATCGTCAACATGAATATGTTTCGAGCAATTATACGTGCACGGAAGTGCACAGCCGTGCTCGCCGGCCTCTGTGGATGCGCCATCCTCGGTTTTGGCCAGAACCGGCATTCTCAATTGATGCCTTTCGATCAGGCGAAATCTCCATTCGTCCCCAACCGCTACACGCTGGTGCTGAGCGACCCGCCGGTGGCGGATCGGTTCACCACGCGAGACACGCTGCAAAGCGCAGCGGCCCAAAGCTATCGCAATCAGATCGAAGCTGCGCAGGCCCAGGTGAAGAGTCAGCTTGCGGCCCGGAATATCCGGGTGCTGGGATCGGTGTCGGTGCTGCAAAACCTGATCTTCGTCGCCGCGCCGGCCTCCAGCGTGCCTGAGTTACAGAGTATTCCGGGGGTGGTGGCGGTCAAGCCCGCACGCAAGTTGAAGATCCAACTCAATCGGGCCACGGCGCTGTCCAACGCCCCACAGGCGTGGACCGCGGTGGGCGGCGCGTCCAACGCCGGCGCCGGGATCAAGATCGGAGTGATCGACACCGGAATCGATCAGACCCATCCGGCGCTTCATGATAGTAGCCTGTCGATACCTTCCGGCTTTCCCAAAGGCGTGACCGCCTATACCACTAACAAGGTCATCGTGGCGCGTAGTTATGTAAGCTTGTTGAGCGACACGAATCCGACCGATTCGACGCCGGACGATACTTCGCCGCGCGACCGCATCGGACACGGCACGTTCAATGCCGTGGTGGCTGCGGGGGAATCGACCAGTACGCCGGCGATCTCTACGAGCGGCGGCCCGATCACTCTCAGCGGCATGGCTCCCAAAGCCTGGCTGGGCAATTACAAGGTCGAGGGATCTCCAGGGATGGACGAATTCGCCAGCGATCAGGCTCTGATCCAGGCGGTGGAAGATGCCGTTACCGACGGCATGGATGTAATTACCTGCTCTATCGGAGGGCTGGCTTACTCGGATGCCGCCAGCGATCCGCTGGCTTCCGCATTCGAGAACGCCACTAAGTCCGCCATTGTGGTGGCTTCCGCCGGTGACGATGGCAGCGATAGCTATTACGATGGTTATTCGTACCCGGGCTTCAACACCATTTCCACGCCCTCCAACGCTCCGGATGTGATTTCGGTAGGCGCCACGCTCAACTCTCACGTCATGCAGCCGACCGTCAGCGTGAACACCGCCGGTGCTCCTTCGAGCGTAGTGGGGATCAGCGCCGCGGTCGGCGATTCTTTGTTTTACCCTTCGAGCTTCGGGGCCAGCGCGGCTCCCCTGGTGGACGTGACCACCATTGGCGATAGCGATGGGCTGGCCTGCGGTGCGCTGCCGGCCAATTCGCTGAACGGCGACTACGCGCTGATTCTGCGCGGTACCTGTACTTTCGATACGAAGGCGCTGAACGCCCAGAACGCCGGAGCCGTCGGCTTCATCTATTACATGGCCGATTCCACCACTCCCATCAATCCCGAAGGTATCAACGAATACGGACCGGCGGTGATGATTTCCAACGCCTCCGGGCTGACGCTGAAAAGTTACATCGATGCGAATCCTGGTTCGGTAGTCACCGTCGATCTGAACGGTATGGAGCAGGACATTACCGCCTGGCAATCGCTCTATGGCGCAGGCTTGGGAGTGACGGTTGCGGCCAACCAGTTCGCCAGTTACTCCTCCATGGGACCAACGCCGGACGGGCAGTTGAAGCCCGACATGGTGGCGGTGGGTGGCTTCGACGTAGGACTGGGGCCGGATCCGAACGACCCATACCTGCCCGCACCGGCCGGAATGTACAGCGCCTCCCAAAACTACGATCCGAACCAGGCGTATGATGTGAATGTTTTCAGTTCCAACCGCTGGGCAGCGGGCGACGGCACCAGCTTTTCGGCCCCCCTGGTGGCTGGGGCGGCGGCTTTGCTGAAGCAGGCGCATCCCAGCCTGCAGCCCACCCAGATCAAATCACTGCTGGTGAATTACGCTGCGCAGAACACCACCTCGGACGATTTCGGCTACCCGACAGACGCCGAATGGATCGGCGAGGGGGACCTGGATGCAAATGGCGCCATCACGGGCACAGTCACTGCGGTGCCCTCCACGGTTTCCTTTGGCATTCTGAACTCCGCCACGCTGCCGATTTCGAAAACCATTACCTTGACGAATATCAGTTCCAGTGCGGTGACGCTGAGCGGCTCCGTTTCGTGCTGCTCGGTGAACGGCAACGCTGGCACCGGCATTTCCGTGGCCGTCAGCCCTACCAGTGTGAGCCTGGCGGCCGGCGCGAGCACCACCATTACGGTAACGCTTTCCGGATCGAAGCCCAGCGCCAGCGAGTATTCCGGCAACGTGGTGCTCTCCAGTTCCTCAACCACACTGCGCATTCCGTTCATGGCCCTGGAAGGCAGCGGCCTGGTTTACAACCTGCTGCCAGAGGGCGGCGGCGAGGGAGCTCCGGGCGTGGATCTGGGCGATTCCTCCGTACAGCTTACGGATGCCTATGGCGTTTCGGTGACCGGCACGGCAGTGGTATTTTCCGTGGCGACGTCCGGCTCGCTGACTCTGCGAAGCGTCTCCGGCGAGCCGGCCTGTACGCCGGCGAGTTCCAGCGCTTCGGTGAGTTGCCCCAGCGACCAGTTCGGGAATGCTTATGTGGACGTGGTGGCCGGGTCGGCGGCCACACCCGCGTGTGTCACCGATGGAGTCTGCCCCGGGGTGAACTTCAGCGTCGGGGGACAGACCGGCAGTTTCTCGTATAACATCCAGACGCCTCCCGCCGTTTCCAACGGTGGCGTGGTGGATTCCGCATCCAACAAAAGTCCCGTGGCTCCGGGTTCGTACGTGAGCATTTACGGCGCTGCCCTGAGCAATTACACGGATGTCAACGAATCCATCACCGATGCTCTCGCCGCCAACGGCACCTATACCGTTCTGCCGCTGCAAATCGATTATGTGAGCGTCACGTTCGATGTGCCCTCGGCTTCGCCGGCCATCAGCCTGCCGGCGCACATCGTCTACGTCAGCCCGACCCAGGTGAATATTCAGGTGCCCTGGGAGTTGCAGGGCCAGTCCTCGGCCCAGATGAAGGTGGTGCTGGATGGCGACCTGTTCGGCAACGTGGTGACGGTGCCGCTGACCAACTATGCCCCGGCGTTCTTCACCTATAGCACGAATATCGCCGATGCCCTGGACTCCAATTACGCCCTGATCACCACCAGCAACCCGGCCAAACGCGGTTCGTCCATCGCGCTTTACGCCAATGGGCTGGGGCCGGTGAGTAACCAACCGGCCAGCGGCGACCCGGCCTCGGCCACGTCGCTTTCCCAAACCACGCAGCCGGTGACGGTGAGCTTCGGCGGGGTGAACGCCACGGCGTCTTTCGCCGGCCTCGCGCCGGGTTTCCAGGCTCTGTACCAGATCAACGTTACGGTGCCGACGGGTGTCACGGCGGGCAACGCCGTTCCGGTGACCATTTCGGTTGGCGGCGCAACTTCGGCGCAGGCCACGCTGCCCATCCAGTAGGGTTGCCCGGAGGGCGGGCGAAATGCATGCCCGGCCGGCGCTAATGACAAACGCCTTACGGTCGCGGCGCCGATAGTTTCGGAGCCGCGCGCGTAAAGCAAGCGGTCAGCACACGAGATTTGGGGTGACCGTAGCTTCAGCTTTCCAATCGCGCGGGTTCGTATATAATGCTGATAGCGGGGAACTGGAGAGCGACCTCCAGCCCCCGCCACGGGACTTACTTGTGGCCGTTACGGCGCCACACGATCAGTACCGTGATTCGCCCAAGGAAAGCGTGGACGACTTTTACCAGCACTTGGACCATAAGCTGGTCCTCCTTTCCGCTTCGATTGGAGAGCCCGGCCTATTACCGGGCTTTCCTCAGTGAAGCATCCAGAGAAGACGCCGCTTCTCCAACCTCCGCGGAAGGAACGCTCATTGTAACCGGATTATGGCGGTGAGCAAGCCGGCGGTGCACAAGGGGTGGCGGAAATGCCTGCCCCACGCCAGCCGCGCTAAAGTTCCAAAACTGAGGCTTCCGGGTGCGGGTTAGCCGCATGCCACGTGTTCGATGATACAATTACGGTTTGCCTGTCCCTATCTCCGATGTAGGCGAATGGCTGCTAGACTCCGGAATCCAGGAACCCGGTGGCGGCGTTGCGCGCTACCACCGCGCCGATCTGGGCCGTAACCTGCCCATTTCGGTCGAAATCACCGGCTACGCCGCCAGTGCTTTGGTCTATCTGCACGGCGTCACCGGCCAGGAAGTCTATCTGGAGCGGGCTTTGGCGAGCGCTCATTTTCTGACCCGTACGGCATGGAATCCAAAAACCGCCGCCTTGCCTTTCGAACTCGATCCGCCGGCCTTCACCTATTTCTTCGATTGCGGCATCGTCGTCCGGGGGCTGCTGGCCGCCTGGCGCGCCGCCGGCGATGCGGAATGCCTCTCTACCGCGATTGCCATCGGCCACGCGATGGCAGCCGATTTCCGCGCCTCCGATGGCACCCTCCACCCGATACTGGCGCTGCCCTCCAAACACCCCATCGGACGGGACCCGCGGCGCTGGTCGCGTTCCGACGGCTGCTACCAGTTGAAGGCCGCCATGGCGTGGTGGGATCTCGCCGAAGCCAGCGGCGAGGAAAGCTTCCGCGAGCCCTATGAGCATACGCTCGATCATGCGCTCCGCACCTGGCACACTTTTCTGCCCGGACACCCCGACGGCCAGCATGTGATGGATCGGCTGCATGCCTTCCTTTATTTCCTTGAAGGCCTGCTGCCGGTGGCCGGCGATCCGCGATGCGCCGCCGTGCTCGCCGAAGGCATCCACCGCACGGCGCACTATCTGAATGACCTCGCGGCCGACTTTGCGCGCTCCGATGTGTATGCCCAGCTTCTGCGCGTTCGCGTGTATACCGATTGGTGCGGTGCGGCACGGCTGGACCGCGCGGCGGCGGACTCCGAAGCGCGCCAGTTGGCCCGATTCGAGGCTCCCGGCGGCGGTTTCTACTTCGGCCGCAAGGGTGGGCAGTGGCTGCCCCACCTGAATCCGGTTTCCGCGATTTTTGCGTTACAGGCTCTCGACCTGTGGCGGAGCGCTGCGGCAGGCGGTCCGCCCGTCCATCGCCATCTGCTGATCTGAAGTTGCTTTCCGATTCCCAGGTCGCCTTCTGGTATAAAGCCGGGCGTTTGGCCGGCCTGGTACGGCCGCGCTGGCGCCGCCCGCGGCCCCTCCCGGCACTGCCGGCCGAGGCCCCGCCGGGCATCTCGCTGGTGATCCCTTCGCGCAATGGGCGCGAACTGCTGGCCGCCCAGTTCCCCGGAATCGTCCGCGAGCTGGCGCCCCTGGCGCACGAGATTCTGGTGGTGGATAACGGCTCTACGGATGGCACGGAGGCATGGCTGCATAGCGCCTGGCCGGCAGTGCAGGTGGACGTCTCGCCCGCGCCGCTATCTTTCGCGGCGGCGGTCAACCGCGGCATCCGCCGGGCGCGCTACTCCCACATTTGCCTGCTGAACAATGACATGCTTCTGGAACCCGGCTTCTTTGCAGCGCTGTGGAAGGCGTTCGAGCGGGTCCCGGGGCTGTTCTGCGCTACGGCGCAAATCCGCTTCCCGCCCGGCGTGCGGCGCGAAGAGACCGGCAAAGCCGTGATGCGCTATGATTCCGCGGTGGATTTTCCGGTTCGCTGCGACGAGCCGCTGCCCGGAGAAGATCTTACCTACGTGCTGTACGGCAGCGGCGGTTGCTCGCTGTACGATGCCGCCATGCTACGGCAGCTCGGCGGGATGGACGAAGCTTACGCGCCGGTCTATGTGGAGGACCTGGACATCGGCTACCGCGGCTGGCAGCGCGGCTGGCCCAGCGTCTACGTGGCTGGCGCGGTGCTGGAGCACCGCCATCGGGCGACCTCTTCGCGCTACTTCACCGAGGAGCAGCTCGAGGAAATCCTGGAGGTGAACTACCTGCGGTTCCTGGCGCGGGCCGTCTTCAGCCCCTCCGTTTTCCGGCGGCTGTGGAAGCAGGCGCTGATCCGCCTGCTGCTGCGCGCCGGCCGCGGCGCGGCTCCCCGCAACGCCCTGCGAAAGGCCGCCGGTATCGCCCTACGCGGCGGACCCGCCCTGCGCCCGCGCGATTCCGAGGAGATGCTGCTGGCGCTCACCGATGGCTCGGTGGCAGTATTTCCCGGCAGCGCGCCGGGAGGCAAGCCGCGCAGGCTGATTGCCGCGGACCTGACGGTGGTGCGGCCGGCGGCGGATTGCGACCAGATCGTGGTGACGTGGGTGGACAAACTGGCGCCGCCGCCGCCCGAGGTCCTGGCCAAGGCAGTAGAGGTGGTGGTGGTGCAAGGGCACGAAGATTCGCTGTCGTTCCGCGCCGCGCGCAGGCAGACGGCTGAGAAGTGGATGGGGCGGAGGGGTGAGCGTCCCTGAGGGTCTTGATTCACCGCGGAGCACACGCATCGACTGATATCGATGTTCCTGCGGCGAGGAAACTCCCCACCGGCCAGCGGCGGGGCCCATTCGACGCGGGGGGTGCCCTCTCGGCCCGGAGACGCGGAGCAAACGCGGAGAAAGACCCAAGGTAAAGGCAGGTCCCGGAGGGAGCGGAGTTTCCGCGGAGCCGCAGAGGGCGCGGAGAGCGCGCGGAGAAATTCCTTGAGGTTTTCTCCGCGTTTCCTCCGTTTTCTCCGTGTCTCCGCGGTGAATCACGCCCCCCAGGATCTCTCAGTTCCGGAAGCCGTCGCCCAGCACCACGAACGCGGCCCAATAGAAAGGATTGCGGTCGCCGGGGGAATTGCGCACTTCGAGCGCGGCTGCCCGCAGGGCGTCGGCTGGGGAAAGGGGACGCAGCAGGTTCCGGTGGAACGCCACCATCAGGCGGGAGGTGGCGGCTGAATCCACCTTCCACTGGCTGATCACCGAGGCGGCCGCTCCGGCTCCCGTCAAGGCCCATCCCATACCCAATAACTGCTCGCCCGGCGTGGACTTGCCGCGCGCGGTCTCGCAGGCCGAAAGCACCGCCAGGTCGGCATGCAGCGGAATCCGCAGGATCTCGGCGGCCGCCATGGGACCGGGGTCCGCGGCGTCCTTTCCGGCGCTCAATTGCAGCATGGAGTACATGGGGTTGAAGGGGTTGAGGTCGGCATGTGTGGCGATGTGGATCACGGCGGCGCGGGGCGCCTGCTGGCGAAACAGATCCTGGCGGGCGTCGGCGGCCGTCAGCACCAGCGACTTACCGGCGGGATACAGGCGGCTGATGGCGCGGACCTCTTCATCGGCGGCGGGGAGCGCGGGACCCGCGCCGGTGGGGTTGCCCATCGCCAGAAGGCGCAGCGGCGCGGCGCCCTCGCGGGCGTGGCGCTGCCGGATGGCCCAGAGCGCGGTCAGCGACGGCGTGTAGCCTATGGCGCGCGTTTCCAGCACATGCTTGCCGCTGGCATCGATCAGCGCCTGAAACGGCAGCTCCCACAGCGCCCCATCGGGCGAAACGATCCAGCGCGTGGTTCCCCCAAGCCATTTCTCGGCCGGCGCCAGCAGCTCCCGGTACAGCGCACGGGCGGTGACGGCATAGTCCAGGTCGCGGGCCGCAAGCTGCGCCCGGAAGCGCCCGGTTTCGGCGGCCAAGGCGTCCGGATGGACGGGCAGGCGCGCGATTCGGACGCCGTCTTCGCGGACCACGAACAGCACCAGCCCGTCAGTCAGTTGGAAGTACTCGAGCAGGGCGGAACCGGGCGACGGCAGCATCTTGCGCCACTCCGCCGGCCCGGTGGGCGCGAAATCAGCACGCTGCAGGCCCAGCTCGGGATGACGATCGTAAAGGCCGCGGCGGAACAATTCGAGGTCGGTGATGGCTTCCTGCGATTGGCGGTTGCGGGCGGCGGCCAGCCGTGAGACCTTGGCCGAGAGGGTGCGCTCGGTCTGGCGCTCTTCTTCACTCATCGCGCTGTGCTCGTCGAGGTGGCCTTTGAGCAGCAGGTCGTTCAATACCCGGGCCTTGGATTTTTCGGCTTGCCGCAAGGCGGCTTCGGGTTGGCCGGCGGCAACCAGCCGCTCGACCTGCAACTGGTAGACCGTATAGCCTTCCTGCAGAACGGTCTCCAGGGCGGTGGGATCGCCGGGCGCCGCGTTGCGTAGCGCTTCCATCACCGTTTCGGCTTCTTCCAGGGCCGCCCCGGCCGCCTGGGTCTGCCCGGCCGCATTGTAAACACCGCCCACGGCGGCCAGTGCGGGGACCAGGGCGACGGGCGACTCGGAACGGCGCGCCAGGCCGAGCGCTTCTTCGGACTGCCGGCGCGCCTCCTGCGGCTGTCCCAGTTTAAGCAGCACGTTGGCCAGGGTGGCCCGGATTTGCGCTTCCAGGGCCGGGTCCCGGCCGGCCGGGCTGCCCTCCAGGGATTGCTCAAGGCCGGTTCGGGCGGAGGCCAGTTTTCCCTGGTCCAGATCAAGCATGGCGATGTTATAGAGCAGGGACATGCGAGTGCGCCAGGATTCCGGACGGTCCATATAACGCAGCGCGGTCTGATCGTCGGCCTGCGCCTCGGCCAGCCGGCCGGTCACCTGTTCGAGATTGCCGAGGTTGGCATACAGGCGGGCTATGCCATCGTGATCGGCGGGCGAGGCCACCGCCATCGACTGCCGGAGGTAGCGGATGCCGATTTCCGGCTGGCCCAAGGACGCGTAGAGGATCGCCAGGTTTTCGGTGGCGCCGGCCTCGCCCAGCACATAGTGGTTGGCGAGGGAAACCTGCAACATTTCCTCGAAGATGGGCAGCGCCACGACGTTTTCGCGGACATCGCTGTAGAGAATGCCGACCTCGGAGAGTTCATTGACGAGGTGTTCCGGATGGCCGCAGGTTCGGGCGATTTCGAGCGCGTGCTGGGCCGTGGCGAGTGCCTCGGCATGGTGGCCCTGGTGGCGGAGCGCCGTCGCCAGGCCGTGTAGATTCTCGCGCAGCATCTCCTGGTCGTGCGCCTTGGTGGCCGCTTCGATGCCGGAGGTATACGCCTGGAAGGCCGCCTCCATATCGCCGGCACGATACAAACACATGCCGATGCGGCGCTGGAAGAGCGCGGTTTTCGGCCAGTTCTCCGCCGCCCGGGCGGTTTCAAGTGCGGTCTTGTAGAGCTGCGAGGCGGTGGTGCAATCCCGCTGGTCGAAGGCCTGGCCGGCGCGTTTCACCAGGTCGGCGAGCGAATCCTGCGCCGTTGCGGCAGTCACCGCCAACAGGAATGCCGCTCCCGCTGAGCCGATCACCCATTTGGGCATAGGTCTACTATAACTGCTCGGGAGGACCGCCCGATGACATGAATTGCCGGGGGGTGAGTGCCGGCGCGTGGTTCTCCGTCGTGGGGGGTTGCCCGGTGCGCCGGCGCGCCAAACCTCGGCCGGGTTTGCGACACTCGGTAATTATGCGCAAGCTCATCGCGATTGCCGCTCTTCTTTGCCTGGCCGGGATTGCCCAGCAGACCCGGCATGAGGTCACCAACTCGTCGGGCGCCGCCGACGCCAAGCCGAACAGCGCCGCCGTGCCGGATGTCTATGCCATCGGCACCCAATTCCAGCGGGTGATGATTTTCCGCTTCCGGTACGACACCGACCTGCTGGCGGGGCTGGAGAAGATGGTGAAGGAGAACAAGATTCAGAATGCCGTGATTCTTTCGGGATTCGGATCGGTGCGCGGGTACCAGGTGCACCAGGTCAGCAACCGGACGTTTCCGTCGAAGAACATGTTCGTCAAGGACCCCACAGCGCCGGCCGATATCGCCGGCATGAGCGGCTTCGTGCTGAATGGCCGGCTTCACCCGCACATTACGCTGGCCAACCCGGAGAAGGCCTTCGGCGGCCACCTGGAGCCGGGAACCCGCGTGTTCACCTTTGCGGTGGTGACGCTGGGAGTGCTGCCGGATAGCCTGGACCTGAGCAAACTGGACGACAAGAACTACCGGTAGGTCCCCGGCCGCGTGATTCGGTTTGCCCGCCTGCTTATGCGCGCGGCTCAAACCGCCTTCAGCCAGCGCGTCCAGCAGCGACCGGGTCTTGGCAACGAAACGGAGCCGCGACCGAAAGAGAGCGGACCCCACGGCAGCAAATGGTAGATGCGCACCGCACCTCCGTGCGCCAGAGGATACGGAAAATAAGGCGACAACACCGCCACGCGGCGTCGTCCGGGCGAGCGCAGGCCCTGCCGGGAAACATGGGGTTGACGGTGAACTACTCGGGGATGCACGGCATTCAGATTCCAGTGGCTGAATCGAAGGGTCGCGGGCGGGCTGATGAGCGAGGCCCCTCACGCCGGCGCACCCTGCGGGTGGTTCCCTGGCAGCGGAGTATAATCGGCTTGAGGAGTGACGGCCGATGCCCACCGGGCGCGCGGTGGCGGAGCGGCTCAAGGAAGCACACTTTTCTCCCTATGCTTTTTCCTTCACGAGAAATACAGCACCAGAAGCGGAATATTTTGCGGGATCTGGAGGCCGGCACAATCGATATCGGCGCCGCTATAGAAAGGTACAGCCAGTTCGGCGAGGATCCCTGGATCTGCCTGGCCCGCGGTAACGACCGCCAGCAGGCCGGCGACCTGGATGGCGCGGAGGGGTGGTTTTGGAAAGGCCTGGATTTGCAGCCCGGCCAGTTCACTTTTTACCTGTCGCTGGCGGACACGCGCCGTCGCCGCGACCCCAAAGATCCCCTGGCGCCGCTGCTCTCCGAATTGGCACTGTGGAAACTGGGCGACGCGCCCGAGATTCGCGAACCGGTTGCGGAACATTTCCGGAAGTATCTGGGAGGCGAAGCCTTGGATTACCGCGATCCCGAAACGTACCGGATGCTGGCCACGGTGCAGGAGATCCGGCGGAAGAAAGAGGACGAGGAGGCCGGACCGGAAGAGCCGCCCGAGGCACTCGAACGCATGCAGCCGTACCTTCTGCTGAACGATCTGCAGCGCCAGGCGCCAAAGATCGTGGACCCCCGGGTGGTCGCGGAGATGCGGGAGAATGCCGCTTGCTGCGGGCCGCTGCTGTGGGCGGCGGTGCGCGATTGGGCCCAGCATCCGAATACCGTGCACCCCAAGGCTATCGCTATGTTCGTGGCGATGCTGGGGGAGATCGGGGGCATCGAGTTGCTGCCGGACCTTCTGGAACTGGCCATCAACCCGGATAGCGACATTCTGTTGCACACCAACTGGGCGATCTGCCGCCTGGGACAGCGGTTTCCGGCGGAGGTGCTGGAAGAATTCCGGAAGCGGGCGGCGGATGCGTCACTGGCGGTACGCTGCGTCATCGCCGAGCAACTGGTCCTGGCGCCGGCCGAAATGGATATCCCGCCCGTGGCGCGTGCCTTGCTCAACGGTTTCCGCCTCTTGGCCAGGCAGGGCGACGCGCCCTATCTGCTGCTGACGGTGGCGTTTGCAATGGAGTTGCATCAGGCCGGCGCGGGCGCCCCGCTAATCCTTCGCTGTGCGGAGATGCTGCCCCGCAAAAGCCAAGAGTGGTTGTCGAGGGAAGTCGAAACCGAGACCAGCTTCGTCCCACGGCTGGCGCAGCATGCGCTGGACGAACTGGAAATCGAGGACGTCTGTATCGATCGTTCTCTGATGGACGAGGAAGATGACGGCGACGACGACGAACAAGAGGACGAAGACTTCGAGGATGACGAAGACGACGAGGACGACGAGGATTCCGACGAAGAGGATGAAGACGAAGACCTGGACGACGAGGAAGACGAAGAGGAAGACGAAGAGTTGGACGAGGCGCCCCAGTCGGTGATTGCGGCTCCCAGGCCCGGACGCAACGACCCCTGCTGGTGCGGCAGCGGGAAGAAGTACAAGAAATGCCACCTTGCGGCGGACGAGCTCGCGGCGCGCGGCACCCGGCAATGACGGCGGCTTGCGACGCGACACGGCTGTCCGGCGCTCGTCCTGACGGCGCTTTGAACCCGCTGCACCTCACCGCCGAACCGGGCGACGCCGGCAAACGGCTTGATCACCTGGTACACGAACGCCTGCCGGACTATAGCCGGTCGCGCATCCAGGAGTGGATCAGGAACCGCCGGGTGCTGGTGAACGGCGCGCCGGCGCGGTCCTCCCATACGGTGCGGCCCGGTGAAGCCATCGAGATCGAGCCGGCCGAGGCGCCTCCGCTGCGCGCGGTTGCCGAGGAGATCCCCCTCACGGTGCTGTGGGAGGATGCCGACGTGGTGGCCATCGATAAGCCTGCCGGCATGGTCGTGCACGCCGGGGCGGGAATCCATTCCGGAACCCTCGTGAACGCGCTGCTGCACCGCTTCGGGGCGCTTTCCGGGGTGGGCGGCGCGCTGCGGCCGGGCATCGTACACCGGCTGGACCGCTTCACCAGTGGCGTGCTGCTGGTGGCCAAAAATGACCGCGCTCACCAGGCACTGGCCGCGCAATTCGCCGGCCGCCAGGTGGAGAAGACGTACCTGGCGCTGGTCCACGGGCGGGTGGCCGGTGAGAGCGGGCGCATTGAGAGGCCCATCGCCCGCGATCCGGTGCGGCGCACGCGGATGACCTCGCGCCTGGCCGAAGGGCGCGCGGCCTGGTCCGAATATGGCGTGTTGCGGAGGTTCCAGGGGTTCACCTTGCTCGAAGTGCGCATTGGGACGGGCCGCACGCACCAGATCCGCGTGCATCTTTCGAGCATCGGCCACCCGGTGGCGGGCGATACGCTGTACGGCGCGCCGGCCGGCGGGAAAGGCCGGACGCCGCCAGGCCGCTTTTTCCTGCACGCGCACCGGGTCCGTTTCCGGCGGCCTTCGGACGGCGAGGAAATTACGGTAGTTTCCGCGCTGCCGCCAGAACTGGAGAGCTGGCTGGCGGGGCTTGAGGCGCTGGACGCGCAGCCCTGAGCGCCAGGTGCCATAATTACCTTATGAAAAGCTGGGCGGCGATTGTGCCGATTAGCATGCTGGCACTAGCGGTGTGGGCGGCCGGCCAGCAGGACCCCTCTTTGCCCAAGCCGGCCCCGGCGCAACAGGCCGACGATCCCACCCGCATCCTGGTGGAAGTCACCCGCGTGAACCTGCTGTTCACGGTGACTGATAAGAAGGGGCGCTTTGTCACCGACCTGACGAAACCCGATTTCGAGGTGATCGAGAACAAGCGCGAGCAGACCATTCAGGACTTCAGCGCCGAGAGCGACCTGCCGCTGCGGCTGGCCGTGTTGATCGACACCAGCAACAGCATCCGCGACCGCTTCAAGTTCGAGCAGGAGGCGGCCGTGGAATTCCTGCGCAACGTGGTGCACGCCAAGCAGGACAAGGCCATGGTGGTGAAATTCGATAGCGTACCGGAGCTGGAAACCGACCTGATTGACGACTTCGCGGCGCTGGAACGCTCGGTGCGCGACCTGCGGCCGGGTGGCGGCACCTCCATGTACGACGCTATTTACTACGCCTGCCGCGACAAACTGGCGCAGGATCAGCCCAAGTACAAGTTCCGCCGGGCCCTGGTGCTGTTGAGCGACGGCGACGATAACCAGAGCCGCTACACCCGCGACCAGGCGCTCGAGATGGCGCAGCGGGCGGATGTGGTGATCTACGCCATTTCCACCAACATCACGCGCGACGAAACCGAGGGCGACAAAGTCCTGAAATACCTGACCTCGGAGACCGGCGGCCAGGCGTTTTTCCCGTTCAAGGTGGAGGACCTGGTGCAGTCGTTCGAAAACATTTACCATGAGCTGCGCCACCAGTACATCATTTCCTACCGTCCCGACCCGCTGATTACGGACGGACAGTTCCACCCCATCGACCTGCACGTGAAGGGGCGGAGAGAACTGATCGTCCACGCGCGCAAGGGTTACTACGCGCCCAAGATGTAAGCGGGTGATAAGCCGCTCGCGAAGATGACCAGGTGTGGGTCCCGCTCTGCGAAGGGCATTCCGTTGCGACCTGCCGGAATGCGATCGCCGTCCCACGGCGGCAGATGAACCAATGTCCGAGTGGCGCGTCATACCGCCGCAATCCCCGAAAACCCGAGTTGTAGCGCGAGGTGTTACTTTTGCTGTATGAAGGCCGCGTTGTACGGGCGGATCGTCTTTGGCGCGTCGGCGGTGCTGTTCGGCGTCATCGCACTGCGGTGGTACGACTCTGACACCTGGCAAACCCTGCGTCAGATCTGGAGCCTGCCTTTTGGAACCATCATCGGCGGCTGTCTCATGATGGTTCAAATTGCCGGTGGGATTGGGATGCAGTACTCAAGGACCGCGCGTCTGGCGTCGATCTTTCTCGGCATCGTCTATCTGCTTTTCTCCCTGGCCTGCATCCCTGGCATCATTGCCGCACCGGCCATCTATGCGCACTACGGGAGCTTCTTCGAACAGTTCTGCTCACTCTGCGGTGCGACTGCCCTGTACGCTGGAACTGAGACCAATGCAGCACGGGCGGCAGCGTTCGGCCGCGTGGCGCGCCTTGGACTCGGAGCCTGCGCGATTTCATTTACGCTGAGTCAGATATTCTATTTCCCCGTGACAGCAGAGTTGGTTCCAAAGTGGATTCCGCCAAGTCAGACCTTTTGGGCGATACTCACGACCATCGCCTTTGGGCTGGCGGCGATTGCCATTCTCATCAATCGCCAGGCACGGCTTGCAATACGCCTGATGACCCTCATGCTGGCACTCTTTGGTGGGTTGGTTTGGGTTCCGCGCCTGTTCGCTCACCCGGAGGCGCATCTGAACTGGTCCGAATTCAGCTTGACTTTCCTGATTACCGGCGCCGCCTGGATGGTGGCCGACTTGAGGTCTTTCTGATTCCGGCGGTGTTTCCGCGCTGCTGATCGGTAACACGTAGATGGCAACCATCTCCAGAGAGACATGCTCAATCGGGTGTCGGCGGTGGTGCGGGCCGACGATCCGCGCCTGCTGCTCGACGGCTCGACGTACCCCGGTGAAACGTTGGCGCTGCGCATTCAGCTTATGAGCGCCCGGCTGATCACCAGCTACGGCTGCCGCCTGCTCGGCGACGACACCGTAGGTCTGCACTCCGCGCCAATCGGGGTTCGCCGCCGGTCAGCGCGGCCGCCGGCGCCCGGTTGTATCCTCGCCCACTGCGTCCTGCGCAACCCTTCACCTCGCCGCTCCATAACCCTAGAAACGGCGGTTCGAAATAGGCTGCGTTGGCAAGTAGCTGGTATTGTGAGCGATGGCCATAGAAAAGGAAGTTGCCGTCATTCACCCGGAGGGTGAGCGCGAATTGGTGGTGGTCGCGGGCTCGAATCAGGGCAGTACGGTGGATACCTACGGCGGCTCTGATCCACGTGAAATGGGATGAGACGGCGGCGGTAACGCCTTTCGGACAGTTGGCATTTTTCATCGAGTTTCTGAAGACAGCGGGCCTGTGGGACGGGTGGGTGAAGGACTGCCCGGTGACCTACACGAGTCCCAACGCGCCGACGAAGGCGGAAGTTTTGGGCACGATCCTGCTGTCGGTTCTGGCGGGTCATCGGCGGTATGCGCACATCACCGCGCTGCGATTCGACGGAGTGAATCCGCAACTGTTGGGGATGACCAAGGTCTGTAGCGAAGATTCGGTGCGGCGCGCGTTTCAGCGACGTGGAACCGGCGGAATGCATGGCATGGCTGCAACGGCATCTGCGAATCAGCTACGAGCCGCTGCTGAGAGAACCCTGGATACTGGACATCGACTCCACCGTGAAGCCGCTCTACGGCCACCAGGAGGGCGCAGTGAAGGGCTATAATCCGGGCAAGCCCGGCCGCCCATCGCACGTGTATCACACCTATTTTGCGGCCAACATTCGGCTGGTGCTGGATGTGGAAGTGCAGGCCGGCAATCAGACGGCATCGTCTTATGCGCAACCGGAGTTCTGGAAATACATCGATAGCCTGCCGGTAGAAGCGCGGCCGGCTTTCGTTCGAGGCGACTGTGGCTGGGGAACCGAGCGGATGATGACGGAGGCAGAAGAACGGAATATAGCGTATCTGTTCAAGTTGAAGCAAACCAGCAACGTGAAGCGGCTCATCCAGCAGGCATTTTCACGCGAGGATTGGGTGTCGGCGGGGCAAGGCTGGAAAGGCGTCGAGGCGAAGTTGAAGCTTACGGGCTGGAGCCGCGAGCGCCGGGTGATCGTACTGCGGCGGCGCATCGGCGACGACCTTGCGGCGGTGGAAAAGAAGCGCCTGGCGGATGCCACGGCCGATCAGCAACTGGCCCTTGGTTTTGTCGAGATCGGCCCAAAGACGGTCCGCTGTATGAGTACGCGGTGCTGGTCACCTCACTGCCGGAGGAAATTCTGGCGTTGGGCCAGCACTACCGGGACCGGGCCGACGCGGAGAATAACTTTGACGAGTTGAAGAACCAATGGGGCTGGAGCGGCTTCACGACGCACGATCTGAAGCGCTGCCAAATCATGGCGCGCATCATCGCGTTGGTCTACAACTGGTGGTCCCTATTTGCGCGCTTGGCGATTCCGGAAAAGCACGCCGAGGCGATCACCAGCCGCCCGCTCTTGCTCAACGCCGTGGGCAAGCAAACTACTCACAGCGGGCAGACCACGGTCACGGTCACCAGCATGCACGCCAAGGCTCCTCAGATGCGCTCGGCTCTGCAAGCGATCAGTTCGTTCCTGGCGACATTCGCAATGCTGCGGAGCAGTTGACCTACCCTCAAAGATGGCTTCTCATCCTGAGCCAGGTTTTCCGTCGTTTTTCTCAAAGGCAGGACGCTCGGACAACCGCCAATTCATCCCCGGGACCGGCTGACAACTGCCGTTTCTAGGATAACCTGACTCATTCGCCGCGGCTGGGTTTCGCCGCGCAGTCCTCGGTCAACGCGCCATCCTCTCCGGCGCCCAACCGGGAGAGGTTCCGCAACCCGGGCCGCGCCGACAATCCCTCAACCAACTCGCGAAGCTTGCCGGATTCCAGCGGCTTGGTCAGGTACCCGTCCATCCCGGCGGCCAGGCATATGTCGCGATACTCCGGGGTCGCGTGGGCGGTCAGCCCGAAGATCACCGGCTGGCGGTCGCGTGGAATGAGCTGCCGGATTTCCCGGGTGGCGGCCAGCCCGTCCACATCGGGCATCTGCACGTCCATGAGAACCAGGTCGTAAGGATTCTTCTCCGCCGCCGCGATGGCCTCTGCGCCGTTCCGCGCCAGGTCCGCTTTCACCCCCAGTTTCTCCAGCAGCTTGAGGACGACTTTCTGATTCACCAGGTTGTCCTCCGCCACCAGCACGCGCAAATGCGAATTGTCCCTCTCCGCGGGTGGCGGAGGTTTGGGCGGCGCGGCGGGTTCCGCCGCTGGGCCCAGCCGGACTGTGAAGCGGAACCGCGTGCCCGCGCCGGGCGTGGATTCCACATCGATGCTTCCTCCCATCATCCCGAGGAGCCGCTTCGAGATCGCCAGGCCCAGCCCGGTTCCGCCGTAGCGCCGGCTGATGGAGACATCGGCCTGGTGGAAGGGGGCGAACAGCAGCGGCAGTTGCTCCGGCGCAATCCCGATCCCGGTGTCGCGAACCTCGATCGCAATCATATAGCCCGCATGGTTCGCGCGTTCCACGGCGGCAGAAAGCACCACCTCTCCGGAATTGGTGAACTTGAGGGCGTTGGACACCAGGTTCAGAATCACCTGCCGCAAGCGGGTATCGTCGCCGGAGACCCAGGCGGGCAATTCCGGCGCCAGCTCGCAGCCCAGGCGCAGACCCTTTTCGGCGGCGTTGGCGCGAAACAGCCCGATACTTTGCTGCAGCGAGCGGCCCAGGTGGAACGGGGCGATATCCAGGTCCAGCTTTCCGGCCTCCACCTTGGAGAAATCCAGGATGTCGTTGATGATCCGCAGCAGCGCATCTCCCGACGAACGGATCATCCGCACCATATCCAGCGCCTCGGCGGGAACCGGCATACCTTCCAGCAGGCCGCTCAATCCGATGATGCCGTTCAAAGGTGTGCGGATCTCGTGGCTCATGTTGGCCAGGAAACGTCCCTTGGCCTCGCTGGCCGCATCGGCGCGCGTCCCAGTTCGGCCGTGCGCTGGTCCACCGCCCGTTCCAACTGGCGGTTGCGGCGCTCCAGCAAGCGGCTCCGCCACCGTACGATTCCCCACACCGCCGCCGCAGCCAGCACTGCCGCCACCGACCGCCACCACCAGGTCTCCCACCACTTCGGCTCGATGCGGAACTCCGCCGCGGCGATTTTCGCGCAAAATGGCCCGTCCCGCACCCGTGACCGGATTTCCAGCCGGTGGAGGCCGGGGGAAAGGCCCCCAATGGAAATGGTGCGCTCCGTGGTGTCGGTCCACGGCTCGCTGTCCAGCCGGTAGGCGAAGCGTACCAGTTGCTCGCTCTTGTAGCTGAGCGAGGAGAACGCCGCCCGCGCCACCCGCGACTTCCGGTCGACGTCCAGCCTGGTAATGATCGGATCGGCAACCGGCGGTCGCAGCGGGCCGGCGCCGGGGGGCCGGTAGTGCGCCAGTCCGCCGCTGGTGCCGATCCAGACGCCGCCGTCCGGATCGGCCCAAAAAGCCTCCCCGTCGGTGTCGTTCCAAAGCAGCCCATTCTCGGTACTCAGATCGCTCCAGGACCCGCCCTCCAGCACCGACACCCCGGTGGCGCTCCCGCGCCAGAGCCGGCCGAACGCGTCAAATCCGAGGAAGGCCGTGACCTCGACCGACTGGGCATCCGCCGGCACGACCGCCGTCGCGACCGAACCAGTCGGCCGCCCGAAAACTCCACCTTCTCCACTCCCGCGTCGAAACGGTGGCGCAGCCAGACGGCGGCGTCGGGCGCGATGGTGGTGATGTACGGACTGTCGGTCAGCAGGCCGTCCGCATTGCGGTACTGCCGCCACCGGCCCTCGCGCCAGCTCCACAACCCGTCGGGATTGACCACCCAGATGGTCCCCTGCGGGTCTTCCGCAATACCCCAGGCGGCGTGCTCCAGCGACGCGGGCTGATCCATGCGCCGGAAGCGGTCCGAAGCGCACGGACGGTCGTTGCGAAAGACGCCGCAGGCCGTCGCGACCCACAGCCGGCCGAGGTGATCGACGAAAGCCCGGTGCGGAGTGCCGCAAGTGATGCCCTCGGCGCGGCCGAACTGCCGGATTTTCCCCGTGGCCGGGTCGAGGCGGATCACGCTGCCCGGCTTCACCACGGCCCATATGGCGCCGTCGGCGGTCTCCTCGAGCGAGCGGACGTTGTCCCCGCCCAATCCGTCTTTCCTGGTCCAGATGCGCGGCGGTCCCGGCCCCGCCAGCCGCGCCAGGCCGAGGGAGGTTCCCACCCACACGGACCCTTGGCGGTCGCGCCGGATGCTCCAGATCAGGTCGGAGGGCAGGCCTTGTGCCTTAGTCCATGCCTCCCATTCGCCGTGGCCCAGCCAACGGGCCACGCCGGCGCCGATCAGCCCGATCCACAGAGACCCCTCGCGATCTTCCACCACCGCGCTGGTCATCGAGCTGCGCAGGCCCCTCTGCTGGCCGATGACGCTCCAGCGGGCGTCGCGCCAGATGGCTAACCCGTTATCGGTGGGGACCATGACCGATCCATCCCGTGTCACCGTCAAGGCGCCCCAGTAGGTGCTGGAGGCGATGTCCGGCTTTTCCTGCACCAGCCGCGCCGCTCCGGGAGGTTTGCGATACAGCCGGCTCGGGCTGCGGATCCACACCGAACCATCCGGCGTGATGCCGGCCGCGTCCCAGGCGTCTTCGGGCAGTCCTTCGGCGGGTCCGAATACCGCAACGTGCCCGCCGTCTTCGACGCACAGCCGCCGCCCGCACCCGAACCAGAGTTGCGACCCGTTGCGGGCGATTCCGCGCAGGGGCATACCGGCCAGCGCCGCCCCCAGCGGATGGCGATGCGCGGAGAGGGAGCCGGCGCCATCCGGCGACACTTCGTACAAACCTTCGGCCGTCGTCATCCACACATCGCCGTGCGCGCCGTTGGCCATCCGCTGCGCGGCGGACGACATGCCGCTGAGCCCGGCGATGGCGTGGAAGCGCTGGCCGTCGAAACGGAAAACGTGCGAACAGGTATTGGCCCACAGGGCGCCATCCGCCGCCACGTGCAAGGCGTGGACCTCGGTGGCGCAGGGCAACCCCTCAGCGGCGGCCATCAGATGAAAGCGGGTCCCGTCGTAGCGGTAGAGTCCGCCTTCCGATCCGGCCCAGAGATAGCCGGCCCCATCCTGCGCCAGGGATAAGATGGCCAGGTTCTCCAGGCCCTCGGCAGCCCCGTAGTGGCGGAAGCTGTATTGCTGAGCAAAGGCAAAACCGGGCAACGTCAGGACCAGCACGAAGCCCAAGACGAGGCTACGGTACCGACGCATCACGGGTTTCCACATGTCTCATATCGGCTGAAGCGCGGGAAAGCAGTAGGTCTGGGTGGGCGACCCGCTGTTGGCGAAGGCGCGGAGTGGGCGGGTACGGCCCGGGTGGACGGAACACACTGCCAGCGCGTGGAGTGGGCCGGTGCGGGCCCGGCTCGGTGTCCCGTCGGTGGGCGCGGGCAAGTCCAGCCCGGCGTAGCGGCCCGCTCGGTGCAACGCCGCCGCCGGCAGCGGCCAGCCAGTCGGGGCAAGGGCGAGTCCAGCCCGGCGCAGCTCTCACTCGCGGCGAGTCTGGACTGTCCGGCGCGGCGGCGCAGACAGTCGGCCTGCCGGCCAGGCCACTTGCAGGTTCCCGGCACGCGGCGGTGGTGGACTGCGCTCGCCGGGTCGGGACTGTCCTCCGGTGGTACGGCGGTCAGCCAGCGAAGACTGGGACGGGGCGCCGTACGCCCGCGGCGTTGCCGCGCCGTCGTCAAGATCGGCCGTCCAGCGGGGCTGCCCCTGCTACCATAGGAGCGTGCCTGAGCGCGTGTTCGAAGGGGTGCTCCCAGCCCTGGTGACCCCCTTCCGTGAGGATGAGCGCATCGATTTCGGTGCCTGGCAGTCGTTGATCGATACCCAGATCGCGGCCGGTGTGGACGGCCTTTTCGTGTGCGGCTCGGCGGGTGAGTTCGCCTCGCTCAGCAACGAGGAGCGGCGCGTGGCGCTGCGCTTCTGCCGGCAGGCTGCCGCCGGGCGCGTGCCAGTGTATGGCAATGCCGGCGCCGTCACCACGCGCGAATCCGTGGCCCTGGCAGAGGCTGCCCAGTCGGCCGGCGTGGAGGTGGTGGTGGTGGTCACCCCGTACTACCTCAAGCCGTCGCAGGACGAATTGGCCGAGCACTTCATCGAGGTCTGCCGCGCCGTCAATCTGCCGGTGGTGGCCTACAATTTTCCGCTGCACGGCGGAGTGGAACTGGCCGCCGACACGCTCGGCCGGATTGCCTCAGCCTGCGGGAACCTGGTGGGCATCAAAGACTCCAGCGGACGCCTGGAACAGGCCCTGGCATACCTCGATTGCACACCTGGAAGAAGGCTGGCCGTTTTCGAGGCTTTCGACAACTTGATCCTGCCGGCACTGGAGCGGGGCTGTCCGGGCACGGTGACGGCCTCCGCCAATCTGTGCCCGAAGCTGTTCGTCGATCTGTATCGCGCGCACCGCGAGGGAAGGCCGGAGGAGGCCGCGCGCCTGCAATCGCTGGCCACGGAAGTGGGCGAACTGCACGGCTGGCACACCTTCCCGGGCGTGATAAAAGAGGCCATGGGGATGGCCGGCATGCCGGTGGGGCCGTGCCGCAAACCGATCCTGCCCATGCCCGAGCCAGTGCGGCGGCGAGTAGCCGTACTAATCGAACGGCTGCGCGCGCACAACTACCTGCCGGGGACCAGCCGGTTCGCGGCCGCCTGAGGCGGCATCCAAAGCTCATGCCTAGTAATCGGCTGGAACACGAAAAAAGTCCATACCTGCTGCAACATTCTCATAATCCGGTGGACTGGTACGCCTGGGGCGAGGAGGCTTTCGCCAAAGCCCGCGCCGAGAATAAGCCGATTTTCCTTTCGATCGGCTATTCCACGTGCCACTGGTGCCACGTGATGGAGCGCGAATCGTTTGAGAGCGACCGCATCGCCGCGCTGTTGAACCGCGATTACGTCTCCATCAAGGTCGATCGCGAAGAGCGCCCCGATGTGGACCGCATTTACATGACGTTTGTGCAGGCCACCACGGGCAGCGGCGGATGGCCCATGTCGGTGTGGCTGACGCCGGAGTTGCGGCCGTTCTTTGGCGGCACCTATTTCCCACCGGAGAACCGCTACGGCCATCCGGGGTTCGCCTCGATCCTGACGCAGATCGCCGACGCCTGGCACAACAGCCGCGAGCGGATTGAGGAATCGGCCCGCGACGTGATCGCGCAACTGGAACAGCACGCCGCCGTCGAACCGGGGCACGGCCCGGTGGATCGGGCTCTTCTGGAGCACGGCTACCTGATGTTCCGCCGCACCTTCGATACGCAGCTTGGCGGCTTCGGCGGTGCGCCCAAGTTTCCGCGCGCCACGGTCTTCAACTTTCTGCTGCGCTATTGGGACCGCACCCGCGACCGCGAGGCGTTCGACATGGCCCTGCTGACCCTCCGCGAGATGGCCAAGGGCGGCATGCACGACCAGCTTGGCGGCGGCTTCCACCGCTACTCGGTGGATGAGCGCTGGTTCGTCCCGCACTTCGAGAAGATGCTGTACGACCAGGCGCAGCTTGCGGTCTCTTACCTGGAGGCCTTCCAGATTACCGGCGAATCGCAGTACGCCGAGACTGCGCGGAGCACGCTGGACTACGTGCTGCGCGACATGACCAGCCCCGAAGGCGGGTTTTACTCGGCCGAGGACGCCGACAGCGTCATCAACCCGGAAGAGCCGTCGGTGAAGGGCGAGGGAGCGTTTTACATCTGGACTGCCGAAGAGATCCGCGACCTGCTGGGCGACCCGCTCGCCGCCTGGTTCGGCTTCCGCTACGGCGTGGCCGATGGGGGCAACGTGGCCCACGATCCGCAGCAGGAGTTTGCCGGGCACAACATTCTTTACCAGGCGGTCACGGTGGAGGAGACCGCGCAGCAGTTCGGCCGGCCCGTCGAGGAAATGCGCCAGGGGTTGGAGCGCGCGTGCCGCATTCTGCTGGAAGCGCGCGCGCAGCGTGTGAGGCCGCACCTGGACGACAAGATCCTGACCTCCTGGAACGGCCTGATGATTTCGGCGTTCGCCCTGGCCGGCGCGGTGCTGAACGAGCCGCGCTATGCCGGCGCCGCGCGCCGGGCGGCGGAGTTCCTGTTGGCCCGGCTGTACCAGCCCGAGACCGGCGTGCTGCTGCGGCGCTATCGCCAGGGTGATGCGGCGATCCCCGGCTTCCTCGACGATTACGCGCTCTTCGTCCAGGCGCTCGTGGACCTTTATGAGAGCCAGTTGGACCGGCGCCACCTGGAGATCGCTTTGCGGCTGACCGACGCGCAGCGGCAGCGCTTCGAAGACGCAGCCAAGGGCGGGTTCTTCAGCTCGGCCGAAGGGGACTCGACTCTGGTGATGCGCCTGAAGGAGGACTACGACGGCGCCGAGCCTTCGGGCAATTCGGTGGCCGCCATGAACCTGCTGCGCCTGGCGGAGTTCACCAACCGTGGCGATCTGCGCGAGGCTGCTCGCCGCACGGTGCGCGCCTTCGGCTCGCGTTTGTCGGCCGCGCCCGCGGCCCTTCCGCAGATGCTGTGCGTCTGCGAGCGAATGGTCGCCGGCATGAGCCAGATTGTAGTGGCCGGGGAGGCGTCCGCTCCCGCCACCCAGGAGTTGCTGCGTGCGGTGCATGCGCGCTTCCTGCCGAATGCCACGGTGATGCTGGTGGATTCGCGGGAGACGCGCGAGTTCTTCGCGGCCGGAGCACCGTCCATCGGCGCGATGGCCGCCGTGGACGGGCACGCGTCCGCTTACGTGTGCCGCAACTACACCTGCCAGTTGCCGGTTGCCACGGCGGCGGAGTTGGAGAAGCTGCTGTAGGGCCGCCGGGGGCTACTGGGGTCCGCTCCCTTTGGTGGCGGCTGGGGGGCGATGTGGGGCCGCGCGAATTCTTCGCGGCGCTTACTCTGCTGCAACTACACGTGCGAGTTGCCGCGGCGGCCGAGTTGGAGAAGCTGGCTATAGGGTTGCTCTAGGCCGCCGGGGCTGCTGGGTCCGCTCCCTTTGGTCGCGGCTCGGGGGGCGCTGCTGGGCTCCGCGCGAATTCTTCGCGGCGGTCGCGTCTGCGGCAACCACGGCGGCCAGTTGCCGGTTGCCACGGCGGCGGAGTTGGAGAAGCTGCTGCAGGGCTGCCGGGGATGCAACTCCGCTCCCTCAGAGCCGTGGAGAAATCGAAAGCTGGGCAAGCTAAAGCTTAGCTAAAGCTTACCCCACAGTTGCAGGCGCAGGAGTTGCATTGCGCCGTTTAAGATCTCTCACAGCTTCTCACGGTCGCGGCTCGGGGGCGATGCCCGGGCTCGCGGATTGCGGCGGAGGGCGCCGGTTGCCCCTAGCCGAGCTGCTCGAGTTCACCTTCGAGCATGGCCACGTGCTCTTCTTCTTCGGCCGCCAGTTCGCGGCAGAGGTCGCGCTCCAGGCCTTCGGGGAGGGCTTCGGAGAGCTTCTGGAAATGGTCGCGGGTGCGGCGCTCCATTTCGAGGGCGGCGCGGTAGAGGCCGCCGATGCCGGCGGTGTCCAACTGGATACCGCGAAACAGCCAACTGGCCAGCAGGTGCTGCTCGCTGGAGGACAGCTCCACCACCTCGCGATCGAGATGGGCGTGGTATTTCTCCTCCAGCTCGTGCAGGTGATCCAGCTCGGCTTCGTAGAGCCGCTCCAGCACGGCGCGCTGCTCGGGTGTGGCGGCGCGCTCGCGGGCCAGCTTATAGAAGTGGAATGAATCGAGCTCGAACTGGACGGCCTCGCGGATGGCCCGGAACTGCATGGAGTCTCCCAGGTTGCGGCCGGGAATCACTTCCAGGTCTCCGCCGCAGAGGAAGCATTTGCCGTACGGCACTACGAACCCACGAGTCAGCTTGAAGCATTTCCGGCAGCGCCAGGCGTAGTGTACCTGGGCGCAGCAGATTTCGTCTTCGTCAAGAACCCGGTGGCATTTGGGACAAGAGGATGGCATGTTACACGCTCCTTTCGGCGAGCTCTCGCAAACCGTCCGGCGCGAGCACGCCCATGTATTCCAACATTCCGCGCGCGGCCCGGCGTCCTGCGCCCATGGCCAGGATGACCGTCGCCGCACCGGTCACAATATCGCCGCCGGCGAAAACACCGGGAATCGAAGTCATCCCGGTCTGCCCGTCGGTCTGAATGTAGCCCCACTGGTTGACCTGCAGGCCCGGGGTGGTCTGGGCGATGATGGGGTTGGCGGTGGTGCCAAGGGCGTAGATCACGGTGTCCACGTCGAGCAGGTATTCGGAACCGGCCACCGGCACCGGCCGGCGGCGCCCGGAGGCGTCCGGCTCGCCGAGGGCCATCTTCTCCACGCGCATGCCAGTGACCCATCCAGCGGCATCGCCGACGATCTCCACCGGGTTGGTGAGCCACAGGAACTCGATGCCCTCTTCGATGGCGTGCTCCAGCTCCTCAATGCGGGCGGGCGATTCGCGGCGCGACCGGCGATACACGACGGTGATCTTTTCGGCGCCCATGCGTTTGGCGACGCGGCAGGAATCCATGGCGGTGTTGCCCGCGCCCACAACGGCAACGCGCTTGCCCATGCCGACCGGGGTATCGTAGAGCGGTTGGCGGTGGCCGCGCATGAGGTTTACGCGGGTGAGGAATTCATTGGCGGAGAAGACGCCGTTGAATGCCTCGCCGGGAATGCCGGCGAATTTGGGCGACCCCGCGCCGGTGCCTACGAACACCGCGCCGTATCCTTTATCCGTGAGCAACTGGGGGATGGTGAACAGCTTGCCAATGATGGTATCGAGGCGGATCTCGACGCCCATGCGCTTGAGGCCGTCGATTTCCGCGTCGATGATCATGTCCGGCAGGCGGAACTCGGGGATGCCGTATTTCAGTACGCCGCCGGCCACGTGCAGGGCTTCGAATACGGTGACCGCGACGCCGTGGCGCGCCAGCTCTCCGGCGCAGGCGAGGCCGGAGGGTCCCGAACCGATGATGGCGGCGCGGGGCTTGGCGCCGTCGGCGGCGGAGTGTCCGTTGGAAGCGGCGGGCGTCTCCCAGCCGCGGCCCAAAGCGCAATCGGCCACGAAACGCTCCAGGCGGCCGATGGCCACGGGCTTGAATTTGGCCCCCACCACGCAGGTGGCCTCGCACTGGGATTCCTGCGGGCAGACCCGGCCGCAGACCGCGGGGAGGGCGTTGGTGGTTTTGAGAATCTGGTAGGACCGCTGGATATCCTTGTGGGCCAGCGCCGAGATGAAGCCGGGGATATCGATGCCCACCGGGCAGCCGGGCACGCAGCGCGGCTTCTTGCAGCGCAGGCAGCGCTCGGCTTCATGCAGAGCGCCTTCGAGATCAAGGCCCAGGGCCACTTCGTTGAAATTGTGGATGCGCTCGGCGGCCGGCTGGTGGGGCATGGGGGTGCGCTCGGGCGGAATGGTCCTGATGTTCTTGGGCAGGCGCGCGCCGGGAGCTTCGGCGATGGCCACCGGCAACTGGCAGGTGGAGACCGGGCGGCCATCCAGCTCCGCGCTGCTTTTCAGGCTGGCCAGCATGGCGGATTCGCCGCGGAACCGGTCGAGGGCGGCCTTCTCCTCGCGGGCGAACCGCTTCTGGCGGAGGGCCAGCTCATCGAAACTCACCAGGTGGCCATCGAAATCGGCGCCGTCGACGCAAGCGAACTTCATCCGGCCGCCGACGGTGACGCGGCAGGAGCCGCACATGCCGGTGCCATCCACCATGATGGAATTGAGGCTGACGATGGTGGGGACCTGGAAGGGGCGGGTGACCTCGGAGCAGGCCTTCATCATGGGGATGGGGCCGATGGCGACCACCTCGCGGACGCCGGGAAGGCGGTTCAGGACGTCGGCCAGGGCGTGGGTGACGAAGCCCCGCCGGCCGTAGCTGCCGTCATCCGTGGTGACGATTAATTCATCAGAGTATTCACGGAAGCGGTCCTCCCAGAAAACCAGGTCCCTGTTGCGAAATCCAACAATCGAGATGGTGCGATTGCCCTGGATTTTGTACTCGCGCAACTGCGGAAAGACCGGGGCGACGCCGAGGCCGCCGCCTACGAGCACCACGGTGCCATCCAACTGGCGGATGTGGCTGGGCAATCCGAGGGGGCCGATGAAGTCCAAAATGGTGTCGCCCTCGGCCAGTCCAAGCATTTCAAAGGTAGTCTTTCCAACGGCTTGGATGACGACCGTGACGGTGCCGCGGCGGGCGTCGAAATCGGCTACGGTAAGCGGAATCCGTTCCCCATGCTCGTCGATGCGAGCCATGACGAAGTGTCCGGGACGTGCCGCCCGCGCCACATCCGGCGCTTCGACGTCCCAGAGGAAGGTGGTGGGCCCGAACTGCTTCCTATGACTGATGCGAAACACTACACCCCCTGGAAATTTCCATAATAGCAGATTTAAGATAATGGGGTCCGTATATGTAGTAAATTGCGACGCTTGGGCGCGCCGGGCGTGGGGCCCATTCACCGCGGAGACGCGGAGGGTGTGGAGGAAGCGCGGAGGGAATGCATTTGAGAAGGTCGCGCGGGAGCGAAGCCAATTTGGGCGGGGGAGGGGGAGGGGAGGCTGTAAGTTGAGCAGGCGTTCGGAAGCGATCCTCCGCGCGCCGAATGGCCTATCGCCCCCACATCGGGGTCCGGCCGGCTGCCGGAAGACCGCGCACAAGGGCGCTCGGCTGCGGGGAACCATTCGAGCACGTCGACCTTCGGAACGCTATCCTCCCGGGCGGCAGAGCTTCGCTTGTCGGCGCCGCTGGCTGGACACTCCTGCCGCATACATTGCACACCCGGTGCAGCCCGCCGGGCAGGAATACGATAAAATCGAGCTTCAATGACCAGAAGATCTGCATTTCAGGTGATGACCGCGGCAATGGCAACCGGTGTGGCACAGCTGCCTGCGCAAGCACCGGGAAGAGGCCGCTTGAAGCAGTCAGTTGCACGTTGGTGCTACTCGAAAATTTCGCTCGATGATTTGTGCCGGCAGGGTGCGGAAATGGGCCTCAAAGGTATGGACCTGGTAGACCCTCCGGATTGGCCGACGATCCGCAAATACGGCTTGGTGCCCACCGTGACCCAGGGTAGTGCGAAAATTCCGGACGGGTGGAACCGCAAGGAGAGCCACAACCGGCTGGAGGCCGAAATCAAGGAGCGCATTGCAGCAGCCGCCGAGGGAAGAGTGCCGAACGTGATTACATTTTCGGGGAACCGAGCCGGCTTGCCCGACGACCAGGGCCGTGACAATTGCATTATCGGCCTGCGAAGGGTGAGCAAATTCGCCGAAGACCACGGGGTGACTATCCTGCTCGAACTGTTGAATAGCAAGGTCAACCACAAGGATTATCAGTGCGACCATACTGCATGGGGAGTGGAGGTAATGAAAGGCGTCGATTCTCCTCGGGTGAAGCTGCTCTACGACATTTACCACATGCAAATCATGGAAGGCGACATCATCCACACGATTCGCGACAACATTCAATACATTGGCCATTTCCATACGGGGGGAGTTCCAGGCCGTCACGAACTGGACGATACCCAGGAACTGCAATGGAACACGATTGCGAAGGCCATCGCTGACCTGAAATTCGATGGCTTTTTCGCGCACGAGTTCGTGCCGCTGCGAGATCCGATGACGTCCCTGGCGGAGGCAGTGAGGCTCTGTGAGGTATAGACCGCTACCAGGTAATGCGGCCGGCGGCACGCTTGCGCGGGGGGCCGCTACCGGCGAATCACACGCGGACATCGTCCGCGTTCGAGGACGCGGCGCGCACCCCACGGGGGGCCGACCATGATCGAGCGGCGGGAGGTGGCGACCATAGCGGGCCAAATCGCCGTTTGCGCCGGCTGCGAGAATGCCAGAGGGCGCGTCGCGCTCGCCGGCGCAACCTAATCGAGAACTACTTCGGCAGCGGCAGCATCACCGCGCGGCCGGTCCGGACCGACTGCTTGGCGGCTTCGATGATCTCCACCACCCCGACATTGATGCCAACTGCGGTGAGGCCTTCGATCGGCTTGTTGTTGCGGATGGCATCTACCATGAGCGCCACCGGTTCGCTACGCTCGGGCGGCAGCGGCTCCATGGGGACTTCGGCAGGCGGCCGGGATCCCTTGCGTGTCTCCACCCGCTGCCGAGTCATATAGACGCTCCCGCTGCGCCCGAAGACTTCCAGGTCCTGGAAACTGCGCGGCAGGTCCCAGCTTCCCTCGAAGATTCCTTCCGCCTTCTTCCAGTGCAGCATCAGCGTGGACGAGTCTTCGACCTTGGGGAACACCTCCGGGCGCAGATGAGTAACTTCGGCGTAGACGGATTCAGGCATTCCAAAGTACCACAGGCCCCACAGCGCGTTGTAGCATCCAAAATCCATCAAGGCTCCCGCGCCATTCTTCTCCGGATCGGTGAGCCAATCGAAGAAATACTTGGCCGTACCCGTGTCACCGGGGCCGCCATGTCCCACAATGCCGTGCAAGCGCCAGACTTGCCCGACGCCGCCAGCGTCCACTTCCTTCTTGGCAGCGTAATTCGCGGGCCACCACGCCATCTGGTAATTACACATGACTTTAATGCCGTACTTGGCGGCCAGGTCCTGGATCGCGAGCGCGTCTTTGTATGTAGCGGCCAGCGGCTTCTCGAAGATCACGTTAATCTTGCGGGGGGCGCACGCTTCCACGATCTCGCGATGGCGGTTGTTTTCCACGAAGGCCCACACGATGTCGGGCTTCTGTTCGTCGAGCATCTTTTTGTAATCGCTATAGATTGGTACGCCATCGCCTGCCACCTTTCTGGCTGCGGTCACTAATTCAGGGATCGTCTCGGCGATTCCGACCAACTTCGCGGATTGGCCTTTCGCCATCGCGGGCAGGTGTCCCCAAACATGGGAGTGGACCAGCCCAACGACGGCAATTTTGTATTCCTGCGCAGGGGCCGGAGACACTGCCAGGCTGAGAAGCACCGGCACCAGTGACATGATCTTCAACATGCGACTATCCTATCATCGCGCGGACAGGCAACACTTCCTGGCCAACGACAGACTGCGATTATCAGGCCGTTGCGCATGAGCCGAAACCGCAGTGATGCTCAGCAAGAGAACTGTGACGCTCTCATGGTTTCAACCATATTTCTATGCTCCCATCCACTCGATTCGAGCGGCGGACGAGACAACCGCCGCGGACCAGAAAACGAGCGAGGGCGCGGCGGCCGGTCGCGGGCAAGGCGGCCATGCCGGCGCGTCCACCCCACGCGGCGCCCGGCGACGATCGAGCAGCGGAGGCGGCGACCGGTCGCGGAGCGAATCGCCGACTTCGTCGGCCGCGAGAGCGCGGGAGGCGCGCCGCGCTCGCCGAATTCTCCACCGGTCGAAGTCCTCGCCTCTGAGGATGGCGATAATTTCCAGGAGGTCCACCAGTCCGTCTGCCGCGCGGGCCTCCATCTGGCAGGGGACGATGATCAGGTCGGACAACGAACTCCGCGGCGGGAAAAGCGTGCATGCCGCGGGTCGCCGGCCGGGCGCACCCCACACGGAGCGCCCAGCGACGATCGAGTGTCCGGAGGCGGTGATCTTTGCCGGCCAGATCCTAGGGTGTCCCGGGGTGCCGCGCTCGCAGGGTGTTATACTGAAGATCGTTATTCGTCCTCGTACGTCCTTTGAATTCCGCTGGACCGGCCTTGGAGTTTATAATTCGTTGGCCGTGCCACCCTCAATCGATACGTCAGGGGTCTAACCGCAGAAGGAGTCGCTTTGAAAGAAACAGGGACTGTAAAGTGGTTTAACGCCGCCAAAGGCTTTGGATTTATCCAGCGTGAGAATGGCGAAGATGTGTTCGTCCATTTTTCGGCCATTGCGGCCAGTGGATACCGCTCACTCGACGAAGGTGCGCGCGTGACCTTTGAAGTAAAGAAGGGGCCGAAGGGCCTGCAAGCCGAGGACGTGAATCTCGCTTAATTGCTGAGGTTGGAAAGTACTCAATCGAGACCGTCGTTGTCGGCGAATGGCGCGGGACAGGCCGTTCGACCCTCACCGTCGGTCTCTGAACATTCGACTTTGCCGGAAGATGGCGCGACAGCATAAACCGGCGCAAAGTGGATTTCAGACCACTCCGACGAGCGTATACGATTTCGTCAGTTCGAGCGCTTCACTCCCGCAGGCCTACCGGGGTCGCAGCGCTTTACCCAAAATCCAACCGACGATTCCGCCCGCGGGAATCGTAAGCCATCCCAACAGCACGACGCTCCAGCCCGCATAGACGAAGCACGCAGCCAGACCGTCGATGGGATTGAGCGTCCTGTCGCCGAGTTACGACTGTGCGCCGGACGCATAGCTCCACACGATCACGAGATACCACGCCACGGGGTGCGCGGGTACTCCCGTGATTATGCCCACGAGCGCTCCGCGGGACCCTGACATCAGTTGGTCTGACGCACAGAATATGCGCCAAAAAAGGAAGCTCACTCCGAACGCCGCCGCGCCGCTCGAGATCGCGAGGGAATACCAGTCGCGCTTTTCGTCGGGGCTGAAGCGGGCGAGGATCAGATAAGCGAGGATGGATCCCGTCCCCCCAAAAACCAGTGCCGGGAAGCAAACCGTAGACAGCGCGGAGAATTGGCGAATGCTGATAGCGAAGAGTAGAGTTGTTCAACTGTGCTCTAATGTGGTCGGACGGCGTGTTACGTGAAATCAACTGACGGGGAAGAACGACGTGGAAAACGTCGCTGAGCCGGTCTAATTCCTCTTGGGTGGCTTGTAGTCAGGAATCAACTCTGGATGAAAAAACCACTCGATCGGAACTCCGCAGTGATATTTCAGTCTCCAGAGCATATGCTTATGGACACCAACAGGGGGAATATGAGGGTTTCCTCATATTCCCCCTTCACAATCGAGTATTCATTATTGGGGCCTTCTAGAACGCTTGCCTTACATGCTCTCAAGGCCGCAACGATTACGTGAGGCAGTACTGGCTCATACGCCACATCCCTGCTCCTGTTTCTGCGCAACTAGATAAGTGATCGTGTCAAATGGAATGGCTTCGTGGATGCGATGAGCAGATATTTGCGAGAAACGATTCAGTTGTGCGCTGCCGAACGAGCTATCCAGCAATAGATGGCGACAGACTTCAGGGTCTGCACCCTTCAGCAGGCTGCGAATATTGTTGTGAGAGCACAAATGCTGGTTTAAACGCAAGGATGTGACCGCTGCCGCGGTGACCTTCGTCCGCTCGAGCAATCCCCAGGACGAGGTCTTTGTAGTCAATTTCAATCAGCACGTCTCTCTTGGATTGCCGCCCTCGGAACTCTTTTCCGCCAATCCAACGGAGCTGACCAAGGCCCTCAACGATGTGCCGGCCTATGGAATGACGGCCCTATACGATGCGGTGGAGGCCGGACTGGCGCACGCCGGGCAGGCCGGGCGCGCCAAGAACGTGCTGATCGTAATCAGTGACGGTGGAGACAACGCCAGCCATTACCGGCTTCCCCAGGTGCTGTCCGATGCCGAACGCTCCGACGTCATCATTTACACCATCGGCCTGTTCGACGAAAACGATGGCGACCAGAATCCCGGGGTTCTGCGCAAGTTGGCGCGCGCTACCGGCGGGGAGGCGTTCTTTCCCGAGGCGACTGCCGACGTGGTGCCGATCTGCCAGCGCATCGCCGAGGACATTCGACAGCAATACACCATCGGCTACATCCCCTCCAATCCGAAACTCGACAACACCTACCGGACCATCCGGGTCAAAGCCTCCGCGCCGCACCGGGGGAAGCTGATCGTGCGCGCGCGGGCCGGTTATATCGCGGCACCGGAGCGGAACGCGCCGCCTGCCGCGCCGTCCGAGCGAGCCTCGGGCACCGGCTCCCAGGGCCACTGAGAACGCCGACAGGCCGGGTCCGCCGGCCCGCGAACCCGCAGCCAGCCATCATTCCCACACGCTCTGTAGAAATCCGCACCCCGCCCCTGGTAAAGTGTGTAGACAGCAGTTTCCAATCTGACCATTGAGGTGTCTGGGATCTTGCGCTACCTTTTTGCGGTTACCATCTGGCTGGCCTGTCCGGCGGCCACTCTGCTCGCCCAGGGCAATTACGAAGTGCAGGTTTACGGTGCCGACCTGGTAGCGCCGGCGGTCACCATGGTGGAACTGCACAGCAACTTCACGGCCATCGGAAGCAAGGGCGTGGTGGACGGCGTGCTCCCCACCAATCACGCGGAACACGAAACCGTGGAGATCACCCACGGCTTTAATGACTGGTTCGAATGCGGCTTCTACATCTTTACCACCATTCAACCCGACGGCAGTTGGATCTACGTCGGGTCGCACATCCGCCCGCGATTCGCCGTCCCCGACAAGTACCATCTGCCCGTTGGCATCAGCATCTCGAACGAGATCGGCTGGCAGCGGCCGGAAATCTCGCAGGACACCTGGACCTGGGAAATCCGGCCGATCATCGACAAGAAAATCGAGAAGTGGTACCTGGCCTTCAACCCCGCCATGGACCTGACCATCCACGGCCCCGATAAGGGCCAGGGCCTGACCTTCTCGCCGAACTTCAAGTGGAGCTACGATCTCACGAAACGGATCGCCGCCGGCGTGGAATACTACGGCTCGCTCGGCCCCATCACCGACTTCTATGCGGTACGCGACCAGGAGCAGGACATCGTCCCCGCGGTGGACGTGGATTTCGGCAAGAACTGGGAATTCAATTTCGGAGTCGGCATTGGCGTGACCCAGGCCACCGACCACCTGCTGATCAAGGCAATTCTCGGCTACCGGTTCAATAACAAGAAAACTTGACCCGGCAATCCGCCGCCCCTCTCCGTAAACTCTGCTTCTCCGGCCTCGCCTTTGGTTGTCGCCGCGTTTCCTCCGTGCCCTCCGGGCCCAGAGGGCACCCCCCGCGTCGAATGAGTCCCGCGCCCGCCTCTGGCCTGTCAGGAGTTTCCTCGCCCCAGGAATATCGACATCAGTCGATGCGTGTGCTCCGCGGTGAGAACCCCACCCCCCGCGCGCGCCCGAGCCGCCCGCTATAATCGTGCTCAAGAATGCTCCTGGAGTTGGTGGTCGAGAATTATGCAGTGGTGGAGCGGCTGCGCGTCCACTTCCACGAAGGCCTGAATCTGCTGACCGGTGAGACCGGCAGCGGCAAGTCGATTGTGGTGGATGCGCTGGGTCTGCTGCTGGGCGCCCGCGCGTCGGCCGAAGCGGTCCGCACCGGGGCGGCCCGTGCGCGCGTGGCCGGCATTTTCGATGTCCGCGAAATCCCTTGCCTGAAGCCGCTTCTTGACTCCGCCGGCCTGGAAGCCGAAGACGGCGAGGTGCTCATCGAGCGGGAGATTCTGGCCGGTGGCAAATCGCGCGCGTTCGTCAACAGCCGGCCGGTTTCGGCGGCCCTGCTGAAGGACCTGGCCCCGCTCCTGGCCGATATTCACGGACAACACGACCAGCAGCTTCTGTTTTCGCCCGATGCGCAGCGCGAAATGCTGGACCAGTTCGGCGGCCACCGCGAATTGCTGGCGCGCGTCGCCGAAGCTTGCCGGGCGTGGCGCGCGGCGTCCGCCGAGTTGGATGAGTTGGAGCGCTCCGAGCAGGAGAAGCTGCGCCTGCTGGACCTGTGGTCGTTCCAGCGCAAGGAAATCGAAAGCGCCGGGTTGTCTCCTGGCGAAGAGACCGCCCTCGAAAACGAGCGCCGCGTGCTGCAAAACGTGCAGCGCATCGAGGAGGCCGCCCAGGCGGCCTACGCCGCCATCTACGATGGGCCGCAATCCGCCCTCACGCAGGCGCGGGTGGCCGCCAAACGCGTCGAGGAGCTGTGCCGGATCGATAGCGGGCTGGCGGGCCTTCGCGAGCACCTGCACGCAGCCGACCTGAGCTTGCAGGAGCTGGCCTACGGCCTGCGCGATTACCTTTCGCGCCTGGAGGCCAATCCCGGCCGCCTGGAAGAAGTGGAAACGCGCATGGCCGCAATCGACAAGCTGAAGCGCAAGTACGGGGCGTCCAGCACCGCCATTCTGGCGTTTCTCGACGAAGTCCGCTGCCAGATTGCGGCCGTGGAGCACGCCGGCGAGCGCATGGAAAAGCTGCGCGCCGAGCAGAAATCCCTGGCGGCCGAATTCGAGAAACTGGCCCGCGACCTCAGTTCCCAGCGCCAGGCCGCGGCGCGCAAACTGGAAAAGCAGGTCGAGGCCGAACTGGCGCAGCTTGCCATGGAGCGCACGGTGTTCCGCGTGGAGATCCAGGCCGCGCCGTGGTCCGCGTCGGGCACCGACCGCATCGATTTCCTGGTGTCGCCCAATCTGGGCGAAGTGCCGCGGGCGCTGGAGAAAGTGGCATCCGGCGGCGAGATTTCCCGCCTGGCGCTCGCCCTGAAAACCTGTCTAGCCGCGCCCAAAGGGCAATCCGCGCCGCGCACCCTCGTGTTCGACGAGGTCGATAGCGGCGTCGGCGGAAGCGCCGCCGAAGGCATCGGGCGCCGCTTGAAAAAGCTGTCCGCCGCCAGCCAGGTGCTCTGCGTCACCCACCTGCCGCAGATCGCGTCCTTCGCCGACCATCACTATCGCGTCGAAAAGCAGGAGTCCAACGGCCGCACCGCCGCAGCCATCGAGGAATTGGACGCCGCCGCCCGCACCCGCGAAATCGGCCGCATGCTTTCCGGGCACAAGTTGACCCCGGAAGCGCTCAAGCATGCCGAACAACTGATCCGCATGAGCACCTGGCCGTCGCAACCAGGCAGCGGCTAGAAAGGCGTGACCGGCGATTTGAGGAACCCCGTTATCTCTTCTCCTTCGCGTGGGATGACCCAGTCCGCGCCTCGAAGTTCCCGGCTGTTCGGACAGGTCCACGCCCTGTGCGGGCGCACCGAAGGGATTATACCGCCCCATACCGGCTGGGGAACTGCGGGAAAAACCTGATGGAAGGAAAGGACCGCTCTTGAGCGCGAACCGAATGCCGGTTTAAAACGGTACCCGAAATGTCCGCCGGCACCGCCGGCAATGATAGCGTCCGTGGATCGGCCATGTGCTCTTACTATGCATGAGCAAGCACCAAATCCCCGCGATCTGTGACCATTGTTTTCTTACTGCACCCAGTGTCCGCACCTCAGCACCTAAATCAACTGGATGCCCTCGCCGGGCCTTCCGTTCCGTGAACCGGTAAGCATTCTCACAGCATCTGTTGAGCGGCGGATCAGCGGCCCCGGAAATCCAGCCGTAGCCGGCGTCACGTATTTTACGGAGCACCCTGTCCGGGATGCGCCTGCTTCTGTTAATACAAGAGTATGGATATCAATCGGTTCACTGAGAAGCTGCAGGAAGCGATCCGATCCGCCCAAAGCAAGGCGGTCCGCTACGGACACCAGCAGATCGATGTGGAGCACCTGTTGGCGGCGCTTCTGGAGCAGGAGGGAGGCCTCGCGCCGTCCATCCTTGCCAAAGCCGGAATCCCCGTCGAGCCGCTTGCCGCCCGCCTGGAAGCCGACCTCGACCGCCTGCCCAAAGTCTCCGGCCCGGGCAGTTCCCCCGGCGAAGTGTATGTTACCTCGCGCCTGAACCGCCTGCTGACGGGCGCCGAAGACGAGGCCCGCAAGCTCAAGGACGATTACATTTCCGTGGAACACGTCCTCCTCGCGGCCATTCAGGAATCCGGAACCGCGGGCAAGCTGCTCAAGGAATTCGGCCTCACGCACGAGCGCCTGATGCAGGCCCTGCGCGAGGTGCGGGGCAACCAGCGCGTCACGTCTCAGAATCCCGAGGCCACCTACGAAGCCCTGGAGCGCTACGGCCGCGACCTCACCAAGCTGGCCGCGCAAGACAAGCTCGACCCGGTCATCGGCCGCGACGAGGAAATCCGCCGCGTCATCCAGGTGCTCTCCCGGCGCACCAAAAACAACCCCGTGCTCATTGGCGAGCCGGGCGTGGGCAAAACCGCCATCGTCGAAGGACTGGCGCTGCGCATCATCCGCGGCGACGTCCCCGAAGGGATCAAGAACAAACGCATCGTGGCCCTCGATATGGGCGCGCTGATCGCCGGCGCCAAATACCGCGGCGAGTTCGAAGAGCGCCTCAAGGCGGTGCTCAAGGAAGTCCAGGAATCCGCCGGCGAGGTGATCCTTTTCATCGACGAATTGCACACCGTAGTGGGCGCCGGCAAGGCCGAAGGCGCCATGGACGCCGGCAACCTGCTGAAGCCCATGCTGGCCCGCGGCGAGCTGCACTGCATCGGCGCTACCACCCTCGACGAATACCGTAAGCACGTGGAGAAGGACGCCGCCCTGGAGCGCCGCTTCCAGCCTGTGATGGTGGACCAGCCGAGCGTCGAAGACACCATCTCCATTCTCCGCGGCCTCAAAGAGCGCTACGAGGTGCACCACGGCGTGCGCATCAAAGATGCCGCCCTGGTGGCCGCCGCGGTGCTCTCTTCCCGCTACATTACCGAACGCTTCCTGCCCGACAAGGCCATCGACCTGGTGGACGAAGCGGCCGCCCGCCTGCGCACCGAGATCGATTCCATGCCCGCCGAGATCGACGAATCGCGCCGCCGCATCATGCAGCTCGAAATCGAGCGCGAAGCCCTGCGCAAGGAGAAAGACAAGGCATCCAAAGAGCGGCTGGCCAAGCTCGAAAAGGAGCTGGCCGACGAGAAGGCCTCCTCCGACGCCCTCACGGCGCGCTGGCAGAACGAAAAGAAATCCGTCGAGCGGCTCCAAAAGCTGCGCGAGCAGGTGGAGCAGGTCAAAACCGAGATCGAGCGCGCCGAGCGCCAGTACGACCTCAACCGCGCGGCCGAATTGAAATACGGCAAGCTGGTGGCCCTCGAACGCCAGTTACAGGAGGAAACCGCGCGCTCCGCGGCCGACGGCTCCAAAGGCCGCCTGATTAAAGAAGAGGTGGACGAGGAAGATATCGCCGAAGTGGTGAGCCGCTGGACCGGCGTCCCCGTGACCCGACTTATGGAAGGCGAGCTGCAAAAGCTGCTGCACCTCGAAGACGAGCTGCACAAGCGCGTGGTGGGCCAGGACGAAGCCGTGACGGCGGTGGCGGAGGCCGTCATCCGCGCCCGTTCCGGCCTGAAGGACCCCAACCGGCCCGTGGGCAGCTTCATCTTCCTGGGACCCACCGGCGTCGGCAAAACCGAGCTGGCCCGCGCCCTTGCCGAGTTCCTCTTCGACGACGAGCGCGCCATGATCCGCATCGACATGTCCGAATACCAGGAGAAGCACACCGTTGCCCGCCTGGTCGGCTCGCCTCCGGGCTATGTGGGCTACGAGGAAGGCGGCCAGTTGACCGAAGCGGTGCGCCGACGTCCTTACTCGGTTGTCCTGTTCGACGAGATCGAAAAGGCCCACCACGATGTCTTCAACGTGATGCTGCAGGTGCTCGACGATGGCCGTCTGACCGATGGCCAGGGGCGAACGGTGGATTTCAAAAACAGCATCGTGATTATGACCTCTAACGTGGGCAGCCAGCGGATTCTGGAATATCGCGGCAGCTCCGCCGGCGAAGGCTACGAGCGCATGAAGGAGGCCGTGCTGGAAGAGTTGCGCCGCCAGTTCCGCCCCGAGTTCCTGAACCGCGTGGACGAGGTGATCGTCTTCCACGCCCTTACCGAACAACAGCTCAAGCAGATCGTGGAGATCCAGCTTGCCCGCCTGAGGGCGCGCCTGGCGGACCGCCGCATTACCCTGGAACTCACCGAGGCCGCCCGCTCCAACCTGGTCCGCACCGGCTACGACCCACACTATGGCGCCCGTCCGCTGAAGCGGGCGATTCAGAAGAAGATCGAGACCCCGCTCGGCCGCCTGCTGCTGAAAGGCACCATCCACGATGGGGAAACGGTAGTTGTGGATGCCGAGCACGAAGCCGGCGACCTGACTTTCCGCCTGCAGGCGGTAAGCGCCGGCCTAACGGCGTAGGCTCCGACCACGGGGGTCGCTTCCTTTTACGGTCGCGGCTCAGCATCGACCTCGCGGCCGGAGACCTGGCGCACCGGCGGTCTCGCAAAGACAAGAGCATTGACGGCCGGGCTGCGGCGCCTTCTTGCGATCCGGCTTTTCCGCCCCGCCCGCCAGGCGAAGACTGATGCGTTCACAAAGCACCCGCAATTTCTTTTCAATCGGCTCAATCAGTTGCAGACCTGGTTATCCGGAACCGGCAAGCGCCCGTGCTACTTTGAACTTGAAAAAAAGCTGCTCGCTCGCCGAGCGCAGCCCGTTTCGACAATGCGATGCCGTGCCCACTGCAGGGGATTGAAGTCGGCTACCAGACGCATTCAACGTTCGGAAGGCGGCCATTTGTGGCACATTTCCCTTCGGGGGAGTGCTCCTCTTCGGAGGAGTACGGAACCGGTTCCAAATGTCCCGGCAAGATACAACGAGATACAACAAGATATATAAAGGATAGAAAACAACCACACCGGCGGGACGCGGTGAGTAAGTGAGCGCACCGCGGCGGCGCCTTTCCCGACACAGAAGCTGCAGGCTCCCTCCGCCTACTCCATCTGTTGGTTTTTCTCCGCGCTTCCTCCGCTCCCTCCACCTCTCCGCGGTGAATCCGAGCCCCACCTTTCTCCATGAGCTATACTCCCCCCATGAAGCTTTTTCCGCTCCTGTTGTGTCTCGCCGTTGCCATCTCTGCGCAGGACGCCCCTCCGCAAGGGGGGCGTGGCGGCCGTGGCCGCGGTGGGGCCGGCCAGGACCCCATTAACGAACGCACCTTCGCATCCCTGCGCGCCCGTGAAATCGGCCCGGCCATGATCTCCGGCCGTATCCTGCAGATTGCCATGTTCCCCGACAGCACCAGCCACTACATGATCGCGCTGGCCGCGGGCAACATCTTCATGACCGAGAACGACGGGACCACCTGGATTCCGGTGTTCGAAAACTACGGCTCCTACTCCATCGGCTGGATCACCATCGACCCCAAGAATCCCTCCATCGTCTGGGTGGGCACCGGCGAGAACAACAGCCAGCGCGCGGCCGCCTATGGCGACGGCGTTTATAAAAGCGAAGACGGCGGCCACACCTTCCGCAATGTGGGACTAAAGTCCTCCGAGCACATCGGCCGCATCGTGGTCGACCCGCGCGATTCCAACGTGGTCTACGTGGCCGCGCAGGGTCCCCTGTGGAAGGGCGGCGGCGATCGCGGCCTCTTCAAAACCACCGATGGCGGCAAAACCTGGTCGCAGAGCCTCATCAAAGTAGATGAATGGACCGGCTGCACCGACATCCTCATGGACCCGGCGAATCCCGACGTCCTGCTGGCCGCCACCCACCAGCGCCAGCGCAGCTATTTCGGCATAATCCACGGCGGCCCCGGCAGCGCGCTGTGGCGCTCCCTCGACGCCGGCAAGACGTGGGCCAAGGTGCAGGGTGGCTTTCCGCAAGGGCAAGGCGAAATCGGCCTTGGCCGCATCGGCCTGAACTATGCGCCTTCCAATCCCAAGATCATTTACGCCGAAGTGGAAGCCGAGGGCAGCGGCGGCCTGTACCGGTCATCGGATGGCGGCATTACCTGGGAGCACCGCAACTCTTCCGACACGCAGGCCCAGTATTACGGCAAAGTGGTAGTGGACCCCGCCAACCCCGACCGCGTCTACGTGATGAACGTCAACATCATGGTTTCCGACGATGGCGGCCGCACCCTGACGGCCAGCTCGGCACCCGCAACAAGCACGTCGACAATCACGATATCTGGATCGACCCGCACAACAATAACCATTACCTAGTGGGCTGCGATGGCGGCCTCTACGAGAGCTTACGACCGCGCCGCCACCTGGATCTTCAAAGCGAATCTGCCCACCGGCCAGTTCTACGACGTTGCCGTGGATGAGGACGTGCCGTTCTATCACGTCTACGGCGGCACGCAGGATAACAACAGTGTGGGCTGCGCCGCCCGCACCAAGAACACCGTCCTCACCAATGCGGATTGCTTCGTCACCAACGGCGGCGACGGTTTCTACTCGCGCGTCGACCCCAAGGATCCCAACACGATTTACGCGGCCAGCCAGAACGCCGGCATCGTGCGCTTCGACAAGCGCACCGGCGAGCGCGTTTCCATTCAGCCGCAAGCCCGCCAAGGGCGACCCGGCACTGCGCTGGAACTGGGACGCGCCGTTCATCGATCAGCCCGCACTCCAACACGCGGCTCTACATCGGCTCCCAGAAGCTCTACCGCAGCGACGACCGCGGCGATTCCTGGGTGGCCGTGAGTCCCGATCTGACCCGCCACCTGGACCGCAACACCTTGCCGCTGATGGGTAAGGTCTGGCCCATCGACGCCATTCAGAAGAACGTCTCCACGGCGCTCTATGACAACATCTCGTCCATCGCCGAATCGCCGGTCAAGGAAGGCCTGATCTACGTGGGCACCGACGACGGCCTGGTGCAGATGACCGAGGACGGCGGCAAGACCTGGCGCAAAGTGGACAAGCCCGCCGGTGTGCCCGAGAACGCCTACGTGCAGCGCATCGTGGCCTCGCAGCACGACGCCGGCACGGTGTACGTGGCCTACGAAAATCACCAGAACGGCGACTTCAAACCGTACCTGATCAAGAGCACCGACATGGGCAATACCTGGGTCAACATCTCCGGCAATCTGCCCGAGCGCGGCGGCGTGTATGCCATCGCGGAAGACCCCGTCAACAAGAACCTGCTCTTCGCCGGCACTGAATTCGGCCTCTACTTCACCAACATCGGCGGCGAGAAGTGGATCAAGCTCAACGTCGGCCTGCCCACCACCATGGTGCGCGACCTGGCCATCCAGAAGCAGATGGACGACCTGGTGATCGGCACCTTCGGCCGCAGCATCTACGTGCTGGACGATTACAGCCCGCTGCGCGCGGCCACGCCCGAAATGATGCAGAAGGAGAGCGCCATCTTCCCGGTCCGCAAGGCGCTGGAGTACATCCCCTATAACACCGGCGGCGATCTGGGGTCCCTGCATTTCACCGCGCCGAACCCGGCTGTGGGCGCGATGATCACCTACAACCTGAAGGAGGCCATCCGCACCAAGGCGCAGGAACGCCAGCAGCGTGAACGCCAGGCCGCGCAGCGCGGAGAAACCGCGCCTTATCCCACGCCCGAGGAACTCCGTGCGGAAGCGCTGGAAGAGCCGCCGGCGATTCTTCTGACCATCAAGGACGCCAAGGGCAACGTGGTGCGGCGGCTGGATGAGCCGGCCACCGCGGGTATTCATCGCGTCACCTGGGATCTGCGTGACCAGGGCATCGCGCTGGCGCCCTCGGTGCCGCTGGGCGGCGGCGGGGCCGGTGGCGGCCGTGGAGGACGCGGCGGCGGTGGCTTTGGTGGCGGTGGGGGCCGCGGCGGCGCAGGTGGTGCCGGCGGTGGCGCTGGAGCCATCGACCCCGCCATGGCGGCAGCCTTCGGCGGAGGCCGCGGCGGTGGCGGCGGCGCCTTCGTCCTGCCGGGCAAATACACCGTCGCTCTGGCCAAACGCGTGAACGGCGTAGTCACCGACCTGCCCGGATCGGCGAGCATCGAAGTGGTCTCCGCCACCCCGTACACCGAGGAAGAGCACGTCTCCATGCTGGATTTCGTCCAGAAGATCGACCGCCTGCAGAAGGCTCTCACCGCTACCGAGGAAGCCGCCACCGAGGCCGGCACGCGCCTGGATTCCATCAAGCGCGCCATTGATGCCACGCCCACGCTTTCGCCCAAGCTGCACGAGCAGGCTCTGGGCTTGCAGCGCGACCTCGACGCCATCAACCTGGCGCTTTCCGGCGACCGTATCTGGCGCTCGCACAACGAAGGGGTGCCGGCCTCCATCTCCGAACGCATCCAGTCCGCCGCCGGCGCGACCCGCGGCACCACCAGCCATCCCACCAAGACCGCCATGGAGCAGTACCAGATCGGCTCCGATGAGCTGGCCGTGCAGATTCCCAAGCTCCGCAAGCTGATCGATACCGACATCCACAACCTCGAAAAACAGCTCGACGCCGCCGGCGCGCCGCCGACTCCGGGCCGCCTGCCGGATTGGAAAGGCGGCAAATAAGGCGGGTCATTCTCGGGGCCAATTCTCATGCGGACCAAACTTCTGGTTGTTCCCTTTCTCTGCGTCGCAGGCGCCGCGGCTCAGCCGTCCTGCGCGAATTCGGTAACGGGCACGGCGATTCCGGCCATGGCAGGTCTCGATCAGACCATGCTAACCGCCCTTTCGACCAACAGCGTGGCGGGCGGCGCGCTGGCCGTTTCCTACAACGGGCGGCTGGTCTTCGCGCGCGGCTATGGCTGCACGGATACCACGGCGAATACCGCCGTGCAGCCCGATTCGCTGTTCCGCGTGGCGAGCGTCAGCAAGACCTTCACCGCCATCGCCATCATGCAGCTTGTGCAGCAGGGAAAGCTATCGCTGACCGCTTCGGTGTTCGGCACGATCCTCACGAACTACACGCCCTTGCCGGGTAAAACGATTAACCCCGAGCTGCTGCAGATCACCGTGCAGAACCTGCTGGAGCATACCGGCGGCTGGGACCGCTCCACCACGCAACACTTCAACGGCGTGCCCTACAGCGAACCGCTGGATGGGCTGGTGGAGGCCGCCGCCGAGGCGCTCGGACATCCCACGCCTTCGACCGACGCGGACGTAATCACCGTGATGCTCAGCCAGCCGGTGCAGCACACCCCGGGCACTTATTACGCGTATTCGAATTTCGGCTACTGCCTGCTGGGCCGCGTCGTCGAGCAGGTCTCTGGCTTAGGCTATGAGCAGTACATCCAGCAGAACATCCTTAAGCCGCTCAGCATCGGACGCCAGAAGCTGGGCGCCACCATGCAATCCGATGTGGTGAACGGCGAAGCGACCTACTACGATGTGCCGGGCGCGGCGCTGGTGCAAAGTGTCTTTCCGTGGATCACCAGCCCGGTTCCGGGGCCTTATGGCGATCATTTCATGGAGGACGTGGATTCCGCCGGCGAGTGGGTGTGCGACATGGTGGATGTGACGCGCTTTCTGAACGGCATCTCGGGCGCCAGCGGCGGAACCGCCTTGCTCAATGCGCAGACCCTCGCCTCCATGCAGGTCGATCCGCAGGTACAGAATGAAACCGCGGGAACGTTCTACGGTTTGGGCTTCGATTACAGCCAGATTACCGGCGGATTGCGATGGAGCAAAGACGGGGCATTGCCGGGAACCGCGTCGTATCTGGTGGTGAACCCAGTCTCCGGATATACCTGGGCGGTGGTCTTCAATGGGGATCCCACGCCCGTGACCGGCACGACGTCCGAGGATAGCGGCGGCACCTTCATCGACAACGTCGTCTCCCAGGTGGAGCAGGTGCTTGGCCAGGTCAACGACAGCAACAGCATTCCCAAGAACAACCTCTATTCCACTTACACCAGCACCCTGCTGACGCCAACCTTTGCAGCCTCTAACCCGGTGGCCAACGGTGCGACCTACCTGCCGGGGATGGTCTCGGGATCGTGGGTGCAGATTCAGGGACAGAACCTGGCCACGGCGTCGCGCATCTGGTGGGCGGATGAGATCGTGGGCAACACCCTGCCCGCGGAGATCGATCACGTGCGCGTGACCATCAACGGCAAGAACGCGGCGGTGTATTACGTTTCGCCGACGCAGCTCAATGTCCAGGCGCCCACCGACTCCACCATCGGGCCGGTCAACATACAGGTGACTCGCGACGGCGCCGTGAGCGCCGTGATCCAGGCGAACTATGTCGCAGCGGCGCCGGGCTTCTTCACTTACGCGGAAAACGGCAGGACTTACCCGGCGGGCGTCCATCTGAACGGCGCGTACGTTGGGGACGCCACTGGGTTCGTTCCGGCAAATCCGGGCGAGACCATCGAGCTGTTCGCCACCGGTCTGGGAGCCACTCCGGGAGGCATTGTGCCCTCGGTAACCCTACTCACAACACCGCCAGTGGTGACCATCGCCGGCGTAACGGCTACCGTGGAGGCGGCCGCGCTGATCTATCCGGGCGAATGGCAGCTCAACGTGGTGATTCCGCAAGTAGCGTCCGGCGAGCAGCCGATTACCATCAGCTACGGCGGAGCCACGTCATCGGTATCCACCTATATTGCGATCGGATCGAATTAGTGTGCTGTCCCGCTTACGCGCTTGCTTACGCGCACGGCTCCGAAACATAATCTATCGGGCGCAAGCTAAAGCTTAGCTAAAGCTTGCGCTACCACAGCGTGGGGCATGCTTTAGCCCTTTGCTTTAGCCTGCCCGCCGGCGGGGCCGGCTTGAACGAAAGTGTGACCCGCAGCCGGCCGCGGCCTACGAAAACGCCACCAATCCGCGCGCATTCATCGCCTCCAAAACCGCAGGCCTACCAACTCGGCGAACTAGAAACTTCAGCCACAAACGGCCGCGTGAGGAGCCGCTAACTGATTGAGTAGCAATGGGGTCACAGATGAGCTTGCCCTGCCCGGCTTCGATTTCTTCACGGCTTTTGAGGGGGCGCCCCACGGCGTCATGCATAAGCCTGGCACCGCGCGCGCTGGCCCGCTGAAAAACGTAGTCATCCGGTCACAGACCTAGGCGATCGATTGCACCACGCCGCCATCGGCGCGCACCGCCGCGCCGTTGATCGCCGAAGCCAGCGGGCTGCAGACAAACGCCACCACCACGGCAACCTCCTCAGGCGTGGCGAATCGTTGTAACAGCGACGACGGGCGGGCCTTTTGGAAAAACTCCTGCTCGAACTGGCGGCGGCCGATCCCCCGTTCAGCGGCCAACTGGTTCACGAAGTTGCCGACGCCTTCGGACGCCGTCGGCCCTGGCAGCACCGCATTCACCGTAACGGCGGTGCCCGCGGTAGTTTCGGCCAGCCCGCGCGAGACTGCCAGTTGGGCGGTCTTGGTGGTGCCGTAGTGAATCATCTCCACAGGGATCTGCAAACCCGATTCGCTGGAAATGAAAACGATCCGGCCCCAGTTCTTCTGCTTCATGGGGCCGATATAGTGCCGGCTTAACCGCACGCCGCTCAGCACATTGATTTCGAAAAACCGGCGCCATTCGTCATCCGCAATCTGCTCGAACGGCTTGGGCTCGAAGATACCCATGTTGTTCACGAGGATATCGACGGCCGGAAATCGCTCGATCACGGCAGCGGCGCCGGCCTCGGTGCCCAAGTCCGCCGCAATGCCGTGAGCCGCGCCGCTCGACCGCAAAGCCGTATCGACGCGCTCCTGTGTGCGGCCGTTCACGATCACCGCGGCGCCCTCGCGGGCCAACACGGCGGCGATGGCCAAGCCGATACCGGCCGTGGATCCGGTCACCAGGGCGCTCTTCCCTTTCAGTTGCAAGTCCATGTGTCCTAAGATGCAATGCGAACGGCAACGGGTTCGGAAGTGGTGGAACGGCGGCGTTGCGTACGTGTTCTCGCAAGTCTCAATCCGGTTGCGATGGGTACCGGCCCGGCGGCGGTGCTCCGAAAAAAGCGCGCCAGGCAGCGCCTTTGTAGCCTGGGATACCGACACTGAGGATCGGCTGTGCGCAAACTGGCAGGGGAGGATAGATAGCCATGAAGCTGGAAACCCTGCACGCACTGTATCTCAAGGAATTGCGCGATTTGTATAATGCCGAGAACCAGATTGTGAAGGCCTTGCCCAAAATGATCGAAGCTGCGAATTCCGCGGAACTGCGCGCGGCGCTTTCGAACCACCTGGAACAGACCAAGGGTCATGTCACCCGTTTGGAGCGCGTGTTTCAACTGCATAACGAGAGTCCCAAAGGCGAGACCTGCAAAGGCATGGAAGGGATTCTCGACGAAGACAAGAGCATTCTGAGCCACGACGAGAACCGCGGCGTTCGCGACGCGGGAATCATCGCCGGGGCGCAGAAGGTCGAGCATTACGAAATGGCAGGTTATGGCAGCGTCCGCTCCTGGGCGCAGCAGATGGGCCACACCCAGGCCGTGGAACTTTTGCAGCAAACGCTGGACGAGGAAAAGCAAGCCGACGCGAAGCTGACCCAGATCGCGCAGACCCTCAACGTGGAGGCGGTGCGCCGCGCCGGGTAAGCCATACGCAGGCCGTAACGTCCCGGCGGCACGTACCGGGTTGCCGCCGGGAGCAGACCGCGAGCCACAAGCGCCCCGGGTTGCAGGCGCTTCAACACAGAGCATGGCGCAGTACAACAGCCCCGGCGGCAACCAGCCTGACGTTACCTTCCAGCACGCTCTCCGCACACTGGGTCAGGCTCCCGGGGCCGGTTCTGTGCAAGCAAAGACAAGGAGAAGATTATTATGCAAACACCTCGAGATAACTACTTCACTGCTTACAGCAGTCTGAAGCTGACGCGAGACGCCAAGGGTGTGCTGGTCGTCGAATTTCACAGCAACGGCGGGCCATGCACTTTCTCGGCACTCCATCACACGGAGGTTGTCGATGCATTTCACCGGATTGCGCAGGATCGAGAGAACAAGATCGTGATCCTGACTGGCGCAGGCGGGGACTTCATTATTGGGGTCGATTGGTCATCTTTCGGCGACGTCTCCGATCCGGGCGTTTGGAGTCAGATTCACGACGAAGGCACTCAGGTTTTGGAAAACATCGCCAACATTCGCGTGCCGGTCATCGCGGCGATTGAGGGACGCGCGCATATTCACTCGGACTATGCGCTGCTCGCCAATGTGATTGTGGCGGCCGAGGGAGCGACCTTCCAGGACGTGGGGCATTATGCCGCGGGCGTCGTGCCCGGCGACGGAATCTTTACCACGTGGAGTTATCGCGCTGGAGCGGGACGAGCCGAAGCGTTCCTTCTCCACCCAGCAGCCGCTGCCGGCGCGCACGGCCCATGAATGGGGAGTGGTCGCGGAAGTAGTGCCAAATGGTAAAGCGCTCAGCCGCGCGCAGGAATTGGCGGAGATATACCTGCAGGCTCCGGAAGTGACGCGCCGCGACACGCGCATCCACTTCATTCAACCCTTGAAGGAGCGCATTGTGCGAGAAGTTGGCTACGGACTGTCGCTCGAAGGAGCATCCTCGGCCGCCCTCATCAAATCAAAGCAAGCCAGGAGCGAACCTCGTCGCCGAGAAAAGAAAATCTGCGTGAGCCGCGCGTAACAGAATCATCTTGTCCGGGACCACGGAACGCCTATCGGCTCATCCTCATGCATCACGGTTTCAGGGTTCGAGTGGCTTCCAACGTCTAAAGGCGTCCGGCTTAATGAAACCGTGTTTGTCTCTGGTTGGTGATGATCCTCTCGGTTGCTCCTCTTTTCGCGCAGAGTCCGCCTGCTTCGCCAAATCGTCCCTGGAATTCGCCTGAGGACGCGAATCCTCGCGGAAGAGGGGAAGCGCTATCGTCAAATTGCGTTCCTTCCTCCCCCTGGAAACGCCTACTCCTTAGCGGAACTGATCGATTTTGCCGAGAGCCACAATCCGGAAACGCGCGTGAGTTGGGAAAGCGCCATCGCCCAAGGCGAAGCTGTGGGAATTGCCCGCAGCGAACTCTTTCCGCTCTTGTCCGCTGTAGTCATCTCCGGCGTGCAGCGGGACGAGGTTCCTTTCGGGACTCGTTTCTACCGCTTTACGATCCCGGCGTTTCAAGCCTCGCTCGATCTCAGCTACACCATCTTCGATTTTGGCGCCCGCCGCGGGCGAATCGATGCGGAGCGCGCGCGGTTACTGGCGGCAAACTTCGCCTTCAACGACGTTCACCGCAACCTGATCTTTCAGGTGCAGCAGGCTTATTACCGGCTGCTGAATGCCTCAGGCCAGGAGGCGGCCGCCCGGGCGAGTCTGGCCAACGCAGAGCAGGTGCAGCAGGCCGCCGAAGCGCGTCTGCAAAATGGCCTGGCCACTCTGCCGGATGTTCTGGAGGCGCGCAGCGCCACCGCCCAGGCGCAATATGACCTCCAGGACAATCCTGGGGGTGGAACAAATCACCCGGGGCGATTTGGCCACCGCTCTGGGCCTTCCCGCGGCCACGGTGATTCCCATTCAGCCTCTGGACGAAATCCCAACCCCCGAATCGATCAGCGAGACGGTCGAACAGGTGATCGAGCGCGCGCTCGACCAGCGGCCCGACCTCCAGGCGGAGGCCGCAAACGTCCGCGCCGCCAATGCAGAGCGCCGGCAGGCGCGCTCGGCGTTCTATCCCGATTTGAAATTTCAAGCCGAACCTACTGCCGAGTCGCTATACTTCCAGCAGCAAAATCTTCCGTGGGGACACACAGCCGATCTCACGGGCCAGGCTGGGGCTGACCCTGAACTGGACGGTATTTGACGGAGGCGCGCGCAGAAGCCGCCTGGCGCAGGCGGAGGCGGACGTCCGCGAGTCGCAGGCGCGGGTCGGCGCTGTGTCCGACCGCATCGAAGACGAGGTTTGGACGGCCTATGCCAACCTGACCACGGCTTTTCGCCAGCGTGAAGCAGCAACAGCGCTTTTGACTGCGGCCACCGAGTCCTATAACTCCTCTCTGGAGTCCTACAACTATGGTGTGCGGAACTTATTGGATGTGACGGCCGCGCAGAAAGTGCTCGCCGGGGCCCGCTCGGCTGATGTGCTGGCGCGCACTCAGGTACTTACTGCCCTGGCGGATCTGGCTTACCGTGCCGCCGATTCGATCCAGGCTAATACACGTACGCCCCGCCGATGAGCGGCACTCAGCGGCGCGCGATCGCCGTCCCCCTTGTAGCCATCTGGTTAGCCGGCTGCGCCCGAGCGCCGTCGTTCGACCTTCTGGGATCGTTCTTTCCGGCTTGGCTTTTGTGTCTCGCAGGGGGCCTGCTGCTCTCCTTCGCGGCGCGCTGGGTGCTGTTGCGCCTCGGGATCGTGATCGCAGTCCCCGTCCTCACCTATCCCGGCCTCACTGCGCTGTTCGCCTGCGCGCTGTGGCTCGCCTTTTTTCAATAGCGAGGAAAACTCCTGTGAATCCGCAGACAGGAAAAATCGTTGGCCGGTTCGTAAGCGGCGCGATCGTGGCCGGCGCAATCGCCGCTGGCCTGGTGGTGATCTACGATCAGAATCGTCATCCGCGAACCGATGATTGCGAGATATTCGCCAACTTCATCGGCATCGCTCCGCAGGTGGAAGGCCCGATTCTGCATTTGAATGTGCGCGACAACCAGTTTGTCAAACAAGGGGATCTCCTGTTCGAAATTGACGACCGGCCGTACCGCTACGCCCTGGAGAGAACGATCTCCGAACAGGCGACACTCGAGGGGCAGATTTTCGATGAGCGCCGCCGGATCGCATCGCTAGTGAGCGCCGTCTCTGTCGCGGAGGCGAATATTCAGGCCAGCACGGCCGACGTCGCGCGATGGGAAGCGGCCGTCGATCAGGCGCGCGCCGATGTGGCGAATGCCGAGCAGGGCGTGAGCCGCGCCCAAGCCGAGTGGAACTACGCGGATCACAACCTGCACCGCATCGAGCCGCTTCTGGTGAAACAGTTCGTCACGGTCGATCAAGTAGATCGGGCCAGGACGTCGGAGGTCGCACTGGGGCAAGCTCTGAAGCAGGCCCAATCCCAACTGCTGCTGGCCAAAGCGGGATTGCAATCCGCCCTGGCGCAAGAGCAGCGCTCCAAAGCCATGTTGCAACAGAGCGTTGCCGGGCACGAACAGGCGCAGCACGCCGTTACCACGCTGGATCCTCTGGTGAACCAGCGCGGCGCCAGAGCCTCGGCGATCGAAACCGCCCGCTACAATCTCAATAACTGCCGTGTCTATGCGCCCTTCGATGCACGCGTCACGAATCTGACCATTTCGCAGGGAGCCTACGCGCACGTTGGCCAGCAGATTTTTACGTTGATTGACGCCCGCACCTGGTGGGCGATCGGCAACTTTCGGGAAGGCCAGCTACAGCACATCGCTCCGGGTATGCCTGCCGACGTCTATGTTCTGTCGAAACCCAACGAGCGCTTTTCGGGAGTCGTGGACAGCATTGGCTTTGGCGTGACTCCGGATGCCGACGTCGTAGGCCGTTTGGAGCCTACCGGGCTGCCGGACGTGACGCGCAACCTGAACTGGGTTCACCTGGCTTCCCGGTTTCCCGTTCGCGTCCGCATCGAAAATGCCCCGCCGGACTTGTTACGCGTGAGCGAATCGGCGGTGGTCGCGATTCGCGGACGCTAAAATGGCCACTCTCGCGCAAAGCATGCGAGCCACCGCGCCAGCCCCGTGGCTGTGGGGGTTCCTCACGGAGGAGTTGGCTCCGTACCCGGGCCGGATGGCGACCGTGGCGCGTATGGTGCTCGCCGCCACTTCCGTCATGCTCATTTGCGAGACGTTTCGCATTCCGTTCGCTTACCTTGGATCGCTGTATACCCTCCTCATTTCCCGCGAGAGTCCGCAGGCCACCGTGCGGTCGGCGGGCACGATTCTTATGGCTGTCGGCATTGGCGCGGCTTACCTTTTGATCTGCGCGTGGTTCGTGATCAGCATTCCGTGGCTGCATTTCCTCTGGAACATCTGCTCCTTTTTCCTGGCCTTCTACGTGATTGCCACAGTCACCAACTACATCGCAGCGGTGATCTTCGCCGTCATTATGTCGGTCGGAATTCCCCTATGGGACAGCCTTGTGCCGGCGGAGACAAATGTCGAATTGACGCTTTGGATCATTCTAGCGGTGGCAATCGGGGCTTCGGTAACGGTCGCTATAGAACTGGCCTTTGCCCGGACCCGGCCCGGGGACGATATCGTCCTCCCCATCGCCCGGCGCCTGGCTAACGTCCGGAGTGTGCTGCTTTCCTATGCCGAAGGCCGCGCTCCCGATAATGCGACGAAAAGGAATATCCTCCGGATGCGGGCGGTGGGGACATCCAGGATACGGCGTCTCTTGCAGAGGTCTGCCTATTCCCACTCGTACCGTCTGCAAATGAGTGGCGTCGCGGCCCTCACCGGCAGGCTCGTGGATATTGCGGTCACGCTCGCGCAAACTCCATTAGAGACGTCGCCGGTTATTCAGACCCGAGCACGCAACGTCGCCGCTGCGATTGGGAGCATTCACGATGATTTGACGCAGCATCGGATCCCTAACGCGGTTCAATTCGATGCGGGTGACGAGACCACCGTCGCAGCTTCCTTGTTAGGGGAGATGGAGGGTGCCGTAACGTTCCTACCCGAAACATTCGCCGGCTCCCGGACTATCAACGAATACCTGGCGAGTGCGGACGACCTGCCGCAGCCAAAGCTATTTGCCGTGAATGCACTCTCCAATCCGGGCTACTATGAATTTGCTTTGCGAGGTTGTCTGGCGGCCGGCGGCGCTTACGTCATCTATCACGCGATTGATTGGCCGGGCCTCAGCACCTCAGTTACCACCTGCGTGGTGACTGCCCTTTCTACCATCGGCGCATCCCGGCAGAAACAATTGTTGCGGTTCCTGGGTTTCCTAATTGGCGGCGTTCTGGGTATGGGCACGCAAATCTTCGTTTTGCCATCCCTCGACTCCATCACCGGGTTTGTGGTGGTTTTTGCGCCAGTCACATTCCTCGCCGCCTGGATCATGACCGCCAGCTCCCGCTTGTCTTATCTGGGCCTGCAAACGGCCTTTGGTTTCTATCTCATCCACCTGCAGGAATTCGCACCGCAATTGTCGCTGTCCGTAGCGCGGGACCGCCTCGCCGGTGTCCTTTTAGGGCTGTTTATGATGTGGCTGGTTGTTGATCATCTTTGGGCCGAACCGGCTGCCATCGAAATGAAAACCGCATTCGTCTCCGCTATTCGCCTGCTGGCTCAGCTCACGCGGGAACCGTCATCGAGCGATATCGAGGCCGCCATCAAAGACAGTTACGTTCTTGGCGAAATGCTCAATCGGGAGTGGGACAAAGTAGGATCTCTAGCCGATGGCGTGTTGTTCGAATTTGGCCCTTCGCGGCCGCAAGCCCTCGCTCTGCGCGACCAGATCCGCCGCTGGCAACCGCAGTTGCGAACGCTTTTCTTAATGCGCCGGGCGTCCCTGAGATACGCCTTGCGATTGACGGGATTCGAGCTGCCGGAAGCCGGGATCCTGGCACTTCGGCAGTACAATGAAAACTCCGCGCGCATGCTGGACGAAATGGCGGACCGGCTGGAGGGTCGCGTGTCCGAGCCGATGCCCGCGCCTGAGGGGGCCGACCAATTTGTGGAACAGGTTCTCGCAGCATGCGGCTGCAAAGCGCGAGAATTGCCGGCGCAGATGCGGTCATTCGTAATCCTGCTCCGCAGAATCAACAGCGTGACGCGCACCGTGGCGGAGGAGGTTGGCGCGGCCTAGCCACCGTGCGCCAGGCTAGCGTTGCGCCCCGCGGGCGGGCCCTTCCACGGAGGGCATCGCGCAGTACAATAGCCCCAGCGGCAACCAGCCTGACGGAACCCGCCGTGCAGTGGTTATTCTTTATGAAACAACTTCTGATGGCGATAAGTATTTTCGGCCTGCTGGCCTTCGCGGCAGCGGCCAAACAGAACCACGCCAACCGGATTATCTCTTCGTCCGACAGTACTTTCGTAACCGGCGCGGCGCAAGGGGGTATGGCTGAGGTGGAGCTCGGTCAAGTGGCCACCGCACGGGCCTCCAACGCACTGGTGAAACAGTTCGGCCAGCGAATGGTGGACGATCACACCAAGATCAACGACCAACTGAAGGCGCTCGCCACCAGCAAGGGAATGAGCCTGCCCACCGCGCTCGACCCCAAGGATGCGACTACCAAGAAACGTCTCTCCGGTCTGACCGGCGCCGCGTTCGACCACGCCTACATGGAAGATATGGTCAAGGATCACAAGCACGATATCGCCGCCTTCCAGCACGAGGCCGATCACGGGATGGACCCCGACGTGAAGGCCTTCGCTGCCAAGACGCTGCCGATTCTTCAGCAGCACCTCACGCTGGCCGAGCAGGCCCAGGAGCAGCTCAAGAAGAAATAGTAGACGCGTGGCATTGCCGCCGGGCCGGTGCGGTGAAGTGGGACCTATATGCCGAAACGGTGGTCACAGGACGTGACGGAGCACAGCAATGCGCTTGACCTCGAGGAGGGCGTATTTGCGTTGGACAGCGCGATACAAATTGCCCAGTCGCTGAAGCGCTCGGCGGACAGCAGCACGCGAAGAAAGGCATCCCCGCTCCAGTCGGCCAGGTCCATGCTCAACTTTTATATCAACCGCGCCGGGAAGACCCTCCCGGAGGAACGCAAGCGGCTGCTGAACGGCGCGAAGACGGAGCCGCGCCGGCTATACGGAAAATGAGGCGTCACCAGGCGTTGGCGCCCGACCACACTTCGCCGATGGTGCGCAGCAGTATGCGCAGGTACATGCCGGGCGAGCGATGGCGGACAAATTCCAGATCCAGCAGCAGGCGCTCCCGGTAAGTCAGCCGGCTGCGTCCGCAGGTCTGCCACAGGCCGGCGATGCCAGGTTTGAGTTGCAGAATCTCGCCGGCCGCAGCGCCGTAATATTCGCGCAGCTCGCGCCTTGTGATGGGCCGCGGGCCGATGAGGAGCATCTCGCCGCGCACCACGTGCCAGAGTTGCGGAAGCTCGTCGATGGAATGGCGCCGGCAAAACCGCGCGAAGGCATGCGGCACGCGTCCATCTGAGGATCGCTTGCCGGCCGGCCCGGCATCGTCGGCAATGAACTCCACCCAACCGCACGCGGCGGGCGCCGGGGAATCGGGAGTCCACATGGTGCGCAATTTGAGCATCCACAACATGGACCCGCGCCATCCCACGCGCCGGTGAGCGATGAACGGCGCTCGTCCGCTAAGCGTCCGGATCAAAACGGCGCTGGCCAGAACGGCCGGCGAAGCCAGCGCCAGCAGCCACAGCGCGGCCAGGCGCTCGCACGCGCCCACCACGCGCCAACTCCAATTCTCCACGAAAATGTTTTCCCGGACGGCTGGAAAAGATGCCACTGGCTGCTCCAATGGCATGGTAGCGAGCGGCGCGAAGCGCACAGGTTCCGGACTTGTAAATGATTTGTGAAAAGCGCGGCGCGCGTAAGTCCGCGCGATGTCGCCATGTAAAGCTTGGGAAATGCGGTCGGCGATCGTGCATTACTGGCTGCTTCACCGCCGCGGCGGCGAGAAGGTGCTGGATGCACTTTGCCGCCTGCTGCCCGAAGCCGACATCTTCACCCTGTTCGCCGATCCCGCGGCGTTCAGCGGCGAGGTGCGGCGCCACCGCGTGACGGCCTCGTTTTTGAACCCGCTGCGGCGCGCGCACCGCTCGCTGCTTCCGCTGATGCCCCTGGCGCTGGAGAATTTCGACCTGCGCGAGTATGACCTGGTAGTTTCGAGCGAATCCGGTCCCGCCAAGGGCGTGATCACCCACTCGCGCGCGGAGCACGTTTGTTACTGCCATACACCCATGCGTTACCTGTGGGATCTGTACCCGGCGTATCGCTGCGAATGGGTGCGCTCGCGCTGGAAACGCGCGGCCATGGCGCCGCTGGCCAATTACCTGCGCCTCTGGGATTACGCCTCGGCGGCGCGCGTGGATCGCTTTGTGGCGAATAGTGAGAACGTGCGGCAGCGAATCTGGAAGACTTACCGGCGCGAGTCGGAAGTGGTGTATCCACCCGTTGACGTCGCGGCGTTCTATCACCATCCCGCGGAGGATTACTTCCTGGTAGTTTCGGAGCTGGTGGCGTATAAGCGGGTAGATACGGCGGTAAGTGCGTTTTCGCGCAGCGGGCGCAAGCTGAAGATCGCCGGCGATGGACCGGAGTACCGGCGCCTGCGTGCCGGCGCGGCAGGCAACGTCGAGTTCCTGGGACGCGTGAGCGATGCGGACCTTCGCGAACTGTACGCCCGCTCACGCGCATTTCTGCTGCCCGGCGAAGAGGACTTCGGGATTGCCGCCGTGGAGGCGCTGGCCAGCGGCAAACCGGTGATCGCATTGGGCCGCGGCGGCGTGTTGGAGACCGCACCGCCGTTCGGCAGAATTCTCTACGACGACCCCACCGCCGAATCCCTCCAGCACGCGGTAGCGGGCTTCGAAGCGGTCGAAAGCGAGATCCAGCCGGCCTGTTTGCAGGCGTGGGCCCAACGTTTCCGCGAAGCCGAATTTACGCGCAAGATGACGGCTATCTTACAAGCTTCCGCAGCCTCCGCGCAGGGATAGATTTACAGCGGTAAAACACCAGGGCGTGTTATTCAATGGGTTGTGAATACGCAAGCAGCGCGAAAGCGGAACGACCCGCTGAGGCACGCAATCGATCTCTCTCTTACGGGCACTTACTATCCTGCCGGCTTCCGGCTGAATATTGCTACTAACTCGCGCGAAGTGCTGCGTGCGGCGGTGGAAGCCTGGGGACCCGATGCTCAGGAATTCGCTTGCGAGCCGATCACCTTCCGCGTCTTAGTGCAGCCCGAAGGCGGCCTGGCTCCCCTACCGGTGCACCGCATGCAGGGGCACCTCTATTCGGTTGTGGCCGATGCCGATAACTTCGCGCATCTCGACCTGCGGTCGCAATTCGGGTTTTTCCAGGTATCGGAGCAGACCGCTGCCGACCACACCTGGCTGCGGTGGTTCTTTATCGAATCGATGGCCTACCTGATGCTGGCGCAGCGCTGCCTGGTTCCGGTGCATGCCGCGTGCGTCGCGCGCAAGGGAACGGGTCTGTTGCTCAGCGGGCCTTCCGGCGCGGGCAAGAGCACCCTTTCCTACGCCTGCGCGCGAGACGGTTGGACTTTCGTCACCGACGATTGCACGTGGCTGCTGCCCGAAAGCCCGGACCGCATCGCCATCGGCCGGCCGCGGCGGGCGCGCTTCCGCCTGGATGCGCCCAGCCTGTTCCCGGAGCTGGAAGGTTACGCGGTGCGCGCACGGCCCAACGGAAAAATCGGCATCGAGGTTCCCCTGGCGGAGTTGCCGCACATTCGCACGGCGCCGCGCGCGGCCATCGGCGGCATGGTGTTTCTGGAGCGCCGCTCCGGCACGTCCGGCTTACAGAGGATCGCGCCGGAAGACGCCATCGATCGGCTGCTGAGCGATATGCCCTCTTACGGCGAACCGGTGGACTCCCTGCATGAGCGCGCGGTGCGCAGGCTCTCGGAAGCACCGGCGTGGCGGATGCGCTACGAGACGGTGGAGGAAGCCATCGGAATCCTGGAGACCCTGGCGATATGAAACCGGCCGTTCTATTCCTGCTGATAGCGGCAGCGGCGCAGGCGCAGGTGGCGACCGCCGCGCTTTCCGGCACGGTCACCGATCAATCGGCGGCAATGGTGGCCGGCGCGGCGATCACGCTGGCGCAGGCAGGCACCGGCTTCGAGCACGCCACCACCAGCGACTCGGGCGGCAGCTACACGTTCGACGAACTGGCTCCGGGCAGCTACACACTGAGGGCGCAGAAGCCCGGGTTCGGCCCGTATCAGGCCAAGGGAATCTCGCTGGAGGTCAACCAGAAGGCGCGGCAGGACATCCGGCTGGCGGTGGGCAAAGAATCCGACGCGGTCACCGTGGCGGCGTCGGTTTCGCCGTTGGATACCGAAGACCCCACGGTGGGCTACCGCATGGACAATTCCAAAATCGCGCAGCTTCCGCTGGGTTCGCGCAACGTGATCGATCTGGTGACCATGGGCCCCGGCGCCATCCCGCGGCAGTTGGGCGGCTTCGTGCACGATGTCAATAACGACGTCCAGGAAGGCACGCGCGGGTCGGTGGCGCTGAACCCGCCGATCAACGGCGCCCGCTCCACCATGAACACCTTTTTGCTGGATGGGGCTTACGATACCGACCGCAATACCTTCGCCATCGCGGTGTACCCGCCGATCGATTCGGTGCTGGAATTCCACATCCAGTCGTCGCTCGCTTCGGCGGAGTTTCCGGAATCGGGGGGCGGCGCCATCGACGTGGTCACCAAGTCCGGCACTCGCGATTTTCACGGCAGCGGATTCGAATACATACGCAACGAATTCACCGACGCCCACAACTACTTCGACGATCCCACGCTCCCGCGGCCGATTTTCCGGCAGAATCAGTTCGGCGGATCGCTGGGCGGCCCCGTGCCGCTGGCGAAGAATACTTTCTTCTACGGCATCTACGAAGGCATTCGCCAGAAGGAGGGCAATTCCACCCTGGCGATCGTCCCCAACGCCACCACGCGCGCCGGTGATTTCGCTGGTAGCTCGATTCTCTACGATCCTCTGACGCTCGATGCGAACGGCATCCGCACACCGTTTCCGGGCGACGCGATTCCGCAGTCGCGCCTGGACCCCATCGCCCTGAAATACCTGGCGGAATACGAGCCGCTGCCCAACAGCACGGCCTCCGGCGGCAATTATCGCGACGCCACGCCCAACCAGATGAATACCGACAGCGTATCGGCGCGCATCGATCACCAGTTCGGCAATCGCGGCACGCTCACCGGCCGCTACACGCTCAACGAAGAGGGCAACCTGCTGGCTGGATCGTTTCCCGTGCTGCCCACCACTGAGCAGGTGCGCGCGCAGCAGGCGGCCCTGGGGTATATCCGCGAGTGGGGAAGCATGGTGAGCGAGACGCGGTTCTCCTTTACGCGGCTGCGCATGTACGACGTGCCGGAATCGGTTTTCCACGTGAACGTGGCGCAGCAGTTGGGCCTGGCGGACCCACCCGCCGATCCGTTCAGCTTCGGCCTGCCGTTTTTCAACGTGACGGATTATTCGCTGGTGACCGATTCGCCCTCCTTACCGCAGGTGCAGCGCGACAACCTGTGGCACGGCAGCCAGAGTCTGTCGCGCAGTTTCGGGCGCCACACACTGAAATTCGGCGGCGACTTCCTGCGCTTCAATCTCAACTACCTGCAAAGCGACCTGACGCGCGGGCGATACGATTATTCGGGCGTGTTCACCAGCCAGGATGGCTTCGGCGAGGTGGGCGGCGATGCGTTTGCGGACTTTCTGTTGGGCTTCCCACAGGACACCACGCGGACGCAGGGATCCGGCCAGGCGTACATGCGGCAAAACGTGTACGCCGGGTACGTGGAGGACAGTTGGCGGATCGCGCCGCGGCTCACGCTCGACCTGGGACTGCGCTATGAATACGCCGCGCCTTATACCGACGCCGGCCACCGGCTGCTGAACCTGGACTATTCGACGCTTCCGAATCCGCCGGCGCTGGTGACCGTGAAATCCGGAACCGACCCCGACTACAACGACTTCGGCCCGCGCCTGGGTTTGGCCTGGCAGTTCGCCAGCCGCATGGTGTTCCGCGCAGGCTACGGCGTCTACGACAGCCCGGAAATTGCCGTGGAAACCTACGACCTTCTGCTGAATGGCCTGCTCAACGTGCAGAATGAAACCGCCGGCAACCAGCCGCCCGTGCTCACCACTCAAAACGGCTTCCCGCAAACCGCCAACACCGGCTTTCCAACCTATTTCGGACTCGACCCCCACGCCCGCACGCCCTACGTGCAGCAGTGGACCGCGAGCATCCAGCGCGAACTGCCCGGCCACACCTTGCTGGAGCTGGCCTACATCGGCTCGAAGGGCACGCACCTGGGGCGCTACCGCCAGTTCAACACCCCGGCCCACGTGGAGACGGGCCAGGATCTGCCGCCGCGGCCGGGCGATTTGCAATCGCTACGCACCTGGCCTTCGCTCGGCCCCATCATCCAACGGCAGCACATCGCCAACTCGGTGTACCATTCGCTGCAGGCGAAGGTGGAGCGGAATCTCTCGGCGCGGCTGTCGCTGCTGGCCAGCTTCGTGTGGTCGAAATCCATTGACGACGCCGATAGCGTGATTCAGGGCGAGTACGACAGCGTGGGGGCGCAGGACGAGCGCAACCTGCGGCTGGAACGCGGCCTTTCGTTCTTCAACCCAGGCCGGCGCATCGCGGCGGTGTACGTCTACCGCCTGCCGGATGCGGCGTTCGCGCGGCCGCTGCTGCGCAACTGGGCGCTGAGCGGGAACGTCACCTTGCAGGACGGCACACCGGAGGACCCGTTCTACTTCACGATCGACTATGCCAACTCCGGCACGCCCAACCGGCCCAACGTGGTGCCGGGAGTGAGCGTCACGCTGCCGCGCAGCCAGCGTACCGCCGAGCACTTCTTCAACACCGCCGCCTTTACGCCGCCGCCGCTCTACACGTTCGGCGATGCCGGCCGCGACGTTCTGCCGGGGCCCGGCAACAACATTTTCGACGTGGCCCTGCAGCGCACCTTCCGCGTGCGTGAGAGCCAGTCCATCCGTTTCCGCGCGGAGACCTTCAACGTATTCAACCATCCCAATTGGGGGATCGCCGGGAACAATCCCGACTTCGGGCCATTTTTCGGCGCCATCCTGGCTTCCGGAGATCCGCGCCGCATGCAGTTTGCCCTGCGGTACGATTTCTGAAATTGCCGAACCGCTGGCCCAATTGTAGCGGGCTTCCGGCGGGGCCGGCCGCGGTGCTGGCCTCGCTGCACCTGGCGCAGCCGCGGCCTGAGGGTCTCGCGCACCTCAATGATACGGAGTGGCGAGGCGCGCTGGAGTTTTGCGATCGCGGCCGGCTGACGCTGGCTCTGCGGGAAGCCGCCCGCGACGCCATGCCCGAATGGGTGCGCGAGCGCGTGGACGGCAATGCGCGCACTTATGCCGCGAAGCTGGCGAGGATCGAAGGGTTGTACCGCAGCCTGCATGGCCGCCTGAGCGAAGCGCAAATCGAATTCGTAGCGCTGAAGGGCATCACCCACGCCGCGCTGTTCCCGGTTGCGCTGGCGAGGGTGCAGCACGATGTGGACCTGTACGTTCCGCCGCCCGCGGTGGAGCGCGCGCGTGACGTGTTGATGGCCGATGGCTGGCGGCCGGCGGCGGGCATGGAGGCTTATCCCACCGACCACCTGCCGGTGATGGTGCGCCAGCACACGTGGCAGTTTCGCGGCGACTACTTCGATATCGAAATGCCACTGCCCGTGGAGCTGCACTTCCAGTTTTGGAATCCGCGTCTCGAACGGCTGTCCGCGCCCGGCACGGAGCAGTTCTGGGAGCGGCGGACCACGCGCCCGATGGCCGCGATCGACCTTGCCATGCTGTGCCCGGCAGACGCGCTCAGCTATGCCGCCCTGCACCTGCTCCGGCATTTGCTGCGCGGCAGCGTGCAACCTTTTCATGTGTACGAGATCGCGCGGCTGCTGGACTCGCTGGCGGAGGACGCCTCCTTCTGGAGGACGTGGCGCGCGCTGCACAGCCCCGAGCTGCGGCGCCTGGAAGCCGTGGCATACCGCCTGGCGCAGGAATGGTTCGGCGGCCGCATCGCGCCGGAGGTCGCAGAAGAGACGCGCCACTTGCCCGCGGGGCCCAAACGTGGTTCGCGGATTACGCGCTCTCTCCGGCCATCCGCGATTTCCGCGCCAACAAGGACGAGTTGTGGCTGCACCTCGGGCTGCTGGATTCGTGGGGCGATCGATGGCGGGTGGCGCGGCGCAGGCTGTTCCCCGCGGCCCCGCTGCCCCAATCGCGTACCCTCGCGCTGCGGCGTTTGCGGCATCATGCCGTATCGCTGCCGCGCGCCGCGCTCACGGGGGTGCGGTGGCTCTACCGGATCTACGGTCGCGGGGAAGCGCCCGCAGGGCCGCTGGGCCGCCAGTTCTGGTGGTTCCTGGCGGCGGCCGCCGTGTTCAATTTCGCGCTGTTCATTTTCGTGCTGCTCTACAACCTATTCCTCCTCGACCTGGGTTTCCACGAAGATTTCGCCGGCGTGGTGAATGGCGCCATGCGCGCCGGAAGCGTGGTGGGCACATTGCCTGCCGCTTTCGTGGCGCACCGGTTCGGCCTGAAGCGGACGCTGCTGGCGGCCATCCTGGCCATGGCGGCGGCGGAGTTTCTGCGCGCCGTGGTGGGCGCGCGTCTGCCGCTGGCCGCGCTGGCATTTCTGAGCGGCGCGGTTTTCTCGGTTTGGGCGGTGATCCTCGCGCCGATGATTGCGGGTGCTGTGGAGGAGAAACGCCGCCCGGCCGCCTTCAGCGCGTTCTTCGCCTGCATGTTCGCCGTGGGAATCGGCGGGAACTGGCTGGGCGGCCGGCTGCCGCTATGGATGGGCGGGAAGCGGCCGGTGCTGCTCGCGTCGGCCGTGCTGGCGGCGGCTGCCGCGTTGCCCGCGCTGCGGCTGAAGGAGTGGCCGCGCGGAACGGAGCAGAATCCCCCGCAGCACCGCGTCTGGCCGCGCAGCCGCTTTCTGGCGCTGTATCTGCTGCCCTTCGCGCTGTGGCACCTGGCCACCGGCGCCTTCAATCCGTTCAACAACCTCTATTTCGCGCGCCTCGGATTCAGCGTGGAGCGCATCGGCAGCGTTCTCTCGGCGGCGCAACTGGCGCAGATTGCGGCCCTGCTGGCGGCGCCCGCGATCATCCGGCGGATGGGCCTGCTGGGAGGCATCGTCCTCATGATGACCGCTACGGCGTTCGGCCTGGGCGCCCTGGCGTCCGAACCCTCCGCCGCGGCGGCCGTGCTGGCGTATGCCACGTACATGTCCTTCCAGTGGATGAGCGAGCCCGGCCTGAACACCCTGGTGATGAACCATGTGGACGAGCGCGAGCGCGGCGGCGCCTCGGCCATCAACTACCTGGTGGCCTTCGGCGCGCAGGCCGTGGCCGCGTTCGGCGCCGGCAGCCTGTTTACGCACGTGGGCTACGCGTGGACCCTCACCGCAGCCGCGCTGCTGGCGCTGGCCGCCGCCGCCCTGTTCGGGCTGCTGCTGCGATGGCCGGCGGTGGGGACGGTTCGCGCCGAGGGGCCCCGGGGCTGAAAGGTGACCCGGAGCCTCCACGCCGACGGGCGTCTTCGTTCATGGGACCAGAAACCGGCGTGTGGAGGACCGCCTTGACGCGGGGGTGCCCCTCTGGGACCGAAGGCGCTGAGCAAGGGAGTCGAAATGTCTTCTCCGCGAATTTCTCCGTTCCTCCGCGCCTCCGCGTCGGCTTTTCCCGCGGCGATCTCCAGCCTGGACAATAGTTCGCGCCGGTGGCGCTCCAGGGTGAACCTGCGCCGCCAGCAGTCCTGCGCGGCTTGCGACATGGCTGCGTGGCGCGACGGGCTGCGCAGAAGATCGATGGCGAGGGCCGCCATTTCTTCCGGCGATCCAGCCAGGTGGCCGGTGCGGCCCTCCTCGATCACCTCGGGAATGCCGCCGGAACGGAAAGCGATCACCGGCACGCCGGCGGCGTACGATTCCAGAATCACCCGCGTGGTGGCTTCGTGCGGAGCCGAGGGAACCAGCAGCAGGTCGATCCCGGCGAGCAGCGCATCAACATCGCCGACCCACCCACGGAAATCGATGGGCAGCCCGGCGGCGGCGGTGCGCACCCTGCGGTCGTATTGCGCCGCGCCGGTTTCGCCGAACAGCGGTGCGCCGGCAATCTGAAACCGTGCCTTGGGCAGGGCGCGATGGATGATCGCAGCCGCCTGCACAAAAGCGAGCTGCCCTTTTTCGGGAGCGATCCGGCCGATGCACGCAATCGTGGGGGCTTCCTCGGCCGCGCGTGCGGCAGGGCGGCACGCGGCGCCGGCGACGCCATTGTAGATCACCGCAATGCGCTCCGCGGGCACGAAGCGCCGCCACGGATGCGCGACGAATTCGCAATTGGCAATCAGCCGCGCGCCCGTGCGGCAAAGCGACCAGCCGACAAGCTCGCGCACCGCGCCCGGGCCGATGAAACTGTGCGCGTGAAAGACTACCGGAAGGCCCGCGGGTACGGCGGGCAGAATGCGCGGCCCGTTCGCATAAACTAGCGCGGCGCTACTCCGGCGCACCATGCCGCCGATCCGGCGCGACAGCCGCGGTATTTGGCAGAGGAACCGGACGGTGTCCCGGATGGATTTCCGCCCCGACCGAAACGGGCCGCACGCGATCCGTTCCGCATCGAAGCCCAACGCGCGCACGCGATCGAAAACCGCGCCCCCGCCGGGAAGGCCCGCCAGCGCCTGCCAGCCGCGCGCGCGCATCGCCGGGAGAACGTCGAGCAGCGCTTGCTGCGCGCCGCCCGGATCGCTGAACTGGTCGAGAATCACCAGGTTCATGACCGCATGGCCAGCGCCAGCACCCAGAAATACACCGGCAGGATGCGCCAGTAGGTGAGAATGTCGCCGGAGGCCATCTGCACGGTTTCCCCGGCCCAGAAGCAGAGCATCCACGCGCCGCAGAATGCCCGGAGGCCAGCGCCGCTGCGGGTCGCCCGCGCCGACGCGCGCAGGATCGCGACGTTGAGCCATACCAGCGCGGCCAGCCCGGCGATGCCGGTTTCCACCAGCAGGCTGAGATACATGTTATCGGCCACCACCGGCGCGCCGAGATAATCCGTGTACGGCAGCGTCTTGTAGCCGATGCCGAAGAGTGTCTGCCACGGATGCGATGCGATCCACCCGGCCAGCGTGCGCCAGCTTGCGAGCCTTCCGGAGAAGACACCCTCGGTGCCGCTGAAGAAGTATTCGGCCGAGGCGGAGAGCCGCATCCAATAGGCCAGTGCGAAGGCCGGGAAGACACGCCACACCAGCACGGCCCCGGCGGCCGCGCCCGATGCCACGACGGCCGCCAGGGAGGCCAGCCGCAGGCGGCGGCGGTTGAGCCACGCCAGCACCGCCAGCGCCACCATCACGTTCACCAGCGAAGCGCGCGAATAGCAAAGCACCAACGCCGCCAGCAGGATGACGCCGCCGGCGAGCAGCGCCTTGCGCGGTGCGGGCCGCGATGCTGGTGGCCGCGTGAGCGCCACGGCAATCATCACCAGGAAAAACGCGCACAGGTTTCCCAGCGTGCTGGCCTCGTAAAACACTCCCTGCGCGCGGCGGTAGACGCCCGAATCCAGCCACACGAATTGCGGCCCGTATCCGGCCGGCGCGGGGAATTGGAAGTAGAAATCCACACAAGCGAACAACGCCGAGAGTGCCGCCAGGTAGAACAGCCCGCCGAGGCGCGGCGCTCCCGACGTCCCCGGCACGCGCGGATAGAAATAAACGTACACCGCGATGGCAAACAGCGCGACGCGCGCCAGGCTGCCCGCCGCGGCGGCGAGGCCGGAGTAGAATGCCGCCGCGGCCACGCTGGCCAGCAGAATCGCCGCGAGCGCCAGTAGGGGCGCACCGGGGCCATCAAGCGCGAGCCGCCAATCGCGCAGGCAAACCAGTCCGGCGATGAGGCCGAACCCGGCGAACAGCAGACAGACGTGCGGCCCGGAATCGCCAAGGGCAACCGGCAGCGGCGGCAGTAACAGAGCCGCGGCGAAAAACAGCGTGAGCCAGCGATAAGGCGTTCCGAGAACCCACCACGCGAGCGGGATGAAGACCGCCGGCGCGGTCAGCAGCGCCTTGGTTCGCCAGCCCGGCGCCAGCGCGATGGCCGCGGCGTATCCGCCGAAGAGCGCACCGGCAGCCCAGGGGCGAAGCTGCTCGCGGGCCGCCGCGACGGTCATCCGGTTCCTCCGGCGCGCCGCATCCGGCCCTTCCACTCGCCGGCCGCCGCGACGGTAGGCGCGGCCGCATGCGCTTCGCTCTGCTCCCGGTAGCTCATCTGCAATGTGAACCACAGAATCGGCAGCAACAGCCCGAGCAGGCACGCCGCCGCTGCGTTCAGCGGAAGATTCGGCGACGACGGCCGCTCCGGCACAATTCCGGGATCGATAATTTCCAGGCGCTCGCCCCGATAGGCCGCCGCCCCGCGCGCTTCACGCAGTTGTGTCTCCAGCGCGGTAAGCTGCGTCTGCGCGGCGCGGCGCTCGTCTTCCAGCCGCTCGCGATGCGCCAGGCGAAGCGAGATGAGGTTCTCGCGGTCACGCTCCTCGCGGCTCACGGCGTCCAACTGGCTGCCGATCTGGTCGCGGCGCGCGCGTGCGTTGGCGGCCACCCGTTCCAGCGAAGCCGCATCGGCTGCGCCGGCGTGCGCCAGCCGGTCGGCGGCATCGGCAATCTCCAGATCGGCGCTCGACAATTGCTGCTCCAGGTTGGCGCGCAGCTCGACGGCATTTTCGCCCTCGGCTTGCAAGCCCGAGACCGGCTCGCGCGCCATCAGGTCGCTCCACGCCGCCTCAGTGGCCTCCAGGCGCTGGCGGAGGTCGTGCTCCTGCTGCTCCATGCCGCGCTGCATGTCCTGGTCGCCCGCGGTCAGCAGCGAGCGGTTCATCGTCACTGTGGATTCGGCAATGAACTGCGCCAGCGCCTGCGCCTTGCGCGGATCGGAGAGCGTTGCCGAGATTTCCAGAATCCGCGTATTGCGCAGCAGCCCGGCCCGGAGCACGCGCTTCTTCAGCGACTCGATGGGCCGCGGACCGACCAGGGCCCGCAGCCCGAAGCGGTTCACCGCCGTCTGAAAGAGGCTGTCGCTGGCGGCAAACTGATCGTAGGTCTTAAGCGACTCCAGGTAAATCGGGCTGACGGCCACCGACGCGCGCAGGTCCGCGCCGCCCGGAGGCTCAATCACCATCCGCGCGGTGGCGGTGTATTGGCGCGGCAGAAGCGCACTTACGGCCACGGCAATGGTGGTGGCCGTAAGGCAGCTCGCGCCGATCCATTGCCATCGCGACCGCATGTAACTCATGTAACGAAATGCGTCAAACGACTCAGTCACTGGGCTTCCTGAGTTAGTGTAGCCGGTATGCCCCTGTTACAGGCCGCCGTAATCGGCCTGACTACGTTAATTATTGCCCCCGGATTGTTTTTTTACTTCGACGTGATCCCCAAGTTACTAGTGTTACTGGTGGGGGCGGCGGCCTGCGCCGTGGCGTGGCGCGGCGGGCGGCCGCCTCGGGGTGTGACGGTTGCGCTGGGCGCCTCGGCCGCGTGGCTGCTGGTGGCGTGCGCGCTTTCGGCCCATCCGGCACTGTCGCTGTTCGGCTCCACTTGGCGGCGGTTCGGAGCGGTGGCTCAACTGGCGGTCCTGCTGCTGGCCTGGCTGATTGCCCAGAACGGCGAGCGTGGCCGGGCGATTTTGCTGCGCGGAATGGCCAGCTCCTGCGCCATTGCCGCAGCTTACGGGATCGCACAGTACTTCGGATGGGACCCGCTGTTGCCTAAGTCGGGCTATCATATCGGCGAAGGCGTCTGGACCATCGTTCGTCCGCCGGGAACCCTGGGTTACGTCAGTTACTTCGCAACTTTGCTGCTGATGGGTGGTTTTCTCAGCCTGTCGCTGGCGCGTGCGGAGTCGGCTCCTAGCCTGCGCCGCCTGGCGTACGGCTGCGCCACTTTGTGTTTCACTGCCATGGCGCTGACCGGCACGCGCGCAACTCTACTCGGCTTGGTCGCCGGAGTGGTTGCGGCGGCGGGCATGCGCGGATTCCGCATCTCGCGCCGTATGATGATAGCCGCTGCGCTCCTGGCCGCCGCCGCGGCAGCCTTCTACTTCTCGCCGCCTGGCTGGGGCCTGCGCAGCCGCACGCGCTGGTTTCGCGAAGACCCTTGGGGCGGCGCCCGCCCGCTGCTCTGGCGCGACAGCCTGCGCATGGCGATGGCACGGCCGCTCGCGGGTTTCGGCCCCGAGGTGTTCACCGGCGCGTTCCCTCAATTCGAATCCAAAGAACTGGCCCGCGCTTACCCGGACTTCGCCCACGAATCGCCGCACAACATTTTCCTGGACGCGTGGGTGTCCCAGGGCGTGCCGGGCCTCGCCTGCCTGGTGGCCCTTTGCGCCATGGGCCTGCTGGCCGCGTGGCGGACACCGAAGCCGTGGCTGGGCGCCGCGCTGGCGGCGGGCATCGTCGCGCAGCAGTTCACCGTGTTCACCATCCCCACGGCGCTGGTGTTTTACGCGGTGATCGCCCTGTGCGTGGCGCGGGCGCCCGCAAACGACACGGCGTTGGCGCGTTCGCCCGTGCGAATTCCGGCAGCCGTATTGGCCGCGGCGATGCTGTTCCTGGCGGTGCGTTATGCCTCTGCCGACCGCGCACTGGAGCTGACTAGCCGCCAGTTTGCGGCGGGCGACGGCGCGCAGGCCCAAGCCGAATACCGCGCCTACCAGCGCGACCGCTTGCCGGGCTCTTCCGCGGATCTGTGGTATGCGCGCAGCCTGCTGGCCCTGTCGCAGAAGGGCGATGCCCTGCACCGGCTGCAAACTCTGTGGATGGCGCGCGCCGCCTCTCTCGAAGCCACCCGCACCGCGGAGGACCCGTTCGATGCCTGGTACACCCTGGCCGAAGTTTCCGCCGCGCTCAACGATGCCGCCAATACCGAGAGCGCGCTGCGCCGCGCCATCGCCGACAACCCTATTTGGTTCAAGCCGCATTGGATGCTGGCGCAACTTCTGCGCCTGGAAGGCCGCCCTTCGCAAGCGGCGGCGGAAGCGGCGGAAGCGGCCGGTCTGGATGGCGGCAAGCATCCCGAGGTGGCCCAGACGCTGGCCGCACTGCGTGCTTTGCAGAGGTAAAATCTGCCCCACCGCTCCTACCTTACATCTGAAACAATCTCGTAAACTGTGCCGCAGGGCGCCTCGTATCTGGGAGGCCGCCCGTAAGATGGAAGGCATGAAGGGACTCCTGGTAATCCTGATTCTTTGCAGTGCCGCATTCAGTCAAACTCCTTCGGTGTCGGCCGGCGGCGTGCTCAACAGCGCCAGCTTCGACCCGACCATGCCCGTCACGCCGGGCTCGCTGATTTCGATCTTCGGGTCCAACCTGGCGGCCACCACGGCCACCGCCGATTCCATTCCGCTCTCCACCGCGCTGGGCAACGTCAGCGTCACCATCAACGGCGTTCCCGCGCCGCTCAACGGCGTGTTTCATACGCCCACCTTCGATCAGCTCAATGCGCAGTTGCCGTGGAACGTGGCGACCGGCACCGCGCAGGTGGTGGTGACCAACAACGGCGTGGCGTCGCCGCCGCAGAATGTCCAGGTGGGCCAGTTCTCGCCGGGGATTTTTTCAGTGAACTTCGGAACCGGGCAGGCCATCGCCATTAACAATCCCGATGGCAGCCTGGCCGCTCCCGCGGGATCCATCCCCGGCCTGTCAACCAGACCCGCGGTAGTGGGTGACCCTGGCGGGCTGATTATCCTCGCCACGGGCCTCGGCCCGGTGAGCCCCACGGTGGCCAATGGCGCCGCGTCTACCGACGCACTGCGCTACACCACAACGACTCCCGTGGTGCTGGTGGGAGGCGTGCCCGCGCAGGTGCTCTTCTCGGGACTCTCGCCGAACTTCGTGGGCGTGAACCAGCTCAACGTAATCCTGGCGCCGGGCACACCCACCGGCAACCAGGTGCCGCTGCAGATTCAGGTCGGCGGCCTGACCTCAACCAACCAGGTGACCATCGCGGTGAGCCAGTAGGGCCGGTTGCCGCTCAGCCCTCGTAGTCGCTCAGCTTCACCTGCCGTCCCTCATGGAAGGCCAGGTTCGCCAGGTGCGGCGCGGAAACGGCGCTGGCGCCCACTTCCACCGGCGCGTTAGGCTGCTGGCGCGAGCGCACGCAATCCAGAAAATTCTGGATGTGCGTCTCAATCGGAATGGGCGCGGCCATCGACTGCACGGGGTCCGGGTTCTTCGGCACCGGCTCCTTCCATACGCGGTAACCCGCGTTGTTCAGGATCATCGTGCCTTCGTCGCCCTGAAACTGAATCGACCAGTCGTTGTCGTAGGAGTTGCAATAGTTCAGCGTCCAGGTGGCCATCAGGTTCGGATACTCGAAGACGGCGCAGAAAACGTCGGGCACTTCCGAGCCGGTGTTCTTGGCCCTCTGGCCGTAGCACACCGCCGAGCGCACCGGGCCGGAATTGGTGAACCACTGCACCACATCCATCAGGTGCGTGCCCTGGTCGGTCATGTTGCCGCCGGAGTAATCCCAGAAGTAGCGCCAGGAACGGAAGCGCATGGGTTCCAGGTCGCGATCGGGTGCGGCGCCCAGGAAGCGTTTCCAATCCAGCTTGCCGGGCAGCGGCGAATTGTCGAGCGCCTTGGAGATGTTCCAGTTCCACATCGGCTTCACCAGCGTAATGCGGCCCAGAATGCCACTATCCAGCAGCTCCTTGGCCTTGATTACCGCGGGCGCGCTGCGGCGCTGCATGCCAATCTGCACAATCTGCTGGGTGCGCCGCACGGCCTGGATCATCTGGCGGCTTTGCTCCAGCGAGTGCGACATGGGCTTTTCGAGGTACACGTCCTTTTTGGCGTCGAGCGCCGCTTGCAGAACCGGAAAGTGCTGGTGATCGGGCGTGGCCGCCACCACGGCATCCAGCCCCGGCTGCGCCATCAGCTCGTGATAATCCGCGTACGGCTTGGCGTTGGGCGAATCCTGCAGATGAAGTTGGTCGCGGCCACATA
>CAWDOH010000023.1:0-54537 GCA_963803725.1 Bryobacterales bacterium | reverse complement strand
CATGCAGCCTTGCACGTGGGTGGCGCCGGCTTCCACGGCGGCCACGGAGTTGGCCACAGCCAGGTCGGAATCGTTGTGGGTGTGGATGCCGATGACGCCTTCGAAGCGGCGGCGCACTTCGCCCACCGCGTCCACCAGCCGGCCGGTGATGGTGCCGCCGTTGGTATCGCAGAGGCAGAGCACATCGGCGCCGGCGGCGTGGGCGGCTTCCAAGGTGCGCAGGGCGTAATCGGGGTTGGCGACGTAGCCATCGAAGAAGTGCTCGGCGTCGTAAACCACTTCCTTGCCGTGCTCCTTCAGGTAGCGGACGGTTTCGGAGATGAGCCGCAGATTCTCGTCTTCGGTGATGCCCAGCGCGCGGCGGACATGGAGGTCCCAGGTTTTGCCGAAGATGGAAACCACCGGCGTGCCGGCATCGACCAGCGCAAGGACGTTGCGGTCTTCCTCGACCGGGTTCTTGGCGAAGCGCGTGGATCCGAAGGCGGTGAGGCGGGCGTGGGTGAAGGCGAGGTCGCGGGCGCGCGCAAAGAATTCCTTGTCCTTGGGGTTGGAGCCGGGCCAGCCGCCTTCGATATAGTCGATGCCGAGCTCATCGAGTTTCTGGGCGATGATGAGCTTGTCCTCCACGGAGAAGGAGACGGATTCGCCCTGCGTGCCGTCGCGGAGCGTGGTATCGAAAGTGAAAATCTTCATAAATTCCAACTCTCGAACCATCTGGCCGCTGATGAACGCCGATAGAACGCGGTTTCCGACCAGGCACCGGCACGTTCATCAGCGGCTAGCTGCCTCATCGAGCTGCCGTGCTTCTTGCGGTACGCCGGCTTCTTTCTTCTTTTTCAGGAACGTCATCATTTCGCGCAGTTCGCGGCCCACTTTTTCGATGGGCTGGTTGCGCGCCGCTTCGCGCATGGCCAGGAATTTGTGGCGGCCGGTCTTGTTCTCGTCGATCCATTGGCGCGCGAATTCGCCGGACTGGATTTCGGCGAGGATCTTTTTCATTTCGGCGCGGGTCTGGTCGTTGACGATGCGCGGGCCGCGCGTGTAATCGCCATATTCGGCGGTGTCGGAGACGGAGTAGCGCATGTAGCCGAGGCCGCCTTCCTGGATCAGGTCGACGATCAGCTTGAGCTCGTGCAGGCATTCGAAGTAGGCGATTTCAGGCGCGTATCCAGCTGCCACCAGGGTCTCGAAACCGGCGCGGATCAGCTCGCTGACGCCGCCGCACAGGACCGCCTGCTCGCCGAACAGGTCGCTTTCGGTCTCTTCGCGGAAAGTGGTTTCGATGACGCCGGCCTTCAGGCAGCCCAGCGCCAGGGCATAGGCCAGTGCGCGATCCAGGCCTTCGCCGGTAGCGTCCTGGTGGATGGCCACCAGCGCGGGAACGCCCACGCCTTCGGTGTACAGCTCGCGGACGCGATGGCCAGGGGCTTTGGGGGCGATCATGGAAACGTCCACGCCGGGGGGCGGAGCGATCTGCGCGAAGTGAATGTTGAACCCGTGGGCGAACATGAGCGTTTTGCCCGGCGTCATGTGGGGCGCGATGTCGCGGTGATACAGATCGGCCTGGATGTGATCGGGCACCAGGATCATGATCACGTCGGCCGCTTTGGCGGCGTCGGCGGGGCTGAGGACTTTCAATCCGGCGGCTTCGGCCTTGGCCCACGATTTGCTTTCGGGGTGCAGACCCGACCACCACGTCCACGCCCGAATCGCGCAGGTTCAACGCATGCGCGTGGCCCTGGCTGCCGTATCCGATGATGGCCACGGTGCGGCCGTTCAAGTGTTCCAGGTTTCCGTCTTTTTCGTAAAAGCGTCTTGGCATTGGTTCTCCAGATTCTCAGCGAGGCTTTTCTTGACGCGGAGGCGCGGAGACGCGGAGACCCGACGGAGAACACCAGGCTTGTCCTCCAGGCGTTTTCTCTCTGCAACTCCGCGTCTCCGCGTCAGGCTTTCGGGCCAACTGGTCATACCACCGGCTCCTCCACTTTGGAGCCGGCGGCTTTGGTGGGGACCGGCGGCTGCAGGCGCAGGCGTTTGGCTTCCAGGGCCATCGCCACGGCGCCGGAGCGCGTGACTTCGATTTCGCCATAGCTGCGCATGACATCCATGAACTCGTCTCAACTTTTCAGGAGTCGCCGGTGACTTCGATGGCGAAGCCCTCGGTGGACGAATCCACCACGCGTCCGCCGAAGATTTCGGCTTCCTTCAACACCGCCGTGCGGGTTTCCTGGGCGGTGCGGATGCGCACCAGCACCAGCTCGCGGACGACGGCGGGCAGATCGGTCAGGTCGGTGGCCTGCAGCACGTTGATCAGCTTGTTCATCTGCTTGATCACCTGCTGGCGCTGGGCGGTCTTCCACATCCACCACGATGGTCATGCGGGAAATCTCCGGATCGAGCGTGCGCGCCACCGTCAGGCTCTCGATGTTGTAGCCGCGCTGGCTGAGCAGGCCGGTGACGCGCATCAGCGCGCCCGGGTTTGTTCTCTAGAAGCAACGATATGATTTGCAGCATGTGAGCCTCGTTACTTGGCTGGCCGGCCACCGGTTGGGGCGGTCCCAGGACCATTTCGTTGATGGCGCCGCCGGCGGGCACCATGGGGTAGACGCTTTCGAGCGGCGTCACCTTGACGTTCAAGAGGTACGGGCCGGGTTCGCGGACAGCCTCTTCGAGCGCGGGAGCGAGTTCCCACGGCTTATCGATGGTGCGGCCCTTGAAGCCGTAAGCGGCGGCCAGCTTTTCGGCGTCGGGAAAGCAATCCAGCTCGACGGCGCTCAGGCGGTTGTTATAGAAGAGCGTCTGCCACTGGCGCACCATGCCGAGGTAGCCATTGTTCATCACGACGATCTTGATGGGCAGGCCGTAACTGGCGATCGTGGCGAGCTCCGGAATGGACATCTGGAAGCCGCCATCGCCCACAATGGCAAACACCAGCTTGTCGGGCCGGGCGAACTGCGCGCCGATGGCGGCGGGCAGGCCGAAGCCCATGGAGCCGAGGCCGCCGGAATTGAGCCACAGGCGCGGCTCGTTGAAGCGGATGAGCTGGGCGGCCCACATCTGGTGCTGGCCGACGTCCGAGGAAACAATGGCGTTGCCCTGCGAGATGCGGTCGATCTCGCCCATCAGGTGCTGCGGCTTGATCTCGGTGTCGCTCTTGACGACTTCGAGCGGGTGCTCCTCTTTCCACTGGCGGATCTGGCGCCACCAGGCGCGCCGCGCGGCGGAGTGTTCTTCGCCGGCGGGCGGTTTGGATTCGGCCAGCAGCTTGTTGAGCTTGGCGAGGACGCGCTTCACATCGCCGACGATGGGCACATCGGGAGCGCGGTTTTTGCCGATTTCGGCGGGGTCGATATCGACGTGGATGACTTTGGCGTGCGGGGCGAAGGCGGCCAGGCGCCCGGTGACGCGGTCGTCGAAGCGGACGCCCAGGGCGATCAGAAGGTCGGAGTTGGTTATCGCCATGTTGGCCGCGTAACTGCCGTGCATGCCGGGCATGCTGATGAAATTGGGATGCGTGGAGGGCAGACCGCCGAGGCCCATCAGGGTGTTGACGGCGGGCGTGTCGGCCAGCTCGACGAATTCGCGCAGCTCCTTCGTGGCGCCCGCAGCAATGATCCCGCCGCCCGCGTAGACCAGCGGGCGCACGGATTCCTGAATTAGCTGCGCGGCGCGGCGGATCTGGCCGGTGTGGCCCTCAGTGAAGACTTTGTAGCCGGGCAGGTGCACGGAGGTGACGGGCTGGTAGTGGCCCTGGCCCTGGAGCACGTCCTTGGTGATATCCACCAGCACCGGACCGGGGCGGCCGCTGGCGGCCACGTAGAAAGCCTCGTGGATGGTCTGGGCCAGATCCTCCAGCTTCTTGACCAGGTAGTTGTGCTTGGTGCAGGGGCGGGTGATGCCGAAGGTGTCGGCCTCCTGGAAGGCGTCGCTGCCGATGAGCTTGGTGGAGACCTGGCCGGTGATGGCCACGATGGGGATGGAATCCATCATGGCGTCCATCAGGCCGGTGGTGAGGTTGGTGGCGCCGGGGCCCGAGGTGGCGCAGCAGACGCCCACTCTTCCGGTGGCGCGCGCGTAGCCTTCGGCGGCGAAGGCGGCGTTCTCCTCGTGGCGCACCAGGATGTGGCGCATGGGGTGGTCGTAAAGCACGTCGTAAAACGGGAGGGTGACGCCGCCCGGGTAGCCGAATATGCAATCCACGCCCTCGCGGGCGAGGCATTCCAGCTAGCATTCGTGCGCCGCTCATCAACGTCGACATAAGTTCATGTGCTCCCAAAAATGGCTTGCGACAATCCGTACCTAATAAAAAAGGCCATCAGCCGGGTTGTTTTGCCCCGCCGATGGCCTTTGGAACTCAGTTCCCGGTGGCCGTCAGACGGGGCCGGCTACGATGACCAGAATAATAATGCTTACAGGAATCGCGATGGTGGTAAGCGAGTGAAGCAGCCGGCCTGTGTTCAGAGTGGACATCGGGGACTAAAACCTGAGAATAAACCAAAAGTTTTGCAAATGCAAGTGGGCCAAGGCATTAATTAAATTGATAGGGACATTTGGCGGCCTGTGACCGCCGCACCTGGCGTTACGTGCCCTTTTCCCGAAAGGCCTTCACCGCCTCCCGAAAGTACTCGCTTGCGAACACCTCGTTGCGCATGCGCGCGGCGATGCGGCCGGCGTCGGCCCAATCCATGCCCCGGGCTTCGCGCAGGAACTCCAGGCCGGTGCGGATCGCGGTGGGGCTCCAGGCGGCCACCACGGCGGCGATCTGCTGCGCGCGCGCCTGGGCGTCCGCTGCCACTTCGTGCACCAGGCCGGTGGAGCAGGCTTCGGCGGCGTCCAGGGTGCGGCCGGTGAGCGCCATCTCCAGGGCGCGGCGCGCTCCCACCGCCAGGGATACGGCGCGATGAACCAGGAAAGGCCACAGGCCCAGGCGAATCTCGGTCAGGCCGAAAGTGGCGTCCTCAGCGGCGATGGCGATATGGCAATTGGCCACCAGGCCGGTACCTCCGCCCAGCGCGGCGCCTTGCACGGCGCCGATCAGCGGCTTGCCCATACGCGATCCCATAGTGAAGAGGGTCTCCTGGGCGGCCGTAATCTCCTGGGTCGAAGCGGGTCCAATCTCCGCCAGGTCCATGCCGGCGCAGAACGATTTGCCGCGCGCTTCGAGCAGCACCACCCGCACGCCGGGGTCGCGGCCGGCCGAATCCAGAACCTGCACCAGTTCGCGGCACATGGCCGCGGTCAGCGCGTTGCGTTTCTCCGGGCGGTTCAACACCACCCGCAGAATACGCCCATCCGGAATGATTTCGATGTGGCTCATAGGGCCTCCGTCGGCATTTCGATCTCCAGCGCGAGCAGCGCCGCCCCGAAGGTTTTGCCCTGCGCGTCCGTACGCAGCGATACGGTTCCGCCGCCGCCCAGGGCCCGGTGCAGCAGAAAATTCAGGGCGCCCAGGTTGGGAAGCTCGAAACGCTCCACCGGTCCCGCCACCAGCGCGCCGAAGTGGCGTTTGACGCGCTCGGCGGTCACTTCGCTGACCAGCAGCGGGTAATACCGGGCTTCCCAGGCGATCACCCCGATGTTGCAGGTATCTCCTTTATCTCCGGAGCGGGTGTGGGCAATGCTGCCAAGCGCAACCTTCATAGCGTTATTCTGGCACGCCGCGGGTGGGGCCAAAATGCGCAGCGCTGTGTCTGGAGACCCATGGCCCGACTCGTACGGTCGCGGATCGGCTGCCTGGGGCCGCCGATGTTTCCCCTCCGGAGGGCGGCGACTCACCGCATAGGAGGGGACCGGCCCGCCGGGGAGCACCAGCGGAGTGAGGCCGCGCGGATGGAAATGCGGCGAGGGCGCCGATGCCGTTTTGGCCTGTGGCGTGCTAAGGAGTTTCAGAGGCCTTTATGCCAATTTGGGCGATTGCGATTCTTGTACTGGCCGCGGCGGCGGCCTTGCGCGCGGGACGCTCCTGGTGGAAGTACCGGGGCGAGCGCGTGATCGTGTGTCCGGAAAATCGCCGGCCCGCCGGAGTAGCCCTGGATGTTGGGCATGCCGTGGGTTACGCCATGGGCCACTCCGCGGACCTTTCGCAGTGGAAGGGCGGCGGATTGCGGCTCACAACCTGTTCCCGATGGCCGGAACGAGCCGGCTGCGGGCAGCAGTGCCTGTCGCAGATTCAAGCCGCTCCCCGGGATTGCCTGGTGCGCAACATTCTCTCGCGCTGGTATCAGGGCAAGTCCTGTACCTGGTGCGGACGTCCTTTCGATGAAGTGCAGTGGGACGTCCGCAAACCCGCCCTGCTGGATGCCAGCGGCGCCAGCCTGGAGTGGACCGCCATTCCAGCCGACCGTTTAGCCGATACTCTGGCGGCGGCCCAGCCGGTCTGCTTCGCCTGCCATCTGGCCAACACCCTCGTCCGGGAGCATCCGGAATTAGCCATCGAGCGGCCCCCGATGTCCGCCAGACATGCCGATAAGTAAGTAGGACGAAGGTCTCTACTGTGAAACGCGTTCTTTTCTGCCTCACGCTGGCGGCGTTGCCCAGCCTTGGCGGATCCCGGCAAGCCCCGGTTGCCCCAATTGTGCTCTTTACCCAGTTCCAGGAGGAACCTTCCGCCGTGATTCGGGAGGCGCTCCAATCGGAATTGGACAGCATCATGGACCCCGTGGGGTTGCACTTCGCCTGGCGGTCCCTGAAGGGCCGGGACAACGCCACCGCGACGGAGCTGGTGGTGGTGACTTTCCAGGGGCGTTGCGATGTGGACCAGTTGCAGCCGGTCGAGATTGTACCCGGCGCACTCGGCTGGACCCACGTGAGCGAGGGAGTCGTGCTGCCGTTCAGTGAGGTGGACTGCACCGCCGTGCGCAGCTTCCTGCAGAAGGAATTGCTGGTCCGGCCCCCGGGCGCGCGCGAGGAGATCTACGGCCGTGCCCTGGGCCGGGTTCTGGCGCACGAACTCTATCATGTCCTGGCCGGCACGTCCAGCCACGGAGCCTGCGGGGTAGCCAAGTCCGGATACACTGTGGGAGACCTGCTGGCCCGTGAATTCCTGTTCGAGGCAGCCGAGTTGCGCACGTTGCTCGAAAGCAAAGCGCACCAGATTCTGGAGCGGGCGGCCATCGACGCGCCTTAACTGATGCGCCGGCCCGGCCGGTGTTTCGCTGCCGGCGCGAGGCCGGCTTGGAACCACAACCGGATGGCCAGTTGGAACTGCCAGGGCGTGCTGCTCCCGGTTGGCCTGCGGAACGCCGAACTGCGCTCGATTGAGACCATTGAAATGAACGATCCCCGGCTCCCGCCCGCTAGGTCTGCGACCGCGTGATTAGGTTCGCCAGCCCGCCAACATGCGCGGCTCAACATCGAATCGGAGCCGCGACCATAGGGAGCGGAATCTCGCGGTCGCGGACCTAGTGCAGGCGCGCGCTGCGAACCGGCCCCGGTGGCCGGGTTGCGCGTCGTATGTGCCGATGGTAGCCAGAAACCAATTAAACGATCGTGATTTCCCGGTTTCTTTCCGGTTACAGGAGGAGTTGCGGTTCGCCGGCGGGCGGCCGGCGCCGGTCCTGCCCATACCAGGCTCAATTGAAGGTGCGGACGGTCTGTTCGGCGGCCCGGAAAGGGAACGGGACGCGGATCGCACCGGAGAACTCCCCCTGCCGCGGCGGCGCAATGGCTGTGCGGAATTCGTGCAGCATCGTCCGGATCGCCACTCCAGCGACGTCGGATCGGACGATCCGTCCCTCCACGACCAACTGCATCAGGGTAGACTCGTGCAACAGCGCGGGCCACGAAATCGCCAGGCAGATTTTCAGGCCGGCCGGCAGCTTGAGACCGGCATCGAACAGGATGCCGCCACTCGAAAGGTCTACCGTGCGGCCGATGCCGGAATCCACCACTTTTTTCCGGTAGAGCAAGTTCCAGCGCAATCCCAGCGCCAGGTTGTAACGCCGGTCGGAGCGGCGATCGCCGGCGATCTGATCGGTCCGTTGGACATATTTCCGCGAATGCTGATCCATTTAACAGGTTCTTGAGAGAAATCGCCGGCTTATTGGCCGGCCGCGGAAGATTTCCCAAAAGTGCAACAGGTGTTAAGTCGCTCTTTCTTATCGGCCGCAGTGCAGAACGGCCTTTTCGTTGGGGGATCAAGCGAATGGGGCGCCCGCTTGCGTATTCTGCTCACAATCCTGTCCTTGATCAGACCGGCGGCGGACCTCGATCGCGACGTTTTCCTCAAGGTAGTCTCCCAATTCCGTCATGAACTCGCCGCAGGGAATCATAGACCCATCCCTTGCCGCAAGAGCCGGGCCTTCAGCGCCCGAATTCCCAAGCCGGGCGCCCGGGCGGTTTCCTGACTGGAGAGCTGCTCAATATCGCGCACCACCAGGACCACCCGGTACTTTGGCGGCAGCATCAACGCGCCGTTTCTGCAAAATGACCGCGCGCCGCGTCAGGAGCCAGCCCCACTGTGGGCCGCCGCCGTTTGGCGCATAGCGCGGCGGTCGTTATGATCGCCAGCACGCAATCAGGATGATCAATGGCGTACTGCACAGTCACAGTTCCGGGTGCAGGGGTGCCGCCTCCATGCTGGGGTACGTACATTTTCGGTCGCATTGGCGGCTGCGAGCGTTTGTAGTCGCCACGCTAATTCCGCATCGGCGGCCTGCGCGGCGCAGGCCCGAACGCTCATGCGAGTACGGCAGAAGCGCCGCAGAAAGGAACCGCTGCCATAAACGGCACTACCGAAACCACCAGCATTCGCCGATCCCCCGTCGCGGCCGAGAGGACACGCGCCGCAGTTCTTCCCCGTCCGCAATTCCCTGCCGCCGCATTTCTTCTGACCGCCCGCCGCGCCGCCGATTATAATGGGACTTTCGAATCGGAAAGGCGCTGTAAGAGGATATTCATGGCTGCAAAACGAATCGGCATTCTCACGGGCGGCGGCGATGTTCCGGGACTGAATTCCGTGATCAAAACGGTGGTTTACCGTGGAAGTGAAATCGGCTGCGAAGTCATCGGCATTCGCCGCGGCTGGGAGGGCTTGACCCATGTCAACCTCGACGACCCCGCCAGCCGGGCCCGCTACATTCTGCCGCTCAATCGCGAGAACACCCGCACCATCGACCGCACCGGCGGCACCTATCTGCACAGCTCGCGCACCAATCCTTCGAAGATGAAAAAGCTGCCCCCCGTGCTGGAGGGCGGAAGTTTCCCGAAAATCGAAAGCACCAAAAAAGGCGTCACCTCCACGGTCTACGACGTGACTCCCGCGGTGCAAACAGAACATCGACACCCTGGGCCTGGATTACCTGATCGCCATCGGCGGCGACGACACGCTGAGCTATGCCGCCGATCTGGACCGCCAGGGCTTGCGCGTGATCGCCGTTCCCAAGACCATGGACAACGATGTCCGCAACACCGAATACTGCATCGGCTTCTCCACCGCCATCACCCGCGCCATGGACGCCATCGAGCGCCAGCGCACCACCGTCGGCTCGCACGAGCGCATCGGCATTTTCCGCGTCTTCGGCCGCGACGCCGGCTACACCGCGCTCTACACCGCCTACGTCACTTCGGTCCGCTGCTGCATTCCGGAATTCAAGGTGGACCTCCAGAAACTGATCGACCTGCTGGTGATCGACAAGCACAACAACCCCAGCAATTACTCGCTGGCGATTCTCTCCGAGGGCGCCGAGTGGGAAGGCTACACGGTGAAGGAGTACGGCGAGCCGGACGCTTTCGGACACCGCAAGAAGATGAGCGTGGCCGAAGATCTGAGCAACGAAATCAAGCGCGCCACCGGCGACGAAACCATTGTTAGCGACCTGACCTACGACTTGCGCTCCGGCAGCCCCGATTTCGTGGACCGCATGGTGGCCTCCACCTTCGCCGGCATGGCGATGGATGCCATCGAGGCCAACAAGCACGGCATCATGACCGCCATCCACGATGGTTGCTACGCTCTGCCGCCGATCCCCGATCCCAAGCTGGGGCCGCGCCACGTGGAGGTGGAAACCATGTACAACACCGAGCGCTACCGCCCCACCTACGACCAGAAGCTGGGCCTCCCCATCTTCCTGACGCGAGCGTAAGACCGGCCGCGCCGCACAGGCCGCGACCACACCCCAGCCAAGGCGGCGTGCTGCCCCACTTATCGCTCCGTCAAGAGCTGTGAAGTAATCTAATGCCCACAAGCCAAAGCATACGAACCACAGCGTGGGGCATGCTTCAGCTTGCCCGCCGGCGGGGCCGGTTTGAACGAAAGTGTGACCCGCCGCCGGCCGCGGCCTACGAAAAACGCTACCAATCCGTGCGCATTCATCGCCTTGCAGACTGCGGCCAACCAACTAAACTTCAACCCACAAACGGCCGCGCGAGGAGCCGCTAACTGATTGAGCGGCAATGGGGTCACAGATGAGCTTGCCCTGGTTCGATTTCTCCACGGCTTCCCACGGGTTGCCCTCCAGGGACCGGCTCCGGGTACAAGTTCAAGAGCCGCGCGCGTAAAGCGAGTTTAAGAGCCGCGCGCGTAAGCAAGCAGTGAGCCGGACGGCACACCTCCTGATGGTCCAGGTCGGGACGCCTCACTTATTGGTCAGGAAGCGGCCTATCCGGACTCGGCGCCGGAGGCCGCCGCGCGGTCACGCCTGGCCCCAAATCGCCGCGATCCTTCGTGGCGCTGGCAGCGACGGTGAGGCATACGGCGAGTGAGCCGGCCATCCAAGCACTTGCATCAGCCGCCGGCTCCGGCGCTAAGCGCCCGCCCGGCCACGATCTCCGGCGCCGTAGTCCGGAACTCAATCTTGTGGATCCGGCAGGCGACCCAGTTGCCCTTGCTGCGCACCGATCGCCCCGTCGCCACCAGTAACAGCGGGCAGCCATTCTCCAGACTGACCGGCCACCGTATAGCGATCTCCACCGAGGCATCCACCCGCAGCGGCCGGTCCGCCGTGAAGCCGATGCCCTTGCTGCTTACATCGGAAGTCTCCCCGGTCCCGGCCGGTTCGGACGCTCCTCTTCCCAGGATCGCGTAGCGGACCTCCAGCTTAATGGGGAACCGCCGCTTCGATCGTCTCTCTCGCATAGCACTGCCATTGCGCGTCATGTGTGGTACCTCGGAGGGAACCTCAGTCGTGCAGGACGACATTCAATAGGGAACTATGGACTTCGAGTTTACCGTTGTAACTCACGAAACCCAGCTTGCGGAATTTGTTCATGAAGAAGCTGACTCGCGACCGCGTGGTGCCCACGATCTCGGCCAGCGTTTGCTGGCTGATCTTGGCGATGGCGGTCTCTGTGCCTTCCTTGCCGAAATTCGCCAGCAGCAGGAGCACCCGGGCCAGTCGCTTCTCGCTGGAATTGAACAACTGGTCCACCAGGTCTTCCTCAATCCGGATGCTGCGGGCCAGCAGGTGCTGTAGGAAAAATTGCGTGAAGGCCGATTCCTCCTGCAGCACCCGAAGGGCAGCCGTTTTCTCGATTCGCGTGACAGACACCGGGGACATGGCGGTGGCGGTAGCCATGCGCCTCACCTGCCCCGCCAGGCAGCCTTCGCCGAAAAATTCACTGGGACCCAGGATCGCAATCACGGCCTCTTTGCCGCGGGACGAAACTACCGTCACCTTGACCTTGCCTTTGTGAATATAAAAGATCGAATCCGCCGCGTCACCCTGCGAGAAGATCACCTGTCTCGCACGATGCTCGCCAAGCGTTCTGCCGCTGCCCACTCTGGACAGGAAAGCCTGAACGTTGAAATTACCGTTCTCACCTTTCTTCGTTGCGGCCATACCCTCAACCGAAGATTTTCTCATGCGGCCTTATGCTTTAGCGCCGCCCCCACCTTGGCAATCAGTTCCGAACCGATAAAAGGCTTTCTCACGCAACCAAATCCGCGATCCGCATGCTCCGCCGTAGCGGACATGAACAAGACCGGCAACCTCCCGTCGAGTTCCAGGACACGATCCGCCAGGTCCAATCCGGTCATGCTTGACAACGTAACATCGGTTAGGAGCAACATAATTGCCGTCCGGTTCTGCTCAAAGAGAGCCAGACCAGCCGCTCCATCGCTGGCGACGATCACGTTATACCCGGCCCTCTCCAGGAAGGTCTTCACCACCTTCCCGACAAAATCATCATCGTCTACCACTAGTATCGCGCCGGGATGACCGTTAGAGCGCATCACGGGAACCATCCTTATGGGTCAGCCTTATGGGTCAGCGGCACCACGGCAAGATCGGGACTGCGGCGATGGCCGGCCGGGGATCCATCCATCCTCTGCCGTGCTGGTCGCCAACCGAGATTGCAGAGCCGCACGCGCGGCCCTGGCATGACTCTCCGACGACCTTAGAAGACCAGCGCTTGCACGACCACCTGAAAGCCGTGCCGACCCAAAAGAGCCTTTTATTTCAAAAACTTACTGCCCATCCCCGTTTACTCCACATGGACCTGGTCCAGGCGGAAACGTCAGCAGTTTCCACTCACCCAGAGCGGATTATGGCCGATGTGTCCATGAATTTCTGCCCAAAATTGCTCACATTTAACAGTCCGGTTCTCCGGCTCGCTGACGCGCGCGGTTCCGCATCCCGGCCGGGCCGCGGCCTGGAAAACCCACTTCGCGGGCGCAGACTGGGCTGGCAACAAGTTGGTCCGGCCCGCCCCGCGAGCTATCTCACCCTGAGCCGCCGGGTCCACCGCGCCCAGTCGGCACCGCGGCCACTCGGTCCCCTGCGGCCATCCCGCTCAGCCCGAGCTATGGCGCCTCACCCCCCTTCCGCTGTGCCGCGAAATCTGATAGGCTACAGCCGACAATACGGGCCCCTCACGGACCGCTGAGCTGCTCACTTACTTACTTTTCCATGCGCTCAGGCTGCCGGCCTCATTTTTATTTTAAGGAGGGGCAAACATGGGTACTGTGCTCACGGGAGCGCCGCCGGATCTTTGTGCGCGCGCCGACGAGATCGAACTAAAACCGCAATTCCCTGGGATTCCAACCACTTCCGATGGTGCGGGCATAGTGGTATGGGTGGAGACCCACATCACCCAGGGAGCCTGCGCCTACCCGATCACATCGTCCACCACCATGGGTGGTGGGTACCAGATAGAGGTCGCGAATGGAACTCGCAACCTCTGGGGCGAGGAACTCGCCTTCATCGAACCGGAGTCGGAACATAGCGCCGCCTCCACCTGCGAGGGATTCGCGGTGGCCGGCGGCCGCGTTACAAATTTTACATCCGGCCAAGGCTTAATCCTCATGAAGGAGGTGCTCTATACCATTTCCGGCAAGCGCCTCCCCGTCGTCTTTCATATCGGCGCTCGCGCCCTCACCTCTCATTCTCTGAATGTCCATGCCGGCCATGACGACGTGTTCGGCGTGTCCGATTGCGGCTGGGGCGTCCTCTACGCCCGCAATGCCCAGGAAGCCGGCGACCTCGCCCTCATCTCCCGCCGCATCGCCGAAGAATCCGAGACTCCCTTCCTGAACGTGCAGGACGGATTTCTCACCACCCACACCATCGAAAACGTCCGCCTGCCCGAACCCGACCTCATGCGGCAGTTCGTCGGCCACCCTTCCGAGCACGTCCGCAACCTGATGGACCCGCAAATCCCCCTCATGTCGGGCGTGGTCCAAAACCAGGACAGCTACATGAAGGGTAAGATCGCCCAGCGCCGCTTCTACGACCGCATCCTCCCCATGCTCAAAACCGTGATGGCGGAGTACGGGAGCCTCACTGGCCGCCATTACGACGTGGTGATGCCCTACCGCCTCGAAGACGCCGACTACGCCATCGTAGGCTCCGGCTGCATGATGGAAACCGCCGAGGCCGCCGTGGATTACATGCGCGAGCGTCTGGGCCTCAAGGTCGGCCTGCTGCACATGACCTGCTTCCGCCCGTTCCCGTCGCACGAAGTGGTGCGCGCCCTGCGGAACGTGAAAGCGGTTGCCGTTATCGAGCGGCTGGACATCCCCATGATGGAGTCCAACCCGCAGCTTTGCGAAATCAAGGCCGCCTTCGCGGACGCCATGTCCGGCGCGCCGGGCTACCTGCCCGTCCACCGCATGCCGAAGTTCACTGGCGGCTCGGCCGGCCTGGGCAGCCGCGACGTGCGCGCCGGAGACTTCATCGCCATGGTGGAGAACCTGCGGAGCAATCAGCCGCGCCATTACTTCACCGTAGGGATCAAACACGAAACCGCGCTTTTGGTCACCTCCGATCCCGACGTCCGCTCGCCCGGCTCGTTCTCCATGCGCGGCCATTCCGTGGGCGGCTACGGTTCGGTCACCACCAATAAGGTGATCGCCACCATTGCCGGCGAAGTCTTCGGCATGGACGTGCAGGCCTATCCCAAGTACGGGTCGGAGAAGAAGGGTCTGCCCACCACTTACTATCTGACCGTCGCCAGCCAGCACATCCGCGTGCACTCCGAGCTGGAGCACGTGGAATTCGTGGTCCTCAACGACGTCAACGCCTTCAACCTGGAGAACCCTCTCATGGGGATTGCCGAGCGCGGCATGGTCTTCGTGCAGAGCCATAAGAGCAACCCCGCCGAAATCTGGGCCTCCATTCCCGCCTGGGCCCGCAAGACCATGTTCGATAAGCACGTGCGCCTGTTTGCGCTGGATACCGTGGGAATCGCGCAAGCCGTTTCGTCGCGCGCCGATCTGCAGCAGCGCATGCAGGGCATCGTGCTTCTGGGAATCTTCCTGCGCGTCACCCCCTTCCAAAGGGATCTGGCGCTCAGTGAGGAAGCCGTCTTTCGCGGCGCCGAAAAGTCGCTCCGCAAGTATTTCGGCAAGCGCGGCGAGCGCGTGGTGCAGGATAACCTGGAGGCCGTCCGCAGGGGCTACCACGAGGTGATCGAAGTACCGCGCGAAGCCATGCTTTCCACGGTGGAGGCCGACCAGGCCAATGCTGCGCTCCGCATCATGCAGGCAGGAGGAGGTTACTAACATGGCTACCATTCCTTACGAAGTACGGCTTGCGGACATTCAGGCGCATGTCGTAGACATCTCGGATTTCAACGAGCGCGTGGTGGGTGCCTACAACGGCGGCCTCGCCGGGCGCGGCCTGCCCGCCGACGATCAATCGGCGCGCAGCATCGTGCCGGCCGGCACCGGCGCCCTCCGCGACTTCAGCTACATCGCCCCGGACATCCCCGAATTCATCGGCGACAAGTGCGTGGGCTGCATGGAGTGCGTCACGCAGTGCCCCGATACCGCCATCCTGGGCAAGGTGGTCGAACCCTCCACGCTCGAGCAGCACCTCTCCGTGTTCACCGACGACGGCGTCCGCCAAAGCATGGCCGCCCAGTGGTCCGTCACCAACAAGTACTTCACGGTGCTCGAAAAGAAGGGCGTAGGCGGCGGCAAGTTCGGCATCTTCATCGATCCGACCAAGTGCAAGGGCTGCTCCGAATGCGTGGATGCCTGCGGCGACCACGCTGCCCTCAAAATGGTTCGTAAGAACGACGACAACATGAAGTGGTATCGCATGGCCTTCGACATGTACAAGTCCGTGCCGGAAACACCCGCCAAATTCATCAACGAGAAGGCCCTCGCGGACATGATGCTGGCCGAGCGCTCGCTGCTCTATGTAGGCGGCGCCGGCTCCTGCATGGGATGCGGCGAAGCCACCGCGCTGCGCATGATGCTGGCCGCCACCGGCTTTCTGTACGGCCAGGAAAATGTCGGCATCGTAGCCGCCACCGGCTGCAATACGGTCTACACTTCCACCTATCCGTATAACCCCTACCGCGTCTCGTGGACCAACTCGCTGTTCGAAAACGCGCCCGCCGACGCCATGGGAGTGCGCGCCCGCTGGGACCAGCAGGGCTGGCAGAACAAGCGCCTCTGGATCATAGGCGGCGACGGCGCCATGCTGGATATCGGCTTCCAGTCGCTCTCGCGCATGCTGGCCTCCGGCGCCGATATCAAGGTCATCGTGCTGGACACCCAGGTCTACTCCAACACCGGCGGCCAGGCTTCCACCAGCTCGTTCAAGGGCCAGGACGCCAAGATGAGCTATCATGGCTCCGTCATCCAGGGAAAAAAGGAGAACCGCAAAGAGCTGGGCAACATCTGCATGATGCACAAGGATGTGTACGTGGCCCAGACCACCTGCGCCCACATGAACCATTTTTACAAGGCCGTGATGGAAGCCAACCAGTTCCCCGGACCGGCCATCGTCAACGTCTTCACCACCTGCCAGCCGGAGCACGGCGTGGGCGACAACATGGCCGAGCACCAAGCCAAGCTGGCCGCCGATTCGCGCTCTTTCCCCGTGTTCATCTACGATCCGCGCAAGGGATCGCGATTCAAGGAGCGCCTCAGCCTGGTAGGCAACCCTAACGTCAAAGAAGATTGGTACGTTCACCCCAAGACCGGGGAGCGCATCGATTTTGTGTATTTCGCGCGTACCGAAGGCCGGTTCGCGAAACAATTCGACAAAGACGGCAACCCCTCTGCGACGCTCCTCGCGACTCAGCAGGAGCGGCTCGAAAACTGGCATATGCTGCAGGAACTGGCGGGGATCCGGTGAACCGGCGCATCCCAAAACAACCGAAGGAGGCGAGACGTGATCCAGGTCGATAACCTTGCCGAAATGGCGGAAGAGCTTCGCCGGCGCGGCATCGAAGCATGCCACGAGATTCTGTACGGTCCCCATGGCGGGCGGGAGGGCCTCGACATCGGCGAGGACTTCTTCCCGCTCTGGGAACTGCTGCTGCCCCACAACCAGGAAGACCTGACGCGGTTGGATTTCGCCGCCATCAAGGCCAGGCGGGGTCCGGATTGGTCGGTGGACCCGCCCTGCTACCAAACGTAGTGGACAAGTCCACGAGCCCAGTCTATTCAACCGCAACGTCGCTATGCCGGGCGATCCTTCGGCGAATGTCCGGCCAAAATTCCTGCAGGATGTTGATCGGTACCGTCAGGGCGACTTGTGCGGTACCGTTGGTCAAAGTGTAGCTTCCCGCGCTAAGCCGGCCGGGAAGCCAGGTGGTGGAGACCGCGGTCGTAGCGTAGACGCCGGTCAGGTTCGCAACGTTCAATGTCACGTGCCCCTGGTCATTGTAAGTCAGGAAGCTGAAAGCGATTGCGTGCAGCGTGCGCTTCTTGATCCCCGTCTCTCCGCTCGATATATAGCGGACTTCCTCGTGCAGAGCGGCCGCCAGCGAAGCCTGCACCGTCCCCTGCAGCACCCCCGAGCCGGTGCGCGAGGCCACTCTCAGAGCGTAACCGTGGATCCCGCCGCCCCATTGGGCGGGGTTCCCAGTAGCCTGGTCCAGCACCAGCGACGTAAATACCGGCCCGAAATAGGCGCCCACTGACAAATAATTCTGTCGCCAGTAAAGCTGCCAGCGCTGCTTTCCGCTGAGCGGTTGATAGTCCCGCTGCGAAACGGCGGCCAAACCGGTCACAGGATTCACGCTGAGTATCTGATCCGAAGCGGCGGCGTCCGAAGAAGCGTACGCCGTGCCAGCCGCTGTGGAAGCCTGCCCGAATATCAGCGGCGCCGCCATCAGACCCGAAATCGCTACTGCCAACCGGACCTCGATTTTGTACATTAGGTGCGTCCTCTGGTGCGCTTCCTCCCAGAAGCACACGGCATTCCAATCCGCTAAATCGCTGAAATACCGGTGGTTGTGCGGCCATCGTGCATCGTGGGCTGCTGAGTGCCAACTCCGTCCTGCCGGTTATTGGACACTTGCCGCTATGTCGGCACTCCACCGCCGGGTCGCCGCGAATCCACGCCGTCACCCGAGCCGCGACCGCAAAGAAGCGGACTTGGCGGGTCGCAGACCTGGCGGCCGCGAGCCCAACCGCCCGGCGCCGCGTCACACCGCGAACCAAACCACGCACTTCGAATCAGACCTGAATAATGCCCCGGCGTACCGCAATGGCGATTGCCTGCGTGCGGTCGTTTGCGCCCAACTTGTCCATGATGTGCTTCACATGAACCTTGACGGTCTCTTCGGATATAAAAAGCCAGTCCCCGATGTCGCGATCCCGGTTCCCCGCAGCCACTTGCTGCAGGACTTCCACCTCGCGCGCCGTCAGGCTCTCACAGCTCATGTGTTCGGCCAATACGGCGGTTTAAGACGGTTCGTCGCGCCTGGTCATCACCTTCAAATCACCCAACGGCGGGCGAAGCACTGGACCCTCGGACAGGATCACCCCGCGCTCCACGAGGTTCTGCAAGCTCGTGGACATTGCCCGGCCAGTCGTAGAACTGAACCGCCTCCATCACGGCGCCGGGAGTCACCTCAATCGCCCTGTTCATACGCCCAGCGAACTTTCTCACGAATTGCCCCCCACCAGGTCGGGAATGTCTTTCGCCTGCCACCGTCCTATCGGCTGTCTATAACTCGAAATCGGTACCGCTGGATTCGGGCGGGAGTTCGGCCCCTGCCCGAATATCGACACGGCATCCCGACGCCCGCCTTCTGACACGCAGCCGGCCCGGGCCTGTTTTCAACTACATCTCTACGCGCTGCAAGGGGGGATTCTCACGCTGGCGGGAACCCCGGCCTCCCGCTGGATACGCCGGCTATCCCGCGTGGCAGGCGCCTGAATCACCCGGCCCAGTCAACTGGCCAACTGCCCATATGCCGACAGGAGGAGTCGGCAATCGGCATTCGGTCATACCGAACCGCCAATCGTTTCAAACGGATAACACCCCGGCGCCGTGGCAGCCCGAATGCCTGCATGGGATTGCAGAGTTGAAACGCCACACAACTCTCAAGGAGGGCAGGTGACTATGACGGGAGACGCTTTCGAGGCCTTGCTGACCCCCAATCTGCATTCGGTGCGGCGGTTCGTCCAAACACGGCTTAGGGCTTCGGATCACGCAGATGACGTTCTTCAGCAGACTTTGCTGCACGCATTCGTCCACCGCGATCAGTTGCGCGCGACGTCCAAATTCAGGAGCTGGCTCTGTTCCATCGCCCTGAACCAGGTGCGCATGTTTTTTCGGACCGGCCGGGTCACCGTCTCGCTCGACGAATTCCCACAGATCGACTCCCGCGACTCCGGTCCGTCGCCGCTGGCAAGAGTCGAGCAGATGGAAAGGGTTGAGTGGCTGCACGCCGGTATGAAGCGGCTGTCCGCCCGCGACCGGGCGGCAATCCGATTGCGTGATTTCGACGGATTGAGCCTCACCGAAACCGCGCAGGTATTCGAAAGTTCCGAGGCAGCTACCAAATCCAGCCATTTTCGTGCACGGAAGCGGCTGGCGGGTGCGGTCCGCAGCGCTCGTAGCGCCTGGAGAACCGGGCCGCGGCGCGATTGAACGCGGTCCGGTCGTTGCCCCTCTTCGATCCCGGCGTCACCAATCACCCTGGGGTTTCAGCGGTACGGCAAATGTCGCACCGTCGGCTCGCTTGCTCCTGGCCAGTATAGGGCAACCCGCCACACCCGGCCGGACGCCGCCGCGGCCGATATAATAACCCCCAGTGCGGCCCACGTTCTACCTCCAACGCATCCCGGCTCCGCCGCTCGATGCCTTCGTCCGCTCCATCTGGTACTTTGAGAGCGCGCCGCGCGCCCACGCCCTCGAACGCGTGCTCCCGAACGGCGCCCCGCAGTTGATCGTCAACCTGAAAGAGGATCGGACGCGCACCTACCGCCCGGAGCTGGGATTTGCATGCCAGGCGGCCTCCGGCACAGTGCTCTCCGGCGTGCAGTCGCGCTATTGCGTGATCGACACGGCCGAGACCGAATGCGTGCTCGGGGTGGCCTTCCACGCGGGCGGGACGGTGCCGTTTTTCCGCGTCCCCGCGCACGAGCTGCGGGATACTTCCGCTCCGCTGGATCTCTTCTGGGGCCGCGGCGCCGCCGATCTCCGCACGCAGTTGCTGGAAGCGCCCGGCCCGCAGGCGCGGCTCGCCGCCATGGAGCGGGCGCTCGCCGCATCGCGAAAGCTGGCCGAACCGCACGCCGCCGTGGCCTTCGCGCTGGAGGCCTTCCGGCGGCGGCCCGATCAAGCCAGCATGTCCGCCGTAGCCGGCAAAATCGGCCTCAGCCCCAAGCGCTTCATCGAACGCTTCAAGGCCGCGGTCGGCGTGCCGCCCAAGCACTACTGCCGCATCCTGCGGTTCCAGCGCGCCTTGGCGGCTGCGGCGCGCGGCGAGGCCGTGGATTGGACGCGCATCGCGGTGGACTGCGGCTACTTCGACCAGGCCCATTTCATCCACGACTTTCGCGCCTTCTCCGGCATCACTCCCACCGCCTATCAGTCGGCCCGAACCCAGTTTCAAAACCACGTCAAATTTGTACAATCCGCCGCCGCGGCGCTGTGAGATGCTGCGTCTATGGCCGACACAATCGAAACTTACCGCACCGTCACTCCATATCTGGTGGTGCCCAACGGCGACGCCGAAATCCAATTCCTGGAGGCTGCCTTCGGTGCCGCCGCGTCCCTCTGCGAGCGCAAGCCGGACGGAAGCGTGATGCACGCCGAACTCCGCATTGGCGATTCGCTGGTGATGCTGGGCCAGGCCGGCGAACAGTGGAAAGCTCTCCCGGCGGCTCTCTATCTGTGGGTCGAAAACGTGGACGAGGTCTACGGCAAGGCGCTGGCCGCCGGCGCCACCTCCCAAAGCGCGCCCGAAGACAAACCCTATGGACACCGCAACGCGGGCGTCGTCTCTCCCGGCGGCGTCACCTGGTGGATCGGTTCGCCCATCCGGTGACCAATCGCGCCCTCGCGCGTATATAGGTCATGCGGTCCGATCTGCGATATGCCGTGCGTCTCCTCTGGAGATCCCCGGGATTCGCGTTCGCTGTCGTGACGGTACTGGCGCTGGGGATCGGTGCGAACTCCGCCATCTTCAGCGCCGTCGATCAGATCGTCATCCGGCCGCGGCCCTATCCCGAATCCGGCCGCCTGGCCATGCTCTGGGAGGACTTTTCGGCGTTCGGCGTGCCCAAAGACCGGGTCTCGCCGGCGACGTCCTGGATTGGCGGCGGCGCAGCCAGACCTTCGCGGACATGGCCGCCTGGGCCGGGCCGGCCACCAGGGACCTGTCGGGCAGCGGACCGCCCGAGGAAGTGCTCGGCCAGTCCGTCACCGCCAATCTGCTTGCGCTGCTAGGAACGCCGCCGCTTCTCGGCCGCACCTTCCGGCCCGAAGAGGAACACGAAGACAGCCTGGTGGTGGTGCTGAGTTACCGGCTGTGGCAGCGCCGGTTTGGCGGCGATCCACACATCGCCGGCCGCACCATTCTCATGAACGGTGCGCACTACACCGTGGATGGCGTGATGCCGCCGGGCTTTCAATTCCCCGACCGGACGAAACTCGAATCGACTGCCAGCGGCAACTGGTTGCAGCGATTTTTGTGCCGCTGTGATTGGCAGGCATCGCGCTGGTGGCCGCGCTGGTTCCGACGCGGCGCGCGGCCAGCGTAAGTGGCACTCCGGCGGTTGCGGCCGGACGAAACCCGAATTGGCTGCCAGCGGCAACTGGTTGAGGAGCTTTTTGTGCCGCTGTGGAACATGGGGGCCTGAGTTACTGGCCGCTCTGGGAGAACACGCGCTGGGTTCCGAAAGTAGCCAGCCAGTCGAGATTCGGCGCTAATGACCAGTTACTCACCGACGGCGGCAGCCAGTTAGGATCGAAGTGATCGTTGCAACCACCGATATCGATGTAGCAGTGGCCCGCCGTGCCGGATTGCTTCTCGCTGCTCTGGACCAGATACCATCCGGCGCCGCTGCCATCGGCGCTCCAGCATTGCGTGCTGCCGGCCGCGCAAGAGATCCCGCTGGCGCCCTGGGCCGACGCCTGGCTGCCGAATACCGGGTCTTGGGCGCCGTTGACAATCGTCAGCCGGCTGGCCGGGATAGCCGTGTTGGCCTTCTCCATGCACGCCAGCTCGCCAATGCCGAGGCCATTATAAGAGCCGGCACTCAGGGCATAGACGGCCTGGACTTGCGGCGCGTAGTTGCCGGCGAGCGCGGCGAGGATGCCGCCCTGGCTGATTCCCGAAGTGACGATGCCTTTCCCGCAGCCGGCCTGGGAAAGCGAGCAAACCTTACTCACCGCGCTGGTGGAGACGTTGGAATCGAAGATCGACTGGGCGCGCTCAGTGTAGTCCGGGCAGGTCTGCGCCAGAAGTTGGCTGTTGCTGTACTGGACCGAGACGGCCAGAAAGCCGCGCTGCGCCATCTGGTCGACCAATACGAGCGAGAGCGGATCGAGGTAAATTTCCAGAGTACCGGGCACCCAGACAAACACCGGGTAGGGCCCCGCACCGAACCTGGCCGGGTCCGGCAGTTCATAAAGCAGCGGCTGGGGCAAGTCCGACTTACCGGTGACCGGATTGTAACTCAGGTAAGTGGCGGACCCGAGCCGTTTCCCGGCTGGCGCGGGAGCGGCCGCCAGAAGGGCTGCGACGCAGAAGAGCAATAGAAAAAGGCGGCCGGACATGCGATCTCCTACAGTTACTATAACGGCGATACGGGCCTTCGGGAATCGGCGATAACCCCTAGTACGGTTACACGAAACCCCCGGAAAAGTCGCGGGTAAGTTGCGCGCAGCGGGTTATCGGCTCGCGTACGCCGGCTTGGCCTCTTCCAGGCCGCTGCGCGCCACGCGCCGCCGGGCTTTCCAACGCAGCCAGACCACCGAAAGCGCCACCATGAGAGCGGTCACCACGAGGCTGGCCACCACCACCTGGGGAATATCCAGCTTCCGCTTGATGGGCTTAATCACGCCTCCATAAACCAGCATCACGTGGACCCAGTAGACCATCAGGGAGTTCTTTCCCAGGGTCTCCATCCAACTCCAGACGGGCCGCGCGCAGAACTCGGTCCATAAGTAAGCGCCCGCCATCATTAACAGGCACACGCCGGTGCGAATGGAAATCAGCGCCGGGCTATCGGTCCAGAAATTGGACTTGGGGTAAATGGAGTACGGCAGGTTCGAGAAATACTGCACGATGAACACCATTCCGAAACCGACGAGGACGCTCCATTGCATCAATCGGTCCATGCGTTCGGAGGTGACTCGCTTCACCACTGCGCCGGCGGCGATTCCGAATGCCAGATACGAGGCGCAGGGGAAGAAGGGGAAGCGGCCGCGGCCGAATCCGGGCGCCAGATACTCGTGCAGAAGCTGCGGCACACCATCCCAGCTCAGGTTGGCCACCAAGGGAGACACAACGGCGATGGCTAGCCCGGCCGCGGCGGCGAAACGGGGGCGCGCCGATCCCTCAAAGACCGCCGCCACGGCCATGGCCGCCATGGCCACGCCCATGCAATTCAGAATATCCACGCGGGTCAGATCCTGTGCATCGCCATGGGGAAAGGCTCCCAGGTAATTGGTGAGGCGGAAGAGCAGGGCAATGCTCATGATGTAGCCGGCGCGGCGCAGCGACACCAGCCAGCGGCGGCGCCAGTCCCGCTCGCGGCGCTCCAGGCTGTCCATCTGGAACGCCGAAGTCATCCCGGCCATGAAGAGAAACAAGGGCGCGGCCATCCCGCCTACGAACTGGGAAAGGACGTAGGGGCCGCCCTCGCGCAGGTCCAGGCGGGTCAGGGAATTGATTGTGTGGCACTGGATCATGAGGACTACGGCGAGGCCCCGCATCCAGTCCAGAAACGGATATCGCTTCAATTGGGACTACCTTAGCACATTGAGCGGCGGTCTTCCGGCGGCCGGTTTGGGTTGCCGGGCACATCGCCGCCCGAGCGGCTACACCCGCGCAAACAGTTTCCCGAGGACCTTGAGAGCCTGGTCGACCTCCTTCTCGGTGGCGATGTAAGGCGGCAGGAAGCGCAGCACGGTATCGTGCGTGCAGTTGATCAGCAGCCCCTCGGCCATGGCGTCCAGCACCATCTGCTTACCGGGCATGGCCAGCTCCATCCCCAGCATCAGGCCGAAGCCGCGCACTTCCTTGACGAAGGCGTGCTTGCGGGCCAGCTCATTGAGCGACACATGGAAGTAGCCGCCCACGCGCTGGATCGCGGGCAGCAGCTCGTCCAGAATATCGAGAAACTCCAGGGCCACGCGGCAGGCCAGCGGACCACCGCCAAAGGTGCTTCCGTGCATGCCGGGGCGGATGGCCGCGGCGGCCTCGTCGTTGGCGATGATGAAACCGAGGGGCAGACCGCAGGCCACCGGCTTGGCGGCCACCATGACATCCGGCAGAATCGCCGGCGACGACCGCTGGTAGGCGAAGTAGGTGCCCGGCCGGCCCACGCCGCACTGCGTCTCATCGGCGATCAGCAGGGCGTGGTGCTGCGACGCCAACGCGCGCGCTTTGCCCGCAAACGCGGGGGTCAGCGGGCAGATGCCGCCCTCGCCCTGAATCATCTCCATGACGATGGCGGCGGTGCGCTCGTTGACGGCTGATTCCAAGGCCGCTTCATCGTTGGGCGCCACGAACTTCACGCCCGGCAGCAGCGGTTCAAAATCCTGGCGGTACTTGGCCTGGCCGGTCACCGAGAGCGCGCCCATCGTGCGCCCATGGAAGGAGTTGTCGAGCGACACGATTTCGTACTTCTCGGCGTGGATGGCGCGGCCGTGCGCCTTGGCCATCTTGAGCGCGCCTTCCATGGCCTCAGATCCCGTATTGGCGAAGAAGGTGCGGCTGAGGCCGCTCATGCGGGCGAGGCGTTGGGCCAGGGCGCCCTGGTAAGGGTGGTAGTAGAGGTTGGAGCTGTGGATCATCAATCCGGCCTGCTCGCGCAGCACCTTCAAGATGCGCGGGTGGGCATGGCCCAGCGCGTTGACGCCGATGCCGGTGATGAAATCGAGATAGCGGCGGCCGTCGAGGTCATACACGTGGCAGCCCTTGCCGCGTGCCAGCACCACCGGATATCGGGCGTAATTCTGGAGCACATACTCTCGATCGAGGTCCATGATGGCCTGAGCGGAGTTGGCGCCGACGGGAGGAAGGGTGCTGGTCATTCACCCATCATAGAAGAGACCGGGCTGGGCCCGCAAAGCGAGCGGGGGTGAGCGGGTGATTTCGAGGGTGTGGAGAGAGAGCACTTTGACGCGGAGGGTGCCCTCTGGGCCCGGAGACGCGGAGAAAGGCCGAGAGAGGTCGAAATGGCTTCTCCGGGAATATCTTCGCGTCTCTGCGCCTCCGCGTCAAAGAGGCGGCGCGCGCGCGGATCCCGCCGATCTCGCCGCCAGCGGGTTAGTGCGGGACCACCGTCAGGGTCACCGAAGAGGCGTACTGCCGCGAATGGTGCACGGCGTTATGCGCCACCACGCCGTGAGACTCGTCGTAGTTATTGCCGCCCGTGTTCAGGTTGCGGTCGAAACGGGGGAAGTTACTGCTGGTCACTTCCAGGCGGATACGATGGCCGGCGGCGAAGTAATTGCTTGTGGTCATCGGCTGCAGCGCGACCTTATACACCTTGCCTGCTTCCATCCACACCGGAGGCCGGTCGTAGCCTTCGCGGTAGCGAGCGCGCTGGATGGTCTCATCCAGATTGTAAGCCGTGCCGTCGGGATAGACGTCCAGGATCTTCACGCTGAAATCGGTATCCTTGGCGTCGGAGGAAACATACAGCGTCACGTCGATGGGGCCGCTGGCCTCGACGCCGTCTTTCAGCGGCTCTGAGGTGTAGACCAGAATGTCCGGGCGCTCCTCCATGTCGCGCTGGTCGAAGGCGCCGCCGGTGACGGCGTTTCCAGTGCAGCAGACGTTGCCGCCGTAGGAAGGCACGGGGTCCATGGGATCGTAGGTGAAGTGGTCGGGGGCGTCGCCGGCGCCGGGAGCGGAGGCCAGCGCGCCATCGCCGTTCACGGGTGTTGGCCTTGCCGGCGCTTTCCAGATACAACGTCATGGGCTTGGCGCCCGCTGGCGGCCAGGTGTCGGCGGACTGCCACTTATTAATCCCCATGGTGAAGTAACGCACCTTGGGCATCTTCTCCAGTAAGTGGTTATCTTCGCCTTTCAGGAAATGGTCGAACCAGCCGTAAGTCAGCTCGTCGTAATCCAGGCGCGCGTCGCCCATGCTGCGGTCGCCGACCATGGTATCTTCGGTGGCGCGCTTATAACCGCAATGCAGCGTGGGAGCGATGACGGCGTACTGTTCGTTGGCGATGTCCGGCCGCGCCGTTTTGCCGCACGAAGTTATAAGCCGCCAGGTTGGGACCGATGGAAACGTCGTACCAGGACATGAACCAGAAGCCGGGGACGTTGATCTTCATATCGTCATGCCACAGGCCGCCGCGGTACCAGGCCGGGTCGTTGGGGGTGCGCTTGATCATGGCGCCGCCGGTGGAAACTTCTTCGCGGTCGGCGAAGATGCCGTGGGGGCCATCGACCGCCTTGATAATGTCCATTTCGGGGAGGTGGCGGAGCGCCTTGGCCCAATCCACGCGGCGGCATCTGCGGCGCCAGGTCGAACATGCGGGACACGCTGGATGCAGTTCCTCCTGCGGGGTGTTGGGCGGGAACATGGGGCGGACTGGTGTTCTGCTCGCCGTAGATCCAGGCGATGAAGAGCATCTGCACGGCGCCGCCGCGGTACCAGTTGCCCTGCTCGTAGTAGGGTTTGACTCTGCCCACGCCGGCGCCGAAGCCTTGAGGAATCATGGCGGCGAAGGCGGGCGATCCCTGCGCCGCAACGCCCAGTTGCCACTCGGCGGTGGAGGAGCAGCCGATGGTGCCGACTTTGCCGTTGGACCAGGGCTGCGAGGACATCCAGGCGAACGCGTCCACGCCATCGGTAAGCGGGGCGCCCAGAATGTCGTACTCGCCTTCCGAGAAGAAGTGGCCACGCTCGTTCATCTCCACATAGGCGTAGCCGCGCTTCACGGCGGCCAGCTCGGCGCTCATGTCGCGCGGGATGCCATTGCGGACGTCCCAGAAGTTGAAGTTATAGGGCGTGCGCACGAAGATGATGGGGTACTTTTTGGAGGTGTCCTTGGGACGGTAGATGTCTGTGGCCATGCGCTTGCCGTCGCGCATGGGGACCATGACCTTGCGGTCGATGACGGCCACGGACTCCAGTTCCTTTTCGGTGGCATTGCGCGACGCCACCAGCTTCGGATCGGGGCCGCCGCGTCCCTGTGCCGGCGCAACGGCGGGTATCAGGCAGCTTACGGCCAGCAGCCATGTGAAAGTTTCGAATTTCATCGGTATCCCTCGCTTGGATCGAGTTTAGCGAATTCGAGGGGGCCGGGTGTCGCCAGGGCCCGTTTCACCGCGGGCCCGTTTCACCGCGGAGACGCGGAGGAAGCGGAGGAAGCGCGGAGAAAACCTAAGAGAAAACCCGGAGAAAACCGTCCGCAGCGGACAGAAGACGGCTACAGGCGCAGGGCCAGGTTGCCCAGGGAGCTGGCGGATGCGGCGGCTGCGGGGCGCGGGGGCGATGAGGGTGCGGCGGCGTGAGCAGGGACCGGCTGCGGCTTGGCAACCGAAGCGGGTTGCTCCGGGGCGGCGGTTTGGAACGGGCGCTCCGCCTGGAGCGACATCAATTCTTCGACCGCGCGGCGGTAGGAGCGCTCGGCTTGGGCCTGGAAACGGAGGTACATCTTGAAGGCTTCGGTAGCGAGGATGGTGTGCAGCTCCCCTTCGGGGGCGGAGGCGAACAAGCTGCTTTCGAGGCGCGCGGCACGCAGCATGGATTGCTGGGCGAACGCGATGCGCTCGATGGCGACCCGCTCCTGGGAGCCGACAGGGCGGTAGAAAGCGATGAGGTCCTCGCGCAGGCGGGCGAGTTCCCCGGTAGGTTCGACGGGAATCGGTGGTTGGTTGGGCATCGGGAGTTCCTTTCCGAAAGCTAGGTTTAACATGCGAGAAAGCGATGACCAGCAGGATCTGCCGGCAAGTGGCTGATAGGAAAGGAAATCCATTTGGCGAACTTTGCGAATGCCCAAAAAGGCTGGCGGCAAGCTGGCCCATCCCCCATGGCGGCAGCGGGCGGGAGCCTGGCGGCGTGACCACTTGCGGCCCAGAATACAAGCCTGGGCTTCACGTTAAGGAACATGCCTTTGCCCGTACCTGCCCCGTTCTCAAACGAAAGCCACTTAAGCGGTCGGGCGGACACGATACCGGCACGACACAACCCCGGAGCAGACCATGAGGGTGTTGAGCGGCTTAGCACTCGACCGCGCCACGCACCAAAAAAACACAGGTCGGCCGTTGCGAACTTGCCTGGTGGGACGCGGGCGCCGCTGGGCCATCAAAACCAGCCCCCGGACGGCACGAGGCCATTGAAGCGCAGATACGTGACGAGATTGCCGTAATGCAACGCATCATGATTTGGGAGTTGCGTCACGATGAACATCTTGTTCGTCTTGTGACCCCAGAAGTCCGCCGGGTCATTGAGGTGGTCATCGGCGAACCCCGAGTACGCGCCATCGCAGTAGGCGAACGCGCTCTTGATGTAGGCGATGATCCCGGTCTTCGAATCCTTGCCCTTAGCCGGGGGCGGGGGCGCTTCACCCTTGGCGTTTGAACACAAATAATAGGATATGTCCGCCACATGAGTCAGGATCTCGCCAAATGAGCGAACGTCCTTCGTCGGCCGGTAGCTGTACTTGGCCTCTGGCATCGTCTCCGCCGCCTTCATGATCTTGTCCTGCATGTTGCTGCGAAAAATGGATATGGTCTTCGTCAGCGGATTCGGTGGCGTGGGCGGCTTGGGAAAGTCCGGCGAGATTTGGGCGTTGGCCAAGGACGCCAAGGCGGCAACTGATACCATGCCAACTGGAACCACGACGCGAGCAATGGATCGGAACATTCAGAATCCTCCTGTATCTTCGGACGCAAGTATCATGCCAAGACTCGGGTTTCTTCGTTTCAATGCATTGGCCGTCTAAATCAGCGGTTACCTCGTCCGGTTGTGGGACTAGAAATCTCGTAAGCGGGAAAACCGATTCCGTCACCTGGGCAATTCCATCGGGATCTGACGCGTATCATTGACTACTCATGAAACTCGCCTTCCTTTCGACCGTTGAGTTGACGTGCGTCCAACAAGCGCCCGGAGCGAATTACGCTCTTATACCGGCCAGCGCGACTTGCGGATATTTGCATAGCCAGACGGGACTTAGACGCTCAGCCGTCAGTCCGCTCAAGACCTCTTCCGGGAAGTTACACCAAGACCGGCTCGCAGAGCAGAATCGCCCAACACCTGGGCATGTTCAAATGGCCCTATCAACGCCAACCGGCGTGCCCTCTGGGCCAATAGACGCCCGGCGGCCGCTACCGCACTCCAAGGGCCTGCGCGCGCGATTGCCAGCGGGCGGCGCGGGACAGGTCGCCGATCTTTTGGAACAGGTCAGCCAGGCCCAGGGTGCAGCGCGGCCGCGAAGGGTCGTGCTCGACGTAGTTCTCGCACTGCGCCTCCAGGGCGGCCAGGCCATCCAGGTTGGGCAGCGGCTCGACGCCCGCGGGCACGTGGCGCACGAAGATGACCGCCTGCGCATCGCGGTACACCAGCTTCCACTCGGTCTGGCGCGGGTCGGACAAGGCGGCGGGCAGCAGGTAGGGCGAGCCGTTGGTGTACTCGAAGCCATCCATCACGATGGCCTCGATGCCATACTGGCGCAGCAGTTCTTCGGCAGTCTTACCGCCCACGGCATTGGCGTTGAAGACCATCCGCTGGTAATCCTGGTAGACCGTCTCATTGAGCGCACGGCCGTCGATGAAGACGCGCGCTTCGGGCCACAGGCGCCAGATCAGGTAGCCGCCCAGTTCGTAAGTGTTGAACAGCGGGCCGGAGATGTGGTGCGCCAGCAGGAAATCGGCCGCGCCGGAAGGGTACTTCCAATCGGCGGCGCGGAATTGGAAGGCGTGTCCACCGGCCATGGCGAGGACGCCGCCCGCCGCCAGAGCCGCCGCCGCCAGCCACTCCGCCGCGGCCGGCAAAGCTTTCTTCCAGGGCCAATACGTCGCCAGCATGATAGGGCCCACCAGCGCCATCAGAATGGTGTTGCGCACGGCCAGCGTGGAGAGCGCGCCGAAGCCCAGGTACAGCAGCCAATCCTCGGGGCGCACCTCGCGGCGCTTCCATAATAAGAGCGCTCCGGCGGCCACCAGCATGACGCTGAACGGGCTGGGAGGCCACGGATTGGGGTACTGCCATTCCCACAGCGAGGATTGCATGGGGCTGTGCCGGTAATACAGCATGATGGGCAGGACCAGGAAGCCGTTGGGATTCACGCCCGAGAGCAGCACGGCAAGGCCGCTGGCTATCCACAGCGTGCGCTCGTCCGCCACCGGCCGGCCGCGCCAGCGCTGGTAGAGCGATGCGGCGCAGTAGGCCCCCAGCACCAGCCATCCGGAGAAGAAGCCGCCGTGCAGGTTGGCCCACAGCAGGAAGAGCGGCGGCAGAATCCAGAAGCGGCGCGCTTCCACAAGCGCGATGGTCACTGCCAGTAGCAGGAAGGTGACCAGATAGGGCCGGTCGGTGGCGAAGACCTGCGCGCCGCTGGCCGCCGCCACGGCTGCTCCCACGGCGCGGTAGAAGCCGCCGGCCCGGCGCCAGGCGATCCACCCCACCACCGCGCAGAAGGCCGCCAGCAGCAGCGCGCGGAACAGCACCAGGCCGGTGTAGCCGCCCGCGGCGTAGGCCAGGTAAAACAGAATCTGCGCCAGCCACTCGTGGGTGAGGTTGAAGCGCCGAACCGTTTCTTCCTGCGGATAGGCGGGCTTGCCGGTGTAGGTGGTGAAGGCGAAGGGATCGGGGACCGGCAGCCGGTGCTGCTGGAGCAGGAACTGGCCGGTTTTGAGGTGCCACCAGGTGTCGCTATCGCCCACCTCGCCCGAAAACCACGCCAGCGCCAGCAAGGCAGCCAGCGCCAGCACCACGGGACGCAGCCAGCGCGGAGCCGCCGCGGGCACCGGTTGCCGGGCAGAAGCGGCGCGGCGGGGAGCGGTGCGGAGGGGCATGGCGGAACCCCGATTCTAACATCCGCGGTGCGGACCGCCGGTGGCGGCCATGCGGAGGAACGAGTCGGGGATGAAATAGAGTGTCGCGATTCCGGCAATGAGGGCCAGCGAAACCGCCGGGTGCAGCCAGGCCGCCGGAATGGCCACCGCGTAAGAGGCCAGGGCAATCCAATTGCGCTTGCTGGCGGCCCGTTCCATGGCGCGCAATTTCCCGTCGGCGCCGAACTGCCGGGCGATCACGCGCTGGAAGATGGGTAGTGTCCTAGGGTCGTGTTGGTCCCTCCCGCTAGCAACTTGGTTTGGCCGTCCTTTTTGGCCGCTGGGCCTAAAGTTCTGGCCTGGAATTGCTGCTTTTGGAGGGGGGTTTAGCGTGTCACAGACGGACCTGCCGGATCTCAGGTTATGAACAGTCTTGGGCAATGCGAGCCAAATACTTTGCAATGCGGAGAGCGGTTTCTTGATCAGCCATGCGGGTTGGCATGCCCCTGATTTCTGCGTGATCTACCTCGTCTCGATAAACAGTAAGAGGATCGGAGCATTCACAGACCTCAGCCATGACCAGTACACAAGCTCCGACCGGTGTATAACGTTGCCAGAGCGATTCCCTCGTTAGACCAACGGAAATTCCCGTTTCGTGCTCTCTTAAGTAGAACAATTTTGGCCTAGGCTTTCTAGTTCGGCTGTCCGCGTCGTCAGAAAACCTGTAGGCGCGGTACAAAGGCGCATCGGGATCTGGAGGGGGAAAACTCAATCCGTAACTAACCACGCAAGTGCTTCAGATAGAGAGGCAGCCGATCCGTCCTTATGTAAGTCGGACCATATCGTTACACGTCCGTTCAGCCTTTCACGATAGATACTTGGAGCACCTCCCTCCCTTGAACAAATCAGAACCACACCTTTAGTTTGGCCGTCCCAGTGGACGAGTATATCTCCCTCTGACGACTCCACCGTAGCAGTGATATCGTGTGGAATGCGGGCAATCTGATTGGTTGCGTAGAGGATTTGCTCCGCGCATTTACAAGCTGCTTTTGTAGGCGTGTCTTCGTTTTGTGCAGCCGTAAGTAGATCGGAGATCTGATGCAAAATTTCAATCACGCCGTGATGCAATACTGGCATTTCTAACCATTCTTGGTGGCTGATAATCTGCTGCACCAAAGTTGCTGTAGCGCTACTCTTGACGCTCCCTAGCAGACTGCTAACATCGAACATACTACTCACATCGAGTGAATACGAATATGCGGCCATATACTTAGTCCCCCATGGCACTTGGACGCTTCAATGGCGAACTCACGACTCTTGTCGCTGGACTCGTGACGACTATATAAACTGGATCGCCGTCTGGCGTGAACTGTCCGCTTACCCGCATGATAGCCGTAGCTACGGCTTTAGTCTTTATAATGCTGCCGTCACTTAATTGGTACTCGTTGAAGCGCTCCGTTATTGCTTCAAACGATACATCTACTACTTCTATTTCGTTATCGAAGACCCGCAGTTTTCTTGTTGTCTCTGCCATTCAGATTGATACCCTCCGGGTGAGTACCTGTGATGCTCATCAACACACGAGGAACAAATCAAGCCTCTTTTTTTCTCCTCTTCCATTAGCCCCATTTTGGGTCCATTAAACTGTCTTAACCCCTTTAGTTTACAACCGCATAGATGTTGTGGACACCAAAAAAGTTGCACCCGAAGTCAGGTTCCTGTTGTCGTAGTAGCCGAAGAACCGTGATTTTCTCATCAAAATGCCATATCGGCATGTTTTGGCCACATTTCTCTCACGCCGGGCCAGTAAAGTTCGGAAAATTTGCCAAGCGCTAGTATTCCACGTGTTTCCTGCGTAATACAACACTTTTTTGCCTTATCCTCGGTATGGCCTGTATAGACCGCTTAGTCTACGCTAGCAATTCTTGGAATGCTCTTGAATGCTCCATGCCTCCTGGCGCCGCGTCAAACCGAGACGTAGTGCGACTTCACCCGCCGCGCGGCCGCCCGCCCGACCACGGCGGCCAACTGGTCCTCGGTGGCGGCGCGCACCAGCTCCGAGCTGCCGAATTCCTTCAGCAGCTTTCGCACCGTCCTCTCGCCGACGCCCGGGATGGCGTCCAGCTCGCTGACGTCAGCTGGCGGGCATTGCGGCGCGAGCGGTGGAAGGTGACGGCGAAACGGTGCGCTTCGTCGCGGATGGTCTGGATCAGGTGCAGAATCGGGCGAGAAGCGGTCGAGCACCATCGGCTCGTCTTCCTGCCCGTACACGTAGATGATCTCTTCGCGCTTGGCGATGGAGGCCAGCGGCTGGTCGCTGATGCCGAGCGCTTCCAGCGCGTCGGCGGCGGCGTGCAACTGGCCCAGGCCGCCATCGATCAGCACCAGTCCTGGCATCGGGCAGGCTTCTCCGCCTGCAAGCGCGCCGTAGCGGCGCGTCACCACTTCGCGCATGCTGGCGAAATCGTCGTTGCCCACCACCGTGCGGATGATGAACTTGCGGTAGTCCGCCTTCTTCATCCGCCCGTCTTCCCACACCACCATGCTGGCCACTTTGTCGGTGCCCTGGATGTGGGAGATGTCGAAGCACTCGATGCGGGCGGGCGCGTCGGGCAGGTTGAGGCTGTCCTGCAGCGCCTCCTGAATGGCGCGCGAAGACGGCTTCAGGACGCGGAAGCGGGCGTCGAAACTGTGCTTGGCGTTGGTTTCCACCAGGCTCATGCATGGCCTTCTTCTGGCCGCGCTGCGGCGTGCGGATCTCCACTTTGCGGTTGCGCTTTTCCGAAAGCAGCTCTTCCAGCGCTTCGCGGTCTTCGAATTCCACCGGCACGTGGATCTCGCCGGGAATGTACTGCTGGTCGAGATAAATCTGCTTCAGCAAGGCGCAGAAGAAATGCGCCTCTTCGAACTCGGGCTGGTCTTCCCAGAAGAATTCGCGGCGGTCCACAATCTGGCCGTTGCGCAGGTGGAACAGGTTCAGCGCCACCAGCGGCGGCTCGGCGTAGCAGGCGAAGATATCCACGTCGTCGCCCTTGGCGGCGGCCATCTTCTGGCGCTCTTCCATCTCTTCCACGGTGGTGAGCAGGTCGCGCAGGGAGGCGGCCTCTTCGAAGCGCATCTCGGCCGACGGCGGCTTCCATGCGGGCGCGCAGGCCGCGGGCCAGGTCGCCATGGCGGCCCTCCAGAAACAGGCGCACGTCGCGCACCGCGGCGCGAATATGCCTCGTCGGTAGTAAGGCCCTCCACGCACGGCCCCAGGCAGCGGTGAATGTGGTATTGCAGGCACGGCTTGGGATGAAAGCGCGTGAGATCCACCTTGCAGGAAGGCACCAGAAAATGCCGGTGGATGAAGTGCACCAGCCGGTGCGCCAGGTTAGCCGGGAAGTAAGGGCCGTAGTAAGTGGCGCCATCCTTGTTCAGCCGGCGAGTTACGTAAACGCGCGGGTAATGCTCGCTGGTGAGCTTGACGTAGGGGTAAGTCTTGTCGTCGCGCAGCAGGATGTTGAAGCGCGGCTTGTATTGCTTGATGAGGTTGTTTTCAAGCGCCAGCGCCTCTTTCTCGTTGTCGACCAGGATGTAGTCGACATCGCGGGCTTCGGAGATCAGGGTGCCGGTTTTAGCATCGGCCAGGCGGTCTTCGTTGAAGTAGCTGCGGACGCGCGCGCGCAGGCTCTTGGCCTTGCCGACGTAGATGACCTTGCCGCCGGCGTCCTTGTATAGGTACACGCCTGGCGCGAGCGGGAGCAGCGGCACTTTGTCGCGAAGTTCCATGAGCGAGGGCTTGCCTTCATTATAACGTCGGGGGTCCTGCGGCTCATTCGCAGCGGAGCGCGGCGATGGGGTCCAGGCGGGCGGCGCGGCGCGCGGGAAGGCAGGCGGCCAGGAGGGCGCTGGCCAGCAGCGCCGCTGCGGCGCCGGCGAGCGAAGCGGGATCGAGCGGGTGCATTCCGTAAAGCAGGCCGGCCGCCAGCTTCGACCCGGCATAAATCGCCGGTACGCTCAAGGCGAACCCCGCCGCCACCAGCACGAGCGATTCGCGCAGCACCATCCACAGGATGGTCCGTCCCCCCGCGCCCAGCGCCATGCGAATCCCGATCTCGCCCGTTCTGCGGGTGATGGAATACGACATCAACCCGAATAGCCCGATGCCGGCCAGCAGCAGCGCCAGCACGCCGAAGCCGGCGCCCAGCGAAGCCATCAGGCGCTCCTGAGAAAGCGCTACGGACATGACCCAATCCATAGTCTCTGTCCGGAATGTGTAATCGCGGCCCGCGGCTTCCACCTGCGCCTCCAGTTGGCGGATGAGGTTGGCGGTGGGAGCGCCGGCCGACCGCACCAGGATGTTGTGGCCGCCGGGCCTGTCGAACTGGAAAACATCCACGAAAAACTGCATGGGATTATGTCTCTGCAGCACGCCCGCTGCCGAATCCCGCACCACTCCCGCGATGGTGACGTCTTCGATCCCTTCGAAGGATACGGTCATCTGCCGGCCGACAGCTTCCGATCCGGGGAAGAGTTTTTGTGCCAGGCTCTCACTGACGATGGCCAGCTTGGGGGTGTTGGGCGTATCGTGGGACGTAAAATCGCGGCCTGCGACGAAGGGGATTTGCACGGTCTCGAAAAAGTGCGGACCTACCAGGAACGGGTACGCGCTGGCGGTGATTTCGCCCGCCTTCACTGGCTGATCGGGGAACAATGGCGGCATCACCGGCGGCTGCGGCGAAAAAGCCACCGCGCGCACTCCGGGAACCGCCGCGAGCCGCGCATAGAGATCGGAATAGTAGGCCAGCGGATTCATGCCTCGCTGTCCGCCCGGCCGGTTGGTCGTGTTCATCACCAGCAAATTCGACGGATTGAAACCGAGCGGAATGGATCGCAGATTCCGCAGCGTCCCGGTGAACCATGCCGCTGCCACCAGCAGCACCAGTGAAACGGCGAATTGCACCACCACCAGCGCCTTCCCCGTTCTGCCAACGCCGCCAATGGCGCAGCCCCGGCCCTGCCGGAGCGCTACCGACGGGTCCATGCGAAGGGCGCGGACGGCGGGGATGAGTCCGAAGATCAGGCCGCTCACAACCGTCACCGCCAGGGTGAATGCCAGAACGCTTCCATCCAGCGGCACCTCCGGAATGTGCCAGGTGTTGGTCATCCACACGAACTGCGCTAGAAACCGCGCGGCCCACGGAGCACAGAGCACCCCGGCCACAGAACCGGCGGCGGCCAGCAGCAGGCTCTCCGCCAGGTACTGGCGCAGGATGCGCACGCGGCCGGCGCCCAGGGCCATGCGAATCCCGGTTTCGCGCTGTTGCGCGCTGGCGCGGGCCAGCAGCAGCGTGGCCAGGTTCATGGAGGCCAACAACAGCAGCAGCCCGACTGCGCCCGTCAAAATCTGCAGCGGTAGCGTGAAGCGCTGGCGCTGATAATTGAACCCGGTGCCCCTGGCGGCGGATTCCAGTCCAATCCGGGAATCGGCATCCGGCCGGACTGGCGGCCACAGCGATTCCATCTCGCTGCGCGCCCGCTCCAGCGTGACGCCCGGCTTCAGTCTGCCCGTAATTTGCCAGGCCACGGCTTTGCCGCCGCGCTTCGGATAGAGCGCCTGCAAGGGCACGATGGCGTCGACGGCTCCCGATCCCGCCATGTTGGTGAAGCCGTCGGGAGCCACGCCCACTACGGTGCACGGCTTGCCCTCCACGCGAATGGTCTTGCCGAGGGCGGCCGGGCTGCCACGAAAATAGGCCTTCCAGAACGCGTAACCCAGGACGGCGACGGGCCCATCGCCTGCGGTGATTCCGCGCCCAATGACGGGGCGCAGGCGCATGGTCCCGGCGAAATCGCCATCCACCAGCAGCACGGTGGTGGGAACCAGATGGCCCTCCACTTCGATGGTTCTAAGGGCTTCATCGGCCCAAAGAAAGAGACTCGAAAACAAACGCTGGTGCAGGCGAATCTGCTCGAAGGCCGGGTAGGAGAAGGGCCGGTGCCGGCCGGTTCGATCGAGGGTGAAAAGCGCGGCCAATCGACCAGGATCAGGCGCCGCCAGGGTGCGCAGCGCGACGGCATTCAGCAGGCTGAAAATTGCAGTGTTGGCGCCGATTCCCAGCGCCAGAGAGAGGATGGCCAAAAGAGCGAATCCCGGCGACTTGAGGAAGATGCGAAGAGCGCGGCGAAGTTCGAGCATGGGCGTGTCTCCAACAGGACCAAGCATACCGCCGCAGCGCCGTACGCTTCCGCCCCTGGCCCTTGCGCCGGCCTCTGCCGCCGTTGGTAAAATTGAACTATGCACCGTTGGATCGCGGCCTTGGTGCTGGGGGGCACAGCCTGTCTCCCGGCGCAGACGCCGCCTCAGTCCCAATCGCAGTCTCAGCCCCAACTGCAGAAGCAGCGCAGCGCCCCGCCAACCAGCGACAAAGAGGAGATCCCGCCCGAAGAGGACACCTCCGTCACCGAAAAAACATATTCGTTCAACCCGCTGCAGGCCCAGAAAGAATTGCAGACCGGCAATTTTTATTACCACAAAGGGAGCTACCGGGCGGCTGAAGGCCGGTACAAGGAAGCCACCCTGTGGAACAACGGTTACGATGAGGCTTGGCTCAGGCTGGGCGAAACCGAAGAGAAGTTGCGCGACAAGAAAGCCGCCCGCGCCGCCTACCAGAAGTATCTGGAACTGGCTTCCGATCAGAAGGACGAGAAGGATCAGAAAAAGGTGGAGGAGATTCGGAAGAAGGTCGAACACTTGAAGTAGGCGCCGGCAGCGCCGCCCGCGTTCACACCATCCGTACCAGCCCGTAACATACCAGGCAAATCCAGAAGTCCACTACCAGGCCCCAATCCAGCTTGTAAAGCTGATGCTGGCCGCGCAAAGGGAGATGCGGTTCCACCAGCAGGTAAATCAGGTTGCCGGCGACTACCGCGATCAACTGCCGCCAGATCCGGTGTTTCACCGCGAACAGGATCCGAAGCACCACCCTGTAAGGCCGCTCCAGGGCTGTTCGAGCGCCCGGCGCACGGTGGTGGTGAGCGCCGAAGCGGTGAATGGCTTGGGCAGGAAAATCGGCGTCTGCTCAATGGCCCGAACCAGCGGATTATCGGTATATCCTGACATGAAGAGAATCCGCATGGAAGGGTATTCGCGTACCAGGTAGGCGGCCAGTTCGTCGCCTCCCATTCCCGGCATGGCAACATCCGTCAGCACCAGGTGTATCTTGGCCCCCGTGCGCAGGCAACGCAAAGCCTCAGCGCCATTGGCCGCCTCCAGGCAAGTATATCCGTTCTGGGCGAGCATGGCGCAGACCACTTTTCGGATGGCATCGGAATCATCCACCACCAGGATGGACGCCCGCGCGTGATTATCGGAACTGGCGTCTGAATCGGACATTGGCGCACCTCCCGAACTAACTGTCGCAAGCGGCGTGCCAAAGATCCCCGCATTTCGTACGGCAAATAGCATGTTACAAGCGCGTTGTGGCACACTGGTGGTTTCTCGCCGGAATTGCACCATGATTGGCCGCACCATTTCCCATTATCAGATTACGGAGCGCCTGGGAGCCGGCGGTATGGGCGAAATTTACAAGGCCCAGGATACCCGGCTGAATCGCACAGTGGCCATCAAGGTGCTCTCGGCGGCCCAGGCCGGAACGGGCGAGCGGCGGCGGCGCTTCCTGCAGGAGGCCCAGGCCGCTTCGGCGCTGAACCATCCCAACATCATCACCATTTACGACATCGTTTCCGAGGGCGAAAGCGAGTTCCTGGTGATGGAGTTCCTGGCCGGCAAGACCCTGGGCGAATTGATCCCCCAGGGCGGCCTGCCGATGCCCCTGGTGCTGTCGTACGGCGTGCAGATTGCCGAAGCCCTGGAGGCCGCGCACGGCGCCGGCATCGTGCATCGCGACCTGAAGCCGGGCAACATCATGGTGACCGGGCAAACCGCCGACGGGCGACCCGGCCTGGTGAAGTTGCTCGATTTCGGACTGGCCAAACTTACCGCTCCGGCCCCTTCGCGCACGCTCGGCGATGAGACCGCCACCCTGGAAAGCGCGCCGCTCACAGTGGAAGGCTCCATCATGGGCACCGTCAGCTACATGTCGCCGGAGCAGGCCGAGGGCAAGCCGGTGGATGCGCGGTCGGATATCTTTTCCTTCGGCGCCATCCTGTATGAGATGGTCACCGGAGAGCGCGCCTTTGCCGGCGATTCGGCCATCTCTACGCTGACCGCGATTCTGCGCGACGAAGTGCGCCCCCTGGCGCAGATTTCGGCGGCCGTGCCGCCGGGGCTGCAGCAGATCGTGTGGCGCTGCCTGCGCAAGAACCGCGATGAGCGCTGGCAATCCATCGGGGAAGTGCGCGCAGCCCTGGCCATGCTGAAGCGCGACTCGGAATCGGGCATCCTCTTCGTGCCCCCGCCGAGGCCGCCCGCGCAGCCTGCCCCGCCCGCCCCGCCGGCCAAACGCAGCCTCTGGCGCGTGCCTCTGCTGGTGGCGCTGACGGGCGTGTTGACCGTAGGCGGCATGGTGGTGTTGGCCGGCGTGTTGATCCTCTGGGTGGTGTTCCACCATTCCTCGCACTCGCAAGTTCCCACGTCTGTGACGGTGGAGACCGGGCCGAGCCACTCGCGCCCGGCCGTTCGCGCGAAGAACGCCGATGGCGTCCTCACCAATGACGACGTGCTCCAGATGGTCAACGCGGACATATCGACCAAGCTCATCCTGCAGCAGATCCGCTCCTCCAAAACCAACTTCAACATGTCCACCTCCGAGATCATCCGGCTGGCCGAAGCCGATGTGCCGGCGCAGGTGATCGATGCGATGCGCAAAGCCACGGCCGCCGCGCCGCCGCCCGCAGGCGCCAAGGCCCCGCCCGCCGCCTCTGCTCTCACCGCACCGCCGGAGCCCGAAGTGGAACCGCCGGCCACCGCGTCCGCGTCGGAGACCGTCACGGTTTTGGACCGGCTGCCGATTCCCATCCGCCTGTCCGAAGACGTGCCCCTGGACGCTCCCGCCGGTACGCCGCTGCACTTCACCGCTGCGCACGATTTCCACATGCACGGCGCAGTCGTGGTCGCCGCAGGAGCCACGGTGACGGGCGAAATTGTGGAGTCCGCCCACAAGCGGATGCTGCATGGCAACCGCGTTATGTTTCGCCTGAAAGACGTTGAAACCACGGGAGGTGGAAAGCTGGCTTTGCGCGCGTCGGCGGGGCGGAATGGCGAAGATGGCCGCCGCACGCTCGACCCGCTCAGCGCGCCGAGACGATCCAGAGACCTGGCCGGGGCGGCCGGCGAACTCTACATGGCCTACGTGGATGGCGACCAGACCGTGACCGTGAAGAAATAGGTTGCGCGCGGGCCTCGACCTCAGCCCTCCCGCAGGACCTCGGCGGGGTTCGCTCGCGTGGCGGATCGCGCGGGGAAGTAACAGCCTCCGATGGCCGCGAGCGCCAGGAGTGCGGAAGCCACCGCGATTGGCTCCGCCTGCCAGGCGGCCGCCGGGCCCAGCCATCGCTTCATCAATGGCTGCAATTCCAATGTCACCACCAGACCGAGTCCCGACCCGAAGATCACCGCGACCAGCACGTCGCGCGTCACATTCCAGGCCAGCGCACCCGCTTCTGCGCCCAGCGCGCAGCGCACCGCAAGCTCGCGCCTGCGGGCGGCGACCGTCCCCGCAGCCACCGCGTACACTCCTTGGATGCTGAGAGCCAGGCCGAGCAACGCCAGCATCATCATCCCCACCATACGGGAATAGGGACGAGTCAGGGTTGCCTGCCACTCCGAGTGCATCGTCGCCATGTTCGCGATCGTCGTCGGGATGGGCATGCCGGCCAGGGCCTGCGGAGCGAGCGCTGCGACCGCGGCCGGAGAGGCTGACGTCCGCAGGATCACGCTTCTACACCACCATCCAGTCTGCTCGATGGGACGGTAGACCGTCGGAACCGGACTTTGCGACCAATATCCGGTGAAATCGGCGGCGACTCCAACGATTTTATAGAACGTCTTGAACTCCGGACCGAAAGCGAATCGCGAACCGACCGCCTGTTCCGGCGAGTTCCAGTTGTGCGCGGCCATACCAAGGCTAACGATTGCGACCGGCTCCGCGTTGCTCACGTCGGCGTCCGTAAATGCGCGGCCGAACAGAATGGGAATCCCCAGTGCGCCGAAGTATCCTGGCGAAATCGATACTGCGGGGGCGGTGGTCTCGCGCTCGGCATCCGGCGGATCTCCCGGCTTTCGAAAAGCAGCGGGTTCGCTGTATGGCGGAAACATTTCTGCCACCGCAATCGCACGAGTGCCCGGCAGCCGATCCAGCCGGGAGAGCACTTGATGGTTAAAATCCCTGTCCTCACTGTCTGAAACTGTAAGTCCATCCGGTGTGTTGACGGAAAACAACAGCGTGTGGCGCGGATCCGGGCCAAGATTGCGTACCGAGAGCTGGCCGTAAATGCCGGTCGTCAGGGCCGCTGCGGAGAGCAGACAAATTCCGATCCCCGCTTGTGCAGCCAAAAGCATCAGCCGCCAGCGGCCGGCTTTCGGGCCTGTATCGCTGAACCCGGTATAGCCTGGTCCTCCGCCCGCGGTGACGAGCATGCTGGAGGAACCACGGCCGTCCGCGACCGCCACCAGCATCGCCGACCAGATCAGCGCCACGATCAGGACGAATCCACCAAAACCGAGCAACAAGCTCCAGTTCAAGGGCGGTGGACTTGCCAACGGAGGGCCAAGTCCAGCCGCCGGCAGCAACTCCGACAGCACCCGCACCAGCGCGGACGCGACCGCCACCGCCATTCCCACCGCGATCAGCGTGAGCATGCACTTTTCCGCCGCCACCTCCGTCCACAGCCGGCGGCGGCTGGCGCCCAGTACGGCCCGCACGGCAATCTCGCGCTGTCGCCGCATGCCTTCTACTCGCATGAGAATCGCGAGATTGACCAGGCCCACCAGGAAAACCAGCGCGACGCCCAGTGACAACAGACCCATCGTCTGCCGTACGGGTCCCTGCGCGATCGCCTCCAGGGATTCGACCATCGGGCGTTTACGGCGATCCACGTAATAGCGCTCGGCCAATCGCCCGGCGATCCCCGTCAGCTCTGCTTGCGCTTGCGCCGCGCTGACGCCGCTTCGAAGCCGGCCAACCATGAAGAATACGGTAGACTTCCGAGAGCGGCTCGAAAGGTCGGCCGGAGCGAGATACCACAGGTCGGCATCGTTTTGAAAAAACGGGAGCGATATGCCGACGCGGGGAGGAAGTACGCCGGCGATTTGGACACGGCTTTGGTGGGTCGCCGTAGCACTATTCGCGATGGCCACCGTAGAGCCTATCACCGATGGACTGCCACCGAACCAGGACTGCCAAAGTTTTTCGCTGATCCAAACCGGAGACGCCGCGCTATCGCTGAGCGGTATGTCGTCAGGCCGAACTGCTCTCCCCAAAACAGGGCGTATGCCAAGGTCGCTGAATACGCTAGCCTGGATCGCATAGGTGTGAATCTGTGTCGCGCCCCGGCGATCCAACAACCAGAGTTGCGGAACGGTGAATGCGCCAAGGGATGTGAAAATATTCCAGCTGGCGGCTTTGAAGTCAGCCACGTCCGGACCCGATATAGCCATGACGTCGGCGCCCGATTCGGCACGCTCCCATACCGCCACGAGCCGTCCAGGATCGCGAAACGCGAGAGGCTGATAGCCCAGCGCCAGCAGCAGACTCACCAGCGCCACCGCCGCTCCCATTCCCACGGCGATAGTGATTACGAACTGTGCCGTCAAGAGCCGGCTTCGCCGCCAACTTCGGAGTAACCCGCCTGTCATGACGGCAAGTCTATCTCAAAAGTGGGGCCACGGTGGGGCACTATCGGACGGCACAAACAAGATCCGGGAACGTTGCGCGCGCCTTGATTAGGGGCCGCGGAGAAACCCGTGCAGTCAAACCCAACCGCTTTGCTCACGCGCGCGGCTCAGAGTGCGGGTCCGGCCGAGCCGCGACCGCAAGGGAGCAAGCGGGCGTAGAAACATTCGATCGGATTATTGTTCCGCCGCGCCTTACGCCGAAATGCGGAAGCGGAAGCGCATGTCTTCGCCGAACCACTGGATATAGTTGGTGCCCCACCCGTTGTTGAACAGACTGAAGTGGAACCCGTTGGCAAGTTCGGGCTGGGTGCGCGAAAAGTAGACCGGCATCCTCTCGCCCAGCGCCACCACCGGCGCATCCACCGGCTCAATGGCCAGCGTGCCTTCCGGACCTTTGTAGTGCAGCCCGCCCACCACCGCGTGCATCGTGCGGTTGCCGCCGGTTACCACATCGAACGGCGAGACCAGTCCATCGGGCTTGCCCAGCATCCATCCGTGCGGGTCCGAGAACGGCGGTTGGAAGCTCAGCCACAGCGCCTCCGGCATGCGGTTGGCGGCCTTGCCGAACCAGGAGAAAGCCACTTCCACCACCGGTTCTGCATCCGGCAAGGTCAATTCCAGGTACATTTTCTTCGGCCAAGCCACGCGGCCGGCTGCTTCCGCCGCGGCGTCGTCAATGCGAAGCGCGGCCAGGATGCGGTGGGCGCCGGCGTGGCGGGTGGCGCGGCACTCCGCCAGGCGCGGCAGCCAGGTGCGGCTTTCGGCGCCGAAGCGCTCGATATTGGGCTTGCCGAAATCTTTGGGCGCCCAATCGGCGTGGCTCTTCAGGTAGGCCTCGAAGAACCGGTCGTAATCGGCTTTCGAGAGCGTCTGGTACGAAAACAGCGCCAGCGGCTGCCGCGCGGAGGCCCAATCGCGCCCCGTCTTCCGGTGGTGCAGTCGCACAATTGCGCCGGTTTGCGGATCGAGCGCCAGCACGAAATGCGCAGTCTCGATCGGATCGGCGGCGCGATGCGGCCCCCATCCGGCGGCTTGCGGTTCGGCCGGCGTCAGTGCCGCGATGCGCCCGTTGGCTTCCTCGCGCAGCGGCGCCGGCAGCGTGGCTACCGCATCCAGCAGGTCCTGGCGCTTCTCCACCCAGCTTGAAAGCACCACCTTGTACTTCGGCTGGCCCAGCATCGCCGAAAGGTCGTGCGGCGTGTAGTGATCGAAATCCAGCCACGTCTTGGTGTCGGTGCCCCAGGTGTGCTCCACTTCCAGCAGAAAGCTGCCCAGAAAGGCGCGGTCGGTGGCATCGCCGGGTTGCAACTTCCCCTGCCCGATCCACTCCTTCCGCAGCCGCGCCACTTCCAGGTAGCGCGCCACCTTGAGCGGATCGCTGGGCACGCCGTAGATCCACGTATCGCCGATCTCCTGCGTCACCACCGGCAGCCGCACGCGGTACGGCTCCACGGCATCGGCAATGGCGGCCAGGTTGGACGCCGCCACGGTCGCGTTCGGAAACTGCTTCCGCAGGCGCGCGTAGATGGCGTGGATTTCCTCGATCGTATGCGGCCCGGAGTTATCGTTGCGAACCTCCACGTCCACGGCCAGGTCCGATCCCGGAACTTTGACCACGTCGCCGTAACTGTGCCGGTGGTACATCATCACCAGCGACTTCCCGCCCGCGTCCTTCCACAGAAACAGCGGCGGCACATCGGGCGGTGTGCTGGCGGAATTCACCCCGATATCCAGCAACTTCACCCCGTGCTCAGCCAACGGACCGATGATGCCGCGGGTGTGGCCGGGCACGTCGGTCATCTTGGCGCCCGTGGTGGTGCGGCCGAAGCGTTGGTCGAGCGAACGCGAGATCCCCAGCGCGCCGGCAATCAGCGAGCGGTCCATCAGTTCGGTCTGCCACGAAAAAGGAAGCGCGTGCCAGGCCAGGTCCCCCGCCGCCAGCGCCTGCTCCATCTGGCGCCGCTCGGCCGCGCCGGCCTTTTCGAGGTATTGATAAACCAGCCACGAGCCGGTGGTCCACATGTACCGGTCGTTCCCTGCGCGCCGCATAGCAGTCGCGATTTGAATAGCCCGCGGAAAGTACACTTCGAAATACTTGCGGATGATATTCGCCTGCGTATCCACGAAGCCCACGTCCAGGTGGCACTTGAACATCACCAGGACGCGCTTGACGGTGGGATCGGGAGCAGCGGATTCGGGGGCCTGGGCAGCCGGCGCGCCTTCCGGAACCAGCGTCCGGAGCGCTCCCGCAGCCAGCAGATTTTGAACGAAATTGCGGCGTCGCATCTCAGAGTTTGAAAAAAATCCTGCGCCGGTAGAGCCAGTAGCACAGGTACCACATCACCAGCAGAACCGCGCAGGCCTGGGCCACCGGTGCGAAGTCCCCCAGAAACGCGAAGCGGAACGTAAACACGCCCACCGCGCGGTTCAGCCAGGAGTGCAGCACCTCGTCCACCGAGTAAATGAAAATCGAGTTCGCGCCGATGACGATCAGCGGAAAGGTCCACCGCGTGTAGCCCTTCACTTCCACGATCCAGAAGAACGCCATCAGCATCAGCAGCACCCAGCCGGTGCTGTAAATGGTAAACGAGGTGGTGCAGATGCGCTTGATGATGGGGTTCCAGGGGTGCATGGCGAAGCCCAGCGCCAGGCACGCCACCGCCGCCGCGCCCATCACCCGCAGCTTCTCGCCGTTCGTCCGCGGGCTCTGCAGCAGCCGCCCCGTCCACACGCCGAACAGCGTAGTGGCGGTGCTGGTCACGAAGTTGAGGTTGGCCCAGTAACCCGGGTTGATGTGGCCGAAGAGGTACGTGTCGATCACCGCGCCGATGTTGGTGGTCTTCGACATAAAGGGACCCTCCGTCCCCGGAAAGGCCACAAACAGTGCCCAGTGCCCGATCAGCAGGCCTGCGGCAATGGCGGCCTGCCAGCGGAATTCAAGCTGCATGATGAGATAGCACAGAAAGTAAGTGAGGCCGATCTGCGCCAGCACGTTGATGAGCTGGAAGTGCAGCCGCCCGGCGGAGATCGACATCAGCACCTGGCTCATGAGGATGAGCCGCAGGCTGCGCACCGAGACGTGCCGGAAGAGCTGCCGGCTGGTATCGCCGCGCGCCATGCGGGCCGCCAGCGCGAACGGCATGGCCACCCCCACCATGAACATGAAGGCGGGCTGGATCAGGTCCCAGAAGGCGATCCACTCCCACGGCCGGTGGTCGAACTCGCCCGCGATCCAGGAGAAGGCCGGCCGGTTTTTCGCCAGAGCCGCCAGCCCGAATCCTCCCGAAACGAGGATGAACATGATGAACCCGCGATAGGCGTCCAGCGCCAGGTACCGCTGGGGCGTTACCGCCGCCGGGGGCTGCGCGGGCCGCGCGGGCATCCCGGATAGAGCACCCTCCGCGCGCACCGGCGCCGCCTGTATGGTTGCCATGGGTCGCCTCCCCGAAGGTTAGTGTACCCTCATTCGCCCGCGGCCGGAATGCGGGGCGCGGGCCGCGGGTCAGCCTGAGAACGGAACCACCGTGGTCTGGCCCGTTTGGATCGATTCCAAGGCCTGCAGAATCGCGGGCGCAAGTGGCAACAGATCTTCCATCTGGTTGGTACGGGAAAGGACCACGATGATCGAGAGCTTGCCGCCAGGGTAATGCCGTTGCCCAGGTATCCCCTGGTCCACAGTCAGCAAGACCTCATAGCCCGCAGCCTCAGCAGCATCGAGCAGTTCGCCGTTCTTCCAGCCCTTCAGGCCTGCCCATTGAACAGTGTGGGCCTCATGCCCGGGAAAGCTGTGCCTGAAGTCCACCGGCAAGCACTCATCCAGCAGAATCTTCATGCGATCCTGGCGAGTAACGACTCCTTGGCTTCTTCAAGTGCTTGGACGGCCATTTCGCGGGTGACGGACGGAAACTGATGGAGGAATTCGCCTAGGGAATGTCCACCCTCAAGGTAGTCCATCAGGTTCTTGAAGGGAACTCTGGTACCACGGAAGCAGGGCATTCCGTTCATGACCTCTGGATCCACGAGAATTATTCGCTCAACCGTCATCGCCTTTCATTGTATCGTCCGCAAGAGAGTCAAGGGCAGAATCATCGATAGGCGTTGCGCCACCAAGTGGATGGTCAGCCTGAGAACGCAACTACCGTTTTATGGCACGTTTGGATGTGTAGAAATGAACGGGCCACTTTGCTTCTGAGGAAGTCGCAGCGGGCAAACGGCCTGGCAGCAAGGCTGGCAACCTCACATGCAGTGGCCGGGCGCTCCAACGCGTGATATCTTCGAGCCGTGCGACGAAATGCACGCCTATACGTAACATTGGCGCGAAGCGCAGATACTGGTGTAATCTTCCGCCGCGGCCCCAGTAACCACATGCTTCTGGTTCGGTGGAATACAGCGGACGAGACGTTTGAGAAAGGTCAATGGTTTTAGGGAAGAATCTACGAGAGGCACTGCGACCTCTCGCCGGACGGTGATCTACTGCTCTATTTTGCCGCTGACTGGCATTCCCCGTTCCTTTCCTGGTCCGCAGTCAGCCGGCCGCCCTACCTGGCCCCCCTGGCGGTCTGGCAGAAAGGAGACGCATGGGGCGGCGGCGGTCATTTTCTATCTCAAACCCGGATAGGTTTGAATCACCGTTATTGGGACGAAACCGAGCGGTGGGGGGATCCCTCGTTGCCCGCGTGGCTGGCGGTCGAGCCACTCGGTGACTATCCGGGTTCGGGAGAGGACAATCCAGTCTGGTCCGAACGGCTGCGGCGCGATGGCTGGGACCTTATCAGCGAAGGCACGCCGTTGAGAAGAGGTCAAGACAGCAGGATTTGGATGGAGTATGATCCTCCGAAGGTTTTCCAAAAGCCGCATCCCAAATTACAAGATCGATGCGTCCTTGAGATGTCGATCATTGGACTGAACCGGAGAAACGGGCCGTGGTACGTGATCGAGCACTCAGTCGTCCACTCTGACAGCGTCGAGAGAATTGGCGTAGGCGATTGGGCTGACTGGTCGCAGTCCGGCGACTTGCTATACGCTCGCGACGGTTGCCTGTTTCGTGTGCGGCTTAACCACGATGCCCTCCAGTCGTTGGACTCTGCTGTCCAGGTTGCAGACTTCTCCACTCTCGTATTCGAGGAAATTCAAATCCCGTGCCGAAGCCCAGGTATGGCCGGCCAGATGAGCGGACCCGGATCGCTTGGAGCTTCAACCACAATCAGTCGCCACCGGATCCCCTCAACCCTTCCCGCCCCGAATCCCCCCTCCTCTGACCTCGCCGATACCCGCATTTGGGGGTAAAACGGTCTAGTGCAATGGAGCTATCATGGACACAAGGTGAAGAGCGCGGCCACTGCCCGAGGGAAGCGTGTCTGCGTGTTCGTGTGCCTCTGCGCAGCGGCTTTCGCCTCCCCTCAGCCCGCCGGTTCCACCCTCGACGTCGTCGTCCTCGACCAGCAGCGGCTTCCCGTTCCGGCCGTCCAGATTCAGGTCCAATCCGGCGCTACCACCGTCGCCTCGGCCGAAACGGATGCGCAGGGCCGCGCCCATTTCGAGTCGGTCCCGCCCGGCCGCTATAACCTCACCGCCACCCGCCAGGGCTTCCTCCCGCAGATGAAGCGCGACGTCTCCGTGGCCGGTCCCGGCGACCAGCCGGCTCCCCTCGAATTGACCCTGCTGGCCGCTCCGGACCACCAGCACATCGATGTGAGCGCCGCCGCCGATCCCGTCGACCAGGGCGCCTCCACCCCCACCCAGATCGCCTCCGCCGCGGTTCGCGATCTGCCCAGCCGCCCGGCTACGGTTGCCGACGTTCTTCCGCTGGTTCCCGGCGTGGTCCGCTCGCCCTCGGGCGACGTCCAGATCTCCGGTGCCGGCGAGCATCGCAGCGCCCTCATCGTCAACGACGCCGATGTCACCGACCCCGCTACCGGCCAGTTCGGCCTCACCGTCCCCATCGACAGCGTCGAAAACGTCAAGGTGTACCAAACCCCCTTTCTGGCCGAATTCGGCCGCTTCACCGCCGGTGTCGTGTCGGTGGAAACGCGCCGCGGCGGCGACCAGTGGAAGTGGGAAATCAACGATCCCTTCCCCGATTTTCGCATCCGCAGCTACCACCTCCGCGGCCTCCGTGACGCCACCCCCCGCCTGAACGTCGAGGGCCCGCTGATCCCCGGCAAGCTGTATTTCTCCGAAGGCCTCGAATACGAAGTCCGCAAAATCGAGGTCTACACGCTGCCCTTCCCGCGCAACCAGAAACTCACCGAGGGGGTCAACTCATTCGCCCAACTGGATTGGGTGGTCTCCAGCAAGCAATTGGTCACCGCCACCGCTCACATCGCGCCGCAGCGCATGAGTTACGTCAACCTGGATTATTTCGATCCGGAGTCCACCGTACCCGACGCCGCCACTCACAATTACACCGCCACCATTGCCGACCGTCTTACTCTTTGGGGCGGCCTGCTCGAAAACACCCTCTCCACCACCCGCTTCGATGCCAATATCTGGCGGCAGGGCAACTCGGATCTGGTGATCGCCCCGTGGGGCAACAGCGGAAATTACTTCGCCCAACAGAGCCGCACCGCCGTGCGCTATGGCTGGTCGCCCGTCTACACCGTGCGCTCGTTCAACCTGCTGGGCAGCCACACCTTTAAGCTCGGCTCCTCGCTCACCAGCAGCTCTGAGCAGGGCCAGGTCAACGACCAGCCGGTGGACATCGTCAACGCGCAGAGCATCCTCACCGAACAGATCACCTTCTCCGGCGGCAAGCCGTTTCAGATGAGCGACACGGCCTACGCCTTCTTCGCGCAGGACCACTGGAGCATCGCCTCGCGCCTGGCTGCCGACCTGGGAGTGCGCACCGAGTCGCAGGAAATCTCCGAAAGCGTTCGCGTGGCCCCGCGCGCCGGCATCGCCTGGCTGCCCTTCACCAATGCCAAAACCGTGGTGCGCGCCGGCTTCGGCCTCTTCTTCGACCGCGTGCCCCTCAACGTCTACTCCTTCAATCACTATCCGCGCCAAACCATCAGCCTGTTCGACGATACCGGCGCGTTAATTGGCGGCCCTTACTACTTCGAGAATGCCTTGGGCGTGGCCGACCTGCATTCGCCCTGGGTGATTCATCAGCAGACCCCAGGCGATTTTTCACCGCGCAGCGCCAATGGCGCCGTCCAGGTGGAGCAGACCGTCAACTCGTTCCTCAAACTGCGCGCCGGCTACACCCGCAATGACTCGGCGGGATTGGTTCTGGTGAACCGCATCGCCCCCGATCCGGTCACCCTCGTCGGCGCTTACGAGCTGAGCGGCAGCGGCGATTCCCGCTACCACCAGTTGGAATTGACTGCCCGGCTCCGGCTCTCCGCCGCCCGCCTCCTATACCTTTCCTACGTGCGCAGCCTGGCCGAGGGCGACCTCAACGAATTTGCCGGTTATCTGGGCAGTTTCCCCTCGCCGATCATTCGCGATAACCTCTACAGCCGCCTGCCCGGCGACCTGCCGAACCGCTTCCTGGCATGGGGCCAGGTGCCCCTGCCCCTGGGCTTTCGCATCGCCCCCATCCTGGAGCTGCGCGACGGCTTCCCGTACGCCACCTACGATGCCGCCCAGGATTATGCCGGTACTCCCTACACCCACCGCTATCCCGATTTCTTCTCGCTCGATTCGCGTTTCTCCAAAGACATCAAGGTGAATCCCAAGTACACCGTGCGCCTTTCAGTGTCGAGCTACAACCTCAGCAACCATTTCAACCCCGAAGCGCTTCACAACAACACCGGCGACCCGGCCTACGCTCTCTTCTTCGGCCACCGCGGCCGCCGCTTCACCGGCGATTTCGACGTGTTGTTTTAGTGCCGGCTCCGTGGCGCATGCTTTAGCTTTGCTTTAGCTTGCGCGTGTTAGATTATTTCACGGCTTCTCAGTCTCAGACTCCGAGAGCGTCCATCGCGCAACCGCACAACCGCTCGCCGTCGCACCACCCAGGTCGAATGCCGGCCGTTCCATCAACCTCAAAGCGTCACCACCACCCTCCCGCGCCGGACCGGGTGTTCCGCCAGTTCGTGAGCGCGGGCAATCTCGGAGAGCGGAATGCGTTCGCCGATCTCAAAGCCGGACCAGCCCGCTGCCAGCGCGCGGTTCAAATCCTGCGCCGCTGATGTCTTGGCGTCTTTCGGGAAGTCGTCGCTCCCAAGAAAGAACGCGCGAATATTCTTGAACACCATCTGCCAGGCCGGGATCTTGGGCATCGCATTGTCCGTGGCGTACGACGCCATAGAGCCGCCCATCTTCAGCAGTTCCACGTCTTTTTCAACGTTGGCGCCAAACGCCACTTCCACGATATGATCAATCCCATCCGGCGCCACGCTCCGCACGCGCGCAACCAGTTCCTGATCGCTCAGAACCACCTCGTGAGCGCCTGCCTCCCGGGCCGTTGCTTCATCCGCCGATGACCGCACCGTCCCGATTACCCGCGCCCCGGCCTGGCGTGCCAGCCGCACGGCGCAAAGCCCCACCGAGCCTGCGGCGCCCTGCACCAGCACGGTTCGTCCTTCGACCGCACCGGCCACATGGACTGCGCGATGCGCCGTGATCCCCGGTATCCCGAGACACGCGCCCTGATCCATGGGCACGTTTTCCGGCAGCGGAACGGCATGATCCACCGGCACCGCGGTGAACTCTGCCGCCGTACCAAACGGCCGGTAAGACTGCGCGCCGTAGCACCAGACGGACCGGCCGATCCATTCCGAAGAAACGCCCTCGCCGGTCTGGTCCACCTGCCCGGCTCCATCGCTGTGTGGAATCACGCGAGGATACGGCATGCCGTAGCCGAAGGAGTCCTGGCGCTTTTTGATCTCGCCGGGGTTGATGCCGGAAGCGCCAATCCGGATTCGTACCTCGCCCGCCGCCGGGTGCGGCTCCGGCATTTCTCCGACGACCAATACCTCGCGTGCCGGCCCCTGTTTCTCATACCAAGCCGCCCTCATGCGACAGCCTCCCTTCGCCCCTCCGCTCCCAAAGTATCTCACCTCGCCGAGCCACTGATTCTGCGCGCCGTGCCAACCCTATTCCCATCTCAAAGCGATCAGGGGATCCACTCTGCTGGCGCGTTGCGCAGGCAGCAGGCCGGCCAGAAGCGCGACAGCCACCAGTAACGCGGCTACCGTAAGGAACGTCGGAAGATCGGTAGGCGTCACTTCGAACAGGAACTTCGCGAGGACGCGAGTGACGGCCAAAGCGCCCGCGACTCCGAGTGCTACGCCTGCGGTCACCAGAAGCAGACTGCGCCTCAGGATCATGCGCGTGATGTCGCTCTTCTCCGCGCCTAACGCCATGCGAATGCCGATTTCGCGCGTCCGTTCAGCTACCGCGCAGGCCAGAACGCCGTACACGCCGATTGCCGCCAAAAGCAGAGCGAGGATCGCGAAGATCGCAATCAGGCGGGTCTGAAACCGTGGTTCCGCGATGGTTGTCGCCACCAGATCCGTCATGGTTTGGATCGATTGTGCCGGCTGGTTCCGATCTACTTCCCGCAGAACCCCGCGCATGGCAGTCGCCATACTCGCTGGTGTTGCAGCGGTGCGTACAACGAAGGTCATGGAGCTGAGAAAAAGTGGCTTCTTCACCTGTGTGTAGGGTTGATAGATGGCCGGATGTACCTCCTCCGTCAGACTCCTTTGCCGTACGTCATCCACTACCCCTACAATCGTGGCCCAGTCCTCGTGCCCGGGTTTGGGGTGGTCTTCCAGGGTAATGCGCTGTCCGAGGGCATCGCCGGCTGGCCAGAAGGTTCGCGCCACACTGCGGCTGATGATCGCGACACCCGGAGCGGCAGAGTTGTCCTGGCCGCTAAAAGCTCTGCCGCTCAGCAGCGGAATTCCCATCACCCGGAAGTATTCCAAACTCACGGCGGGCTTATCCACCATGTAGCCAGGCGGCGTCGGCCGCCCGTCATGGAGATGAAAGATCCCCCACATCACACCATTCAGGGGAAGAAAGTTGACTGCGCCCGCCGCCAATACGCCAGGCAGGTTGGATAGCTTTTCCAGAGTGCGTGCGTGAAATGCCTGAAGGCTGGCCGTAGTGTTGTGCAGGGATCCCGGAAGATCGACCGTCATGGTCAGAACGTTTTCCGTGCGAAACCCAGGATCCACCGCGCGTATCCGCAAGAAGCTCTTGAGCAACAGGCCGGCGCCGGTGAGCAACACCAGCGTCAAGGCAATTTCGGAGATAACCAGGAGACTCCGCAAGCCTTCACTGCGGCCCGTTACGGAGCGCCCCGCCTGACTGAGGAAAGTACGCAACTCCCGGCCCGTCGCCTGGACTGCGGGCAGTAAGCCGAACAGGATTCCGGTGACGGCCCCCAGCCCCAGAGCGAAACCGATCACCCTGGCATCCAGGTGGATCTCCGTGACGCGAGGAATCATTCCGGCCGGCGCGAGTGCCAGCAGAACGCGGACTCCCAAAATCGCGAACAATAATCCTGCTATGGCGCCGCCGAGCGATAGCACCGCGCTCGCGGTCAGCAACTGTCGAATCAGCCGGCTCCGCGGCGCCCCCAGCGCCGTGCGCACCGCCATCTCCTGGCGGCGCAGGGATCCCTTCATCAGCAGGAGATTGGCTACATTGGCGCACGCGACCAACAACACGAAGGCGACGGCTCCCATGAAGATGAGAAGCGATTTCCGGATCTGGCCGACCAGCATATCCTGGAGCGGGAGAATCTCGGCGGCCCAGCCGTTCCTGGCCGGCGCGCCGGCCGCCGCCGTCAGATGTTGCCAGGGTAACTGCGGGGCCAGCGCCTCCAGTTCCGCCTGCGCCTGCCGCTGAGTAACAGACGGCCGCAATCGCCCGCAGGCGAACGGGAAGAAGGAGTTGGAGCCGGCTCCATCAACTGTCAGAGGCAACCACAGTTGAGCGTCGCCAGGAAACGCGAACCCGGCCGCCATGACGCCAATCACGCTGCGTTTGACGCCGTCCAACGTGATGGCTTTTCCCAGGATGTTCGGATCCGCCCGAAAACGGGTGCGCCAGAGTTCCTCGGCTCAGCACTGCGACACCCGGGGCGCCGCGTTCCTCTTCCTGAGAGGTGAAAGTTCTGCCCATCGCCGGATTTACCCGCAGAACCGGAAAGAAACTCGATGTGACGAGCCCCGCCGGCAAGCAAACGGCGTCTCCCGCTCCGGTCAAGGTGACCTCTGTCCCGCTAAAAGCCGTGACGCGATCAAAGGCGTGGGTTCGCCGCTGGAATTCGAGATAGTCGTGGTCCGACAGCGTTGGCCTGCCGGCAATACGGCCAACGCGCGGCATGTAGGAGATCAAGGAACAGCCGCTCTGGTTGGACCAGCGGCAGTGGGCGCAAGAGCACCCCGTTTACGACTGTGAAGACCGCGGTATTGGCTCCGATGCCGAGCGCCATCGCCAGAACCGCCAATGCCGTAAACCCAGGGGACTTGCGCAGACTGCGGAGGGCGTAACGGAGGTCCTGGCCGACCGTCTGGATAGTCACGATGATGTTCATTTCGTGCGCCCTTTCTTTCGCCAGGGTCCAATTGCCGAAGCGCCGCCGGGCATCCTGTCGCGCTGCTTCCGCGGTCATGCCCGCCTTGAGGTTGTCACGGACACGCGAGTCGATGTGAAACTGCAGTTCCTCATCCAGTTCCCGGCCCAGATCCTCACGGCGCAGCAGGTTCGAGAGTCGATTCCACCAGCTCACAGCGGTATCCTCCTAAACGAAACGGAGCACGCGCGTCACGGCTTCGGTCAACTGCGCCCAGTGCTGCTCTTCCTCAGCCAACTGCTTGCGTCCGGATGCAGTGATCGAGTAGAATCGCGCGCGGCGGTTGTTTTCGGAAGCGCCCCACTCGGCTCGCAGCCAGCCCGACTGCGTCATGCGGTGG
>CAWDOH010000022.1:0-102311 GCA_963803725.1 Bryobacterales bacterium | reverse complement strand
AAGAGCATCGAAGTGGTGCCGCTCGAGCCATCCAACCGGTAACCTCAAACTGAGGAGGAAATCATGGAACCGCGAATCGATGCGGCCAAATTTGACTCTGGCGCGTACCAGGCGATGGCCGGGCTCGAGGGCTATATGCGCAAGTCTGCGCGCCTGGAGCTCGGGCTGCTGGCACTGGTGAGACTGCGTGCTTCGCAAATCAACGGCTGCGCCTTCTGCCTGGACATGCACACCAAGGATGCCCGCGCCGCAGGCGAAACCGAGCAGCGCCTGTACTGCCTGCAAGCCTGGCGCGAAGCTCCGTTTTATAGCGATCGCGAGCGGGCCGCGCTGGCCTGGACCGAAGCCCTGACCCTCATCAGCGAAACGCACGCGCCCGACGACGTTTACGAGCAGGCGCGCGCGCATTTCAGCGAAGAGGAAATGGTCGACCTGACGATCGCCATCATCGCCATCAACGGATGGAATCGGCTGGCCATCGGCTTTCGCGCGGCCGTGGGGACATACCAGGTGGGGTCGATTCCCGCACGCTGAGGGCGGCTTACCGTGCGCCGGCGCACCCGCCGCGGCCGCCGCGCGCCCTGTCATCACTTCTTGACCTGCCGTGTCATATCCTGGAGGATCTATGCGCAAGCCCATCCTCATTTCGGCCCTTGGCGGCGTTCTGGCCCTCGGCGGCCTGGCGCTGTTGGCGCGGGACACCCCAATATTTTCGGCTCTGAAAACCACCGTGGCGCTCGGCAGGCAGCCCGAAGGCTACTACCTGGTGCCGACCAATCAACTGCTGCGGCCCTGGGGCGAGCAGACCGTGATCCCCGGCCGGCCTGTGGACATGGTGTTCGATAGCGCCAAGCGCATCCTGGCGGTGCTGAATACCCGCAGCGTGCTGCTGCTGGACGGCACCACGGGCACCAAAGTGGCCGAAATCCCCGCCCGCACCACCTCATATATCGGCATCGCCTTCCGGCCTGGCAACCGCGAGTTGTGGGCCAGCGAGACGGCCCGCGCCGGGCGCGATTCGGTCCTCATCACCCAACTGACCGACCTCGGCATGCCGGGCGAATCCACGCGCATCGAATTCCCTGGCCATCCGGTACCCACAGGCATCGCCTTTTCACCGGATGGCAAGACCGCCTACGTGGCACTCAGCCGCGAAAACGCGTTGGCGGTGATCGACGCCACCACTCACGAATTGCGCCGCAAAGTGGATGTCGGGATGGCGCCCTTCGGCGTGGCCACTTCCGGGGCCACGGGCAAAATCTACGTCACCAATCGCGGCGGGCGCCGGCCGCGGGCGTCGGATACGGTGGCGCCTTCGAGCGGATCGGAGATCGTCACCGATCCGGTGACCGGCTCCTCCGCCACCGGCACGCTGAGCGTGGTGGACGCCGAGACCCTGGCGGTGAGCGAAGTGCCGGTGGGCTTGGCGCCCGCGAACCTGGCCCTGAGCCCCGACCAGAAGACGCTGGCGGTGGCCAACGGCCACGCGGATTCGGTTTCCCTGATCGAAACGGCCACGGCGGCGCGCACGGACGTGAAAATTCCCACCTACCCCGAAAGCACGCTGGGCAGCCAGCCGATTGCCCTGTCGTTTGCGCCGGACGGCAAAACGCTCTACGTGGCCTGCGGAGGAAATAACGCCATCGCGCTGCTGCGGCCGCATGGGCATGCCTGGAAGGTGGAAGGCGCCGTGCCCACCGCCTGGTTCCCCACCGCGCTGGCCGTGGATTCCGAAGGCGGGCTGCGGGTGCTCAACCTGAAGGGCATCGGCAACACCGCCGACAAACGCGGCAGCTTCAATTCGCGGCAATACGAGGGATCGCTGGAGCGCATCCCGGCGCCCACCGGCATGCAGGCGGCGGCCGGCACGCGCGAGGTGAAATCCGCCAACAGCCCGGTGTACGAACCCGCCGGCGGCATCGCCAACCTGCCTTCTCTGGGCATCCAACATGTGTTCCTGATCGTCAAGGAGAACCGCACCTACGATCAGGTGTTCGGCGATCTGCCCAAGGGCAACGACGACCCCAAGCTGTGCATGTACGGCCGCGACATCACCCCCAACCATCACGCGCTGGCCGAGCACTACGTCACGCTGGACAATTTCTATACCGGCGGCGCCATCAGCTTCGACGGCCACCAGTGGCTGATGCAGGCCTTCGTCAGCGATTACGTGGAGCGCGCCTTCGCCGGTTCGCCGCGCGGCTACGCCTGGAACATGGCCGACGCACTGGTGGTGGCGCCCACTGGCTTCTTCTGGCAGAATTCCCCCAAGCCGCTGGACGTGCGCATCTACGGCGAATTCCAGGAGGCCGCGCGCTGGAATCCCAAGACCAACTCCGTAGAGGACATGAACGAGCGCCAGGCGCTCTCCTGGAGCCAGTATTACCAGCTTTACAAGGAAGGAAAGTGGCAGGACGCCGTGGGTGCGCGCTCCGGCGTGCCGGCGCTGGCCCGCTATTGCAGCCAGCGCTATCCGTATAATTCGCTGAGTATCCCCGACCAGATCCGCGCCGAGGAATTCCTGCGCGAATTGGGCGAGCACGAAAAGAGCGGCCAACTGCCCAACCTGAGCATCCTCACCTTGAACCAGGACCACACCAACGGCACCCGTCCGGGAGTGCCCACGCCACGCGCCATGGTTGCCGACAATGACTTGGCGCTGGGCCGTATTGTGGAGGGCATTTCCAAGAGCCAATTCTGGCCCCACAGCCTGATCCTTGTGGTGGAGGACGACGCGCAGGATGGCGTGGACCACGTGGACGGCCATCGCACTGTGGCGCTGGCCATCGGCCCCAATATCCGCCGCGCCGCAGTGGATTCGAACAATTACAACCACGAGAGCCTGATTCGCACCATCCAGGAGATTTTCCAGATCCCCGCCCGCACCCGCTTCCTGAAGGCCGCGCGGCCTATGACTAGCATCTTCACGGCCGATGCGGACGTGCAGCCGTACGCGCACCTGACCCCCAAAGTGGCGATCGACGAGATGAACCCGCCGCTGCACGCGCTGAGCGGCCGGCGGCTATGGGCCGCGCAGCAATCCGCCGCCATGAACTGGAGCGACTTGGACGATGCACCGCAGGACACCTTGAACCGCATTCTGTGGTGGGACGCCAAGGGGTATGACGTGCCATATCCGGTGAGGAAGTAACGCGGACGCCTGACCCGATACCGCAGCCTGTCGCCAACCCGGAGTTATAATCGCGATGGATGAAACTGGTCTTCCTGCTGCTCGCGTCCTCGCTGGCCTGGGGCGCTGAGAAGGTCGAAATCCTGCGCGATGAATATGGCGTGCCGCACATTTTCGCGGCCACTCCCGCCGGCGCGGCCTTCGGCTCCGGCTACGCCCAGGCCCAGGACCGCCTGGAGGAACTGCTGCGCAACTACCGCCGTGCCGAAGGCACCATGGCCGAAGCCTTCGGACCGGACTGGATCGGGTACGATTACCGGCAGCGGCTGTGGCGCCATCGCGAAGTGGCCGAGGAGCATTACAAGGACCTGGCCCCCAACCTGCGCGCCATCTGCGAAGCCTACCAGGCGGGCGTGAAGAAGTTCATGCAGGAACACCCCGAGCAGGTCCCCGCCTGGGCGCCCAAACTGGAACCGTGGCAAATCATCGCCCTGGGGCGCTTCATCATCTGGCGGTGGCCCGAGGGCGAGATTGCCGCGGACTTGCAGCGCGGCGGCGTGCAGCCCGATACGCCGCGGCCCTATCTCGGCTCCAACGAGTGGCTGCTGGCCCCCTCGCGCACCGCCATGGGCGCGCCCATCGCGGTGGTGGACCCGCATGTGGATTGGTACGGCGAAATGCGCTTCTACGAGATGCGCGTGTATGCCGGGGACCTGGCCTTTTCAGGCGCCGCCATCCTCGGCCAGCCCTTCCCTTCCCTCGGCCACAGCCGCTACCTTTCGATTGCCATGACTACCGGCGGACCGGACACGTCCGATGTCTACGAAGAAGAGGTGCGCGACGGCAAGTACCGCTTCGGCGACCAGTGGCGTCCGCTCACTGTGCGCACCGAGCGGATCGGCGTCAAAGAGGGCAACCAGGTGCGCTGGCAGAATTACCGCATCGAATCGACGCAGCACGGCCCCATCGTGGCGCATAAGAACGGCAAGGCCTATGCCGCGGACATCCCGTACGCAGACCAGTTCCGGCTTCTCGAGACCACCTGGCAGATCGCTACCGCGCACAACCTGAGCCAGGCCAAAGCGGCCCTGGCCAATTTGCAATTCATGGCGCAGAACATCATGATCGGCACCGTGGATGGCGACATTTATTACGTGCGCAACGGGCGCGTGCCCATTCGTCCGGCAGGCTGTGACCCCTCGCGGCCCATGTCCGGCGCGGCCGGCAGTTGCGAATGGCAGGGCATCCATCCCTTCTCCGACCTGCTGCAGATCACCAATCCGCCGCAGGGGTATATGCAGAACTGCAATGTATCACCGGTCAACATGATGAAGGGCTCGCCGTTCGCGCCCGACCGCTGGACCGGTCCGCGCTATCTGTATAACGAGAACGCCGCCCCGCCGCACCAGCGCGCCGCCATGGTGCTGGACCTTCTGGACGCGGCGCACCACGTCACCGCTCAGGATGCCATGGCCATCGCCGTTTCGCCGCAGGTGTGGCACGCCGCCCTCTGGCAGGAGCGCATTCGCCAGGCCGCGCCCGATCACCCTCTGGCCAAACTGCTGGACGCGTGGAACGGCCGCGCGGATGCCGATTCGCGCGCCGCGCTGGCCTATTACCTCTTCAAGTCCGCGCTGGGACAACTGGGCCGCGCGGCCGATCCGCCCATTTCGCTCACCGACGACGATGTGCGCACGGCGCTCGATAAAGCCGCCGCCCGCCTGGCCGGCGATTTCTCGCCCGAGGCGGTTTTCGGCACGCTGTTTCGCGTGGGAAGGCAGGGTGCCGGCCGCACGTTCCCGGTAGGCGGCGGGTCGTTGCTGGAAGCCGCCATGGCCACTCCGCGCGCCATCAACTTCGAGAAAGCGGGCAATGAAATGGTCGGCCATAGCGGCCAATCCTGCACGCAGGTGGTGGTGCTCACCAAACCGCCGCAATCCTGGATGGTGATTCCGTTGGGCGAGAGCGACCACCCCGAAAGCGGCCACTTCGACGACCAGGCCGAAAAGCTCTTCAGCCGCAGCCGCCTGAAGTCCACTTACTTCCTCAACCGCAAGGAACTGGAGAAGCATGTCACGGCGCGGACAGACCTCTCCTACTGACCGCGCTGGCTAAGGCTTCGCCGCAACGGCCGGCAGATTATTCAACAGAGCCTGCGCATTCATGATTACTTCCTGCATGGGGCCGCTGTCCTTGTGCACCGCGGCAAGCCGCGCAATGGCTTCCACGGGCATGCGGCAATCCACTTTGCCCATCTCGCAAGTATTTCCCCAGGCGTTCGACCAGCCCAGGAAACGGTTCCGGATGTCGTTGCCCAACGCGGCGTAACCCGACTGTTGCGGCGTCATCGCATTGAGCTTGCCGATCTGCCCTTCCATCTCCGCGGCCATATCGCGCATGGCCTGCACCACCTGCGGATCCATGGTCTTCAGCAGGTTGACCACGTAGAGCGCGGGGCTGTAGCGGCCGTAGTCCGGCGAACGCAGGAAGCTGGCAAGGCCGGCGGGCCGCGCCTCCACGGCTCGGGCGATGGCTTGGTCGCGGCCGGTGTTCCTGCCGTGGGTTAGAAACCGGAACCACTCGTCGAGCGGAGCATCCGGACTGAGGGCGGCAAATTTCCGGTCGATATCGGCGGCGTTCTCCTGCGGTTCCCTGGGCTGAACCCGGAAACGATACGAGAGTTTCTCATCCCGCCTACGCTTGGGCGCAGTGGGGGACTGCAGCCACTCGCTCCACTGTTCGTACCGCGCGTCCGGGTGCGGCGGGAACGGCAACTCAAAATGGGTCGCTTTGTGGTGGAAAACAACGGTCAGAAGACGGTGCCCGCGCGTGGTGAAGAGGAACACCGACCCGGGAAGAACCCAGCAGCAATCCTTCTCTGTGGCATTGTCCAGATCGAGCATCCCGGACTGGCGGGCGCGCGCGGGCTTCCCCGGCGCCTCGGCCGATTCGAGCACGATATATGCGTTTCCCTCGCTCCGCCTGGGTTGCGTCACTCCCTGGGGCAAACGAATCTCTACCATCAGGTCCAACTGCCGGCCCTTGATGGTAGGCGGGATATCCGCCAGCGACCACGCAATGCCGGCCCCCGCCGCCGCCAGACCGAGCATCGCACCCGACGAAATCGCACAGCCCCGGCAAAATCCGCCCAGTCCCAGCCCGCCGAAGAACCGCGAAAGAATCAGTCCGCCCACAAAGCCGGCCAGGCAGCTCAGAAGCACAATGCCGATGAGGAAGAAGCCCGATTCGCCTCCGGCCGCGGAAATGCGGTACCAGTTCACGCATCCGGCAGCCACGATCCCGCCAGCGACGGCGGTAACCACGGAGGTCAGCACGCCAACGAAGAAGGAACTCAACCAGCTCATAGTTGGTCCGGGGTCTCGACTCTCAATTCTCCCACACAGCCCCGCAAGGGCCGGCTCTTCACCGCCTGGGGGTGCCGGCGGTGTTGGGCTATTTCGCTCTGCGAGCCGCGTTTTGGTCGCAACTCTCGCGTCAGTCGTCGCGTTGGCCGCACATAGGCGACGACTGACGTCATCTATTCTCCCGCCGTTCGTGGTTCCGAAGCCGAAGCCTCGACCGCCTCACTTCCCGCGGCGGCTGATTTCCTCCATGGCCTTATTAAAATCGGTGGGCTTCTCAGGATTGAAGATCTTTCCTCGCATGCGCAATCCGGTCTGCTTGATCGTATCGAAAAGTAAACTGAAAGGCAGATCGTTTGTAGAGGGGCCTAGTGTCCTGTGTCAGAAGTCTTGTAACATTGCGAAGTTGAGCAACCGCTCGAAGCGCATCGGGTGTTTCATACGTCAGTTTAAGCCCGCCCGTGGGCGTCCGGTGAAATAGCCTAAAAGAACCAAGAAAAAGCTTGCGTTCCGAAGCCATCTCTGGCAAACTGCTGCTATAGATGGCAATCGATTGGAAATATCGCGGACGGATCTTCAACCTCGCTGACATCGAATCGATCCGGCAATTGATCGCAGCGAATCCTGAAGCCAGCCGCTGGGCTTTGTCGCGGAAGCTGTGCGATGCCTGGAATTGGAAGCAAGCTAACGGCGCGCTACGCGATATGGTCTGTCGCGGTCTGCTGTTGATGCTGGAACGCGCTGGCGAGATCGAATTGCCACCGGTACGCCGCCATCCGCCGGGGAAACAAGCGCGGCCCGAACCGGTGATACCAGATGACCGGCCGGTGTGCGGCCGACTGAGCGAGTTGGGGCCGCTCACGGTCGAGCAGGTGCGGAGAACGCCGCAGGAAGCTTTGTTCAATGGCCTGATCGAACAGTATCACTATCTGGGCTACGAACAACCTGTGGGCGAGCACCTGAAGTATCTGGTGTCGGCGAAAGGACAAGCGATCGCGTGTCTGGCATGGTCCAGTTCACCGCGGCATCTGGGATGCCGCGACCGGTTTATCGGCTGGGGCATGGAAGCAAGGCGACGCAATATTCATCTGCTGGCCTACAATACTCGCTTTCTGATTCTGCCGTGGGTGACGGTGCCGCATCTGGCATCCCACATTCTGGGGCGCATGGCCAGGCAGGTTCCGGGCGATTGGCAGCGCCTCTATGCACATCCGGTGTATCTACTGGAAACCTTCGTCGATCCGGAACGGTTCCGCGGGACGTGTTATCGCGCGGCGAACTGGGTGGTGGTGGGACGCACGACCGGCCGCGGCAAAAATGATCTTACTCATAAACCGAATCGCTCGATAAAGGAAGTGCTGGCGCTGCCTGTGCATCGCCGTTTCCGTGAGTTGCTGTCATTTTAACTTTGGCGGCTGCGAGAAGTCCTCAGGCCGCACACACGTCTCTACGATGCCAGCCGCCGAAAACATCCAGTTGGACGAGCAATCGCAGGAGGAACTGAAAGCTCTCGCTGCCAGTCGCACGTCTGCGGTGAGGTTGTGGGAACGGGCGACTATCATTATGGAGTTGGCAGCGGGCACGGCTAAGCAGGAAATTGCGAAGCAACTGGGGCTTGCTCGGCAGACTGTGCTGCGCTGGGAACGGCGATTTCTGCAGCGGGGGATGGATGGGCTGAACGACGCGCCGCGACCGGGACGGCCGCCCACCATCGGACCCGACAAGGTCGCGCAGATCGTACATAAAACGATCCAGGAAACTCCCTGCGATTCCACCCATTGGAGCACACGGAGTTTGGCTCAAGAGGTGGCTGTGAGCGCTTGCTCGGTGAGTCGGATCTGGCGGAAGCACAAGCTGCAGCCGCATCGGGTGAAGACGTTCAAATTGAGCAATGACCCGCTATTTGCCGAGAAGACCGCAGATATCGTTACCCTTTACTTGAACCCGCCTGCCGACTCAATCGTGTGGTCGGCGGACGAACAATGTCAGATCCAGGCGCTTACGCGTACCCAGGCCAGCCTGGCTTGTGCGCCAGGCCACTGTGCGACTGAAACGAGCGATTACAAACGCCATGGAACGACCACTCTGTTCGCGGCACAGAATGTCGGCACCGGCAAGGTTATCTTTACCTTCAATCAGCAGCACACCAATCAAGAGTGGATTCCATTTCTGGCCATGATTGAAGAGCACTCGCCGCCCGCCAAACAGATTCATCTCATTATCGACAACTACTCGGCACACAAACACGCCAACGTGCAGCAATGGCTAGCCGCGCATCCACGATTTCATATCCATTACACTCCCACCAGCGGCTCGTGGCTCAATCAAGTGGAACGTCGGTTCGGGGAAGTGAACCAGAAATGCCTGAAGCACAGATCTGCGGCAACGGTCGAGGCCTTGCAGCAAGACATTGCTCAGTTTCTCGACCGGTGGAATGAGAACCCCAAGCCCATTAACTGGAAAGCCACTTCGGACCAGATTCTGCAGAAAGTGAAGCGCGCGTGGCAATCTTTGCACGACCGCTACGGAGCCAAGAAACCCTCCGCCGCCCTAGCCAGTATCGAACGCTATTTCGCGGCCCAGAAACTCGCCTCCGCGGCCACTTGACGGAGGAGGGTGTGTTCGCAAGCTTTCCAAGCATTTCCCAAAACTGACCCGGCAGGTGCGTCACTTCCAAGCGCCTTTCGCCAAGGCGCGCACTTCATCGACTCGCCCAAACAATGACATTCACAATCTAAAGTGATCGAGACCCCGCGCCTCCGCCTAGGTTAACCACCCATCCGCCGAAACGCTTCCGTTGACCACTCGACAACGGGGGACCTGGAACCGCCGTGCGCAACTTACCGCGACATGTAACAAGACTTCTGACACAGGACACTAGCTAGGAATTGCGCCTCTGTAAGCGCCAAAGGAGGCCCTCTTCCTATGTGGCCTTCCCATTACCGGCGCCCCGGACTGATCCTCCGCGTCTGGCTGCAATAGCTCCGAGCCTGGGGTAATGCATAGTAATGCATAGAAAAGATCCGTGGCCCCAAAGCCTTCCCAGCTTTCGGGAAGCTGGATGGCATCTGGTTTTTGATCCACCACGGCGCTTCCACAAAGATCACGGCGTCCATTGGTTCCGGCGGCTTAGACGTACCACTTGGGTATGTCAAGTATCTTATTACCAATCGATTCTTGAAACTTTGTGAACCGGGATTTGAGGCGGCGCAGGATGGGCGGTTAGCCCTTCTTTTCGGCCACAACGATACGCGTTTCGGCGCGCTTCAGGGCGGCCAGGGCGACGGCGGGGTCTACGCCGAGGTTGGGATTGATCATTTCCTCGGTGGCGCGTTGGGCGGCGCGGCGGGCGCGCTCCACGTCGATCTCTTCGGCCCGTTCGGCGATATCCGCCAGCACGCGGACGTGGTCCTGCAGTACTTCCACGAAGCCGCCGTGCACCGAAAGACACCGGCGCTGTCCGGCGGCGGGATAAGTGAGGTAACCAATACCCAACTGGCTGAGCAGCGGAGCATGGCCGGGAAGAATACCCAGATAGCCATCCTTGCCGGGAATCTGGGCTTCCGTTACCTCCTCGCGGACTAACTCGCGTTCAGGCGTAGCTACTTCGAGTTCGAATCGCTCGGCCATGACTAACCTCGCCTGAGAGCTTCGGCCCTCTCCAGCACTTCCTCGATGGTGCCTTGCATATAGAAAGCCTGCTCGGGAATGCCGTCGTGCTTGCCGTCGGCAATCTCGCGGAAGCCGCGGATGGTGTCCGCCACCTTGACGTACTTACCGGGGAAACCGGTAAACTGCTCGGCAACGTGGAACGGCTGGGAGAGAAAACGCTGGATCTTTCGCGCGCGCGAAACAGTGAGCTTGTCTTCGTCGGAAAGCTCGTCGATGCCGAGGATGGCGATGATGTCCTGCAGATCCTTATAGCGCTGGAGCACGCCTTTGACGGCCTGGGCGGTATCGTAGTGCTCTTTGCCGATGATGTTGGGGTCCAGGATGCGGGAGGTGGAAGCGAGGGGATCGACGGCCGGGTAGATGCCGAGGGCGGCGATGTCGCGCGAGAGATTGGTGGTGGCGTCCAGGTGGGCGAAGGCGGTGGCGGGAGCGGGATCGGTATAGTCGTCGGCGGGCACGTAAATCGCCTGCACGGATGTGATGGATCCCTTCTTGGTGGAAGTAATGCGCTCCTGTAACTCGCCCATTTCGGTGGCCAGGTTGGGTTGGTATCCCACGGCGGAGGGCATGCGGCCCAGGAGGGCCGAGACTTCCGAACCGGCCTGGGTAAAACGGAAGATATTATCGATGAAGAGGAGCACGTCCTGACCCTCTTCGTCTCGGAAATACTCGGCGACGGTAAGGCCGGTGAGGCCCACGCGCAGGCGGGCGCCGGGCGGCTCGGTCATCTGGCCGTAGATCAGGGCGCACTTGGACTTTTTGTAATCGTGCGGGTCGATGACGCCGGACTCCTGAAATTCGAGCCAGAGGTCGTTGCCCTCACGCGTGCGCTCGCCGACGCCGGCGAAGACGGACACGCCGCCGTGCTTCATGGCGAGGTTATTGATGAGTTCCTGGATGATGACGGTCTTACCGACGCCGGCGCCGCCGAACAGACCGATCTTCCCGCCGCGGAGATAAGGTTCGAGCAGGTCGATGACCTTGATGCCGGTTTCGAACATTTCGAGCCGGGTGGACTGATCCTCGAACGAGGGCGAAGGGCGATGTATGGGGTAATGGAACTTGGCGTTTACGGGACCCATCTCGTCGACCGGCTCGCCAATCACATTGAGCACGCGCCCCAGGGTTTCAGGGCCGACGGGGACTTCGACCGGATGGCCGAGGCTGATTGCTTTCATGCCACGGACGAGGCCTTCGGTGGGCTGGAGCGCGATGGTGCGCACGCGGCCTTCGCCGATGTGCTGCTGCACTTCGCAGATGATATCGATGGGCTGGGGTCCCTCGAAGCCCTCGCTGGTGATGCGGATCGCGGTGTAGATGAGAGGGATGCGGGCCTCGGGGAACTGGCAGTCCACGGCGGGTCCCGCCACCTGAACGACACTACCGACTACCAATCCGTTAGTGGTTGACATAGATTCTCACTTACCGATTCTCACTGATCCAGGCGATTCTCAAGGCGCCGAAGGTTCTCCTGCATTAGGGCAATGGCGCGTTCCTCGCGCTCGATGGAGGTATCCACCTTCTCTGACCACTGGGTGATGCGCGCCGACCAGCGGCTGCCGACCTGAATGAGGCCGCCCTGCCGTTCCAGGCGGGCTGACCGCGCATCGAAGCGGCCGGCAATGGCCTGGAAACCTTCGCGCATTTCCCGCTCCAGAATGCCAATCTCCCGCTCCAGGCTGTCCTTGAAATCGACAATCAGCCGCTCCAGGTTGGTCTTCACGTCCGCGATCTGGCCCTTCACGTCCGAGATCTGTCCCTGCATGTCCCCGATCTGACCTTGCATGTCCGTGATCTGGCCCTTCAGGCTCGTAATCTGGCCCTGCAGGTTTTCTTTCGCGTCCGTAATGGCCGCTTCGAGGCGTCTTACGTCGCCATTTTCCATACATTCCTTATCTTCCACTTTACTCTGCCGCGGCGGCGCCACTGACCACCTCGATAATCTCCTTGGTGATACTGGCCTGGCGGACGCGGTTCATGTAAAGGGTCAGCTTATCGATCATTTCGCCGGCGTTGGAAGTGGCGGCATCCATGGCGGTCATACGGGCGGCATGCTCGGCGGCAGCGGATTCCAGTTGGGCGCGGTAGAACTCCATTTCGACGTACTTAGGCACCAGCGCCGCGAGCATGGCGGCGGGAGGCTGCTCGAAGATATAATCCACGGGCTCGGCTTCGGCGGGCATCTCCATGGGCAGAACGCGGGCCACGGTCAGCTTTTGCGCAGCCACGTTTTTGAACTCGTTGTAGATCAGATAGACTGCGTCGATTTCCTCTTTGCGATAGGCCTCCATGGCCTGGCGTGCGATGCCGGCGAGATCTTCGAACTTAACTTTGGCGGCCAGGCCGAGGTGTTCGCCGGCGATGGTGACGCCGCGTTTGCGGAAGAAATCGCGGCCCTTGCGGCCCAGCAACTGCAGGCTGACGGAGGCCTCGCGATGATCGGCCAGGAAGCGCTGGGCGGCTTTGATGAGGTTGGAATTGAACGCGCCGGCGAGGCCCTTGTCGCTGGTGATGAGGGCCAGCAGGATGCGATTTTCGGGGCGCCGGGCCAGCAGCGGGCCGGGGGCGGATTGCTCGCCGCTGGCCACCGCCGCGGCAACGTCGGCCAGCACTTTGCGCAGCAGGGAGCCGTACGGGCGGGCGGCAATCACACGGTCCTGCGCGCGGCGCAGTTTGGCGGCGGAGACCATCTTCATGGCCTTGGTGATCTGCTGGGTGTTCTTCACCGAGCGGATGCGCCGCCGGATGTCGATCAGGCTAGGCATTGGGTTTGCCGGCGGCGGTGGATTGCAATTCCGCCACGAATCGGGCCTTGAACTCCTCGATGACCGCGGTGACCTCTTCGCGCAACGGGTCGTCGAGCACCTTCTTGGTGCGGATCCTCTCCCACAGGCCGCGGTGGGCGTTGTCCACGAAGCGGTAGAGTTCCTCTTCGAACTTGCGGCAGACTTCCACCGGCAGATCGTCAAGGTAACCGCGGGTGCCGGCGAAGATGATGACCACCTGCTTTTCGAGCGGCAGAGGTTGATACTGTCCCTGTTTGAGGATTTCGACCAGGTGTTTGCCGCGGTTGAGCTGATCGAGCGAAGCCTTGTCGAGGTCCGAGCCGAACTGGGCGAAGGCGGCCAGGGCGCGGTACTGAGCAAGGTCCAGACGGAGACTGCCGGCGATGGACTTCATGGCCTTGGTTTGGGCGTTGCCGCCGACGCGGCTGACCGAGATGCCCACGTTGATGGCGGGCCGCACGTTGGAGTTGAAGAGATCGCTTTCGAGGAAGATCTGGCCGTCGGTAATGGAGATGACGTTGGTGGGGATGTAGGCGGAAACGTCGCCGGCCTGGGTTTCGATGAACGGGAGGGCGGTGAGCGAACCGGCGCCGTGGGCCTGATTGAGTTTGGCGGCGCGTTCCAGCAGGCGGCTGTGGAGGTAGAAGACGTCTCCGGGGAAGGCCTCGCGGCCGGGCGGGCGGCGCAGCAGCAGGGAGATTTCGCGATACGCGGCGGCGTGCTTGGAGAGGTCGTCGTAGATGCACAACGCGTGCTTACTGCGGTCGCGGAAGTATTCGCCCATGGCGCAGCCGGCGAAGGGCGCGAGGTACTGCATGGGGGCGGGATCGGAAGCCGACGCGGAGACCACAATGCTGTATTCCATGGCGCCGTGGTCTTCCAGGATCTTAACCACCTGCGCCACGGTAGAGCGCTTCTGGCCGATGGCGACGTAGATGCAGATCATGTCGCCGCCCTTCTGGTTGATGATGGCATCCAGGGCGATGGCGGTTTTGCCGGTCTGGCGGTCGCCGATGATCAGCTCGCGCTGGCCGCGGCCAATGGGGATCATGGCGTCGATGGCTTTGATGCCGGTCTGCATGGGCTCTTTGACGGGCTGGCGGGCGACTACGCCGGGGGCCAGGCGCTCCACGGGATTGAACTCGGTGGTTTGCACGGGGCCTTTGCCATCGATGGGCTGGCCGAGCGCGTTGACCACCCGGCCGATGAGCGCTTCGCCCACCGGCACCGACATGATGCGCCCGGTGCGGCAGACTTGGTCGCCTTCTTTGATTTCGGCGAAATCGCCCAGCAGCACCGATCCCACCTGGTCTTCTTCCAGGTTCATGGCGATGCCCGCAACGCCGTGCGGGAACTCGATCAACTCGCCGGCCATGACCCTCTCCAGGCCATGGATGCGGGCGATGCCGTCGCCCACCGAGATCACCGAACCGGTTTCGGTGACGTCGATAGCCCGTTCGTAGTTTTCGATCTCCTGGCGGAGAATGCTGGTAATCTCGTCCGCTCCAATATGAGCCATAGAACCTCGTTAAGTCTCCGCGTTGAGCCGGCGCTCCAGGGATTGGAGGCGGCCGCGCACCGAACCGTCGTAGATGGTGGAGCCGATTCTGGCGATCACGCCGCCGAGCAGCGCGTGGTCGATGGTGAAATGCGAGCGGATGCGTTTGCCGGTGAGGCGCTCGAGTTCCACCCGCAGGGCCACGTGCTGCGGCTCAGTCAATTCCGTGGGCGCAAGGATTTCAGCGCGCGCAAAGCCCATGCGCTCGTCCAGCACCAACTCCAACGCCTGGACGATGCCGACCAGCAAGCCGGTGCGGCGGTGGTCCACTAGAACGAACAGAAAATTGCGGATGATGCGAGAAATCCGGAGCTTTTCGGCGATGCGGTCCACCACCGCCTTTTTGCGGCTGCCCGGCACGGCAGGGGTGACGAGAACCTCGCGGAGCGCGTGCGATTCGCCGAGAGCGGCTTCGAAGGAACGCAATTCCTCAAGCGCCTTGGGCGGCTTGACAGGCGACCCCGGCTCGGTGACGACATCAGCCAGAGCATTGGCGTATCGTGCGGCTACGACGGAGAGTGTCATCGCTTAATTCCTGGAGCCGGCGGAGGAGGATGCCAGGTCGCGGACGAAGCTGCGCACCAGCCCGTCCTGGATGGGGCCGGTCATGCCGGCGCGTATCTTCTGTTCGGCCAGGTCCACGGCCAGCACAGCGGCATAGCGCTTGAGATCCAGGCGGGCGGCTTTTCCGGCGGAGTCGATTTCGCGCTCGGCGTGGGCCTGAATTTTGGCGCGTTCGGCCTCGCGGTGCTGGCGCAGGCGCTCGGTTTCGGCCTGGCGCTCGTGTTCCGACTCGGCCTTGAGGCGAGCGATATCGGCAGCCAGATTGGCGAGCCTGCTCTCCACGGCGGCGGCCCGCTCTTCGGCCTCTTTACGGACGTCGCCGGCCTCCAGCATCTCTTTGCGGATGTGGCGGGAGCGGGCGGCGAAATAGGGCCCGCCATTCTTGGCGACGAGGTAGACGATGGCGCCGGCCAGTACCAGGAAGTTGGCCCAGTTCCAGAGGGTGAGGCTGGATGGGTCGTGGGCCGGGGCGCCGCCGCTCTTGGTCTCCTGGGCGAGAATGGCCGGGGCGGCCAGCAAGCCGACGGCGAGCACCCACAGTGCGGCGCGCTTCATGCAGCTCTCCCGCGGAGGATGGCATCGGCGATCTGAGTAGCCAGGGCATCGCTGGAGGTGGCGAGGGAGGCTTTGGCGGCTTCCAATTCGCGAGCCAACTGCTGCCTGGCCTCGCGGACGTGCTGCTCGGCGGCATTGCGCTCGGCCAACAGCGCGGCGTCTTCCTCTTCCTGGAGGCGCTTGTGAAGCTGCTCGGCTTCCTGGTAAATGATGGCGCGTTCCGCTCGCATGGCCTCTTCGTACTCGGCGGTTTTCTGCTCGGCGCGCTGGAGGCTTTCGGCGGCCAGTTTGCGCGCGCCCTCGGTAGCCGCATAGCGCTCACCGAGGGTCTTCTCCAGGGGCTTGAAGAACATGAATTTCAGATAGTAATGGAGAAGAATGACGAGGAGGAACGTGGGAAGAGCATTCAGCAGTATTCCACCCAACTGGTGCAACGTGGCTTCCATGAGATTTCTTTTAAGGAGAGACTATACCCCGTTCTTAAGGAGTACAGGTTAACACCCTGCCAAAACACCCGTCAACCGCGGCACCAACGGATTGATGGTGGGACCGTAGTGGGAGGCGGAAGGCTGACGCGGAGACACGATGCGGACGCGGGGGCGGTGGGCGCCGAACTTGGGTCAGACGGAATGACCGGCGGCGGAGGCCGGGCGTTCCTGGGCGATGCGTCTGGCGGCGGACCGCATGGCGATAACGTAGGCCTCTACGCGCTCCAACTCGGCGGTACAGCGCGGGCAGCCTAAGTAATGCTCCTCCAGAGTGGCGATTTGCGCGGGCGTGAGGTGCCCGAGGTGGTAACTTTCGGCTAATTCGCTTATATCCTGCGGACATTCCCCGTTCAAGGTGTCCACCCCCAACCAATTTATACATCTCTTCGAAGCCTGGCGCCATATGTCTTTAGGACTATTGCTACCAGGATTCGCGGCATGGATACCCTATTACCCCAGGTTCCGTCGATCCCGACGCCGGCTTGACCGGTTCCGGTAAGTTGCCCGGCGAGCTACGGCGCGCTCAGAACGCTGGCCAGCGCACCGGTCAGGCGGAGCACATCCCAGCGGGCCTTTTCCAAGGTGTACTGGGCGTCGTCGAAGGCAATCCACTTCTCGTTTTCGACAATGCGGGCTTCCTCGATCTGCTGCAGTGAGAGGCGGCCCTCCTGCAACTGCGCCAGATCCACTGAAAGCTGCTCGCGGGCCACGTCCAGGTCCAGGCGGGCCACTTCAGCCGAGGTGGATGCCCGGCGCGAGGCGCGGAAGGACTCCTGGAGGTCGGACTCCAGGTGGTTACTGGCGTCCTTCAGTTCCACCTGCAGGTGCTCGATATCAATTTCGGATTGAGCCATCTGGCCCTTCACGCCCGAACCGGAGAGCAAAGGGAATTGGAAGGAAACGCCGACCTCGCCGTTATTGCGCTGGAAGGTTTTGAAGAACTGGTTGTAATTGTTGAAGCGGGCCAGCATGCCGTATTGGGCCACCAGGTCGGCGCGGGGCCAGCGGGCGGCCTTATCGCCGCGCAGTTCGAGTTTTTTCGACACAATTTCGGATTCAATGCGGCGCAGGTTCTGGTTGGAATCGATGGCTTCCTGGAGAGCCTGGTCCTCGGAGGCTGGTAGCGGCGGGGCGGCGCGTTCTTCGGCGACTGGGCGGACGCGGTCGTCGGCTGAGAAGCCCAGAGCGATCGCCAGGGCGGTCTCGGCGGCGGCCTGGTCGTCTTCGAGGTTGGCGGCGGTCTGGCGGGCCTCGGCGGCGTGGAGGGCGGCGATTTTCTCATCGAGAGGCAGAACGCGGCCTTCCTGCAAAAGTGCCTGCACAGTCTCCAGGACCTTCTGGCGGCTCTCCACATCCTTGCGGGCCAGTTCGCCCACGCGGGCGGCCCGTTCGGCATCCAGATAGAGGGACGCCACGCGGTAGGCGATGTCGTCGCGCTTGCTGTTGGCGGTGAACTGGGCGGTACGGGCGTCTTCCTTAGCCTGGGCCACTGCCAGGGTTTGCTGGCGGTTGAAAATGAACTGGCTGGCGCGAGCCTGCACCACGCTGGGCGCGGAGCCTTCGATGCTCATGGGGAATCCGTCACTATACGCCAAGCCGCTGCCCACGCTGAGCTTGGGGGTGAAGGGATCCTTGGAAACACGAATCGCCTCGTGTGCTTTTTGGGCGTCCAGGCGCGCCAGCATGAGGTCGGGATTCTGGTGCAGCGCGAGGGTCACCGCCTGCCGGAGGGTGAGCGGGCGGATTTCGGCTCGGGAAAGAGAGGCCAGGGCCAAAACAAAAACCGCGATCTTGTGCATGGCAACCATTGTAGCGGTGTTCCCGAAAAGCCCCAGAAGCTCTGAAGCAGTGATTTAAGTCCTGTATTTAGAACATTTTGCGGGGAACTTAATCAATGCCGGATGTGTTACAATAAAGACGTACATCCGACAGGTTAAAACGGGTCCTTTATGAATACCCAAAAATTCTGGCCGCTGGACTATGATCCCGAAGACGAGGTCTATGAGACGTTGGCTTGGGATCTTCCAGGTTACCGGAAGAAAACACTCGCTCGCGTAAAGCTTACATCACCGGATCGGGCCGAACCGCCACGGCGCGGTGGCCGGCAGCCTCGTTTTCACTGAGCGTTCCGCGATCGCCTTTTCAGAACTTTAAGTTACGCAAGAAAGGTTGTAGAATTGCAAAGAACTCAGCCGAGGTTTGTGACTATGAAAGCTTTTCTTGCGACGACATGTATCGTAACGGGTGCCTTGCTAGCCGGTGGGTGTGCTACGAAGAAGTACGTTCAAAACACTGCCGCTCCGATTCAAGCGAAAGTTGATCAAGTGGGCCAGCAAACTACCCAAAACAGCCAGCAACTCCAGGACACTCGTAACGACTTGAAACAAGTCGACGAGAAGGCGCAGAGCGGCATTGCCGCCTCCCAGGAGCGGGCCTCTACGGCCGACCAGCACGCCACGGATGCCATGAACTCCGCAACGCAGGCGGGGGACAAGGCGAACGTGGCGGACCAGAAGGCCGATAAGAACGCTCAGGGTCTGGACAGCCTGAGGCAGGTGGTATCGAATATTGACGACTACAAGATGCAGACCAGCGTGACCGTGCCATTCCGATTCGATCGCTTTAACCTGACCGACGACGCCAGACAGAATCTGGACAAACTCGCCGACGACGTGAAGACCGACAAGCGGTTCTTTATCGCGGTGGAAGGCTACACCGATAAGACCGGCACCAAGATGTACAACGAAGCGCTCAGCCGCCGGCGGGCCGATACCGTGGTCGAGTACCTGGTGGCGGAACACGACATCCCCATTTACCGTATCCACATGATCGGATTGGGCGAAGAGAAACCGGCGGATGACGGCCATGGCCGCGAAGCCAACGCCCACAACCGCCGCGTGGAAGTGAAGGTTTTCAGCGCCGACCAGGTGTTGTCCGGGTTGAGCGCCGACAACGGCAACAGTAACGGAACTTCGGCCGACCGCACGATCGTTCACTAGCCACCCAGGAAGTCCTCATTCCCTACCCTGACCGCCAGGAAAACGGCGCCCGCGCGGTCAGGGTTTTTTGTTTCCTCTTCCCCATCCGGCTTCCTGACCGTCCACTCTTCTGGGATTGTGCGTCCGCTCACCCCTATCTATTTCCCTCGCGTAGAACAGAGGTTGGTATCACCCATCCGGTGACCTGCGCCGCGATTGGAAATTGCGGCTGGAGAAAGCCGGGCGGCACCCGGCGGCAGAGGAACCACTGGGCTCAGGTGGCGAGCCGGGAACGGTCCGGAACCGGCGGTTCTTGCCAATTCAGACCCGCTAACGGCATCCGCCATCCGTGGCATACTGGGGGCGTGCAGGCAGGTCTCGAGACGCTTTCAACCAGGCTGGCGGCGGTGCGGGAACGGATTACCCGCGCCTGCGACCGGGCGAAGCGCGACCCGGCCGGCGTGCTGCTGCTGGCGGTGACCAAGGTCTTCCCAGCAACCGCCATCCAGGAGGCGTATGCGCTCGGGCTGCGCGAGTTCGGCGAGAACTACGTGAAGGAGTTTGAAGGCAAAGCGCCGCTGCTGGCGGAGTTGGGCGAGGCGCGCTTTCACCTGATCGGCCACCTGCAAACCAATAAATCGCGCAAAGCGGCGGAGCTGTTCGATACCATCCAGACTGTGGATTCGCTGCGATTGGCGGCGCGCCTGGAGGAAGCGGCCCGTGAGTGTGGGGCCGGCAAGACGCTGGACGCGATGCTGGAAGTGAAGCTCTCGCCCGAGCAATCCAAGAGCGGCGCGGCGCCGTCGGAATTGGCGGAACTGATCGCCGCCGTGCGCCAATGCCCGCACCTGCGGCTGCTGGGGCTGATGACCATGCCGCCATGGTCGGAGGATGCGGAAGCCTCGCGGCCCTATTTCCGGCAGCTTCGCGAATTGGCCGGGCGGCACGAACTGGCGGGGCTTTCGATGGGGATGTCGCACGACTTGGAGGCGGCCATCGAGGAGGGTTCCACCTGCGTGCGGGTGGGCACGGCGCTGTTCGGGAAGCGGGTGAAACGCAACAGCGGCCCGGTGTAGTGGTGACGGTAGGTTTCTATGCTCCGCTGCCGCCCGCGCCCACCGGTGTAGCGGATTACGCACAGGCTCTGCTGGCGGGCCTGCGGCGGCACGGGCGGGTGGAAGTGAACGCCTCGCGCTGCGATATCCCGCTCTACCACCTGGGCAACAACCGGCTGCACGCGGCCATCTACCAGCGGGCACTGGCGCAGCCGGGAATCGTGGTGCTGCACGACGCCGTGCTGCAACATTTCCTGCTGGGCCAGCTTACGCGCGAGGCGTACATCGACGAGTTCGCCTACAACTATGGGGAATGGCAGCGCGGCCTGGCCGACGAACTCTGGCGCGGGCGGGCGGCCTCGGCCAGCGACGGCCGCTACTTCGCTTATCCCATGCTCCGGCGCGTGGCGGAGGGAGCGCGGGCGGTGGTGGTTCACAACCCGGCCGCGGCGCGGGTGGTGCGCGAGCATGCCCCGGCCGCCCGGGTGATCGAGTTGCCGCACCTGGAGCTGGCGCCGGACGCACCACCTTCCGAGGCCGAAGTGCTGCGCTACCGCCAGCGGCTGGGGGTGGCTCCCACGGCTTTCCTGTTTGGGGTGTTCGGCTACCTGCGCGAATCCAAGCGGCTGATGAGCCTGCTGCCGGCGCTGGCCGAGGTCCGCCGCGAAATTCCACGGGCGGCGCTGCTGGTGGCCGGCCGCTTTGTCTCAAGCGACCTGGAGCGCGCCGCGGCCCCGCTGCTCCGCGCGCCGGGCATCTTCCGGCTGCCGTATCTGCGGGAGCGCGATTTCTGGCTGGCGGCCGGCGCCGTGGATGCCTGCATCAACCTGCGCCATCCGGCGGCCGGCGAGACGTCCGGCATCGCCATCCGCCTGATGGGGCTGGGCAAACCGGTGCTGCTCACCGGGGGCGAAGAAACCGCGCGGCTGCCGGAGGATGCCTGTATCCGCATCCCTGCCGGCGTCGCCGAGATCGACAGCCTGCGCCGGCACATGATTCTGGTAACATCATTATCTGAGGTTGCGCGAGCCATTGGCCAACGGGGGGCCGGGCACATACAAGCGCACCACGGCGTGCAGGAAATCTCCAGGCGGTATTGGGAACTGATTTGCGATCTTGGTACCTAGTGTTGCTCTGCTGTGCGGGCCTGGCGGCCGGGCAGCGGGAAATCGTGAAGGAATTCCACGTGGCGGTGCCGATGCGGGATGGCGTGCGCCTGTACGCCAACCTCTTCCTGCCCGGCGAACACGTCCGCGTGCCCGCGCTGCTGGAACGCACGCCCTACGGCAAGAGCCAGACCCTCAACGCCAATTACCAGGCCTTCGTAGAGCACGGGTACGCGGTGGTACTGGAGGACGTGCGCGGCCGCTACGAATCCGAGGGAATCTTCGACCCTCTGCACCAGGAAGTGGCCGATGGCGACGACACGCTGAACTGGATCGCGCGGCAGCCGTGGTCGGACGGGAAGATCGGGATGGTGGGCGGCTCCTACCGCGGGATTGTGCAATGGAAGGCGGCCCTTTCTGGCAATCCGCACCTGAAGGCTATCTTCCCGGTGGTCTCGGGCGATGACGATTACCGCGACCGGTTCTACTCCACCGGCGGCGCCATGAAACTGGGCAACCGCCTGGAATGGATGGCGGAGAATCTGAAGGCCCCCGGTTTCGTGCCGGATTTCGCCCGCTTCGTGCTACACCTGCCGGTGGGCACGGCGGACGTCGCGGCCACCGGCTGGACTTCGGAGATGTTCCGCAAGGCCGCCGCGCATCCCAGCTTCGATGCCTACTGGCGGGCCGTCTCGACGCGCGACCAGTTGCAGCGCGTGCGGGTGCCGGTGTTCGCGGTGGGCGGCTGGTACGACAATTTCTCCGAAAGCGACCTGGATGCCTACACCACGCTGCGCAAGACCAGCGGACTGAACCGCATCCTGATTGGCCCCTGGCCGCATAACATGTCGTACAAATTCTCCAATACCGATTTCGGCGCGGACTCTTCGGCTCCCCTGCGAACCATGCAACTGGAGTGGTTCGACCAGTGGCTGATGGGAAGGGATACGCCGCTGGTTTCCACGCCGCCGGTGGAGATTTTCGTGATGGGGGCCAACCAGTGGCGCGAGGAGCGCTCCTGGCCGCCCGAAGATGCCCGCGCGGTGAATTTCTACCTGAGCGGGGAGGGCCACGCCAACACCCTGGAGGGCGATGGCGAACTGGACAGCCGTCCGCCGCGACACGGCGCCCAGGACCGCTATGTCTACGACCCGCGCAACCCCGTGCCTACGCGCGGCGGCGCGGTGTGCTGCAATCCGCGGGTCTTCCCGTGGGGCCCCATGGACCAGCGCCCGGTGGAGCAGCGCGCGGACGTGCTGGTGTACTCCACCCGGCCGCTCACCGAGGATGTGGAGGCGATCGGGCCGGTGGAGGTGGTGCTGTACGCCTCGACCAGCGCCAGGGATACGGACTTCACCGCCAAGCTGGTGGATGTCTTCGCGGATGGCTACGCGCGCAACCTGACCGACGGCATCCTGCGGCTGCGCTACCGCGAGTCGCTGGAGAAGCCCGCACTGGCCGCCGCTGGCCAGATCTACGCTATCACCGTGGATGCCGGCGTCACCGGCAACGTGTTTCTGAAAGGCCACCGCATCCGGGTGGAGATTTCCAGCAGCAATTTCCCGCGCTTCGACCGCAACCCCAATACCGGCGCGACGGTGGCTCAGGAGGCGCGGCTGTGGAAGGCCACCGAAACGATCTACCATGACCGCGAACACCCCTCGCATTTGGTGCTGATGGTGATTCCGGCGAAGTCCGCGGGGCTGGTGGCGGGCGCCAGGCGGGCGAAGACGGGGACCGTGGCGCGGTGAGATAGGGCGGACGCGGCGTAGGTACGGCGGCGGAATCGCCGAATTTTAATTCGCCTTTGGCCGGATCCCGTCGATAATATAAGGTGGACGATGTCTGGGACCAAGTTGAGTTGCGTCGATCTCTTTGCCGGAGCTGGGGGTATGAGTCTCGGGTTTCAGCGGGCCGGGTTCGACGTCATGGCGGCCGTCGAGTACGACCCGATCCACTGTGCGATCCATGAGTTCAATTTCCCCGACTGTGCGATCATTTGTCGCAGTGTGGCCGATATTGACGGGCGCTATATCCGGGAACATTCCAAGATCGACGGCGATGACGTCGACGTGGTCGTCGGGGGAGCACCATGCCAGGGCTTCAGCATGATCGGCAAACGCGTGCTGGACGACCCCCGTAACCACCTCGTCTACCATTTCGTGCGGCTGGTGACGGAGCTAAGACCCAAATTTTTCGTTTTCGAAAATGTGAAGGGCCTGACGGTGGGCCAGCACAAGAAGTTCTTGAGCGAAATCATCCAGGCTTTCGAGGAGAAGGGCTACAAGGTCGAACAGCGGTACCGGGTGCTCAATGCCGCCAGCTTCGGTGTCCCCCAAGACCGCCGGAGGCTGTTCCTGCTCGGGGCCCGTCGCGGAATGCCACCGCCAAGCTATCCCGAGATAACGCACTCACCGGATGCCGATTCCGGCATGTTCTTGGACTTGGCGAGGACGCCCACGGTGTGGGATGCCATCGGCGACATCCCCGAAGCAGACGAGTTCGAAGAGTTGCTGAAGCGCGACTGGGTTCTGGCCGAGTTCGGCAGGCCTAGCGAGTATGCCTTCCCCTTGCGCCAGGGACCGGAGGGTGGGGAGCGAGAGCTGCTGAGTTCGAGCCTGCGAACCGTGCACACCCCGGATTCCATCGAGCGATTCGGCAGAACTCCGTTCGGCGAAACCGAACCCATTAGCAGGTTCCACAAGCTCGACCCCGACGGTATCTGCAATACGCTAAGGGCAGGGACCGCTAGCGATCATGGTGCCTTCACCTCACCGAGGCCCATCCACCCGAAGTCGCCCCGCTGCATAACCGTTCGAGAGGCAGCGCGGCTGCACTCGTACCCGGACTGGTTCCGATTCCATGTCACGAAATGGCATGGCTTCCGGCAAATCGGTAACTCCGTGCCTCCCCTGCTTGCACAGGCAGTCGCATCGACGCTCGCCGAGCAATTGACAACACGCCCCCGGACTGCGAAGACGGGCAAGGTGGGCGATCCCTCCCTGCTTACGCTGAACATGTCGGAGGCGGCCGAGAAGTACGGCGTCCCAGCGTCGGTGATCCCTCAACGGCTCCGAAAGGCGGCCGGGAAGGCGTATGCCTGACGAGCCGCTATACGACGCCATAATTGGCCGCGTATTCAACAACTATTACCGAGCGGGAGTGACCGAGTTCGAGTTCAACCGCAGCGAGCTTTCTGTGGCAGCCAAAGCGCTCGGCGTCGACCCCAAGAATCTCGGCGATCTCATCTACTCGTTCCGCTACAGGAAACCGCTGCCGGAGGGAGTCAGGGCGACGGCGCCCGGCGAGACCGAGTGGATCATCGAACCGGCGGGGAGGGCGAAGTACAGGTTCCGACTCTCACGCGTAAGCCGCATCCTACCGCGCGAGGATCTGATCGTCATCAAGATTCCCGACTCCACGCCGGAGATCATCGCTACTTATGCGCAGGGCGATGAGCAGGCGCTGCTTGCGCGGGTGAGATACAATCGCCTCGTTGACGTTTTCCTCGGCATCGCGGCTTACTCGCTACAAAACCACCTGCGAACCACAGTCAAACAAATGGGCCAGATCGAGATAGACGAGTTATACGTCGGAGTTAGCCGCAGCGGCCAACAGTTCGTTATCCCAGTCCAGGCGAAGGGTGGTAACGATCAGCTCGCCGTAGTCCAGACCCAGCAGGACATCGCATGCTGCCAGGAGAAATTCGCCGCCCTAAAGTGTCGCCCCGTATCGGCGCAGTTCATGGCCGACGGAGTGATCGCCATGTTCGAGCTCACGATGCAGGATGGCCAAATCCGGGTGGTAGACGAGAAGCATTACAAGCTCGTGCATTCGGACCAGATAACCGCCGAGGAGTTACACAGCTATCGCGAGGGGTAGAGTGCATGGACCATGTTCCGAAGGAAGTCCGGTCCCGGATCATGGCATCGGTCAAGAGCGCCGGTAGCGGGACCACCGAGAAGGCCCTCGCCGCAAGGCTACGGGAGGCAGGCCTCTTGGGCTATCGCAAGCAATGGCCCGTCCCCGGCAAGCCCGATTTCGCCTGGCCCGGCCTGAAGGTCGCCGTGTTCGTCGATGGCTGCTTCTGGCACGGGTGCCCGCGATGTAACAGACCGTCGAAGAGCAACGTCAGGTTCTGGCGAAAGAAGGTCGAGGCAAACCGCAGACGGGATGTCCGCGTTGCGCGGAAGCTCAGGCGAAAAGGATGGAGCGTCCTGAGGATATGGGAGTGCAAGGTTGGGTCGGACGCGGCGCTTGCGCGAGTAAGGCGAGTTATCGAGGAACGCCGAAACATTTGAGTCACTTCCTAGGTACGGCGCCGGCGCGGAAAAGCTGAGCGGCGGCATCCTGCGGCTGGTGGCGGGCGCTCACGGAGCCAGGCCCCGCGGAGTGCTGCGGTAAAGACACGGCGGTTGCGGTAATAAAACGCCGCTCGCAGCAGGCCTCGCCGGGCCGGCCGGTCTGCATCGGGTAGTACGGTAGCGCCGTCGGCTGGCACCGCGCAAAATTGTCATCGCTGTGGGCGCTTTCGCCGCGGGCGACTTGAGCCAGGGCCACGAACTGGTGGCGAATCTGGCTCAGGAGGCGGCCTCGTTGAGGGAAACCCTGAACCTCGCCGAAGGCGGTCTGGAAGCCGTCAAAAAAGACCCCCAGGGTTCTTACACGATGGCCTGAAAGGCGATACACAGCTAATAAGGATTTTAGGAGGCCCTCCAAAAGGTACCCCCTCTCAGGCCGCCGCCGCTCCGCTAGCGCCCGCCTTCTCCAGTCGGCAGGAGAGCATGCGCCATCACATAATCGCCCACCGAGATGCCCAGCGCCGTCCCGTCGACGCAAGCCGTCCGGAAATGGATGCCTCCGAACACCCGTGCATTCTTGATCTCTTCCAAGGCGGCCGAGAAGTTGGTGAACCTGCGGGTGACTCCCAGCATGGCGTTCGATCCCACATTGAAGGATGTCTCCTCGCCGAAGGTTTCGGACAGGATCTGGGCCGCCGCGCCGCTGACACAGGAGTGCGCCGAAGGATACTCCGGAAAGGCCGGCGTCGTAATCAGCGGAGTCCATGCCCAGTCGGGACTGGTATTGTCGTTGCCGTCCGTGGCGCCCATTTGGATCGCTGTAATCGGCCGCCAGGAGCTGTAGGTATACTTGGCGTCCCAGCAGCCAATGATCGCGTCCGCCATTCGCCAGATTGACCAGCGCGAGCAACCGGGCTGTCTGCACCATCGAAAAATGATGCTGCGCGGCGAGCGAGAGCACTACCGGATCGAAATAATCCGGCGGATTGCCGGCCTGCCAGAAATTCGCAAAGAGAGTCTGGTCGTCGGTTCGGCCGGAATTCGTCGCACTTCCCATGTTCTTGGTCTCGTTATAATCGGCCAGGTACTGGTCGCTGGTCATGGCCGGCGGGCCTGCGGTGCGGAACTGCGAAGGAGAGCGGATGACCCACGGAGTGGTGGTTGCCAACTGCGGCGCGAGTCCTGGGGCCATGGCCGGCGGTGTGGGCCGCCACTGGCCGGGCTCCGTTCCCCCGAGGTACGGCGGAACTGTATCCGAGAATCCGTCCTGGCTGCGCCACGCCAGAATCTCCTGGGCCACCGTCTGCCCCCAGGACAATCCCTGTTTCACTGCATCGGTCGTGTCGGTGATGGCCGCCAGAGAAGCCGTGAGCTGCTGGTCGAATTTGGCCTTCTGGTTGGGATAAAGGCTCACCAGAGCCGTATATGCGGCCTCGACGGCCGCCGCTCGAGCGGATGTTCCCGGCGGCGCCGCGGGCGGAACATAGATCGGCATGTAACGCCGGTCAATTCCATTCATAGCGTCGAAGACCGAGGCCTCTACAATGGCCGCGACCCGCATGGTAAGCGGAGCAGGTGTTACAGGGTTGGTCAGCATCGCCTGGAGCAGCATCTGGTTCCAGTCGCTGATTTCATCGGCGGTCGCGATCCCGTTCGCTGCCGCGCCTGTCAATAGCGCCCAGGCGAAAAGGCGAAGCATGCACTTCATCGTCTTTATCCTCCAACTGTCAAGAGATTGCAGGCCGTCGCCGTCCGCCAAACGGATTTGGAAAATCCGGCATGTACGCGATCAGCGCCGCATGTTGTGGCAGCATCGCGCACCCGGGGTCACCTGGCAAGACTCCGCGGGAGAAATCCAGGTGAAATGATAATCGCTTGAATCGCCGCCACTTTCCACCGCTGGTGACACGTTCCACTGAGGCCCGATGGAGGTTGGCCAGGAGTGTTAGAATCGACTCCCAAGGACGGGGAATGAAATAAGGATGGGAAATGGGCTCACGGCGAGAGCGAGCGGCCCGCTCCGGGTTATCCGTTTCGGACCATTCGAATTTCAGCCCGACACGGGAGAACTGTGCAAGCATGGCTTCCGGGTGAAGCTGCGGGGCCAGCCCATCGAGGTCCTGACCGTGCTGCTCCAGCGTCCCGGCGAGCCGGTGACGCGCGAGGAGTTGCAAAGGCGGCTCTGGTCTGCCGACACTTACGTCGACTTCGAACATAGTCTGAACGCCGCGATGAAGAGGCTGCGGGCCGGGTTGGGGGACTCGGCCGATGCCCCGCGCTTTATCGAGACTCTCGCCGGCCGCGGCTATCGTTTCATCGCGCCCGTGAGCCAGCCTGCCGAAGATCCCCCTCCGCTTCCCACGCCGCCCTCCGTAGACGGGAAGCCGGAACCGAAGCCGGAAGCCAAACCGGCGGCACGCACCCGGCCCGGTTTGCGGCATATCGCGGCCGCGGGAGTCGTACTGTTGATCCTCCTCGCGGTGAACTTCGCCCGCCTGCGCGACTTGGTCCGCGCCCGGACCTCTTTCAGTCCGGTCCGATCCCTGGTGGTGCTTCCCCTGGCGAATCTCTCTGGCGATCCCGACCAGGACTACTTCGTCGAGGGCATGACCGATGCACTCCGCCAACACCTCGAAGGCATCGGCTCTCTGCGCGTCATCTCCCGGACTTCTTCGATGCACTACCGGGGCAGCGGCAAACCGCTCCCGGACATCGCGCGCGAGCTGAACGTCGACGCGGTGGTAGACGGATCCGTCTTGCGATCCGGTGAGCGCGTGCGGATCAACGTGGAACTCATTCACGCCGGCATGGACCGCCACCTGTGGAGTAACAGCTACGAAAGAGATTTGCGGGACGTGTTTGTCCTCCAGGCCGAGGTCGCACGCCGAATCGCCGAGGAGATTCGCGTCACCTTGACGCCGCATGACCGCGCGCGGCTGGCCCTCGTCCGCAATTCCAACCCCGAGGCTTACCGGGCCTACTCCAATGGCCGCGTTGTCTGGAACAGGCGCAACGAAGAGGACCTGAAAAAGGCCATCGGCTTTTTTCAGTTAGCCATCGACCGGGATGCCAACTATGCTCTGGCATACGATGGCCTGGCGGACAGCTGGCTGCCGCTCGGTTGGTACGGTTTCCTGCCACCCTCCGACGCCTTTCCAAACGCCAGGGCGGCAATCGCCAAGGCGCTCAGTCTGGACGACTCCATGGCCGAGGCACACACCTCGCTGGCGTTCGTCAAGATGTATTCCGATCGCGACTGGGCCGGCGCCGAAAGGGAATTCCGCCGCGCCATCGAACTCAATCCGAATTACGCCAACGGCCATCATTGGTACGGCGAGTATTTGTCCCTGGTGGGCCGTCATGCGGAGGCCATCGCGGAATCGCAGCGCGCACGCGAGCTCGATCCGCTCTCGAACATCATCAATGCCTGGGTCAGCTCGCGGTATTTCTTCGCATGCCAGTACGATAAAGCGATCGAGGAGGGCCGCAATGCCGTCCAGATGGACCCCGGTTTCGGACCGGCCCACCTGGTCCTCGGCTACGCGTACGAGCAAAAAGGCATGCTCGAGGAAGCTATTGCCGAGTTCCGGAAAGCCTCCAGCCTGGCTGGTGGCGGCTCGATGTACGCCGCCTCTCTTGCCCACGCATTGGCGCTCGCCGGCAAGCACGCGGAGGCATCCGCCATGCTCCAGGATCTGAGCCGCCAATCGGCGCGGCGGTTCATCTCCTCATACGATCTGGCGATCGCCCGCGTAGGCCTGGGAGACAAAAATAAGACCTTCGAACTGCTCGGGGCCGCTGTTCGCGAGGGTTCCCCGCGGGTTGCCTTCCTCGCCGTGGACCCCCGTTTTGTGGCGATGCGGGACGATCCGCGCTTTCGCCGGCTATTGCGCTCGATCGGATTGCAATGACCGCACAGGCCGGCGCCGCTCACCACCTTTTACGGTTGGAATCTGGCAATTTCGCAGATGTGCGTCGGTGTGGTACGTCGTGAAGCCTGCGAGGCAGCGCCCGGTCCGCGAGGAAGGGTCTGGGCGGGTTCATCAGTCCCCGTGCCGGTCTGCGACGATTCTCAACGCTTCGTCGAATCTCGGTTGGCGCAGGTTGTGTCTGAACTGTTCCCAATGAACCCTGCCGTAAACCGTTTTCGTGTGGTTATCCGCCAAGTCGACCTCGCGCGTCCAGAAGCGCCGCTGAAAATCCCTGTAGGCGGGGACGGGCTCGCTCCAGTCCACCGGCCGGCCCGCGGATCCCAGGCTGAGGAAAGCCATCGCGTAGAACATGTGGGCGAGCTGCCTCATCAGATAGAACCGGGCCGCCTGGTACCCAACGGGTGGCGCGCCGAAATACTCCTGAAGATAGATCTGCTCCTCCGCCTCATTGCCGGCGAGCATATTTGCCACCACCGCCAGGTCGGCATAGCGATCGTTCTGGAACGCAGCCTCCCAGTCCACCAGCCACAGGCGGCTTCCATCGAAGAGGATGTTGTCCGGCTTGAACAGGTCGTTATGACTCGGCGCCAGGTCCGGGTCGAGCGACGAGTAGGCCTCCGCTACCCGGGCGTATTGCGCCAGAAGTTCCTGGAGGTCGTGTTCCGGCAGGAGGTTCGCGCCCCGGAAGTTTCGGAGGAACCCGTCCAGGGCAGGCCCTTCCTTCAGCAGGAACGTGCATGTCGTATTGAAGGGGGCAACTGGAAACGCCGGTAGCGCGTGCAGGGTGCGCAGAGCTGCGGCGACGAGGCGCAGTGCGGCCGCCGCCGGACAGGGCACCGCCTCCACGAAATCGCTGATGGAGATCCGATCTTCCGCGCTGGCGTACCGGACGCGCGGCGCGAGTCCTGCTTCGGCCGCCGCCTGCATGCAGTGGAAGTGGCGCGTCATATCGCCGGCGCGTGTGTTGATGCGCAGCAGGTATGCCGATCCCCGCACGACGATGCGGAAGGCCCGGTTGGAGCCAGGCCGCTCGGTCAGGTCCCGGATATGGTCGAATCCGGCGACACCGAAAGCCTCGTTCGGGCCGCGAGCCGCGGCCGCGATCTTTTCTAGCGGAATCATGAAGTCCTCCATTTGTACAGGCGTACAGAGGCTGCGTGGAAGGGCTTGAGACTTTTGGCGGGGCAGGCTTCTTTACGGCGGGACCCGCGGCCGCGCCGCCCCCTCCAAGCCCTGGCTCACTTCTGGAAACATCGCTCGTGTGTCGATGCTAACCCAACTTCGGGGCAATATCTAGTCTTGTTTTCAATGACTTAGTTTGGTACCCAGAAAGTGAGCAATCAAGATTAACGCGTTCGGCACCCCGCCTCCGGTGGGTCGTCTTGCCCCAGCCGCGTTCCGCCGTTCACAAACTCGAAAAAAAATCGAGTCCACCGTTTCAACCAGTTACAGACATCTTCACCCGGAACCCCGAATCTCGCGTGCTACCGTGTGCTTGTAAGCAAAGCTGTTCGCTTGCCGAGCACAGCCCGCTTCATCGAGTACGTACCGGCGCCTAAACTGATCAGAGGCCTTAAAGTCCGGTTGGCATGCGTATTCGAGCTTCCGGAAAGGCGGCTGGCAGCGGCCGATTCCTTCTGGGCGGAAGGATAAGTCGTTGTCGGACGGGTTACGGAACCGGTTCCAATGTCCCGGCGCAAAGCGCTGAAAACGAGCAGAGAATAGAAACAGAAACCCGAAAAAATCGCGAGTCTCTACAATCCCACGCACCGCGCCGCCGACGCGCACTCCTCCCGCACACCTCTGTCGCAATACTCGCGCGTAGCGCGCTATTTCCGCACTCCGTACGCACATCACCCCTTGGCGCAAACGGAGCCATCCACCCTTACCTCCTCGGTAGCGGCCTGGACCCGGCTGAACCCTTGCAGCCTGCCTGACCATCGAAAAGGACGCTATAATCTGGTTTAGAACGTTGGTGATGGAGCCCGCCATCAACTGTCTCGAGCCGGCTCGGGAACGATAGCTCCTACGGTGAGGAGCTATGATTCCGAGAATAGACGACATCCACTCTAAAACTAACTCCACCGGCGGTTCCCTGAATAGCGGCGATCCCTCCGGCCCCGGCGGCGGCTCCGCGCAGCCGGCTTTGGACCTGGCGGCGGAGATCGCCGCGCGATACGAAATTGCGGCCCTTTCCGGGCTTCTGGCCGGCACGCGGGCGGCGGCCGGGCAGGACGAAATCAGCGTTGCCGTGGTGGGGCGGTTCAAGGCCGGTAAGAGCAGTTTCCTGAACCACTTCATGGGACGCAACGTCTTGCCCAGCGGGGTGGTGCCGGTAACGGCGGCAATCACCGAAATCCGCTACGGCGCCCGTGAAGAGGCCCGCGTGCATCACTGCGACGGGCGCGATCCGGAGATTCCGCTCAGCGAGATCGGCAGCTACATTTCCGAGAAGGAAAACCCCGAAAACCGCAAGCAGGTGGAGCGGATCACGGTGGAATTGCCGGAGCTGAGGCGGTTTCGCGGACTGCGGTTTGTGGATACGCCGGGTCTGGAAAGCGCGCTTGCGCACAACACCCGCACGGCGCTCGACTGGCTGCCCAACGTGGGGCTGGCGCTGGTGGCAGTGAGCGTGGACCCGCCGCTTTCCGGGCGCGATCTCGATCTGCTCAAGAGCCTCTACCAGTACACTCCCAAGGTGGCGGTGCTGCTGACCAAGGCCGACCTGGTGAGCGAGCAGGAACTGGCGGAGGTGGTGGAATATATCGGCGGGCAGCTCGCGCGCAATTTTTCCGCAGCGCCGCGGGTCTTTCCGTACTCCACGCGGCCGGGGTTCGAGCGATTCCGCGCGGCCGTGGAAGCCGAACTGGTGGGCGGAACACTGGAACGGCTAGCCCGCGAGCGTGAGGAGATCCTGGGGCGGAAATTGGATACGCTGCTGCGGGAATGCGGCGACTACCTGGCGCTGAGCCTCAAATCCGCCGAGATGGTGGAAGCGGAGCGCCAGGCTGTGCAACGGCAGATGGCGGCGGAAAGGGAAATCGCCGGCGAGGTGCAATCGGCCATCCGGCTGGTGGTGCAAGACGCCGCGGCGGGAACCAGGCGCATGGTGAGCGACCGGCTGGAGAGGCACCAGAGCGATCTGGAGGGCGCCCTGCTGGCGTGCTTCGCCGGCGAATTCCCCAAATGGACCAGGAGCCTGGCCGGCATGCTTTCCTCTTTCGAAAGCTGGCTGGCCGACGCGCTTGGCGAGGAACTGGCGGTGGTTTCGATGGGGGAGCGGGGCGCCTTTCTGGAGCCGCTGCACAGGGTGCGCAAGCAGGCCTTCCGCGCGCTGCAGCAATTCCGCGACCGCCTTTCGGAGCGCACCCTGCGGGCGTTCGGCGTGCCGCTGCGGACGGCCGAAACCGAGATTGAGGTGGTGGACCCCGGCGCGCCGGATATCCGCGTGGCGCGGGTGTTCGACCGCAACTGGGAGCTGCTCTCGCCGCTGCTGCCGGTGTGGCTCATCAGGGGCGTGGTGCGCCGGCATTTTGCGCGCACCGTCTCGTATCTGCTGTATCAGAACCTGAGCCGCGTGAGCGCGCAGTGGGAAGAGAGCATCAATGCTACTCTGTGGGGTATTGAGAAGGAGGCGCGGCGCCGGTTGGATGAATTGATGGGCACCATCGAACGGCTCGTGGAGAGCGGCAGCAAGGAGCGCGCGCCGCAACTCCGCGCGGACCTGGAGCGGCTGGAGGCGGCACGGAAATCGCTGATGGCGGGAACGCGATGTTGACCCGCTACCTCTTAGTGGTGATCGGAGGCGGCACCGGTGCCCTGGCGCGGTACGTGGCGGCATCGGCCATCATGACGCGGTTCGGCGGAAAGTTTCCGCTGGGGACGCTGGTGATCAACGTGACCGGCTCGTTCCTGATCGGCTTTCTGATGACCTTGCTGACGGAACGGTTGGAGATCGACCCGCGGTGGAGGCTGCTGCTGGTGGTCGGCTTCCTGGGCGGGTACACCACCTTTTCGAGCTTTGAATGGGAGACCTACACGACGGTGAGGGATGGGGCGTTGTGGGCCGGCATGATCAATCTGTTGTCGAGCGTTATGCTGGGGTACGCGGCCGTGTGGCTGGGGTCGATGCTGGCCCGGCGCTAAGTGGCGGCGGAAAGAGGCGCTATGCTGCAGAAGGGCACGGCCAAGAAGGTCACGATCTTCGTCAATGAGGACACCCGGCACCACCTGGGTTCGTTGTGCGACTCGATTCTGACGTTCCTGCTGCACAAAGGCGTGGCGGGGGCGACGGCCACCCGCGCGATGGCCGGCTTCGGCGCCCACCAGGTGCTGCACACCACGAAGATCGAGGTGCTGGCCGAGCATTTGCCGATTCGCATCGAGTTCATCGAGTCCCCGGAGAAGGTCGATGAAATCATGCCCACGCTGTACGACATGGTAAACGATGGGGTGATCGAGGTGCAGGATACCAACGTGGTGAAAGTGGCCAACAAGGAACGCCCGCAGGCGCCCAAAGGGCCGCATACGGAGATGCGCGGGACCGCCCGGCTGATGCGCGTGTACATGGGCGAATCCGATAAGTGGCAGGGCGAACCGCTCTATGAAGCCATCGTGAAGCGGCTGCGGCTGATGGACATCGCCGGAGCGACGGTCTACCGGGGCATCCTGGGATACGGGGCCAAAGGGCACACGCACAAAAGCAGCCGGCTGCCGTTTTCGCACGATCTGCCGGTAATGGTTTCGGTGGTGGATTCGGCGGAGAAACTGGCCAAGGCCCTGGATGAGATCGAAGCCATGATGCAGGACGGCATCATCGTGCTTTCGGATGTGGAGGTGGTGCGCCTGGTTCACAGCCGCCCGGAAGGAGAGCCTTCGCATGCGCAGCATTAAGAAAGCCAGGCTGCTGCGCCTGCACTTCGGCGAAAGCGACCGCTACCAGGGCAAGCCGCTGTACGAAGCCATCGTGAACCGCTGCAAGGAATTGCAGATCGCCGGCGCCACGGTGTTTCGCGGGCTGGAAGGGTTCGGCGAGTCGGCGGAGATTCACCGGCCGCACGTCATGCGCAAAGATCAGCCGATTGTAGTGACCATTGTGGACACGCCCGAGAACCTGGCGCGGCTGATCCCGGAGGTGGAACAGATGATGGATACTGGAATGATTGCCACCTCGGACGTGGATTACGTGCGCATTGAGAATCCGCAGGCGGGGGGAAAGTAAGAGGATCAGTTGGGCCTGATCCACGGAGCCAGAGATCCCAGTCGTTGTAACGCCTTGCGCGAATCCGACGCTCACCCGGAGCGAGCAATGGCCCGACCTCACGTCCCGTCGTTCGCTGCCCCAGCTTCGCCAGTGCGTCTGGCAACAATGCGCACGCCGGCACCCGGCCCTTCGGCTAACCTCCTGAGTTGTGCGAGGGATCGGGAATCTCGCTGAGCGTCTCGCTAGCCAGCAACTGTGTATCGGGTACTGGGCAGTTTGCTCAGCCGAGCGCGGCCTCGTGGGACGATCCCGGTGATTCAACAGCATCCTCTCGTACTTATCCTGGAGAGAGGCGCCGCTGATCCGATACAACTCGAGCGAACTAGGCCGCCCCAGTCCGGCGAACTACTGGTGGCAAGACTCGGGGTGAGCCAATACAACCTGGGCCCCGGCACGGATTCCGGCATCCGGCGACGAGGCGGCTAGTTTCCGCAGCGCCGAGGTCGCACACGCGGGTCGGGAATGTCACAGAGGGTCTCAATGGCCAGCTCTTGTATACGGAACTTCGGAGAATCAGCCCACCCCAGGGCGGTTTCCAGACCCGCGTTTTTGATGTGCGAGACAGCCCGCAGGTAATGGATCTGGACGAACTGGGCGTTGTCCCGGTACGCCTCGATAAGGCCCTTGTTCCCGGCATCGCAGGCGTCCGCCATTGCGGAGGCAATCCGCACGTCCCGGCCTCCCGAAAAGAAGTCGGGGTACCGGTCGCTGACGTCCGTCCATTTGCCCCCTCTCAGAGCGTAGATGGTGTACCAGGGAATCGGCAGCGTCGAGATCCCCTGGTAGCCTCCGGGAACATGATCGGTCACCACGCTGTATATTCCCGTGCCGTCCATGTCAAGCACGTCCCTAGCAAGGCCGCCTTGTGTGAAGGAGTTAAGTCGCGCGGAGCCATAGCCGTTGGCGGATTGCCAGACAGCGACCAGCGAGTAATTGAACCCCGTGCCACTGAAATCCACCGAGGCTATCAGGTCGACGCGGTCAAGAGTCTCTAGTGGCACGAAGCGGAACTCAACCAGCCTCACCGGCGGCAACGGCTGCTGGATCCCGAGCGCCTGCATGACCACTGAAAAAATGGCGCTGGCATCTGCCTTGTTCGCGGGTGGGATCGCGTACAGGTCCTTTGGCCACTCAATGGATCGCGCCGGGCGAGCGCACGCAACCAGAAGCCCAAGCGCCAATACAACCACTCTTTGTCGCATGTCCACCTCCTCTATAATCTCTTAGTTGCCGGTGTTAATGCAGTTGTTGTTCGCCGCGTATGTGTACACCGCGCTGATGAATGCTGTGCCGTCGGGATCCGCAGTGGACTGGACCCAACCAGTATTGCTGGCGTTTGGAATCCAGTATAGTGTCCACGGTTGCGCAAGTAGCTTGGTCCCGTAGCCCCCGAATCCGCCGTACAGCCACAGCCCATCATTTTCCAGTTGTACCGCCGTCTTGGCAGGCAGGGTGGGGTAGGCGGCGATCAACTGATTGGTCATCGTCGTGGCGTTCGTCAGGGAGGCCTGAAAAACCGTCAGCCCTGCCTGGGCGTTTGCGGTCCAGTCAAACAATATGGCCATGGACAACCCGACAGCCGACGCTGACGATATTTGCATCATCCCGACGACCGGGACCGTACGCCCGGAGTTCTCGAACGGCCAGTAACCCAAGAGCGCGTATGCCTGATTGTCCGCCCAATAGAACTGAGCACAAGAGGTTTCATGGGTGGCGACACCTACCAGCAAGTTGGGAGTGGCACCGCCATAAATTTGGCCAAGGTAGGCGATGATTGTGTTGTTTGGAATCGTGCTGCCATCGATGTACGGTGCGACAGTCTGCGAAGTGCCGAAGGCCGCGGCGGTCATCTCTGCTATCCCACCGTTTCCCGCAGGCGTCGTGAAGGTCACCGTCTGATTTAGCGGTTGAGAAGTACTCGTCTGCGAGCCGGTGTAAATGTAATTGTTCCACGTGATCAATCTATAGCTCGTGCTGAAGGTCCAACCGGCGGTGCCGGAGCAGTTCGACACTGCGTTTAGGGGTATGCTTACCTGGTTGTAGCTTCCGACGGAGCCATTGAATCCGAATCCCTGATTGTTCAGAGGGCTGGAGATGCCCAGCGTGCACTCAGGTGCGGCCGCCTCCTCCACGGTAACGTCGCCCCCGTCGGCCTCGCACTGGTAGTCGGCGTCAAACGGCAGGAACCCAACGAGATCCAGCTAGGCCGCTGCAACGCACTCAGGTGCTGCATCAGTGGGCAGACGGGCCGCTAATGGCGGCGGCATGCACGTCAGGTACGCCAGGTTGGCGCCCATCGGTTCCTGACATAGTTAGCGAGCAGAGAATGAGTATGTCTTGCTGCCATCGCAAGCTCTCTCTTCGTAACACCAGACTACACTTCCATAACTGGACGCCACGGCGTTCAGGGCGTCGAGAAGCTTAACATTTTCGACGTGAAACTGATGTCCCTGAGGGGGCGCCTCCGCCCTTCCGTTCACGATTCGGGGCGCTTGCTGGGGGCGGGATATCGCTTCGATGCCCCCATGAAATCCCATGCCGCTGAGGCAGTATCTCACCGGTGCACTATCCGCCAGATTGCTCACTGTCAGATGCACACTCGCTGAAGTGTCCCACTGAAACCGCCCAATTGGGACATCCAATACGGGTGGGTGTTTCCCCTTGGGAAGAAGAAGGAAGACGCCATCCTGTATCGTCCAACGATACGCAGAGTGAACGGCCGTGAGCAGATCGAGGGCGCTTGCGAGAGAGGCGGAGGGGGCGAACAGGGGAACATCGGCCGAATCGCCGCACCCGGAGAGCAGGACCGCGCCTCCGGGGCGCCCTACCGCTCTCAGTATCCTGACAAACGCCTCCTGGGCGGGCAAGGGCCCGAGGGAAAGGCCGTGCTCGAGATGGAAGCCATCGGCCTCCGCCCTGTCGCGCGAGCCATGGCCCTGTGCGGCTAGGCAGTGACAGACTACGGCCAATGCGACCACGGCCGCAGCAGCTTTGCGGTTCATTGTTATTAACTCCTTTTCAACCAAGGGGGACGAGGCCCCAGCGCTATCTGTTTTCGATCGTGACGTCGGCCTTGAGCGTTCCATTGAAGTTACCCTTCGACACGCTGTTGGTCGTTGTGAGTGGGAAATTTGTTTGGGCGTTCTGTGGCCCGATCTGGACTGAGAACGCCTGGGTGAAAGCCTGGTTTTGGTTCGCGCCTAAGCACGCCCCATTGGAGCCGCCGATGTATTGGATATCCCAGATGTCCGCAGCGCATGCGTTACTTCCGAGGCTGCCGGGGCAGTTCTGCAATGTAAAGTCTTGGCTCTGGGTTTGTGGCGCGGGCGGGGTCCCTTGAAACTGCGAGAAGGTCTCTGTCAGCGCTCCCGTCAGTCCCTGAATGACGTTGGGCGTGGAATTTTGGTCGACAAGCACGTACGTCACGTACCGGTAAACGCCGCAAACGTTACTCAAGGCCACTCTCCCGGCGGGGTCAAGAACTTCGCCGCTGGGCCCCGACCCGCCGGTCGGTGTCCCAAGCGGACCATAACCATTGGGCGCACCGCTGCCTGCGCCGTTTTCGCCCGTGCCCGCAGGGACGGTTTGCCTCACCAGGCTCGTCGGAATTTGCACGTAAAAGTTCGCCGATCCCGATGCGCCGCCCACCGTAACATTGACATTTCCGCCCTGGGCCGTGACAGGAATCGAAAAGGTGGCCTGAATGCTGTCTGGATTTGACCCCGTGACAGTCACGTTGATACCTGCGGCGGTGACCGTCGGGTTAGGGCCGAAACCGCTTCCCGCAATGGTGACGGGAACTGATGCTCCAACCGGGCCGAGCGCTGGCGTTATTCCGGTGAGGGTGGCCGCCGCCTCCTCCACGGTAACGTCGCCCCCGTCGGCCTCGCACTGGTAGTCGGCGTCAAACGGCAGGAACCCGTCGCACCAGTCCACCGTAATGGTATACGTCCCCGGCTCGGTGCCCGGGGGCGGGCTCGCCTCCAAGAACATCTCTGTTGCAGACCAAGTATCGAGGTACACCCATCCTTGCTGTCCTCCGGGGCCGCTCACTTCCACGTCGGGGCCACCCGCCGCGGCGTATTCGCCATCGTCGGGATCCGGACAGAGACAGGAGGCGGTTATCTCTATCGTCTGGCCAGCGGGAACGCTGTTCCCAGAGCCGTAACCCTGCGGCTGCGCGTCGAAAACCGCCGCATGGATCGCCATGGCCATTCCATTTCCGTACACAACGTAAGTACCATTATGAGCCGCGGTCGTTGCTTTGATCAAGAGCGTCGCCGATCCGGCAGTGGAGTTGGAGACCTGGCAGCTCACGTACGGATTGCTGGACCCGTCGGGCAGCGGTACGCTACAACTCGAGATCGCCGGCGACGTGGGGTTGTAGGTGACCGAGAGGGATGTTGGCTGGCCGTTGTTCAGGATGGGTGTGGGCGCGGCTGTGACCGTTGTCACCAAGGTGCTCAGCGTGAAACCGGCAGTCTGGGGGGAATATCCGGTGGCCGATCCGGTGACGCCGATGGGGAAGGAGCCGCCGGGGACGTTGGAGGACGTGGTCCACAGGGTCAACGTCGAGGTCCAGTCGCCGTTCTGGGGTACCTGCGAAGGCGTGAAGCTATACGAGACGCAGTTCGTTGGGCCGCCTGTGCATGTCGGCAGCCCGCCCGTCACAGTTAGAGTGACGGAACCGTTGAATCCGTTCAAAGGTGTAACTGTGACCGGGTAGGAGACGCTGCCACTGTTGGTCAGTGTCACGGGAGTAGGCGCCCCCAACTGGACGGTGAAGCCGGGTGGAGACCCGACCGTTACCGTGACCGTGGGCGCCGAGCGCCAGATCGATCCGGAGTTCGCCCAAAAGACGTAGGAGCCGTACGTTCCCGCCAGACAGTTAGTGTAGTTCGGAACGTTCTCGATGCTGATAGTGACAGAAGCTGACTGGCCGCTGGGAACCCAGACTTGCGTGGGGCCAGTTACAGTGAAGCCGCAATTTCCGCCATTTGACCAACTGATCGTCACGTCGCCACTGAAGCCGTTGAGACTGGTGACCGTAACGTCCACATTGAGGTACGTTGTATAGGTCAGATTCGGAAGGGTGGCCGAGGCTGGCGTGGCGCTGATGGTGAAGTCCTGTCCCTGACTCACCACGAAGGCGCCCAAGTCCTGCGTTGGCGACGGCAGGTCCTCGCTGTCCAGGCCCCATGCATATACCTCATGGGTGCCGACGAAGTTCTGCTCGAAGAACGTCAAACTGAGCGTGACGGCGAGCGCCTTGGGATTTCCCGGCACCGTGCCTACGCTTGAATTGGCCTGGTTCAAGGAACAGCCCGTCGATCCACTGTCCAAGGTTACGGTACGTGGTCCTGAAGGGGGATTCGCCCACTCCACGGAGCAGCCGGTTGAGCTATCAAAGTAGATCTGGCCCGAGGCGAGGTCTGTGGTCCCCGAGGGGCTGGCGTAGGTTACCGTGACGGTCGTCTCTTGCCCGCCGACGGCGCTGGCGCTGGTGACGTAGGCCAAGGGATTGGCGTACCCCGGGGAATACGAGTTGCAAAAGCCCCCGTAGTCACCCGAGAATTCTGTGGTGTTGATGAAGTCATATACCACCTGGGCGCGGGACACGCCATTGGCCAACTGTCCGAGCCAGAATGTCCAGCCGTCCTGGTCGGGAGGCCTCCCAAGCGCGTTCTGATACAGCAGCGTCAGAAATTGGCCATCGCTCGGCGGATTAGTGCAGCCCGCAGCCTGGCTGAAGAAGCCGCAGTATTCGGCGCTGGCCAGGAGGTCGGCGGTAAATTGCAGTCGCGCGGTCTGGTTGTTGCCGTTAGCGGCCACCCAGGCCGTCCAGTAGAGCCAGCCGCCGGGGTCGGGCTGGCGGCCGAGGACCGCGAGGTAGTTTGCCGTCACCCAATAGTTGGTGGAAAATTGCTGAGCAGACGCGACCGTGGGCGCCCACGCTGCCGCGCCGAGTGCCAATGCAATGATTCTGAAAAAGGAGCGTCTCATATCCCCCGGCAGAGCCGGGGGATCTCTCGACTGATTAGAAAAGGTGCTATTCAGTTGCCCAGGAACGCCCAGTGCGCCTGAACAACCTCGCCGCTCGCTGCAAGTCTCACCGGGTTTCCAAGCGCGCCATCCAATATTGCCGCCGAGTAGATCTCGTCGTTGACGCGGTAAAAGACTTTGTCATCCGTGACCAGGAGAACCTCGCTGTCGCCTTGGCCCGTGGAGATTCGCATCTGCACGCCGGACAGGGCATTACAAATCAGCAGTTCGCCGGGAAAGACCGCTGACATGCCGTTAAACAAATCGTCCACGGTGGTCCTTGCACCGATACGTTCCGATCGGCGTTTCTCCTGTCCCGGACTTCTGCCCTTGATCTCTGTAATGCTTGGTTGATCAGCCGCGCGGACCACTCTGGTTCCACTGTAGTCGCCTTTGGCGAGCCAGCCGGGATCTTCTCCAATTGCCGCGATCCATGGTCCAAAAGCCCGGATTCGAGTGCTTCTGAAGGGCAACACAATACGCCGCCCATTCTGACTGGCGCTGGCAAGCACGTGAATCTCGGTTGGAATGCTCGAGATCGCAGTCATAGTATCGCTCTTGGCAACCAGCCGAAACGCCTCGTTGGGCGGCTTTGAACCAACGTAAGATGGCCTTGGTAGCCCCAGGCTCCAACCTATTGGGTCAGCCAGTAAAATGCTGAGGGGATCGCCTGCAACTTCAATCACGGCCTGTTGGGGAAGCGCGCCACCCACACTGCCGCCGAGTCGTATAAATCGCAGCGCATCCATCGGGACCCCTGTCGGAGCGCTGCCGGGCTTGTTAAGCGACATTATCGTCAACCGGCGATAAGGCACTCGCGGCTCCCGCCAAAGTCGACCTAATGGAAGGCCAATGCTTTCTCCCTTCCCCGGAATATCGAGCAAGTAGACCCCCTCGGGCAATAACTCTTGGGAATCATACCCAACGTGGACTTCATGAGGGCTGGACGGTGAGTCCATGTCAATTACGACGAAATTCTTGGGTGCCATTGCGGGATACGCCACGACCATGCGCCGGCGGTCGGCATCCACGAGGACGCGGTCAGCGCTTCCAGCGATCCGGGTAACGAGAACCGGAGCACTGGGTGCCGAGGCATCAGTACGCCAGAGGTCAACTGGCACTCGCTCTTCGGTACCGGTGGTTGTACAAAGAAGGTAAAGGGATTTGGCGCCCCCGGCGTTACCTTTAGGCACGAGAGTCAGTAACGCCAGCGAGAAACTTATAGCTACCTGGTGTTTGGTCATTAAGACTACCCCTTTCCCATCTGTAAGGCTCCCGGTTACGGTGCAGTTTGACACACGAGTTGCACGTAGTTTGGAACCAGATTGATCAGCCAGACTCCCTGTAAAATGCCGTCACTATCGACACAGGTGTTGAATTGGATGTATGGATAGTTATAGCCAACGAGTTGTAGGCGTAGGTGATGGTTGCTGTCCCACCGCAGATTCCAGACATGGTGGTCGTGATTCCAGCGGGGTACGTCGGGAAATCGAGAAGTCGCGAACGCCCTTCGCGAATCCGATATTGGCCAGCTGCGGGCAACCGGCCGGCCTCACCTCTTGTTGGTTGCTGCCCGTCACAAGCTTCCGTCAAGTCGAAAACGCGAATTCAAGCTTTGTTGCAGGATAGCATTCGGACACAGGTCGCCAACGTTGGCAAAATTTGCCCTGCTTCAGTGCATAGATACCGTACCAAGGGATTATGCCGGCACCCCGGCTGTTGCCAAGCATGCGGTTGCTCTAACGTTTACGCTTTAATCACCTCCCAGGCTCGCCAACCGCCGACGCGCGCCGAAGTCTCACCTCAACTTTGAGCCTATCATCTGCCTTAAAAGGGCCCTCCCTTTGTGGGTCAACATACTGCCAAGTCTCGTAGCCCCTGACGCGGATCTCAATCCCAATCCTCTTCCCGGCCGGGACCGGCACCTGAAACGGCGATGACACGCTGGTATCCAGGAACACGTTGGGCCTCTCAATTTCCCACATATGCAGAGTACCACTCAAAGGAGCACCCGAGATCGCGTCGGAGATGGCCCCCACCATGGTCGCGGCCTTCGCCACCACAATCATCGAGAAGGCGGTAGGCGTCGAGGGCGAGACCTCGGCCCGGACCGTCGCTCCACTGGAATAAATCTCAAACGAGGCGTCCGGGTAACCGTCTTCAGGCTTCATCGCAAACATCTTATAGACTCCCCACCTAACATTGTTGATGGTGAAAGCGCCATCGTTGTCGGTAGTCACATACTGTATGCCGCCGATATGGCCCGAACCGTCGGTCGCGGCGTGGACTCTCGCTCTGGCGACGCGTTGACCCTCAGTGTCCAGGACGACGCCGCGGATTGCCCCAGTACAGTCTCGTGGACTGTCACAATGACACACGGGAAGCACCCATGCAAACATTAGGAACCAAAATGAACTACTTCGCACGGCGTTGATCTCCAACTCAGTGCCCGACCTTAATGCCGACGAAGCTACTGCCGTTTGGATTCGGCAGGACAGTGTTGTTGATGCTAACAGCGTTGGTGTGGGTATAGCCGCTTAGTACGCCGACCGGCTGGAAAATCTTGCTCTGGCTCGAGGCCACCCAGCTCCACGTGTCGGACACATTGTTCCCACAGCCAACTGGTGTAAAACCATCACCGCCCAAGGTCCAACTGTCGGTAAATGTGCTGTTGGCGGATGTAGTGCCAGACGTTTTTCCGCAGGTGGTGGTGGTCGGTGTGTCTTGGGACTGATTGCAGCTCCAATTCGATAGGAGAACATTCTCGCACATTGGTATCGCTCCGGGAAGGGATCCGCTATAGTTAAGCACTTGATATGTCACATTACGCTGAACGGTAGTACTACAGCCGTTGCACGTGCCGATTGTATCATTTGAAACTAGCATATTGTAGGGGCCATCTATATCAAACTCAAGACTATTGCTATTATCCACAGAGATTTGGCCCGGGCCAATTGTCGTCCCTAATGATACGTTTACGGTCAGGACAATCACGAACGGGTCAGGCGGGCTCTGATTTTGGATGGCAACTCCAGACGGCAGGTTCACCCGGGAAACGTTATAGAGTCCCGTGCCATTAATCGTCACGGTCTGGCTGGTGGCGCCAACCATCAAGATGGCCGGCGTGACGGACTGTATTTGCTCCTCAGCCTCCTCCACGGTAACGTCGCCCCCGTCGGCCTCGCACTGGTAGTCGGCGTCAAATGGAAGGAACCCGTCGCACCAGTCCACAGTGACGGCATAAGTCCCCGGCTGGGTGCCTGGGGGCGGGCTCGCCTCCAAGAGCATCTCTGTTGCAGACCAGGTATCGAGGTACACCCATCCTTGCTGTCCTCCGGGGCCGCTCACTTCCACGTCGGGACCACCCGCCGCGGCGTATTCGCCATCGTCGGGGTCCGGACATAGGCAGGAGGCGGTTATCTCTATCGTCTGGCCCGCGGGAATGCTGTTCCCAGAGCCGTAACCCTGCGGCTGCGCGTCGAAAACCGCCGCATGGATCGACATGGCGTTTCCATTTCCGTACACAACGTAAGTACCATTATGAGCCGCCGTCGTCGCTTTGATCAAGAGCGTCGCCGATCCGGCAGTGGAGTTGGAGACCTGGCAGCTCACATACGGATTGCTGGATCCGTCGGGCAGCGGTACGCTGCAACTCGAGATCGCCGGCGACGTGGGGCTGTAGGTGACCGAGAGCGATGTTGGCTGGCCGTTGTTCAGGATGGGCGTGGGCGCGGCTGTGACCGTTGTCACCAAGGTGCTCAGCGTGAAACCGGCAGTCTGGGGGGAATATCCGGTAGCCGATCCGGTGACGCCGATGGGGAAGGAGCCGCCGGGGACGTTGGAGGACGTGGTCCACAGGGTCAACGTCGAGGTCCAGTCGCCGTTCTGGGGTACCTGCGAAGGCGTGAAGCTATACGAGACGCAGTTCGTTGGGCCGCCTGTGCATGTCGGCAGCCCGCCCGTCACAGCTAGAGCGACGGAACCGTTGAATCCGTTCAAAGGTGTAACTGTGACCGGGTAGGAGACGCTGCCACTGTTGGTCAGTGTCACGGGAGTAGGCGCCCCCAACTGGACGGTGAAGCCGGGTGGAGAGCCGACCGTTACCGTGACCGTGGGCGCCGAGTGCCAGATCGACCCGGAAGAGAATGTTTACCACGCGGTGAGGCACACGTTGGCGTAGGCGTGGACGGTCGCGTTCGATTGATTTTGAAGTTTTGCGGTTGCGACGGGGCCGAAGCGAGTGGAGGGAGCCGAATGGTTGTTAGGGCAAGTCAGGGTGATGGCCCGGCGGGAACGATCTCCAGCAAGATCGGACAAGCGGAACGTAATAACTTCACCAACTGACCAAAAGCATCTTTTCCCTGCTGCCAGCAAGTACGCAAAACGCTGGCCAGAATCTGCTGTGTGCGGGCTCCGTTCTCCGTCCGATTACCACCCCAGGTCTTGCGTGCCATCGCCATCAGCCGGATCGCCCGCTCGGCGAAGTTGTTGGTGGCATGCAAGCCAGGACAGCGCAGAAAGGTGAACAAGTGCGGCTGCTCGTGGCATAGGTGTTTGGCCAACCGTTGGTTGTCTGGGCAAGAAAAGTGCTGATCCAATAAGCGGTCCATCCGGGCTTCCAGCCGCCCGGTGGCCACCGCTAAACCATGGCGAGAAACCGCGCCCCCTTGGTAGCGATCCCGCAACCGGAGACTCTCCTGCAGCAGCGTTTTGACTGCCATCGGGAATTGGGCGGCCGCTACGGAAGCCACCTGGATCATCTCGCGACACCGCCGGATCAGGTGTTCCAGGCAACTCTGATGAAACGCCTGCTCAAAACCATAGAAACAACGCGCTCCGTCATGCACCAGGAAACCGGCGTAGTCCTCTCCCAGAATCGCCGCCGCTTCCGCATATCCGCGATGCGGTTCAATCACGTAAACGGTGACCTGCTGGCTCAACAAAACCCGCAGATTCTGGGGACGTGCGCCCACTCTCCAGCCCGTGTCGTCCAGCCACACCACCGGGCTTTGCCGCAGCGCGCTTCGCAGTTGCTGGTAAGTAGGCGCCGCCAGATTCCCCAATCGCTCCAAAGCCCGGCAGACCCCGCTCCGGCTCCACTTCAACCCATAGCCCAGTTCCAGCACCCGCGCCGTCCGCTCGTGCGACAACCCCAATTCTTTGTTGAGCACTGCCGCCATCGACAAGGCCTCTGGTCCGACTTGCACTTCCCCAACGCGGAGCGAATCGGAGGTCTGCAACGGATGCCGGCCTTGCGCTTGCCGTCCGCAGCAGGCACAAGTCCCCACCTCCACATCAAAGCGGCGGACGATGGTCATCCGCACGATGTCTTCTTGGTACTGAGGTTGGGTGTTCTTCAGGATGATCGGACCTTGACAGTGCTGGCAGCGCGGCGGAAGTGGCACGTGGATTTGCTCATCCACCCGTTTGGGGACGGGTCGCGTAGCTCGCGCTCCGTATGCCGCCCCAGGCTTACGTCCTGGCGGCTTGGGGTTACTCTTGGGTTCCCCCTTGGAAAACGGCGCGGCACTTCGTTTGTTGGCACGGAGCGCTTCTTCCAGTTCCTTTCGCAGGCGCTCGTTCTCCGCCAGCGCGCACTTCAACTGCGTCTCCAGAGACTCGACTCTCCGTTCGAGATCCTTCTCGCGATCTGAGGAGCCACCGCGGTTGGGCGCTTGCATCCATTTGAAGATGACATAAGCTAAACGATTTGTCCAGCCCCTTACTTCGACATCCCTGTCTTTATTGAGTCACGGGCTGGTAAACATTGTCACCCGGAGTTCGCCCAAAAGACGTAGGAGCCGTACGTTCCCGCCAGACAGTTAGTGTAGTTCGGAACGTTCTCGATGCTGATAGTGACAGAAGCTGACTGGCCGCTGGGAACCCAGACTTGCGTGGGGCCAGTTACAGTGAAGCCGCAATTTCCGCCATTTGACCAACTGATCGTCACGTCGCCACTGAAGCCGTTGAGACTGGTGACCGTAACGTCCACATTGAGGTACGTTGTATAGGTCAGATTCGGAAGGGTGGCCGAGGCTGGCGTGGCGCTGATGGTGAAGTCCTGTCCCTGACTCACCACGAAGGCGCCCAAGTCCTGCGTTGGCGACGGCAGGTCCTCGCTGTCCAGGCCCCATGCATATACCTCATGGGTGCCGACGAAGTTCTGCTCGAAGAACGTCAAACTGAGCGTGACGGCGAGCGCCTTGGGATTTCCCGGCACCGTGCCTACGCTTGAATTGGCCTGGTTCAAGGAACAGCCCGTCGATCCACTGTCCAAGGTTACGGTACGTGGTCCTGAAGGGGGATTCGCCCACTCCACGGAGCAGCCGGTTGAGCTATCAAAGTAGATCTGGCCCGAGGCGAGGTCTGTGGTCCCCGAGGGGCTGGCGTAGGTTACCGTGACGGTCGTCTCTTGCCCGCCGACGGCGCTGGCGCTGGTGACGTAGGCCAAGGGATTGGCGTACCCCGGGGAATACGAGTTGCAAAAGCCCCCGTAGTCACCCGAGAATTCTGTGGTGTTGATGAAGTCATATACCACCTGGGCGCGGGACACGCCATTGGCCAACTGTCCGAGCCAGAATGTCCAGCCGTCCTGGTCGGGAGGCCTCCCAAGCGCGTTCTGATACAGCAGCGTCAGAAATTGGCCATCGCTCGGCGGATTAGTGCAGCCCGCAGCCTGGCTGAAGAAGCCGCAGTATTCGGCGCTGGCCAGGAGGTCGGCGGTAAATTGCAGTCGCGCGGTCTGGTTGTTGCCGTTAGCGGCCACCCAGGCCGTCCAGTAGAGCCAGCCGCCGGGGTCGGGCTGGCGGCCGAGGACCGCGAGGTAGTTTGCCGTCACCCAATAGTTGGTGGAAAATTGCTGAGCAGACGCGACCGTGGGCGCCCACGCTGCCGCGCCGAGTGCCAATGCAATGATTCTGAAAAAGGAGCGTCTCATATCCCCCGGCAGAGCCGGGGGATCTCTCGACTGATTAGAAAAGGTGCTATTCAGTTGCCCAGGAACGCCCAGTGCGCCTGAACAACCTCGCCGCTCGCTGCAAGTCTCACCGGGTTTCCAAGCGCGCCATCCAATATTGCCGCCGAGTAGATCTCGTCGTTGACGCGGTAAAAGACTTTGTCATCCGTGACCAGGAGAACCTCGCTGTCGCCTTGGCCCGTGGAGATTCGCATCTGCACGCCGGACAGGGCATTACAAATCAGCAGTTCGCCGGGAAAGACCGCTGACATGCCGTTAAACAAATCGTCCACGGTGGTCCTTGCACCGATACGTTCCGATCGGCGTTTCTCCTGTCCCGGACTTCTGCCCTTGATCTCTGTAATGCTTGGTTGATCAGCCGCGCGGACCACTCTGGTTCCACTGTAGTCGCCTTTGGCGAGCCAGCCGGGATCTTCTCCAATTGCCGCGATCCACTGGCCAAAAGCCCGGATTCGAGTGCTTCTGAAGGGCAACACAATACGCCGCCAATTCTGACTGGTGCTGGCAAGCACATGAATCTCGGTTGGAATGCTCGAGATCGCAGTCATGGTATCGTTTTTGGCAACCAACCGAAACACCTCGTTGGGCGGCTTTGAACCAACGTAAGACGGCCTTGGTAGCCCCAGGCTCCAACCCATTGGGTCAGCCAGTAAAACGCTGAGGGGATCGCCACCAACTTCAATCACGGCCTGTTGGGGAAGCGCGCCACCCACACTGCCACCGAGTCGTATAAATCGCAGCGCATCCATCGGGACTCCTGTCGGAACGCTGCCGGGCTTGTTAAGCGACATTATCGTCAATCGGCGATAAGGAACTCGCGGCTCCCGCCAAAGTCGACCTAATGGAAGGCCGATGCTTTCTCCCTTCCCCGGAATATCGAGCAAGTAGACCCCCTCGGGCAATAACTCTTGGGAATCATACCCAACGTGGACTTCATGAGGGCTGGACGGCGAGTCCATGTCAATTACGACGAAATTCTTGGGTGCGATTGCGGGATACGCCACGACCATGCGCCGGCGGTCGGCATCCACGAGGACGCGGTCAGCGCTTCCAGCGATCCGGGTAACGAGAACCGGAGCACTGGGTACCGAGGCATCAGTACGCCAGAGGTCAACTGGCACTCGCTCTTCGGTACCGGTGGTTGTACAAAGAAGGTAAAGGGATTTAGCGCCCCCGGCGTTACCTTTAGGCACGAGAGTCAGTAACGCCAGCGAGAAAATTATAGCTACCTGCTGTTTCGTCATTAGACCACCCATTTCCCATCTGTAAGGCTCCCGGTTACGGTGCAGTTTGACACACGAGTTGCACGTAGTTTGGAACCAGATTTATCAGCCAGACTCCCCGTAAAATGCCGTTACTATCGACGTAGGTGTTGAATTGGATGTATGGATAGTTATAGCCAACGTTGTAACGCTTAATCCACACAGCATCCGAGTATGAATATTCTGCGCCGACCGGATTTATGCTAAAAACACAGCCGCCATCAGATGTGTCGTCAGGAGCGATAACCGTATTGTTGGGGTGTGCCGCATTAAATGCATTCCATGCGTTCACTTGCTGTGTCCAGTACGGGACAGCATAAAAGCCATTAAGTACGGAAATGCCGGCCGAAATGTTTTGAGTCCAGTCCCAGATCTGATAAGTGCTTGAGGGTGGATCCAGCCTGCATCACTCCAAATCCGTTCGGAGGGCCGAAGTTTGGTTGACCACTGCTCAGGAACTGGAGGTATCCAGACTCGTGGTTGACCAGTTGTTGTAGGAACCACGGGTCCGTGCCGAGGTAATTCTTTATTGTGGTCGCAGAGGGGCTCTGGCCCAGAACGTTGAATGTGAACGACTGAGGCGGAGACGAGTTGTAGGTGTAGGTGATGGTTGCTGTCCCGCCGCAGATTCCAGACATGGTGGTCGTGATGTTGAATTGCGCCGAGACAGGGAGAGTAATCGGCTGGGCCGGTACGGAGCATTCCCAATCGTAAGCGCCGGCACTATAATCAAATACAATCTGCCACGACACTGTCCCGGTAAGAGTGTATCCGGCGTCAGGGAGCAGGATTGCCGCCAATGTTGGAAGGGCAGGAGGAGGTGTGATCCAGACCATCCCGCCAGGGGCCACAGCGCTTCCGTTCGCCGTGACGGACAGGATTGGTGGCGGCGGTGCGGCTGGTTCCTCCACGTTGATAGGTCCCGCGTCGACCTCGCATTGTGTTACAGGATCAAACGGGAGAAAGCCGTCGCAGAAGTCCACAGTGGCGTAGTACGTTCCCGGCTGAGTGTCTGGGGGCGGGCTCGCCTCCAGGTACACATCCGTTGCCGTGAAAAAATCGAAGTATACCCATCCCTGGTCGCCTCCAGGTCCGCTCACCTCGACGTCGGGGGGAGCTGCGGCATATTCGCCGTCGTCGGGGTCTGGGCAATTACAGGAGGCCGTTATCGACACCGTCTGCCCGGCCTGTACGCTGTCCCCGAAGCCGGAGATGGCCGGCTGCGCGTCGAAGACAGTGGCATGGAGTTGCACGGCGCCCCCATTCAAATTTAGCACGCGAGTGCCGTGCGTGGCGGGGGCGCCTAGGATCGGGTTGACCTGGCATTAGTGGTTATAACCCTCTGGAAATTTGGAGTCAAGTAAGAAGTTCTGTAATTTCTAAGATTATTATTACGATTTGAATACAGATACAGGGGATACCGGAGTTGAATCGCTCTCCCATTCTTGAGACATGGTGGTATTCTTCCGCAGACAGATAACAGTCATGATTTCGGTGGTGGATACGGAGGAAAACCTGGCCAAGGCCCTGAATGAGATCGAGGGGGATGATGCAGGACGGAATCATCGTGCTTTCCGACGTGGAGGTGATCCGGCTGGTGCGCAGCAAGGGAACGGAGACTTCGGATGCGAACCAGTAAGCGCGCCAAGCTGCTGCGGCTGCATTTCGGCGACAGCGACCGCTACCAAGGGGAAGCTGCTGTACGAAGCCATCGTGAACCGCTGCAAGGAATTGAAAATCGCCGGCGCCACGGTGTTTCGCGCGCTGGAAGGGTTCGGCGAGTCGGCGGAGATTCACCGGCCGCACGTCATGCGCAAAGATCAGCCGATTGTAGTGACCATTGTGGACACGCCCGAGAACCTGGCGCGGCTGATCCCGGAGGTGGAGCAGATGATGGATACTGGAATGATTGCCACCTCGGACGTGGATTACGTGCGCATTGAGAATCCGCAGGCGGGGGGAAAGTAAGAGGATAAGGTTGGGCCTGATCCACGGAATCAATTCCGCTTACGCAGTACATTGCCCAGACAGCAGGGCACCTTATGGGCTGTCCTGTATTCCACAGGTTCTGGATGAGGCCGAGGTCCGCACAGCCTCCCCCTGCGGGAGCGAAGGCTGGCCTCGCGCTCGCCGTTCTGGCTGATCCCAGCCGTTGCGAACGCCGTGCGCGAATCCGATGCTCACCAGGAGCGGAGCAATCGGCCGGCCTCACCTCTTGTTGGTTGCTGCCCCGAGGTTCGCCAGTGCGCCTTTGGCAACGATGCGCACGCCAGCGTCGGGCCCCTCAGCTAACCTCCGGAGTGCTGCGAGGGAGCGGGGATCGGGGATCTCGCCAAGCGTCTCGATGGCCAGTATTTGTATGCTGGGTACCGGGGAGTCCGCCCAGCCGAGGGCGGCCTCGAGGCCCCAGTCCTTGTGGTGGAACAGCATCCGCTGGTACTTATCCCGGACAAACGCGTCGTTGATCCGATACAACTCGAGGAGCGCCTTGTTTCCCGCGTCACAAGCTTCCGTCAAGTCGAAAACGAGATTCAAGCTTTGTTGCGGGATAGCCTGCGGATACCGATCGCTAACGTTGGTAAATTTGCCCTGTTTCAGTGCATAGACACCGTACCAAGGGATCGGCATCGTATCTTTTCCTGATAGCCACCTGCAAAATAGCCCGCCACCACCTCGTACAGACCTGAGCCGTCCAGGTCGACCACATCCCGGCCAAGCGCTCCCTGCACGTCGGCGGGAAGGATGGCATAGCCATAGCCGGTAGGGGTCTGCCATACCGCGACGAATCCGTTGGGCGCGCCCCGCCCGCTGATCGCGGAGACGATGAGGTCGATGCGGCTGGCCGTTTCCAGCGGAACGAAGCGGAATTCCCCCACGCCTACATGCCCGTATCGAGAGAGGCCGAATACCTCGTTCAGCAGGTCCTCGATGGCGTGAATATCGGTTTTGTTTGCCGCGGGAGCCGCGCTCAGGTCCGCTGGCCAGTCAATCGCCGCCGCTGGCTGGGCGCATATCAGCCACGCCAGGAGCAAATACGGGACACTCATCGTTCGCATAGCAGCCTCCATCCAACCAATCTACTGCATGCAATTATCCGCCGACGCGGAACTGTATACGTTCTGGACATAATTGACGCCGGTGTTGTTCGCCGTCGTCACCACCCACCCGTTGTAACTGGAGTTTGGTACATAGTAATCGCCGTAGCTACCCCACCCGCCGTACAGCCACAACGCGTCCTGCTCCTGCTGCAGAGCAGTGAGCTGGGGCAGGCTGGGGTAACTCGCAATCTCCTGGCTGTAATGTCGTGCGGCGGCTGCCAGGAAGTACTGAAGTACGCTCAGTCCTTGTGCGGCGTTGCTGGTCCAGTCGAACAGGGTGCTTAGAGTCGGCGGCACCATCATCAATCCGATATAGGTTCCATTAGCGTTCTCGTTCGGCCAGTACCCGGCTATCCCGTACGTTTGGTTAATGTACGGATTGGTCGTAAACAGGAATTGCGAGCAACTGCTCTCCCTGAAGGCGATGCCGACAAGCAAGTTCGGCGTGGTGCCGTTATACATCGCTCCCAACTGGCTGACGATCACGGAGGGTTGAATAGGCGTGCCATCGACGTACGGTAGCACCGATTGTTGAGCGCCGAAGGCCGTGGAAACAACCATTCCGAGTAGACCGCCGTTGCCGGCCGGCGTCGTGTATGTTACAGTCTGGTTCAATGTCTGCGTCGTGTTCGTGACGGATCCGAGGTAGACGCCGTTTTGATTGTGGATCTCCGTGTAGCTCCAGCTAAGCCCCCAGCCCGCCGTGCCCGAACAGTTGGACTGAGCGTTGAGAGGTACCGACGCCTGGTTGTAATTTCCCGGGGGGCCGCTAAAGCCATACACTTGGTTATTTACCGGGCTTGCCACGGTGAGGGTGCAGGCGGGCTGCTGCGGTTCCTCCACGTTGATAGGTCCCGCGTCGACCTCGCACTGTGTTACAGGATCAAACGGGAGGAAGCCGTCGCAGAAGTCCACAGTGGCGTAGTACGTTCCCGGCTGAGTGTCTGGGGGCGGGCTCGCCTCCAGGTACACATCCGTTGCCGTGAAAAAATCGAAGTATACCCATCCCTGGTCGCCTCCAGGTCCGCTCACCTCGACGTCGGGGGGAGCTGCGGCATATTCGCCGTCGTCGGGGTCTGGGCAATTACAGGAGGCCGTTATCGACACCGTCTGCCCGGCCTGTACGCCGTCCCCGAAGCCGGAGATGGCCGGCTGCGCGTCGAAGACAGTGGCATGGAGTTGCACGGCGCCCCCATTCAAATTTAGCACGCGAGTGCCGTGCGTGGCGGGGGCGGTGGCCGTAACAAGAAGCGTTGACCCTGACTGGACTGTGCAGGAAACACTTGGGTCCGCCGTTTCGCAACTCGATATCGGTGGCGCACCGGCGCTCAGGGTGATCGGTAACTGCGTCTGACTGTTGTTGTTAAGGATACCGGCCGGTGTGGCAACAACCGTCGTTACCAGCGTGCTCAACGTGAAGCCGGCCGTCTGGGGCGAGTATCCGGCGGCGGCTGATCCCCGAGGTGGAGCAGATGATGGATACTGGAATGATAGCCACCTCGGACGTGGACTATATGCGCATTGAAAAACCGCCCGCGGCTGGAAAATAATACTCTACGAACATGCCTGCTCTATTAAATCGATTCAGCTCCCGCATCACGCAACCGAGATCCCAGGGTGCCTCCCAGGCGATGCTGTACGCCACCGGGCTTCAGGAAGCCGACATGAACAAGCCGCAGGTGGGCATCGCCAGCGTCTGGTTTGAAGGCAATCCCTGCAATATGCACCTTCTGCACCTGGCTGAGAAGGTCAAGGAGGGCCTGCAGGCGGCGGGCCTGGTGGGGATGCGCTTCAACACCATTGGGGTGAGCGACGGAATTGCCATGGGGACGGAGGGGATGAGCTTTTCCCTCCAGTCGCGCGACCTGATCGCGGACTCCATTGAAACGGTGATGTCCGCGCAGTGGTACGACGCCAACATTTCCATTCCGGGCTGCGACAAGAATATGCCCGGCTGCGTGATGGCCATGGGACGCCTGAACCGGCCGTCGCTGATGATTTACGGCGGCACCATCCGGGCGGGCTGCCGCGACGGACAGAAGCTGGACGTGGTTTCGGCCTTTCAGAGCTACGGCGAATACCTGGCCGGCAACATCGACGATGCCACCCGGCAGGAGATTGTGCGCAACGCCTGCCCGGGCGCCGGGGCCTGCGGTGGAATGTACACCGCCAACACTATGGCTTCGGCCATCGAAGCGCTGGGGATGTCGCTGCCCTTCAGTTCCTCGACGCCCGCGGAAGATCCGGCCAAGCTAGCCGAGTGTACGGCCTCTGGGGCGGCCATCCGCAACCTGTTGGAGCGCGACATCAAGCCGCGCGACATTCTGACCCGCGAGGCTTTTGAAAACGCCATGGCGCTGGTCTCGGCGCTGGGCGGCTCGACCAATGCCGTGCTGCACCTGCTGGCCATCGCGCGGTCGGTGAACGTACCGCTTGCGTTGGACGATTTTCAGCAGGTGAGCAACCGGGTGCCGTACCTGTCGGAGTTCAAACCCAGCGGCCAATATGTGATGGAGGATCTCCAAAAGGTGGGCGGAATTCCGGCGGTGATGAAGATGCTGCTGGCCGAAGGGGTGCTGCACGGAGACTGCCTGACGGTGACCGGCAAAACGGTAGCGGAGAACCTGAAAGAGCTGCCGGGGCTGGCCAAGGGACAGGAAATCGTACACCCGTTTTCGAAGCCTTTAAAAACGACCGGGCACATTCAGATCTTGCGCGGCAACCTGGCGCCGGAAGGCGCGGTGGCCAAGATCACCGGCAAAGAAGGGCTGCGGTTCACCGGTCCGGCGCGAGTGTTCGATTCCGAGGAAGAGATCCTGGGGGCGCTGGAGCGCAAGGAGATTCAGAAGGGCGATGTGATTGTGATTCGCTACGAAGGGCCGAAGGGCGGGCCGGGAATGCCCGAGATGCTTACCCCGACTTCGGCGATTGTGGGCGCGGGCCTGGGCAAAGACGTAGCCCTGATCACGGACGGACGGTTCTCCGGCGGATCGCACGGCTTCATTGTGGGCCATGTGACGCCGGAGGCCCAGGAAGGCGGCCCCATTGCACTGGTGAAGAACGGCGACCGCATCGCCATTGACGCCACCGCCAACACACTGTCGGTAGAGCTTTCGGACGAGGAACTGGCCGCGCGCCGCAAGGCCTGGACGATGCCGCCCTACAAAGCCGACCGCGGCACGCTGGCTAAGTACATCCGCCTGGTCAAAAGCGCGGCGCTGGGGTGCGTGACGGACGAGTAGAGGGATGAATCGGGAAGCCGGCTTCCCTGCCCCGAGGCTTTTACTTTGGCGCCGTGGGAAGCTGGTCCGCGTTCCACCCGCCGCCCAGCGCCTGCACCAGTTCCACCGCGGCGGTCATCTCGTTCACTCGCAGGGTCACCTGGATCTGTTGGTTGCTGAGCAGGGTCAGCTCCGCGGTCATCACATTCAAGTAAGGATCGAGGCCGGTCTGGTATCGCGAGGTGGCAATCTCCAGGTATCTCTGGGCAGCCCCCAGGGCCACTTCTTCGCGCACGATCTGGTCTGAAGTCACCCGCAGGCTGGCGATATAATCCTCTACCTGCTGGAAGGCCGTAAGTATAGTCTGCTTATAGGCGGCCACATCGGCATTGTAAGTAGCGGTGTACTGACTTACAGTGGCTTTGCGCAATCCGGCGTCGAAAATCAGCTCGGAGGCCGAGGTGCCCAGCGACCAGAAGAGCGCCGGCAGTGAAAACAGCGATGTCAGAGCCGACCCCGCCAACCCGCCGCTACCGGTCAGGCTGACGGTGGGATAGTAGGCCGCCACCTCAATGCCGATCTGCGCATTGGCCGCCGCCATGGTGCGCTCCGCCGCCGCGATGTCCGGACGCCGTTCGAGCAGCTCGGAGGGCAGCCCGATGGGGATGGGCGGCACCGGGGTGGTCAGCATTTTGACCGGCATGGAAAACTCCGAAGCGGCTTTGCCGGTGAGCGTGGCGATGGCGTGCTCGTAGAGGGCCCGATTGGCCGCCACGCCTGCGCCGGCTTCTTCCGCCTCGGCCAGGGTCACTTCGGCCTGGGCGACATCCTCCGGGCTATCGATCCCGGTTTCCACCAGCGCGCGGGTCAGGTTGAGCGACTCGCGGTCGGCCGCGATGGTGCGGTTGTACACCTCTTGCAAGGAATCCTGCCCGCGCAGTTGAAAGTAATATTCGGCCAGCGCGGACTGCTCGCTGAGGCGCTCGTTTTCGAGGTCGGCGGCACTCACCTGCGCGGCGTACTGCGCTTCGCGGACGGTGTTGCGAATGCGGCCGAAGAGGTCCGGCTCCCAGGAAACATCGACCGGCACGGTAATTGAAGTGATGCTGGTGCCCGATGTGGGAGCGGCGCCGGCGGTTCCCGTGGAACTGGAGGCGAGGCTATTGCCTCCCGCGGCGGCCCTGCCGGTCCGGGTGACTGAGGGAGTCGCCGATACGGTAGGGTAGTAACCCGCGCGCGCCTCATTGATTTGCGCCCGGGCGGCCATGAAGTTCTGAAAGTATTGGGCGATGTTCTGGTTATTGATATTCAACTGGTCTTCGAGCGCGTTGAGTTCCGGCTCCTGGAACATTTCCCACCATTTGCCTTTGAGCACTGCGTCCTGCGGCCGGGCGGGCTGCCAGGTGCCCGGCGGCGCCGAGCGGTAGGCGGACGGAGCCGATTCCTTAAATGAGGGCGGGGCCGGCGTCGCGGGTGTGGTGTATTTCGGCCCCACACGGCAGCCGCCGAGCAGCACAGTGAGGATGGCGGCGCCCAGTAGAGTCGTCCAACTTCGTCCCTGGGCCGCGTAGCACCCGGCACCATGAAAACGGAGGCGGGCCGGGGAGATCCCCTTGACGCGGAGGCGCGGAGGCGCGGAGATCGAAAGGAGAAGACTTGGGATGATTCCTCTGCTTCCTCCTCCGCGACTCCGCGTCTCCGCGTCGGGTTTTGTCCGGTGTTGCCGGCACGTTGCTGGGCCTAGGAACGGCAGACCTCCGGCGTTAGGCTGCGGTGAAGACAGATCCCCCGCACTCGAATACCCCCGCATCAGGCTGCCTCCGGCGATGGCGAGGCCGCACGCCCACGCCCCGACAGCTTCAGACGCAGGGTGTCCATCAACAGATAAATCACCGGCGTAGTGTACAGAGTCAACACCTGGCTGACGATCAGGCCGCCGATGATCGAGATTCCCAGCGGACGGCGCAGCTCCGACCCCATGCCCGTCCCCACGGCCAGCGGAACGGCGCCGAACAGGGCCGCCATGGTGGTCATCAGGATGGGGCGGAAGCGCAGCATGGACGCTTCGAAGATCGAGTCGCGGGTGTTCTTGCGCTCGTTGCGCTCGGCGTTGAGGGCGAAATCGATCATCATGATGGCGTTCTTCTTCACGATCCCGATCAGCAGAATGATCCCGATGATCGACATCACGTCCAGTTCGGAATGCGTGAGCTGCAAGGCCAGGATGGCTCCCACGCTGGCCGGCGGAAGCGTCGAGAGAATCGTGAGCGGGTGCACCAGGCTCTCATACAGAATGCCGAGCACGATATAGACCGCCAGGATCGCGGTCACAATCAGGAAGGCTCGCTGTTCAGGGACTGCTCGAATGCCTCCAGCGTGCCCGAAAACTCGCCACTGCACCGACTGCGGCATCCCCAGCTTCTGCTGGATGCTGTCGATTTCCTGCGCCGCCTGGCCGAGCGAGACACCCGGCGCCAGGTTGAACGACACGCGTTACGGACGGAAACAGCCCGGTGTGATTCACCGCCAGCGGCGCCGTAGAGGCGGTGTATTTCGACACCGTGCCGATCGGGACCTCGCCTCCGCCGGCGGTCGGGATGAGGTAGGTGTCCTTCAGCCCGTGCGGCGATTGCCAGTATTTCGGAGCCACTTCCATCACCACGTAATACTGGTTTAGCTGCGTGTAAATCGTGGAGACTTCAGCCTGGCCGAAGGCGTCGTAGAGCGTGCGGTCGACCAGTTGCGGCGTCAGGCCGAGGCGCGCCGCGGTGGGACGGTCGTAGGTCAGCAAGGCCTGCAGCCCGCTGTTCTGCTGGTCCGTGTTGACGTCCTGGAAGCCCGGCGCGTGCTGCAATTCCTGCAAGAAGCTGCGGGCCGTATTTTTGCAGCTCTGCGGTGGTCTCGGCCTGCAAGCGTGTACTGATAGGCGGCGTTGGATTGCCGGCCGCCGATGCGGATATCCTGCACCGGCTGCAGAAACGTGGCCGCGCCGGCAATACGCGCCAGCTTGGGCCGCAGGCGGTTGATGATCTGCTCGGCGCTCACTTTGCGCTCGTCAAGCGGTTTCAAGGCGATGAACTCGAAGCCGGTATTGGTGGCGCCGCGCCCGCCGGTGAACCCCATCACGTTATCTACGCCGGGGTCCGCCTTGATGATATCTCACCGACTGCCGCACGGCTTTCTCGCATGGAATAGAAGGAGGTGTCCTGCGGCCCCTGCATTCCCCCCATCACCACGCCGGTGTCCTGCTAGGGGAAAAATCCCTTGGGGATCTTGGTCATCAGGTAGACATTCAGCACCAGCGTGCCCACGAAGATGGCCAGCACCGGCGCGGGATGATCGAGCACCCAGTTAATGCTGCGTCCGGTAGCCGCCCAGCAGAGCATTGAAAACGCGCTCGCTCCACCGGTACAGCCGGCCGTGCCGGATGTCTCTCTCGGGGACCAGAACGCGCGAGCACATCATCGGGGTGGTCGTCAGCGAGACCACCATCGACACCATGATGGCCGCTGAAAGGGTGATGGCGAACTCGCGGAAAAGCCGGCCGATGATGCCGCCCATGAGCAGGAGCGGGATGAACACGGCGATCAGCGAAACGCTGATGGAGAAGACCGTGAAGCCGATCTCTTTCGCGCCCAGCAGCGCAGCCTGCATCGGATCGAGCCCTGCTTCCAGGTGCCGGGTGATATTCTCCATCACCACGATGGCGTCGTCCACCACGAAGCCGCTGGCGATGGCCAGCGCCATCAGCGACAGGTTGTCCAGCGAAAACCCGCACAGGTACATCACCGCGCAGGTTCCGATCAGCGAGACCGGCACGGCCACCGCGGGAATGAACGTGGCGTGGACATTGCGCAGAAACACGAATACTACGCCGACCACCAGCAGCACCGAGATCATCAGGGTGCGCTCGATATCGGACACCGAAGCGCGGATGGTGAGCGTCCGGTCGAGAATCGTGACAATGTGCTCGCCGCGCGCAATGGTCGCCTGCAGCGACGGAATGGCCGCCTTCACCGCGTCCACGGTGCTGATGATGTTGGCGCCGGGCTGCCGGAAGACCAGCATGTCCACGGAGGGCTTGCCGTTCAGGAAACCGGCCTGCCGGATGGTCTGCTGCGAATCGATCACGTCGGCCACGTCCTGGAGAGCCGTACCGCGCCTCCGTTGTGGTACCCGATCACCAGAGGCTTGTAGTCGGCGGCTTTGGAGATCTGGTCGTTGGCGATGATATCGGAGGTCACGCCGTGGTTGGAGAACTGCCCCTTGGCCAGGTTGGAGTTCTGGCCCGCGATGATCTGCTGCAAGCTGCGGCAGGCTGATTCCGTAGCTGGCGAGCTGGTTGGGATTCAGCTCGATGCGCACCGCCGGCAGAGATGCCCCCACCACCAGCACCTCGCCGACTCCGGAAATCTGCGAGATGCGCTGCTCGATCACCGTGGATGCGTCGTCGTAGAGCTTCGGGATGTCGTAGACGTCCGATTGCAGGCCGAGCACCAGAATCGGCGAATCGGCCGGGTTGACCTTGCGATAGGTGGGATTGGCGGGCAGATTGGCGGGCAGATAGGTGCGCGCCGCGTTGATGCCGGCCTCCACATCGCGCGCGGCGCCGTTGATATCGCGGCTCAGATCGAACTGCAGCGTCATGCCGGTGGTGCCGAGGGTGCTCGAAGAGGTCATCTCGGTGACCCCGGCGATGTGCCCGAACTGGCGCTCCAGCGGCGTGGCGATGGAGGAAGCCATGATGTCCGGGCTGGCGCCGGGCAAGCGAGGCCGCCACCGTGATGGTGGGGAAATCCACCTGCGGCAGCGGGGCCACCGGCAGCACGGTAAAGGCGATGGCCCCCGCCATGCGCCACGGCCACCGTCAGCAGCGTGGTGGCCACCGGACGTTCGATAAAGATGCGCGGAGACATTCATGCAGGCCCCGCTCCCGGCTGGGGATTGCGGCGGCGGCGCCAGCTCGAGAACGCGTCGCCCAGGTTGTCGAAGAAAATGTAAATCACCGGCGTGGTGTAGAGCGTCAGCACCTGGCTGAAACATCAGGCCGCCCACCATCGCCACGCCCAGCGGCCGCCGCAGTTCGGAGCCGATGCCGCGTGCCGAACGCCAGCGGAATGCCGCTGAGCAGCGCCGCCATGGTGGTCATCATGATCGGCCGGAAGCGCAGCAGCGAGGCCTCGTAAATCGCGTCGGTGGCGTTCTTGCCGCCGGTGCGCTCGGCCTCCAGGGCGAAATCGACCATCATGATGCCGTTCTTCTTCACGATGCCGATCAGCAGAATGATGCCGATGATCGACGACGATGTCCAGGTCCAGATGGAACAGCATCAGCGCCAGCAGCGCGCCGACGCCCGCCGAAGGCAGCGTGGAAAGAATCGTGATCGGGTGGATGAAGCTCTCGTACAGCACGCCCAGAACGATGTAGACGGTCACCAGGGCCGCCAGAATCAGCAGCCCCTCGTTTGCCTAGCGAGCCCTCGAAGGCCGCCGCGGTTCCCTGATAGTTGGCGATCACGCTGGCCGGCAAATTCGCCTTCGTGACAACCTTATTGATGGCGTCGAGCGCCTGCCCGAGCGAATATCCCTCGCCCAGATTGAAGGAGATCGTGACCGCCGGGAACTGCCCCTGGTGGGCGATGGAGAGCGCCTCGCTTTGGGTCTGGAAGTGCGTAAAGGCGCTCAGCGGAACCGGCGTCTGGAGAATCGCGGAGCTGGCGCCGCTCGCAGACCCGCCGCCCGAACCGCCGGTGCTCGTGGCCGATGCCGCGCGCGTGGTCCCGCTCGACAGAGGTATTGGCGCTGGAGGAGATGCTGCTGGAGCTGCCTGGGTTGGACAGGACGTTGCCGGCGCTGGACGCCGATGAGACGCCGGACAGCGCCGACGTGGAGTTGACGCTCGATACTACGGATGCCGTGAGCGTTGCCGGGAGCCAGCGCCGATGTCGTGGAAGCAGGCGTGGAGAGGCTGGTCGACGACGACGGAGTCAGCAGCGCGTTGCCGGATGAGGCTGCTCGCGCCGGCGCCCGCTCCCGAAGACGATCCGGCGGTGTTGCGACGAGGCCGTGGAAGAGGCTGCGCTGGTGGCCGAGGACTGGATGTAGATGTCGTTCAGCTTGCTGCGGATCGAGCTGGAACTTCGGGTCGGTCTCCAGAATCACGTGATACTGATTCAACTGCGTGTACAGGGTGTTGATCTGCCGCTGCCCGAAGGCGTCGTAGAGCGTGTTGTCGATGGTCGCGGGCGTGATGCCGAAGCGCGAAGCGGTGGCGCGGTCGATGGCCAGCGACTCGGCCAGGCCGCCCAGTTGCTGATCGGTGACCACATCGGCCAGTTGCGGCAGTTGCTTGCAGTTGCGGCCGTCAGGTCGTGCACTACGGTGTTCAGCTCGTTCTGGTTGGGGTCTTCCAGGGTGTACTGATACTCGCGTGCGGCTGACCCGGTCGTCGACCGTCAGGTCCTGCACCGGCTGCATGTAGAGCTTGATCCCGGCCACCTCGGCCAGCTTCGGTTCCAGCCGGCTGATCACCTGCGGTTGCCGAAATGCTGCGCTGCTCGAGCGGCTTGAGATTGATCTGGATGCGCCCGCTGTTGAGCGTGGTATTGGTGCCGTCGGCTCCGATGAAGGACGAGATGCTATCCACCGCCGGATCGGCCAGCAGGACCTTCGCCAGCTCCTGCTGCATCCTGCGTCATGGATTCGAAAGACGTGGCGGCGGACGCCTGCGAAATGCCCTGGATGATGCCGGTATCCTGGGTCGGGAAAAAACCCTTGGGGACGGTGATGTAGAGGACCACCGTCAGCACCAGGGTTGCCAGCCGCAATCAGCAGGGTGACGGTCTGAAAACGCAGCACGAACTGCAGGGTGCGCCCGTAGAACGCGATGATCTTTTCGAATGCCCGCTCCGAGGCGCGATAGAAGCGGCCCTGGCTTTCGGGAGGCGTGTAGCGCAGCAGACGCGCGGACATCATCGGAGTGAGGGTCAGCGAGACGAACGCCGAAAGAACGATGGTCACGGCCAGCGTCACCGCGAACTGGCGGAACAGGCGGCCCGCGATATCGCCCATGAAGAGCAGCGGAATCAGCACCGCGATCAGCGATACGGTCAGCGAAAGAATGGTGAACCCGATCTGCTCGGCGCCCTTCAACGCCGCCTGCAGCGGCTTCTCGCCTTCCTCGATGTAGCGGGAGATGTTTTCGATCATCACGATGGCGTCGTCCACCACGAACCCGGTGGAGATCGTCAGCGCCATCATGGTGAGGTTGTTCAGGCTGTAGCCCGCCAGGTACATCACCGCCGAAGGTGCCCACCAGCGAAAGCGGCACGGCGATGCTGGGAATGATGGTGGCCGACAGGCTGCGCAGGAACAGGAAAATCACCATCACCACCAGCGCCGATGGCCAGCATCAGCTCGAACTCGACGTCCTTCACCGAGGCGCGAATGGCCGTGGTGCGGTCGGTCACGATCTGCACATGCACGGCTTTGGGCAGCGTGCGTTTCAAGCTGCGGCAGAAGCTTCTCGATGCTGTCCACCACCTGAATGGTGTTGGCGCCCGGCTGCCGCTGGATATTCAGGATCACCGCGGGCGTGTAATTCACCCAGGCGGCGAGCTTGTTGTTCTCCACTCCATCGACCACGCGCGCCACGTCGGTCAGCATCACCGGCGCGCCGTTGCGGTAGGCCACCACCACCGATTTGTAATCGCCGCTGGTCAGCAACTGATCGTTGGCGTTGATGGTGTAATCCTGCGACGGCCCGTCGAAATTTCCTTTGGCGGAATTCAGGCTGTTGCCGGTCAGGGCGTTGCGCAGGTCTTCGAGATTGATGCCGTAGGAGGCCAGCGCCGTCGGGTTGGCCTGAATGCGCACGGCGGGCTTCTGCCCGCCGGAGATGCTCACCAGCCCCACTCCCGAGATCTGCGAGATCTTGGGCGCCAGGCGCGTATCCGCCAGGTCCTCCACCTGCGAAAGCGCCATTTCGTTGGAAGTCAGCGCCAGCGTCAGCACCGGCGCGTCGGCGGGATTCGACTTGCTGTAGATCGGAGGCGTGGGCAGATTGGCGGGCAGATAACTCTGCGCCGCGTTGATGGCCGCCTGCACTTCCTGCTCGGCCACGTCGATGTTCAGGCTGAGCTGAAACTCCATGACGATCACCGAGACGCCGCCGGCGCTGGTCGAGGTCATCTGGCTCAGTCCCGCCACCTCGCCGAACTGCCGCTCCAGCGGCGCGGTCACCGCCGAGGCCACCACGTCGGGACTCGCGCCGGGGTAAAACGTGAGCACCTGGATGGTCGGGTAATCCACCTCGGGAAGCGCCGAAACCGGAAGCTGAAAGAACGCCACGCCGCCCGCCAGAAACAGCGCCGCCATCAGCAGAGCCGTCGCCACCGGACGGAGAATGAATGGCCGCGAAGGACTCATGGCGCTTTGCTACCGGCCGCCGGCTGTTTGCCGCTCTGGCCCGAATTGTTCCCCGGAGCCGGTTGTCCGCGGACGGTCACCTGGACGCCGTTTTCGAGCCGGTCGAAGCCGCTGGTCGCCACCGTCACGCCCGGGTTCAGCCCCTGCACGGCGCGTCTCCTGCTCGTTGCTCGTCAGAACCGTGATCTGCTGCACGGAGACCGTGTTGTCCGGCTTGACCACGTAGACGAAAGCACTGGTGCCGTTGTGCTGCACCGCCGCGGAGGGAACCAGCGTGACCTTGCTCAGCGTCTTCACCAGCAGCCGCGCGTTCACGAACTGGTTCGGGAAACAGCGCCAGATCGCGTGTTGGGAAACTCCGCGCGAAACTTGACCGTGCCGGTGGTGGTATCCACCTCGTTGTCCAGCGAGGTCAGCTTTCCGGCTTCGATCTGCTTTTCGTTGGCGCGGTCGAAGGCATCCACCGCCAGCGTGTGTCCGCCGCTTCAACTGCGCCTGCACCTGCGGCAGGTCGTCCTCCGAGACGTTGAAGACCACCGTGATCGGCTGCAGCTGGGTAATCACCACCAGCGTGGAGCGAGCTGCCGGAGAACACCGTGTTGCCCGGGTCCACCAGGCGCAGCCCGACGCGGCCGGTGATGGGCGAGACGATGTGGCAGTAGGCGAGCTGCACCTGGTCGTAATCCACCGTGCCCTGGTCCGCTTTGACCGTGCCTTCGTCCTGGATCACCAGCTTGCTCCTGGTCGTCGAGTTGCTGCTTGGCGATGGCGTTTCTGGCGCAGGCGGCCTGGTAACGCTGCAGATCCATGCGCGCCTGCGCCAGCACGCCCTGATCGTGCTCCAGGTTTCCTTCGGCTTGCTTCAGCGTCGCCTCATAGGGGCGCGGGTCGATGTCGATCAGCGGGTCGCCCTTGTTGCACCATCTGGCCCTCGCGGTAATGCACCGCCATCACCTGGCCGGTGATCTGGCTGTAGAGCGTGACGGTGTAGAGGGGCGTCACGGTGCCCAGGGCGTCCACATAGATGTTCATGTCGCCGGTAGTTGACTGGGCCGACCGTGATGGCCGCACCGGCTGGCTGCTTGGCTTGGGACGCGCCCTTGCCCTGGGTGGAGCTAAAGGTGCCCGAACGATACATAAGGAAGATGACCAGCAGCGCGAACGCCGCGCCCGCCACCCACAGCCACCGGCGCCGGCGCGGGCTTGTGGTGGGCTTCCCGGCCGCCAACAGAGCCGGCTGTTTGGCTTCCGGAAGAAGGGCTTGTTCCTTAGCCTCCTGGTGAATTGGATCTGGCGCTTCAGAAGGGTTGCCCATCGATTGCCTATCAGCCTCTTTTGATGCGCGCCACTGGCGGTATGCAATCCATAAGGATGCCCGATCATTTTAGCATTTTGGCGTCCAACGTTCGAAAACGCATAAATGGGCGTTTCCGCAACGGCTTGCGGTGCGATTCGATAGCCCGCAAGAGTCAGGATGACCGCCTGCGGCGCATTAACCGGCCCGCGCACGCTATGTCATGAATGCATTCGCGGCGCAGGAATTTCCAGTTGCGCTCCCGGGTTCCGAGCGGCTAGACTCCGAATGTCCCCGGCAATCATCGTGCGACTGTGGCCCAGAACTTCCCAAGCTGTTGAAGGCGACCCGCGCTACCGGCTACCGCGGTGGCTCCTTCAGCGCGGCCTCGGGCTGGTCTATCTGATCGCCTTTCTGGTGGCCGTGAACCAGTTCCTGCCGCTTACCGGCGAGCACGGCCTGCTGCCTGTGCCCACGTTCGTGAAGCAGGTTCCGTTTCATGACGCTCCCAGCCTCTTTTACCTGTTTCCCATCGACCGGGCCTTCACCGTAGCGGCATGGCTCGGTGTGGTGCTCGCCGCGTTGGTGGTGGCGGGCATCGCCGACGGGTACGCCACCTGGCTTTCGATGCTGGTGTGGACGCTGCTCTGGGCAATCTATCTTTCCTTCGTCAACGTCGGCCAGACCTTCTACGCGTTCGGCTGGGAATCCATGCTGCTGGAAGCCGGCTTCTACGCCATCTTCCTGGGTAGCCGGAAGAGCGCTCCCCGCGCGATTCCCATCTGGCTGCTGCGCTGGATGCTGTTCCGGGTGATGTTCGGAGCGGGCCTCATCAAGCTGCGCGGCGACCCCTGCTGGCGGAACTTCACCTGCCTCGATTACTACTACGAAACACAGCCCATGCCCAATCCGCTGAGCTGGTATTTCCACTGGGCGCCCGCCTGGATGCACCGCGCTGGAGTCGGGTTCAACCACTTTGTGGAGCTGGCGGTCCCCTTCGCCTATTTCGCGCCGCAGCCCATCGCCACCATCGCCGGCGTGGTCACCATCGTCTTCCAGTCGTTGCTCATGTTGAGCGGCAATCTCTCGTTCCTCAATCTGCTGACTATGGTGCTGGCGTTCTCCACGCTGGACGGCCGCATCCTGGCGAAGTTCCTGCGCGTTCGCCTTCCCGAATTTGCCCCGCCCGGACGCGTGGTCCACTACGGCATGACGGCCCTTGCGGCTGTGGTGGGGATTCTCAGCATCCAGCCCGCGGTCAACATGCTTTCGCCCGGCCAGCTCATGAATTTCAACTACAATCCGCTGCACCTGGTGAACACCTACGGGGCCTTCGGCAGCATCAACCGGACGCGCTATGAAGTGGTGGTGGAAGGCACCAACGATCCTTCGCCAGGCGATACCACGCAGTGGCGCGAATACGAATTCCGCGCCAAACCCGGCGACCCCAGCCGCACGCCGCCGCAAATCGCACCGTACCATCTGCGCCTGGATTGGCTGATGTGGTTTGCAGCCATGTCGCGCTACGAGCAGGAGCCGTGGTTCGTGAACTTCATGGGCAAGTTGCTGCAGGGTGATCGCCAGGTGTCGGCGCTGCTGCGCACCAATCCCTTCCCCGATCGTCCGCCGCGCTATGTGCGGGCCGGCTTTATCTGTACCGTTTCACCACGCCGGCGGAACGGAAGGCCAGCGGCAACTGGTGGCACCGCGAGCTGGTCGGGTTGTGGTTTCCGGAGGTGTCGCTCGATACGCCGGGCTTCCGGCGCTTCCTGCTGGAGCAAGGTTGGCTCTGAGCGGGTAGGTCTGTGACCGCAAGGTCCGGTTCGCCCGCCCGCTGACGCGCGAGGCTCGGCACCGAGGCCGAGGCGCGTAAGAATCCGTGAAGAAATCGAAGCAAGGCAAACTCAAGGATGCCCCACGCTTGCAGGCGCACGACTTGCAGTGGGGGCGCACGCTTTAGCAGGGCCGCCGGCGGGGCCGGTTTGAACCGAAAGTGTGACCCGCCGCCGGCCGCGGCCTACGAAAAACGCTACCAATCCGTGCGCATTCATCGCCTGCAAACTGCGGCCAACCAACTCGGCTATAAACTTGAGCCACAAACGGCCACGTGAGGAGCCGCTAACTGATTGAGCGGCAATGGGGGGTCACAGATGAGTCTGCGCACGTTTAGATTATTTCACGACTTCTTAGCAGGCGGTAAGCGGGACATGACCCTTGCCTGGCCGGCCTTTGAGCGGGTAGCCACCGCGCGGCGGGTCGGGTAATCTAGGATGGTGCATGACGAGCCCTCGGGAACCAGATAATCCGCAACCCGATCCGGCCGGCGCCGCACCGGCAACCGATTTCATAGCGCGAGCAAAGCTGCGTCTGCGGTCGCAATTCCCGAATCAAACCGCGGTGATGACTGGCGACGACCTCGCGGCGCGATTGCATTCCTGCGCCGTACGCGGCGGGCGCTACGGACTGGACACCGAAGAGCAGGTTCTGTGCTACGCCACGGCCGGTTTTCTGCTGGGCGAGGACTTTGATGCCGACCCCAGCCACGCCTGGGCCGCGGAGATTTTAGCTGACGCGGAGTTGTCCGCGGACGAGCGCGCGGCGCTGGTGGTGGCCATCGCCGAATTACTGATCGAGGAAGGCGAAGAGGCGGCGGGCGAAGAAGCGGAGGCGGGCCATGGCCAATCCGGGTAATTCCCAGGATGCGTTCGGCATCGGCAATCTCATCAGCCAGTTTAAGGAGCGGGCGCGCGATGTGGTGCGGCAGGCCAACGCCGGCCTCGAGCCGGTGCGCGAGCCGCTGCGGGCCTTGCAGGAGCAAAGCCAGAAGGTCACCGAAGCCGCCGCCGGCCAGGTACGCCAGGCGCAGCAGTTCGTTCGCCAGAAGCAGGAGGAAGCCCGCCAGTTCGCCCGGCAGGGACTGCGCCAGCTCGACCGCGGCCTGGAGCCTCTGCACTTGCAGCAGGCCGACCGTTACATCCAGGAGAAACAGGACAAAGTCCACCAGAACCAGCGCGAGTTAGGCGGGCGGCTGCAGAAATCCTGGCAGGAGATGCAGGCCCAGTTCACCCGCAAGGATGCCGGCCAGGCATTCGTGCAGTCCGATGGCACCAACGTGTTCAAACCGGTCTTCGATGCCGCGCGCGCCACCTACGAGGCCACTCCGCTGCACGAGGTGCAGCAAATGGTGGAAGACGGCAAGGCGGCGGCCGGGAAAAAGGCCGGCGAAGCCATCGGGGAGGGCTTGAAGCAGGCCAACGCCAACTTTCGCCAGGGCTTGCGCCAGGCCGCGCCCACCCTTCAGGCTATTGATCGGGGCATCGGCGCATTCGATCAGAACGTGCACCAGTCCCTGCCCGGCGCCCCGCGCCTGGTGGACGTTAGCAACTCCATCAACCGGCAGCGCCAGCGCAACAAGCAGGCGGTCCACGAGTTCCTGATGCGCAACGATCTTCCGGATTCGGCCAGCCAGGGCTTGCAGGCCACCAGCAAGTTCATGCAAGAGAAGGGCGACCACGCCAAATATTACGCCGAGGCCAGCGGCATGGCCGCCACCGCGGGCTACGTGCAGGATCTCGACCTGCTGCACTCGGTGGGCAAGAGCGGCTTCAAAGTGGCGCAGGTGCTGCAAAAACCGGAAAGCCGGGCGGCCTTTCGCCAGCTTCTGACGCGCCCCCCGGACCACTGGGAGACGGCTAAGAAGATGATGGCCGATTTCCGCGAGTCTCGCGCCGCGCGAGCCGCTCAGCCGGCCGCGGAGGGCGCCCCAAGGGCCATCGACCACACACCGATCCCGAAGGACCGCGCGCTTTGGGAGGCACGCAAGCAGCAGGAGCTGGAGGATATCCAGCGCATGCAGCCTCAGCCCGCCAGGTCCGCCCCGCTCACCCCGGAGGAGGTGGCCGCCAGGACGCACGAGACCGAGCGGCGCATGGCTGGGCAAACGCGCGAGAAAGGTCTCTTCGATCCCCTGGCCCTCGAAAGCCAGCGGGAAGTAGAGGTCTCGCGAACGGCCTACAAATCCGTCACCGGGGTGAATCCCGAAGGCGGCCGCAAGAACTGCATGAGCTGCGTGATGGCGACCTACAACCGCCACCACGGCATCCCCTCGGTGGCCCTGCGCCACCCCAATGTGGAGCGCCTTGGTTTTCTGCAAACCAGGCTGGACGTGATCAAGCAGGATTACCACCTCGATTTCCGGAAAGTCGGCGGCCCCAAGGATATCCTGAGGCAAATGCCCGATTCGGACACCGGCCTGCTCTGGTGCCGCGATCCGAATGGGGGCGAGCGCCTCATTCAGGTAATTAAAGAGGATGGGCAGCTCGCCTTCCGGGACCAGGCGGGACGTCCGGTTACCGGGCGGGAAATCCAGGGCCTCTCCGACCACAAGTTCATGCCCAGTCCGATTGAGGAATACGGGGCCAAAGATATCGACCTGGTGAACCTCAAGAACTACTTTCAGAGTGACTGGCAACCCGTTCATGGGCTGGATGATATCGCCGCGCCGCTCAGCCAGGAGGGCAGCTCCGGGGTGTTGTGGTACGCCCATAAGGACGGCACTGCGCATGTGGTCAACGTGGCCAACGTGGATGGCCACATTGTCCTGATGGACGGCCAGAAGGAGCGCCTGCTTTCGGCGCGGGAATTACCGGACATGCGCGTCATGGCCGATGGGACTACCAACTACAAGTTCATGCCGACCCCGCCTCCGCACGGCTATGAGGGGATTGCCCCATACGGCCACATGCCGAAGGAGAATCGCATCATCGGGGCGGACGGAACCACCCGGCTGGCCAGTGACGCGCAGCTCCAGCGCACGCTCCGCGAGGCGGGTGAGCCGCCGCGCAATATCGTCAAAGGCCCGGACGGAATCGAGCGCCCCGCCACCATGGAGGAAGCCCGCCGCGCCATCGACGAGGCCAACGCGGAGCAGCGTTACAAGATCTTCGATGCAGACGGCAAAGCGCGCCTCGCCACGGAGGAGGAAGCGCGGCGGGCCATCCGGCAGGCGGCTGAGCAGCCCGCCCCACGGCAAGGCGCACCGGCTTCGCACGGCGAGGGAGCCGTTACCGGCGGCAAGGGCCACGGGCCGCGGGCCCCGGCGGCGGTGAGCATCCTCCCACGCCGCCCCAGCCGCCCCGCGAGTTCGGCATGCGCCCGCAGGATCAGGAGGTCTTCGCCGATGCAGCCCGGCGCGAGAAGCGCTGGATCATCGTGAGGGAGACCAATCCCGAGGCCCTCAAGTACATCGGCGACCCGCGCTGCACGCCCAAGCCCTTCGAAATCAAGGCCAAATCAGCCAACGTGGAGGGGCACAAGTACGCCGGGCTGGTGATCAATCCGCGGCGCCACCCGGAGGCCTTCCGCGAGCCGGAGGCAGCCGTCAAGGAATGGGACAAGATGGTCGCCCAGACCAAGGGGGACCAGCGTTTCACGGTTGACCGGTCAGGCCGCCTGCGCATGGATGGGAAATTCGTCCACTCGGATTACGACGTGTACGACGTGGTCGACCCCAAGCGGCCGGTCAACCTGAGCCCCGTAGGAACCCAGGGCGGCCAGCCGGTGTTCGGAACGCGCGGCCTGCCCGGGGTGAAGGATTACGTCAACGAGCGGATTGGTTCGCCGGTGGTCCAGCATCCCGCCGAAGCTCAATTCAAAGGCCACTCCGACCAGCGCCTGATTGTATTCGGCCCCGACGGTCAGCGCTTTGTCACCGACGGCAAGCAGGCCATCGAAGACGTCTACCGGCAACGCTTCCCCGGCCGCCAGGCGCTCGACCAGTCACGCCCGTTCGACCCTCACGAGGTGCCCGGCGGCCCCAAAGGGCCCACGGGCGTGGTGGCCGGTACGGAGTTTCGCCCGCGGCCGGAGGGGCCGGAGACCGGATCGACCCCCTTGCAAACTCGCGGCGGGGCGAGTTGGGCGCAGCCAGCGGCGCCCGAAAGCCGCCCGCCGGTGACCAAGGCCCCGCGACTTTCGAGCTTCGAGACGCCGCCGGCTAAGGAGGCGGCGCCCGCTAAGCCCGCTCCCTCGCTGGCCGATACCGAGGGGCGGCGGGCTGATCTTCGCACCGCGGGCCGGGTAGCCGAAGAGCGCCCGTCCTTCCACGGCCGCCCACCGCGGTCACCCGAGGAGGAGCAGAGGGACGAGCTTCGCCGCCGGGACGCCGCCGGGTTCGTGGCCCGCGCGCGCAGAGAGGCGGAGGAGAGCCAGGAAAGAATCCAGCGGCCCCGTGCCCGCGATCAGGCTCGGGAGGATGCCGCCCAGCGCAAGTGGGACCGCGATCTGAAAGAGGGCGAACGAATCGAGCGGGAGAAGCAGGACCCGCCCAAGCCCGTGACCGACGCCCAATCGCAGCAACAGGCTGGGCAGATCCCACCGCCGCAAGCCTCGCAGATGCACGGAAAGCCCCCAGAGGCTGACACCAAGGCGCAACAGCAGCACTCACCCAATATGACCCCGCAAACGGAGGGGAAGCCGCCGCAACAGTCCGTCCAGAAACCCGACTCCGAGAAGGCCCAGCAGGCCGAGGCCCAGCCGCAGCATCGGTACTCACCCGATCGGGCCCCGCAAACGGAGGGGAAGCCGCCGCAACAGTCCGAGCAGAAGCCCGTAGCGGCGAAGCCCCCAGAGGCTGACGCCAAGCCGCAACAGCAGCACTCACCCAATACGACCCCGCAAGCGGAGGGGAAGCCGGCTCAGGAGTCCGTCCAGAAACCCGACTCCGGGAAGCCCCAACAGGCCGAGGCCCAGGCGCAGCAGTACTCACCCGATACGACCCCGCACGCGGAGGGGAAGCCGCCACGACAGTCTGGCCAGAAACCCGACTCCGAGAAGGCCCAGCAGGCCGACGTCCAGGCGCAGCAGCACTTACCCGATAGGCCCCCACAAACGGAGGGGAAGCCGCCGCAACAGTCAGAACAAAAGCCCGACACCGCCAAACCCCAGCAGGCCGACGCCAAGGCCCAGGAACAGCCCGGGCAGAAACCTCGCCCCGAGGAGACACTACTGGTTGGCGCTAAGGCCCCAACCCAAGGGCAGGGCGAGCAACCGGCCGGACAAAAGCCCGGCACCGAAAAGACCCAGCGGACAGAGGCCGGGCAACAGTCTGAAGGCGACCGGCGCGCGGCTCGGAAGGCCGGTTCGGAGCCGGCGGCGCCGAACAGCGACCCGGAAAAGTGGCGAACCGAGGGCAATCGGGCCTCCGGCAAGAGCGGCCGAAGCCGCGATCTGGGCGAAGATCCCCGCGGCCGGCAAGAGACTCCGCGCCAGCAGACCAGCCCGCGCGTGGATGGCAAAGAGGCCAAGACCCGCGACCTCGGTCAAGATCCCCGCCACCAGCCGGATGCCCCGCGCCGGCAGGCCGGTCCGCGCCCGGACGGCAAAGAGTCCAAATCCCGTGATCTCGGCGAGGACCCCCGCCGGCAGCAGGACGCCGCACGCCAGCAAACTCGCCCGCGCGTCGACGGCAAGGAGTCCAAATCCCGCGATCTCGGCGAAGATCCCGGGCGTCAGGAAGCCACCCGCCCGCCCGAACAGGCCGCAGAGAAATCGGCCGGCCGCCCGAATGGCCCGGACGGCAGACCCGCAAACGGCGGCAGCGCTGGCGCCGGCCGACAGCAAGGGCGCCCCGACGAACCCAAGGACCAGCGTCCCGAGCAGCAGCGCCAGGCTTCCAACGATGCGGCCCGCCGCAACACCGAGGGACTCACCGCCGAGGACCGGCGGGCAGCGGCCGACAACATGAAGCAGAAAAGCGGCCGCGGCGAACCGCAAAAGAGCGAACAGCGCGGCAAAGATCAGCGCCCCTCACAGCCCCCGCCAGCCAAACCCTCGCCCTCGCAGCGGACCTGAGGGCCGGCGGGCCTCCGCAGTCCGCTTAAGAAATCCGTTAGCGGGCCGGGTACGCACAAAGAGAACGATGATTGCCGGGCCGCTCGGGGCTATACTCGACCTGCGCCGAACCATGTTTCCCGACGTTCAAGCGCGGAAGTCCAACCAATTGTTGGGCCTCCGAGCGATGTTGCCGCCCGTCGCGGTGGCCGTGCTGCTGATCCTGGCAGTCACCCGGTGGTTCCAGTGGCATCCGTCGTTTCTGGAGCCGAGCCACAACGCCGTCTACGCCATCCGGGATGGCGCCTGGCAGCCGTTGCCGTCACTGCCGGGCGATCCCGAGAAGCTCCAGGTTTCGGCGGGTGGGACGGTCTGGGCGCTGGTCTGGCATTACGGCGTGGGCAGCGAACTGGCGCGGCTGGATGGGACGGCCTGGCGCATCTACCGCTCGGCGGATTTCGGCGTCCGCGGCGGCATTTACGCCTCCAGCTTCGTCGTGGATGGGGAGGCAGTTTGGGCGCCCATCGACGAGGACGTGCTGCATTGGGATGGGCGCCGCTGGAAGATTGACCATCCGCCCGGCGCCACCCACGGCGAAGCGGCGATCGCCGCGGCCCACGGACAGGTTTGGGTGCTGGATGACAAGGGCGGCCTCGCGCATTTCGATGGCAGGCAGTGGCAGGAACACCAGGTCGCATTGCCGGGACCTCAGCCCAGCGACGACTTGGCGGATTCCCCTGAGCTGGCCGCCACCGCCGATGGCTCCCTGTGGCTGGTGTGGAACGGCCTGTGGCGATGGGACGGCGCTCGCTGGGCGCCGGTAAAACCCGGCGGCGATGACCTCAAAACGGTGGACCTGGTGGGCGTGACGGGCAGGAGCCTGTGGCTGTGGAATGGCGACGATCTGGAATCGGTGGCGCCCGGTGGCGCGATTCAGAAGTTTGCGCCTGGCGCTATGGGCTTTTGGCCGGGGGAAGGAATCGATGATGTAGCGGAGAGCGGCGGCCGCATCGATGTCGCCACCACCCGCGGCATTCTGGAGTTCGACGGCTCCGCCTGGCGCCGGCTGCCCCCGCCGCGGAATGGCGTGCAGGCCGTGGCCGCCATCCGGCCCGGCGCGCACGGCGAACTCCTCGCTATCGGCAACGTTCCGCATCCGGTGGCCCGGCGGCTGCAATTGCTGATCCGGCTGGTGCCGCTACTGTTGATGCTCGGCCTGCTGGCGGTAGTGGTGTGGATGGTCAGAATTTACAAACGCCAGCGATTGGATGACCATCAGCGCCTGCAGGAAGCGGTGGCGCATGCCACGGGCGCGGTTCCCGAGGAATTCGCCCGCGATGAGCGGCTGCTGGTGAAGCAATCGTCGTGGTGGTCGGCCAGCGTGACGGTGGGGGTGATCGTGGGGGCGCTGGCAGGGTTCCAGATCGCCCGAATCTTCTGGCCGCGCGTACCCTCCTGGACGTTCCTGGCGCTGGCACTGGCTCTGCACGTGGTGGCCACGGTGGTGCAAACGCTGGTGCGGCGGACGCCCAAGCCATGGGACCCGATCGAGCCGGGCGGCGCGCGTTTCGACTGGGGACCCACTCGCCGAGCCCTGCCGGCCTCGTTGGCGGTGTTCCTGCTAATGAACGCCGGGGCGTTCCCGAAGTGGTTGGGCGACCCGGTGGTGTGGCTGCTCAACGGCATTCTGGCGGTGATGTGGTACAAGGTGCTGGAGCAGATGTTTCTGACCTGGTCGCTCCGCCGCGGAGACTACGATGGCGCGCTGAAAATGGTCCGGCTGTTCCGCTTCTACAACCCGGAAAGCGGGGCGGCGCTGTGGCGGCGGGGCCACATCATGCTGCTGGCGGGCCGCTTTCGGCAGGCCGAGGAGACCCTGCGGCGCGCCATCGCCCGGCTGCGTCTGCGCGGGCAGCAAGCCCACACACTGGAGTTCCTGGGGGATGCCCTGGCGGAGCAGGCCGTCCCGACGAGGCCCTGCGGAGCTACGAAGCGGCATTGCGCGCGGCGCCCGGGTGCCGCAGGCCGTATCGCGGGATGGCCGAACTGGTGCTGCGCCAGGGCCGTGACCCTGCGCGGGCGCTGGAGTACATCGAAAACATCGTGGGACCGAAGGGGCTTTCCTGGAATCGCTGGACCATCAATGGCCAGCCGACCGATGACTATTGGGCCCTGAAGGCCTGGGCGCTGGCGGAATCGGGACGCGGCGGCGAGGTGGACGCGGCGGTTGCGGAGGCAATCCGGAAGACCAATGCCAAGTCGCGGCCGGATGTGGCCGCCACCTACCGCCGCCTGGGCTTGGCCATGCAGGCTCTGGACCGCCAGGCGGAGGCGGAGGAGTATCTCGAAAAGGCCGTCACCGCCGATCCCAACGGACGGTGGTCGGCACTGGCCAAAGCCGCTTTGGGGCGACGGAGTGTGTGGAGCGCTGGAGGGCTGTGACTGCGCGTACCATAAGGCGTCGAGAAATCGAAGCAGGGGTCGCGCCAGGGATGCCGTTTACCCGCCCCCCCCGCACGGACCCGTGCCGGCGCCCTGACGCACACGGTTCTTCCCTCGGATATCTAGTCGCAAACCGCGCGCTCGGCCAGGGGTGTAGCACCCCGACTTTGGGGATGAGTTCCCCCAGTCGCTCTAGAAATCGGCCCGAGTCCACTGGTGCTTCTGGCTCCGCCGTCGTATCTGGCTAAACCTTAATCGCAGCACTGCGCTACGGTACCCCTTCATGCGCTCCTGGTTATCCGGTACCGCGTGATATTGGATATATCCGCGATCCACCAATTGGAGCCACTTCCGGTTCTCTACTATCGTGTCGTGCATCCGTTTTCGCAACTCCTGCCGAATTTCTTTCAGGCACTCGCGATAGCGCGCCACTCGGGATTACCTTCCGCAGAGCCTGACGCCGACGGCTCCCTGATTTCTGCGATTTCGGAGCTCACAATTTCGGGATACCCAGCCTGCATATGCCCCTGTCCAAGGCTTCGGGAGAGGCCTTTGCGTCGCGCCGCCCTCGCATGGCTCGGGGTCAGGATAGTCGCTACGCCTTTCCTGGATGACTCTATCATCACCACTTCACGCTGGTTTATCCCGACGCTATCCAGGCTCATCTCGCTCAATCAGTTAAGAATCCTCACGCGGCCGTTTGTGGCTCGAGTTTATGGCCGAGTTGGTAGGCCGCAGTCTGCGGGCGATGAATGCCCACGGATTGCTAGCGTTTTTCGCAGGCCGCGGCCGGCGGCGGGTCACACTTTCGTTCAAACCGGCCCCGCCGGCGGGCAGGCTATAGCGCCAGGGCTTCCACCCGTCGCTGCCGGCGTTCCTCACATGCCCGCTACCGCCGCGCCGGTAGAAGAGCTACCCTATCAGCGATGGCGATTTTTCTGTGCCGGTGGCCAAACGGAAGCTTCTCAATCGTCGGCGCTGCCGATAAGGCGGATGCCGTGATGCAGTTGGACGAAATCGGCGACACGGATGGCGCCGAAATCCGCCGCATGCCGGCCTGCCTGATCGATTTCGAAATTGCCGCCCCCGACCCAAGCCAGGAAATCGATTTTGACCCTTTGATCCGTTTCAATGCCTTCGGCGGCGAAACGCGCGAGTTCATTCTCGAAAAGGCATACCCGAAACTCAACCAGGCGCTGGCAACGGTGACGGAGATCGAAGCCAAGGATCCCACGGCCGCCCAGGCATTATGGGCCGAGGCAATCGCGTTCGAGAAGAATCGAGTTCATCATGAGCCTGTCTCCGCGGATACGGAAATCGGGCGGCGGATTCAGAACCAGACCGGGATGTCCGGTGAGGTGGCCAACCGGATCGTACACCGGGCCGGTAAGCGGCTGCTGAAATCGGCAAAAACGGACTTCGAGACAAAACAATAAGCCTGGCCACCGCGCGGCCTCCGCTGTGGCTTTGCCGTAATCTGACGGAGCACGCGCAGTAGATTGCCATCTAAAACCTCCTTATCCGCTCCTCTTCGAAGGTTCTGGATTTTTGGCTTGGCGAACACGTGCGGTTCGCCAGGCAGGGGCACAGAATTCGCCGGCCATCACAACGTTGCAGACGCGCGCCGGACCGCGCGAACCGGGGCGAGCGAGCCAGTGTGCTGTCCCGCTTACCGCTTGCTTACGCGCGGCTCCGAAACCGGGTCTTCGACCGCGGGGTCCGCTCCTTTGAAGACACGCCGCAATCCATTGATTCCATTGCATCGGCGCATTGCGCGTCTGCATCGTTTTTGGTGGCCCGCAGGGCCATCGGGCACTCCTTTGAAGACGCGCCGCAATCCATTGATTCTATTATGTCGGCCACTCGCGTCTGCATCGTTTTTGGTGGCCCGCCGCGGGCCATAGGGCACTCCCTTTCGGTCGCGGCTCCGTTTCGCTGCTGAGCCGCGCGCATAAGCAGGCGGGCAAACCGAATCACGCGGCCGGGGACCTATTGTACGCAAACAACGGGGTTACGTGTCGCCGAGCTTAGGCGAGGTCGAAGCGATCGAGGTTCATGACCTTGCTCCACGCAGCCGCGAAGTCCTTCACAAACGCCTCCTTCGAGTCGTCACAGGCATAGACTTCCGCGATGGCGCGGAGCTGGGAGTTGGAACCGAAGATCAGATCGACGCGAGTGCCGGTCCACTTGATTTCGCCCGTCGCGCGATCGCGCCCCTCATATACGCCTTCGGACGTAGAGCAGGGCTGCCACTTGGTATTCATGTCGAGCAGGTTGACGAAGAAATCATTCGTCAGCGTGCCGGGCCGGTTGGTGAGGACGCCGTGTTTGGACTGCCCGAAAGTCGCATCCAGGGCGCGCAGGCCGCCGATGAGAACCGTCATCTCGGGAGCAGTCAGCGTGAGCAATTGCGCCCGATCCACCAGCAGCTCCTCAGCCGGTCTCTGGTGGTCCTTCCGGAGGTAATTGCGGAACGCGTCCGAGGCCGGCTCCATTACGGCGAATGAGTGCACATCGGTGTGCTCCTGCGAAGCATCCGTGCGCCCCGCTGAGAAGGGAATGTTCACGTCGTGCCCGGCCTTTTTGGCAGCTTCCTCGATGGCCGCGTCGCCACCCAGAACGATCAGGTCAGCCAGCGAGACCTTCTTGCCGCCGGAGTGCGTGCGATTGAACTCCTTCTGAATCGTTTCCAGCGTGGGCAAGACCTTCGCCAGTTCAGCAGGCTGATTGATTTCCCAATCCTTTTGTGGGGCGAGCCGAATGCGCGCTCCGTTGGCGCCACCGCGCTTGTCGGAGCCGCGGAAGGTCGCCGCCGAAGCCCAGGCAGTGGTAACCAGTTGGGAGATGGACAGTCCGGACGCGAGAATCCTGGCCTTCAGGGCAGCAACATCCTGTTCGTCGATTAATTCATGATCCACCGCGGGAACAGGGTCCTGCCACAACTGGTGCTCCCGGGGAACGAGCGGTCCCAGGTATCGCGAAACCGGCCCCATGTCGCGATGCGTCAACTTGAACCAAGCCTTCGAAAAGGCGTCGGCGAACTCCTGCGGGTGATCGAGGAAGCGCCTGGCGATGGGAGCATAGACCGGATCGACCCTCAGGGCGAGGTCGGTGGTGAACATCATTGGGGCGTGCCGCCTGGACGGATCGTGGGCATCCGGAACGGCGCCCGCCGCAGACCCGTTCTTGGGAAACCACTGGTTGGCACCGGCTGGGCTCTTCCCGAGCTCCCACTCATAGCCGAACAGGTTTTCGAGGTAGTTGCTGTCCCACGTGATTGGCTTGGTGGTCCAGGCGCCCTCCAACCCGCTGCTGATGGCATGGACGCCGCTGCCGCTGCCAAAGGTGTTTTTCCAGCCGAAGCCTTGGTCTTCGATGGCGGCGCCCTCGGGTTCGGGACCGACATATTTGGCCGGCTCGGCAGCGCCATGGGCTTTGCCGAACGTGTGTCCGCCAGCGATGAGGGCCACGGTCTCCTCGTCATTCATCGCCATGCGGCCGAAAGTCTCCCGGATATCGCGTGCCGCGGCGACCGGGTCCGGCTTTCCATTGGGACCTTCCGGATTTACGTAAATCAGGCCCATCTGAACGGCGCCGAGGGGATTCGCGAGATCACGATCGCCGCTGTAGCGTTCGTCCGCCAGCCACTTGCCCTCGGGCCCCCAGAAAATGTCCTCTGACGGCTCCCAGACGTCCTCGCGGCCGCCGCCGAAGCCGAAGGTCTTGAAGCCCATTGACTCCAGGGCAACGTTACCGGCGAGAATCATGAGGTCGGCCCAGGAGATTTTGCGGCCATACTTCTGCTTGACCGGCCAGAGCAACCGGCGCGCCTTATCGAGGCTGACGTTGTCCGGCCAGCTATTGAGGGGCGCAAAACGTTGTGTGCCGGAGCCTGCGCCGCCGCGGCCATCGCCGATGCGGTACGTCCCAGCGCTATGCCACGCCATGCGAATGAAAAACGGTCCGTAGTGGCCATAGTCGGCCGGCCACCATTCCTGCGAGTCCGTCATCAAGGCATGGAGGTCCTGGATTACGGCATCCAGGTCGAGGCTCTTGAATTCTTGCGCATAATTGAACTCCTTGCCCATAGGATCGGACGGGGGGAGTGCTGGTGCAGGATCCTCAGGTTCAACTGGTTCGGCCACCAGTCCGCATTCGTCGGGGCCCCAGCCACCGTATGTCTGCGAGCGCCGTTCGATACCGGGCACTTGCTTTCGGCGGACAGGTTTTCCTCGGGATGATTGGGGGCAGGCGCCTTGATTGTGGCGATTGCTTCTTTCTCCATGTATTTATTCTCCTTCGAATTAGTTCAAAAAAGATGACAACCAACTGCGAACCTGGCTGGCCCATGCGCGCAATGGCCGCCGGCCACGCTTACTAACGCGTGCCATCCATCCGGCCGCCACATGCGTAAGACGCTCAACGGGAAGCGTGCCGCGGAGCACACTTCGTGCAGAGGCCCCGGAAAATGATTTCGCATTCGCGTAGAATCCGCTTACCGAGTGATCCCGAGGCAGGCCTGGGCACGTCGTACCATTCGATATCCTCAACATTGCCGCAGCGGTCACAGATGAAGTGGTGGTGCGGCATGCCTTTCGCATCGAAACGCGCGGCGCGGCCCTCCACGGCCACTTCACGCACCAAACCCGCCTCCACCAAGGCCCGCAGATTGTTATAAGTCGTGGCCCTTGAAGAGCGCGGGTCCACGCGGTTGACAGCTTCGAAGATCTCCGCAGCCGTGGGATGACTGGCGCGTTCTATCAGAAATGCCATCACCGCGTAGCGCTGCGGAGTGCACCGCAACCCGCTGCCGACCAAGGACCTTCTAATCACCTCAGGGTCCATGAAGAAACTAGATTATGTCTAATCTGATATTTTGTCAAGGCTCATGCCTTTGTTTGCCGCTGCGACAATCACTGCCGCTTCTCCGTGATCTCCCCAAACACCCGCAGCAGATTGCCGCCTAGAAATTTCCGGATGCGCTCTTCGGAATAACCCCGGCGCAGCATGGCGTCGGTGATCATGGGCAAATCGCGGATGTCCCGCATGCCGCGCGGCAGCGGCGGGCCGCCATCGAAATCACTGCCCAGCGCGACGTGGTCCTCGCCCACCAGGTTGATGGCCCGGTCCACTACCCCTACCCACTCGTCCACGGTCAGCCGCAGATCCTGCGGAATGGCCGCCGGGCGCATCGGAAACCCCGGCGCCACGCGGCGGTCGATCTCCTCAATCGGCATCCCGGGGCCGCGCGCGAGGATCGCGCTGGTATCCCAGAACGGCTTGCCGGCATGCGCCGCGCCCCACTCAAAGGCCTTGCGGCTGTGGAACTCGCACCCGAGCTGAAAGCCGATCACCCCGCCCTTGGCAGCCAGTTTTTTCAGCAGCCAGTCCGGCATGTTGCGCGGAATGTCATTTACCGCGCGCAAGCCGTGGTGCGTGGCCACCACCGGCTCGGTACTGGCGTCGATAGCCGCTGAGATGGCCTGATCGGAGGCGTGCGACACATTGATCACCATCCCCAGCCGGTTCATCTCGCGAATCACCGCCCGTCCACGCTCGTTCAGCCCGCCCCACTTCGGCTTTGAGCAGCACGAATCCGCGTAGTTGCTGGTCCAGTTGTGCGCCGAGAGCTGCACCGAGCGCATCCCCAGCCGGTACATCTGCCGGATCACCGCCGGGTCGCCATCCAGGTCGAAACTGCCTTCGATATCCAGCACAGCCGCGATCCGCCCGCTGGCGTGAATGCGCTCGATGTCCGCCGCGGTGCGGGCGATCTCGATCGAGTCGGCTGTTGCGGCCGATCTGTTCGATGGCGCAATCCAGCATGCGCAGCGCCTGCTTGGTTTCCAAGCGCCCGGGATAATAATCCTCGGTGACGAAGATCGAAAAGAACATCGCGCCCAGATCCGCCCTCTTTGGCGCGAGGAAGGTCGAACTGGCCGTCGGGCTTGCGCTCGCCGATATCGCCGCCGTGGTAGAACTCGCGGTCCATCGCGTGGATGTGGCCGTCGAACACCAGCGTGCTCGCGTGCAATGCCCGCGCGCGTTCGGACACCGCCGGGCCGCCCGTGGTTTGCGCGATGGCTAGCACCGCCACCGCCAGGACAGCCAGGCCGGCCGCCGCTGGCATATAATCATGGCACTGGAATCTTCTCATGAACGACCCTGCGCGTCCCAAACTTGCCGCCGTCGTCACCACCTATTTTAAGTACGTCGCACGCCCAACACATCGTCGATCGGCTATCTGGATGGCTACGGCTGGAACGGCACGCACCATCATCCTCCCATGGATCTGGTCTCGCTTTACGTCGACCAGGTAGGCGCCAACGACCTCAGCCGCGAGCGCGGCGCGCGGCATCCCTCCGCTGAAGCTCTGCCCCACCATCGCCGAAGCGCTGACTCTGGGCGGCAGCAAGCTGGCCGTGGATGGCGTGGTCATCGTCGGCGAACACGGCAACTACCCGCGCAACGAAAAAGGCCAGACGAAATACCCGCGCTACGAATTCTTCCAGCAGGTCGATGAAGGTGTTTCGCGACGAGCGGCCGCGTCCGTCCCGATCTTCAGCGATAAGCACCTCTCGTGGAACTGGGACTGGGCGCGCGAGATGTACGACACCTCCCGCGAAATGAAATTCGCCTTCATGGCGGGTTCCAGCCTGCCGGTCACCTGGCGCACGCCTTCGGTGGAAATGCCGCTGCGGCGCGCGCATCAGCGAGGCGCTGTGCGTCTGCTACGGCGGCGTGGACAGCTACGATTTTCACGGTCTCGAAACCATGCAGTGCATGGTGGAGCGGCGGCGCGGGCGGCGAAACCGGCGTCCAGTGGATCCAGGCTTACCGCGGCGACAAATTCTGGGAGGCGCTGCGCGATGGCGTCTGGCCGCAAGCCGCTGATGGATGCCGCGCTCTGCCGCAGCCACACCCTGACGCCGGCACGCGCGGGTTTCAGCGATATCTTCCCCACCGTGGACGACATGCGCCGGCTGGTGCACAGATCCCGTGGCTTACCGATACGAGCATGCCGACGGGCTGAAGTGCACCATGCTGCTGATGAACGGCCTCCTGCGCGATTTCAACTTCGCCGCTTACGTCGAATGGCGGCAGCCAGCCGTGGTCCACCCAGATGTATCTGCCCATGCCCGACGGCCGCACCACCCTGGCCAATTTCTTCAGCCCGCTGGTGAACAATTTCGAAGCACATGTACCTGACCGGCAAGCCAACCTACCCGATCGAGCGGACCCTGCTGACCACCGGCCTCACGGCGGCGCGGAGTGGAGAGCCTGTACCGCGGCCAAACCCGCTACGACACGCCGCACCTTGCCATCCGTTACCAGCCAACGAATGAATCCACCTTTTGGAGAACCTGACGCATGCTGACCCGCCGCAGCTTTTTGCAGACCGCCACCGTGGCCGCCGCGGCCGCGCAAAGCCGGCCCAAGCGGCTGGCCATCGTCGCCACCATCTACCGTTTGCAGTCGCACGCCCAGCATATGGGCGACCGCTTCCTGGCGGGCTACCCGTACGGCGGCGAGTGGCACAAGGCCGACATGAAGGTGGTGTCGCTCTATGTGGACCAGAAGCCGGCCGGCGACCTCAGCGGCGCCCGCGCGCGCGAGTTCGGTTTCCGTGTCTATCCCACCATCGCCGAAGCGCTGCGCTGCGGGGGAAAGGAACTGGCTGTGGATGCGGTGCTGATCATCGCCGAACATGGCGACTACCCGCGCAACGAAAAGGGCCAGATCCTCTACCCGCGCTACGAGTTCTTCGAGCAGTGCATCCAGGTGTTCGAGCAGTCCAGCCGCGCCGTGCCGGTTTACAACGACAAGGCCCTTTCGTATAGCTTCGAGAAGGCCAAGAATGGTGGACGGCTTCGCGGCGTCTGCAGTTTCCGCATGCTGGCCGGCTCCTCGCTTCCGGTCACCTGGCGGCTGCCGGCTATCGAACTGCCGCTCGGCTGCCACATCGAGGAAGCGCTGATGGTGGGCGAAGGCGGCTCGGACGCCATGGACTTCCACGCGCTCGAAGGCTTGCAGTGCATGGTGGAGCGCCGCCGCGGCGGGGAAACGCGGCGTGAAAGCCGTGCAGCTATCTGGAAGGCGACGCGGTCTGGAAGGCCCTGGACGCGGGCCGCTACTCGAAGGACCTGCTTACCGCCGCCCTCTCCCGCAGCGACACCCCGCTCGGCCTCACCGTTACCGATGGCCGCACGCAGGACCTGGTCGGCTTCCGGCGAGTTGCGCGTTCTGGCCAAGAATCCGGCGGCGTATTTCATCGAGTACCGCGACGGCCTCAAGGCCACCATGCTGATGCTGGATGGCGCCCTGAAGGATTTCAATTTCGCCGCGCGCGTAAGCGGCGATGGCGCAAATTCAGTCCACGCAATTCCTGCTGACGCCCGATCCCAATGTGACTTACTCCGCCTGCCTGATGCACAAAGCCGAGGAGATGTTCGAAACCGGTGTGGCGCCCTATCCTGTAGACCGGACCCTACTGGCCAGCGGCATGCTCGAAAGCTGCCTGACCTCGAAACTTCAGAACCACGCACGCCTGGAAACACCGCACCTGAGCGTCACTTACAAGCCGCCCGAGCGGTCACAGTTCGCGCAGGCATAGGTATCCCCCGCTCAACCCTGCCCGCGGCGTGGTAAACTCGCCACCGTGGACCGACGAATCTTCCTGCAAGTGGCCGCCGCTCTCCCGCTCGCCGCCAGTCCGGCGGGCGAACCGGTGTATCACGTGGTCACGCCTTATAAACCCGCCGCGCATCCTGGCATGCCCGGGCCGTATCCCGGCCAGGTGGTGCGGGTCCATTCGGAAAACTCCATCGACTCCGCCACCGCCCAGGTCAACCGCGAACTCGTCAAGCAGATGATCGCCCGGGGCCTGACCGAGCTTACCGGCGATGCCCGCGTCGAAGACGCCTGGGCGCGCTTCATTTCCCCGAATGATGTGGTGGGTATCAAGCTCAACTGCTCGGGCGCGCCCAACATCCGTTCCAGCCCCGAAATCGTAGCGGCCATCGCCGAATACCTGGTGGCCGTCGGCGTGCCAGCCAAACATATCTATTGCTACGAGCGCTTCGACAATCAGTTGCAGAGCGTCGGCTACCCCAAGTATCTCCCCGAAGGCGTGAACCTGTACGCGGCCGAAGCCACCCGCAGCTCGATTCTGGGCTACGATCCGAAGGTCTACGTGGAGACCGACTTCTTCGGCGAAGACGACACCCGCTCCAACTGCATCCGTCTGGTCACCGAAACCCTCACCAAGATCGTCAACGTGCCCGTCATGAAGGAGCACCAGGCCGCCGGGGTCACCGGCTGTCTGAAGAATGTGGCCTACGGCGATTTCTCCAACGTCAACCGGTCGCACAGCTTCGAAAAGACCAATACCCTGACCTTCATCGGCACGCTGGCCAACGTCGAACCGGTGCGTTCCCGTGTTGTGCTGAACATCATGGATGGCCTGCGCGGGGTGTGGCACGCCGGCCCGTTCAGCGAGATGCCGCGCTTCCGCTTCTATCCCAAGCAGCTCATGATCGGCACCGACCCGGTGGCCATGGATCACCTGCTGATCGACGTCATTGAGGCCAAGCGCAAGGCCGAAGGCGCCGTCTCCCTCTGGGACCGCTCCACGTCGCACATCGGGCGCGACAACAGCGACCCCAACATCAACCACTTCATCCGCGAGCCCGGCCATATAGAGTACGCCGGCAAACTCGGGCTGGGTGTCTACGATTCGGACCGCATCCGGCTCAAGGTGATCGAACTGTGATGCTCCTGTTACTCGCAGCTCTTCCAGCGCTGTTCTGGGACGCCGCTCCCGACACCGCCCCCGCGCTTCAGAATGCCGGAATCGCCCACATTCTGGTGCCGCGCGAACGGCTGGCCTCCTGGAGCGGGGTCGCCGGCATTACCGCACAGGCGGCCGACCCGGCAAGCGCGCTGAAATTGCTCGCGCCTACCGTCAACTACCGTATGCAGGAAGCTACCGCGACCGCCGCTCCGTGGGTCATCAACAACGGCTGGCGATTTCTCCGGCGGCCCGATGGCCACTATTACTACGACGTGACCGGCAAGCAGGCCGCTCTGGCGGCCGCCGAAGCGTTCGCCTACGGCGTCAACGCCATGATCCATCCGGACGCGGATGGGCTGAAGCCGCTTGGGCAGATGCTGAGCTTTCTCGCCGGCATTGCGGGCGAGCCGCTGCCGCCGGTGGCCGATATCGGTTACATCGACGATGGCTCGGCAGCCTCCGGGGAAGTGATGAACCTGCTGATCCGCGACAACCTGCTGTTCAAACTGGTGCCTTCCCCGGACCGCGCCTTGAGAGTGAACGTGAAGCTCGGCACCCGCGATTACCCCCTGGCAGATGCTAAAAACCCCGGCCTGTTGGCCCACGACGTGCGCTATCACCTGACGGATGAGCGGCGTTCCGTGCGCATCTACGGAAGCCCCGTCGTGGTCGCCCGGCTGACCGGCTCGGGCGGGCATCTCCGCCTACACCTGTTGAATTATGCCGCGGCGAACCGCAAGGTGGATGGCATTCGTGTGCGCGTCCTCGGCCAGTACCCCAAGCACCAGTTGTGGCTGGCCGACGGCGCAGGCGTTGAGCTGCTCGATTACAGCGTGGATTCCGAGGCCACCGAGTTCACTCTCCCGGAATTGCCGATCTACGCGGTGGTGGACCTGTCGCGGTGATGCTCTGGGAGGCGCCGGGAGGTGCTCCGCTTGGCCCTCTGGGCCGCGGCCAGGGTGCTGTCCCGCTTACCATTTGCTGAGGCGCGCGGCTCCGAAACCAGGTCCCGACCGCGAGGTCCGCTCCCTCATGGCCACGGCTCCGATTCGATGTTGAGCTGCGCGCGTTCGCAGGCGGGCGAACCAAATCACGCGGTCGGAGACCGAGTGGTCGGAGCCGGGCCCTGAGGCACCCCGCGAGGGAGTGGTCGTCAATTCTTGGCTGGGACACGACACTAGCGTCGCCGTTCCGCGTCCGCGCGGTCTCCTGCGTCTGGTATCCTCATCGGAGTGCCCGATGCCCTGATCGAAGCGACCCGCTCCGGCAAGATGCGGGCGGTTCGCGAGGCAGTCGCCGCCAACCCCAAAGCCGCGCGCCACGCCCGGGCGGTGGTGGCGGCCGCGCGCCAGGCTTTCCAAGCGGCCCTCGCATTCCTGCTTTCCCACGGCGCCGACCTCAACCGCGCCACCGCCAACGGAAAGCCGCTGCAGAACGATTTAATCCGTTGGGGCCAGATTCCGCGGACGCTCTGGCTGCTGGCGCGCGGGGCCAGCCCCCACATCGCCGAGGAGCGTGGCTGGACCGCCGTTGACCAGGCCGCCTCGCGCGGCAACCTGCGCCTGCGGGAAGCGGTGCTTGAGGCCGGCGGCGACTGCGGCCGGCGCGACCGGGAGGGCGCCTCGCCCCTCGATATTGCAGCGCAGGCCGGACGCGGCAAGCTGGCCGCGCGGCTGGCGGTGTAGCCTTGGACAAGCCCCAACCGCGGCGCCCGCTTGGCCTTTTTGACGCCACCATGATCGTGATGGGCGGCATCGTAGGTTCGGGCATCTTCCGCAACCCCTCGGTGGTGGCCCACTCGGTTCATACGCCGTTTCTAATCCTCGGGGTCTGGGTTTTGGGCGGCGCCCTGGCCATGGCCGGCGCTTTCATCTGGGCCGAACTGGCCACCCGCCTGCCCGGGGTGGGCGGGCAGTACGCCTATCTGCGGGAAGCCTATCACCCCGCGGTGGCTTTCCTCTATGGCTGGGTGCTGCTGCTGGTCACCCAGACGGCTGGGATGGCCGCCGTGGCCATCACCTTCGCCAGTTACTTCCGCGAAATCAGCGGCCTCACCTGGAGCGACAGCGTCATCGGCGCCATCGCCCTGCTGGCCCTCACCGCCGTCAACTGTCTGGGCGCCAAGGCCGGCAGCAATGTGCAGAGCGCCCTCATGCTGATGAAGACCGGGGCCATCGCGGCTCTGGTGATCGCCGGCCTGGCAATGGGCGGAGGCGCCATCCATCCCCTGCCGCTGCTCGACCGGCCAGCGTCCTTCACCCTGCTGCGCGCAGTGGGCGCCGCCATGATCCCGGTGGCCTTCGCTTACGGCGGCTGGCAGACCGCCAGTTTTGTGGCCGGCGAAATGCGCGACCCGCGCCGCGATCTGTCGCGTGGCCTGCTGCTGGGCGTGTCCGCGGTGGTCGCTCTTTACCTTTCGGTGAACGTCGCCTGTCTCAAGGCCCTCGGTCCGGCGGGTTTGGACCACACCGCCACGCCCGCTTCCGACGTGATGCGCGCGGCCCTAGCGGGAGTTTACAAGTTAGGGACGCGGCCTATGCCGCCTGCCCTTGGGCGTGCGATTTACAGCGCGCCCTATCCTCTGGAAGAATAAGGGCTTAAGCCAAGCGGCCTGCTGGTCGGACGGCGGTTTTCTTTTGCCGCAATTGGTATGACCTAATTGTTTGGCCAGCAATCTGCGTTCGTGGTATGGTTGCCGGGCCTGAGGGTGGCATCTCCCAGAAGGCCTATAATCATTGCCTAATACCTTTGCTTTTGCTGCTTTTTCGCAACGCCGGAACATTTCCTTGTGGATTTGTTGTGCGAATTATGGTATGACCTAAGCATGCCGAGCCTCACCCCCAAGATTATCGGCGGCCACACCTATTACTACGCCCGCTATTGCCAGCGCGTCGACGGCAAGCCCAAAATCGTCCGCCAAGTCTACCTCGGCAAAATCGACGACCTCGTCGCCGCCGCCGAGCGCTCCCAACAGCCGCCCCAGCCCCTCGAAACCGAGGTCGCCGCTTTCGGAGATGTCGCCGCTCTTCTCGACGTTGCTCAGCGATTGGATCTTGTCCAGTTGCTCGATTCCATCCTTCCTCCCAAACGCCACCAGGGCATCTCTCTCGGCCAGTACTTGCTCCTGGCTGCCATCAATCGCGCGGTCTCCCCCACCAGCAAAGTGGGCTTTGCTGACTGGTACCGCCAAACGGTCCTGACTCGTCTGCTGCCTGCCGATCCGGCCGCGCTGTCGTCCCAGGGCTTCTGGAACCATATGGATTTGGTCACCGCCGATCACGTCCTCGAATGCGAAAAACAAATCACCCAGCGCCTCATCCAGCGGTTTCAACTGGATCTCCGCGCTCTGGTCTACGACGGCACCAATTTCTTCACCTACATCAATACCCGTACCTCGGCCGAACTTCCGCAGCGCGGGCATAATAAGCAGAAGCGCGGGGATCTGCGCCAGGTCAGCCTCGGCCTGCTGGTCAGCGCCGATTTTCACATCCCCTTGTTCCACAAGGTCTACGCCGGCAATGTCAACGACAGTACCGAGTTCCGCTCCATCACCGAGGAACTCTCTACCCATTACCGTCAACTGGCCCAATCCTGCGATCACATTACCCTGGTCTTTGACAAGGGCAACAATAGCGAGGAGGCCTTTGCGTCTCTGCAAGACACTCCCTTTCATTTCGTAGGTTCTCTGGTCCCCTCGCAGCATGCCGAGTTACTCGCCGTCTCCCGCAAACAATTCCGGACACTCTCCCAGGTGGGCCTGGAAGGGGTGGAAGCCTATCGCACGGAGAAGAAAGTCTTCGGTCAAACGCGTACTATCGTGCTGACTTTCAATCAGAATCTGTACGACGGACAACTCCAGGGGCTCACTACCCACCTGAGCAAGGCGAGGCGCAAACTGCGCGACCTGCAAACCCAGTTGCAACGCCGCCGCGGGGGCAAGGTGAAGGGCGGCAAAGCCCCCACCCTGGATTCGGTGAAAAAGCAGATCCATACGATCTGCTCCGCTCAGTTCGTAGAGAAGATCTTGAAAGCCGAGGTGCAGCAACTCGGCAAAGGTCTGGACCTGACCTTCCGTACCGATCAGGCGGCTCTGGACCGGCTATGCCGCGTCCAGTTCGGCAAGACCATTTTGTTTACCGGCAATGCCGACTGGTCGGAGGAGCAGATCGTGTTGGCCTACCGCTCGCAGTACCACATCGAGGATGCCTTCAAGCAGATGAAGAACCCCCATTTTCTGGGATGGAGCCCGATGTTTCACTGGACCGACTCGAAAATCCAAGTGCACGCGTTCTACTGTGTGCTGGCCTTGCTGCTCACCAGCTTGCTCCAACGCCAACTGGCGGGAAAAGGCGAGCCGCTCAGCATCAATCGCCTGCTGGAAGAACTCGGAGACATCCGAGAAACCCTGGTAGTCTATCCGCGTCGCCAAGGCCAGCGACAGGCTTCCACCGCCGCCTGTCTTACCCGCATGACTGCACTCCAGCAACGCCTCTTCTCCCTCCTCGCCCTCCAGAGATTCGTCCCTGTGACCCGTTAGGTCATACCAGCCACTACGTGCAAAGCCTTCCCCAGGAATGGCTTACCCCGAAATCTCCCGATATCTTGTAAACTCCCGCTAGGCGACCGCGGCGCGCTGTTCATCGCCGTCGGCATCGCCATTTCCACCCTGGGATTTCTCAGCCAAGGCATGCTCACCGCACCGCGGGTGTACAACGCCATGGCGCGCGACGGCCTGTTTTTCGAGCGCGTCGGCCGCCTCTCACCGCGCACCGGCGCGCCGGTGGTGGCGATTGTCCTGCAAGGCGTGCTGGCCACCGCCATCGCTTGTTCCGGGCGGTATGAGCAGATCCTCAATTACGAGGTCAGCGTGGATTTCCTGGCGTTCACGCTGGCCGCCCTGGCGCTATACCGGCTGCGCCGCGAGCACCGCGGGGAGACCGGCGCGCTCTACCTGACGCCGGGCTATCCTTATACACCGGCGCTGTTTGCGCTGGTCTGCCTGGGGGTGGTGGCGAGCACCATTCTGGCCGATCCGGCCAACAGCCTCATGGCCATCCTGATTATGCTGGCCGGACTGCCGGTATATTGGTATTGGCGCCGGACCCTGGCGAGCGCGAAGGCTCGCGAGAGCGCCATCGGCGCGCGCCCTTCATGAGACACAAACAATCCGATTACCTGTATTGGGCCAAGATGCAAAGCCGCGCCCGCTATAACCTGGCCACCAGTGGTGTGGGCGCCTTCCCCTTTCACGACCTGCCGTTCGATTACGGGCACCTGGAGATCCACGGCGACAACCGCTACGGATACGCGCCCCTGCAAAGCGCCATTGCGCAGCACACCAGCGTGGAACCGGAATGCGTGGTGGAGGCGGCGGGCACTTCGATGGCCAACCACCTCGCGATGGCTGCCATTCTGGAACCCGGCGACCAGGTACTGATGGAACAGCCTGTCTACGGTCCGATTCTGGATGCGGCGCGCTACCTGGAAGCCGAGATCCGCAGATTTCCGCGCCGCCCCGAGGACGGCTTTGCCGTGGACCCCGAGGAGGTGCGCCGCGCGCTCACTTCGCACACGCGCCTGGTTGTGCTCACCAATCTGCACAATCCGTCGAGCGTCCTCACGCCCGAGGCTACATTGCAGCGCATCGGGGAAGTGGCGGCCGAGGCGGGCGCCCTGGTGCTGGTGGACGAAGTGTACCTCGATGCGGTCTACGACCACACGCCGCCGACCGCCTTCCGCCTGGGACCGCAGTTCGTGGTCACCAGCAGCCTCACCAAAGTCTACGGCGTGAGCGGGCTGCGCTGCGGCTGGATCCTGGCGCAACCCGAGCTGGCCTGGAAGATGCGCCGTCTGAACGATCTGTACGGTTCGCTGCCGGCGCATCCGGCGGAACTGCTGTGTGTGGCGGCGTTTGAAAATCTCAGCCGGTTGCGCGACCGCGCGCGCCGGGTGGTGGAGGCCGATCGCGCTCTGCTGGCGGCGTTTCTGGATCGCCACCCCGAACTGCGGGCCACCCGAACCGAATCCGGCACCACATGTTTCGCGCGCCTTCCCGCCGGCGATGCCGATGCCTTCCTGGCGCGCCTGCGGGCCGAACACGACACCTCCGCCGTCCCCGGCCGGTTCTTCGAAATGGCCGATTACATCCGCATCGGCATGGGCGTTGACACCGGGATGTTCGGGGAAGGGCTGCGCCGCCTGGAACTGGCCTTGGGCGCGTAGACGGGGGTGACCGGCGCACCGTTTGCACTGGACCTCGGTCTTGCGCCGTACCTCGGGCTGCCACCGTACCTCGGGCTGGCACCGCACCTCGCGACTCCAGCGCATCTTGGGATCGCACCGCACCTTGGGATCGCACCGCGCGATGGGATCGAGCCGTACCGCGGGCTGGCACCGTTACCTGGGGATCGCACCGTACCGCCGGGGGTCGCACCCGACACCTACAGTTGGGAAAGACACTGGACCGCTCCCGGCGCCGGCGTCTGTGATGAAGGATTCATATTCGATTGTCATAATCCCAGTGGCCGATTCGTGCCCCAAAAATTATGATCATCGATAACAAGCCAATCCTGATTCTGCTCCTGCTCGCGGCAGCGGGCGCGCCGCTGGGCGCTCAAATCAACGGAGGTAATTCTCCCTTGGGCGAGCCGGTCGCGCTGCCGACGGGTCTCTCGATTACCCCGGTGGCGGCGCCGCACGCCGTTTTCCGGACCCTCAATCCCGGCCTCCCGACCCTGCCGGGCTACACCGTGGACCATCCTGTAACCACTGCCCTCAGCCCCGAGCGTACACCACCAAGAACTCGCTGATCGACTTCACGGACCCTTACTTCCGCGGATTCGATCAGTCCAACGCGGACTTTTATAACTTCCAGGAATGGTCGCGCGAATTCAGCCAATATGTGGCCAACGGGAACCTGCCCAGCTTACCGCTGGTGCGCTTCCCGCACGATCACTTCGGCAATTTCAGCACAGCGCTGTCCGGGCTGGGCACGCCGGGATTGCAGATAGCCAATAACGATTGCGCGGTGGGATTGCTGGTGGAAGCGGTGGCCGCGAGCCCTATGCCGCCACTACTCCGATCTTCGTGGTGGAAGACGACGCCCAGGATGGCGCCGACCACGTGGATGCTCACCGCAGCATCGCCTTCGTGGTGGGGCTGTACGTGAAACAGCAGGCGGTGGTGTCGACCCGCTACACCACGGTAAGCATGGTCCGGACCATCGAGGACGTGCCGGGACTGACGCCGAGCAGCCTGAACAGCGCCGCCGCGGCGCCCATGGCGGAGGTGTTCGAGCCGTCGCAGAACACCTGGACATACTCGTCGATCATACCGGGCATTCTGCGGAATTCCACGCTGCCGCTGCCGGCGGCCACGGCACAGAACAGCCTACCGCAAACCAAACGCATGCTGGCCTACTCCAGTGACAAGCACCTGGCCTCCTGGTGGCAGAAGCGGCTCGGCGACCAGGAATTCGACGAAGAGGACAAGCTGGACACACCCAAATTCAATCTGGTGTTTTGAAGGGGATGATGGGCAACCGGCCCTATCCAAGGGTCCGCGACGGCCGGGACCTGCGGGAGAATCGCGCCGTGCTGTTAGCGCGCTACGGAGTCGACTGAGGAGCGGCGCGGCGGCCCAAATCGCTGCTGTGACAGACAGCCCGAAAGGGCGCTGGCCGGCGCCGGAACCGCTCCCAGTCGACGTCGAACCAATGGCGCTCGGCGAGTCCTGCCCCCGCGGCAGCATGTCCCACCACCACCGGTTCTCCGGCGCGGTGGCCATGTGGTTGGGGACGATGTCCAACAGGAGCCGCATCCGGTGCGCCCCCAGCTCGTCGAGCAGCCCCCCGAACTCCTCGGCGGTGCCGAGGGCGGGGTCCAGCCAGGTCGGGTCGACCACGTCGTAGCCGTGCGTGCTGCCGGGCACCGCGGCGAGGACCGGCGAGACGTAGAGGGTCTCGATGCCAGGTCGCTCAGGTAGCCGACGAGGGCGGCGGGCGCCCTCGAACCCGAGCCCGTGCAGCTGCAGCCGGTAGGTCGACCCCGAAGGGCGCGGCCGTGGGCTCAAGGGTCGGGCCGCGCGGTGTGCCTGAGGAGGAGGCTCGACTGGGCGCCGAGGTTGACGACCGTTCCCCGGACCGGCCGCGGGAACGAGCCGATCGGGCGCAGCGCGCTGAGCAACTCGTCCCAGTGCCCGGGCGAGTCGATCGTGGGCAGGGTGTAGGAGCGCGAGCTGTGCCCGGCATTCAGCAGCACGAGGAGGGTGTCGCCGCGTTCTGAACGGCCGGGCGCGTCGACCTCGTCGGCCGCCCGGCCGAGGAGGATCCCGATGCTGCGGTTCTCCGACTCCGACCACTCGGCGTCGGTCATCTCATGGCCGTCGGGACGGATCCATGTCACGTCCTTCGTCGGCCCTCCGTGGATCGCCTCACCAGTGAAGAAGTTCCGACGACGCAGGATCGGGTTGCTCTGCATCGTCTGGATCAGGTAGCGCACGAAGTTGGTGAAGTCCCGTCCGGTCGCCCCGACCTCCCAGTTGAGCCAGCTCGTCTCGTTGTCCTGGCAGTACGCGTTGTTGTTGCCGGATTGGGTGCGCCCGATCTCGTCTCCGCCGAGCAACATGGGCACGCCCTGGGACAACATCAGCGTGGTCAGCAGGTTGCGCTTCATCCGGTCACGCACCCGCTGGGTCCGCACCGACTCGGTGGGCCCCTCGACACCCCAGTTGCGGCTGTTGTTCTCCTCGGCGCCGTCGCGGTTGTCGTCGCCGTTGGCCTCGTTGTGCTTGTGGTCGTAGCTCACCAGGTCGGTGAGGGTGAACCCGTCGTGGCAGGTGACGAAGTTGATGCTCGTGTACGTGCGCCGGCCGCTCGGGGCGAAGATCTCCCGCGAGCCGGTCAGGCGTGAGGCGAGCTCGGGCACCTGCGCGGCGTCGCCACGCCAGAAGCGGCGCACGCAGTCCCTGAACGCGCCGTTTCATTCGGACCAGCCGGGCGGGAACCGGCCCAGCTGGTAGCCGTCAGGCCCGGCGTCCCAGGGCTCGGCGATCAGCTTCACCGTCGTGAGCACCGGGTCCTGCTGGATGATCTCGAAGAACGCGCTCGGCTGGCCCGCCTCGTACCCGCGCACCAAGACGGGGGCCAGGTCGAAGCGGAACCCGTCGACGTGCATGTCGGTGACCCAGTAGCGCAGCGAGTCGGTGATGAGGCCCATGGTCCTCGGATGCAAAATGTTGAGACTGTTCCCGGTCCCGGTGAAGTCGAGGTAGTAGCGGGGGTCGTCGGGGACGAGGCGGTAGTAGACCGCGTTGTCGATCCCGCGCAGCGAGAGCGTCGGTCCCAGGTGGTTGCCCTCACCGGTGTGGTTGAAGACGACGTCGAGGAACACCTCGAGGCCGGCGGGTGCAGGACCCGGACCATCGACTTGAACTCACTGACCTGCTGGCCGAGCCCACCGGTCGCGTACCCGACGTGGGGTGCCAGGAAGCCGATCGAGTTGTAGCCCCAGTAGTTGGTCAGCCCGCGCTCGACCAGGTGGCGGTCGGCCACGAACTGGTGGACCGGCATCAGCTCGACCGCGGTCACCCCCAGGTGGAGGAGGTGGTCGATCACCGCGTCGGAGGCCAGACCGAGATAGGTGCCCCGCAGGTGCTCGGGCACTCCCGGATGACGCATGGTCATGCCCCGCACATGGGCCTCGTAGATCACGGTCCGGTTCCACGGCGTGTTGGGCGGGCGGTCGTCGCCCCAGGTGAAGGCGGGGTCAATCACCTGGCCCTTGGGCATCCCGGCGGCCGAGTCGCGGGTCGAACGAGAGGTCGGCCGCCGGGTCCCCAATCGTGTAGCCGAAGAGCTCGTCGGACCACTGGATCGGGCCGGTGACCGCCTTGGCGTAGGGGTCGATGAGCAGCTTGTTGGGGTTGAAGCGGTGCCCCCGCTCCGGCTCGTGGGGGCCTCGACCCGATAGCCGTAGAGCGCGCCGGGCTGGACGTCGGGGAGATAAGCGTGCCACACCCGGTCGGTCGACTCGGGCATGACGACGGTGGCGGTCGGCTCCCCCGAGTGGGGGTCCTCGAACAGGCACAGTTCGACCGACGTCGCGTTCTCCGAGAACAGGGCGAAGTTGACCCCGCCACCGTCCCAGGTCGCGCCGAGGGGGTGCGGGCTGCCCGGCCAGACCCTCACGGCTCGCCACCCGGCCGGGCCGGCGCGCTCGCATAGACACAGAAGGCCCAGGGGGCGAGCGAGAGCGAGTCCCCCGGGAGCGCCTCGGCGGGCTGCTCGGGCCGCCGACCGCCGTACACCGGGTCGGCCGAGTCGAACAGCTTGTGCCAGCGGGTGCGGCCGGCCGGGCCCGCCCCGGCCACGAGCGAGGGGGCGAGCGCGACGGACGGCGCGGGCCCCACGTTGAACAACGACACCGCTGAGCCCGCCGGGTCCCGCCGGGTGAGGGTCAGGACCGAGCCGTGCACCGAGGCCGACACGTCGACCCGACGCGACCGCGCCAAGGCCGGGTGAGCCTCCCGCAAGGAGATGAGGCCCCGGTGCAACGTGTAGAGCTCGCGATGGCCCGGCGCCTCCCGGAGCGACGGGTCGAGGATCGCCGAGGCGAAGGTGGCTGCGGCCGCCTCGTCTGTCGGCGCCTCGCCGAACCCCATCGCTCGCAGCGTCCGGGTCCGCCCCTCGTGAACCGCGGCGTTCAGCTCGGCGTCGGGGTGGTCGACGAAGAACGGGAACGGTGCGGTCTCGCCATACTCGTCGCCCATGAATAGGAGCGGAACCCCCGGGCTCAGCAAGAGCAGCCCGGCGGCGAGCCGCTGGGCGTCGAGCGACACCAGGGTGGAGAGGCGCTCGCCCCGCGGCCGGTTGCCCACCTGGTTGTGGTTCTGCGCGAACAGGACGAAGCGCTCGGGGTCGATCCACCCCGAGGGTGCGCCGTGGCGGCGTTGCCGGTACAACGAGTACTCGCCCTGGGAGGACGAAGCTGTCGTCGATCGCCCGCGCCAGGTCCTCGACCCGTCCGTAGTCGGCGTAGTAGGCGATCCTGCTCCGGAGGTGAGTGCTACGTGCAGCGAGTGGTGGTAGTCGTCGTTCCACTGGGCGTCCATGCCGATCCCACCCGAGGGGCGCCCCGTCACCACTCTCGGATCGTTGTCGCCGCTCTCGGCGATGAGCGCGGCAGGGTGGCCGAGGCGCTCGGAGAGGTGCGAGGCGAGCTCGGTCAGCTCGACGAGGAAGGGGGTGGCGGTCGTGTCGAGGATCGCGTGGATTTCGTCGAGCCGCAGCGTGGTCCGATGTGATAATCGACGAACCACTGCACGACGCTCTCCAAGAAGTAGGCGCGGACGTGGTCGGAGCCGGCGCCGTCGAAGTTGAGGGCCGGTCCCCACGGTGTGCGGTAGCGGTCGGTGAAGTAGGGGCCGAAGGAGGCGAGCACGTTGCCGAGCGGCCCGATGTGGTTGTGCACCACGTCGAGGATCACCGCCAGGCCGCGCTCGTGGCACGGTTGACCAGGCGCTGCAGCCCGGCCGGCCCGCCGTAGGTCGACTGGACCGAGAACGGGAAGACGCCGTCGTAGCCCCAGTTGCGCGACCCGGGTAACTGGGCGACCGGCATGATCTCGAGCGTGCTGATGCCGACCTCGACGAGCCGCTCGAGCGCCTCGTGCGCCGAGTCGAACGTGCCGCCCGGGCTCAGCGTGCCGATGTGGACCTCGGAGATGACGTGCTCCCAGAGCGGCCGCGGCCGGTACCCGTCGTCGGTCCAGCCGTGTGCGGCAAGGTCGACGACTGCCGAGGGCCCGAGCACGCCCTTGGGCTGGTGGCGCGACGCGGGGTCGGCGAGCTGTTCACCGCTGTCGAGGCGGTACCGCTGACCACCACATATTTCGTCGCGCTTTTCACCAGGAAGCGAGCCGGACGTGCGCCGCGGTTGCGGGCCATTCCATCCAAGGCGTCTTCGCGCGCCGCCGCGGATAGAGCGCGCACACGGTCCAGCGCTTCCGCCAGCCGCGCGCGGCTGATGGGCTTCAACAGGTAGTCCGCGGCATGCAACTCGAAGGCATCCACCGCATGCTGATCGTAGGCGGTGCAGAAAATCACATGCGGGCGCGGCTGCGGCAGACAGGCGGCCACGTCGATACCGCTGCAGCCAGGCATCCGGATGTCCAGCAGCAACAGATCCGGCTGCAGGTCCGCGGCCAGATCCATGGCCTGTACACCGGTTTCCGCCTCCCCCACCACTTCCATATCCGGATGGGCAGCATCTGGCGCAGCCGTACGCGGGCGGGAGCTTCATCGTCGACAATCAGAACGCGCATCCGTCGTTACCTACTGAGCCGCTCCCGGCTATGCTTCCTTCGAGGTCTGGCGCGGGCGCGTCGGGGATGTTCAGGAACACGCGCGTGCCGTGCGAATCGCTGGTCCAGCCGAGTTGGGCGGATTCGCCATAATAACCCCGCAACCGTTCCGCGATGTTGCGCAGACCGTAGCCTGGCTGCACGGCGGCCGATCCGGCGAGCGCGAAATCGAGCGGAAAGCCCGGCCCATTATCGAATACTTCGATCCATAATCGGCCCTCCTTCGACGCCGCCTGCACACGAATCCGGCCTTGCCCCTCTACCGTGGAAGCGCCGTGCTTAATGGCGTTCTCCACCAGCGGCTGGATGCTCATGGCGGGCACGGGAATGCCGCAGGCGCCGGGATCCACATGCAACTCCACTTGCAATCTCTCGCCGAAGCGGGCCTTCTCCACGCCCAGGTACGCCGCTACAAACTCCAACTCTTCCTCCAGACGAACCCATTCCGTCTCCGATTTCCGCAATGTATAACGGAACACCCCGGCCAGTTGTTCTACAGTTTCCTCCGCCAGCCGCGGATTGCCGGGGATGCCGGCGATGGCATTCAGGGCGTTAAACAGGAAGTGCGGGTTGATCTGCGCGCGCAACGCTTTCAACTCGGCGCGGCTGGTGAGCCAGCGGAGTTCCCGCTCGCGCTCCGCCTGCTCCTGTTGTTGCTGGCGGAAGCGCACGTTTTCGAGCACGATTCCCAGGGTGTGCGCCAGCGAGCGGAGCACACGGCGGTCGTCGCTCATGTAAGGAATGCCGGTCGCCCGGGCGGACAGCGCCATCCACCCCATTGGCGACCCTTGCCGCTCCAGTTCGCGGGCCAGACCCTCCGGTTGGCTGGGCGGGGGCCCGGCGGCGAAGCGCACCTCGGCGGCCGCTTGGAAGATGCCGGTCAGGCTGCGCGCCGCACGCACCCGCAGATCTTCTTCGGTGGACGAGGCCTGCACGTCGGCCACAAACTGGCGTTCCGCGTCCGCCACGGAGTAGCGCCGGTGCAACCACGCGCGGTCGATGCCGCTCTCCAGTTGTCCGTAAACCCAGGGCGCCAATAGCCAGAGCGGCGTCAACAGTAGAGCGCCGATCCAGGGACGGCTCCAGTCCGCAGGAAGGCGATCGAAAAAGTGCGGCGCCGCTGCAAAGAGGATGGTCGTTCCCACCAGCGCCACGGCGAAGAAGGCGCCTCGCTTGATCAGCAGATCGAAAAATACCAGCCGCTCTTTGTAATACAGAGTCACGCAGAAGAAACCTAACACCAGATAGTCCGGCAGAAGTCTGACGAACGGATTCGGGAGGGCCAGGTTTGCGGCGCCCAGTATCACGGCCAAACAAAGCAAGATGCGCATCGCCCGGCGATAGCGTAGCTCAACCGGCGTCACAGTGCGCCGGGAAAATATTTGCGCCAACAATCCGAGCGCACCGGCGGCTCCCAGCATGGCTGCGCGTGCGCTGTCCAGAATGTCCGTCCATCAGGACCGCCAGCGACGTATCGCTTAACGCTTGTGCGGCAGCCGCCGCCACGCCGATGGCATAGAACGCCGCCAGCAATCCGTCCCAAAGCCGGCGGGAGGCCAGGCCGGGCTTTTCCTCCGCGTAGATCAGATAGAACAGCAGCGGCGGCAGCAGACCCGTGGCTAAGTCCAGGACGGCTGCGATAGCGTTGGTCAGCACGGAGTCCGGGCGGTATGCGCCGGCAAAGCGCACCGCCAGGTTCAGCACGAATGCCAGCGCGCAGATCACCGTAAAAAAGGGGAACACGCGCGCCCGCCCGGGACTGTGGCGCAGCCTTCACTCCCGCCAATAGAAAAGCGTCAAAACGGAGAAAGTCAGCGCGCCGAAGGTGAAGGTGATCAGCGAGGCGAGATAGAGGAGTCTGTAGCCGAGCATGTCAACCAACCTGCCTAAGGTGCGTTCTGTACGGGCTTTCCAGTTACTGTCTTGAGTCGCAGTAAGATGGCCTTGTAATCGTTCTTATCCGCCTCCAACAGGATAGCGCCCGGCTTTCCTATGTCGAAAGCGGCTCCGAAAGCCTCGGTGGTGGAAGCGCGATATTCGATTCCTATGAAGTGCGCGGTACTCTTATGCAACAGGCCAAACAGGGCTAGGGGGGGAAACAGCACGCCCTCCGCCACCAGATCGCTGACTCGCCGCCGCGCCTCCTCGCCATAGCTCAGCGCGGTCACCTGATCGGGTTTGATGCGCAGCCTCCGGACGGATATGCCGTGCATGAAGTACAACACGATGTCATCCTTTGTTGCCGTCAGACTGGTGTTCCAATCGTACGGATCGAGCTCCGGATTGACCGCTTTCATGGAGATGCTTCCGCCGGCATAACGCAGCTTCTTCCACGACTCGGCTGGCTCCAGAGCGGTACTGACCCGGCCAGCACCAGCGCGACCATGCATGTCAACATTCGACGCATTGGGTATTCCGGCCGCCCATTCGTCCGGCCGCCGCAGTTCCAGTATGCGCAAGCCTCCGCGCAAAGACAACTGCTTCCCCATGAACGGCGCGAGCTTATTGTAAGCGGCCCCCGGTGGTCATGAATGGCGCCGCCCATCGTGGATTCCGACCGTTCATTGGAAATCGGTCGCCACGCCGCCCGCGCCCAACGTATCATTCGCTTGAGGGAGAGGAACCATGCCGAAAGTTCTGATCCGCAGCGTGTCGATAGCCATCCTGGCCATGGGTGCCGCCTTTGCGCAAAACAGCGATTTGTCCCTGATGTTTGGGACCTCCGCCGTTTCGACGGAGGCCACCAGCAACGGCCAGTTATCCGGCTTTGTAACGCTGGGCGGAGAAATCGACTACGCCACCCAATTCCACACATTCTTGGGACAGGACTTTTATCTGGACGTGCCCGTCATTCTGACCGGGACCTATCCGGCAGCGTGGGTCCCAATGTCATGTCGTACAATCACATCAATACGTTCTTTACGCCCGGCGTGCGCGATAAGTTCGTCAGTTTTTGGCGGTTGTCGTTTTATATCGGGATTGGGGCGGGTGCGGCGAGTTTCGGTAGCTATAGCACGACCGTGAGCGGCGCCGTGGTGAGTAACTCGGCGAACCGGGTTACCACGTGGGCGGTCAGCGTTCCCTCCGGCATGGAGTTTCGAGCAGCCGCCGGCTGGGCGTACGCGTCGAGTTCCGGGACATATTTACGCGTGCCCATTTGGGCGGGATCTCCGGGCACGACCATCCATTGGCATCGCTGGGTCTGGCGTTCCATCGTTAGCGTGGGGCAGGCACCCTGCCTGCGGCGGCCTCTCAGGCCGCCTTTCGGCAGGCCTACGCGCTTGCGAGGGCGAGCTTCGCTCGCCGAAGAGCGGGCCTACGAGGCCCGCGCAGGCAGAGTGCCTGCCCCACAACGGCGGAAATAATGTAGAAAGTCGAATGGACAGGCCAGGAGGCCTGTCCTACAGCCAACCCAACTCGGCGTAGCGCTCGCCGGTCAGATGCAGGAACAACTGCTCCAGCGTGCGGAATTCCTGGCCGTCGTGCGAGATCGTGCCATCGCGGTCCAGCGCGCTGATATCGCCCTGCCATACCAGTTTGCCGGGCTTGTGTGATGATGGCCACCTGCGAGCACAGCCGCTCCACCGTCTCGAGCACGTGCGTGGTGAGGAAAACGGTGCGGCCCTGCGCGGTGATTTTGTGCAGCCATTGCTTGATAGAGCCACGCCGGCCGGATCGATGCTCTCGAACGGCTCGTCGAGAAACAGCAGATCGGGACCATGAATCACAGCGGCGGCAAAAGCCACGCGCTTGCGCATGCCGGCGCTGAATTCCGAAAGCCGCTTCTTGCCGGTGCCCCCAGTTCCATGGCGTCCAGCAGCTCGGTGACGCGTTGGCGCGCGGTCTCTTCATCCAGGCCGAACATGCGCGCCTGAAAAAAGCAGAAATTCGTGCGCGTAGAGAGGATCGAACAAGCCCAGCGACTCCGGCATCACGCCCATGCGCCGTTTCAGCGCGACGCGCCTCGCGGAAGGGCTCGCCCAGAATCCGGATCTCGCCGGCAGTCGGATCGAGCAGTCCCGTGAGGCAGCCGATGGTGGTGCTCTTCCCCGAGCCGTTCGGCCCAGGAAGCCGAACATGGTTCCCCCCGGCACGGTCAGCGAGAGATTCTCCACGGCCACGGTCTGTCCGTACTTCTTAGTTAGGTTGGCGACTTCTATCGCAGGCGTCATGTCGGCAGTTCCGTCCTTCGAGCGCATTCAAGAGGCGTTCCCGGCGGCTCACAAATAAACCCGCTCCCCGCGCAGCGAGTAGAGATAGAAAGCGACGGCCAGCGCGGCCGCCAAGGAATCGACACCCACCAATAATCCAACAAGGCCGCAGGCCCGACGATTTATCCACCGCAACCACGCCGAACAACACCGGCCAGCACGCTGCCGATCAACAGGATGTTGGCGCTCAGCGAGAGTTGATTGCCGAACGTCGTTTCAAAACTGGTGCGCCGCGGCGCCAGCAGCGAAGTCCAGATGGATAGCCCGTGGAACAGGCACAATCCGCCGATGCCGGTTGACAGCAGCATGGGCGCGATGCGCGGTCGAACGGAACCGGCGCAAACAGGACCCATAGGACGAACGCGGCGGCCACCAGCGTGCCTCCGACGCAGACAGGCGGCTAACTCGAGGCACGCAGGATCGCGCCCGGATCTATAGGAAGCAGAAAATAACGGCGGAAACCGGAAGAATCGAAACCGAACTGGTTGGTGGACATCACCGCGGTGCCTAAGAATCCGACGATCGCGAACCCGCCCAGTCGCCCGCACGAAATAGTGGAGCGCCCCGCCTTCGGCGGCTGCGATTAAACGTCAGGAATGCCACCAGC